>CAVPTV010000013.1:0-47843 GCA_963708765.1 uncultured Alphaproteobacteria bacterium | reverse complement strand
CGGCTGCGGGCAGGAGCATGCCGATGCGCCGCACGCGCTCGCCCTGCTGCGCGCGCGCGGCGAGCGGCCAAAGCATCGCGGGCGCGGCCGCCGCGCCGCCGAGCAGCGCGATGAACTCGCGCCGTCTCATTCGATCACCTCGTCGGCGCGGGCGAGCAGCGTCGGCGGCACGTCGAGGCCGAGCGCCTTGGCGGTCTTGAGGTTGATCACCAGCTCGTACTTGGTCGGCGCCTGCACCGGCAGGTCGGCCGGCTTCTCGCCCTTGAGGATGCGATCGACGTAGCCGGCCGCGCGCCGGTACTGGTCGACGAGATCAGACCCATAGGAGATCAGGCCGCCGCTGGTGACGAAGTAGCGTCGGAAGTAGACCGCGGGCAGCTTGTGCCGGGCCGCCAGCGCGATGATCAGCTCGCGATGAACGCACCGCCAACGCGCTCGCCGTCACGATCAGGCCGCCATTCGGGGAGCGCGCGAAGGCCGCGACGGCGCGCTCGATCTCGCCGGCGTCGCGCACGTTGACCGGGCTCACCTCCACCCCGACCGACGGCGCCACGGACTGGATCGACGGCGAACTGGCCGATCCCGGACGGTTATGGCGGGATCCCGAAGGACCGCCGCTCGCGTCACGCCCGGCGCGATCTGCTTGAGCAGCTCCAGCCATTTCCCGCTCAAGCTGTATTCGAACTGCATGAAGCCGGTGGCGTTGCCGCCCGGCCGCGCCAGGCTATCGACGAAGCCGGCGCCGACCGGATCGGCGACACTCACGAACACGATCGGCACGGTGCGCGTCGCCTGCAGCAACGGCGCCATGGTCGCGGTGCCAGTGGCCAGGATGACGTCCGGCGCGAGCGCGACCAATTCCGCCGCGTATTTGCGAATGTTGTCGGCATTGCCCGCGCCCCAGCGATAGTCGATCCGCACGTTGCGGCCGTCGGTCCAGCCCAATTGCTGCAGCGCTTGCAGGAACGCCGCGATGCGGGCCTGCACGTCCGGATCGTCCGCGGCGCCGGCCGTGAGCACGCCGATGCGCCGCATCCGCTCGGCCTGCTGCGCGCGCGCCGCGAGCGGCCACGCCGCCGCCGCGCCGCCGAGAAGCGTGATGAACTCGCGCCGCCTCATTCGATCACCTCGTCGGCGCGGACGAGCAGCGTCGGCGGAATGTCGAGGCCGAGTGTCTTGGCGGTCTTGAGGTTGAGGATCATTGTGAACTTGGTCGACCGCTCGACCGGCAGGTCGCCGGGTTTGGCGCCCTTTAGAATGTTGTCAATGAACGTGGCCGCGCGGCGATCCATGTCGGGAAAGTTTATTCCGTAGGCCATCAGGCCGCCGGCCACCGCAAATTCGGAGGGAAGCACGACGGTAACCTCTTGATGGCGGCAAGATCTGCAATCGCTTTGGCGTTTGCATTCAGCATCGTATCTTCGTGGATGACGGCCGCGCCAAATTGTTGATTGACCATCGCCGCAAAGATGCGCTCGAAATCGCTCGGCCCGCGCGCCTCGAATGGCTGCAATCCCACCTTCAATGCCTTCGCGGTCATCTCCATCTCTTGGAGAATTGGCCCGCTCGCGGGATTGTTGGGATTCAAGAGAACAGCCGCCTTGGTCATCGACGGCGCGACGTCCCTGAGCAATTCGAGCCGTTTCGCCATGAGTTCCGGGTTGAAGAACGTCAATCCGGTCACGTTGCCTCCGGGCCGGGCGAGGCTCTGTACGAGACCGAGGGCGAGAACATCGCCGACCGCCGTGATGACGATGGGGATCGTCGTCGTCGCCTGCTTCGCCGCGAGAGCCCCTGCTGCCCCATGTGTCGCGATAACGTCGACGTTGAGGCGAACCAGCTCCGCCGCCAAAGCGGGCAGCCGGTCATATTTTCCCTCGGCCCAGCGGAACTCCGATGAGAATATTTTTTCCTTCGACGTAGCCGAGATCGCGCAGTCCTGCCCGCAGGGCCTCGACTCGGCTGGCATGACTGAAGCGGAAACCAGGCCCAAAAATCCGACGCGGGCGACCTTCGGAGGCTGCTGCGCGCGCGCGGCGAGCGGCCACGCCGCCGCCGCGCCGCCGAGCAGCGTGATGAACTCGCGCCGCCTCATTCGATCACCTCGTCGGCGCGGGCGAGCAGCATCGGCGGCACCTCGAGGCCGAGCGCCTTGGCGGTCTTGAGGTTGATCACCAGCTCGTACCTGGTCGGCGCCTGCACCGGCAGGTCGGCCGGCTTCTCGCCCTTGAGAATGCGATCGACATAGCCGGCCGCGCGCCGGAACTGGTCGACGAGATCAGGCCCATAGGAGATCAGGCCGCCGCCGACGACGAAGAAGCGCGCTCGGAGTAGACCGCGGGCAGCTTGTGCCGGGCCGCCAGCGTGACGATCAGATCGCGATGAACGCCGTCAAACGCGCTCGCCGTCACGATCAGGCCGCCATTCGGGAGCGCGCGAAGGCCGCGACAGCGCGCTCGATCTCGCCGGCGTCGCGCACGTTGACCGGGCTCACCTCCACCCCGAACGACGGTGCCACGGCCTGGATGACGGCGAACTGGCCGATCCCGGAGGTTATGGCGGGATCTCGAAGGACCGCCGCTCGCGTCACGCCCGGCGCGATCTGCTTGAGCAGTTCCAGCCATTTCGCCGCTCATGCCGTATTCGAAACTGAATAAAACCGGTGGCGTTGCCGCCCGGCCGCGCCAGGCTATCGACGAAGCCGGCGCCGACCGGATCGGCGACGTTCACGAACACGATCGGCACGGTGCGGGTCGCCTGGAGCAACGGCCCCACAGTCGCGGTCCCGGTGGCCAGGATGACATCCGGCGCGAGCGCGACCAATTCCGCCGCGTGTCTGCGAATGCGACCGGCATCGCCCGCGGCCCAGCGCGTGTCGATCTGCACGTTGCGGCCATCGGTCCAGCCCAATTGCTGCAGCGCCTGCAGGAACGCCGCATGCGGGCCTGTCGCATTCCGCATCGTCCGCGGCCGGTCAAGCACGCCGATGCGCCGCATCCGCTCGCGCCTGCTGCGCGCGCGCCGCGAGCGGCCATGCCGCCGCCGCGCCGCCGAGAAGCGTGATGAACTCGCGCCGCCTCATTCGATCACCTCGTCGGCGCGGGCGAGCACGGTCGGCGGCACGTCGAGGCCGAGCGCCTTGGCGGTCTTGAGGTTGATCACCAGCTCGTACTTGGTCGGCGCCTGCACCGGCAGGTCGGCCGGCTTCTCGCCCTTGAGGATGCGATCGACGTAGCCGGCCGCGCGCCGGTACTGGTCGATGAGATCGGCCCATAGGAGATCAGGCCGCCGGCGGCGACGAAGTAGCGCTCGGTAGTAGACCGCGGGCAGCTTGTGCCGGGCCGCCAGCGTGATGATCAGGTCGCGATGAGCGCATCGCCAACGCGCTCGCCGGTCACGATCAGGCCGCCATTCGGAGCGCGCGCGAATGCCGCGATCGCGCGCTCGATCTCGCCGGCGTCGCGCACGTTGACCGGGCTGACCTCCACCCCGAGCGACGGCGCCACCGCCTGGATCGCGCCGAACTGGCCGATCCCGGCGGTCATGGCCGGGATCCCGAAGGACCGCCGCGCGCGTCACGCCCGGCGCGATCTCCTTGAGCAGCTCCAGCCATTTCCCGCTCATGCCGTATTCGAACAGGCATGAAGCCGGTGGCGTTGCCGCCCGGCCGCGCCAGGCTGTCGACGAAGCCGGCGCCGACCGGATCGGCGACGTCCGCGAACACGATCGGCACGCGTGCGGGTCGCCTGCAGCAACGGCCGCGACCGCCGCAGGCTGCCGTGAGCCAGGATGACGTCCGGCGCGAGCGCGACCAATTCCGCCGCGTATCTGCGAATGTCGGTCGGCATTCGCCCGCGGCCCAGCGGGTGTCGATCGCGCACGTTGCGGCCGATCGGTCCAGCCCAATTGCTGCAGCCCCTGCAGGAACGCCCCGACGCGCGGCCTGCAATTCCGGATCGTCCGCGGCTACGGGCAGGAGCACGCCGATGCGCCGCATCCGCTCGCCCTGCTGCGCGCGCGCCGCGAGCGGCCACAGCTCGCCGCCGCGCCGCCGAGCAGCGTGATGAACTCGCGCCGTCTCATTCGATCACCTCGTCGGCGCGCGCGAGCAGCGTCGGCGGCACGTCGAGGCCGAGCGCCTTGGCGGTCTTGAGGTTGATCACCAGCTCGTACTTGGTCGGCGCCTGCACCGGCAGATCGGCCGGCTTCTCGCCCTTGAGGATGCGATCGACGTAGCCGGCCGCTTGCCGGTACTGGTCGATTAGATCAGGCCCATAGGAGATCAGGCCGCCGGCGGCGACGAAGAAGCGTTCGGAGTAGACCGCGGGCAGCTTGTGCCGGGCCGCCAGCGTGATGATCAGATCGCGATGAACGCACGCCGGCGCGCTCGCCGTCACGATCAGGCCGCCATTCGGAGCACGCGCGAAGGCCGCGACGGCGCGCTCGATCTCGCCGGCATCGCGCACGTTGACCGGGCTGACCTCCACCCCGAGCGACGGCGCCACGGTCTGGATGGCGGCAAACTGGCTGGTTCCGGAGCCCTGGGTGGGATCGCGAAGGACCGCCACTCGCGTCACGTCGGGCGCGATCTCCTTGAGCAGTTCCAGCCATTTTCCGCCCATGCTGTATTCGAAAGTCATGAAACCGGTGGCGTTGCCGCCCGGCCGCGCCAGGCTGTCGACGAAGCCGGCGCCGACCGGATCGACGACGACCGGGAACACGATCGGCACGGTGCGGGTCGCCTGCAGCAACGCCCCCACGGTCGAGGCGCCGTGGGCCAGGATGACGTCGGGCGCGAGCGCGGCCAATTCCGCCGCGTGTCTGCGAATTTCGCCGGCATTGGCCGTGGCCCAGCGGGTGTCGATCCGCACGTTGCGGCCGATGGTCCAGCCCAATAGCTGCCAGCGCCTGCAGGAACGCCCCGACGCGGGCCTGAAATTCCGCATCGTCCGCGGCTACGGGCAGGAGCACGCCGATGCGCCGCACCCGCTCGGCCTGCTGCGCGCGCGCCGCGAGCGGCCATGCCGCCGCCGCGCCGCCGAGCAGCGTGATGAACTCGCGCCGCCTCATTCGATCACCTCGTCGGCGCGCGCGAGCAGCGTCGCCGGCACCGTCGAGGCCGAGCGCCTTGGCGGTCTTGAGGTTGATCACCAGCTCGTACTTGGTCGGCGCCTGCACCGGCAGGTCGGCCGGCTTCTCGCCCTTGAGGATGCGATCGACGTAGCCGGCCGCGCGCCGGTACTGGTCGATCAGATCAGGCCCGTAGGAGATCAGGCCGCCGCCGGTGACGTAGAAGCGGTCGGAGTAGACCGCGGGCAGCTCGGTGCCGGGCCGCCAGCGTGATGATCAGCTCGCGATGAACGATCGCCAACGCGCTCGCCGTCACGATCAGGCCGCCATTCGGCCCGCGCGCGAATGCCGCGACGGCGCGCTCGATCTCGCCGGCGTCGCGCACGTCGACCGGGCTCAACTCCACCCCGAACGACGGCGCCACGGCCTGGATGCGCCGAACTGCCCGATCCCGGCGGCGACGGCCGGATCCCGAAGGACCGCCGCCCGCGTCACGCGCGGCGCGATCTCTTTGAGCAGCTCCAGCCATTTTCCGCTCATGCTGTATTCGTAATTGCGTGAACCCAGTCGCGTTGCCGCCCGGCCGCGCCAGGCTCGCGACGAAGCCGGCGCCGACCGGGTCGATGACGCTGCACGAACACGATCGGCACGGTGCGGGTCGCCTGTAGCAACGGCGCCACGGCCGCGGCTGCCAGTGGCCAGGATGACGTCCGGCGCGAGCGCGACCAATTCCGCCGCGTGCTCTGCGAATGTCGTCGGCATTGGCCGTGGCCCAGCGAGTGTCGATCCGCACGTTGCGGCCGACGGTCCAGCCCAAGAGCGCCAGCGCCTGCAGGAACGCCCCGACGCGGGCCTGAAATTCCGCATCGTCCGCGGCTGCAGGCAGGAGCACGCCGATGCGCCGCATCCGCTCGCCCTGCTGCGCGCGCGCGGCGAGCGGCCAAAGCATCGCGGCGCGCCGCCGCGCCGCCGAGCAGCGTGATGAACGCGCGCCGTCTCATTCGATCGCCTCGTCGGCGCGCGCGAGCAGCATCGGCGGCACGTCGAGACCGAGCGCCTTCGCTGTCTTGAGGTTGATGACCAGGTCGTATTTGGTCGGGGCTTGCACGGGAAGGTCGCCGGGTTTCTCGCCCCGGAGGATGCGATCGACGTAACCGGCCGCAAACCGGTACTGGTCGATCTGATCAGGACCATAGGAGATCAGGCCGCCACGGACGACGTGCAAGCGAAAACCGTAGACCGCGGGCAATCGGTGTTGCGCCGCAAGCGCGATGATCAGCTCCCGATGAAGGTTCGCCGACGGAATTGCTGGCACGATCAAGCCGCCATTCGAGGAACGCGCAAACGTGGTGATTGCTCGCTCGACCTCAACGCCATCGCGGCCATCGAACGTGCTCAACTCTACGCCGAAAGTCGGCGCCGCAGATCGGATCGCGGCGATCTGGCCGACCGCGCCGGGATTGGTAGGTTCTCCAATCACTGCGACACGGGTCACGGCCGGCGCGATCTCTTTCAGCAGCTCTAGCAATTTCGCGCTGGTGCTGTACTCGAAAGGCGTAAATCCGGTCGTGCTCCCACCCGGTCGCCCCAAGCTGGCGACGTAGCCGGCGCCGACCGGATCGGAGACCAGGACGAACACGATCGGCACAGAGCGGGATGCCTGTTGCAATGCCGCCACCGGCGGGCTGCCAGTGGCCAGGATGACGTCGGGCGCGAGCGCCACCAATTCGGCTGCATCGCTGCGAAGTTGGTCGGCGCTGCCCACAGTCCAGCGATAGTCGATGCGGAGGTTGCGGCCATCAAGCCAGCCCAGTTGCCGCAGTCCCTGCACAAATGCTGCGATCCGGGCCCGTGCGACCGGATCGTCCGCGGAAAGCAGCATGAGCACGCCAACGCGCCGCATCCGCTCGCCCTGCTGCGCGCGCGCGGCGAGCGGCCAAGCTGCAGCCGCGCCACCGAGGAATGCAATGAACTCCCGTCGCCTCATTCGATCACCTCGTCGGTGCGCGCGAGCAGCGACAGCGGCACGTCGAGGCCGAGCGCCTTGGCGGTCTTGAGGTTGATCACCAGCTGGAACTTGCTCGCGTGCTGCACCGGCAGCTCGCCCGGCTTCTCGCCCTTGAGGATGCGATCGACATACCAGGCTGCGCGCTTGTAGAGATCGATATTGTCGATGCCATAGGATGCCGAGTCCGCCGCTGACCACGTGGTAACGGAACGCGTAGACGGCCGGCAATCGGTGGCGATCCGCCAGCGCGATGATCTGGTCACGATTCACCGCGGCGGCCGCGCCCGGCAGAACCACAAGGCCACCGTTGGGCTCGGCGGCGAACCCATCGATGGCGCGCGCGATCTCAGCCGCGTCGCGCACGGCGGAGGCGGATACCTGCGTGCCGAATGATGGCGCTGCCGGCTCGATCGTACGCAGGTATCCGGCCGCGGCGGGATTCGCCGGATCGTAAATGACCGCCACGCGCGTCACGCGTGGCGCAATCTGCTTCAGCAATTCCAGCCATTTCACGCCGATGCCGAACTCGTGCTGGGTCAATCCGGTGATGTTTCCGCCCGGCCGCGCCAGGCTTGCGACGAAGCCGGCTTCGACCGGGTCGGTGACCTGCGTGAATACGATCGGCACCTTGCGGGTCGCGGCTTGCATCACGGTCAACGCAACCGTGCCACCGACAAAAATCACCTCCGGTTCCAATCCCACCAGCTCCGCCGCGTACGGTCGCATGCGCTCGGCGCTGCCGGTCGCAAAGCGATACTCGATCCGAATATTGCGGCCCTCCGTCCAACCCAGCTCCTTGAGCCCCTGCCGGAACGCCGAGGTGCGCGCTTGCCCCTCCGGATCGCTCTCGGCGAGCGACATCAGCATGCCGATGCGCCGAACCCGCTCGCCCGTCTGCGCGCGCGCGGCGAGCGGCCAAAGCATCGCAGGCGCGGTCGCCGCGCCGCCGAGCAACGTGATGAACGCGCGCCGCCGCATGACTGAACTTTCGCTCTCGTAAGCTTCAACCCGGCTTGAAAAGGCAGCCGGTGCGCTGCTGTTGCAACAGACTATCATATCGGCGAGCAGGAATATGGCTCGACTGAGCCATTCCAATGCGTCGCCCAATACTTGGAGCGGTTTCCGATGAAATAGAACCCGCGCAGCCGCAGACTCGGTCGTCTGTTGGGCCGATACCGTGCCGCGGGCTCTACCTCGCCTGCAAGGGGAGAGCCTGCCAGAACTTGATCCGGGGCCTGCCCGGACTTGATCCGGGGCTCGCCCCCGACTTGATCGGGGGCTGGCCGCGTTTGCTCCGCGTTGCGGAGCAACGCGGTCGGGTGGGGTCGTCAAAATGCCTGCCACCGGCTGGCGGCGCGGTGACGGCGTGGCCGCTTGCTGCGCCTACCAGCAGCCGACGGAACGATGCAAGAATTCCGGCTCAGCGACGGTTATTTGAGCGCGGCTGACTTCGGTGCAACCAGCAGCGTGTAACACGCGTCCACAAGGGCGGAATTCGGATACGATTCGCCCGGGAGGGTCACGAACTCCTTGGGGAATTCGTCCCGACGCTTCCACGAGTCGACCTTCGAAAGCGCGACTTTCTTCGCTTCGGCATCAGGCTGCGCGCGGAACTTTTCGGCGCACACCGGTGCCAGCGCCGCGACGACTGCCAGCTCCGATCGCTCTTTTGCCATCTTGTCAGCGGTGCTGCCGAGCGACCAGCCAGCCCAGTAGAACCCAACGAACATCGTTGCGACGGCACCGGCGACCGCGCCTTGCAGCAGACGCGTCAGCGAGTCTCCTTGCAGGATTGCAGGCATTTCCACGGTATTTCCTTTCGCCCGACATGTTTCGGAGCGAGGCCACGGACACCCGGATGGGCTCCGGTTCAGCAAGTTGAAATGAAGACGGAACGCCTTGCGATGGCGTACCGATTAGCACTGGGTTACGCCTTTGTGGGTCGGGAGTCTGAGCAATATTGCTCACATTTTACAAAATTGGATGGTGACCGGGGTCGTTGCCGATCGAGTGGCAGGAACCGGTCCGCCGCCCCTTGCGGGTGCTTTCGGATCAATTGCGGAAAGGATGTGCTCGCGGCGAGCCTTTCGAGCGTGGCGTCCCCAAAGGAAACTGACCGCCCGAAGCTCGGACGGTCAGTTGCGCTCGACGGTTCGTGCGGTTTACTCGGCTCGGTTCATGTTCGAGAACGGGCCCGAGAATGTCTCGGTGGTGGGTTGGGCGCTGATCGGACCAACAAGCGCCGCCTGCGCGAACGAGACGGAGGCGATCAGCAAGGTGGCAACAGCAAGAGCTTTGAGAGTGGTCATCGAAATATCCTTTGGGTGAATGGTGGTCTCCATGACCACCGCTGATCATTCGATAGGGCATCCATCTCGGCGCCCGTGTGAGACAGCTCACAGTCGAGCCTCCTTATCGCCCCGCCGACGAGGTGATCGAGTGAAGTCGCGGCTTGTCAGAGAAAGAGCGTGAATGACCGTGATCGGTCAAAGTCATGCAGCGGTCACCCTCGCGCTTGTCCGCAGGGTCTCGAGACACTCGCCGCCTCGTCTCCTCGATCGATTTTTCCATCAAGTGTGTTCGGTTGACACGGTTGGGTAAAGAACATATCATGAACAAATAGGCTGATTCGCCTAGGACCGACACGTCAGGTCTCGCGGCGAAATTGGCAGCGACGCGGACAGGCGCAGGAAGAACGTGGTCCCGCCTCGAAGCGTCGCAGGTGGAGCGCCGGGAGGCGCCGCACCCCTACGTCACTGGGGTGCGCGCGCCCTCGCAAGGCGCGCGGCGGACCCTCGCAAGGTTCGCCAGGGTGCCTCGCAAGCACCCGGCGCCTCCCGGCGCTCCATTTCCCTTGCGTGCAAGGGAGAAGGAAAAAGGGGAAAGGGCGACGCCCGGCGCCCGAAAATCGAAGTCACCGGGCGGCGGAGCGTTGGCTAGTAGGGCTGTTTGACAAGTGAATCATGAAGCGTGGGCCTTTCGCCCTGTTGGATTCGTTGGCGAAATGCCGGTTGGGTTTGTTCCGCCAAAATGGCGGTACGCGGGCGCGAACACGTAGCCCATGGACGGGCGTTCTGCGTTTCACTGCGGAGTGATGCCGCTGGCTTTCATCGTGGCGGCCCACTTCGCGATCTCGCTCTCGAGATACTTCTGGAGATAGGCGCTCGACCGGCGCTCGCGCGCCACCACCGTCGTGGCGACGTCACGCAGACGCGCCTGCACGGACGGCGTGTCCAGCGCGGCGTTGATCGCCGTATTGAGCGTGGTCACGATCGCTAGGCGTGTGATGGGTGTAGGGGCGACCCTTGTGGTCGCCCGTTCATGGCGCCGTCGTGGGCGCCCACAAGCGGCGCCCCTACTTACGCAGCGCCGGCGTGCCCTTCGAGAGAAAGAAGCCCATCCAGTAATAGCCGTCGACCAGTATGTCTCATCCCGGCCCGGATCATGGGCGTACGGAACAAGGCGGGGCACCGGGGACGTGGTCCGCTTTGCCGTTCAGCCTGCATAACTCAGCGGAATCGACCGCCGGGCAACGCATTCGTGCTTGTTTTTGTGCGCTGCAGCAACCATTTGGAACCTCAGTCGTTGAATAGGCTCGACATCCGAGGGAGGACCCGTGCTCAGTCTCCGCAAGACGATAGCCAGCCTCGCGCGTAACCGAGGCAGGTGGGAGAAGTTGCTGCGAGCCGCGGGCCGCGCCTCGCGCGCCGGACGCGGGCGCTGTGCCCATCCGTCTCCAAGAGGATCGTCTCCAAGAGGTTCATGGCTTCGGCTCCAACCCCGGCAACCTGCGAATGTTCAGCTACCTGCCGGCACGCCTCGAGGCCGATCCCGCCCTCGTCGTCGTCCTGCACGGATGCACACAAACCGCGGCAGGCTACGATCACGGGGCAGGGTGGTCGACACTCGCCGACCGCTACGGCTTCGCCCTGCTGCTGCCCGAGCAGCAGCAGTCCAATAATCCCAATGGCTGCTTCAACTGGTTCCAGACCGGCGACATCGAGCGCGGTCGCGGCGAACCGCTGTCGATCCGGCAGATGGTCGAGAAAATCGTCGTCGACCAGGGTATCGACCGTCGCCGCGTGTTCATCACCGGACTGTCGGCGGGAGGGGCGATGACGTCCGTCATGCTGGCTTGTTACCCGGAGGTCTTCGCCGCCGGCGCGATCATTGCCGGCCTGCCGTACGGCGCCGCCAGCAACGTGCAGCAGGCGTTCGAAAGCATGTTTCAAAGTCCCGCCCGCTCCGCGCAGGAATGGGGCGATCTCGTGCGTGGCGCAGCGCCGCACGATGGGCCCTGGCCTCGCGTCTCGGTCTGGCATGGCAACGCCGACCAGACGGTGATCCCCGCGAACGCGCGCGAGATCCTCAAGCAATGGACGGACGTTCACGGCCTGCCGACAAGGCCGTCGGTTCAAGCCATGGTTGACGGCTATCCCCGCCAGGTCTGGGTCGACGAAGGAGGGGATGAGCTGATCGAGTCCTACACCATCACCCATGCGGGGCATGGTACGCCGCTCGCGACCGGTGAGGCTGATGACGAGTGCGGCGCTGCCGGACCGTTCCTGCTCGAGGCCGGGATTTCTTCGTCCTATCACATCGCCAAGTTCTTCGGCCTCACCGCCGCCGGTCTCCGCCATGTCGCCTCGACGCAGAGCGAAGCTGTGACGATCGCTGCGAAACAGCGACCCGTCGGCAGACCTGCAGCGGCGCTCGCGCAACCCGGAGTGCTGGAAGGCGAGGTGCTGGAAGGCGAAGTGCTGGACAAGGACTTCGAGATAGGCCCGGAGCACCCGCGCATCCCGCCGTCACCTCCCATCGATATCGGTGCGGTGATCAATAAAGCCTTGAAGGCAGCAGGATTGATGTAGGATGCATCATGGGAACACTAAAGGCGTTCATCGAAACGGTCACGGCGGCAATCTTCCCGTCGGCAGCACAGAGCATTGCTGTTATCGAATACCCGGAGATGTGTGATCCTTCGGCGGCGCTGGCGATCAGCGACCGTTTGTTCATTGTCGCCAGCGACGAGGACAACGTGCTGCGGGTCTATGCGCGCGACAATCCGGGCGCACCTCAGAGATTCGATCTCAATTCGTTTTTGAAGCCAGATGAGGATCGTCCCGAAGCGGACATCGAGGGCGTTACGCAGATTGGCGAGCGCATCTTCTGGATTGCGTCGCACGGCCGCAACAGGAACGGAAAGCTCCGACCCAGCCGCCATCGGTTCTTTGCAACAAGCGTAACGGTCGACGGCGACAAAGTGACGGTGAGTCCGGTCGGGCTCCCTTACACGAGGCTCCTCGAAGACCTGGTACAGGCTCCGGTCCTTGCGAAATACGATCTGGAGAATGCTTCGAAGAAGGCCCCGGAGAGCGAGGGCGGATTGAACATCGAGGGGCTTGTCGCGACCCCGCAGGGCACGCTGATGATCGGCTTCCGTAATCCGATCCCTGGCGGCAAGGCCTTGATCGTGCCGCTCGACAATCCGCAGCAGGTCGTTGAGGGGGAACGGGCGAAGCTCGGTCCGCCGATCGAGCTTGCACTGAACGGACTGGGCATAAGAAGCATTGAATACAGGGAAAGCCGCGGCCGCTATTTGATCGCTGCGGGTCCCTACAACGACGACGGAAAGCTCGCGCTGTTTGACTGGTCGGGCAAATCCTCCGACGCGGCGGAGCTGATGCCTGAACGGACATTCGGCGATCTCAAGCCTGAAGCAATGTTTGTCTATCCCGGCGACACGACGGCGGTGCAGTTTCTGAGCGATGACGGGGGAATGAAGCTGGACGGAGTCGAGTGCAAGAAGCTGCCACCGGCCCAGCAGCGCTTCCGAGGCTTTTCACTGGACATTCCCTGAGCGGCGTCCCGGCCTATCGCTGGACACGATCGCCCGAGGGCGTCACATCCGCCACGCCGCATCGGGGTCTTCCTCCGGAACCGTCAGCAGCTCGACCTCGACGGCGGCATCCGCCTGCACGTCGACGGCGATCGGCGGCGCGTCGTAGCCGACCTTCCAGACGACGAGATTGTAGGAGCCCTTGGGAAGCCTGACCTCGGCCTTGCCCGATCGGCCGGTCGCCGCGCGGAAGTCGCCCAGGCGGACCAGCGCATCCTCGACCGGCGTCGCGGTGCCCTTTTCGATCACCGTGACGGTCAGGCTGTGCTCCGGCGGCGCCACCGTCGAAAGGCTGAAGGTGCTGGCGGCGCTCTCGTGCGGCAAGTCCGGTTGCGCAGCCGGCAAAGCGCGCCGACCAGGACGACAGGCCGGGCGCGCGCGGCGCCAGCATCGGCACCTCGGTCCAGTACAAGGCGGCCGTATCCGGCCACGGCGAGGCTCCCAACACGCCGCGCGCCGCAACCGCGCCCGCCGGATCGCAGACTTCGACGGCCTCGCCGCCGAGGTCGCAGCCGCCCGACGACTTGACGCCGACCTTCAGCGCGAAGCGCTCGCCCGCCACCAGCGGCTGCGGGATCGACCAGACCGCAAGGCTCGCCGGATGCGGCCGGGCCGCGATCGCGATCGACAGCGCGGCCTCGCGGATGACGGACGTCGCCGTGCTCGTGCGCGGGACACGAGACCGCCCAGCTATGCGTGCCGACGCACCGCGGAATCCGCAGCGCGACCGGCGCCGTCTCGTTCATGCCGTCGGCGAATTGCGCCAGCGCGTGTCCGGCGACGGCACCGTCAGGCGCCGTGATCGCAAGCGACAGGCCGCGCAGATCGCAGCCCTCCGGGCATGCCGCCCGCAGCGCGACCGTCACCTCGGAGCCGACCGGCGCCTCCGCCGGCGCCGGCTCGCTCAGCACGAGCCGGATCGCATGCGTGCGCAACGCCCGCGCCTCTCCTCACGCGGCCGGACGCTGGGCCGCGTGGCGACCGGCGACCCGCCCGAACGCCAGGCAGCGCGCGAGCCCGTGCTGCGAGAATCCGCCCTGCGCTTCGCCCGCGCAATAGAGCCCCGAGATGACCTCGCCGCGCAGGTCGACCACCTCGGCGTTGCGGTTGGTGCGCAGGCCGGTGAGCGCGTCGTGCAGGATCGGCGTCGACCAGGCCGCATGGAACGGCGGCGTCTGCGACCTTGTGCATCGGGGTGGGCTTGTTGAAATCGGTATCCTTGCCCGCCGCCACGAATGAATTGTAGCGGGCGATGCTGTCCTCCAGCACGGCGCCGGAGATCGGCTTCCTCTGGTGCGGATTCTTGATCTTGCCCGCCAGCTCGGCGATCGTGTCGGCGCTGAAGAACCAGCCGTCCGGATCGACGTTCGGCGGCTTGGTGTTCCATTTCTCGCGCGCCGCCGCATCGGCGTCGAAGATCGCCCAGATCGGCCCGCCGCCGTTGAGCTTCTCCGGATCGCCGTTCCAGGCCATCGCCGCGGCGAAGAAGTCGTAGGAGCCGTCGACCTCGTTCCAGAAGCGGCGGCCGCGGTCGTTGACCATGACGACGTTCTGCCAGTCCTTCACGGTCAGGCCGGTCGCGCGCGCGAACTTGAACATCGGGCTCTCGGGCTCATAGACCAGCGAGCTGTAGCCCCACTGGCAGCCGATGTGGCGGGTCTTGGTGATCGCGGCCGCGGTCTCGGTCGTCTGGTTGGCGGTCGACCACAGCGAGGCGCCGATATCCATCGCCGCGATCTCGCCGGACGCATCCTGGCTGACCCACGGCTGGCAGGCCTGCTGGTACTCCTCGGTGAGGCGCGGGTCGAAGATGCGGCGGAAGTTGACGTCGCCGGTGTGGCCGCCGGTGGTGATGATGACGCCCTTCTTGGCCTGGATGTTCAGCGTCTGCCCGTTGTGGGTCACGGCGATGCCGAGCACCCTCCCGGAATGGGGATTCTCGCGGATGATCCGCGTCATCTTGTGCTGCAGCAGGATCTCCGCGCCTTTCTGGCGCGCGCTGGCGGCGAGCGCCCGCACGATGCCCGAGCCGTTGCGGTTGCGGCGCGGCGCGATCACCTCGGCCGGGTTCTCCCATTCGACCGACAGGAAGGTGCGCGGGACCGTCGAGGATTGCTCGGGCCCGACCAGCCTCTCGATCAGCTTGACGCCGTTCTCGACTAAGAAGTCGAAGGTGGGGACGTTCTCGTCGGCGAATACGCGCACCAGCTCGCGGTCGCTGTAGCGGCTGTCGGCATGATCGGAGCGGACCCAATCCTCGAACACCTGCTGCGGCGTGTCCTTGATCCCGAGCTTCTGCTGCAGGGCGTGACCGCCGCCGAGATGGATGCGTCCGCCACTCAAGATGCCGCGGCCGCCGATGTCGTGATTGCTGTCGACGATGATGACGCTGGCGCCGTGGTCGCGCGCCATGATGGCGGCCGGCAGCCCGGCCACGCCCGCGCCGATGACCACCACGTCCGCGGAGCGGTCCCATCGCGTCTGCGCCGTGGCCTCGGTCGCAGCCGCGCCGGTCAGCGCGACGGCGCCGACGCCGGCCGCGCCTTTCGTGAGAAAGCCTCGTCTGCTCAAGGAAGCCGGCGCGCTTTGCGCCGCGATCGGTATTGTCGCTCATCGTATCCTCCCCATGCTCGGCGTTTCTTGCTGCCGACAAATCTCGATCTTCCGGGGGGCTGCGTCAAGGCGGCGCACGCGCTAGCATCCCTCGCCGAACGCGCCGCTCGCATGCAGCCAGCGCGTTTCGCGACGCGTCGGCAGGGGATGTTCAGGAATGTTCGGTACGCGTACGCTGCTCCCGGTCCTTGCGATCGCGGCGGTCATTCCCGCCGGCACCAGCCGAGCGCAGGCGCAGCACGCCTGCGACGCCATCGGCGAGGCCGGATGGAAGACCGTGGCCACGGTCGAAATTACCGATCAGGTCGACAGCGCGCCCTATCGAGCCGGCACGAGCTGGTTCGTCGACCGAACGACGACGCTGCTGCCATTTTGCAACTACTACAATTCGCTCGGAAACTACAGTTTGCGCTCGTACTCGCTCGCTCCGGAAACCCGCAAGGAGCGGATCGAGATTTGCCACGACCTGCCGCAAGGCGGCAGCGCGGCCGTCGCGCCCTATACCGGGCGTTGCCCGCCGACCTCGAGCATTCTCCGGCGAAGTGGCAACCGGTTCGCCGCGGACAATGCCGCGAAGCCCTGCACATGAGATTCGAGATGAAAGCGACCGTGATCGTCTGTGCGCTGACCTTGCTCTCCGTCGGCGCCCACGCACAGGACAGCGCGGCCAGATCCACCGCGGACGGCGTGTTCACCGAAGAGCAGGCCGGGAAGGGCGAGCGCGCCTATCAGGCCCATTGCGCCGGCTGTCATGGCCTCGATCTGCGCAGGATCGATCCCGAAGCCGCCGACCTGACCGAAGGTCCGTTCCGATTCGCCTGGCAGGACAAGACCATGGCCGAGCGTTTCGAGAAGATCCGCGCGACCATGCCGAGGCCGAACGTGCGCAGCCTGGACGACCAGGTCTATCTCGACATCATCGCCTATCTGCTCCGCGCCAACGGCGTTCCCGCCGGCTCGCAACCGCTCGAGCCCAACGTCGAGGCATTGGAGAAGATCGTCGTCGCGATCCCCGCATCGACGCCTGGGTCTACGCGACGCAGGCGATAGCACGCGGCAATGTGACCGCGTCGCTTGCGGTCGGCGCGGTTGCGGACGATGATGGATGTGGACCCGTCCATATCGAGCAAGGCCAGCGCACGAGA
Organism: uncultured Alphaproteobacteria bacterium; assembly: GCA_963708765.1. Classification (GTDB taxonomy): domain Bacteria; phylum Pseudomonadota; class Alphaproteobacteria; order Rhizobiales; family Xanthobacteraceae; genus VAZQ01. The sequence continues at coordinate 31,108 of CAVPTV010000013.1, read as the reverse complement.
GGTCGGCCATGAAACGATTGTCGCGATGGGCTGTCGTCGGCCTCGTCGTCCTCGGGCTTTCGGCCGGGCGCGCCTGGGCGCAGGATTATCCGGCGCAATCCGTCACCATCGTGGCACCCTCCGCGCCCGGCGGCATGTACAGCATCCTCGCACGGCTGATCGCCGCCAAGCTCGAACGGCTTTATGGCAAGTCCTTCATCGTCGAGAACCGGCCGGGCGCGAGCTCGGTGACCGGCTCGGTCTTCGTCGCGCGCGCGGCGCCCGATGGCTACACGCTCATGACGGCCGCCAGCACGACCATGGCGACCAACGTCTCCTTGCACAAGAATCTTCCCTATAACCCGCTCACCGACTTCGTCCCGATTGCGCTGATCGCCAGGTCGCCCGAGGTGCTCCTGGTCAATGCGGCACTGCCGGTGCATTCGATCGACGACCTGGTCAAGCTCGCGCGCGCGACCCCAGGCGGACTGTCGTTCGGCTCGGCCGGGCCCGGCACCGGCCAGCACCTCAATGGCGAGCTGTTCAAGATGATGCTGGGGATTCCCATGCAGCACATCCCCTACAAGGGCATGCAGCCCGCGCTCAACGATCTCGCCGGCGGGCATATTGCGATGATGACGTCGCCGATCCCGCTGGCGCTGCCGCTCGTGCACAGCGGCAAGGTCCGCATGCTCGGCGTCACCACGAAAGAGCGGGTCGGCGCCATTCCGGATGTGCCGCCGCTCGCCGAGATCGGCGTGCCCGGCTATGACGCGGCGTCCTGGTGGATGCTGGTGGCGCCCGCCAAGGTGCCGCGGGCGATCGTCGACAAGCTCCATGCCGACCTGCGCGTGGTGCTGCGCGAGCCGGACGTGCGCGAGGAGTTCATCCAGCGCCAAGGCCTGATCCCGGTCGACTCAGGCCCGCCCGACGAGCTGCTGCGGTTCGTGGAATCCGAGATCGCCCGTCTCGGCGCGATCGTGCGCAAGGCCGGCCTGGCCGGGACGGAGTGATCCGAGCAGACACAGTCGGGAGGAAAAAATGATCGCGCGTCGCACGTTCATCAAGGGGGCTTCGATGGCGGCAATCACGGCAACCACCTCGGGACTCCACGTCGGGCAAGGTCACGCCCAGCAAGTGCCGAATTCCGCCGGCACCGAGCCGCCCAAGCTCAAGGCGCCGGCCAATGCCGCCGACTGCCACATGCACATCTACGACCCGGCGCGCTTTCCGATGCCGCCCAACCCGCGGCCGGCGCCGACCAACGCCACCGTGGAGGAGTACCGGCTGCTGCAGAAGCGGATCGGCACGACGCGCGTCGTCATCGTGCAGCCGCGCAACTATGCGACCGACAACCGGGTGACCCTCGACGCGATCGCGCAGCTCGGCGCCGAACGCGCGCGGCGTCGCCGTCGTCACCCCGGCGATCACCGACGCCGAGCTCAAGGCATTTCACGCCGGCGGCATCCGCGGCATCCGCTTCAGCCTCGCGGACCCGAGCTCGCGTGCCGTCGAGCCCGACATGGTCGAGCCGCTGGCGAAGCGCGTCGCCGATCTCGGCTGGCACGTGCAGTTCAACGTGCAGGGCGAGATGATCGACGAGATGGCCTCGCTGCTGCGGCGCCTGCCCACGCCGATGGTGTTCGATCATCTCGGCGCACCCGCCGCTGCCGGCCGGCATCGATCATTCATCGCACAAGGTCGTCCGCGAGCTGATCGACAAGGGCCGCACCTGGGTGAAGCTCTCGGGCGCCTATTCGAACAGCAAGATCGGCCCGCCGTCCTACCCGGAGGCGACCAAGATCGCGCAGACATTCGTCAAGGCGGCGCCCGAGCGCCTGGTCTGGGGCAGCGACTGGCCGCACCCCGGCTTGCGCGAGAAAAAGCCGGACGACGCGCTGCTGTTCGACCTGCTCACCGAGTGGGCCCCCGACGAGGCCACGCGCAACCGCATCCTGGTGCAGAATCCCGAGGCGCTCTACGGCTTCGGCAAGCCGGCGTGACGCGCGGCGCGTTCCTGTCACGCGGCGACCGGAGGTACGATGACCGAACAACCCGCAGCTCACCGCATGCCCGATTGTCGTCTGGTTCGCAATTGTCTTCATTGCGCTCCTCTCCATCGGATCGGTGGCGATGTTCCTCTATCTCCTGTACGTCGCGTTCATCGGCGAGAGGTCCGTTCGGCCCGACGATATTTTTTTCATGTTTTTTTCGCCGGTCCTCGCCCTCATCGGATTCGCCATCGTCTCGGGTCTGCTGCATCGATCCTATTGGGCGCTCAATGCCGCTCGCGCGCTCATCGGCATCCTCTCCTTGATTGGCATCTACTCGGTCGTGACAGATGGCGACATGTTCGGCGCGGGTCTCACCATCCTGACGGCAGCCCTGGCGGTGTGGCTCTTCAACGACGACAACACCAAGGCGCAATTCAACAGAGCTTGAATCCGATTCGATTGAATCGGATCACGGTCTCGCCCAGCCCCGACTCGATCAATAAAGCCCGACACCCCTGGTGATGCGCCGCAAGATGCTCGCGGCGGTCGGGTGCGAGCGCGCGCAGGTCCGCTCGATCCGTTCAATGGCCTGGCGCGAGTTCTGCAAGGAAATTCGATTGTACGGTGGCTTGAGATCGGCACCCTCGATTGAGAGCGCCTGTCCCGCCTTCATGGCCTCGATGAGGTCGCTGGTAACGCCCTCGGCGCGCGTGGAAAGCGCGAGGGACGATTTGGACGAAGCCGGAACCGAAACAGCGAACGTCTTATCATCGACAACCAGCTTGATGCTGTCCCGAATATCGGGTCCGGAGGTCGAGAAATGGAGACTTGGTGGCGAGCCGGGCTGGTCGCAACGCACGAGGATGCACACCCAATCACCGGGGTTGCGAGCTTCCGCAGCACAGGCTTGCACGGCGCGATGCTGCTCGCCCGGGATTTTGGCGTCCGTCCACTGGGCATGCCCGCTTGCCGGAGCGAGGCCCGTCCCTGCAACGAGAACGCTTGCCACGAAGAACCGCATCGGCTCGCCTCCTTGGCGGAAATGAGCGACAGGTCGCGTGACGCCAGGATCCGAACAGCGCCCAGAAGCGGAAACCGCACCGTTCGATCCGAGAACACGCCGACCCGCTCGCAACCCTGGCATGCCGGCATTATCAAATTGTTAAGCGCGTTCGAATTGGACGGGCCCCGCTACCCCCCGATCAGCGGGATCTTCGCCTCGGTGATCACCCGCTTCCATTTGGCGATGTCGGCCTTGATGTAGGCGTCGAACTCGGCCGAGGGCCAGCCGCCGGTCTCGAGGCCGGTCGCCTCCATCTTCTGCTTCACGTCGGGCAGCGCCACGATGCGCGCGACCTCCCGCTGCAGCAGCTCGACGATCGGCTTCGGCGTGGCGGCCGGCACGAACACGCCCTGCATGGTCTCGGCCTCCTGGTCCTTGATGCCGACCTCGTCGAAGGTGGGGACGTCGGGCAGCGCCGGCGAGCGCTTCTTGGCGGCGATCGCGAGCGCGCGCACCTTGCCGGCGTGAACCAGCGGGGTCGCCGGCGGTATAGTCTGGATGCAGATCGGCGTGTGCCCGGCCACCACCGACTGGATCGACGGGCCGCCGCCCGGGAACGGCGCGATCGCGAAGTCGAGCTTGAAGGTGAGCTTGAACAGCTCGCTCGACAGGTGCGGCGTGGTGCCGATGCCCGGCGACGCGAACGTGTACTTGCCCGGATTGGCGCGCAGCAAATCCACCAGCTCCTTGACCGAATGGGCCGGGACGCTGGGATGCACGAACAGGCCGTTGGGCGACACTCCCGCCATGGTGACCGGCGCGAAATCCTTGTCGGCATAGGGCGGCTTGGCGTAGAGGCTCACATTGACCTGGTAGCTCGACGACGCCACCAGGATGGTGTGGCCGTCGCCCGGCGCCCTCGCGGCCGCGCCCATGCCGAGGTTGCCGCCGGCGCCCGCCATGTTCTCGACGTAGAACTGCTGGCCGAATTTTTCCGACAGCTTCTGGGCGATCAGCCGCGACACCATGTCGGTCGGCCCGGCGGCCGCGAACGGCACGATGATCCGGACCGGGCGGTCGGGATAGCTGCCCTGGGCCTGCGCCGTCGGCGCGGCGAGCAGTGCCATGCAAAATGCGATGATGCTGGTGATCTTGGTCATGTGCCTGTCCTCTCTGGCAGCGAATAGCGAGTAGCGAATAGCAATGCAGTAGCAACCTAGTCGCTACTCGCATTCGCTATTCGCCTTTCTTTCCGCGAATGACTTTCGCCCACTTGTCGATCTCCCATGTGATGCGATCGGCGAATTGCTTCGGCGTGCCGGCGATCGGCACGAAGCCGAGCGCCGAGAGGCGCTCGCGCACATCCGGCTGCGCGACAATGCGGACGATCTCGCGATGCAGGCGGTCGACGATGTCCGGCGGCGTCGTTCCGGGTGCCAAGAGGCCGACGATGATCTCGGATTCCTGGTCGGGAGCGCCTGATTCCGTCAGCGTCGGAACGTCGGGCAGCGCCGGCGAGCGCTGCGCGCCGGTCACCGCGATCGCGCGCACGCTGCCCTGCTTGACGTGGCCGGCCGCGGTCGAGATCGACGTATAGAGGATCGGCGTGTGCCCGCCGATGGTCGAGGTGATGGCCGGGCCGCCGCCGTTGAAGGAGACGGCGACGAGATCGAGCCCGAACGCCTGCTTGAGCATCTCGCCGGCCAGGTAGCCGGGCGTGCCGATCCCGGCATGCGCATAGCTGTGCTTGCCGGGGGCAGCCTTCACCCAGGCGATCAGCTCCTTGACGTTGGTGGCCGGGACCGACGGGTGCACCAGCAGGATTTGCGGCGACACGCCGATGAGCGAGATCGGCGCGAGGTCCTTGGCGGTGTCGAAGCCGAGCTTCTCGGACAGGCTCGGATTGACCACCAGCGTGCTGCTGATGACCAGCAGCGTGTAGCCGTCGCCCGGCGCCTTGGCGACCAGCGCGGTGCCGATGTTGCCGCTCGCGCCCGGGTGGTTCTCCACGTAGAACTGCTGCCCGAAATTTTCCGCGAGCTTGGGCGCGAGCAGGCGCGCCACCACGTCGACCGGACCGCCGGGCGCGAACGGCGCCACCAGCCGCACCGGCCGATTGGGATATGTTTGCGCAAAGCTCGCCGTCGCAAACAGCAAGACCGACAGCGCGACGATGATCGGCTTCATTCGATGCACCAGCTTGCTAAGCGAATAGCGAATAGCGAATAGGGAGTCGTGCTGTTCACTATTCGCTACTCGCTATTCGCTATTCGCCACTCGCTCATTCCGCCTTCAGCCCGGCATCGTGAATGACCTTGCCCCAGCGCGCGAGCTGCGCCTGCAGCCACGGCGCGAACTCGGCCGGCGTGTTGCCCACCGGCTCGAATCCGAGCGTCGCCAGCCGTTGCCGCACCTCCGGCGCTGCGACCACCTTGACCAGTTCGCGATGCAGAAACTCGGCGATCGTGCCCGGCGTGCCCTTGCGCACCACGATCCCGATCGCGATCTCGACCTCGCGGCCTGGCGTGCCCAATTCCGCCAAGGTCGGCACGTCGGGCAGGATCGGCGCGCGCTTGGTCCCCATCAGCGCGGGCGCGCGCAGCGTGCCTTCCTTGACGTGCGGCGCCGCGGTCGGCAGCGCCGTGAAGCTCACCTGGGTATGCCCTCCGACCGTGGACTGGATCGCGGGGCCGCCGCCGTTGAATGGGACGTGCACGATGTCGACGCCGAATGCGAGCCGGAACAGCTCGCCGGCGAGATGCCCGGGCGTGCCGCGGCCGGCCGACGCGAAGCTGTACTTGCCCGGATTGGCGCGCAGCAGCGAAACGAGCTCCGGCAAATCTTTCGCCGGCAGCGACGGGTGCACGGTGATGACGTAGGGCGAGGTCGCCAGCAGGGTCAGCGGCATGAAATCGCCGACCGGATCGTAAGGGATTTTCGCGTAGAGGCTCGGATTGAGAAAGAAGCTGTTGGTGATCGCGAGGAGGGTGTGGCCGTCGGCCGGCGCGGTCGCCGCCATGCCCATGCCGATATTGCCGCCGGCGCCGCCGTGGTTCTCCACGTAGAGCTGGTGACCGAGGCCCTCGGAGAGCTTCTGCGCCGTCAGGCGTGCGATGGTGTCGGTCGCGCCGCCGGCCGGGAACGGCACGATCACGCGCACCGGCCGCGTCGGATACGCGGTCTGCGCGTCCGCCGCGCCGGCAAGCAGAAGAAGCGACAGCCCAAGAACAATGAACTTCATTCGGTACCCAACATGCTTGAGCGAATAGCGAATGGGGTCGCTTGCTATTCGCTACTCGCTATTCGCTATTCGCTCAATCCGCCTTGATGCCGGCGTCGCGCACCACCTTGCCCCAGCGCGCGATCTCGGCCTTGATGCGTTGACCGAACTCGTCGGGCGTATTCGCGACCGGCGCGAAGCCGAGTGTTTCCAGCCGCTGCTTGACCTCGGGCATCGCGACCATCTTGACGATGTCGTTGCGCCAGCGATCGATGATCTCCTTCGGGGTGCCGGCGGGCGCCACGATGCCGGTCAGCGTATCGCTCTCGAGGCCGCCGACGCCGGCTTCCGCGTTGGTCGGCACGTCGGGCAGCGCCGGCGAGCGCTTGGTGCTGAGCACCGCGAGCCCGCGCAGCTTGCCCTCCTTGATGTTGCTCATGGCCGGCGGCAGCGCCGTGAAGGCGAGCGGCGTGTGGCCGCCGATGGTCGAGTTGATCGCCAGCGCCGCGCTGTTGAACGGCACGGTGACCAGGTCGAGCTTGTATTCCTGCTTGAACAGCTCGCCGGCGAGGTGCGGCGTGGAGCCGGTGGAGGGCTGCGCAAAGCTGTATTTGCCGGGATTGGCTTTGACCAGCTCGATGAGCTCCCTGAGCGTCTTGGCGGGAAGGCTCGGATGCGCCGAAATGACGTTGGGCGAGGCGGCCACCAAGGTCACCGGCGCAAAATCCTTGACCGGGTCATAGGGGATTTTCGAGTACATGCTCGGATTGACCATGAAGCCGGTGCTGACGACGAGGATCGTGTAGCCGTCGGCGGGTGCCTTGGCGACCATGGCCACGCCGGTGTTGCCGCCGGCGCCGGGAATGTTCTCGGTGATGACCTGCTGGCCCCAGGCCTCCGACAGTCGCTGCGCCACCACGCGCGCGATCACGTCGGTCGGACCGCCGGCCCCGAACGGCACGATCAAGCGGACCTGCCGGCTCGGATAGCTCTGCGCCGATGCCTCGCCGGCAAGCAGCAGCACAGTAAAGACCAGCGCGGCGACGGAGCCCAGAATGCGGCAAACCGCCATCATGGCATCCTCCCTTGATCTTTTGTTGGTGCTATCATCGTCCTTGCACGCGGCGCAGTAAACCGAAAAGGCTCGCCCGCGCGCTCTCGCCGCGCCCGTCGCAGAACACGACCCAGAAAAAGGATGCCCTATGTCGCCCAGGAAACTGACACGCCAGGACCTTCGTGATGCCGCCGAGAAATACAAGAACTGGGGCAAATGGGGTCCCGACGACGAGGTCGGCACGCTCAATTACACCAGCGCCGGAGGACATCATCGCGGCGGCGCAGCTGGTCAAGAAGGGCAAGGTGATCTCGCTCGCGCTCAACTTCGATCACACCGGCCCGCAGGGCGCCAAGAGCAACTATCCGGCGATGGGCCGCACCAATCCGATCCACACCATGATCCGCACCGGCACCGACGCCTATTCGGGCGTGCTCGACAAGCGCGGCATCCGCGCCGCCGACGACATGGTGACGATGCCGCTGCAATGCGGCACGCAATGGGACGGGCTCGGCCACGTGTTCTATGAGAACTACATGTGGAACGGCTACGACTGCCGCGAGGTGACGTCGGCGGGCGCGCAGAAGTGCGGCATCGAGAAGACCAAGAACCGGATGGTCGGGCGCGGCGTGTTCCTCGACGTGGCGCGCGCGCTCGGCAAGGAGGCGCTCGACGACGGCTACGGCATCACCTGCGCCGATCTCGACAAGACCGCGCAGCAGCAGGGCGTGAAGCTCAAGCGCGGCGACTACATCATCGTGCGCACCGGGCAGATGGAGCGCTGCCTCAAGGCCGGCAGCTGGGACGGCTATCCGGGCGGCGACGCGCCGGGCTTCGCGTTCGAGACGCTCGAATTCGTGGCGCGCACCGAGCTTGCGGCGCTGGCGAGCGACACCTGGGGCTGCGAGGTGCGCCCCAACCAGGCCGAGCCCGGCATCAACCAGCCCTGGCACTGGATCACGATCCCGATCATGGGCATGACCATGGGCGAGATCTTCTACCTGAAGGACCTCGCCGAGGATTGCGCCGCCGACAAGGTCTACGAGTTCATGTTCGTCGCGCCCGCCATCCCGATCACCGGCGCGGTCGGCTCGCCGACCAACCCGCTGGCGATCAAGTGCAGGGCGGGCGATTGCGCCGCTCAGCCGACCAATCGGCGGGATCTTCGCTTCGGTGATGACCTTCCTCCATTTGACGACTTCGGCCTTCACGTAAGCCGAGAACTCCTGGGAGGTCTCGCCGCTCGGCACCACGCCGAGTTCGAGCAGGCGCGCCTTGATGTCCGGCGTGTTCACGATGGCGGAGATTTCCGTCTGCAGGAGGTCGACGATCGGCTTCGGCGTGCCGGAAGGCACGAACACGCCGGTCATGGTCTCGGCCTCCTGGTCCTTGATGCCGAGCTCGTTGAGGGTGGGCAGCTCGGGCGCGAACTCCACGCGCTTGGCGGAGGTGATCGCAAGCACCCGGATCTTGCGCTCCTTGATCAGCGCCATGGCATTGCCGATCGCGCTGCAGGCGATCGGGGTATGGCCGCCAAGCAGCGATTGCACCATCGGTCCACCGCCGGAGAACGGGACGACGACGAAATTCAATCCGAGCGCCAGCCTGAGCATCTCGATCGACAGCGACGGCGTGGTGCCTGTGCCGGGCGACGCGACGCTGTATTTTCCCGGCTCCTTCCTGAGCATGTCGATCAGGTCGGTCATCGTCGCCGCAGGGAAGGAGGAGTTGATCTGCCACGAGTTCGGCGTGGCGCCGGCCTTGGTGACGGGGATGAAGTCCTTGTCCAGGTCGAACGGAAGCTTGCTGTAGAGGCTGGGATTCACCACTATGCTCGACGAGGCGAACAGGATCGTGTAGCCGTCGCCGGGAGCGCGCGCGACCTGCCCCATGCCGAGATTGCCGCCGGCGCCGGCGACGTTCTCGATGTAGAACTGCTGGCCGAGCTTGTCCGAGAGCTTCTGCGCCAAGAGCCGCCCGACGATGTCGGTCACGCCGGCGGGCGGAAACGGCACGATGATCTTGACCGGCCTGCTCGGGTACTGCTGCGCGACGGCGGAGCCGGAAACGAGGAGCGCGGCACACAATGCCGCGATGCGGGTGATAGGTGTCATCGCCGGTGCTCTCCCTGCTGTCCCTCGGTCTTTTGCATTGCTTGCCCGTTCGAGCGTCGGGTTCGCCCCACGAAACAGGCGCATGCTATCATTGCGCTTGCCCGCATGGCCGTAAACTCGAAACGTACGGCCATGCGGTCGCACCTTGCGACGCGTCGCCCGCCGAGACAAGCGAGTCCACCATGCCGATCGGGAATGCGCGCGCCGGACCTCCGCCAGGACGCTGAGTCAGCCCGGTGGCCATCAAGCGGAGTGCAGTCGCGCGCCATCTCTCCGGCGTCATGCGCGGGCTTGACCCGCGCATCCAACGTCCGTCGCCAAGAGATGGATTAACCGGGTCAAGCCCGGCAATGACCGGGTATGCATCGCCATGCTCGGACACAATCGAAGAATGACCGGGGCGGAATGCCTCGCCGACATGCTCAAGGGCTACGGCGTCACGCACGTGTTTCACGTGCCTGCCGTGCTGCGCCGCTCGTTCGTCGAGATGGAGCGCCGCACCGACATCAAGCGGCTGCACGTGCACGGCGAGAAGGCCGCCGCCTACATGGCCGACGGCTATGCGCGCGCCTCCGGCAAGCCCGGCATCTGCATGGCGCAGGTGATCGGCGCGCTCAACCTCGCGGCCGGCTTGCGCGACGCCTGGCTCGCCCATTCGCCGGTGATCGCCATGACCGGCGGGCGCGAGCCGAAGACCAAGTTCCGCAAGGTCTACCAGGAGATCGACGACGTGCCGGCGTTCGAGCCGGTGACCAAGTTCAACGCCACCGTCGACGACGTCGCGCGCTTTCCCGACATGGTGCGGCAGGCGTTCCGGGTGGCGACCTCGGGCACGCCCGGGCCGGTGCACCTGCAGTTCCGCGGCAACGAAGGCCAGGTCGACGCCGAGGAAGCCGAGATGGAGCCGTTGTGCGAGCCGCAATTCGCGCGCGTGCCGCCGTTTCGTCCGGCGCCCGACGATGCCAGCGTGCTGGCGGCGGTCGCGGCGTTGCAGAATGCCGCGCGGCCGGTGATCGTCGCCGGCGGCGGGGTGCGCGCCTCGGGCGCGAGTGCGGAGCTGGTGGCGCTGGCCGAGGCCTTGCAGATCCCGGTCGCGACCTCGCTCAACGGCAAGGACGCGATCCCCGGCACCCATCCGCTGTCGGTCGGGGTGGTCGGCACCTATTCGCGCGAGAGCGCCAACCGCGTGGTCAACCGCGCCGACCTGGTCTGCTTCATCGGCTCCGAGACCGGCGGCATGACGACGCATTTCTGGGCGGTGCCGAAGATCGGCACGCCGGCCATCCAGATCGACATCGACCCGGAGGCGCTCGGCCGCAACTATCCGCTCGAGGCCGCCGTCAACGGCGACGCCAAGGTCGTGCTGGCGCGCATGCTGGCCGCCGCGGATCGCGCCAGCGCCGGCAAGCGCAAGCCCTGGATCGAGGAGGCGCAGAACATCTGCAAGGAATGGTACGCCAAGTACCATTCCGCGCTGACCTCCGACGCGGTGCCGATCCGGCCCGAGCGCATCTGCGCCGAGCTCACCCGCCACGTCCCCGACAACGGCATCGTCGTCTTTGACACCGGCCACGCCGGCATGTGGGGGGGAGGGATGTACGACCTCACCAATCCGGCGCAAAGCTATATGCGCAGCGCCGGTCATCTCGGCTGGGCGTTCCCGGCCGGGCTCGGCGCCAAGTGCGCCTGTCCGGATCGGCCGGTGATCACCTTCACGGGCGACGCCGGCTTCTGGTACCACATCGCCGAGGTCGAGACCGCGGCGCGCTGGGGCATCAACGCGATCACGCTGGTCAACAACAATTCGAGCGGCAACCAGTCGAAGCGCGGCTTCGACCGCGTCTATGGCGGGACGCAGACCGAGCAGGCGCGCGAGCTGTGGACCTTCAGCAAGGTCAACTTCGCGCGCCTGGCCGAGGACATGGGCGCGGTCGGCATCCGGGTCGAGAAGCCGGGCGAGATCGGCGCCGCCATCGACACCGCGCTCAAGGCCAATCGTCCCGTGGTGATCGACGTCGTCACCGAGATCGACGCGCTGGCGCCGCTGGCGGTGACGTAAGCCGGCAGGAGGAGGCTCCCGTGAGCGAGGATCCCTACGCGATCCTGGGTGTGAAACGCGAGGCCACGCAGGACGAGATCCGCTCGGCCTACCGTCAGCTGGCGAAAAAGCTGCATCCCGATCTCAACCCGGGCGACAAGCAGGCGGAAGAGAAGTTCAAGCAGGTCTCGGTGGCCTACGACCTGCTCGGCGATCCCGAGAAGCGGGGGCGCTTCGATCGCGGCGAGATCGACGCGTCGGGCGCCGAACGGCCGCGCGAGCGCTATTACCGCGACTTCCAGGGCGCCGGCGCGGAGGAGCACCACTACAGCAGCAGCGGCGGCTTCGCGGACTTTGCGGAGGACGACGATATCCTCGCCGAGCTGCTGCGTCGTGGCGGCACCGGCGGCGGCGGGCGCACCCGCATGCGCATCCGCGGGCAGGACATGCTCTATCGCCTCCCGGTCGATTTCCTGGAGGCCGTCAATGGCGCCACCAAGCGCATAACGATGCCGGACGGCGCGACCCTCGACGTCACCATTCCGGCCGGCACCCGCGACCAGCAGGTCCTGCGGCTGCGCGGCAAGGGCGGCCCGGGGATCGGCGGCGCGCCCGCCGGCGACGCATTGGTGACGATCGAGGTCCAGCCCCATGCATTGTTCACCCGCAAGGACGACGACATCCATCTCGAGCTGCCGATCAGCTTGCCGGAGGCGGTGCTCGGCGGGAAGATCGACGTCCCGACGCCGTCCGGGTCCGGTTCGCATGACCGTGCCCAAGGGCGCCAATACCGGCACCGTCCTGCGGCTCAGAGGAAAAGGTGCGGCGCGCGCGGACGGCAGTCACGGCGACGAATACGTCACACTCAAGATCGTCCTGCCGGAGAAGCCCGACGCCGAGCTCGAGGAGTTCGCGCAGCGCTGGCAGGCGGGACAGAGCCAAAAGCCTCGAGAGCATCTGGAGGTTTTGAAATGATTGCCCTGCAGGAATTCCTGGTGCGCTGCCGCGTGGAACGGCAATCGCTGGAAACCTGGATCGCGGCCGGCTGGCTGATCCCGCCGCAGACCGAGCCCGAGCCCACCTTCTCGGATGTCGACCTGGCGCGGGCGCAGCTGATCCGCGACCTGCGCGAGGATTTCGGCGTGAACGACGAAGGCGTGACCGTCATATTGCATCTGCTCGATCAGATGCACGGATTGCGCCGGAGCATGCAGGAGCTGCTCGGCGAATTGCACGCCAGCCGGCGGACCGGCGGCGGGTCAATCGAGGGCGGTACCTGAAACCGTGTAGGTCCGGATCGGGGGTCGGCTGAGGGCCGTGCGCGCGGTCCAGTTGCGCGCTCTTGCCGACGATGACGACGATGGCCGCCGCGATGACCGCTATCAGCACGATACGCAGATGAGTCGTCCGGTCGGCATTGAGGACAGACCAGTTCACGCTACGCCCCGCAACTAACGCTTACCTACTCCTCTCCTTCTGCCATCAAGTCGCAAACAATGAATTAAGGAGGCCCGCGGCGGCGGGTCCACGCGCGAAAAAGTCCGGGACAAGATCTCGGCCGGCGTCGCCGACGGTAAGATCGTCAGCTCTGCTTGCTTGTTGGAAGGAATTTTTCCGCACCGATCCAGCGCTTGAGCAAGCCGTTCACGAGCCACACGCCCAGCGCCAGGATGAGCACGGCCATCAGCCCGCGCATCGCGCTGGCCAGGAACGCCGCGTCGAGCTTCGGAAACGGGAATTTCGCCAGCTCTCCGCCGCGCTCGATCATCCAGTGCCAGCCGACATGGGCCACCAGCGCCGACAGGATGATCACGCCCAGCCACTCGACCACCACGTACCTGAACAGGAGATCGAGCGCCGGTATCAACACCAGAAGCACCGCGATCTGGCCGATCTCGACCCCGACATTGAACCCGAACAGCGCGGTGACCAGGTGATCGCCGGCGAATTGCAGGGATTCGCGCAGCGCGAATGCGAAGCCGAAACCGTGCACCACGCCGAACGCAAACGCGATGATCCAGCGCCGCGAAATGTCGCTCCCGAGCTTTCCGGTTGCCGCATAGACGATGTTTTCCAGCGCCATGTAGACGATGGTGACGGCGATCAGCGTCTCGACCAGCGGCGGAAACCAGAGCGCGTCCGGCACGAAGCCGAGCGCCGAGGCGGCGAGCGAGATCGAATGCCCGACCGTGAACGAGGTGACGATGATGACCAGCGGCCGCAACCGCCGGAACGGGATCACCAGCAAGCCCAGGAACAGCAGGTGGTCGGCGCCTTCGAGGATGTGCCAGAAGCCGGACACCACGAAACGCAGCGCGGCGTGGTGCCAGCGCGGATCGAGACGCACCAGGCCCGGGTCGCCGTGGAACTCGAACGCGCGCGTGGCGCCGTCCGGCGGCAGGAAGCGCAGCGCGGTGGACACTTTGAGCCCAATTCGATCGACGCGCGGATGGATGGCGAATTCCGAGCGGTCGGACTTGATCGGGTATTCGAGCAGCACATCGAGCAGCTGCTGGTTCCAGTAGAGCTCGAGGTCGTCGGCCAGCGGCGGCCCTTGCACGTGCGCGCGCGCCTGCTCGTACGACGTGAACGACCGGTCCGAGGCGAGCGACACCCGCGCATACACGATCCGCGGCGGCGGCAGCCGGACGTCGTTCTCATAGACGTCGATATTGTCGATCAGCCAGAGCTTCGCCGCGTTGCGCAGCGCTTCGTCGATGCGGGCGAGGTCGAGATAGCCGGGACCGCGGGTCGGGAAATCCACCTCACGCATCGCGGCGAGCGGCACGCGAATCAGCAACTCGAGCCGGTCGCCGGCGGGCCGCACGAACGCGTTGATCTTGACGTCGGCCGGGATCTCGTGCGCGCGCGCACTCGGCACCACGACACAGGCGAGCACTGTCGTAACCGCTACGGCCAGGCAGCCGCGCCATTGCAGCAAGCCGACGACAAGACAAGAATTGTTTCCCGGGCACACGCTACGTTAGGGCATTTCGCGGAAAAAAGCCTGTCCCGGAGTTGATCGCCAAAAAAGCCGGATACGGAGCTACCGAGATCACCGTCGTCGAAGGGATCCGGCGGCGGTCTGATGAAGAATCCGATGCCGGCACGCCAACCCGCGGGCGCCGATGTGCTGGCGGACGGCCCCGGCGGCTCGCTGCCCGCGGGCGTCGAGCGCAGCGGGCGCTCCTCCATCACGAGGAGCGCGACGAGGGCAATCGCGAGGAAGATCCAGGCGGACGCGAACACCCAGCGAAACACATACGCGACGTCAGAGCCGCTCGCGCTCATCGTCGAGGTCACGACTGACACGGCCGCTCCGCGCTGCGGCGTCACGCCGAGACCGGCCAACAGGATCGCGCCCATCACCGCCACCGCGAAGGCGCTCGCGAGCGAGCGGAAGAAGTTGAGCGCGCCCATCGCGATGCCGACCTGATAGTGCGGCACTGCGTTCTGGATCGACACCGTGGTCACCGGATAGACCAGGCCGATGGCGGTGCCGATCACCGCCATGATCACGATCACGTAGATGAGCGGCAGGTCGGGCCGCCAGATCAGGAACGCCAGCGCGACCAGCGAGCAGACGAGGCCGATGATCGGGGCGCGCTTGTAGTGCGGCCAGTAGAGCATGGCTTGGCCGGAGAGCAGCGAGCCGGGCGTCGTGAGCGCGAGCGGGATCAGCGCGATGCCGGATTCGGTCGCCGAGAGCTTGTGCACGACCTCGAAGTAAAGCGGCACGAAGATGGTGAGGCCGATCGAGACGCCCATCGCGAGCGAGCCCGAGGTCGTGCCCCAGCGCATCGACCGGGTTGTTGAGCACGGTGAGCGGCAGGAACGGCTCGGGCGCGCGCGTCAGGCGCCAGCCGAAGGCGAGCGACAGCACGAACGAGGCGGCGAGCAGGACGAAGATTTCCGGCGAAGCCCAGGAATATTGCGTGCCGCCCCAGGTGAGCGCGAGCAGGAGCGGGATGGCGGACCCCATCATCAGCACGGCGCCGAGCAGGTCGAGCTTGTGCCTGCGCTCGTGGCGCGGAATGCGCTTGAGATAGACGTGGATCAGGAGCGCCGCGGCGAGCCCGAGCGGCACGTTGATCCAGAAGATCAGCGACCAGTGCCAAAACTCGGCGAGCACGCCGCCCAGCACCGGCCCGAACACGCCCGACGTCACCCACACCACGCCCATGTAGGCCTGATAGCGGCCGCGCTCGCGCGGGGCGACCACGTCGGCGATGACGGTCTGGCACAGCGGCAGGATGCCGCCGCCGCCGATGCCCTGCAGGCCGCGGCCGAGGATCAGCAGCATCATGTTGGGCGCCGCCGCGCAGAGGACGGAGCCGGCGATGAACAGGCCGACCGCGGTGAGCAGAATCGCGCGCCGGCCGTGGATGTCGGCAAGCTTGCCGTAGAGCGGCGCCACCGCAGTCGAGGTCAGGAGGTAGGCGGTGACGACCCACGACAGGTTCTCGAAATCCGCGAAATGGCGGCCGATGGTCGGAAGCGCCGTGGCGATGATGGTCTGGTTCAACGCCGCGAGGAACGTCGCCAGCATCAACCCGAAGAAGATGGTGCGGATTTCGGCATGGCTCACGGCGCCGGCCGGCGGCGCGGTCACAGCTGCGAGCGGCGCGCCGGTATTGGCGGCGCCGGCCTTGCCGGACGCGCCGCGATCGGCGCCTTGTTCAGACCACTTGCGCGCCCTCCCGCGCACCCTGGCGCGGACCTTGGCACGCGCCCGCGCGGCCGCTCGGGAGAAATTCATCGCTGTGAAAAATCCTCAACGCACGAGTCAAATCGTGCCGCACTGCAAAATCGTTCATTTGCGACGAAATACAAATGTCGGTTGTGCGGGGCAGCCATGAAGAGATGCGGTGCGATTCAACCCGATCGGAACGCGCGCCGCGCTTACAAGGCCAATCGGTTGGCCTATAATCACTTCAACAAATGGGGCGCGACAGCCCCTGGCGGCTTCGGGAGGCTCGCATGATCAAGCTCATCCAACAGCGCAAGTACGTCTCCGGTGCGGTGCTGGTCGCGGCCATCGTCGGCCTCGGCATCGGCCAGGCGGTGCTCGAGAACAAGGCCGAGGCGCAGCGCGGGAACGTGCAGGCGCCGATGTTCGAGGTCGATCCATTCTGGCCGAAGCCGTTCAGCGGCCTTCTTGGTATGGCCATCGGCGTGTGGGCCGACGACCAGGACCACATCTGGATCATCCACCGCAGCTCGGCCACGCTTGCACAACAACGAGAAGGGCGCCGAGCTCAATCCGCCGATTGCCGAGTGCTGCCGCGGGGCGCCGCCGGTGCTGGCGTTCGATCCGGAAGGCAATCTGGTGAGATCGTGGGGCGGGCCGGGGCAGGGCTACGAGTGGCCGCAATCGAACCACGGCATCCACATCGACTACAAGGGCAACGTCTGGATCGGCGGCAACGGCGAGAAGGACGCGCACGTCCTCAAGTTCACCAAGGACGGCAAGTTCCTGCTGCAGGTCGGCGGGCTCGGCAAGGCCGCCGGCAGCCACGATCTCGAGAACTTCGGGCGCGTCGCCAAGATCTGGGTCGATCCGAAAACCAACGAGGCCTATATCGCGGACGGCTATACCAACAAGCGCGTGGCGGTGCTCGACGCCGATACCGGCAAGATGAAGCGCTACTGGGGCGCCTACGGCAACAAGCCCGACGACACCAAGCTCGGAAACTACGATCCGAAGGCGCCGCCGGCGCAGCAGTTCCGCAACCCGGTGCACTGCGTCGAGCGCTCGAACGACGATCTGATCTACGTGTGCGACCGCGCCAACAACCGCCTGCAGCTGTTTCGGCCGGACGGCACCTTCGTGAAGGAGGCGTTCTTCGCCAAGGACACGCTGGGATCGGGCTCGGCCTGGGACCTCGCGTTCTCGCAAGGACCCCGAGCAGCGCTTCATCTTCATGGCCGACGGGCAGAACAACCGGGTGCGCATCATCGCGCGGGCGACGCTCGAGGAGGTGACCACGTTCGGCGTCGGCGGCCGCCAGCCCGGCCAGTTCTACGGCGTGCACAGCATCGCGACCGACTCCAAGGGCAACATCTACACGACCGAAACCTGGGAAGGGAAACGCCTGCAGAAGTTCGTCTACAAGGGCATCGGCACCGTGATGGCCGGCCATCAGGGCGTGCTCTGGCCGAAGCGGTGAGGGTGGGCAACGGGCTGAAGTCGAGGACGAGACCGAGAACACAGGACGATACAGACCAGAAAGCCGCCACGCGGTGACAAGTCCTCTCGATCGCATGTCCATTTTTCACAAAGGCGGCCCCATCGGGCCGGCTCTCGATCCTGGGGACCAAGCTCAATCCAGTTCGACCCACAGGGACGGACATCCAGATGATGCAGGACCAACAACCACGCTCGACGTCGACCTTCGATTACGTGGTGGTCGGGACCGGCGCTGCAGGGTCCATCGTCGCCGCTCGCCTGTCGGAAGACCCCGGCATCACCGTCTGCGCCCTGGAGTCCGGTCCGCCCGATCGGCACCCGTATATTCACATTCCGGCGGGCTTCATCAAGATCATGTTCAATGAAGCCTACACTTGGCAGTTCAAGACCGAGCCGTCACCGAACGTCAACGGACGCTCGGTCATCATCCCGGTCGGCCGCACCGTCGGCGGATCGAGCTCGATCAACGGCATGATCATCAACCGCGGCCAGGCTGACGATTTCAACAACTGGGCGCAGCGCGGCAACGCGGGCTGGGGCTACGCCGACCTGCTGCCCTATTTCAAGCGGTTCGAGCGCCGGATCGGCGAAGGTGACGACCTTTATCGCGGCCGCGACGGCAATATCCCGGTGACCGACCTCGATTGGCCGCACGAGATCTGCGAGGCGTTCATCGCCGGGGCCGTCGGTCTCGGCATTCCCCGCAACCGCGACTACAACGGCGCGTCGCAGCCGGGCGTCGGCTATCTCCAGCGCTGCATCCACAAGGGGCTGCGCCGCAGCGCGGGCCGGATGTATCTCCTGCCGGCGCAGAAGAAGTCCGGGCGGATCGACCTTCGCACCCATGCGCGCGCCTTCAAGATCGTGTTCGAGGGCAAGAGAGCTGTGGCGGTTCGTTATGTCGACGAGCGCAGCCGGACCATCCACGAGGTGAAGGCCCGCAAGGAGGTGATCGTGTGCGGCGGCACCGTCAATTCGCCGCGCCTGCTGCAGCTTTCCGGAGTCGGCAGCGGCAGCCTGCTCAAGAGCCTCGGCGTCGAGGTGGTTCACGATCTGCCGGCGGTCGGCGAGAACTTCCGCGACCATTGCTCCGTCCGCCTCGTGGCGCGTGTGAAGAATTCGAAGACCATCAACGAGCTCACCCGCGGCCCCGCGCTGATCGGCCAGGTGCTGCGCTGGCTCACCGGCAGGCCCAACGTGCTCGGCGTGAGCCCTTCGCTCTGCTATTGCTTCTGGAAGTCCGATCCGAACGTCGGCGGCGCCGACCTCCAGCTGGTATTTTCGCCGGCGAGCTACAAGGACGGCTTCGTCGGCATGCTCGACGACTACCCGGGCATGAGCTGCGGTGTCTGGCAGCACCGGCCCGAGAGCATCGGATACGTGCGGGCGAAATCGACCGACATCTTCGTCGATCCGGCGATCCAGCCGAACTACCTGTCGCACGAGGCCGACCAGCGGGCGCTGGTCGGCGGCATCGGGCTCGCGCGGCGGCTGCTGCGAACGCCGCAGCTGTCGCGCTTCATGGACCGCGAGACGTTTCCCGGCGACGGCGTGCGCACCGACGACGAGATCCTGCACTGGGCCCGCCAGTACGGCGGCACGGTCTGGCACCTGATCGGCACCTGCCGGATGGGCCCCGCCACCGACAAGTCGAGCGTGGTCGGCGACCAGCTCAAGGTCCACGGCGTGGAGAACCTGCGCGTGATCGACGCCTCGGTCATGCCGAGCATGCCGTCGGCCAACACCTACTCGGCCACCATGGTGATCGCCGAGAAGGGCTCCGACCTGCTCCGGGGCAAAGCCGCGCCGGCGCCGGTGGCGCTGCCGGCGTAAGACGGTCGTGTATCGAGTGGGCCGGGGCTTTTCACCCGTTCATACCGGCGAAGCGGCATCGTTCTTCGGCTCAGTCTGCCCGCTGGGCGCAGTTGGCACCATCCAGCTCCGTTCGGCCGTGCTCAGCGCGCAGCGCTAAGCAGAATTGCGCAGCTTGACCAACGGACTGCCCTCGCGGACCAATGTCTGCACTCGGCGGAAGCGGACGTGCGGCCCCCCAAGGAGGAAGTCCGGTTTTGTGACCCAAAGCGGACATCAGACCCAAAGTCGTAAACGGAAACGTAGAGATCGACCAATTTGGAGTTGCCTGAGGGAAAAGAAAGCGCGATCATCGCTCCGAGGCAGGTAGATAGCACTTGTCAGGTTTGGTTTGACACAAGACTTTCAGTCAAGTCCTGGCTGCGCCGGATCCCGACCGCTCACGAAAGTGCAATGAGTGTATGTCCGAGACTGCATTCCATTTCGTGCTGCAAAATGAGGGGCGGCCCTTCTACCCATCTCGATGCTATATTACGGCTGATCCCAAGGTAAACGATCGCAAGCAGTGGACCCTCGAACTGGAGCCACCCAAAGATGCCGCCTGGGTCTACCGGCTGGACGATATAAAAGATTGGATGCTGCATGATAGCAAGGCGGTGCGACAGATTATCTACGATCGAACGGATCCACGAACCCCCTACCGAAATTTGGAACGGGATGAAGTCTTCCGTGAATATCTTCGAAAGTTCTTGGAAAAACTGCCATCAGAATATCAGCCCCGTCGAAAATACGCCTTGATTCCGTCGATCGCGGACGACAAAACGCGGACCCGCTATAAAGACGCCGTTGAGGCAGCCATTCCCGGGATAACGGTTTTGCCGGAGCCGGAGATGGTCGCTGAGTATTTTCGCCTTCTGAAGCGAACCCTGGAACTCAAACCTGGAAGAAACAACGTCCTCCTGGTCGTTGATGTCGGCGCTTCGACCGCCAACATGACTTTAGTTCTCAGCCGGCGTGATCGCACGATCGTCGATCTCGATGCGAAAGGCGCGCAGCGTGATCTGCGGCTTCGCGCGCTTCGGGGGGACAGCGTCGGTCACGCGGGCCGTTGGGTCGATTCGCGTCTTGCCGAAATCCTGGGCGTAGCCCAAGACGATACGGCTTTGCGAGAAATCGAGCAAGCGAAAGTACGATCAAGCCTGGGCGAAACAGCGATCTCCTTCAAAGTCAAATCGGCCGAAAAGCCGCTCGTCATCGACCAAAGAACGCTTGTGTCGGTGTCAGGCGAGCTTTGGAACGAACTTCGCCCTCTCTTCGAAAGACTTTGTGAGCGGCTCTACGAGAACCAGACGTCCTCGGAAGACGCGAAGCGCAAAAGCGAAGGGCGCCTCGGCGAGCTTGGCGTGAGCGCTCCAAGCGAAGCCCATCGTCTGATTGATACAATTTTGTTGGCTGGCGGAACCAGTCTGCTTCCCGGTTTCCAGGATGCGATGATGGCAACGCTCTTCCCCGACGGCCACCGGCCTACGGTGCTTCGCGTTGGGAGCTCTTTTGCAATTGCTGCTGCAGCAGGTGGCCTCGCCCACATTCTGCACAACTACGATCCGCCACGTCTTCGCGAGCCAAACGCGCCAGGCAGGGACGTTTTTACGGCTTCGCTCGAATCGACCCTTCCCTATCCGCTTCTGCTGGGGGTTAAGCAGCCCGCGGACCGCGAACAGCAGATTACGGTGCTTGATCCAAACGATCCGTTTGTCGACGATGGCGGAAAGCGTCAGATTGAAGGTTTCCCCGCACTCGCAAAAGGGTCGCAGCCCAAAATGCGGCTGGTCCCCGGGCCCGCGGCGGGAGTGCCCGCTCGCCTAGGACGTCAGTTTCGCGCCATGCGGATACGCCAGTCCCCTGGCAAGATGGAGCTCGAATGGGATCCGGCTCGCGAGCGCGCAAGGATTTATTCGGACCAAGTCGAGGGCACGGGACATCTTTGGATCGATGCCAACAGGCTCCGTAAGCGCCAGGAACCTGCCCTCGATCCATTTGATGGGCCTTTGAACCCGGGGGCACTGGCTGTAGACGCTGCAGAAGACGTGGTTCTGGACTTGGGGATGTCTAAAATCGTTGCGGTGACGGCCAATCGTGGTTGGATCTCGGCAGAAGAACTCGAGCGCGTTATACGCGAGGGACTCGACGGCGATAATCTTTCGTCCGGCGAGACTGAAGAAGAGAAAGTCGATCCGCAGACAGAGCATCTGACTGCTTTCGAAAGCCGCACTCCTCAACGGATTTCTCACGCAGGCGCCGTTGAAGCGCGAGCCGAGGGAAGCATCGTGCCTGACCTCGTCCCGGATAAGGGCGACAACGGGAAGAGCAGCGAAGAAACGCATAAGGACAGCTTGGGACCTATTGAGCCAGTTGAACCGGCTGTTGCGGTCGGCTTGCCCCCCGCAAGTCAAGCTACGCTTGAAAAAGACGATCGTTTCGATTGGGGCGAACGCATTGCCGACTCCGATTTTTCTCATGCCCTCGCGTCCGTCAGGGATGCCGTCAAAGTCACAGACCCGCATCTGCACTTCGACGACATTGTCGTTGCTCTGCTCGCGCTCGCCGTGCGGCCAATCGTGCTCCTTGCGGGGCCTCCGGGGTGTGGGAAGTCGACACTTGTCCGTTTGATTGCGCGTATGCTTGGCAAAACAATTGGCGAGACCTTTCATGAAGTCGCGGTGCAAGCCCATTGGGAGGATGATGGTGTCCTTTTTGGCGATGAGGGCTTGCTGAATCTGCTACTCAAAGAGAACACACTTTCGCATTTGATCCTCTTTGATGAGTTCAACCTCACGCGACCGGAGTACTATTTGTCACGGCTCTTTCACGCATTGGAAGGCGGAAACGGCGCTATCGCTCAAGACCAGAAGATTGCCCCGTGCCGTGTTCTTGGAACGTTGAATATCGATGACTCTTCTCGTCCGCCCTCACCAAAGGTCATAGACCGGTGCTTCCTTTTAGAACTTACGCAAGTTTCATGGGATGCTGAAAGGCCAAGTGGGCTATCGAACCTTGCATTAGTGCCAACCCTTCCAGGCCTGCCTACTGTATCGGTCGATGGTGCAAGCCCCGATGGACGCATCGATGCCGTGTTACAAGCGCTGCACGTGGCGGTTTATGAACATGATCTCCGACAAGATCTGCTTCCCTCTCGCCGAGTTCTCTCTGATATCAAAGCACTGCTTAGTCTTCACCATAGACTTGATCTTCAAGGCAAAAGCCTGTTGGATCGAGATGATTTAGTGGACCGTGTGGTCGCGAGCCGTATCCTAGTAAAGCTGTCGGGGGCTTTCGATCAGGTGCAACCTGCGTTGGACGCGCTGGAAAAGATTGCGGCGGCAACGAGGAGCTCCCCAGGACGCGTCGGCGCCTCAAACTGGCGCGCCAGCAAGCGCGTCTCGGATTCGTTTCGCCGTGGCAGTAGAGAAGACCATCATTGAATTCGTCCGCGTGATGGGGGCGGAAGGTATTGGCGTTGAGTATCGTTGGGAGCCGAACACCTGGTACCTCATCCGCGACGACCATCCCTATCTTGATGTCTTGACCCGTGGCCGCTTCCCGGCGCTGGCCAAGGGCGACATGAAACTGCAAGCCCTAGACGAGCCAGCCGAGGATGGCACCCAATGGCAGCG
Organism: uncultured Alphaproteobacteria bacterium; assembly: GCA_963708765.1. Classification (GTDB taxonomy): domain Bacteria; phylum Pseudomonadota; class Alphaproteobacteria; order Rhizobiales; family Xanthobacteraceae; genus VAZQ01. The sequence continues at coordinate 8,030 of CAVPTV010000013.1, read as the reverse complement.
GTGGGATCTCGAAGCGGAATTGGCCAGACAGCGTCGCTTGGGCGAGATCAGTCTCTTGCTGAAAGTTCCAAAGGACTGCGCGCTGCGCTGCTACGTTATTCCAACTTCGCTTCTAGACTACCGCGACGTGTTCGCGATGGTCGAAGATATCGAGGCCGAGCTTGGCGTTGAAGCGGCCTGGGATATGATTACTGAGCGTCCCGAGCGATCGTGGAGTCGGCGGAGCAGCGGCAGCCGCTCGACTATGCCATCAGAACTTATTCGACTTGTTGATGAGGAGTTGCGTGCTGCGCTCTCGATACGTCGTGATCCGTTTACAGAGCTAGGACCTCAGTCGAGGCGTGGCGTTCCGCTCGCGGAGAATGCCATCGTTTCACATTGGGCAATGCGTAGATGTGGCCAGCTGCGAGATTTGGCTGATGCCGTGGCAAATAAGCTCAAGTTGCTTAGGTCGAGAGGTGGTAGAAAGAATCCTGAAGGGCGACAGGCGAAGATCGACGAGGAGATAAAACAGCTCACATCAATTGAGGATCGATTGGGGGACTTGAAGAGCACCTTAATGCGCCTTGGGCACGACCTGGAACTGACAACTGTGATGTATCCCAGTCCTCTGTTTCAGCGCGATCACCGTCTTCGACAACTTCTCCGCGCCTTCGCTCCCTTTTTTTCCGAAGTGCTTTCCGAGGTTGAATCATCAAGATCACACTATCCACCCATATTTCTGAACAGTTTATGGGAGCTCTGGGGAGCCGTTTGGCTCGCCAAGGAATTGCGGCGTTTGGGCTTTTCTGGCTCTTGTTTGACGGATGCGGCTAATGTGACCAAGTCCTGCTCTTGGCGTCTAAAGCGAAACGATATTGTCCTCGAACTGGACTATGAGCCGGAGCCCGTGTTGGTCGATTACGCCAAGCTTCCACCCGCTCACGAGCGCGATGTTCCTGCACTCGAATGGGCGGCGCGCAACCAGGAGCTCGACGCTGAGCGTCCTTTTCTCGGATTAGAGCCGCGCTGCTCACCAGACTATCTGCTTAGGATCACGACGCCGAGTGGAAGGGCCCTGATGGTTGGTGACGCAAGCCTGGCAAGCCCAAAGCACCACGGCAAGAAGGCGGACAAGTCTGACGCAAAGCCGCATACGGTCGAGCGGTACAGGAGGACGTTAGGGTGGTCGATCAAAGATCAAATTGTTAGGTGTCATCCCATGGGCGGTTTTGTCGTATTCCCATCGCCCGCAGACGCGTGGGTCGATTTTCAGGGATTATCCGGCGCGGGCGATTGCACACTCCTTTGTCCAAGTCCGCAGGGGGATCTGGAGGCAACCCGTCGATTGGAAAGCTTGCTGATCGTCGTTGCGCCGGAGATTCGTAAGCAGGAAGTGGGGGAATACGGTTCTCATGGCTGATTTTGTGCAGCACGAGCGGCCGCGTTCGAGCGCAATGTCAGCGCGCAAACGCGGCGCCGCCAGCTCTTACTCATTAAAGGCTAAGAGTGATCACTAGTCTAGTGGGGCTAATCTGTGGGGCGTCTGTTGCGGGTTCCTAAGGCGCCCACAGCATCTTAGGGGTGATGGCGATGCTGGCTTCGATGCGGACCGGACCTTGCTCCTTGCTCCTCATGCATTCCAATCGGTTAAAGAGACGCGAGTTCATCACGCTCCTGGGCTCGGCGGCGGCGTGGCCTCTGGCGGCGCGCGCGCAGCAGCCGATGCCGGTGATCGGCTTCCTGCACGCCGGTTCGCCGGAGCCGAACATCATCTTGTGGCTGCGTTCCGCAAAGGTGTGGGTCAAACCGGCTATGTCGAAAGTCAAAACCTGGCGAACGAATTCCGCTGGGCGGCTGGGCAGGATGCTCGGTTGCCGGAAATGGCGCTCGATCTGGTCCGCCGGCGGATAGCTGTGATCGTGACATCTGCCAGTACGGCAGCTGAGGGGCTGCCTTGCTGCGATTGCTCACGGCCGCTTTTGGCCGATTTTGTTGCAGAAGTCGGGTAAGAAGGGCGCGTGACCGTCCCGACGACTTTTTGAGGCCAAGGCGAGGCCCTCGTTCTCACTCGTCCGACGCGGAGAGGCAGTCTGACGAACTGGAACCGATGACGGTCAGGCAAGCTTGAGGTTACGAACTGAACGCGATGCTCACGCAACGCAGTCAATCGGAGGCGGTCGAGCCACCAGATTCGCAAGTCTACGCAAGTTCTGCGCGATCGCTGCCAGCGTGAACTCGAACTGCGCGCCGCTGGGGCCGCGGAGGCGCAATCGGCCAAGCCGCAGAATGCGCTTGAGGTGCGCGAACAGCATCTCGACCTTCTTGCGCTCACGGCGTGTTTGCGCGAACGCTTCGGTCTTGGCGAGGGCGCGGGCGACATCGCGCGCAGCCTCGTTCACATCACGGACGATCCGTCGCGCTGGCATGTTCGGGCAGCACTTCGCCTTGAGCGGACACGCACGACACTCAGGCACGGAAGCGAGATACCGCAGCGCGTGGTCGGTGCCGACATGGCCTGTCGTGGTCATCGTCCGGCCTGCTGGGCAGGTGTAGATGTCGCGCACCTCGTCGTAGGTGAAGTCCTCACGCGAGAACGTGCCGTCCTCGCGCTGCGACTTGTCGATGACAGGCACATGTGGCGCGATCCCTTGCTTGTTGACCAGCCAATCGAGGTTGGAGGCTGAGCCGTAAGCGGTGTCGGCCGCTAGCCATTCGGGCTTGATGCCAAAGCGGGCTTCTGTCCGCTCGATCATGGTCTGCGATGCACCGACCTCGGCCTTCCGGATGGCACGCGAAGCCTCGACATCCATGATGATCCCGAACTTCACGTCGATGAGATAGTTGTTGGCGTAGGCGAAGAATGCCGCATTGCGCAGCGCGCCGGTCCATTGGGCGGCAGGATCAGATGATGAGATGAACTTCGGCGTAACGTCGCTTGCCGCGCCGTAGGCCGGATCGTCGAGCGTGGCCAAATACTCTTTGACCGCGCGACGCGCCTGCTTTGGATCAACGGTCTTGTCCCACTGCGCGCCCGGGATCGAGCGATGCTTGTTGGCGTCGGCCTGGATCAGGCTCGCATCGACGGCAAAGCCTTCGCCGCCGACGAGGCCGGCCGCGATGCATGCTCCGACAACGCGTTCGAAAATGCGGCGGAAGATATCGCTGTCACGGAAGCGCTCGTTGCGGGCGCGTGAGAACGCCGAGTGATCTGGGATCTTGCCCTCGATGCCGAGGCCACAGAACCAGCGATAGGCCAAGTTCAGCTGGACCTCGCGGCACAGCGAGCGTTCCGAGCGGATGGCGAACACGTAACCGACGATGAGCATCCGGATCATCAGCACTGGATCGATCGAGGGGCGACCGACCAGAGAATAGTGTGGCGCCAGCTCGGCGCGGACCCGGGACAGGTCGAGAACACGGGCAATGGCGCGAACCTGGTGATCGTCCGGCACGATCTTTTCAAGATTGAATGAATAGAACAGCTGCTCTTGATCCTGGCTGCTCCGTCCCATCATCGCCCGTCTCCGTCGTGGCGTCAGCACGACGGAATCACTGTTCGATGGAATATTCAAAACACTTCTGCAACAAAATCGGCCCATAGCTGCCCCGGACGTGTGCGACGGCACGTCCGCAGTTGGCGAAAGCCGACACCGCATTCCAGGCGCATCCGTTGGTCAACCGACTGAACCGTGCTTAGCGGCGAGCACGAGTTCGCGTGGCTGTCATGGCGTAGCTTGAGCTGCCACGGGTTGCGCAACGACTCAGATCGTGCAGTCGAGCATGTTGCCAAATCGGTCCCTGCTTGCGCGGGGACGACAGGCAACATCACTCCGTCCGGATGCCCGCCTTGGCGACCACGCCGCGCCACTTCTCGATGTCGGTGCGGATGCGCTCGGGGAGCACGGCGGCCGGGCCGGGCTCCGGCTCCACGCCCTGCGCCTGCAGCGCCTCCCGCGCATCGGCCGAGCGCAGGATCTCGTTGAGCTCGCGGTTGAGGCGCGCCGTGATCGCCGGCCGGGTGGCGGCTGGCGCCACCAGGGCGACCCACAGCGACGCTTCGTAGCCGGCAAGGCCGCTCTCCGCCACGGTCGGCACGTCGGGCAGCACGGAGACGCGCTCCCTGCCGCTGGTCGCCAGCGCGCGCAATTGCCCGGCGCGGATTTGCGCCAGCGATGGCGCAATGGTGGCGAACTGCATGTCCAGCCGGCCGGTGATCATGTCCGTCACGCTTTGCGCGGACGCCTTGTAGGGCACGTGGGTGATGTTGATGCCCGCGATGGTGGCGAACAGCGCGGTCGCAAGATGCGCGAGGCTCGCCACGCCCGCCGAGCCGTAATTGAGCGTGCCGGGTTTCGCCTTGGCGAGCTCGATCAGCTCCGCGAGGTTGTTCGCCGGCAGGCCCGGGTAGACCACCAGCACGTAAGGCGCGCTGCCGATCATCCCGATCGGTGCGAAATCCTTGATCGGATCGTACGGCAGGTTGGGACTGAGGCTGAGCGCGACCGCGTGCGTGCTCGCCGTCGCGATGCCGATCGTGTAGCCATCGGGCGCGGCCTTGGCGACCGCGTCGGCGCCGAGATTGCCACTGGCGCCGACCCGGTTGTCGATCACGACCTGCTGGCCCAAGCGGGCACCCAGCCGCTGCGCCAGGATGCGGGAGATGATGTCGGTGCTGCTGCCGGCCGGAAACGGCACGATCAGGCGCACCGGCCGGTCGGGCCAGGCCGCGTCGCCGGTCTGGGCGGCGGCCGCGCCCGCCGCCAACAGGCCTGTAACAATCATCACCAGCAGCCGTGCCATCTTTTTGGGCTCCCGTGGCGCAGGCATCATCGCCGTGCCTCGCTCCTAAAACCAGCACGCGTAAGCTAGCACGAACGAACCGCATGATCGGTCCAATAAATCGTTTCCGCCATGTGACGATTGGTTGCCGCCTTTGGCTGTTGCCGCGCCGGTATCTCGCGTCCTAATGTTGCGGAAGTAGACGTTATCCCGAATCGGAGTTTGCGGCAGATGGTCGGAACGGGGAGCCAGCGCCCCACCGGCGCAATCGGCTGACGAAAGGGCCAGCAATGCAGCGAGACATGCAGCGACGCACCTTCTTGACGTTGTCGGCGGCAGCGGCAGCCACGGCGGCGCTTCCGCGACCGGCGCGCGCAGCGGTGCCGAAGCCCTACAGCTGGGATGCCGTGCCGCCGATGGACAACGCCGGAAACTTCATCAAATGGATGCAGGAGAACCGCGGCGAGGACCCGAAATATCTGCGGGCGCGCTTCGAGCGTTTTCAGAACATGGTCGGACACGTCGACCTTTGGGAGGCGCGCAACAAGCGGGCGTTCCTGCTGACGCCGCGCGAGGAGTTCCTGAGATCGACCCCGCCCGCGATCGTCTACGACGTCAACTACCACGACATCGGTTTCGGCGTGACCATCACGGGGCCGCGCGTGGTCGGACGCATGACCAGCTCGATCGGCGTCAAGATGGGCGAGAAGGTGCTCGAGATCGGCACCGGCTCCGGCTATCAGTCGGCCTATCTCTCCAATCTGACCGACAAGGTGTGGACGATCGAGATCATCAAGCCGTTGGCCGAGCGCACGCGCGGCGTCTACGACAAGCTGATCGAGCGCGGCTACACCGAATACCAGGCGATCAACAGCAAGAACGCCGATGGCTACTACGGCTGGGAGGAGGCGGCCCCGTTCGACAAGATCATCGTCACGTGCGGCATCGACCATATTCCGCCGCCGCTGCTGCAGCAGCTCAAGGCCGACGGCATCATGGTGATCCCGGTCGGGCCGCCGGGCGCGCAGCATATCCTCAAGGTCGTCAAGGAGACGACCGCGAGCGAGCAGGTCGCCATCAAGCGCTCCGACATCTATGCCGGCAGGCCGGTGCCGTTCGTCTCCTTCACCAAGCTGCAGGGCGACAAGATCAAGGGGACGCACGACAAGCGATAGCGCCAGGGCGCGAAGGCGCGCGCCCAACTCTTCAGGACGAAACCCGACGACCGAAGATCGCCGCCTGATCAACTCTGCCCGAATGTGGCACGGAGTGACCTGCTACTCACGCTGACCAATTTCCCACCCCGCCCTTTCCCACGTGCTATTTTAGGCGAGGCGAATACCTCGCCCTGCGGAGGGTGCGACATTGCGGTTCGCGGTCATGGCGGCGGGTGCGGTCGGAGGCTATTTCGGCGCCCGGATGGCGGCGGCTGGACACGATGTGGCGTTCATTGCGCGCGGCGCGCATCGCGATGCCATCCGCCGGGATGGCCTCAAAATCGAGAGCCCCCTCGGCGATCTTCATCTGAAGAACGTCAATGTCACCGACGACCCCAAGCAGGTCGGACCGGTCGACGTGGTGCTGTTCGCCGTAAAGCTGTGGGATACCGAGACGGCAGGCGAACAGACGCGTCCGCTGGTAGGGTCCAACACCCGTGTGATTACGCTTCAGAACGGCGTCGACAGCGTCGAGCGGCTCGCCCCGATCCTTGGAGAGGACGCCACGATTGGCGGGGCGACCTATGTTGTCGCGACCATCGCGAGGCCCGGCGTGATCCGCCACACCGGCGCAATGGCCAAAGTCCGTTGCGGCCGCCTCGACCGGCGTCCTGATGCCGTGCTCGCCGGTTACGTGGCGCAAATCAAGGCCGCGAGCATCGACATCACGCTGGCGGATCATATGCTTCTCGACCTCTGGAAGAAATTCGTGCTGCTCTCGGGCACCTCCGGCATCACGGCAAGCACGCGCCAGCCCCTCGGTGTCATCCGAGACGATGAGGACATGCGGGCTTTCTTCTACAGGCTGATGCACGAGACGATCGCCGTAGGTCGCGCGGCCGGCGTCGAGCTCCCGCCGGACTTTCCGGCAGAGCTGGATCGCTCGGTGGCGGCCTTTCCGCCAACGATGAAAGCCTCGATGGCGAACGACCTCGACGCGGGCAACCGCCTCGAGCTGGATTGGCTCGCCGGCAAGGTGGTTGCGCTCGGGCGCAAGTACGGAATCGCAACGCCCGGGCAGGAGGCGGTCTACGCGATCCTGAAGTCCCACCGGATGGGGCGGGTACGGTAGCGCCCCGAGAGCAAGAGCACATAGCCGCCTTGCATTTTGCATGAGGTGCATTTTGCATGGAGTTGACTCGCGGATGCCCCTGTCGGAGCATCCTAACGCTGTGCCTGTCGAAGTTTGCGGAACCCTTGATTTCCAAGCTCGACAGGAATTCGCTTCCGATCATATGGTCGGGCGCGAGCAGCGGATGCGGACTTCACGTCCGCCGGATCACCTCGAGTGAGGAGATATGACGCCACCGTGCAAGAATGAATGACCGTGCCGAAGCGCATGGTCACGGTGCGGGTCACGGAGTTGGTGCCAGGCAGCCGATGATCTGCACCGCCGACAATCTGGACACGATCGCGAGACGAGTGACGCGAAGGCCAAGCGTCACGAGGACTCGCCATACCCTCTGGTGAATTCCAGACATCCTTCGCACAGCGAAGATCACGGGCCCCGCGATGCTCTCATTCACCGGGGCCCAATCTTTTGAAGTAGCGGAGCCTCCATGCCTTTGATTGCCTGCTCGTCGCCGGCCGTCGACTGCCGCGTTCTTGCGGCTCCGATGCTTGCAAAGGGCTGTGGCGCTGATTCCCTCCGTGCCGTTCCAGCTCAAAGGAGGCCGCGCAACCGTAGTTGCGCCTCGATGACGGACAACTCGAGCTGCGCTCGCTCCAGCCCCGCGCGTCCCCGGTTGGGATTGCTCGTGCGGTCGTTGTCGATTTGGCGCTCCGCCGCCGCAACCCGATCTCGTGCGCGCTCCAAGTCGGCCATGGTGTACTGCCGAGGCTGCGGCCGCGTGCGTTTCTTGCGCGGTCCCGTCGCCGCTCTCCGGGCCAGGATGGCCGCCTTGAGCCGCTTCCCGGTCGCCATTGGCCACTCCGATATTTCAACCGTTTCTCGGTATAGGCCTGCGTCAGGAAGCGCAATGCGAGTGGGTATGCTGGGTTGGCTGTCGCGGGTGTGGTAGTGCTCATTCCCAAGCGTACCATGAAGGGAAA
>CAVPTV010000012.1:0-63691 GCA_963708765.1 uncultured Alphaproteobacteria bacterium | reverse complement strand
GACAGGGATGAGTAATCAGCGGGCATGGTCGGGACTTGCTCTGATCACTGATTACCGACCCTGCGCTACACCCGCATCGGCATCAGCACGTAGAGCGCGCCCTTGGCGTCGCGATCCTGGATCAGCGTCGGGGAACCGGGATCGGCGAGCTTCAGCACCGCCGCCTCGCCCTCGATCTGGGCCGCGATGTCGAGCAGGTAGCGGGAATTGAAGCCGATATCGAGCGGCTCGGAACCGTATTCGACCTCGATCTCCTCGGTGGCGCTGCCGGAATCCGGGTTGGTGACCGACAGCATCAGCTTGCCGTTGCTGAGCGACAGCTTGACGGCGCGGCCGCGCTCGCTCGACACCGTGGACACGCGGTCGACCGCCTGCTCGAACTCCTTCTTGTCGACGGTCAATTCCTTGTCGTTGCCGACCGGAATGACGCGCGCGTAGTCCGGAAAGGTGCCGTCGATGAGCTTCGAGGTGAGGATCACGTCACCGATGGTGAAGCGCACCTTGCCCTGCGACAACTCGACCGTGACCTCGGCTTCGTTGTCCTCGATCAGGCGCTGCACTTCGCCCACCGTCTTGCGCGGGACGATCACCCCCGGCATGCCGTCCGCGCCCGCCGGCAGCGGCAGCTCGACCTGCGCCAGGCGATGCCCGTCGGTCGCCACCGCGCGCAGCGTCGCCGCCTTGGCGGTGCCGGCGGTGTGGAGGTAGATGCCGTTGAGATAGTAGCGCGTTTCCTCGGTCGAGATCGCGAACTGGGTCTTGTCGATCAGGCGCTTGAGATCTCCCGCGCTCAGCTTGAACGTGTTGACCATGTCGCCGGCGGCGAGATCGGGAAAATCGCTCTCGGGCAGGGTCTGCAGCGTGAAGCGCGAGCGCCCGGCACGGATCGCCAGCACGGCGCGGTCGCCGGAGGCCTCGAGCACGATCTGGGCGCCCTCGGGCAGCTTGCGCACGATCTCGTAGAACATGTGCGCCGGCACCGTGGTCGAGCCGCTCGGGCCCACCTCGGCGGCGATGGTCTCGGTGATCTCGAGATCGAGATCGGTCGCCTTGAAGGCGAGCGTGGAGCGGTCCGCCTTGATCAGCACGTTGGCGAGGATCGGAATCGTGTTCCGCCGCTCGACCACGCGATGCACATGGCCCAGCGACTTCAGGAGTTGTGCGCGCTCGACCGTGACCTTCATGCTCAAACTCGCCCGATCGCGTGGAAATGGTTTGGGGGACAGCAAACGTGGCGTGTATGGGCGGTTTCCGCAAGAGTTTGCGACCGCCCAAAGCCCCCTTATCAACGCCAATCAACCACATCGCACGGACGCGAACCAGGGCGCTTTTGGACCATGGCGGTGCCCGGCGACGGCTCGCCCCGGAGCTGATCCGGGATGGAACCGGCTTTCGACAGCGCGTCCAGCGCAAGAAACCGCAACGGCCGCAGCCGGCTCGATGGAACCCGGCTCAGTCCTGCAATTGCCGCTTCAGCAGCTCGATCTCCTCGGCCAGCGCGGCGTCGGTGTTCACCAGGTTCTCGATCTTGCGCACCGCATGCAGCACGGTGGTGTGGTCGCGCCCGCCGAAGCGTCGACCGATCTCCGGGAGCGAGCGCAGCGTCAGCGTCTTGGCCAGGTACATCGCCACCTGTCGGGGACGCACCACGTTCGCGGTGCGCCGCGACGACAGGAGGTCGGCGCGGCTCACATTGTATTGCCGCGCCACGACGCGCTGGATGTCCTCGATCTTGACGCGCTTGGGCTCCTGCGGGCGGATGAGGTCGCGCACCTCGCGCTCCGCCATCTCCAACGTGATCGGCTGTCCGGTCAGCTTGCTGTGGGCGAGCAGGCGGTTGAGCGCGCCCTCGAGGTCGCGGCCGTTGTGAGTCACGGTCTTGGCGATGAAGATCAGCACCTGGGGCGGAACGTCGAAGCCCGGATGATGCTGCCGCGCCGCGGCGACCCGGTACTTGAGGATTTCCAGGCGCAGCTCCTCGCCCAGCGATCCCATTTCGACCACCAGCCCGCCCGCGAGCCGCGAGCGCACGCGCTCATCCAGGCTCTCGAGGTCGGACGGCGGACGGTCGGCGGCGATCACGACCTGACGGCCGGCGTCGATCAGCGCGTTGAGCGTGTGGCAGAACTCGCCTTGGGTCGCTTTGCCTTGCAGGAACTGGAGATCGTCGATCACCAGCACGTCGATGGCGCGCAGCGCTTCCTTGAAGGCGATCGCGTTCTGCGTGCGCAGCGCGGCCACGAAGCCGTACATGAATTTCTCGGCGGTGAGATAGAGCACCTTGCGCTCGGGACTGCTGTTGCCGGCCCAGGCCAGCGACTGCAGCAGGTGGGTCTTGCCGAGACCGACGCCGGCGTGAATGTAGAGCGGGTTGAACATGACCGCGTCGCCGCGGCGGCCTTGCGCCACCTGCTTGGCGGCGGCGTGGGCGAGCGTGTTGGAGCGGCCGACCACGAAGGTCTCGAAGCACAGGCGCGGGTCGAGCGGGGAACCGCCGAGCGCCTCGTGCACGGCCGAGACCGGCGCCAGCATGCTGCGCGGCTCGCCGCCGTTGCTCTTGTAGTCGCGCACCGTCTGAGTGCGGTTGCCGGCGAGCTCGCTGGCTGTTTCCGCCGGCTTGCTCTTGGGCGGCAGGGTGCGAATGACGGCCGAGCGTACCGTGAGCTCGATCCGCAGGATGCTCGGTTGCTCCGCTTGCCAGCAGGCGAGCACTTTTTCGGCGTAGTGCGACTGGATCCAGCTCTTGAGAAAGCGGGTCGGCACCGAGAGCTTCACGGTGTCCTCTTCGATGCCGTCGAGCTCCATGCGGGCGAACCAGCTCGAATAGATGTCTTCCCCGACTTCGGCACGCAGTCGTTCCTTCACCCGCGCCCAGCGCTCCTGATCCGTGCTCGTCATTTGGCTGTTCTCTGTTTTTGTCGACAGGCAGATTTTGTGGAACGCAGCACAAACGCGGGTACAGCAGGGCGCCCGAAGGGGGCGGAAGCAGGTTGAATTGAACGCAAGGGAACGAGGCGGCGGGAACTGGCTGCTGCTTCAGGGAGGCCGAAGGGGCGTGCCGGCAGCCGGGCGGCACGGGTCAGGCGATCAGCGCCCGGGCGGCGCCGGCCCTCGCGTCGATACGAGCAGGCTCGATACGCGCAGGCTCGATACGAATGGACCTGGAGCGAAGCCGGCGACTTCTCGGCCGGTCGCGCTCGTCGTAGACATTGGCTTCGCCTTGGTCATAATGCCCCCCTGTCCACCGCCGCCGTTTCCACGAGGGCCATGCACACATTCGACTTGCCGAAGTATTGTTCTGGCCGCTTCCCGTCGCCGCTTACTATTGCGCCAGCGCCACGAAGCTTAGACTTATATCCGGACGCACCGATCCTTGAGCATATCGAAGTCGAAGCGGGAACCAACTGGACATGGCTCTCCCGTCCTCATTCTCCGAGGAACTCAAATACGGACCATTTACTGAAAACCGCCAGTGGCCTAGCGACAATTTGAAAATAGCACGGCCGAGCCGCCTCGCAAGCGTTCTGAAATCGCCAGCATCGCATGATTCGCCAGTCGATGCGCTGCGCAGGCCCCGCAATGACAGACCTAAGAGTTTGAGCAAGCTTGGTAATTCTCATGTCGCCGGCGGCCGGGCAACGTGCATGCGCCGGATCGAATTTGATGTCACGCCGGAGCGCGCCGAATCGCAGAAACAAAGCCCTCATCGAGGCATGGCAGATAAACTGTTCTGTAAGCAGCTATATTTTTGTGCGGAAAGATAGGGTAGTCCACAGGGCGTAGCTCGCCCTCGGCGGCATCGAGGTCGCCAATCCGCAAGAGCAAAAACGCGGCACAGAGCGCAGTCCACACACTATAGGGGCGCTCCGTGACGCTTTTGCAACACGAGGGCGATGACGCGTGTGGACGAACTTTCCTGCGCCGACGAATGCGACGCGAGCCAGCGCTTGCGGGGAGGCGCATCGCGGTGGCGTGGTCGATCCAATCGTGGACCGCGACCACGCGCGGCAGCAGGCGGGAAGCGCCGCGCTATTGGGCGAGCTTGGCAACCTGGTGGTTGAGGCGCGACACCTTGCGGCTCGCTGCGTTGCGGTGAACCACGCCCTTCTGCGCGGCGCGCATGATGATCGGCTCGGCCTGCTTCAATGCATCGAGTGCCTTGCCGCGGTCGCCGGCCGCGATCGCCTCCTCGACCTTGCGCACCGAGCCGCGCAGGTAGGAGCGACGCGCCTTGTTGATCTCGGTGCGGCGCGCGATCTTGCGCGCGGCCTTTTCAGCGGAAGTGGTATTGGCCATGCCTGATCTCGTTCTGCGGGCCGCCGTCCGGCACGCTCATCTCATCCGGGTCAATATCGTAAAACGCGAGCGGCGGCGAGCGCCTCGCCGCCAACGCGCGCCGCTTATAGTCGGACGCCCGGCGAGCGTCAACACCGTAGGTAGCACACGAGTTGTCTGGTTTCAGGCCACCCGCTTGGCGCGGACGCCGTCGTAGCCGGCCACCACCGAGGCCCGGTCGGCGGCCGCGAACGGGCCCAGCGGCGGCTGCACCCGCCCCCAGGCGGTGTCGCCGTGGATGTGGGCCAGCAGGGCCTTCACGCCCGCGACCAGCTGCTTGCCGTCGAACAGCTTGCGGATCGTCACCGCGGCGTCGAGCGCACCCGCATCGCCGCCACGCCATGCGCGCGCGCACAGGTCGGCGTTGAGGTTCGCGGTCGCCGAGATGCAGCCGGCAAATGCGCCGGAACGCGCCTCCAGCAGCACCGCTTCGGTCGAGGGAAACACCTTGAAGCGGGGCGAGATCGCCGCCGCCTCGCGCGCATAGCCCATGTCGCCGGAGGAATCCTTGAGGCCGACGATCCGCTCGCCATGCGTTTCGAGCAGGCGCTTGACCAGCTTGACGTGCCAGGGAAGGCCGGACTGGGCCGGGAAGTGATAGAGGTAGATCGGGATCGGCTTGGCGGCGGTCGCGCTCACGATCGTGTCGACATAGGCCGCGAGCCCATCATCGGGCACGCCCTTGTAGTAGAACGGCGGCAGCACCAGCGCGCCGGCAAATCCAAGCTCGGCCGCGTGCCTGGTCAACGCGACGGCGTCCGCGACCGAGGCGGCGCCGGTGCCGACCATCAGACGATCGAGCGGCAGGCCGGAATCGCGATACGCCGTCATCACGCGCTTGCGCTGCTCGAGCGAGAACGAGGTCGCCTCGCCGGTGGTGCCGAGCACGTTCAACCCGTCGCAGCCATTGCCGAGCAGGAAGCCGGCGAGCGCGGTCGAGCGCGCGCAATCGGGCTCGCCCTTGTCGTCGACCGCGGTCGCGATCGCGGCGATGACGCCTTGGAGTTTGTCGGTCATGTGGTCTCCTGTGTAGCGTGCGAGTAGCGAATAGCGAGTGGGAACAGCGCTCATTCTACTCGCTATTCGCTACTCGCCCCTTCCTGTCCTCCGTCATCCGCTGACGTTGAACGCCGCCAGCGCCGCCATGTTGACGAGCGCCGCGTCGTTGGCCGACAGCGGAACGATCTGCACCGGCCGGTCGAGCCCGACCAGGATCGGCCCGATCACGGTCGCGCCGCCCAATTCCTGCAGCAGCTTGGTCGAGATCGACGCGGAATGGAATGCCGGCATGATCAGGACGTTGGCCGGTCCCGACAGCCCGCAGAACGGATAGGCTTCCCGCAGCTCCATGTTGAGCGCGACGTCGGCCGCCATGTCGCCGTCGTATTCGAAATCGACGCGGCGCTGGCCGAGGATGCGCACCGCCTCCTGCACGTGCGCGGCGCGCTCGCCCGGCGGCTGGCCGAAGGTCGAGAACGCCAGCAGCGCGAGCCGCGGCTCGTAGCCCATCCGGCGCGCCACGCCGGCCGCCTCCACCGCGATGTCGGCGAGGATCTCGGCATTCGGCATCTCGGTGACTGCGGTGTCGGCGACCAGCACGGTGCGGCCGCGCGCCAGCACCAGCGAGACGCCCATCACGCGGTGGCCGGGCTTGGGATCGATGCAGCGCAGGACGTCGGCGAGCGCGACCGAGAAGTTGCGGGTGACGCCGGTCACCATGGCGTCGGCGTCGCCCAGCGCGACCATGCAGGACGCGAAATGGTTGCGATCCTGGTTGACCAGCCGCTGGCAATCGCGCTGGAGAAAGCCCTGCGCTGCAGCCGCTCGTAGAGATAGGCCGCATAGGCGGCGTTGCGATGCGACAGGCGCGCATTGACGATCTCGATGCCGTCGCCGAGCTCGATGCCGAGCGAGCGCGTGCTTTCGCGCACCCGGTCCTCGCGGCCGACCAGCAGCGCGGTGCCCAGGCCCTGCTCGACGAAGCTCGCGGCGGCGCGGATCACCTGCTCCTCCTCGCCCTCGGCGAACACCACGCGCTGCGGCCGCCGCCGCAGTCGCTCGTAGACGCGCTGCAGGACGCCGGCGACCGGATCGCGGCGCGAGCGCAGTTGCGCCCGATAGGCGTCCATGTCGATGATCGGCTTGCGCGCCACGCCGGTATCCATGGCGGCCTTGGCGACCGCCGGCGGAACATGGGAGATCAGGCGCGGGTCGAACGGCACCGGGATGATGTAATCGGACCCGTATTTCGGGCGCGCGCCGTAGGCGACCGCCACCTCGTCGGGCACGTCCTCGCGCGCCAGCTCGGCGAGCGCCCGCGCGGCGGCGATCTTCATCTCCATGTTGATGGCGGTCGCCCGCACGTCGAGCGCGCCGCGGAAGATGTAGGGAAAGCCGAGAACGTTGTTGATCTGGTTCGGATAGTCGGAGCGGCCGGTCGCCATGATCGCGTCGTCGCGCACCTCGGCGACCTCTTCGGCGGTGATCTCCGGATCCGGGTTGGCCATGGCGAAGATGATCGGCTTGGCCGCCATCGACTTCACCATGTCCTTGGTCACCGCGCCCTTGACCGACAGCCCGAACAGCACGTCGGCGCCCGCGAGCGCCTGCGCGAGCGTGCGGGCGGAGGTCTTCGCCGCGTGCGCCGACTTCCACTGGTTCATGCCTTCGGTGCGGCCCTGGTAGATCACGCCCTTGGTGTCGCACAGGATGAGGTTGTCGGGGGTGAAGCCGATCGCCTTGAGCAGTTCGAGGCAGGCGATGCCGGCGGAGCCGGCGCCGTTGCAGACCAGCTTGGTCGTCTTGATGTCGCGGCCGGTGAGGTCGAGCGCGTTGATCAGGCCGGCGGCCGCGATGATGGCGGTGCCGTGCTGATCGTCATGGAATACCGGAATGTCGAGCAGCTCGCGCAGCCTCTGCTCGATGATGAAGCATTCCGGCGCCTTGATGTCCTCGAGATTGATGCCGCCCCAGCTCTTGCCGAGCACCCTGACGCAGTTGATGAACTCGTCGGGATCCTCGGTCGACACTTCGAGGTCGATCGAATTGACGTCGGCGAAGCGCTTGAACAGCACCGCCTTGCCTTCCATCACGGGCTTGGCCGCCAGCGCGCCGCGATTGCCGAGGCCCAGAATGGCGGTGCCGTTGGTGATGACGGCGACGAAATTGCCCTTGGTGGTGTAGTCGTAGGCGCGGCCCTCGTCCTCGGCGATCGCCAGCACCGGCACCGCCACGCCGGGCGAATAGGCGAGCGACAGATCGCGCTGCGTCGCCATCGGCTTGGTGGCCACGACTTCGAGCTTGCCGGGCCGGCCCTGGCTGTGAAACAGCAGCGCTTCCTGGTCGGTGAACGTCGGTCGTCCGCCGCGGCCTTTTGTTTGTGAAGACATTTCAACCCCTTACGAACGCCCCAACGACCGCGGAACGTGGCCGGCCGGCGGAACCTAGCGGATCGAATAGCGGTCGCTCAAGGGACGCGACCGATCCGCCGATCGGATGCGCCGCTGTCATGCGCTCCTCGCGGGCCAATGGTCGTCCACAACCCCACGATGGTCGCGTCTTCGCCAATTGAACCGGGCGGCGGAGGCGTATAATCGAGGGGTGGGTGACGCTTTTTTCCCAATGCGTATGACGGCCTGACCATGATCCGCTTCGTCTTCCGGTTCGTTGGACTTTTGTCCCTTGCGGCGGGATTCATCTTTCTGGTCTACGACGGCACCAGGTCGATCGCCGACCAGACCCTCAATCTCACCAGTGTGGGTTACCTCTGGTCGAACATTCACCAGACCTCGCTGCTGCTGCTGCAGCCCGCGGTCGAACGGCACGTGGCGGTCTGGCTGTGGCAGGGCGTGATCCAGCCGTATATTCTCGAGCAGCCGGTCGCGCTCGTGCTCGGCGTCCTCGGCGCCATCCTGATCCTGCTCGGCCGCAAGAGGAAGCCGCTGATCGGCTACGCGCGCGATTGAAGGTCCAGGCCGCGGCGTTGACGCCGCGGCCCGTGCTGGAATGTTGCGACCCGACCCGCGTCGGATGATTACTTGATCGTATCGACGCCGGCTTTGCAGGCTTGTCCGTCCTGAGCGCCGGTGGCGCCGCTGCAGCCGATCGCGCCGATGATCTTGCCGCCCGACATGAGCGGGATGCCGCCTTCGGAGGCGATGACGCCGTCGAGCGTCAACAGCACCAGGTTGGGCGGATTGGCGGTCAAGCCGTCCTGGAAGACCTTGGTCGGGCGGCGGAAGGTCGCCGCCGCCTTGGCCTTGTGCAAGGCGATCTGGACCGAGGCGAACTGGGTGTTGTCCATCTTGCTGAAGTGGACCAGATAGCCCCCGTTGGACACGACGGCGATCGCCAGCAGCCATCCGTTCTTCTTGGCCTCGGCCTCGGCGGCCTCGACCGCCTTTTTCGCCTGATCGAGCGTGACACCCGGGCTGCCATATTGCGGCGGCGGGCGCGGCGCGGGGGCCGGCGCGGGTTGCTGTGCCCAAGCGGCGGTGCCGAACGTGAGCGCAGCACAGACCGTGAGCGACGTCACAACAGCGTTACGCATGACAACTTCCTCCCATCATTCGTTTTTCCAGCATCGGGGTCGATGCCTGGAGCGCACACGCGGCGCTCGGCGCAAGCATAAGCGGCGAGTGGCAACTGCGGAATAGGGTTGCGAAGCCAATGCTCGCGCGGCCGTGATCGGCCCGAGGGCGGCCGTCCGATGCAGATGTGATGCACGGCCGGGTGCGAAAATCGCCACAAGCGACTATATTGCGCGTTGCAACGATGGGAGATCGCGCGATGTTCGCATTCAGGAAGAAGCTGGAAATTCCGTCGGCCGCCGAGGCGCTGCCCGGCCGCGCGGCGCCGATCCCGACCGCCCGTGAGCATTTCATTTTTCACCGGGCGCTCAAGGGGCCCTATCCGGAGGGCTTGGCGACCGCGATGTTCGGCATGGGCTGCTTCTGGGGCGCCGAGCGCATGTTCTGGGAATTGGGCGACGGCATCCACGTCACCGCCGTCGGTTACGCGGGCGGGCCCACCCCCAATCCGACCTACCAGGAGGTCTGCAGCGGCCGTACCGGCCACAACGAGGTGGTGCTCGTGGTCTACGATCCCAAGAAGATCTCCTATGAGCAGCTGCTCAAGACGTTCTGGGAGAATCACGACCCGACCCAGGGCATGCGCCAGGGCAACGACGTCGGCACGCAGTACCGCTCCGGCATCTACGCGTTCACGCCGGCGCAACGCAAAGCCGCGGAGGCCTCCAAGGCGATGTACGAGCAGGCGCTCAAGGCACGGCGCTTCGACCCCATCACGACCGAGATCATCGACGCGCCGGAGTTCTATTTCGCCGAGGACTACCACCAGCAATATCTGGCCAAGAACCCGATGGGCTATTGCGGCCTGGGCGGCACCGGCGTGAGCTGCCCGATCGGCACCGGAGAAAAGCTTGTGCAGCCCGCGCAAGCGTGACGGCGCCGTTATGGCGCACTAACCGCCGAACCAACACGAATTGAACGGATCGCGCGGTCCCGGGACACATCCGGGACCGCGCGCATTTCTGCTGCGCGCAGGAATCGGATATGGGATTGGTGCGGCCGGAGCATTTTCTGCCACGGAGTGCGCCATGCGCAAGATCGAGCTGTTCATCGAGACGATCATCTTCCAGAGCCGGTGGGCTCTGGCGCCGTTCTATCTCGGGCTGGCGCTGAGCCTGCTGCTGCTGCTCTATCATTTCATCGTCCAGCTCGCGGAATTCGTCATCAAGGTCCCGTTCATGAAGGAATCCGATGTGATCCTCGGCGTGCTGGGCCTGATCGATCTCTCTTTCACCGGCAACCTGATCGTCATCGTGATCTTCTCGGGCTTCGAGAATTTCGTGTCGCGGATCGATGCCGCCGACCACGACCGGCCGGACTGGATGACGAAGGTCGATTTCGGCGGATTGAAGCAGAAGCTGATGACCTCGGTCGTCGCGATCTCGGCGATCCAGGTGCTCAAGGCTTTCATGAACATCGAGCACTACGACAGCACCAAGCTCGGCTGGCTGGTGGGAATCCATGTGGTGTTCTTGGGGTCGTTGCTGACCGTGGTGCTCGCCGACCGGCTTTCGTCGCCGGGCCAGCACCCATCCGAGAAGCCAAAATAAGCGGCACATTGGAGCGGGATATCTCCCGGGCACATTCACTCGGCGGCTTGCGTATAGTCCTCGATCGGCGGGCAGCTGCAGACCAGGTGCCGGTCGCCGTACACATTGTCGATGCGGCTCACCGGCGGCCAATACTTGCTGGCCGCGATCACGCCGCCCGGAAAGCATCCTTCGGCGCGCCGATAGCCGCGCTCCCACACATCCTCCACCAGGTCCTGCGCGGCGTGCGGCGCGTGCCGCAGCGGCGATTGCTCGATGCTGAGCCGGCCGCGCTCGATGTCGGCGATTTCCCGGCGGATTGCGATCAGCGCGTCACAGAAGCGGTCGAGCTCGACCTTGGCTTCCGATTCGGTCGGCTCGATCATCAGCGTCCCCGGCACCGGGAAGCTCATGGTGGGGGCGTGAAAGCCGTAGTCGATGAGGCGCTTGGCGATGTCGTCGACCGTCACCCCGCAGCTGTCCTTGAGCGGCCGCGGATCGACGATGCATTCGTGCGCGACGCGGCCATTGCGGTTCCGGTAGAGCACCGGGAAATGCGGATCGAGCCTGCTCGCGACGTAGTTGGCGGCCAGGATCGCCGCCTCGGTGGCGTGACGAAGCCCGTCGGGTCCCATCATCAGGATGTAGGCGTAGGAGATCAGCAGGATCGAGGCCGAGCCGTAGGGCGCGGCCGCCACCGGTCCGACCTGCGCGGCGCCGGGAAGCGCGGGATGGCCCGGCAGGAACGGCGCCAGATGCGCCTTCACGCCGATCGGTCCCATGCCAGGGCCGCCGCCGCCGTGCGGGATGCAGAACGTCTTGTGCAGGTTGAGGTGACTGACGTCGGCGCCGAAGTCGGCTGGCCGGCACAGTCCGACCTGCGCGTTCATGTTGGCGCCGTCGAGATAGACCTGGCCGCCGTGCCGGTGCACGAGCTCGCAAATTTCGACGATGCGAGGCTCGAACACGCCGTGGGTCGACGGATAGGTGATCATGATGGCGGCGAGCGCCGCCGCGTGGCGCTCGGCCTTGGCGCGCAGATCGTCGACGTCCACGTTGCCGCGCTCGTCGCAGGCGACGACCACCACCTCCATGCCCGCCATGTGGGCCGAGGCCGGATTGGTGCCGTGCGCCGAGGTCGGGATCAGGCAGATGTTGCGGTGCGCCTCGCCGCGGCTGCGGTGGTAACCGCGAATGGCGAGCAGCCCGGCATACTCGCCCTGCGCCCCGGAATTGGGCTGCAGCGACACCGCGTCGTAGCCGGTGATCGCGCAGAGCGCGCGCTCGAGCTCCGCGAACATCACGTGATATCCCGCCGCCTGCTCGGCCGGCGCGAACGGATGCAGGGCGGAAAACTCCGGCCACGAGATCGGCATCATCTCGGCGGTCGCGTTGAGCTTCATGGTGCAGGAGCCGAGCGGGATCATGCTGCGGTCGAGCGCCAGGTCGCGGTCGGACAGTCGGCGCATGTAACGTAGCAACTCGGTCTCCGACCGGTAGAGGTGAAACACCGGGTGCTCGAGGAACGGCGTGCGGCGCACGAGATTTGGCGGCAAGGCGAGCGGTGCCGAGCCGGCGATATCGGCGAAGGCGAAGTCGCCGCCGAAGGCGCGCCAGACCGCCTCGACGGTGGCGGCGGTGGTGGTCTCGTCGAGCGAGATGCCGAGCGCCGCCGTGGCATTGGCGTCGTCCGCCGCGATGATCCGCAGATTGATGCGCGAGGCTTCGGCGCGGGCGACGATCTCGGCCTGCCGCCCGCCGACCGGGACCGTCAGGGTGTCGAAGAAGCTTTCATCGCGCAACGTGAACCCCAGCCGGCGCAAGCCTTCCGCCAGCACCGCGGTCTTGTGGGCGATCGCGCGCGCGATCGCGGTCAGCCCCTCCGGTCCATGGTAGATCGCGTACATCGAGGCGATCACCGCCAGCAGCACCTGCGCGGTGCAGATGTTGGAGGTCGCCTTCTCGCGGCGAATGTGCTGCTCGCGGGTCTGCAGCGCGAGCCGATAGGCGGGGCGGCCGCGCGCATCCACCGACACGCCGACCAGCCGGCCCGGCAGCGCGCGCTTGTGGGCGTCCTTGACGGCGATGTAGGCGGCATGCGGACCGCCGTATCCCATCGGCACGCCGAACCGCTGGGTCGATCCGATCGCGATGTCGGCGCCGAGCTCGCCGGGCGAGGCGATCAGCGTCAACGCCAACGGGTCGGCCGCCAGCGCGGCGAGCCCGCCTTGCTCATGCACCTTGCGGATCGGCTCGCGCAGATCGCGAATCCCGCCATGAGTGCCGGGATACTGGAACAAGGCGCCGAACACATCGGCGCCCGTGAGGTCGGTGGCGGGATCGCCGAGCACCAGGCTCCAGCCGAGCGCCTCGGCGCGCGTGCGCAGGACCGCGATGGTCTGCGGATGCAACTCGCGATCGACGAAGAAGCGATCGGACTTCGAGCCGGACGCCCGCTTGGCGAGCGCCATCGCCTCGGCGGCCGCCGTTGCCTCGTCGAGCAGCGATGCATTGGCGATGTCGAGCCCGGTCAGGTCGCGGATCAGCGTCTGATAGTTCAGCAGCGCTTCCAGCCGCCCCTGGCTGATCTCCGGCTGGTACGGCGTGTAGGCCGTGTACCAGGCCGGGTTTTCCAGGATGTTGCGCTGGATCACGGGCGGCAGGATGGTGCCGTGATAGCCCTGGCCGATCAGCGAGGTGAACACGGCATTCTGGCCGGCGAGGTCGCGCAGGCGCGCGAGCGCCTTGCGTCTCCGAAAGCGCGGCGTCGATCGCGAGCGGCGCCGAGCTTCGGATCTCGTCCGGGATGGTCTGCGCGATCAACTCCGCCATGCTGCCAACGCCGACCGCCTCGAGCATGGCGTCGATCTCGCGTGCCGAGGGGCCGATATGGCGGCGCTCGAATGTGCTCGCGGCGGCTTCGCGCACAGGCCTGGTCGGAGCGTTCATCGGATCGGTCCTTTCGATCTATCGAGCACGGAGGTCGGCGCGCGCTCAGCCGATGTGTTGCCGATAGGCGGTCTCGTCCATCAGGCCGTCGAGCTCGGCCGGGCTGGCGATGCGAACCTTGAACAGCCATGCCGTCTTTTCCGCATCGCTGTTGACGAGCGCGGGCTCGGCCACGACGGCGTCGTTGACGGCGACGACTTCACCGGTCAGGGGCGAGTAGACGTCGGACGCGGCCTTGACCAACTCGACCACCGCCACCGCTTCGCTCTTGCGGACGCTGCGGCCGAGCTTCGGCAATTCCACGAACACCAGATCGCCGAGCTGCTCCTGGGCGTAGTCGGTGATGCCGACCGTCGCCACGTCGCCCTCGACGCTCAGCCATTCGTGGTCTTCGGTGAACTTCCGGTTCATGTTGCTGGCTCTCCTGCGCGCGAATTCGGGTTTGATAGGGGAAGCGGCGCGTCAGCCGCGCTTGTAGGCGTGGGGAACAAACGGAAGCGGTGCCACCAGGACCGGCAGGCGCGCGCCGCGCACCTCGCGCGAACAGCCGCGTGCCCGGCGCGCAACGCTCGCGCTCGACGTAGCCCATCGCGATCGGTGCCGCCAAGCTCGGCCCGTAGCCGCCGGAGGTGACGACGCCGACCGGCGTTTGCGCCTCGGCGTCGGCGTAAAGCTGCGCTCCGCCGCGCACCGGCGCGCGCCCTTCGGGACGCAGGCCGACGCGCCGGCGGCGCGCTCCATTCGCCAGCGCCGCCAGCACCGTGTCGGCGCCCGGGAAGCCGCCGGCGCGGCTGCCGCCGGCGCGGCGCGATTTCGGGATCGTCCATTCGAGCGCGGCCTCGACCGGATCGGTGTCGGCATCGAGATCCGATCCGTAGAGGCACAACCCGGCTTCGAGCCGCAGGCTGTCGCGCGCCGCGAGCCCGATCGGCGCCACCGCCTCGTGCCGCAGCAGCGTGCCCGCCACCTCCGCCGCCGCGTCGGCGGGGAGCCCGATCTCGAAGCCGTCCTCGCCGGTGTAGCCCGAGCGCGAGATCAGGCACTCCACGCCCGCGATCCGCGCGGCTCGAACGTCCATGAAGCGCATCGCGGCGATCGCCGGATCGTGTGCCGCCAGCACCGCTTCGGCGCGCGGTCCCTGCAGCGCCAGCAGCGCGCGCTCCGGGCGCGGGCTCGATCGCGCAGCTCGCCGACAGATGCGCGCGCAGATGGGCTTCATCGGCGTCCTTGGTGGCGGCGTTGACCACCAGCAGCAGATGGGTGCCGAGATTGGCCACCATCAGGTCGTCGAGAATGCCGCCGTGCGCGTTGGTCAGCACGGTGTAGCGCTGGCGTCCGGCGCCGAGCCCGATGATGTCGGCGGGGACCAATAGCTCGAGCGCGGCGGCGGCGTCCGTCGCCGATCCCGACCGTGGCCTCAGCACAATTTGGCCCATGTGCGACACGTCGAAGAGCCCCGCCGCCTGGCGCGTGTGCAGGTGCTCCTTGAGGACGCCCGGCGCGTATTGCACCGGCATCTCGTAGCCGGCGAACGGCACCATCTTGGCGCCGTGCGCCAGGTGCAGGTCATAAAGGGGAGTGCGGCGGAGCGGCGGGTGGGCGGCGGACGACGCAGTCGACGAGGTATTCGATGGGGCATTCATGGGCGCACCTCCAGGCCGGCGGTTGCCGGTCCTCGTGCGCCCCATCTGTCCGTTTGCCTGAGATCGTTATCCCGTCGGCGGGCGCGTCTCGCGCCTCTCTCCAGATGTCGCCGTTGTCCCGGTCCTTCTGCCTGAGAGTTTCCGGGGCGGTTGCTCCTTCGGCGCCGGACGAGCCGGTCTCTCCCGGGACAACGATCGTATCGACGGGTGAATCGATATCACGCGGCGGCGTGCGGCGTAAAGGCGCGTGGGGCTCTAAAGATGTGGGCCGTAAAGCCGCGCCCGGGCCCACGAGACCCTCGCTCTTTTTGGGAGGCGAGGGTGCCTCATCGGCGCCCGGGGTGAGGCTTTGTTAACCATATCAGGCGTTAATCCATTAACCCTTTGGTCCGCGTCCGGATTCGCCCAAAATGCGGGTGTGCCGCCTCTTCGCACTATTGCTGATCGCGGCCGCCACTGCGGGCTGCGCCGGCATGCCCATGCCCGGGCCGGAGGTCGCCGCCGTCCCGGCCGAAGCGCCGCCGCCCGATCTCGACAATTTCATCTATGGCCGCCGCGCGCCGCGGTGGCGCGCGAGCCGGTCGCCGTTCCGGTTGCGGCCCCGGTCGCCGTCCCGGTCAATCGACAGGTCGTGGCCGTGCCGGTGGCGGCGCCGCTCCCGGTGCCGGCCTCGGTGGTGCCGGCGCCGGCGCCCGGCGAAAACTTTCCCTACACGCTCGATTCCGGCGACCGGCTGCGGGTGATGGTGTTCGGGCAGGAAGGCCTCTCCAACATCTATCTGGTCGACGTCTCCGGCAAGATCGCCATGCCGCTGATCGGCGTGGTCTCCGCCCGCGGGCTCACCTCCACGCAGCTCGCGCGCGCGATCGCCGATCGCCTGCGCCAGGGCTTCATCCGCGAGCCGCACGTGGCGGTCGAGATCGAGGTCTATCGGCCGTTCTTCATCCTCGGCGAGGTGATCGCGCCCGGCCAATATCCGTACGTGCCCAACATGACGATCGAGACCGCGGTCGCGATCGCGGGCGGCTTCACGCCGCGCGCCTACCGCTGGGACGTCGAGGTCAGCCGCTCGTCGACCGGGGTCACGTCGCGCCAGAAGGTGCCGCTGATCGCGCCGGTGCGTCCCGGCGACACCATCAACGTCAGCGAGCGCTGGTTCTGAGTCCCGGTGGCGTGGCTACGCCCAAAATGGCTTCACCTTGGCCAATTCCGCATAAGCCTGGACCGCGGCTGCCATGGCGGTGTCGAGGCGCGCGTCCTCGCGCCCGGTCAATAGTCCTGCCGCGAAGGCGCGTTTGCGGCTCGAGCGCCGGTGCCGCACGCCCATCGTGGCGATGAGTTGCTCGTGCACCACGATGTCGTTGAGATCGCCCAGGGCATCCTGCAGATGCGCGAGCGCCGGCAGGAGTTTCTTGCGCCGCTTCGAGGCCCGCTTGTCCGCAAACAGGCCGGCGAAGAACTCGCAGGCGTAGCGGACCTTCTTGGTCTGGATGCGCAGCCTATGGCGGCTCCTCGCATCGAGCCGCGCGACCGCTTTGCCCTTCTTGCGAATCTTTTTCCAGCGCCGGCCGAGCTGCTCGGCGGCGGTGACCTCGATCGGGATGTCGCCGCGATCGCGGACCAGATCGTCCCGCGGGTTCGTCCACGCCCCGGTCTCCAGCCAGGCCGCGGTCTCGAGCGTCAGCGCGCGAAACCGCGCCGATGTCACCGCGCTCTGGGCGCGCGCGAGCGCCGCTTTGTGTTTTTCGGCCAGCTCGTGCGAGAGCGACGGCACGCCATCCCAGCGCGCATGCCGCTGCTTCACCGGCGCCACCACCCGTTTCATCAGCACTTCGAGCTGCCGTGCCGGCGCGAGCTCTCCCGCCAGCCATTTCAGCTCGGTCTTGATCGCCGCCGTCTGCAGGTCGCGCAGGATACCGGCGAACAGCGACATCGCCGCCCGCAGCCGGCGCAATCCCACCCGCATCTGATGCACGCCGTCGGGATCCCCCTTGAGCAGCGCCGGCTCGTTGCCGACGATCTGCTTCAGGCAGGCGCGGCCGATCGTCTTGAAACCATCGCGCGTCGTCGTGCCGGGGACGAGATCGACCGCCGCGGCTTTCACCGGCGCGCCGTGCTTGTCGTCGAGCAGCTCATAGCCGCGCTCCGACTTGCTCTTGAACGCGAGCTGGGCCGGAACCGCCTGCGTGAGCTCGCGCGCGACGTCGAACAGCTCCGCCTCGTTCCCGCGCTTGAGCTCGAGCTCGATTTCGCATAGCGGCGCCGAGCGGTCGCCGGTATCGATCTTGCCCTGGTCGACCGTGAGCTCGATCGTGCGCGTGCCGTTGGTCAGGGGATAAACGGTCCGCATCACCCGGGTCTCGAACAGCGGTTTGAGCTGCCGGCGGAACTTGTCGCTGATCAATGGCTCGAGCGCGGTGCCGCGGGCCAGGCCCAGATCGGGCAGCTCGCTCGCGATTTCGCTCTCCCATTCGTCGCGCTCGAACAGTCCTCCATTGCCGGTCGCCTTGATGGTCTGGATGTAGCGGTCTCCGATGTGGCGCACCCGCAGCATCACCCCGTTCTTGCGGAGCTTGTGCTTGTCGGTGTCGAAATAGACCGAGACCTCGGTCGTGCGCTTGGCCGGCGCCTCGAGGGCGCGAATGAGCGGGATTTTCTTCAGCCGTGGCAGGCTTGCAGGCGCAAGCTCGAGCTTTATCTCGATTTCCTTTGGCGTCGCCATAACGCATCCGTACACGAAATATTTCGGGGGTACGACGACTAACGGAGTTCCGGCGCGAATGGTTTCAAGCCGTGCGGCATTCGGGCTGGAATTTGTTGCGGACCGTCGTGGCCGCGGCTTGAGCGGGACTGTGAGCGCCGATTCATCGTTTTTCCTCCGCTCGTCGTAGGAATTTCAAGGCACGCGCCGAATGCCTTCCGGCATGCACGAAGGCGGCCTCATCCGGCGTCGCCCAAGGCCGCCGCGTCATGTCCGAAGATCGACGCGATCGCCGCCATCGACCAGTCGGTGACGCCGCGCGCCATCTCGGCGTCGCGCTGTCGCTGCTCGGGCCCGTCCGGCAGGTGAAAGCGCCGCTTGTTGAGCGCCGACATGGCCTGAAGGCGCGAGGCACGCGGCAGACGCAAGGCCTCGTAGCGCTTCAGAATCGCCGCAACGTCATGGGTACCGAACCTGGCCAGGCAGGCCGCGAGCGTCGCGCCGTCCTCGATGGCCTGGGCCGCACCCTGCGCCATGAACGGCAACATCGGATGACAGGCGTCGCCCAAGAGCGTAACCCGCCCGACCGACCAGCGCGGCAGCGGGGCGCGGTCGAACAGCGCCCAGATGAAGGTCTCGTCCGCGGCGCCGATGATGGCACGCACCTGTGGATGCCATCCTCGATACGCAGCTATGACATCGGCAAGATTGCCGCGATCGGTCCAGGACTCGCGTTGCCACAACTCCGCGTCCATGAGCGCGACGAAATTGAGCAGACGTTTGCTCGACACGAAGTAGTGGATGAAATGCCGGCCCGGGCCCATCCACACCTCGGACGTGCTTTCCAGATCGAGATCGGCAACCCGCTCGGCGGGCACCATGCCCCGGTAGGCGACACAGCCGGTGAACCGCGGATTTTCCGGTCCGAGCAGGATGCCGCGGACCACCGAGTGGATGCCGTCGGCGCCCACCAAAATGTCGGCGGCGACGCGGGCGCCGTTCTCGAACCGCGCCTCGACGTGGTCGCCGTGATCCGTCAGGCCGACAAGTCGGTGTCCGACGTGCAGGCGTTCCGGGGGCAGGGCGCCTGCCAAGGCGAACAACAGGTCGGCGCGATGGCACTGGTAGTGGGGAAAGCCGAAGGCGTCCTCGACCGTCTTGCCGAGCGGAGAGCGCAGCAGTGTCCGGCCGTCCTCCCAACGACGCTGATGAATGGCTTCCGACCAAACGGCGGTCCGCGCCAGCGTGTCGGCGAGGCCGAGGCCGTGCAGAATGCGCGTGGCATTGGGGCTGACCTGAATGCCGGCTCCCACTTCGGTCAGCGCACGCGTCTGCTCGTACACGTGCGCGTCGAAACCCGCGCGGAGCAAGGACAATGCCGCGGCCAGTCCGCCGATGCCGCCGCCGACAACCGCGATCGAGACATCCTTTGGCGCCGACATTCGAGCCTCATGCTATCGGGGCGCTGGTCTCGCAGATCAGATCAACGGGAGGAATTGCCTTTCTATCATTGCATTGCGGAAGAACAGCGGCTTGAGGCGGGCTGGGGACGCTCGCCCCGGCCTATCCGCGCACCTGTGCGCGCGAGCGTGGTGCGGCGCCGGCGTCGTCGAAGAACCGGCTGCCATAGCTGTGCTCGTCGACGTCGGCGGCGAGCGCCCAGCGGGCGAGCTCGGCGTGCGTGGTGAACCAGACGTCGGGCGACCGCGCCATGTACTTGAGCAGCTCCTGGATCACCGAGGTGATCAGCGGCCGGCCGCCGAACTGGCAGTGCAGCACCAGCACGTGCAGCGCCATCGGCTCGTTCTCGACCAGGTAGTCGAAGGTGCCCTTGTGGGCGTCGAAAAAATCGCGCGGGCTCGCCCGCATCACCCGGTTGTCGGAGAAGTCGGTGGTCGGCACGCCTGCGATCACGCCGTGCTCGGTGTGGATCTTGATCGGCAGGTCCGCGTAGGTGACGTCGGTGGTAAAGGTCAGGCCCGCCTTGGCGAGGTAGCCGGCGGTCTCCGGCGTGAACGCCACCACCGGGCTCGCCCAGCCGGTCACCTTCTTGCCGCCGCACGCCTCCAGGAGATCGATGCTCTTGCGGATGGTCGCCTGCTGCTCGTCGAGCGACATGTAGGCGAGCAGCTGGTCCTGCGTATAGGCGTGGCCGCCGAGATCGTGCCCGGACTTGACGATCTGCTTGACCGCCTCGGGATACTCCTCGGCGCAGCGCGCATTGGTGAAGAAGGTGCCCGGGATCTGCAGGTGATCGAGCATGTTGATGATGCGCCAGACGCCGACCCGGCCGCCATAGGTCGACCAGGCCTTGCTGGCATGGTCGACCGTTCCGGCCTTGAGGTGCGTGGTCTGCACCGAGTAGTTCGGCGCCTTGCCCTCCGCCCAGGTCTCGAACATCACCGTGACCGACACCGCAACCTTCTTGCCGTTCGGCCACGTCACCATCTTCGCCATTGCTCGCTCCATGTCGGCGTCTGCACGGCCATGCCGCGACCGCCTCAGTCGATCACCGGGATGCCCATCGCCGGGAATCAACCGTTGCCACTTCTTGCCTTCCTTGGCGAGGAACGCCGTGAACTCGGATCGCGGCATGTACGCCACCGCGCAGCCGATCTTGGCGAGCTTGTCCGCCAGGCTTGGCTGCCGCGCCACCGTCGCGATCTCGCGCTCGAGGCGCGCGACGATCGGCTCCGGCGTATTGGGCGGCGCGGCCAGGCCGAACCAGGTCTCCATCCGCACCTCCGGCAAGCCGAGCTCGGCGGTGGTCGGCACGTCGGGAAACATCGGGTGACGGGACGGGCCGGTCTGCGCCAGGACGCGCAGCTTGCCGCCCTCGGCGACGCGCGCGCTGGCGAGCCCCATCGACACCAGGTCGATCTGCCCGGAGATGGTGTCGGTCGCCGCCTGCGCGCCGCTGCGATAGGGCACGTGCACGATGTCGGTGCCGGTGGCGAGCTTGAGCATCTCGACCGCGATGTGCAGCACCCCGCCGACGCCGCCGCTGCCGTAGCGCAGCTTGCCCGGGTTGGCCTTGGCGTAGCCGATCAGCTCGGGCAGCGTCTTCGCCGGCACGTTCGGATTGACCGCGAACACCGTCCACGACGTCACCATCAGCGCAATCGGCGTGAAGTCCTTCACCGGGTCGTAGCGATAGCTCTTCTTCAGGAACGGCAGCATCGCCGCTTCCGAGGTGGCGATCATCAGCGTGTAGCCGTCGGGCGTCGCCCGGTTGAGCGCGTCGGCGCCGATCTGGGTCATGCCGCCCGGCCGATTGTCGATCACGATCGGTTGGCCGAGGCGCGCGCTCAATTCGTCGGCGAACAGGCGGCCCATGACGTCGACCAGGCCGCCGGCCGGCGTCGTGATGATCAGCCGGATCGGGCGTGCCGGATAGTCCTGCGCCTGCGCCGCCGCCGGCGCCAATGCCAGCGCGGCGAGGATGAGCCGGCGCGTGATCATCCGGTGGCGCGGCATGTCTCGTTCCGCCTCTCGGTCCGCCGGCTTCCCGCCCTTGAGCGCAGCCGACTACGTCTTCATGTGCTTCTGCAGGAACGCCATCGAGCGCTGCCAGGCGAGCTTGGCGCTCGGCTCATGGAAGCTCGCGCGCTCGTCGCAATGGAAGCCGTGCCCGGCGCCCTGGTAGACGTAGACCTCGGCCTGCGGCTGCTTCGCCCTGATCATCTCGACGTCGCTCATCGGGATGTAGCTGTCGGTCTCGCCGAAGTGCATCTGCACCGGGCATTTCGGCTTCTTGTCCACCATCTTGGCGATGAAGCCGCCGTAATAGCAGATCGCCGCCGACAGTCCGCTCAACTCGGCCGACGCCGCAAACGAAACGGTGCCGCCGAGGCAGAAGCCGATGATGCCGACCGGGCCGACGCCCTTGAGCTCGTTGATCGCCGCCTGGGTGTCGCGCAGCATGGCGTCGAAATCCGGATTGGCGATGAACGTGAAGGCTTTCGCCATGTCGGCTTCGCCATAGCCGCATTCGAAATCGCGCTCGGTCCGATCGAACAAAGCCGGCGCCACCGCCGCGTAGCCCTCGCCCGCGAGCCGGTCGCAGACCGCGCGGATGTGGTGGTTCACGCCGAAGATTTCCTGGATCACCACCATCCCGCCCTTGGCGGCGCCGGCGGGATCCGCCCGATAGGCGCCGACCTCGTGCTTGTCGGCGGCGGTGAGCGTGAAGTGCTTTCCCATTTGGGCCTCCCCGGAATGTTGCGGGCCGGGCGGATCACCTCCCGGCCCTTGTCATCGTCGTCTGGCGTGCTGCCGGCGTTACTTCTTCAGGTGCTTCTTGAGGAAGTCCATGGTGCGCTGCCAGGCGGTCTTGGCGCTCGGCTCATGGAAGCTGCCGCGCTCGTCGCAGTGGAAGCCGTGACCGGCGGTCGGATAGACGAAGATCTCGCTGTCGCCGCCGCGCTTCTGCTTGATCATGTCCACGTCGGTCATCGGGATCGCCTGATCGGTCTCGCCGAAATGCATCATCATCGGGACCTTCGGCTTCTCGTCGGCGTTCTTGGCGATCTGGCCGCCGTAATAGGCGACCGCGGCGCTGAGCCCGTTGAGCTTGCAGCCCGCCAGGAACGCGATCGTGCCGCCCATGCAGAAGCCGATGATGGCGATCGGGCCCACGCCCTTGAGCTCGTCGATCGCCGCCTGGGTGTCGCGCATCATCGCGCCCCAATCCGGATTGGCGACGAATTTGCGCGCATTGGCGATCTCGTCGGGCGTGTAGCCGGATTCGAAATCCTTGGTCTGCCGGTCGAACAGGGCCGGCGCCACGGCGGCGTAGCCTTCGCCCGCGAGCCGGTCGCAGACCGCGCGGATGTGATGGTTGACGCCGAAGATTTCCTGAATGACCACGATGCCGCCCTTGGCCGGGCCCGCGGGATCGGCGCGATAGGCGCCCAGCTGGAACTTGTCGGCGGCGGTGAGCGAGAAATGTTTACCCAAGGGGACCTCCTGTGAACGCTGTCTTGCCGGGCCGAGACATCGTGGCCCGGCCGCGGGGCGGCAATTTCACGCGTCCGCCGCCACAAAGCAACCCGTCTTGGCTGCCGCGCGTGAACCTGCGGCGCGCCGGCTGCGACACATATGCGAATGGTCGTGATCCATTCTGTGCCAACCACGCGCAAGACGTGAAGCCCAGGCCTGACTAAAACCCCGGCTCGTCCGGGGTTCACTTTTTCGTCCCGCTGTCTTTTCGGCGCGCAGGCCGAACGCTTCCGCGAGCAACTCATAAGAGTGCCGGCGCGCCGCGTGGTCGTAGATCATGGCCGTGACCATGACCTCGTCGGCCTTGGCCGCCTCGATCATCGGCCCGAGCCGATCGAGCACGGTCGCCTTGCTGCCGACGAACAGGCGCGCGCGGTTGCGCGCGATCAAGCCGCGCTCGGCCGGCGAATAGGGAAAGGCGGTGGCCTCCTCGGGGCTCGCCAGCGGCAGGTACTCGCCGCGCCGCCGGCGCACGAAATTGAGATCGATGGTGGAGGCGAGCCGCTCGGCCTCGGCGTCGCTGTCGGCGCAGACCACCGCGCAGGCGAGAATGGCGTAAGGTGTCGCGCGCGCCGCCGAAGGCTTGAACTCGTCCCGATAGGCCAGCATGGCGTCGAGCGCGTCGTGCTCGGCGAAATGATGCGCGAACGAGTAGCCGGCGCCGACCATCGCGGCGAGCCGCGCGCTGTAGCCGCTCGAGCCGAGCAGCC
The DNA here is from genome assembly GCA_963708765.1 of uncultured Alphaproteobacteria bacterium. Taxonomy (GTDB): domain Bacteria; phylum Pseudomonadota; class Alphaproteobacteria; order Rhizobiales; family Xanthobacteraceae; genus VAZQ01. The sequence continues at coordinate 40,234 of CAVPTV010000012.1, read as the reverse complement.
AGATCGGCGGCAGCGCCACGTCGGCCGGCATGGCGTGCACCTTGCGGAACGGGTGGCCCTCCGGGAAGCCATTGTTCTCGAACAGGATCAGCTCCTGAAATCGCTCCAGGAAGTCGTCCTCGCCGGTCTCCTGCCGCCGCCGCAACGCATAGGAGGTGACCGGATCGGTGCCGGGCGCGCGGCCGAGCCCGAGATCGATGCGTCCCGGAAACAGCGCCTCCAGCACCTTGAAGCGCTCGGCCACCATCAGCGGCGCGTGGTTCGGCAGCATGACGCCGCCCGATCCGACGCGCATGCGCGCGGTGGCGGCGGCGATCTGCCCGATCATGATGTCGGGCGCCGAGCTCGCGATCGACGGCAGGTTATGGTGCTCGGCCACCCAATAGCGCGTGAAGCCGAGCCGGTCGGCGAGGACGGCGAGGTCGATCGAGTTGCGCAGCGCTACGGCGCCCGAGGAGCCGGCGGCGACCGGCGAAAGATCGAGGACCGAGAGCGGAACCACGCGCGGGCGCGATCAGAACGGCCACGGACGGCGCACGCGCCAATCCTTCTTCCACCCGGTCAGGTGGCCGTTGCGGAACTGCAGCGCGATGGCGACGTCGGTCGGGTAGAAACCCGGTATCGCCGGCGATCCACCCGCGAGGTAGACCTCCGAGCCGCCGCGGCCGGCGTAGTAGACCAGCGGAACGCCGAGCGCGAGCGAGGCCTGCTCCGGGGTCATGCCGAAGGCCAGCGGAGCCGTGTTGGGCGGGTACGCGCAATACGCCGCCCAGCAGACGCACAACGAAGCAACGATACGCCTCATCCCGGCATCTTCGGGCCATTCGCGCGCGCCGACAACCCCCCAAGCGCATGGAGGCGCAACGCTGCGGAGGATCGTGTCCTTATTGCCTCAGAGCGATTGCGTCCGGACATCCGCGGCATTGCGGCAAGCTGCGCCGCGTCGGGAGCCGTCACTCGGCCGCGATCAACTGCGGCATCGCATCCGGCAGAGCGGCCTCGACCGCGCCGCGGATTTGGTCCCCCGGCAGACGTACCAGGAGCCGAACCGGAACTCCTCCATCTCGAAGCCGTCGACCACCGCGGCCAGATCCTGCCACGGCTTGATCAATGGATTGCCCAGCATGGTGCGCCGCATCAGCCAGAGGCTGAACGGCAGGATCAGCCGGCCGCCGAGACCGGGCGGCACCTTGCCGTCCATGATCACGATGCGGCCGCCGGGACGCAGCTGCTTCAAGGCGTGATGCAGCACCGTCAGGTGATGCGGCATGGTGTTGTAGGACAGGCCGAACATCACGCCGTCGAGCGGCTCGGGCGCGGTGTATTCGGCGGCGTCCTCCTGGGTCAGCTCGACATTGCTCCATTGCCGCTGCTCGCACAGCGCTTGCGCCTTCGCCAGCATGCCGGTCGACAGATCGACGCCGTAGACCCGTCCGTTGGCTCCGACCGCCTCGCGCAGGTAGGGGAAATTCCGCCCGGTGCCGCAGCCGATCTCCAGCACGCGGTCGCCGGGTTTCAGCCCCAGGCGTTCGGCGGCGCGGCGGCGGAATTCGGTGGGAACGAAGAATAACCAGTCGATAAAACCGATCAGGCCGGCGATGCGATCATAGCGTTGCGCAATGAACGTGCGTTCGCAGTCGGTCCATTGATATGGCACGCGTCACCCCCCTGTGGCGCGCGGCTATTGTTGCTGTAACGTGCTGCCACGCCCGAAGATTTTGTCTATCCCTCCACGCCGTCACGGGGAGGTCGTCGCGCCCCGACCGTGCGGCGGGACGACCGCCAAGGACAGGCGGCATAACGTCGCATAATTTACGAAAATTTTATCTCGGAAATCAATCTGCTTGCGGCGTGGTGCGGATCGACGCGCGCATGGGCGACTGCGCGGTGGCGCGAAATTCGCTCGCCTGCACCACGATGTTTCCGAGCATGTTGGCGACCGACACGCGGATCGGCGCCAACACGCGCGTGCCGGCGACCGGCGCCAGCCAGAGCTCGATCTCGCGGCCGCCCGCGAGGAATTTGACCGTCGGGCTGGCGGGACGATGCCCGGCGATCGGCTGGAAGGTCACGGCGCAGACCAGCACCGGTCCGTCATAACCCTTGTCCGCCTTCATCTTGTCCATGCGCTTGAAGGCGAGCTTGAGGTCGTAGCGTTTCTGTCCGTCGAAGATCGGCAGCGTGCGCTCGCAGGCCGCACGGCCGAGGCCGTTGCCTTCGCCGGCGGCGGGAATGAGCCAGGCGGTCAATGGGTCGACCACGCCTTGCTGATGCGCCGCCGTCACCGGCACGCGGTCGACGCCGGCCGCCGGCGCATCGGCCTTGAGCTCGGTCACGGCGCCCTGGTCGAGCACCATCTTGAGCGCGCCCTTCTCGTCGTCCTGGGTGATGTCGGATGTGAACTCGGTCGGCGACGAGCTGGCCGTCCTTGACGGTGCCGCGGGTCGACAGCGCGCCCTTGCCGCTCGCCAGGAAGCTCGCGATGCCGCTCGCCTCGCCGCTGCCGGTGCTCGTGTAGGTGTCGTCGCCGATGTCGGTCGACCAGGTGATCTTGCCGACCGGGATGCGGGCGACCGAGATCGTGTAGTTGGCGGTGAGCTTGGCTTGCGCGTGCGCCTGGTCGACGGCCGCGCCGGCGACGGTGAGGGCGAGCGTCGAGCCGGCGACCAGCAGGGCGGCGCGGGCGGCGGGCGAGAACATCGTCATGGGCATCGATCCTCCTCGAAGTAGCGCCCGGCGGAGCCCGTCCCTTCTCCGTGTGCGCGCGAGCTACATCGTCGCCGATCGTGGCGCCGGCAAGAAAAAAGCGCGGATTGTTGGCGGTGAGGTTAACTCCGCCAGCGGTTCCGCGCGCGTCATTAACGATGGCGCGCACCGTGCCGGCATGGCCGAACGAAGATTTTCGCGCGCTACTCGCGCGACGATTGGGCGACCAGCTGCCGCGCGGCGGTCTCGCGCCAGAGCAGGAACAGGCCGGAGGCGACCACGACGGCGGAGCCGATCACCAGGCTGACGGTCGGCACCTCGCCCCAGATCGCAAATCCCAGAACGCTCGCCCACACCAGCGAGAAATAGAAGAACGGCATGACCGCGGAGGCGGGCGCGAGGTGGATGGACCGCGTCCACCAATACTGGCCGATGGCGTTGGCGACGCCGTTGAACAGGATCCAGCCGGCATCGGCCGGCGTGGGCGTGACCCATCCGAACGGCAGGAACAGCGCGAAGATGCCGGTCAGCAGGGCGAGCTGGTAGAGCGTCAACGTCCCCGCCGACTCGGTCGCGGTCATGCCGCGCACGGCGGCGGTGACCGAGCCGTAGAGCACCGCGTTGCCGAGCGCGAACAACGCGCCGATCTGGAAGGTCTCGGCGCCCGGGCTGGTGACGATGAGCACGCCGAGGAAGCCGACCAGCAGCACGCTCCAGCGCGTCAGGCCGACCGCCTCCTTGAGCACCAGCGCCGAGACCAGGGTGGCGAACAGCGGCGCCGAGAAGTTGATGGCGGAGGCGGCCGCGAGCGGCATCAGGCTGAACGCGATGAGCAGGAACGTCTGCGAGAACGCCTGCGACACCGAACGCATCACGTGCTGGCCCAGGCGCCGGGTGCGAAACACCGCGAGCCCGGTCTGCGGCAGAATGAACAGCGACATGACCAGGAGCGCGACCGCCGTGCGCGTGAACAGCACCTCGCCGACCGGGTAGCTCGCGACCAGCCATTTCGAGGCGGCGCTCGAGGCGGCGAACACGATCGTCGCGCCGATCATGTAGACGATGGCAAGCGGGACATGCTCGCGCCGCGCCGGTGGCGCGTAGCCGAGCCGGTCGGGGACGCTTGCTTCGCTCACGCGGCCTCGCTCTGCATCTGGGATTGCCGGCGCGCAACCTCTCGGGGCGCCTTATGGCACGGGCGGCGCGCGTCACGGCATGCCGGAACGGCATGACCGGCCAGCCATTTTGGCGATTGCCAGGGCGATTTCGGCCGGTGCGGGCATCGGTTCGGCAAGACCGCGTCGAGCCCGATCGTGCGAGATTGATAAAAATTGAGCGATCAAACTTATCAAAATGGCAGGTTCCATGGGCTAACCACGAGGCCGCTTCACGGAACCCGCCGCCGCACAATGTCAGCCAAGCAGATCGAAAAGCTCATCGAGCGCCTGGGCATCCTGGTCGTCGACGAGAACCAGTACATGCGCAAGCTCACGCGCATGATGCTGATGAATATCGGCGCCAAGTCGATCTACGAGGCCGCCGACGGGCTCGCGGCGCTCGACGTCATCCGCACCGCCAGTCCCGACGTCGTGCTGCTCGATTGGGACCTGCCGGTGCTGAGCGGGCCGCAGATCATGCACATCGTGCGCTCGCCCGGCGTGTTCACCAAGCCCAACATCCCGGCCATCATGCTCAGCGCCTGCGTGGATCGCGCGCACGTGCACGAGGCGATGCGGCTCGGCGTCAACGAGGTCCTGCTCAAGCCGACCTCGCCCCAGGCGCTGCGCGACCGCCTGCTGTCGATCCTGATCAAGCCGCGCGCGATGGTGCAGATCGGCAAGTACTACGTCCCCGAGCCGCGCCGGCCGATCGCGCAGAACGATCTGCGCCACGTGGCCTGAGGCGTCGCCCCGCTTATGCTGCGGCTTCTGCCAGCAGCCCCGGCTACTCCGCCGCCACCTGCGCCGCCGCGATGAACTGCGACACCCACTTGTTGCGGCGCCTGAGATTGTCGCGGTACATCGCCTCGAACTCGGCCTCCGGGAACGAGTGCGTCGAGGGACGCTGCGAGCAGCGCGTCGCTCCAGGCCTTGAGCCGCGGGAACTTCTCGATGTGGCCGAGCCTCTTCACCCGGTCGAGGAAGACGTAGCGCTGCAGGAACGGCGCATAGGCGGCGTCCACCAGCGAGTAGCGGGCGCCGTTGAACAACGGGCCGCTGCCCTGCTTCTCGAGCGCCTTCTCGAGCCGCTCGAACGGCACCGGGATCTGCGCCGCCGCCTTGGCGTAGTCGGCCTCGCTGTCGGCGTAGGCGGTCGCCGTCACCGTCTCGGCGAAGGTCGGCACGTAGTCGGTCCAGGCGCGGTTGACGGCGCGCTCGATCGGATCCTCCGGATGCAGCCGCGGCGCGATCGTCTCGTCCAGGTACTCGGCGATGGCGTTCGATTCGAACAGCGACACCCGGTCGTCGATGCGCAGCACCGGCACCTTCTTGTGCGGCGAGATGGCGAGGAACCAGTCGGGCCGGTTGTCGCGCTCGATGTGGCGGAACTCGAACTCGATCTTCTTCTCGCGCAGCACGATCGCCGCCCGCTGCACCCAGGGGCAGGTCTTGAAGCTGACCAGCAGATATTTCGCCATGGCGGCCTCGCATGAATTGCTCGGAGGCGCCATGGTCGCATGCCCGGCGGGCGCGTTCAATCGTCACCCGCGCGGGGCGGCGCAACCGCTTTCGCTCGGGCATTGACGCCGAGCATCCGGCGCGATCTAAACACATGCCGGATGAAATCGTCCTCGACCTCCCACGCACCCACCGCCAAGACTTCGCTCGCGGGCATCGGATTGATGCTGGCCGGCATCGGCCTGTTCTCGCTCAACGACGCGCTCGGCAAGTGGCTGCTCACGACCTATTCGGTGGGCGAGCTTCTGCTCATCCGCAGCGCCGCCGCGCTCATCCTGCTCGCGCCGTTCGTGCGGCAGGCCGGGCTCGCGGCCTTCAGGACCGCGCCGCGGCCGGGGCTGCAGATCGTGCGGGTCGTGCTGTCGACCCTCGAGGTGGCGATGTTCTTCTGGGCGGTGTCGTATCTGCCGCTCGCCGATACCGTGACGTTCTATCTCGCCGGTCCGATCTACGTCACGGCGCTGTCGGTCGTCCTGCTCGGCGAAAGCGTCGGCTGGCGGCGCTGGACCGCCGTGCTGGTCGGCTTCGGCGGCGTGATGCTGGCGATGCGCCCAACCGCCGCGAGCCTCACCCTGCCGGCGCTGATCGCGCTCGTCGGCAGCGTGTTCTTTTCGCTGCTCATGATCACCACGCGCCTGCTGCGCGAGACATCGAATACCGTGCTGATTTCCGGGCAGATCGGCGGCACGCTGCTGTTCGGCGCCGTGATCGCGCCGTTTGGATGGGTCACGCCGTCGCCGCGCGATTTCGCGCTGCTGTCGCTGTTCGGCGTGCTGTCGATCATGGCGCTCGCCTGCGTCAACCGCTCGCTCAAGCTGGCGGCGGCCAGCGTCGTCGTGCCCTATCAGTACACCATCATCGTGTGGGCGATCGTGCTCGGCTACGGCGTGTTCGGCGACGTCCCCGATCCCTTCACGCTCGCCGGCGCCGCCATCATCATCGCGCACCGGGCTCTACATCTTCTGGCGCGAGCAGACGCCGGGCGAGCGCGCATCGCCGCCGCCGCTCCACCCGTGAGGATGCGTGGCGGATGATCTCAGGCGAGTCCGAGCGTGCGAACCCTGGAGTTCGGCTTGCTGTGCTCGACCGCGAAGCGGAAACCGGCAAGCGCCTCATGCGCGGCCTGCAGGCGATCGGCGTCCTCTCTGACGTCCCCATCGCTCATCTTCGAGGAGATCAGATCGTGGCGGGTGATATAGTTGGAGGCTCTGCGTGAGAGTTGATCGGCTTTTTCAACGACGTCATTGTTATATTCGAGCAGCGACAAAATGTTTTCAATTCCACATCGCACGTTGTGGAAGTGATGCGTGCTGGTCACCCCGCGAGATGCCTCGTCGAGCTGGGCACCGATGAGCCGCAGGAAACTTGCAAGGTGTGCAGAGAGCATAGGGACGCTCCAATCACCGCTGGCGGCTCGATCGCTCAAAGCCTTGCCCGTCAGCCAATCGATATCTGCATAGAATTGAGCGTTTGTCGAATAGAGGCGGCATGTGTCGTTGCGCCGGCATCAAAAGAAATATCGCCAGTGTGCGGAGTGTCCAATTCGTGTTGCGACAAGATGGAAGCCCCGGCGACAACATGGACCGGGGCTTCTTTTATGCCTACGCGAGTCGGGGGACGAGCGCGCGACATTTATCAACCAGATAGGCATGAAGCTGCGGGAAACAAGGCAGTGCCCATGACATTCCGGGCAATCCCGGCCGCGGCTCTGATCCTTGGAGTGAGCAATTTGATACAGACGCCATCGTCGGATAGGCGCATATTTCTAGTGGGGCCGACTGGATTCTTGCGACATGTGGCCCTATCTCCAGGTGTTGCTCCCTTTATGCACCGTCGCGTTGGCCGGCGCGCTCTGTATTGGCGTCGTGTCGTTCATCTTGGGACACTCGAACCTCAGGCATAAGCTCATGATATTCATGCCGAACAGATCGACTGCCGACTATTTGTTCGAGCAGGCGGAGCAGTGTTTTCGGCGCTCTCGGAGCGATTCGAGCCTGCGAGCCGAGCTCGAGGCTCTGGGCAATGCGCTCATGGTCCAGGCCGTCGAGCTCGATATAAAGCTTCAGAACCTTGCCAAGGCAGCTACACCGCCTTTCCCCCTGCGCGGGCGTGACGACTATGGACAAGCTGCAGTTTGACCGCACCGACTATTCAGTTGTCGTGAAGAACAGGGCACCGGCTCCGAACTCCTGGAGATGGGAGATTTATCGCGCCGGAAGATCAAGCCCGGTCAAGCAATCATCGGTCTATTTCCGCACGATGGTGACCGCCAATCGGGCAGGAAAAGAGGCGCTCAAGCAGCTGTTGGACAAGCTCCCGGTAAGGCCGGCAGACTGAGCGGTGCTATCCCGTCGAGGACGACGTGCGCCGCGGGTCAGGCGACGCGGATCACCACCTTGCCGAAATGCCTCGCCGACTGCAGGTGGCGATAGGCGGCCGGCGCCTCGTCGAACGCAAAGACCTGGTCGATGATCGGCCTGAGCCCGCCCGCCGCAATGGCGCGGTTCATGGCCTCGAACATCTGCGTGGAGCCGACCGAGATGCCTTGCAGGTTGGCGCGGCGGGCGAAGATCAGCATCGGATTGATCTCGGCGGCGCCGGAGAGGACGCCGATCATCGTGATCTTGCCGCCGACCCGGATGGCGCGCAGCGATTGCGCCAGGGTCCCGGGCCCGCCGACCTCGACCACGTGGTCGACACCGCCGCCGCTGATCTCGACGACCGCCTTTTCCCATTCGGGAACGGCCTTGTAGTTCACCAGATGCGCGGCGCCGAGCTCCTTGGCGCGCGCGAGCTTCTGGTCGCTCGACGAGGTCACGATCACCTGCGCGCCCATCAGCCGCGCCAGTTGCAGCGCGAAGATCGAGACCCCGCCGGTGCCCTGCACCAGCACGGTCTGGCCCAGGACGATGCGGGCATGCTCGGCGAGCGCATGCCACGCCGTCACCGCCGCGCACGGCAGGGTCGCGCCTTCCTCGAACGACAGGTGGGCCGGCAGCTTGACCACGCCGTCCTCCTCGAGCACCGCGTAGTCCCGCAGCATGCCGTCGAGGCCGCCGCCGAGCGCGCTGGTATGGGTGTCGGGCGCAGGCGCCCCGCCGACCCAGCGCTGGAAGAAGCAGCCGGCGACGCGGTCGCCGGCCTTGACGCGCGTCACGTCGCTGCCGACCTCGACCACCTCGCCGGCGCCGTCCGAGAGCGGAATGAGGCTCGGCTTGGTCGGCATCCGATAGGTGCCCAACGCGATCGCCAGATCGCGGAAGTTCAGCGAGCAGGCCGCGACCTTGACCAGCACCTGCCGCCGCTCCGGTTTCGGCGTCGGGAGCTCGAGCTTGACCAGGGCGTCGATGCCGGTGCCTTGCAGCTGGTAGGCGCGCATGTCGTTCCTCGCGAGTCGCGGCTCGATTTGTTTCGGCCGGCCGCGCGCGTATTGTTACATCAAATCGGCAAATCGCGCCTTCGCGCCGGACGCTCGTTGGGACGCGGCCGAGCTGCTCCGCCCGACGCCGCCGTGTCGCGCGTCAAGGGCGCTCGAACCCGTAGAGCCGCTCCGCGTTGTCGACCAGGATGCGCTTGCGCACGGCCTCGTCCGGCACCCAGACCGCGATCTGATCGACGAGGTCGCCGTCGTTCGGCATGGTCTTCTCCAGCAGCACATGCGGCCAGTCGGAGCCCCAGACCAGGCGATCGGGCGCGGCGGCCACCAGCGCGTGCGCGAACGGCGTGATGTCGCGATACGGCGGCTCCTGCAGCGAGGTGCGGTAGGGCGCCGAGAGCTTGGCCCAGCCGCGCCCCGACTCGAGCAGGCGCAGCAGCGCCCGGAAGCCCGGCGCGTCGACGCCCTTGCGCGGATCGGGCCGGCCCATGTGATCGATCACCACCTCGGTGGCGAAGCCGCCGAGCAAGCTGTCGAGATCGGGATGGTCCTCGACGTCGAGCAGGAACTGCACGTGCCAGCCCAATTCCTTGACGCGCTCGGACAGCCGGCGCGCTACGCCGAACTCGAGGCCGGTCTTGGCGGTGCGGTTGACGCGGAAGCCGCGAATGCCGGACTCGGCCAAGTGCCGCAGCTCCTTGTCGGTGACGTCCTCGCCGATCAGCGCGATGCCGCGCAACTTGCCGGGATGGGCCTTGATCGCATCGACGATGAAGCTGTTGTCGTTGCCGTAGAGCCCGGTCTGCACCAGCACGCCGCGCGCCAAGCCGGCCGTGCGCAGCATCGCGAGATAGTCCTCGAGATAGACCGGCGGCGGCGTGTAGAGCCGGGTCGCGGCGTAGGGATACTTGTCCTTCGGGCCGAACACATGGGCGTGGCAGTCCGCGGCCTGCGCCGGCAGCGCGAGCTTCGGCTTGCGCATGTCGCGGATCGGCGCCGCGCACATGGGAGGATCGGCCTTCGGCGGCGCGCGGTCGGTCATTCGTCCTGTGCCCGCATTTCCGGGCGCCCGGATCGCGCGGCCTACTCGCTGATCGTGCGCACCACGCTCGAGGTCGGGCGGCCGTCGAGGGTCGGCAGCTTGGCGTCCTTCACCACCTGCTCGTCATACGACGCGATGGTGGCCAGCGTGCCCTTCGGCTTCATGAACACGATCCGGTAGCCGCCCGCCTTGAGATCGTCGAGCAGATCGGCCGTCGCGCTGGCGGTGACGCTCTGGAAGTCGTGCATCAGGGCGATGCCCTTGCCGTGCTTCTTCAACTTCGCCATCACGGCCTTGCGCAGCTCCTCCGGCTTGCGCAGCCTGAAGTCGAACGAATCGAAGTCGGTGGAGAAGATCGCGACGTTGCGTTGACCCAGATAGGTCACCAGCTCCGGCGGGTGCCGCAGCCCCGGGAAGCGGAAGTAGGGCGCCGTCGGCACGCCGGCGGCCCAGCGCACCGCGCTCATGCCCTTCTCGATCTCGTCCTTGCCTTCTTGCACCGACTTCTTCGACAGGTCCTGGTGCGACCAGGTGTGGCTGCCGACGGCGTGGCCGGCGGCCGCGACCTGCTTGAGGATGCCCGGCTCATAGGTGGAGTGCTTGCCGATCGGGAAGAAGATCGCCTTGGTGCAATGGGCGGCGAGCGCCGCCAGCACCGCCGGGGTATTCCTCGGCCAGGGGCCGTCGTCGAAGGTCAGCACGACCTCGCCTTCACGCAAAAAGTCGTGGCTCTTGAAATGCTCGAAGCCGAAGCCCGGCCCGCCGGTGGTGTCGATCTCGACCACGCGGGCAACGCCCGAGCGCATTCGGCCGATTGGCGCAGCTGCCCGGCGCAGCCGCAGCGGCGGCCGCAGGACCGGCCCCGACCGTGCCGGTCGTCAGCGGGATGGCTCTCTGCGCCTGCGCCGGCTCGATCAGGCCTGCACCGAACAATAGCGTCGTCGCGAAAATCGCTGCAATTCGCATCACAAATCTCTACCGCCAGTCGTTGTGTTGAAGGTCCGGCCGCGGGTCGCAGCCGTTAAGCGACAATTGCCGCAAGCGGTAAAGTTTTGATTAAGTTGTCGATATCCTTGCCTTTCCCATGTCCAGTCCTGTCACGCCCCGTAACAGTGCGGTGGCGCGTATCGCAGCCCCAATCGTCAACGTGAATGAGCGGCCGTCACCACGGGAGAAGACCAATGCCGTCGAAACGCGTCGTCCCGAAAAAGCTGAGGGTGCCTGAATGGCACCTGTCGGACTTCATGATGAACCGCGCGCTCGAGGCGGTGGTGCGCCAGATCAAGAAGGTCGACCGCCGCCACGACATCCCGTATCTCGCCGGCTACAGCAAGAACGGCAAGACGATCTACATCGATCGGAATATGCCGAAGGTCTTCCCGTTTCGGGGGCGCCGGATCAGGATCGATCGTTTTCTCATACTGCACGAGGCGGTGGAAAAGACCCTGATGGATCATCTCGGCCTGCGCTATCTCCATGCGCACCAGATCGCGACGCGAGCCGAGCAGGCGGCCGTGCGGGCCACGGGAGTTCCCTGGCACGCCTACGACCGGTTCATGCGGATGCACGTGAAAAGGATCGGCGATGAGCGCGTGAGCAGGGTCCCCCGCGATCTCGACCTCAAGCCCTACCAGGATGAACGCGATGACAAGCTCTTGCGCCGGATGGCCGCGGCGACCGAAAAAGGGCCAATGCGCATGGGCTTCCGGGCCTATCGCGTGCGCGATCGCCGCCGGCAGCCAAAGAAGAAAACCAAGATAAGGTCGCCCGCTGGTGAATGAAGCTGGAGCGGTTTCCGCCGGCATAGAATCGTGCGCCGTCATTCCGAGGCGCACCACCGATCGGGTTTACCCGAGGTCGGCAATCCATAGTGCCCAGGTCGGCTACAGCCCACTTGGGTGGCGCGAGCCGACGCGTGATCGATCCGCGGGAATTACCCCGTCACCGCGGCATGAATCGAATTGCAATGGCGCACGAGATTCGGGTGCGACGCGACGAATGTCCGCAGCGGCGTGTCGATCTCGTAGAAATGAATGTTGGCGACAAATCCATAGATCGCGGCATCGATGCTGCTCGGCTGCGTGCCGAACGGGAATCCGTCATCGGGGATGAGGGTCGCCAGGGCCTGCAGGTCCGCAAGTCCCCGCTCGAATACGGCCGCGGGCTCGTAACGCCCGATGCCCTGGTAACGGTACCTTTCGAAATTGTATGTCCTGGCCTGCTCCATGCTGCTCGCGGTCACGCTGGGATGGGTCTTTAGGATTTCGTCTCGGAACAGCGGCCAGAATTGCGGGTCGCGCCATCGCGAATACGACATCACCCAGTAGAGATCATCGAGCATCCGCGTGATCAGATGACGCGTCGTGCGCTGCGACGGCGTCAAGGCATTGTCGATCGTCAGATCATATTTCTTGATCAGATGCGCGATGATCGCGTCGCTGTCGCCCACGTGCTCGCCGTCGTCGTCGATATAGGGCAGCTGGCCGCGCGGAGCCGATGACGCGTCGAAGATATGCTCATGCCGAAAAGTCAGGCCGCACAGCTTCAGGAAAGCGAACACCTTCAGCCCATACGGGTTGTTGTCGGCGACGCCGAACAGCTCGGGATAGGAATACAGGGTGATCATCCGGCATTCTCCCAGTCGGCGGCAGGGTGGAGCTCACGCGGAGAATACTGGAGAGGTTTTTGCACAGACAGTCCCGGCGCAGCAAACGTATTTCATGGTGCTTCCGCAGACGGCGGTATTGGACCTCCGCTACCAAGCGTGCCGATGACTCGGCTGGACTTGGCGCCTCGCGTGAGCGAGGATTTTGTTGCTGAGAGACTCTTCGAGAGGTGCAAGCATGAGTAGCAGCGACCCGCCGCCGACGATGGCGGGCACCGCAGGCTTTCCGCGCACGGCTGCCTTGACGGCGTCGGCCTCCCGCGATGCGCAGAGGTCCGAGTTGCGGCGTCTGACCGACAGCTTCGTCATTCCGGCGCGGCGGGGCAGGGCGTTCAAGCTCGCGGCGGGAGAGATCGTTCGGGTGTCGTGTCCGGAGGGACCCCAGGTCGCCGACATGATCGTGTTCAATGCCGACGATCCCGCCGAAAAGTTCTGGTCCGGACGCACCCGCGTGATCCACGGCGGTCACCTCAAGGTCGGCGATCACCTGTGGAGCGTCCCGCCGCGCGTGCGCCCGATGCTGACGCTGATCGCCGATACGCTCGAGCATCCTCCACACCCGTTCGGCGCGCGCTCGCACGATCTTCTGTATTGCCGATGCGACAGCCGGATGTACTCGATCGTCTATGGCCTCGCCGACGCCCCGAATTGCAACGACAATCTGGCGCAAGCCATTTCCGAATTCGGGCTCGCACCCGAGCACGTGCACGATCCGTTCAACATCTTCATGACGACGGGCATCAACGACGCCGGCAAGCCGTTCTATCTTCCTTCCGACGCCAAGCAGGGCGATAGCGTCGAGCTGCTGGCCGAGATCGACTGCCTGGTGGCTGTCTCGGCATGCCCCGGCGGCTCGAGCGGCTCGCGCAGCCTGTCCCTCATGATAGAAATCTTCGGAGCAGCTCCATGCTGAGAACCGTCGCAAGGATCATTCTCGCCTCGTCGCTGGCGGCGATCTGCCTCGCCGGCGGCGCGCATGCGCAATCTCCGCAGAAGCTCAAGATTGCCGAAGTGGTCCGCTCCCAGCTGTTCGCTCCGATGTATTTGGCGATGAGCCAAGGCTTTATGAAGGAGCAAGGCATCGACGTCGAGCTCGTCACCGCGATCGGCGGCGACCGGGTCGGCGCGCTCATCCTGTCGGGGCAGGCCGACGTCGGCCTGGCCGGCCCGGAAGTCGCGATCTACCTCTACAACAGCGAGGCTCCCGACAAGCCGGTCATGTTCTGCAGCGTGAATGGCACCGACGGGTTCTTTTTCGTATCACGCGAGAAGGTCGAGCCGTTCGATTGGAGCAAGCTGCGCAACCGCAAGATCATCGGGTGGCGCCCGGGCAGCACGCCGCAGATGTTTTTCGAATATGTTCTGCGACAAAAGGGCGTGGACGCCGAAACCATCAAAAGCATCGTCACCAATATCCCTCCGCCTGCCCGCGAAGGCGCCTGGATGTCGGGCAGCGGCGACTTCGGCATCTTCAACGAACCGGGCACGTCGAACCTGGAGAAGGTCGGTCAAGTGCACGTGCTGGCATCGATCGGCAAGGAAGTGGGGCGCGCAGAGAACACGGTGTTTTTCGCGAACAGGAGTTGGTTCGAGAAGAACCGCGACCAGGCGCAGAGGCTGACCACCGCCATCGCCAAGGCGCAAGCGTGGATGAAGGCGAACAGCGACGAACGGATTGCCGCGGCAATCGCGCCGTACTTTCCCGGCGTGCCGCTGGATATCCACGTCGCGATCATGAAGCGCTATCGCGGCACCGGTGCTCCGATTTGGTCGGAATCGACGCTGGTCGATCGCGCAGGTCTCGCCAAGCTGCAAGAGGTCATGATCGCCGGCGGCGTTCTCGCCCCGGACAAGATCGTCGCCTACGAGGCGATCGTTGCGCCGGACGTGGCGCTGAAGGCGCAGCAGTCGCTGGCGCCGAAATGATTGCTGCTGTCGTTCATGCCAGCTCCGGAGTCATCCATGCCGGGTAAGATGAAACGAGCCGTCAGGGTCGCTGCGCTGTTCGCGCTCATCCTGACCACCGCCAGCCAGCATCGTGCCGCCGCGCAGGGCTGGCCGGCCCGTCCGGTGACCATGGTGGTTCCGTTCGCCGCCGCCGGCGGCACCGATCTGCTCGGACGGATCGTCGGCAAGCGCCTCTCCGAGGTGCTCGGCCAGCAGGTGATCATCGAGAACATCGCGGGTGCCGGCGGCATGGTGGGCTCGGCGCGCGTCGTCAAGGCGCCGCCCGACGGCTACCAGTTCGTGGTGGGCACCACCGCCGACGCCATCAACCAGACGCTCTACAAGAACCCGCTCTACAACTTCGCCACCGACCTGGCGCCGGTCGGGCTCATCGCCAACCAGCCGACGATCCTGCTCACGCGCAAGGATTTTCCCGCCGCCGACTTCAAGGAATTCGCCGCCTACGCCAAGGCCAACCAGTCGACGCTGCAATATGCCTCGGCCGGAACCGGCTCGACCGGCCACCTGTTCTGCAACCTGATGAATGTGGCGCTCGGGATCAACATCACGCATGTGCCGTACCGCGGCGGCGGCCCCGCGATGCAGGACCTGATCGCCGGCCGCACCGACTACATCTGCACCTTGAGCGCGACCGCCAAGCCGGCGATCGACGGCAATCTGGTCAAGGCGATGGCGATCCTGTCGCGCGAGCGCTCGCCGATGCTGCCGGACCTGCCGACCGCGCACGAGCAGGGGCTCGTCGATTTCGACACCAATACCTGGTTCGGCTTCTTCTTCCCCAGGCACACGCCGGAGCCGATCGTGCGCAGGCTCAACGAGGCCACCGCGGTGGCCCTCGACACGCCGGCCGTGCAGGAGCGGCTCAAGGAGATCGTCACCAGCGTGGTGGCGCCGGACCGGCGCTCGCCCGAATACCTGCAGAAATACGTCGAGAGCGAGACCGCCAAGCTGGGGGCGGCGATCCGGGCCGCCGGCATCGCGCCGAATTGAGCGTCAGACACCGCCCCATCTCATCCCGGTCGCGGTGTCCGGCTGCCGAGAATCGGATTCCTGAAGGCCGAGTGCCAAGCCGGAACACGAGACGCGGCGAAAAATTATCCGCGAATGGAGTTGCTTCCGAAGGACAAGCGACAGACCCAAGAGCAGGCCAAGCCTTCGCTAAGACCGCTCTGCAACAAAGACCGGAATCCGCCGGGCGGTGCGCTCTTGGTATTCCGCGTAAGGCGGATACGCGGCAGTGGCAAGCTTCCAGAGCCGAGACCGTTCAGCCTCGTCCTCGACCTCGCGCACCCGCATCGGTCGCACCACGGTCTCATCACGGATCTCGACATCCGGATTGACGCGCAGATTGTGCACCCAAACCGGATCCGTTGGTGCCCCGCCCTGCGACCCGACGAGGACGTAGCTATTGCCGTCCTTGACGCGCATCAGTGGGGTCTTACGGATTGCACCGGTCTTATTACCGATATGGGTCACGATGATCACCGGCAGCCCTGTATCACGCAGGGTGGTGCCTGCGGTACCACCACTACTTTCGTAAAGCTCGACCTGCTCGCGCACCCAGTCTCTGGGGCTGGGAACATACTTTGCCATGGGACCTACCTCCATGGAGGGGAGGGTAATCTACGTGCCCAAAGGATTCCAGCAGGCTGGGCTTGCAGAACAGCTTCATCGGCTCTGACGGATCGGCATTACGTCGGAAACGGTCCCCAGGCGCGCTGGATGGCAGGACGCGCCTCGATCGCATCATGCCAGCGTTTCAGATTGGGATAGTCCGCAAGTCCGATGTCCTTCACGCCGTGAAGGTGCACGTCCGAGTACATCGTCATGTCGGCGATGGAATAGGCGCCGCCAAAGTATTCGTTCGACGCCAAGTGCCGGTCGAGGATGCCGAGCATGTCGCGCAGGCTGGCGGTATAGTGCTCCTGTGCTTGCGGCACCTTCAGAGGCGAACGCACCACCCAATGGCCGAACTGCTGCGCCAGCGTCGTAAAGGTTGCGGAGCCGTAGAACAGCCATTGATCCACCTTGACGCGGGCGAGCGGATCGTTCGGATAGAACTTGTCGGATTTCTCCGCGAGATATTTGAGGATCGCGCCCGTTTCACAGAGTGTCACGGTCGCCCCACCAGGGCCCTCATGATCGATGATCGCCGGGATCTTGTGGCCCGGGCTGATTTTCATGAACTCCGGCGACATCTGCGCCTTTTCCCGGATATTGACGGGAATGATCTTGTGGGGGAGCCCAGTCTCCTCGAGCATCATTCGAGGCTTGTAGCCGTTGTCCGTCGTCCACGTGTAGCAATCGATCATTTCATCCTCCGATGAACGCAGCAGGGCGAGGTCTGCCGCATCTAACCGGCTCTGCATCGGCTCGACAATCCAATGCGGGCAGGAAGAGACCGCACCTTAACATCCTCGCCGGGCACCTTGATATGGAAGGCAGAAACCGCTCAGAATTGTCTGACACCCTGGAACTGGGGATTGCCAGCCCCCGTGAGAAAGAGCGCAGATGACCTCCAAGGGACCTGACATCGCACGATCGGCGCTCATTATCGTCGACATGCAGAACGATTTCGTTCATCCCGACGGCGGCTTTGCCCAACGTGCCCGTGAGAATCCCGAGGCGAAGATCGACATGCCGTTCCTGATGGGAACGATCCCGCAGGTGAAGCGGCTGACCGATGCATTCCGCAAGGCAGGCCGCCCGGTGGTCTACGTCGCGCATGTGCTGAAGCCTGACTATTCGGACGCACAATTCCCGTATTGGCGGGTGACGCGCGGCAGTCTGAGCCATAACCGCACCTTCATTGCCGAAGGCACCTGGGGCGCGCAGATCATCGATGAGTTGAAGCCCCGGGAAGGCGAGCATCTTGTCATCAAGAAGGGTTTCGGTGGCTTCTCGAACACACCGCTCGACACCATTCTGCGCAATATGGATGTAAACACCTGCGTGGTGACGGGCGTCACCACCTGTGTCTGCGTCTCGACCACAATCCGCGGTGGGGTCGAGCACAATTACCGCATGATCATAGTCGAAGATGCCGTTGCCGAAGTGCACCGCGACACTCATGAGGCCGAGCTCAAGACCATGCAGCGTGTTTTTGCCGAGGTAAAAAGCACCGACGAAGTGGTGGCCATGATGGCCGGGACGGCTTAGGACAAAGTCCGTGACTTGGGCATCAAGACTTGGGCATCAACGATTCTGCATGACTCGATGAAACGGTGGAAGAGCGTGCGCGATGCGTGTCTGACAGGGAAGAGGAGACGGTTGCGGCGCGTTTGCGCACCCTCTATACAACGACATGTCCGAGCACAAAGTGACTTTGAAATGGGAGCGCGGCGGAGCTGAGTTTTCCTATCAGAAGTATCCGCGTGATCATACCTGGAGCTTCGACGGCGGCCATACGATGATGGCGACGGCGGCACCGGCTTATCTCGGCAATCCGGCGAATGTCGATCCCGAGGAGGCTTTCGTAGCTGCACTCTCGAGCTGCCACATGCTCACGTTCCTGGCGATTGCCTGTAAGCAGAAATTCGTGCTCGATTCGTACGAGGACGCGGCGGTTGGCCATATGGAGAAAAACGCCGACGGCAAGATGGCGATCACGCGAGTTGAGCTACGCCCGAAGATCACGTGGAGCGGGGATCGAAGACCCAGTGCGGAAGAGCTCGACAAAATGCACCACTCCGCTCACGAGAATTGTTTCATTGCCAACTCGGTCAAAACCAACGTGACAGTGGCGAAACTGTAGCGGTGGTCTACGATCTACGGCTCCAAGTTGACCACGCTCTGACCGCCCAAATGAGTACGCGAAGGGCCAGTCCCACAGGGTGTCAGGGGGAGTGTAGCATTGGCCGTCTTACCTGCGGATGCCTCGGCGTAGCTGGTACAAGACGCGGGTCACTCAATCGACCTTCAGCCCGAGCGCTTTGACGACCGGCGTCCAGAGAGCAACATCGGCTGCGAGGGATCGCCGGAATTTTTCGGGGGCTGAGTCGAGAGTGGATTCCATGCCCGCGTCGATCAACATCTGCTTGTAGGCCGGTTCGGCGACCGCCGTGCGCGTCGCCTGCGCGATCTGTTCGATGATCCCAAGCGGGGTCCCGGCCGGAGCCAGCAGCCCAATGGAGCCTGTCACGGTCATGCCGGGGAGGCCCAGTTCGGCCGCTGTCGGAAGCTCGGGCGCAGCGATGAGACGCGTGGGACTCGTGACGGCAAGAACCCGCATCTTGCCGGACCGATGGAATTCGAGCACCTGCCCGGTCACGCCCACTATGCCGAGGGGAACTTGTCCGCTGATCAGGTCCGCGATCGCTGGTCCCGTGCCTCGATAGGGCACCTGCACGATCTCAGGCGTTCCCGCGAGCGATTTGAACAACTCACCGGTCAGATGTTGGATCGTGCCGACACCAGAGTGCCCGTAGGACAGCTTGCCGGGATTGGCTTTCGCATAAGTGATGAACTCCTTTAGGGTCTGAGCCGGCACCGAAGGGTGCACGGCGAGGCCGAGAAAATAGGCGGCCACGCCAGTGATCGGGTCCAAGTCCTTGACCGGATCATATAGCGGTCGGCTCTTGAGCAGAGCCTCGTTCACATGTGTCTGCGTCCCGCCGAGCAAGATCGTGTAGCCATCAGGCTGCCCGCGTGCGACTGCGGCGGCACCCAGCGAAGAGCCGCCGCCACCGATATTTTCAACAAAAATCGTGCCGAGCAGGGGCTTCATCTTGTCCGCCAAGGGGCGTCCGACGGCGTCGAATGCACCGCCTGGCGGGAACGGAACCACGAGGCGGATTGGCCGCGTCGGATAGGCTTGCGCCCAAGCGATGCGCGAGACAGCCGGCAGCGCGGCAGCGGCCGCGGCCAGATGCAAGAATTGTCTGCGGGGCAGTTTCATAAATCCCCTCCCAGAGCCAGAGCGGTTTTGCAGGTGCAGATTTGCGGCCCGAAGGTAAAGCGTTCCACCGATCCGTCCTTCACAAAAGCCGGTTTGGGACCCTTCTCACAGCGCATCTACAATCCGCTGGCCGTTGGCCAAAGCAGTCCGAGTGTCTGCTCGCGGTTATTCGCGTCGATATTGCCATGTCCGCTCTCTGTCCGCTATCCGCAACACCGGACATTTTGGCGCCAGCGTTGCGCACCAAGCGTCGTCGATGTAATTTCAATAATTGACAAATATTTCCGATTCTGGTAAGTAACGGCGGTCACTCCTAGAGGGAAACCGACGTGACTGACCCCTACCGGCCCAAAGGGCTTTCAAGCGCTGTCTGCTATCGAGATGCGAAGGCCGCCTATCGCTGGCTCGAACAGGCGTTCGGGTTCGAGCCGCTCTTCGTCATTCTCGACGCCGACGGCAATCTCGGTCATTCGGAGATGACCTTCGGGAATTCCGTCGTCATGGTCGGCAACGAGTGGAGCGCCGATCACAAGAGTCCGAAATCCGTCGGCGGCAAGAACACGCAGACCGTCCACGTCCAGCTCGCGGAAGGCGAGGACATCGACGCTCATTGCGAACGCGCGCGCGAGGCGGGCGCGGAGATCCTGCAGGAGCCCGAGACTCAGTTCTACGGCGACCGCACCTATCGCGCCCGCGACCCGGAAGGCCATATCTGGACCTTCGGCGTCACCGAGAAAAGGATGACGCCGGAAGAGTGGGACAAGGCGAGCGGCCTCACCACGAAGAAGCGGCTCGATTGAGCTCCCGCATCGACAAGACCTTCGCGGCGCTCGCCGACCCGCATCGCCGCTACGCGGTGGAGCTGCTTGGCAAGCGGCCGCGCCGGGCGGGCGAGCTCGCGGATGCGCTCGGCCTGCCGGCGCCGGCGATGAGCCGGCATCTGCGTCAATTGAAGCAGAGCGGGCTCGTTGAGGAGACCCATCCCGAGTTCGACGCGCGCATTCGCATCTATGCGCTGAAAGACGGCGCCATGGCGGAATTGAAACGCTGGCTCGCCGAGACCGAAGCGATGTGGGCCGCGCAGCTTTCGAGCTTCAAGGCGCATGTCGAGAAGAAGCGAAAATGACCGCGGCGGTCATCGTTTCGATCCGGGTCGGCGCGACGCCGTTGCGGGCGTTTGAAGCCTTCACCGAGGGGATCGGCGAATGGTGGCGGCCGAACCCCTTGTTCGCCCTGACGCCGCGCGGCGACGGCCATCTTCGCTTCGAGCCGGGAGAAGGCGGGCGGCTCGTCGCGACGCTGGCGAACGGAAAAGAGTTCGAGGTCGGCCGCATCACCGTCTGGAAGCCTGGCGAAAGGCTCGCACTCACTTGGCGTCAGGCGACATTCGCCCCCGGCCAGTCGACACAGCTCGACGTGCGCTTCGAAGCGGTGGGGGACCAGACGCGCGTGACGGTCGAGCATCGCGGCTGGGACGAGATCCCGCAGGATCATGTCGCACGTCACGGCTTTGAGCTGATGCTGTTCCAGCGCCGACAGGCTGAACACTGGCGCGGGCTGCTTGCCTCTCTTGACGCGACGTTGCGTCGCGACGGTGAGTGACGGGAAAGCGCCATTCGCGTCGATATTGCCATGAGAATGGAGTTTCCGCTGAATACGCGAGTCGAGGTCGCCCAGGACTATTACTGGGCCAAAGGTGCGACCGGCACAATTGTGATGCCGCCCGACTACATTGTCGACCTGGCGCCGGGTTGGACTGGGCATAAGCGCTGGGACCCGCTCTTTCCAGGGGGCGGGCGAAACACCTATTGGGTGAGCTTCGACGAGCCGCAGCGGGATCAGGACGGCGACGGTCCATATTTGGCGGGCGAGATCGACGCGCTGGCCCTGCGCGCCGTTGCCATCTCATAGGCGTGACCCGTCGCGCATCGAATGGTGCCCTTCTTCTATCCGCGAAACTTTTCGCTTGGGACGCGGGTAGACGCGCAGGTCGCGCTCTACCGCGATAGCCGTTTAGTGCAATAACTGTTTTGCGGCACTCGATATTCGTACAATCGTTCAATGCGCACGTTCATCGGCATCGATGGATTCCGCTGCGGTTGGGGTTAAGCAGCGGTGAAGAACCGTGGTGGATCGAGGAGGAAGGCATGGCGCGGCACCGGTCCCTCTTTCGCGCCGGAGCGGCCGTCTGGATCGTGGGCGGACTCGGCCATTTCGCGCTGATCGACGTCCTCACGCTGCACGGCCGTACCTGGGTGGCAAAGCTTGCTCCGCACGCGGATGTGCTGGCCACGATGGAAGCGACGACGCTGAGCTTCGGCGCGCTCGGATCGACGACGGTCTTTCGGGCCGCCGCGGGCTACAGCCTCTGGGTCGCGCTGTCGCTCGTCTTTCTTGGGGCAGCCTATCTGCTGCTGAGCCGGGAGCAGGGCCTCGCGCTGCGGCCCTTCGTCCTCTTGGGCGTGATTGTTTCCGCCGTCTTCGGCGCGCTCGCCGCGGTGTGCTTCATCATCCCGGCGACCCTCGGCGCGGTGCTGGCGACCGCGCTGTTCGTGGCATCGCGGGTGCGGAACGAAAGCTGACCGGATTGCTGCGTAGGATGGGTAGCGCAAACTACTCGGACACTCGTCCGATTTGTTTGCGAAACCCATCGCAGGGCCTTGGAGCGATGGGTTTCGCCATAACGCGTTGAAGACGCGCGTAAACGCGCTGCTCGTCAATGCACGGTCTCAGCCATGTGCCTGAGCTTGTCGGGATTGCGCACGACATAGATGGCGACGACGCGGCCATCCTCGATCTCCAGGGCGGTGGTCTGGAGAATGTCGCCCGGCTCGACGGTGATGAACCCCGGCAGGCCGTTGATGAAGCCATAGCGCACGAGGCGAGACCTGCTCACGGCGAAGATGGACGCGAGCGCCGCGAACAACCGCATGACGTTGTCGAGGCCGGCGGCTGGCGTCCTGCGAGCCGGCACCTTGCCGCCGCCATCGGAGTAGACGGTGACGTCCGCCGCGAGCAGCGCGCGCAGGCGCTCCATCTCGCCGTCCCGGGACGCGGCGAAGAAGGCTTCCGCGATCTCGAAGCCCCGTTCCCTCGGTACTGGATAGCGCGGACGGTCTGCACGAACATGGGCACGGGCGCGGCTTGCCAGCTGGCGACACGCGGCTGGCTCCCGCCCGATCGTGGCCGCGACCTCCTCGAAGCCGAGGCCGAACACGTCATGCAGCAAGAAGGCGGCGCGCTCCAACGGCGACAGACGCTCCAGCGCCATCATCAGCGGCAAAGTAACGTCGTCCACCTCATCCTCCTCCGATTCCACAACCGGCTCCGGCAGCCAAGTCCCGACATACGTCTCGCGCTCGCGCCGGACCGACTTGAGTCGGTCCAGGCACAAGCGCGTGACGACTACGGCGCAGAAATGCCGCGGGCTCGCGCACCGCCTCTCGATCGACATCGAGCCAGCGCAGGAAGGCGTCTTGGACCACGTCTTCCGCGTCCGCGACCGAGCCCAGCATCCGATAGGCGGCACGGATAAGAGCCGGCCGGAGCGGATCGAAGACGGCGGCAGCGTCCTGGCTCGACCCGGGTTCCATCAGGCCGCCTTCGTTTTGATCTTCAATGGCGCCTGCCTTTCCGGCAAGGTTGGTGCTGGAGCTCGCGAGCAACGCTTCGGCCGTGCCATCGGCCGGCGGATAGATGACTTGCGTGTTGATCAGCCGCTTCACCGCCTTGCCCTCGCTGCCGGTTTTCTCGACCCGCCGCTCCCAGCCTTCGGTGATGACCGCGCCGGAGCGGCCGAGGTCCAGGCAGGTAAGGTAACGCAGTTGCGTGTAGGGCATGAGCGGCAGGCCTAGCAGGTCGCGCGCCGCGTTCTCGCCGGCGACGCGGCCGAGCTGCCCCGCGTGCTGGCAGGACTGCAGCGTCCGGTGGCCATCGCCGGTATCGGCCGCCGCGGCGTCGCCGGCAACGAAGACCTCGGGTGCGGCGGGCGCTCTGAGGACCGTATCGACGACGACCCGGCCGAGCTCATCCCGCGCGCCGGGAACCTGGGCCGCGAAAGGCGAGGCGGCCATGCCGGTCGCCAGCACCACGGCGTCGGCAGCGAGAACGCTGCCGTCGGCGAAGCCGACACGGTCTGCCGCCAAGGCTTGTACCGCGGCGCCGAGGCGCAGCTCGACACCGGCGGCCGCCATCGCCGCCTCGATCTCCGGCCGCGGCCCGGGCCCGAGCACGCGCCCGACGGTCTCGGCCCGGTCGATCAGCACGATGCGCAGTCGCTCGGCCACCCCATCGGCGCCGTGCGCCAGCAGCCGGTCGCGCAGCTCGAGCGCCAGCTCGATGCCGGTGAAGCCGGCGCCGACGACCGCGATGGTCGGCTCCGCGACGTCACGGGCGATCTCGCCCAGGCGCCGGTCGAAGGCGATCGCCTCCGCCTGGGTGTCGACCGAAAACGCCGCCTCGGCGCCTGGCACCGGGGGCCGACGCATGCGGCTGCCGGTCGCGACGACCAGGCGGTCATAGGCGAGGCGGTCGCCGGCGGCGAGCGTCACGGCTTTGGCGGCGGTGTCGAGCCCGATCGCCTCGCCGCGCACGAAGCTGACGTCGACCTTGCGCAGGAGCGGCAGCAGGGCGACAGCGAGCGTCTCGGGCCTCGCCTCGTAGAGCCGTGGCCGGATTTCGAGCACCGGCTCAGGCGACACCAGGGTCACTGCTGCCCGGGGACCGGCGACTCGCCGGGCCGCGAGCGCCGCCCAGAAGCCGGCAAAGCCGCCGCCGATGATCAGGATCTTGTCAGGCATGATGACTCCTTTCGTGCCCGCCGCACTTGCGGGCATCCGATGTGTGATGGTGGATGCAGAAGGCGTATCCGTTGATCTGCGAAGCCCGCGTCGGGACAAGTTCCTTCAGCGAAGGCTCCAGATCATCGGTTTGGAACCGCTGTTCCGAGGTCGATTCAGGGTTCCCTTGCCGCGGGACTGGCGGTGAAGGGGTTCAGTCGTGGTGTCATCGTCATCTCCTTTCGGGGGGGTCCGAAGACATGACGAATTGCACTCGCCATATGTGACATGCGGCGCCGGATTTTTTGCAGCGGCCCGGTTCGTGCCCTGCTCACAGCCCCGGCGAGCGCTGCGCTCGCACGCCGTCGAAACATCGCTTGAAGTGGAAATACTCAGGTCACAGCGCGCACTAACGCAAGGTGTATCCGCCCTGAACCTTGGTACACTTGGGAGCGTTGGCGCGTGCTGTTAGTAAACGGATGGGAGCCGCGTTAATCGGACGCGACAGCGACGATGAACGTAAGGGTTTTTCCGGTTTCACCTTACGGCCAACGAAACGGCAGACAGGAGACAAACATGGACAACACCTCACACCCCGGTAGACCGGGGCTCGACGAGCTGGTTCCGTCGCGCTACGCGCTGCGGGTCGGCGAGATTGACGTGATGGTGGTCAGCGATGGGGTGCTATCGCTGCCAGGCGCGATGTTGGGCCACAACGCCGACCCGGCCGTCCGGGCGGCCTGGCTGGAGGACATGTTCCTGCCGCCGGACGTGCTCGAGTGGGCGCTGAACGTGGTCGTGGTGCGTAGCGGCGGCCGGACCATACTCATCGACGCTGGGCTCGGGGCGGACCCGGACTTGAACTTGCCGCGGGCCGGGCGGTTGGTCCAGCGACTGGAGGCCGCCGGCATCGATCTCGCATCCGTGACCGACGTGGTGCTGACCCACTTGCACATGGACCACATTGGCGGGCTGCTCGTCGACGGGGTGAGGGACCGGCTGCGTCCGGACCTGCGGGTCCACCTGGCGGCCGCCGAGGCCGAGTTCTGGGCGTCGCCCGATTTCTCCCGCGTCTCCATGCCGCCGGGGTTCCCGGACGCGCTTCGGCGGGCGGCCAAGCGGTTCTTGAACGAGTACCGCAGCCAGATGCGGCCGTTCGAGACGGAGTACGAGGTGGCGCCGGGGGTGCTCGTCCGTCGCACCGGCGGCCACACCCCCGGGCACAGCGTGGTCCGCCTGGCGTCCGGCGGCGACCGGCTGACGTTCGCCGGCGACGCCGTGTTCCAGGTCGGGTTCGAGCACCCCGACTGGTACAACGGCTTCGAACACGACCCCGAGGAGGCGGCCCGCGTCCGGGTCCGTCTTCTGCGGGAGCTGGCGGCGAACCGCGAGTCGCTGGTGGCCACTCACCTGTCGTTCCCGTCCGTCTGCCATGTGGCGGTCGACGGCGACGTCTTTCGTTGGGTACCGGGCCCCTGGGAGTATTGACCGCTTGTTGGGTTAGGGCTGAACTAGACGGCCGCATGCGTTTGAACAACTGGTCTTCGAGGACTTTGGCTTGTAGCTTGCGGGTGGCATCTATGAGGCCTTGGGGTTCTCAGGCGCCGTGAGCCCGTACCGCTCCCGCAGCGCCTTCGCCTCCGCTGTGCGGTCAAGCGCGTCGAAGTGTGGCGAGCGCGGTCCGGCGCTCCGTCTCATCATCGAGGGCACCCTCGACACGTGCCATCGGAATGCGTTCGGGCGCGCATTGGGCAAAATTACCGACGAGGGTTTCGGCGGCCGAGCATTGCGCCCCCGCCTCAGCGATGGCGAGGTCGAAAGTCGCCGCGACGCTTCTTGGGTAACCTACGCCACGCGGTGTAGCGGCAATGAGGTTCGAGGCCTTCGTCGCGTAGTCAGTGAATTGCATCTGTGTGCGCTTGCAATAGGCGGCTGCATGGTCCAGAGCGAGTGGCAGGCAACCGAGAGCCTCCGCAAGTGCCTTCGAGCCTTCAGCGTCGCTGCGACCTGTGCGGCTCAGCACAAGTTTCATCGAGGCAATGCACGGATGTCGTAGTCCTGGACGAGGACGCGGTAGCCCTTCTCGGTGAGAACGTCGGCAACTTCGCGCGCGATGACGGCCACCGAGCCGCGACGGCTTACTGCTCGCCCTGGCCGCTTGGCATGGCGCTTTCACTCGTGCCCGGATTTTCTCCAAGGGGCTAGACAACAGTTTTAGCCGAAGGCAACGAATGCAAGCGGAGTTTCGACCTAAGCAACCGTCGCAATTTGATTCAATGGCGCGCCCGAAGGGATTCGAACCCCTGACCTCTGCCTTCGGAGGGCAGCGCTCTATCCAGCTGAGCTACGGGCGCGTGCCGCCTAGATAACCGAACGGTGGCGCAGCGGCAATGTCGGCTCCGAGCGCGGCTGAGGCAGCGGTGCGGGGCCAGGCGCGCGATGCGTGGCCGCGGCCGACGTCGCACGACTGCCTCGCAGGCACGACGCATCGCCCAGTCCTCCGGCGGTACCAAGGGGGCGCGTCGTACCAAGACAAGAATATTTTCCGTTGACAGAAAATTCCTAGAATGGCATTAAAACCTATCCCCGCTGATTCGACGGGCGCCTTCTAGAGGCAATCCTGTAGGCGGAGCGGGGAGTGGCGTTCCGCGCGGCGATTTGCAATCGCGAGCTCGGAAGGCTCTGGGTACCGCCCGCCGGGCACTATGACCCGGCTGCGAGGAGCATCGCTGTACGGCCTCCGGGGGACAATCCCGGAGACGGAAGCGCGGCCCACGGCCGAAAATCGCCACGGTGGAGCGCCGAGAGGCGCGGCGTCCCGATCGCAAGGGACGCCGGGCACTTCGCGAGGAGTGCCCGGGCGTGCCGTCGCCGGCACGCCCTCCGGGTGCGTCGCAGGCACCCGGGCGCCGTCTCGGCGCTCCGCTCCCCGTCGTCGGGGAAGGGAAAAAGAGAGTGCGGCGCCCGCGCGTGCGCTTCAGCGGGCCGGCGAAGCGTTGGCTGTTTGAAATCGTGAGATGTGAATGTCGCGCGGCGCCCGGCAACGGCCCGCGGCGACGCGGCGTTGGCGATCGGCCCGCAAAAGTGCGAAGCTCGTGCGCGATCAAGCTCGCAACGCCCGGGATACCAAATGCGCCAGCGTCCTCTCGTCGATGTCCTTCGCTGCGGTGTGATGATCGCCGTGCTCGTGGCGCTCGCCGTGCCGCGACCCACGGCCGCGCAAAGCTATCCCGACCGCAACGTGCGCATCATCGTGCCGACCGCGCCCGGCGGCTCGATCGACACCACCGCGCGCGTGGTCGCCGCCAAGCTCGCCGAGCTCTGGGGCAAGCCCGTGGTGATCGAGAACCGGCCGGGCGCCGGCATGGCGATCGGCGCCGAGGCCGCCGCCAAGTCGGCGCCCGACGGCTACACGCTCCTGGTGGCGCACGACGGCACCATGGCGATGAACCCGGTGGTCTACCCCAACCTCGCCTACCACTCGCAGCGCGACTTCGAGCCGGTGGCGCTGATGACCTCGATCCCGGAGGTCGTGCTGGTGCACGAGGCCGTGCCGGCGAAATCCATCAAGGAGCTGATCGCGCACGCCAAGGCCAATCCGGGCAAGCTCAACCACGCCACCGGCGGCACCGCGACCTTGCTGGCGTTGGAGCTGTTCAAGGCCATGGCCGGCGTCGACATCGCCAGCATCCCGTTCCGCGGCGCCGCGCCGGCCATCACCGGCACCATGGCGGGCGAGACCCAGGTGATCTTCGCCGATCTCGCCTCGGCCTATGCGGGGATGCAGTCGGGCAAGCTGCGCACCCTGGCGGTGACGACCCTGCAGCGCGTGCGGCAGCTGCCGGAGGTGCCGACCATCGACGAATCCGGCGTGCCCGGCTACGACGTCGCCACCTGGATCGGCGCCTTTGCGCCCAAGGGCACGCCGGCGGCGGTCCTCGGCAAGATCGAGGCCGGCATCAAGCAGGCGCTCGCCACGCCGGAGGTGCGCGCCAAGCTCGAGGCGCTGCGCATGGAAGTGAGGTCGGGCGCCGCCGAGGAGATGCGCGCGCTGCTGGCGGGCGACATGGTGAAGTGGGGCCGCCTGGTGAAAGAGAAGAATATCCAGATCGCCCAATGACCGCTCTCTCGGTCATTCCGGGCGAGCGCCTACCGGGCGCGAGGCCGGAATCCATGCTCACAGGCGGTGGTTATGATTCCGGGCTCGCCACTTCATGGCGCCCCGGAATGACGGAGAACCGGGCGTCCAATCCAGCTATAATCGCTCGACCCGATCAGGAGCCAACATGAGTCAGGTTGCGAAAAGACGCGAAGCCAAGCCCGCCGCCATCAAGGATGCCGCCTTCAACTGGGAAGACCCGCTCGACCTCGAAGGCGAGCTCACCGAAGAGGAGCGCATGGTGCGCGACACCGCGCGCGGCTATGCGCAGGACAAGCTGTTCCCGCGCGTGCTCACCGCCTATCGGGAGGAGCGCTACGATCCGGAAGTGGTTCGCGAAATGGGCGAGCTCGGCCTGCTCGGCCCCACCATCCCGGAGGAGTATGGCGGCGCCGGGCTCGGCTATGTCGCCTATGGGCTGATCACGCGCGAGATCGAGCGGGTCGATTCCGGCTACCGCTCGTCGATGTCGGTGCAGTCGTCGCTGGTGATGCATCCGATCTTCGCCTATGGCAGCGAGGCGCAGCGCAAGAAATATCTGCCCAAGCTCGCGAGCGGCGAAATGGTCGGCTGCTTCGGGTTGACCGAGCCCGATCACGGCTCCGATCCCGGCTCGATGGCAACCCGCGCCGTCAAGGCGCCCGCCGGCTTCCGGCTCACCGGCAACAAGATGTGGATCACCAATTCGCCGGTCGCCGACGTGGCGGTCGTCTGGGCCAAGCTCGACGGCGTCATTCACGGCTTTCTGATCGAGCGCGGCACCAAGGGTTTCTCGACCCCCAAGATCGAGGGCAAGCTGTCGCTGCGCACCTCGATCACCGGCGAGGTCGTGCTCGACGACGCCTTCGTGCCCGAGGAGAACCTGCTGCCCAACGTCAAGGGGCTCGCCGGCCCGTTCGGCTGCCTCAACGTGGCGCGCGCGGGTATTGCATGGGGCGCCATCGGCGCCGCCGAGTTCTGCTGGCACCGGGCGCGCCAATACGTGCTCGATAGGAAGCAGTTCGGCCGGCCGCTGGCGGCCAATCAGCTGGTGCAGAAGAAGCTCGCCGACATGCAGACCGAGATCACGCTCGGCCTGCACGCGGCGCTGCGGCTCGGCCGGCTGCTGGAAGAGGGCAGGGCGTCGCCGCCGGCGGTGTCGCTGCTCAAGCGCAACAATTGCGGCAAGGCGCTCGACATCGCGCGGCTCGCCCGCGACATGCACGGCGGCAACGGCGTCTCCGACGAGTTCCACGTGATGCGGGTGATGTCGAACCTCGAGACCGTCAACACCTACGAGGGCACCCACGACATCCACGCGCTGATCCTCGGCCGCGCCCAGACCGGCATTCAGGCGTTTTTCTAGCGCTGGCGCTTGCGCTCGGTGCACATTCGCTCCAACTCGGATCGTCATCGCCGGGCTTGATCCGGCGATCCATCTTCTTCGTAAGAAGGATGGATGCGCGGGTCCGGCCCGCGCATGACGGGGAGAGATCACCTCCTTGGATCCCCTCCACATCCTCCTGCTCGTCGGTGCCGGCATCCTCGGCGGCATCATCTCGTCGATCGCCGGCGGCGCGGCCCTGTTCATCTTTCCGGCGGTGCTGGCGACCGGCCTGTCGCCGATCGTGGCGACCGCGGTGTGCACCACGGCGCTCACGCCCGGCCTGGTGCTGGCCGGGCTCTACGACCGCGCGCAGCTGCCGCCGCTCGACCGCTGGTTCCTCGGGATGGTCGTCGTCTCGGCCGCCGGCGGGCTGATCGGCGCGGCGCTGCTGCTGCTCACGCCGGAGCGGATGTTCACCGCGCTGGTGCCGCTGCTGCTCGGCTTCGCCACCCTCCTGTTCGCCTGCGCCGGCCGCATCAGCAGCTGGCTGCGGGCGCGCGCCGCGGCGCATGGCGGCGAGCAGCACCCATTCCATTCGGTTGCCGCGCTCATCCCGGTCTCGATCTACGGCGGCTATTTCGGCGCCGGCCTGGGCGTGCTGATGCTCGGCGTGCTGGCGGTCGGCAGCGGCGGCGACTATCGCAGCGCCAACGCGACCAAGAACCTGGTGCTGAGCTTCAACAGCCTCACCGCCGCGATCATCTTCGCCGTGCAGGGCGTCATCGCCTGGCCGGCGACCCTGGCGATGATCGCCGGCACCCTGGTCGGCGCGCTGCATCGGTGCCAAGCTGGTGCAGGTGATGCCGACCCAGGCCGCGCGCGGTGTCGTGGTCGGTGTCGGCGTGCTGCTCACCGTCGCCTTCGCCTGGCGCTATTGGTTCTAGTCTAGAGCATGTTCCGATGAACTTACGCCGATCTCTCCGCTGTCATTCCGGGACGGCCCGAAGGGCCGGGCCCGGAATCCATACTCCCAGCCGGTGGTTATGGATTCCGGGTTCGCGCCACCCAAGTCGGCTGTAGCCGACTTGGGCAGTTTAACCGCCGATCTGGGGCAAGCCCGAGATCGGTGGCGCGCCCCGGAATGACGGCAGATGGATATGTCCCAGCGGAAACAACTCTAAACCTTCGCCAGCTCGGCCAGCCGCTCGACCATGTCGCTCTTCGGATCGCTCAACGCATCGAGCACGGTGAAGTGGTTGGTGCCGGCGACCTCGTGGTAGCGGGTGGCGGCGCCGGCCTTGCTCCAGTCTTCGGCGATGATCCGGCTCTGGCGCAGGAACTCGCTCGATTCGAGGCCGCCGACGATGGCGTCGAAGGCGCGGCCCTTGGGCGCCGGCCAGAACAGCGGCGAAGCCTCGCGCGCGCTCTGCTCGTCGAGCCGCAGGTCCTGGTTCATCGTGACGCCGACGAGCGGCGAGAGATCGAACACGCCGGAGATCGAATAGGCGGCGGGCACCAGGTCGGGCGGCGTCTTGGGATAGAGCCCGTGCCAATCGGTCGCCAGCATGGCGGCGGCGAGGTGCCCGCCGGCCGAATGGCCGTACACCATCACGCGCTGGCCGGTGCGCTGCCAGAGAAACAGCAACGCGTGCCTGATCTCCTCGATGATGTCGGCGATGCTGACCTGCGGGCAGAGATTGTAGCCGGCGACCGCGACCGTGACGCCGTGGGCGTTGAGCCCGCGCGCCGCGTGGCTGAACATGGAGGGATCGAGCGAGCGCCAGTAGCCGCCGTGGATGAACAGCGCGAGCGGCGCCTTGGCGGCCTTGCTCGGCGAGAACAGGTCGATGAACTCGCCGCGACGTCGATCCGTAGGCCAGCCCGAGCTCGGCGCGGCGTTCCTTCATCGCCTCGGTGCGGTAGTCCTCGGCCTCCCGCATCCAGCGCGCAAAGATTTCCGCATGCTCCGGCACCCGCGCGCGGTTGTTGTATTCTACCTCGTAGTCGATCGCCGCCATATGCTCCTCCGAGTTGGCCTGACATTGGAACAGCATGGCGAAATCGGCAAGGCCGCTTTGCGCGCTCGGCGAACCGCGTTATGAGAGCCCCATGAAAGTCGACGGCACGCATTCCCGCACGATCTGGGTCGAGCCGGACGGCTGGTCGATCGGCGCGATCGACCAGACGCTGCTGCCGCATCGTTTTGCCAGCATACGGCTGACCACCCTCGCGGACGCGGCGCATGCCATCAGGTCGATGCAGGTGCGCGGCGCGCCGCTGATCGGAGCGGCGGCCGCCTACGGCGTCTGCCTGGCGCTCAAGGACGACGCCTCCGACGAGGCGCTCGAGCGCGCCTATGCGACCTTGCTGGCGACCCGCCCGACCGCGATCAACCTCAAATGGGCGCTCGACGAGATGATGGCGGCGGTGCGCAACCGCCCGCGCGAGCAGCGCCTCGCCGCCGCCTACCGGCGCGCCGCCGAGATCGCCGATGAGGACGTCGCCATCAACCGGGCGATCGGCCGCCACGGCCTGCGGCTGATCGAGGCGATCGCCGCGAGGAAGCCGCCGGGCGAGCGCGTCAACGTGCTCACCCACTGCAATGCCGGCTGGCTCGCCACCGTCGACGTCGGCACCGCCACGGCGCCGATCTACACCGCGCACGACCACGGCGTGCCGGTCCATGTCTGGGTCGACGAGACCCGCCCGCGCAACCAGGGCGCCGCGCTCACCGCCTGGGAGCTCGGCCAGCACGGCGTGCCGCACACGGTGATCCCGGACAATACCGGCGGCCATCTGATGCAGCACGGCATGGTCGACATCGCGATCGTCGGCACCGACCGGGTGACGGCGAACGGCGACGTCTGCAACAAGATCGGCACCTATCTCAAGGCGCTCGCCGCCAAGGACAACGGCGTGCCGTTCTACGTGGCGCTGCCGTCGCCCACCATCGACTTCTCGGTCTCCGACGGCGTCGCCGAAATCCCGATCGAGGAGCGCGCCGCCGACGAGGTCGCGACCATGACCGGCCGCACCGCCGACGGCCGCATCGAGACCGTGCGGATCGTGCCGGACGGCTCGCCGGTCGCGAACTACGGCTTCGACGTGACGCCGGCGCGCCTCGTCACCGGCCTGATCACCGAGCGCGGCGTCATCGCACCCACGCGCGCGGCGCTCGCCGGGGCTTTCAGAGAGCGCACCGCCGCGGCAGAATGACGTCGGGGCAACCGATGACGAGAAGCGTTGTCATGGCTGGAGGCGTGGCGTGCGTACTGAAATTCGTCGTGGAGCGACCAGTGTACCGCTACCGGGGATTCTGCATTCCATGAGCATGGCTTCACTCGCCGCCGCGCTGCCGATCGACGGCCGCCAATCGCCGACCGCGCTCGTGATCGCGCGCGGCACCACGCGCTTGCTGCATTCGCTCGGGTTTTCGGTGGTGAGCGAATTGCCGCTGGCGTCCGGCCGGCGCGCCGACCTGGTGGCGCTCGGCGCCGGCGGCGAAGTCTGGATCGTCGAGATCAAGTCGTCGATTGCGGATTTGCGCGCCGACCAGAAATGGATCGACTACCGGCTGCATTGCGACCGGCTGTTCTTCGCCACCACGCTCGAGGTGCCGTGCGAGATTTTTCCGCCCGATACCGGGCTGATCGTGGCGGACGCCTTCGGTGCCGAGATCGTGTGCGAGGCGCCGGAGCATCGCCTGCACGCCGCTACCCGCCGCAGCATGATGCTCGCCTTCGCGCGCGTCGCCGCGCTGCGGCTCGCTGCGCTCGCCGATCCGGAGGGGCCGTACGGCGCGGCGATCTAACCGCAACACGCACGCCCGTTCATTCTGCCGCCGAGCGCGCCGGCGGATCATCGGCCGCATTCGTGTCCTCGGCCGGCTTGAGCGTGTGCTCGGCTACGAAATAGACCGGCCGCGCTTTGAGCTCGGCGAGGATCTTGCCGATGTATTCGCCCATGATCCCGATCATGATCAGTTGCACGCCGCCGAGCACCATCAGGCCGACCACCAGTGACGGATAGCCGGGGACTTGCATCCCGTAGAAGAACGTCTCGATCAGGATCTGCATGCCGAAGATGAACGCGAAGCCGGCGAGCAGCAGGCCCAGCAGGCTCGCCAGCCGCAGCGGCGCGACCGAGAACGACGTGATGCCCTCGATCGACAGCCCGACCAGCGAGTACAGGTTCCAGGTGGTGCGGCCGTGGATGCGCTCCGCCGGCTCGTAGTCGACCCGGACCTGGCGGAATCCGATCCAGCTCGCCAGCCCCTTGAAGAACCGGTTGCGCTCAGGCAGCTGCCTGAGCGCCGTCGCCGCGCGCGGCGACAGCAGCCGGAAGTCACCGGCATCCTCGGGGATTTTCTGGCGCGCGCCCCAGTTGATCAGCGAGTAGAACACCCTGACACCGAGCCGGCGCAGCCACGGCTCGTTCTCGCGATGCGCCTTGGCGGTGTAGACGACGTCGTAGCCTTGATCGAGCCAATAGCCGACCAGCTGCTCGACCAGCGACGGCGGGTGCTGGCCATCGCCGTCCATGAACAGCACCGCGCCGAGCCGGGTATGATCGAGCCCGGCCAGCAGCGCCGCCTCCTTGCCGAAATTGCGCGACAGCGAGATCACCTGCACGTCGAGCGCGGCGGCCGGCAGGCCGTGCGCGATCGCGAGCGTCGTGTCGCGGCTGCCGTCGTCGACGTAGACGACTTCCGTGGTCAGGCCGCGCTCCGCCTTGAGCCGGCGGGCGACCTCGACGATGCGCCCATGCAGTGCCTCGAGCCCCGCCGCCTCGTTGAACAGCGGCACCACGATCGACAAGCCGATGTCGCCCCGTGCGTAAGTTCGCACTGGAACGCCGGTGCTGTCTCCTCGGCCCGAGCTGGGCGCCATGTGCAGCCTTTCGAGTGCAGCCTTTCGGGCATCCGCCTCGCCGCGCATGGGTTATAGCGCAAGCCCCGCTCCCTGTCGCGCGCGTGGACGGAGCCCGGCGGCCGGCGGTTCCGGGAGGCCATTGTGCGCTCCCGGCCCGGACGTGCTAAGCGGTCCCGCTATGAACCTGCCCACGCCGTTCGTGCGCCTCAAGCATCGCCTGGAACAGGCGTGGCGGGAGCGCGCCGTCTCGCTCAAGGCGGCGAGCTTCGCCGTCATCGGCGTGGTCAACACGCTGATCGATCTCGGCGTGTTTCTCGTCGCCTACAATGTCTTGGCGCTGTCCCTGATCCCCGCCAACGTGCTGGCGTGGCTGGTCGCGGTCTCCGGCTCCTACGTGATGAACTCCTTCATCACGTTCGCCGCCGAGTTGGGGCGCCAGCTGCGCCTGCGCGACTACGGCACGTTCGTCGCGTCCGGCATCGCCGGCGTCATCACCAACACGACCGTGCTCGTCATCCTGTCGTATTGGCTCCCGGTCCTGGTCGCCAAGCTGTTGGCGATCCTGGCGAGCTTCCTGGTCAACTTCTCGCTGTCGCATTTCGTGGTGTTTCGCCCGCGCGACCGGCATGCAGGGACATCGCCGAAATGACCATTGGCACGCTTTTCAGCAAGTCTCTCGACGGCGTTTCCTCGCTCGCCGCGCGACGATGGGCTAGAAATTAAAGTTCGTTCATGATCCGGGCGGCACGGGAATTTGCCCCAATCCGCCCTCAGGTCATGTTCCGCTCATCACGAGGTGCTGCGCGATGGCGCTCTACGACGCTTTCGTCTCGTACAGCCATGCCAAGGACAAGCCGATTGCGGCGGCGCTGCAGTCGGTCGTGCAGAAGCTCGGCAAGCCCTGGTACCGGCGCCGGGCGCTGCGCGTGTTCCGCGACGACACCAGCCTGTCGGCGACGCCGAGCCTGTGGCCTTCGATCGAGCAGGCGCTCGAGCAGTCGCGATTTTTGATCCTGATCGCCTCGCCGGAGGCCGCGGCCTCGACCTGGGTCAACAAGGAGGTGGGCTACTGGCTCGAGCACAAGAGCGTAGACACCCTGCTGGTCGCGGTGACCGACGGCGAGCTCGCCTGGGTCGAGAGCGCCGGTGATTTCGGCCGGCGCGAGGGCATGCCGTTGCCGCCGGCGCTGGCCGGCCGCTTTGCCAGCGAGCCGAAATGGGTGGACCTGCGTGCGTACCGTGACGGCGCCGACAAGCGCGATGCCAAGTTCACCGAGCTTGCCGCCGATTTTGCCGCCGCTGTCCATGGCATGCCGAAGGAGGACCTGCTCTCGCAGGAGGTGCGCCAGCAGCGCCGCGCGCTGACCCTGGCGTGGTCGGCGTCCGCGTCGCTGCTCGTGCTCGCGGGGCTCGCGGGCTGGCAGTGGAAGGCGGCGGTCGATGCCGAACGCCTTGCCGTTGAGCAGAAGCAGATCGCGCAGCAACAACGCGACCGGGCCGAGACGACGCTGTCGGCGGCGTCGCAGACCGCCAACGACCTCGTGTACAAGCTGGCGGTCGAATTCCGCACGCGCAAGGGCATGCCGATAGAGCTCGTGCGCAGCGTGCTCGAGCAGGCGCAGGAGCTGCAGCGGAAACTGGCCGAACGGGGCGAATCGACGCCGCTGCTGCGCCACGCCGAGGGCGCCGCCCTCAACGAGTTGGCCATCGCGCTGCAGGAGATCGGCGATCTCAAGACCGCGCTCGAGGCCGCCGAGCGCGCTCGCGCACTGGTCGAAAAAGCGGTGGCGGAAGCGCCGACCATCCTGTCCTGGCGCGAGAATTCCGCGATCAGCCATGAGACCGTCGGCAACATCTTGCGGAGGATGGGTCGTCACGACGAGGCGCTCGCATCGTATCGCAAGAGCCTCGCGATTTCTGAGAGGCTCGCGGCCGATCATCCCGACGACATGGAATGGCAGGCGCACGTGGCATCGGCCTGCACGCTCATCGCCATGGTGCTGGACACCCGCGCCAAGCAGCAGGAAGCCCTGGAACTCCTGCAGCGCGGCCACTCGATCTGGCAAAAGCTCGTCGCCGCCGAACCGGGACGCACGGAATGGCAGCGGCGCCTGGCGATGAGCTACGGGGATATTGCCAACGCATTGTCGAAAGCTGGCAAGCGCGCCGAAGCGTTCGCGGCTATTCAAAGCAGCATCGCGATCAACGAGAAGCTCGCTGAAGCAAGTCCGGACAATGTCGTGCTGCAGCGCGACTTGACCTTCGCCTACGATAAGCACGCCGCCATGCTGGCAGTCACAGGGCAGCGCGCGGCCGCGATCGAGGCCTATCGCAAGAGCCTGGCGATCAACGAAAAGCTCGCCGCCGCCGACCCCGGCAATCGCCTTGCCCAATCCTCGCTCGCGATCTCCTACCGGAACTTGGCCGATGTGCTTTCCGATTCGGCGCAGCGGGAGGAGGCCGTCGGCTTCTACCGCAAGGCGATCGAGATCGACGCGAAACTCGTTGCATCCGATTCCGGCAACAGCGATTGGCGGTTGAGCCTGGCGACCAGCCACAGGCACCTCGGCGACACGCTGTGGGAGAGCGGGGAGAGCGACGCGGCGCTGGACGCCTATCGCAAGAGCCTCGCGATCGACGAGGCTCTGGTGGCGTCGGACCCCGGCAATGCCGACTGGCAGCGCGACCTCGCGATCGACTACTTGAAGATCGGCAATGTTCTGCTCGCGAAGGAACGATACGACGATGCGCGCGAGATTCTGCTGAAGAAATTGGCCATCGACGAGCGGCTCGCGGCCGCCGCCCCGGACGATCTCGACGCGCAGAGCGCGCTTGCGGCGAGCTATGGCAAGCTGACCGATGTCATGGACAGCGTCGGTGCCCTGGACCGAGCGCTCGAATACGCCAGGAAAGCCCTGGCGATTACGCAACGGCTGGTCTCGGTCGATCCCACCAGTACGCAATGGCAGCGAAGTCTCGCCTATGACCACTACCGCGTGGGCAGCCAGCTTCAGCAATCGGGCAGGCACGAAGAGGCGCTTGCCAGTTTCCAGGACGGAGTCGCGGTCGCCGAGAGGCTCGCGGCGTCGGATGCCGACAACCTCGCCTGGCAGCGTGACCTCTCGGTCGGTTATTGGTTCATCGACTTCGCCTATGCGGCGATGGGACGGCGTGAGGAGGCGCTTGCCTACGCCTGGAAGGTGATTGCGATCAGGGAAAAGATCACCGCGGCGGATCCCCGCAATGCGCGCTGGCTGCGCGATCTTGCGAACGTCTATCGCGACGCCGGCCGCCTCCTGATGGCGCTGGGGCGGCGCGACGAGGCCCGCGATCCCTATCGCAAGTGCTTCGACGCGAGGTTGCAGGTCGCGTTGTCGAACCCGCGCGTCCAGCTGCACCGGGACGAGGTCGCCCAAGCCGCTTTCGAGCTGGCACAAGCGGGCGAGGACGTGCAGGCGCTGCTGAGGCAGGTCGGCGAAACGGTGCGCCGCGCGGCCGCCGGCGGGAAATTCGGCGAAGACGAGAACGCCTGGATCAAGGCGGTCGCGCACGAGGTCGCGTTCAAATACGTGGAACGCGCGCGCGACGAATTCTACGGCGAGCGGCCGCAGCGGGCGGTCGAACAAGTCGCGACCGCGCTGAAGGTGGCTCCGTCCTATCCCTACGCGACGCTCTGGCTGCACGTCTATCGCATGCGCGCCGGCCAGGATGATGGAGAGGAATTCGCCGCCAATGCAGAGGCAGTGAGCCGGGCCGAATGGCCATGGCCGGTGATCGCGGTTTTCCTCGGCCAGTCTGATGTTGACGCGCTGCGCGCAGCCACCCTGTCGGCCGACCAGCCGAGCGCGCGCAACGGTCAGGTCTGCGAGGTCGATTTCTTTCTTGGTATCGAACGATTGGTGAAAGGCGCGCCCGCGGATGCCCGTCCACTGTTGCAGGCCGCGCTGGAGCACTGTCCGCACGATTACCTCGAGTACGAGGCCGCCAAGCTGGAGTTGCAGCGGCTCGATCGGCTGGCGGCACCTCAGGCGAAGCAGTAGCGGATATGCCGGCCTGGTTCCTCGCGGCCTTGTCGCAGCGCATCGATCCGTCGGATTGAGCGATGATCAGGCGCCATCGATGTGGTACGAAGCGCCACGAGATCGCGGGGACCACATATGCGTTACGACGACAACCTGACCACCGAGCGGCCGACCTTCGTCACGCATCTCGAGTGTGCGGCGACCGGCGAGCGCTATCCGGCGGATGAGCTGCACAACCTCTCGCGCGCTGGCAAGCCGCTCCTCGTGCGCTACGACCTCGACGGCGTGCGCAAGGCGCTGAGCAAGGAGACGCTCGCGCGTCGCCCGGCCGACCTGTGGCGCTACCGCGAACTCCTCCCGGTGCGCCGCACCGGCGACATCGTCAGTCTCGGTGAGGCGATGACGCCGCTGCTGCCGCTGCCCAAGCTGTCCGGGCGGCTCGACGCCGCCGAGATTCTCGTCAAGGACGAAGGCCGCCTGCCGACCGGCTCGTTCAAGGCGCGCGGCCTGGTCATGGCGGTGTCGATGGCGAAGGCGCTCGGCGTCAGCCGCGTGGCGATGCCGACCAACGGCAACGCCGGCGCGGCGCTTGCCGCCTATGCCAGCCGCGGCGGCATCGAGGAGCACGATCTTCTGCCCGCACGACACGCCCGAGGTGAACGTCGGCGAGATCGCGCTGCAGGGCGCGACCGTCTATCGCGTCAACGGCCTGATCGACGATTGCGGCAAGATCGTCGCCGAGGGCAAGGCCAAGGTCGGCTGGTTCGACACTGTCGACGCTCAAGGAGCCGTATCGCATCGAGGGCAAGAAGACGATGGGCCTCGAGCTGGCCGAGCAGCTCGGCTGGCAGGCTGCCGGACGTCATCCTCTATCCGACCGGCGGCGGCACCGGCCTGATCGGCATGTGGAAGGCATTCGCCGAGCTCGAGGCGATCGGCTTCATCGGCGCCAAGCGCCCGCGCATGGTGGCGGTGCAGGCGGCGGGCTGCGCCCCGATCGTGCGCGCCTTCGAGGCGGGCGTCGAGCATGCGCCGCGCTGGGAGGACGCCCACACGATCGCGGCCGGCATCCGCGTGCCGGAGGCGGTCGGCGACTTCCTGATCCTGCGGGCGGTGCGCGAGAGCAAGGGCTTCGCCATCGCGGTCGAGGACGACGCCATCACCGCGGCGCTCGACGAGGTGGCGCGCGAGGAAGGCTTCTTGATGTGCCCGGAGGGCGCCGCTACCGTACGCCGCGCTCAAGCAGAGCCTCGCCGACGGCCGCATCCGGCGCGACGAGCGTGCCGTCCTGTTCAACTGCGCCACCGGCCTCAAATATCCGCTGCCGCCGGTGCACCGCACCCTCGACCGCACCAAGCCGATCGACTTCGCCGCGTTGTGATATGCTGGTCGCTTACGCCTTGGAACGAGCGCCATGACAAAGCTCGCGATCGCCGCCGCCCTCGCATCATTCCTCGCAGGCACCGGCACTGCGACGGCGCAAACCTACCCCTCGCGTCCGATCACCATCATCGCGCCGTTCCCCGCCGGCGCCGTTGGACACGATCGCGCGCATCATCTCCGAGCCGATGCGCTGGTGCTCGGCCAGCCGGTGGTGATCGAGAAC
Source organism: uncultured Alphaproteobacteria bacterium (assembly GCA_963708765.1). Taxonomy (GTDB): domain Bacteria; phylum Pseudomonadota; class Alphaproteobacteria; order Rhizobiales; family Xanthobacteraceae; genus VAZQ01. The sequence continues at coordinate 160 of CAVPTV010000012.1, read as the reverse complement.
GTCGCCCGCGCTGCGGCGATCTCGGCACCGGCTGGGTCGCGCGCGCCGCGCCCGACGGCGCCACGCTCGGCATCGGGCAGTGGTCGACGCACGTCGTCAACGCCGTGACCTACAAGCTGCCCTACGACGTGCTCACGATTTCGAGCCGATCGCGCTGCTC
>CAVPTV010000011.1:0-142617 GCA_963708765.1 uncultured Alphaproteobacteria bacterium | reverse complement strand
GATCGTGGTCGGCCGCAGCGTCCCCGGCGTCGATCATCTGCTTCGACAATCCGGCGGAGGTGCGCGGCTGGCTCGATCGATTGTCCCGAAATGACGGCCCCGCTCGCTCATGACCGATCACGGGCTCGATCTTGCGGTCATCGGCAACGGGCGCACGGCCGCGCTCGTCGATCCTACGGCGCGCATCGTGTGGTGGTGCTTTCCGCGCTTCGACAGCGACCCGATCTTCTGCCGGCTGTTGTCCGGCAACGAGGAAAAGGGATTTGCGGATGTCGTCCTCGACGACATGGTCGACTTCAAGTCGGAATATCTTCGCAATACCGCGATCGTGACGACGGTGCTGACCGATCGTCAGGGCGCCGCCGTCCGGGTCACCGATTTTGCCCCGCGCTTCCATCAGTTCGGCCGCATGTTCCGGCCGCCTCAGCTGTTTCGCATCATCGAGCCGGTGGCCGGGCTGCCGCGTATCACCATTCGCGTGCGGCCGACCAACGACTACGGCCATCCGGTCACGCGCCACGCCGCCGGCAGCAACCATATCCGCTATATCGGCGACAACTCGGTCATCCGCCTGACGACCGATGCGCCCCTGGCGCTGATCGAGCGCGAGGCGCCGTTCGTCCTCACCCGGCCGATGCATCTCGTCTTCGGCGTGGACGAGCCGTTTCCGGGCGATCTGCAAACCACCTGCCGGGAGTTCTGCGACCGCACCGCCGACTATTGGATCAATTGGGTGCGCGGTCTGTCGATCTCCTACGACTGGCAGGACGAGATCATCCGCGCCGCCATCACGTTGAAATTGAGCACCTTCGAGGAGACCGGCGGCATCATCGCGGCCCATACCACCTCGATCCCCGAAGCTGCCAATTCCGGCCGCACCTGGGACTACCGCTATTGCTGGCTTCGCGACGCCTATTTCGTCGTCAAGGCGCTCAATCGCATCGGCGCGACGCAAACCATGGAGGACTTCATCTCCTTCATTCTCAGCATCGCGTCGAACCGCAACGAGCCGCTGCGGCCGGTCTACAACGTGGTGCACACCGAGCCGTTGGACGAGCGGACGGCGCCCGGCGCTCATGGGGTACCGTGGCGACGGTCCGGTCCGCGTCGGCAATGCCGCGGCCGGCCAGGACCAGAACGACACCTATGGCAGCGCCATCCTGGCGGCCATGCCGATGTTCTACGACCGGCGCCTGCCGCGGCTCGGCGACGAAGGGCTGTTTCACCTGCTCGAATCGCTCGGCGAGAAGGCGGCCCAGCTGGCCTTGGAGCCCGACAACGGCATCTGGGAATATCGCGGCCGCCGCCGCATCCATACCCATTCGGTCGCGATGTGCTGGGCGGGCTGCCACCGGCTCGCCGCCATCGCCACGCGCCTCGGTTTCGGCGAGCGGGCCGATCATTGGCACGCGATCGCCAAGCCGATTCACGACGCGCTGCTCAAGGAGCGGGTGGAACGAGAAGCGCCAGGCGTTCACCGCCGCCTTCGGATCGGACGATCTCGACGCCAGCGTCCTGTTGTTGCCCGATCTCGGCGTGATCGAGAACGACGATCCGCGATTCCTCAGCACCGTCAAGGCGATGGAGCGCGAACTTTTGCGCGAGAAGCACGTTATGCGATATGCGGCGGCCGACGACTTCGGCCTGCCGGCAACGGCATTCTTGATTTGCCGATTTTGGCTGGTCGATGCATGGTGGTCGCTCGGCCGGCGCGAGGAAGCGCGTGAATTGTTCGTGGATGCGTTGGGACATCGCAATCGGTATGGCTTGCTGTCGGAGGATATCGACCCGAAGACCGGGGCCCTTTGGGGAAATTTTCCGCAAACCTATTCGATGGCCGGCCTGATCTTGACGGCGATGCGCCTGTCGCGCAGTTGGGAGGATCGATATTGGCGCGGCTGATCGTCGTTTCCAACCGCGTGGCCGTCCCCAGTCAGCGACGGCGCCAGCCAGGCGGGCGGCCTGGCGGTCGCCGTTCGCTCTTTGCTCAAGCGGCGCCCCGGCATGTGGTTCGGATGGAGCGGCGGCGTTTCGGCCGAAGAGGATGTCGTCACCAAGACGATCGTGCGCGGCGGCATGACCTATGTGGTGACCGATCTCACCGATGCCGACTATCAGGAATACTACAACGGCTTCGCCAATCGCGTGCTGTGGCCGATCCTGCATTACCGGCTCGACCTCGCCGAATTCTCGCGTCGGGATCTGAGCGGGTACCGGCGGGTCAACGCGCACTTCGCATCCCAGTTGCACAATGTCCTGGAACCGGACGACGTGCTGTGGGTGCACGACTATCATCTCATCCCGCTCGCCAAGATGCTGCGGGATCGCGGTCACCGCAACCGGATCGGATTCTTCCTGCACGTTCCGTTCCCGCCGCCCGAGATCATCACCGCGTTGCCCAACCACGAATGGCTGATTCCGCAGCTCAGCGCCTACGACCTGGTCGGCCTGCAGACCAAGAACGACGCCACCAACCTCGCCCGCTATTTCGAGAACGAGTGCCGTTTGCAGAAGCGCGGCGAACTGGCCTACCAATCGAACGGCCAACGTCGTGCGCATCGGCGTCTTCCCGATCGGCATCGAGACCAGCGAGTTCAGCCGGCTGGCGCGGCGCTCGGTGCGCTCCCCGCTGGTGCAGCAACGTGCTGGACAGCCTCGCCGGGCGCGCCATGGTGATCGGCGTCGACCGGCTCGACTATTCCAAAGGCCTCGCCCAGCGCATGGATGCGTTCGAGCGCTTTCTCGCGGTCTATCCGGATTGGCGCGGGAAGGTGACCTATGTGCAGATCACGCCGAAGAGCCGCTCGGAGATCCAGGAATATGCCGAGATGGAGAATGCCATCAGCTCGGCCGCGGGCCGCATCAACGGGACCTATGGCGAGGTCGCGTGGACGCCGATCCGCTACGTCAACCGCGCCTACAGCCGCACCGTGCTGGCAGGTCTCTATCGCGCCGCGCGCGCGGCCTGGTGACGCCGCTGCGCGACGGCATGAACCTCGTCGCGAAGGAATACGTCGCGGCGCAGGACCCGGAAGACCCGGGCGTCCTGATCCTGTCACGCTTCGCGGGAGCGGCGGCCGAGCTCACCGCCGCGCTGCTGGTCAATCCGTACGACCCCGAGGTGGTGGGAACGACGATCGCGCATGCGCTCTCGATGCCGCTCGAAGAGCGGCGCCAACGTCATGAGGCGCTGTTCCAGGTGATTTCGGAGAACGATATCAAGTCGTGGAGTGAGAATTTCCTGGCGGCCCTGACGACGGAAGCCGACCTGCCGAGCTGGCGCGAGCAGCTCGGCCTGCAGCCGCCGATGAACCCCGGCCTGCTCAAGCTTCCGCAGTGACCGGCGGCGCCGTTTCCTCCCGTTCCGGCTGCGACCGCTGCTGCGCCGGCTTTTCGGCACGCGTGAGATTGAATGCGCTGTTGACGAGCGCGACGTGGGTGAAGGCCTGCGGAAAGTTGCCGACCAGCCGGCCGGCACGCGGATCGTACTCCTCGCTGAGCAGTCCGACGTCGTTGCGCAAGGCCAACAACCGGTCGAACAAGCGCTCGCGCATCCGTCCAGCGGTTCTGCAAGATGTAGGCGTCGACCAGCCAGAAGCTGCAGGCGAGGAACGCGCCCTCCCCCGGCGGCAGGCCGTCCTGCGAGTCCTCGGTGTCGTAGCGCAGGACGAAGCCGTCGACCAGCAGCCGCTGCTCGATCGCCTGCAAGGTGCCGCGCACGCGCGCATCGTCGGGCGGCAGGAATCCGACCTCCGGCAACAGCAGCAGGCTGGCGTCGAGCTGCTTTCCTCCGTAGGACTGAACGAAGCTCCCGAGCTCCGGGTCGAAACCGCGCCGGCACACGTCGGCGTGGATCTCGGCGGCGACAGCGCGCCAGCGGTCGAGCGGACCGTCGAGCTTGAATTCCTCCGCGCTCTTGATCGCCCGATCGAACGCGACCCAGGTCATCACCTTGGAATAGGTGAACTGCCTGGTTGCCGCCGCGGACCTCCCAAATCCCTTCATCCGGCTCGGTCCAGATCTGCTCCAGATGAGCGAGGAACGCCCGCTGCATGTCCCAGCCGGATTCGCTCGCGGCGAGCCAATGCCGGCGGCCCTGATGGAGCGCGTCCATCACCTCGCCGAACACGTCGAGCTGCAGTTGACCATGGGCGGCATTGCCGATGCGCACCGGGGCCGCGCCCTCGTATCCCGGCAGCCATGGCACCTCCCATTCGGTCAGCCGCCGCTCGCCGGCAAGCCCGTACATGATCTGCACCTGCTCCGGGCTGCCCGCCACCGCGCGCAGCAGCCAGTCGCGCCAGGACTGCGCCTCGTCGTAGAAGCCGGCGTCCATCAGCGCGAGCAGCGTGAGGGTGGCGTCGCGCAGCCAGCAGAAGCGGTAGTCCCAGTTGCGGACGCCGCCCAGCTGCTCGGGCAACGACGTGGTCGGCGCCGCCACGATCCCGCCGGTCGGCCAGTAGGTGAGCGCCTTGAGCGTGATCAGCGAGCGCACGACCGCGTCGGAGCAGTGTCCGGCGGGCCGGCATTTCCCGGTCCATTCGGTCCAGAATTTCTCGGTCGCCGCGAGCGCGGATTGGTGATCGAGCGGGCCGGGCACCGGCGAGTGCGAAGGCGCGTAGGTGAGGACGAACGGCACCGTCTCTCCGGCCGCGACCGTGAACTCGCTGACGGTGCGCATGTTCTGGCCGGCGAAGTGCGCGGGCGTGCGCATCACCACCATGTCCGGGCCCGCGATCGCGCGCAGCGTTCCGTCCTCGAGCCGCGTGACCCAGGGCACGATGGCGCCATACCCGAAGCGCAGCACCAGCTCGCTGCACATCGTGACCCGCCCGCGCTCGCCGACCACCAGCCGGACCACGTTCGAATGGCTGCCGCGCAGCGGCATGAAATCGACGAGGGTGACGGCGCCCTCGCGCGTTTCGAAGCGCGTTTCGAGGATCAGCGTGCGGTCGCGGTAGCGCCGCGTCACGCGCGCCCCGCCGTCCCGCGGTGCAATCCGCCAGCGTCCGTGGTCCTCGCGGCCCAGGAGCGCGGCAAAGCAGGCGTCGGAATCGAAGCGCGGCCAGCACAGCCAGTCGATCGAGCCGTCGCGTCCGACCAGCGCGGCCGCCTGGCAGTCGCCGATCAGGGCGTAGTCCTCGATGCGGGAGGTCATGGCCGGGCCTAGACCGGTTTCCGTTCCGGAACCCGCGCCGGCTCTCGTTCGTTTGACGCGCTTTCTGCGGCGAGCGGAGGCGCACCGTCAGGCGCGAAATCGATGACCACCTTGATGTCGCCCGGCCGGCGCTCGAGCGCTTCGCTCCAACGCTCGAGCGGAACGCGGCGCGTGATCAAGCGGTTGAGCCAAGCCTTATCGGCGTGCGCCAGCGCGTCGATCGCCATCTCGTAGTGCAGCCGATTGGCATTGACCGCGCCGAAGACGGCATCGTTGTCGAGCACCAAAGTCCGGTTGAGCTTGCCGATGTCGAGCGCGCGCTTGTGGCCGGGCTCGGTCACGCCGAGCAGGCAGACGATTCCGGCCGGCGCGGTCGCGCCCAGCACGTCGCTGATGACGCTCGGAACGCCGCTGCATTCCATCAAGATGTCGGGCGCGAATCCGTTCAGATCGGAGACGTCTCCGACGTGCAATTGGCCGCCGAGGCCCTGCACCAGCGGCCGCTTCAGGCCTCTGTCATTGTGATCGAGGACGTGCACCTCGAGCCCGCGCTGGGCCCCGATCAGAGCCGCCAGCAGGCCGATCGAGCCGGCCCCGGTCACCAGCATGGTCCTCGGCTTCCACGCGCGCGAACGCCGCCCGATCCCCTCGGTGTGGTCCCATGCCTTGGCGACGATGCTGGCGGGCTCGAGCAGGACGCCGAGCGCGCCCAGATCCGGGTCCACCTTGACGGCGAATTCCGGCTCGATGCGGAAGCGCTCGGCGCCGAAGCCGTGCCGGTCCTTGATGCCGCGTTCCGTGTAACGGCCGTTGCGGCACATATCCCACTCGCCGGCCGCACAGGCGGGGCACGGCACCGGATCGGGCCGTCGCACGATGCCGACCACCAGATCGCCGGGCGCAAAGCCGCTGCCCCTGGGCGCCGTCTCGACCTCGCCGAGCGACTCGTGACCGAGCACCAGGCGCTGGTCTCCGGCGGGAGCCGACCCATAGGCGCCCGAGACGATCTCTCGATCGGTGCCGCACACCCCGAGCGCCCAGCTGCGCACCAGAATCGCGCCGTCCGACGCCGGCGGGTCGGGAACCTCATCGAGCCGCGCCGAATTGGCGACGCCTGGCAACACCGTGATCGCGCGCATCCTGCCCTAGAAACGATTGCCTGCCCTGAAACGATTGCGGGAAGCGCGCTGTGGCGCGCTTCCCTGGACGACACCTCTACGCCCCAGGCCGACGAAAAGTTCCGTCCGGGACGAAACGAAAATGCGCGCATCCGCGTTAACGGTTTCATCCCGCAGGCGGAGGCACGAGTGATGGACGCCATTGGACGCAAACGCTGGGCGATCGCGGAAGGTTATATTCCCTCGGAAAGCTCATATTCGGACCGCGCGCTGACCTCGCACGAGACCGCCTGCATCCTCAATGCCGGCGACCGCGACGCCCAGGTCGCGATCACGATCTTTTTCGCCAACAAGGAGCCGGTCGGCCCCTATCGCGTGACGGTCCCTGCCCGGCGGACGCTGCACTTGCGCTTCAACGATCTCGAGCAGCCGCAGCCGATCCCGCGCGACACCGACTATGCCTCGGTGTTCGAGTCGGACGTGCCGATCATCGTGCAGCATACCCGGCTCGATTCGCGGCGCGCCGAGGTCTCCCTGCTGTCGACGATCGCCTACGCGGAAGGCTGACCCCCGCGGTGATTTGAACGATCGTTTGTGAGTTGTGCGTCAGCGGGACGAGCAGACTCGGACCGCGGCCGGCCGCCGCTGTCGTCACGCCGGAGATGCAGAAGGTGTCCCCGGATACGCGCTCGAAGGAGCGCTTCTCCTCCCATGCAAACGCCGAAACGTCTGGGTTGCGCATGATGGCCGAGGGCGGCAGGGGAGCGCAAAACTCGACGTACCGCGGCAGCTGTTCCCGAACGTATTGGCTCTCGTTCCGGGGGCATGAGCCATGGTTGCGGAAGCAATACTGAGGGAAACCGCCGCAGTCGTGGCAATATCAAAAATACCTCCCATGTTACTCTTCGCTATTTCAAGTATTAAAACGAGATATCGAGCATGTTAATCGGTCTAAATTATTCGTATATTTTCGAATCATTCGGATAATTTTCACGTTAATATCTCCTGGTAACTTCCGAACTCACGATATTGTGCAGTGCACAATCGGCGCGAGGTGCTATGTCGCGGATCTCGGGTGGTCGTAGAGATCACCATGTCAATGGAGATAACAATGTTGACCAAACTCAAGATTGCTGTTGTTGCAGCCCTTCTGATTGCCTCCGCCTCGACGGCCTTCGCGCAGAGGGCGACCGATGCCGGCCAGCGCGCCGCGGTGGCGGCGACGTCCCAGGAGACGGGCCCGTACGAAAATATGTCCCGCCCCGAGTAAGGCGCACGACGTACCTCAGTAAAAATGACCGGCCGACATCGGCCGGTCATTTCAATGAAAAAGCCCCGCCTGGCCGAAGCCCGGCGGGGCCGATCTGGTGTCGTCGTATCACTTGCTGGCGACTGTCGTGGCTCGCTTCATGACGTAGTTGATGTGGCAACACCGAGCGCACCGTCTTGTCGTTTCATGCGGCTAGAGTGTCCAATTTTGCTCAGACGGCACGGGCAAACCGTGTGTAGCCTGTGCAACCCTGGGCGTTCGAATGTCCCCCCATCGATCGACGCTCGGACCATGGCTCCGGCCGACATCCTGCCGTTGCGTGGAAGGAAAGCACGTGTGGGATCAATACCGGTTGGATCTGTACTGGGCGTCCAAAGCCGTGTTCGGAGTGGCATGTCCCGTTTGCCGCGGGGTCATGACTGTTGTTCAGGTCGAACCTCACCCCGACGGGAGTGGATCGGAGCTCCACACTCTGAAATGTCAAGCATGCGGTCCGACCGAGTCTCGGACCGTCGATCCACGAGTTGCCGCCTAGCTTTTCAGGAAAAGTGGAAACCGGTTTTCCGTCCGAATGCGACAAATGCAAGAAGCTAGAGACCAATTGTGCTCCCGCAGGTCACGGAAAGGACGTGTGAAATGTTTTCCGCAGGGCAGTACCGAGCAAAGGCAGCCGAACTCACCGCATTGCTTGCCAGCACAGCGCGTTCTCCGAACGAAACGAGTGAGCTGCGCAATCTGGAGCAGACCTACACCACGCTGGCCGACAACGAAGAATGGATGGCGATCAATATCGATAGGACGATTCGGCGCAGAAAGAACCTCGACGTCGCGGAGGAGGAAGAGCAAATCTTGAGGTGCCTGGGGGCGGCCGTGATCAAGCGCTGGAATACTGTCCCGACGAAGCTCCAACGAGAGCTGTTCGACTGCGCCAGCACCATCGGTGACCTGCAGCAAACCACTCCGCTGAAGGGACCGATCGCTCGCTTCCTTCACAATCATAAGGATGGCCGGCAGAGATCACCTTCGAGTGTACAATTTTATGCAGACACTCCCGCGCAGACAAGATCTGTCGTCACACTCTGAAACGGCCGAGCCAAAACGCGACTCCCGGTCATCCGCGCAACGCGGGCTCCTCGCCCGCATCTTTGGTTTTGATCGCGGGCTTGTCGTACAAAACGACGCTCAACAACGAATTGTGGATTTCCAGTTTTCCGTTGTATTCGATAAAGCCCAATTTGCGGAATTTGTTCATGAAAAAGCTCACGCGTGATCGGGTCGTACCGATCATCTCCGCCATCGTTTCCTGGCTGATCTTTCCCACGATCGGCTCCGGCCTGCCTTCCTTGCCGAAGTTTGCAAGGACAAGAAGAAGTCGGGCGAGGCGCTTCTCGCTCGAATTGAACAATTGGTCGATCAGGTCCTCTTCAATTCGGCTGTTCCGAGACAGCAGATACGCCATGAACAATTCGGAAAAGTTCGGCTCTTTATGAATGACAGCGATCATCGCCGCCTTCTCCAAGCGCGTAATTGTGCATTCGTCCATCGCCCTCGTTGTGGCGATGCGCAGCGCATGCCCGTTCAGACATCCTTCGCCGAAAAAGTCGCCGGGTCCCAACATTGCGACGACTGCTTCCTTGCCATGCTCAGAAAGGACGGTGAGCTTGACCTTGCCTTTCTGGATGTAGAAAACCGCATCAGCGACTTGTCCCTGCGAGAAAACAATTTGATCCTTTCGATATTTGGATATCGTCTTGCCCTCGCCCACCTTGGCAAGAAATGTTTTTGGATCAAACGGAGCCTTACGTCGCTTCCTCACAACGCCTTCCCTTTTCTTCCTCGACACAAATCCTCCCGTCCTCGAGCGAAGCCACTGCAAAGCCGGGCGATTATAGCGATTCCAATGCCCAAAATGAAGGGTCGATGTGTCCCGACCGAGAACGTGGAATTGAGTCATGACAGGCGAAGAGGCGAAATCGCAATGCTGCCAGAGCGCACGAAAGAATTAGCTCGCAATCGTGGCTCACCGTACCCATGTTGGTGGGGCTGGGCAGGGAGCGGTCGGGAAAACGCGGCCGTACAACATGCCCGGCCGGATCCGTGGCGTGCCGAGGTCGCCGGTTGTCAACCGTGGCCTTCGCCGGAGCGACGACCCACGCGGGACCGCTTGCGTGACGGTCAGCCGGTTTGATGGAACTTTTCGCGCCGCACCACGTTCCCGCCCTGTGCCGGGTCTTTGCTGGAGCCAAGAAACATGAAAATTGCGCAGATTGGTCCGCTCATCGAGAGCGTGCCACCGCGGCTTTATGGCGGAACCGAGCGAATTGTATCCTACCTCACGGATGAGTTGGTGCGGCAAGGCCACGAGGTGACGCTGTTTGCCAGCGGGGACTCGGTCACCACCGCCAACCTGGTCAGCTGCGCGCCGATGGCGCTGCGTCTCGACGCCAATGTCCACGACCCGATCCCCTACTACATGCTCATGCTCGACCGGGTCCGCCGCTATGCGGAGGATTTCGACATCCTGCATTTCCACATCGACCAATTTCACTTTCCGCTGTTTCGGCACATGGCTGGTCGGACCGTGACGACGACCCACGGCCGGCAGGACCTCCCCGACCTCAAGCCGCTCTATATCGGCTTTGGCGACATGCCCCTGGTGTCGATCTCCAACGCGCAACGACGGCCGGTCGCCAGCGCGAACTTCGTCGCCACGGTGTATCACGGGATACCCGCCAATCTGCTCAAGCCCAACTACCATCCGCGCGGCGACTATGTGGCATTCCTCGGCCGCATCTCGCCCGAGAAGCGGCCCGACCGCGCCATCGGCATCGCGCGCGCATGCGGAATCCCCATCAAGATCGCCGCCAAGGTCGACAAGGTCGACGAAGCCTATTTCCGCGAGAAGATCGAACCGCTGCTCGACCAGCCGGGCGTGGAATTCATCGGCGAGATCGACGAGCGCTCCAAGAGCGAGTTCCTGGGCGAGGCCCGGGCGCTGCTGTTCCCGATCGACTGGCCGGAACCGTTCGGGCTGTCGATGATCGAAGCCATGGCTTGCGGCACGCCGGTGCTCGCCTTCCGTTGCGGCTCGGTGCCCGAGATCATCGACCCCGGCGTCACCGGTCTGATCGTCGATACGGTGGAGGAAGCGGTCAGCATGCTGCCCCAGGTCCTGGCGCTCGATCGCCACGCGGTCCGGCGGCGTTTCGAGGAACGGTTTCACCGCCAGCCGCATGGCCAAGAACTACCTTCACGTCTACCATGCGCTGCTCAAGCAGGAGTCGCTCTCGGAGCGCGACACGACCGTGCCGCTGCGGCAATCGGTCTTGGAAAAAGAGATGAACTGACAGGGGATTCATGGCGATCGAGGGCGCCGCGCTCCCGAAATTGTTGCTCGATACGGTTTCCGAGACACCGTTCTACATTCCGGCGACCGGCCCTGCGACGCGTCCGCGCCGCACGCTCAAGCATGACGACACCTTCGTCGTGCTCGACACCCACGGCGACATCGGCGCCTCGGCCGGCGGAACCGACGGGCTCTTTCACTGCGACACGCGCTTCCTCTCCCGCCTCGAGCTGCTGCTCAACGGCATGCAGCCGCTGCTGCTCGGCTCGAACGTGCGCGACGACAATACGTCGTTGACCGTCGATCTGACCAATCCGGACGTGTATGTCGAGAACCATCTGGTCCTGCCGAAGGACACCTTGCATGTCGTGCGCACCATTTTCCTGTGGCGCGATACGGCCTGTCAGCGGCTGGCGATCCGCAACCACGGCGAGCGGCCGGTCGACCTGCGGCTCACGCTGCTTTTCGACAGCGATTTTGCCGACCTGTTCGAGGTGCGCGGATTGCAGCGGGCGCGGCGCGGCGCCACCGGCCGGCTGGCGGTGACGACGGCGGTCTCGCTGCTGAGCTATGAGGGGCTCGACGGACAGCTGCGACAGACCGTGTTGAGCTTCGACCCGCCGCCGAGCGAGCTCACGGCGACGACGGCCTCCTATCGCATCAGTCTTGCCCCGAACGAGGCGAGACCGATCTTCTTCACCGTCGGCTGCGGCGCTCCGCACCCCCCGAAACCGGTTCCATTTTTCCGCGGATTGCGCGCGGCCCATCGCGATCTGCGCGCCGCTTCGCAGGGCGCCACCACGGTCGACACGTCGAACGACCTCTTCAATGAGGTGCTCTGCCGCTCGATGTCCGATCTCTGCATGCTGATGACCAACACGCCGCAAGGGCGATATCCCTATGCGGGCATCCCCTGGTATTCGACCACGTTCGGCCGTGACGGGTTGATCACCGCGTTGCAGATGCTCTGGTTCGATCCCGGCGTCGCGCAGGGCGTGCTGCGGCGGCTCGCCGCCTTCCAGGCCACGAGCGACGATCCGGCCTCCGACGCGCAGCCCGGAAAGATCCTGCACGAGATGCGCGGCGGCGAGATGGCGGCGCTGCGCGAAATGCCCTTCGGCCTCTACTACGGCAGCGTCGATTCGACGCCGCTGTTCGTGATGCTGGCGGGCCTCTATGCCGAGCGGACCGGCGATGACGAGACCGTCGCGGGGCTGTGGCCCAACATCGAGGCCGCGCTGTCGTGGATCGACGGCCCCGGCGATGCCGACGGCGACGGCTTCATCGAATACTATCGCGCCACCGAGCAGGGCCTGGCCAACCAGGGCTGGAAGGATTCCTACGACGCGGTGTTCCACGCCGACGGCCGCTTGGCCGAAGGCCCGATCGCGCTCGCCGAGGTGCAGGGCTACGTCTACTGCGCCAAGCATTTGGCGGCCCGCTGCGCCGAACGCCTCGGGCGGACGGAGCACGCCCGCCGGCTCAAAGCCGAGGCCGAGCGCCTGGCCGAACGGTTCGACGCGAGCTTCTGGTGTCCCGACATCGAGACCTACGCGATGGCGCTCGACGGCAACAAGCAACCCTGCCGCGTGCGCAGCTCGAATGCCGGGCAAGTCCTGTTCACCGGCATCGCCAAGCCCGAGCGCGCCGTCAAGGTCGCCGACGGCCTGCTGCGGCCGCAATTCTTCTCCGGATGGGGCATCCGCACGATCGCCAACACCGAGGCGCGCTACAACCCGATGTCCTATCACAACGGCTCGATCTGGCCGCACGACAATGCGCTGATCGCGCTCGGGCTCGCCCGCTACGGCCTCAAGCGCTCGGTCGAGCGGCTGTTCAGCGGCCTGTTCGACGCCGCAACCTATATGGAGATGCGAGCGGCTGCCCGAGCTGTTCTGCGGCTTCCAGCGCGGCCGCGGGCGCGGACCGACGCTCTATCCGGTCGCGTGCGCGCCGCAGGCCTGGGCGAGCGCCGCGCCCTTCACGCTGCTCGAAGCCTCGCTCGGGCTGCAATTCGATCCGGCCGCGAACGAAATCCGCCTGCGCAATCCGCGCCTGCCGTCGTTCCTCGACGAGGTGGTGCTGCGCAACCTGCGGCTCAAGCAGGCGAGCGTCGACCTGAAGGTGCAACGGCACGACACCGAGGTGTCGGTGGAAATCCTGCGCAAGCAAGGGCAGGTCCAGGTCTCGGTCGTCTTCCCCTGACGTCGTTCTTGTGCTCGAGATCGGCGCGGCGATCCCCGTTCCACCGCCGACGGTTCATCTATATTCTCCATCCGATCATCTCAGCACACCGACGACCATGAGCGCGGACCAGGCGAAAAAACTTTCGACGGCCACCCGCATCGTCCGGCGGCCGGCAGGCGGCGCGCCGCGGCAGGTCTCGGCCGATATCTGCGTGCTGGGCGCCGGCATCGCCGGCGTCTCGGCGGCGCTCGAGGCGGCGCGCCTCGGCCGCAAGGTCGCGCTGCTCGACGGGCTGCCGGCGCTGGGCGGCCAGGCGGTCAACTCGATCATCGGCACCTTTTGCGGCCTGTTCGCCAACGGCACCCATGGGCATCAGCTCACCCATGGGATCGCCGACGAGATCCTGCGCGACCTCGGCGCCCAGGAGGCGCTGCACTATCGCCGCGGCGGACCGTCGAACACGACCGTGGTGATGTACGACGAGGTCGCGCTGTCGCGCTGGATCGAGGAAGCCGTGCGCAAGGCCGGCATCACCGTCCTGCTCGGCACCATCCTGCGCGGCGTGACGCCGCGACGGCCGCAAGGTGCGCGAGCTCGAGCTCGCCACCCGCTACGGCGACGTGAAGCTTGCGGCGGCCGGCTTCGTCGACGCGACCGGCGACGCGGCGCTGACCTGGGAGGCGGGCTTCGACTGCCGCGAGCCCGCCGACGGTCCGGTCTACGGCACCCAGATGATGGTGCTCGAAGCGATCGACGAGGCGCAGCAACCGAGCCGCGAAGCGCTCACCGCGCGGCTGCGCGAGAAGGCCGCGGATTACGGCCTCGTGCGCATGCAGGGGTTTGCCTTCGTGTTTCCCGGCCGCGGCACCGCGCTCGTCAACCTCACCCATGTCGAAACGCCGCTCGAGCCGGTGGCGGCCTCGCACAACGCGCTCGCCGGCAAGGCGCAGGCCGACCGCGTGCTCGACTTCCTTCGGCGCGAATATCCGCAGGCCTTCGGCCAGGCGCGCGTGCGCAGCTACGGGCTTCCCGGGCATCCGCCAGACGCGCTGGATCAGGGGGCGCCAGCAGCTCACGGTCGACGACGTGCGCGCCGGCACCAGGTTTCCCGACGCGATCGCGCGCACCGCCTGGCCGATCGAGCTGCACGACAGCCCGCAAGGCTATGTGTGGGAGGCGTTCGCCGACGACCACCTGCACTACGTGCCGTTCGGCAGCCTGGTGCCGGCGGAGGCCGACAACATCGTGGCGGCCGGTCGCTGCATCGACGGCGACAATGCCGCGCTCTCGAGCGTGCGGGTCATGGGCCCCTGCATCGCCATGGGCGCGGCCGCCGCGCACGCGCTCGATCTCGCCGGCAGCGGCAGCGTGCAGCAGATCGACGTCGCCGCGTTGCGCAAGCGCGTGTGGGACAACGTCGAGCGAGCGGATTGATTACTCCGCGGCGGTGGGCACGCCGCGCGCCGCCAGGCGCCGCTGCTTCACCTCCGACAGCGCCGGCTCGAGATTGAACAGGCGCCGCGCGTTCTCGCCCAGGATGTTGCGCCGGCCCTGCTCGCTCAGGAACGGCAGATCGTGGATCGACGCTCGGCAGGTCCATGTCCCAATGCGGATAGTCGGAGGAATAGAGCAGCTGCGTCTCCGCGTTGATCATCTCGAAGGTGAGCTCGAGCGCCTTCCTGTTGTCGACCATCTCCATCGGCTGCGAGGTGAAATACATGTCGCGCATGTAGTCGCTCGGCTTCTTCTTGAGCAGCGCGCAGTCCGACGTGCGCATCATGTATTCGTTGTCGAGCCGCTGCATCAGGAACGGGATCCAGGCGAGCCCGCTCTCGATCCAGATCGTCTTGAGCCGCGGGAAGCGCTCCGGCATGCCGTTCACGACCCAATTGGTCAGATGCAGCATGTTGTGCCAGGTGAAGCCGAGCGCATGCACCGCGATGAAGCGGTTGGTCATCGAGAGCCCGGAATCGGCCCAGTTGAACGCCGCGTGGAAGGCGAGCGGCATGTTGCGTTCCTGCAGCGCCGCATAGGTCTTGGCGTAGGCATTGTCGTAGACGCCGCGATAGTGCGTCGCCGTCACCATGAAGCCGATCACGCCCTTGCGGTCGGCGAATTCGAGCACGGTCTTGTAGCAGGCCTCGGGATCGTTGAACGGCAGATAGAGCATCGACTTGAAGCGGGACTCTTCGCCCAGAATCTTGTCGCAGAGCCAGCGGTTGTAGGCCTGCGCCAGCCCGACCTCGACCTCGATGCGCGGGCAGGAGGCGAGATTGAGCATCGGCGTCGGGAACATGCAGGCGATGTCGACGCCCATGGCGTCCATCCAGCGGCGCATGAGCGTGATGTCGCGGTGCGGCGTCGGCGGCACCTTCTCGATCCTTCGGCCGGGATAGCGGGTGATGCGTCCGCCGATCTCCTGGTAGGAGCCGTCCGCGGACCCGATGCCGCCGCGCGCCATGCCCTGATACTTGGCCTCGTGGCGCAGCACCGGATCCTCCATGTATTGCAGGATCTCGTTGAACGCCTCGGTCTCGTAGTGGTGGCAGTCGACGTCGACGATGAGGAAATCCTCGTAGCGGCGCTCGATCGCCTGCTCGGCCGCGTGCGCCAGCAAGGTCGTGGTGTCGAATTCGGCGGCGGCGAGGTCGCGGAAGTTGTTGTTGGCGTGGACGTTCATGGGGGCGGTCCTTCTCTGATTTGATATCAGCTGCGCGGATTCGGCTGGCGGCCGACCTGCGACATCGCCTGCCAGGCGCCGAGCTCGAACACCGCAAGGCCGGCGGCATCGAGCATGGCGCTGCAGCCGATCACCACGTCGGTCGGGGTGACGCCGCTGTTGCGGCCGAACGGCCGCGGCGCCGGCCCGGCCTGCGCCTTGGCGGCGAACAGCCTGACCACGCTGGCGAACACCTGTCCGAGCGAGTCGTCCGGGATGTCGCCGAGCTGGTCGCGCTCGATCGCGTCGGCGCACAGCGCGGAGATTTCGCTGGCGAGCGCTTCGAAGGAAGCTGCCGCCTGCTCAGACTGCGACATAGACGTCCCCATCGCGCTCGATCACCTGGAATTTCTGCAGCCGCAGCCGCTTGTCGGCGACATGAACGCCGTCCGAGAGATGGAACTCGTAGCCGTGCCAGGGACAGACGATGTGCATGTCGGTCTCATCGAAGGTCTTGCCGTGATAGACGCCGTCCGCGCCGATGAGCTCCTTCACCTGCGGCATGCGCAAGCCCTCGCAGGCCGGGCCGCCCTGGTGCGGGCAATGGTTGCGGTAGGCATAGTATTTGCCGCCATGCCGGATGACGCCGATCTCGACCTTGCCGGCGCGCACGATCCGCACCCCGCCCTCGGCGATGTCCCCGTCCCTGCAGACCAGCGTCTCGGCCATCGGCCTCCTCCCGCATATTCATGTGGTACCAGATCATATGGTACCTTATAATTGCCGGCGCGGGAAGACGATGCCCGCGGGAGGGAACTGGTGGCGGCAAGCTCGAGAAAACGACGCAAAGCCCCTGCCCGGCCGCCGAAGACCGGCATCGGCATGCTGCTGCGCGATGCCGATACGGCGTTCAACCGCTACCTGACGGCGCAGCTCGCCACTCACGGCATCACCTTCAGCCAGTTCCAGCACCTGCGCAACCTGTGGGTCGAGAACGGCCTGACCCAGGCCGAGCTGTCGCGCCGCATCGGCATCGAGATGGCGTCCTCGACCGCGGTGCTCGATTCGCTCGAAGCGGACAAGCTGATCACCCGCGTGCGCAACGCCGCCGACCGCCGCAAGATCAACGTGTTTCTGACCGCGGCCGGCGGCGCGCTCGAAGCGCCGCTGATGGCCTGCGCGGCCGACGCCAACAAGCGCGCCAGCAAGGGCCTGCGCAAGGCCGAGGTCGCGCAGCTGTTCGCGCTCGCCGGTCAGGTCATCGAGAATTTCAAGACGCTGCGGGCTGCCGAAGCGCCGCGCGGAAAGGTGCGCCGGAAGCTGCCGCAGGCGGCTGAGTGAGCTTCAGCTCGCCAGCCTTCGTTCAAGCGCAAAGCATGGAGCCTTCCCCATTAGCTCGAGCGAGACACTTCGAGCGACCCCGCTGGGACAGCAAAAAGATTAGCCAAAACAATGACTTGAGGCGGGTGTCTCGCTGTCCCACCCCCTAGGCACATGGGAAAATGGGACGGCTGGCGGTTCCGTCCAATTGACGGCGGCTGGCGGCCGTCAGTCCAATTCCGGCATCGGAAAATCCTGCCAGCCGGGGACGTCGGCCACGTCGTAGAACGGCTCGCCGAACGGCCGCGTGGCGTCGATGCCGATGGTCGAGGAAATCCGCAGGGTGCGGTCCCGGCTCAGGTCGACCGACGGGTCCGACGGTCCGGCCGGCGTGTTCTCGATCACGATCACGTCGCGCTGCGGCTGCACGCGGAACGCCATCGCCCATTCGACCTCGGAGGATGAGTGCACGTCGATGTCGGGATCGACGATGATCACCCATTTCGGCCGGATGTTGCTGGCCATCGCCGCCAGGATCACCTGCCGCGCCTCGCCCGCGTAACGCGGCTGCATGGCGATCACGACATAGAACGACACGCCGGCCGAGGCGCGCACCGAAATCTTCGCAATGGTGGGAAATTGCCGCTTGAGCGTGCGGTAGAACGACGCCTCGAACGGCACCTGCTTGAGGATGTGGTTCTCGGTCACCGGCTTGCCGGTGAGCAGCCCCTGGAAGATCGGCTTCCTGCCGATGGGTGATGGCGGTGACGCGCGCGACCGGCTTCTGCGAGGGCCGCGTGTAGTAACCGGTATACTCGCC
Organism: uncultured Alphaproteobacteria bacterium; assembly: GCA_963708765.1. GTDB lineage: Bacteria > Pseudomonadota > Alphaproteobacteria > Rhizobiales > Xanthobacteraceae > VAZQ01. The sequence continues at coordinate 124,739 of CAVPTV010000011.1, read as the reverse complement.
GAGCGGGCCTTCCATCACGGTCTGGTTGAGGTCGACCTCGAACTCGATCACGACCTCGGACGTGGCCGGCACCGCCACGTCGCAGGTCTTGCAGGTGGTCAGCTCGACCGGCGCGCCGCGCAAGCCGCCGGCGACGCTCCAGTCGTTGGTGTCGTCGGGCACCTGCACCTGGCAGGTATAGGCGAGGATCGGATCGACGCCGATCACCAGCGCCGCCCTTCGGCACCGTGCCCATGCGCTTGTGCTTGGCCAGCGCCTTGCCGAAGCGGTGGAACGGCTGCGCCGAGAACGACACCGTGTCCTTGCCGAGGATGAGAAACCGGTAGTGCCCGATGTCGGGCGCGCCGGTCTCCGGATCATGCGACACCACGATGCCCGGCGTGATGTAGGGGCCGCCGTCCTTCGGGCTGTAGGTCGGGATCGGCCAGCGCCGCAGATCGATGTCGTCGCCGCTGATGATCTCGTCGTGGCACGGCGCCGCGCCGGACGTCATCGTGGGCGGGATCGGGTTGTCGAGCCCGTTGAGAACCTTGTCGAAGATGGTGTCCTCGTCGGCCTCGAACGCCAGCAATGCCTTGCTGCGGGTGGAATAGAGCCCGGCAACCAGCGGATAATCGGTCCCGTTCTGGTTGAACATGATGGCGGGACCCTGCCGGACATAGCTCTGCTTCATCGCCTTGCCGACGTCGTTCAACGCGATCGGCCGGTTGACGTCGATGAGCTCGCCGTGCTGGCGCAGCACATCGAGGAACTGGCGAAAGTCGTGATACGGCATCGCGGGCTCCGGACGGTCGCATGAACGATGACGAGCGACGTATATTTGTATTTGGACGCGAAATGAAGGAGTTTCCCCTGCCGCGCCGTTCGACAAAGCATCCCGCAGGAATAGCGACCTCGCCTGACCGATGACCGACACCGCCCAAACCACGATGAAGCTCGACGCGGCGAATTTCCGCGCGGTCGGAAAACCGATCCCGCGCACGGAGGACGAACGGCTGATCACCGGCCACGGCCGCTTCAGCGACGATTTCAACCTCGACGGCCAAGCCTATGCGGTGATGGTCCGCTCCCCTCACCCGCACGCCCGCATCCGCGGCATCGATGCGGCGCGCGCGCAGGCGATGCCGGGCGTGCTCGGCGTGTTCACCGGCGCCGACTGCCTGGCCGACGGCCTCGGCGCCATCCCGCACGATCCGTTGCCCAAGACCCGGTACGACATGAAGCTCACCGGCCCGGGCGGCGGTACGGTGTTCATCGGCCCGCATCTGCTGCTGCCGGCCGACAAGGCGCGCCACGTCGGCGAGCCGGTCGCGATGGTGGTGGCCGAGAGCATGGCGCAGGCGCTCGACGCCGCCGAGGCGGTCGCGGTCGATTACGAGCCGCTGCCCGGGGTCTACCATTCGGAAGACGCGATGGCGCCCGGCGCGCCGGCAATCTGGGACGAGGTGCCCGACAACGTGCCGGTCGACACCTGGTTCGGCGATCGCGCGCGCGACCGACCAGGCGTTCGCGGGCGCCGACCACGTGGTGGCGTTCGACTTCCATATCGATCGCGTCACCGGCGTGCCGCTCGAGCCGCGCGCGGCGCTCGGCGCACTACGACCCGGCGAGCGGGCGCTACACGCTCCATGCCGGCAGCGGCGGCGCGGTGCGGCAGAAGCGCGAGCTCTCGACCGTGCTCGGCATCGCACCCGAGAGCCTGCGCGTGCTCTCCTACGACGTCGGCGGCAATTTCGGCACCCGCAACCGCGTGTTCGTCGAGTTCGGGCTGATCCTGTGGGCCGCGCGCAAGCTCGGCCGCCCGGTCAAGTTCACCGCCACCCGCTCGGAAGCATTCCTGAGCGACTATCAGGGCCGCGACCTCGTCACCAAGGTCGAGCTCGCGCTGCGCAGCGACGGCCGCTTCCTCGCCATGCGCGCCACCAACATCAGCAATGTGGGCGCGCGCTGCGTCTCGCTCTCGCCGCTGAGCAAGGGCGCAGGCTTGATCCCCGGCTCCTACGCCATTCCGGCCGTGACCCTGCGCGCGATGGCGGTCTACACCAACACCATGCCGACGTCGGCCTACCGCAGCTCCGGTCGGCCGGAGGTGACGTTCGCGATCGAGCGGCTGATCGACATCGCGGCGGCGCGTCTCGGCGTCGATCGGATCGCGCTGCGGCGGAAGAATTTCGTCAAGCCGCAGGCGATGCCCTATCGCAACGCGGTCGGCATGACCTACGACAGCGGCCGCTACGAGGAGAACATGGACTGGGCGATGGACATCGCCGACTGGAAGGGTTTTGAGAAGCGCCGCCGCGACGCCGCCAAGCGCGGCAAGCTGCTCGGCCATGGCCTCGCCAACTACGTCGAGTCGTCGATCGGCGCTCCCAACGAGCAGGCGCGCATCACGGTGCGTCCGGAGGGCCGCGTCGACGTGGTGATCGGCACCCAGCCGAGCGGCCAGGGGCACGAGACGAGCTTCGCGCAAGTCGTGTCCGACCTGCTCCACGTTCCGATCGAGAGCGTGAAGATCATCCTCGGCGACACCGACGTGGTGAAGGTCGGCGGCGGCTCGCATTCGGGGCGCTCCATGCGCCACGCCGCCACCGTGTTCTCGAAGGCCGCGGTCGACCTGATCGCCAAAGGCAAGCGCATCGCCGCGATCATCCTCGGATCGGCGCCCGACAAGATCGAGTTCAGCGACGGCCGCTTTGCCGCGCGCGACACCAATCGCACCTTCGACTTCCTCGAGCTCGCCAAGGAAGCCGCCAAGCACGATCTGCCCGACGACCTCGAAGACGGCGTCGCGGTCGTGACCGACAACGAGATGCACGACCCGGTGTTCCCGAACGGCTGCGCCACCTGCGAGGTCGAGGTGGACCCCGCGACCGGCGAGGTGCGGATCACCCGCTACGCCTCGGTCGACGACGTCGGCCGCTGCATCAATCCGCTGATCGTGGACGGCCAGACCCACGGCGCCATCGCGCAGGGCGTCGGCCAGGCGCTGTGGGAACGGTGCTACGTCGAGCCCGATTCCGGACAGCCGCTGGTCGGCTCGCTGATGGATTACGGCATGCCGCGTGCCGACACGTTGCCGGCGTTTCGCACCGAGATCGCCGAGGTGCTCTCGCCGACCAATCCGCTCGGCATCAAGGCGGGCGGCGAAGGCGGCACGACCGCGGCGCCCGCGGTCGTCATCAGTGCTATCGTCGATGCGCTGCGCGACTACGGCGTGCGCCACGTCAACATGCCGGCGACGCCCTACAACGTCTGGAAGACCATCCAGGACGCCAGGAGCACCTGCGAAATGCCGCTGATGAGCGGAGGCGATGCCGTTGTCCGATCGATCCTGGGCCACGGCGTCTCGGCGATCTATTGCCTGCCCGGCGTCCAGAGCGATCATCTGTTCAACGCCATGTTCGACGTCGGCGATGCGCTCGCGGTCGTGCATACGCGCCACGAGCAGGGCGCCGCCTATATGGCGCTCGGCGCGGCCTTGGCGACCGGACAACCCGCGGTCTATTCGGTGGTGCCGGGCCCGGGCTTCCTCAACAGCACCGCCGCGCTCGCCACCGCCTACTCGACCGGCGCGCGCGTGCTGGCGCTGATCGGCCAGATCCCGAGCCGCGCGATCGGCAAGGGCCACGGCTATCTGCACGAGATCCCCGACCAGATCGGCATCCTGCGCACGCTGACCAAATGGGCCGACCGCGCCATGAAGCCGGAGGATGCGCCGGGGCTGGTCGCGCGCGCGTTCCGCGAACTGCGCTCCGGACGCCCGCGCCCGGTCGGGCTCGAGCTGCCGCCCGACATGCTGGCGGCGCGCGCCGAGGTCGAGCTGGTGGCGCCGCTGGCGCCCGAGCCGGAGCCGCCGCTCGACGAGGACGCGATCGAGCGCGCCGCGGAGCTGTTGGCGAAGGCCGAATGCCCGGTGATCTTCGTCGGCGGCGGCGCGCTCGAGGCGGCCGACGAGGTGCGCGCGCTGGCCGAGCGCCTCACCGCGCCGGTGGTCGCCTATCGCCGCGGCAAGGGCGTGCTCGACGAGCGCCATCCGCTCAGCCACACGCTGCCGGGCGGACACGCGCTCTGGCCCAAGGCCGACGTGGTGCTCGCGGTCGGCACGCGGCTGCAGCTTCCGCTCGCCGCCTGGGGCACCGACGACAAGCTCAAGGTCATCAAGGTCGACGTCGACCGCGACGAGCTCGACCGCGTGCGCAAGCTCGAGATCGGACTGGTCGGAGATGCGCCGTCCGTGCTCGCGCGGCTCACGCAGCACCTTGGCCGCATGTCCCCGATGCGGCCGGATCGCCTCGCCCAGAGCCGCGCGGTCAAGGAACGCGTCGCCGCCGACCTTTCGGTGCTGGCGCCGCAAATCGGCTATCTGCGCGCGATCCGCGACGTGCTGCCGGACAACGGCGTGCTGCTCGAAGAGCTGACCCAGGTCGGCTATGCGGCGCGCTCCGCCTACGAAACGCGACTGCCGCGCACCTATATCTCGTCCGGCTATCAGGGCACGCTCGGCTGGGTGGTCGCGACCGCGCTCGGCGCCAAGCATGCGCTCGGCGACGTGCCGGTGGTGGCGATCAGCGGCGACGGCGGCTTCATGTTCAACGTGCAGGAGCTGGCGACCGCGGTGCGCCATCGCATCCCGATCGTGGTCGTCGTGTTCAACGACGGTGCCTACGGCAACGTGCGCAACATGCAGAAGAACCTGCACGGCAACCGGCTGATCGGCAGCGACCTCGCCAATCCCGATTTCGTGAAGCTGGCCGAGAGCTTCGGCATCGCGGGCCACCGCGTCGCCAATCCGGAGGGGCTGCGGCGCGCGCTCGAGCAGGCCTTGCGAGCAACGAGCCGGCGCTGATCGAGGTTCCGGTCGGCGAGATGCCGAGCCCGTGGCCGTTCATCGATTTCCCGAAGGTGCGCGGGGTCTAGAAGAGCGCCCTGCCCTCCGCCGCGATCATCATTGGCTCTCCCGCCGACTTTCACTAACATCCGCCCCTCGGGTGACACCAAGAAATAAGCGGGAGGAGCGCGATGAGGCGGCGGGATCTGCTGATGCTCGGTCTGCTCGCGCCTGCGGCCGCCGCGTCGACGGCGGTGACGGCGCTCGGCCCAGGACCGCTATCCGTCCCGGCCGGTCCGCCTCGCCATTCCGGCGTCGGCGGGCGGCGTGCACGACGTCATCGGCCGCGTCTGGGCCGAGAAGATCAAGCCGCATTTCGGCACCGTCGTCATCGACAACCGCGGCGGCGGCGGCGGCCTGATCGCCGCCACCGACGTCGCGCGCGCGCAGCCCGACGGCTACACCCTGCTCATGGGCAGCACCACCACCCATGTCCTGATCACGCCGCTGTTGGCCAATCCGCCCTATGATCCGGTCAAGGATTTTGCCGCCATCGCGGTCTTCGCCTACAGCTCGACCTCGGTCGTGATCCATCCGTCGGTGCCGGCGCGCACGCTCAAGGAGCTGATCGACTACGCCAAGGCCAATCCGCGCAAGCTGTCGTACGGCTCCGCCGGCAACGGCTCGATCACCAATCTCGCCGGCGAGCTGTTCAAGCAGCGCGCCGGCGGCCTCGATATCGTGCACGTGCCGTACAAGGGCATCGGCCAGGTGGTGGTCGACCTCGTCAGCGGCCAGATTCCGATGATGTCGGCCAACGCCACCGCGCACATCCTCGAGCTGCATCGCGCCGGCAAGGTCCGCATCCTGTCGGTGAATTCGCAGATCGGCATCAAGACCGCACCGGACATCCCGACCTCGATCGAAGCCGGGCTGCCGGGCATGGTGGCGCAGACCACGTTCGGCATCTTTGCGCCCGCCGGCACGCCGCGGCCGATCCTCGACCGCATCAATGCGGTCACCCAGCAGGCGATGGCCGACGAGCAATTCCAGCAGGAGCTGCTGCGGCTCGGCTTCGAGCCGTTGCTCGGGGTCGGCCCCGACCAGGCGGCGGCCGTCTTCCAGGACGAGCTCGTGCGCTGGACGCCGATCCTCAAGACGGTCGGCACCAAGCCGGAATGAAGGCACGTCGCGCCCCAAATCGAGCCCTCGCGAGTCATGAACGACGAGACGCTGCTGCGCGAGAAGCTGCGCAAGATCGAGGCCCTGTTCGCGGGCGCCGGCACGCCCGGGGAGCGCAGCGCCGCGCAGGCCGCGGCCGAGCGCATCCGCGCGCGGCTCGCAGCGACCGCCAGGACCGAGCAGCCGGTGGAGGTCCGCTTCAGCGTCGCCGACACCTGGTCGCGGCAGCTGCTGATCGCGCTGTGCCGCCGCTACGGCATCAAGCCCTATCGCTATCCGCGCATGCATCGCCAGACCATCGATCGTGAAGGCGCCGCGCTCGTTCATCGACACGGTGTTGTGGCCCGAGTTCGAGGCGATCAACGCGGCGCTGATCGAGTACCTTTCGTCGATCACGGAGCGCCTCATCCGCGAGGAAGTGTATCGCGACGTCGGCGACGCCGAGGAAATCATGCCGGTGAAGCTGCTGCGCTGACGACAACAGAATGGGAGAAAGTCCATGAGCGGTCCTTTGCAACCCATCCTCGACAAGCGCGGCGAGCCGCATGTGCGCCGCTTCGAGGAGCAGCGCTGGCTGCTCGACAACATCATCCGCGCCAACGGCATCGACTGGGACCAGCCGCGCTCGCTCTATCTCAGCGGCCCCTGCGGCAACGAGGCCAACGCGGATTTCGCCGGCATCCGCGAGCGGGTGAAGAAGATGGCCGACATCGGCCCGGCCTTCGAGGCGGTGGCGCGCCGGCGCGAGGCCAAGGCGAAGGCCGCCGAGGACGCCGACCGCAAGGTGACCGCGCGCGACAACTACTTCATGGCGGCGGTGCACTGGGGCGCGGCGCAATGGCCGTATGACCAGAACGACGAGACCAACATCGCCTACAACAACAAGAAGCGCGAGTGCTACACGAAATATGCAGCCCTCGCCGATCATCACGTCGAGCCGGTCTGGGTGCCGTTCCAAGGCAAGGCGATCCCGGCCTGGTTCCACCTGCCGCCGGGCTACGACGGCGGCCGCATCCCGGTGGTGATCACGATCCCGGGCATGGACAGCTTCAAGGAAATCCAGGTCGCGCTCTACGGCGACCGCTTCCTCAACCGCGGCATGGCGGTGCTGGCGATCGACGGACCGGGCCAATACGAGGCGCCGATGGTCGGCGTCTATTTCTCGGTGGAGAACTGGGTCGCGGCCGGCAGGCCGCTGGTCGACTGGCTGAGCAGCCGGCCCGAGATCGATGCCGACCGCATCGGCTGCTCGGGCACGAGCTTCGGCACCTTCTTCGGCACCATCCTCACCGCCCACGAGCCGCGCATCCGCGCCTTCGCGGCGATGTCGGTGTGCCACGAGCCGGGCTGCCACACCATCTTCCAGGAGGCGTCGCCGACCTTCAAGAAGCGGTTCATGTACATGTCGGGCATCACCGACGAGGACGAGTTCGACAAATTCCGCAAGACCATCACCTGGGAAGGCCATGCCGACAAGATCCGCGCGCCCTATCTGGTGCGTCGCCGGCGAGGCCGAGGAGCTCAGCCCGCTCGAGCATTCCGAGCGGCTGGTGAAGACGGTCAAGGGCCCGAAGCAGATGGTGGTCTACCAGGAATCCCGCCACTCGGTCGGCAACGTGCCGGCCGCCAATCTCGGACCGTTCCCGCCGATCCTGGTGGCCGATTGGCTGGCGGACCGGCTCGCCGGCAAGCCGTTCGCCAGCGAGCACTGGTTCGTGCGCTCGAACGGCCAGATCGACAAGACGGCGTATTAGGCGGTCATCGGAGCCCACATGACGCCCCGGAATCTCCTGCTCATCATGTCGGACGAGCACAGCCGTCGCGTGCTCGGCTGCTACGGGCATTCGATGATCAAGACCCCCAACCTTGACCGGCTGGCGGCGCGCGGCGTGACGTTCACCGATGCCTATTGCAACTCGCCGATCTGCGTGCCCTCGCGCGCCAGCTTTCACACCGGACGCTACCCGCATCAGACCCGCTTCTGGGACAATGCCACGCCGTATGACGGCAGCGTGCCATCCTGGGGACATCGGCTGGTCGAGACCGGCCATCGCGCAACGTCGATCGGCAAGCTGCATTTCCGGTCGACCGACGACAGCAACGGCTTCTCCGAGGAGATCGTGCCATTGCATGTGGTCGATGGCGTCGGCGATCCGTTGGGCCTGATCCGCCGGCCGTTGCCGGTACGCAAGGCAGCCCTGAAGCTCGCGAGCGACGCGGGCTGCGGAGACTCGGACTATCAGCGCTACGACGACGACATCACCAGACAGGCGGATCATTGGCTGCGCAATGAAGCTCCAAGACACAGCAGCAAGCCGTGGGTCTTGTTCGTCTCGTTCGTCTGTCCGCATTTTCCGCTGATCGCCCGCCCCGAATGGTACGACCTCTATCCCGAGGACGCGGTTCCGCTTCCGGCCCTCTACGACGAGGCCGACACGTCCAAACCACCCTTACGTGGCCGCCCTTCGCGAGTGCCAGATTCACGACAAGGGGTTCGACGAGCAAAAGACTGCGCAAGGCGATCGCGGCGTATTTCGGTCTGGTCAGCTTCGTCGACCACAACGTCGGCCGCCTTCTCGACACGCTGAACGACACGGGCCTCGCGCGCGATACGCGCGTGATCTACACCAGCGATCACGGTGACAATTTGGGCACGCGTGGGCTTTGGGGCAAGTCGACCATGTACGAGGAGTCCGCCGGCGTACCGATGATCATGGCGGGGCCCGAGGTGCCCGAAGGCGTCGTCTGTCGACAGCCGGTGTCGCTGATCGATTGTTTCCCGACAATCCTTGCATGCGTCGGCGAAAGCCGGCGCGCGGACGACCACGACCTACCCGGCGCATCGCTGCTCGAGATCGTCCGTGGCGCGGCAGCGGACCGAACCGTGATGAGCGAATATCACGCGCTCGGCGCCGCCACCGGCGCCTTCATGATCCGCCGAGGCCGTTACAAGCTCGTGTACTACGTCGGAATGCCGCCGCAGCTTTTTGATCTCGTCGACGACCCTCAGGAGATCCGAGATCTCGGCCAGGACGCCAATTACCGCGGCGTGATCGCGGAGTGTGAGAGGGAGCTTCGCCGCATCGTCGATCCGGAGGGCGCAGACCGACAGGCATTTGCGGACCAGGACGCGCGCATCGCTGCGCTGGGCGGGCGCGAGGCCGTTCTCGCGCGCGGAAGCTTCGGGTTCTCGCCCGTTCCGGGGAGCCGGCCCCTCTATGCGGAAGCCGAGCCACGCACGAAGCCCTGATCCCCGCTCACAGCCCTGCCATTCGCCTTGACGCAATGCTCGCGCGATATCGGTCTGGTCGAGCAGCCTCAGCCGACCACGTTCGCGTTGCGGAGAAAGCCCCACACGTCCACCACCGGCTTGCCGCCGAAGCCGTGCTCGCGGTAGGTCGAATGCGGCGCGCACAGGATCAGCAGGTCGCTCTGCGCGACCACCTCGTCGAGCGGCCGCAGGTCGGGATCGGTGGTGACGAACGGGTCGGTGGTGAGCACCGCGCGCGCGTGGCTCGCCAGCGACTTCTTGAACTTGTAGCTCAAGGAGGCGCGGGTATCGTCGATCTCGGCCTTGAACGCCATGCCGAGCAGGCCGACGGTCATCGGCGCCAGATCGAAGCGGCGCCGCAGGTCGTCGACCACGTGCAGCACCAGCCCCTCGTTCACCAGCATGGCGGCGTTGCCGAGGCTGAACTGGTTCTGCGCGAAGGCGGCGAGCTGCATCGTGTCCTTGAACAGGCACGGACCGGCCGCCAGGCCCGGCGTCGGGATGCTGCGCGCGCGCGGATAGTTGCGCTTCATCGCGTCGAGCACCCGGCGATAGTCGAGGCCCGCCGATTTCGCGATCAGATAGAACTGGTTGGCGGCGGCGAACTCGATGTAGCGATAGGCATTGTTGAACAGCTTGGCGAACTCGGCCTCGCGCGGCGTCACCACGATGCGCTCGGAGGAGATCGCGGAGAACAGCTTGGCCGCTTCCTCCTCGGCCGCCGGCGTCGTGCCGCTGATGATCTGCGGCGTCTCCTTGAGCTCCTTGATGCCGTAGCCCTGCACCATGCGCTCGGGACAGAAGGCGAGCTTGAGGTCGCGGCCCTTGCGCTTGAGATAGCCGTCGAGCCAGTCGGTGGTGCCCGGGAAACACGGTCGAGCGCAGCACCAGGAGCTGGCCGTCGGCGAGATGCGGCAGCAGCGCGTCGAGGCAATCCTGCACCACCTCGCGCACCGGATTGAGGAACTCGTCGATCGGCGTGCCGATCGTGACGATCACCGGACCCGGCGCTGGAAATGTCGGCGGGCGACGACGTGAACACGAGCCGGTTCTGCTCGAGCGCCTTGGCGAGCAGCGCCTCGCCGCCATATTCGATGAACGGCAGCCGTCCGGCCTGCAAGCTCGCGAGCACCTCGCGGTTGAGGTCGTGGACATTGACCCGGTAGCCGGCCTCCGCGAAGGCGAGAACCAGCGGGATGCCGACATGGCCGCCGCCGCCGACGATGGTGAGATCGGCCGTCCCGACCGACGCGGCGGTCACCGCGGTTGCTTGCGGACCGGCAAAATTCAACTGACAACTCCGGTAGTTAGCATGGCCGGCCGGCGACCGCATGGGCCGGCAAGCGACTGATATCGCACCTTAGAGTGCGCTCCGCAAACGGGAAACCGGTTTCGAGAACGCAATCAAGCCTGCGCAGATTGCGGCCGCTTGTCCTCGGTACCGCCCCACTCTACATGGGCGCGCTTGCCGGGCGGCCGACCACTCAAGTCGGCTGCGGCAGAGCGGTCACGTCCTCCCAGCTTGGGCACGAGCGCGCTTCGAACGGCAGGTTCCATGCCGAATAGTTGGCAGCGTCGACGATTTGCACCGGAAGAATGATCTCGCGCGGAACCGTCTCGCCGCGCAAGTGCCGAACAGCGGCCTCCGTCGCGATGCCGCTCATCGCCATGGCGTCGAAGCTCGCCGTGGCCAGCATCCGTCCGGCTTCAATCGCCGCGATCGCCTCGGGAATTGCGTTCACGCCGACCACCAGCGGCCTATCGAGATTGCCGGCTCCGAGCACATCCAGCACGCCCAGCGCCATGGTGTCGTTGGCGCACAATACTGCGTCGACGCCCTGCAACTTGTTGGTCGCGCCCGCAAAGACGGCGCGAGCGACGTCGCGTTGGTAGTCGCCGCGTAGCGACAGTCGGACCCTGATATCAGGGTAGTCGGCGAGCGCCTCATGAAACCCATTGAGCCGCTCGCGGCTGGTCGCGGATGCCGGCGTCCCCTCGACAATGACGATCTCGCCGCGTCCGGAAAGCTTCGAGAAAAGATGACGCGCAATGCTCTTCGCCAAGGCATGATCATCCGAACCGACGAAGCACACGCGTTGCCCGATGGTCGTGCGAGTAACGAAGTTGAACAATGGAATGCGCGCGGCGTCGAAGCCGAGAATGGCATCGTTCACCGCGGTTTCATGCACGGGCACGAACACGACGGCGTCGGGCCGCTGCGTGATCGCGCGTTCGATGAGTGCGATCTGCTCCGGCACATTGTCCGGCTGCTCGGGCACATAGTGCAAGGTCGCAGCGCCCAGCCGCATTGCGGCCCGGTCGGCTCCGAGCCGAGCCGCCTCATACGCCGGATTGGTGCGGTTCTTGGTGAAGACAGCGATCCGCGGTGACATGTCAACGTCCTGCCGGCCGGCCCGGTCCGTCATTTCCTCAGGCCGGCGCCCGTGACGACCGCCGTCCATCGCTTGTTCTCATTGTCGATGTGACGGCGGAACTCCTCCGGCGTGCCGCCGATCCGCGCGACTGACTGCGCCTGCAGGGACTTCCCGACCTCGTCCGACTTGAGCGCCTCGTTGGCGGCGCGCGAGAGCTTGTCGATGATCGGCTGCGGCGTGCCCGCGGGTGCGACCAGCCCGAACCACAGGACCGACTCGAAGCCCGGTACCCCGGCCTCGATCATGGTGGGAAGATCGGGAATGATCGGGCTGCGCTTGGCGTCGGTGACGGCGAGCGCGACGAGCTTGCCCGCGCGCACGTGCTCCATCACGGTCGAGGCCGGGGAGAAATAGCCGTGGATACGGCCGCCGAGCAGATCGGTGATGACCTGCGGGCTGCCGGTATAGGGCACGTGCGTGATCTTCACGTTCGCCAGAGACTTGAGCAGCTCGAGGGCGAGGTGCGTGGAGCTCGCCACGCCGGAGGAGCCGAACGAGATCGAATCGGGCTTGGCCTTGGCGAGCGCGACCAGGTCCTTGACGCTTTTCACGCCGAGCTCGGGATTCACCACGAGCACGGTCGGCGTCGAGGTGAGCAGCGTGATCGGGGCAAAATCCTTGACGAAATCGAAGGTCAGATTGGGGTTCATCGCCGCGTTGATGATATTGGCGGCGGAGCCGATATACAGCGTGTAGCCGTCCTTCGGGGCGCGCGCGACCGCGGCCGCCGCCGAGACTCGATGCCGCGCCGGGCCGGTTCTCGACCACGAACTGCTGCCCGAGGATCTGGCCGATCTTGGCGCCGACCACGCGGGCGGAGATGTCGGCGGTGGTGCCCGCCGGGAAACCGCTGACGATGTGCACGGGCGCCGTCGGGTAATCCTGGGCCCGCGCGGGGATAACGGCAGCCCATGCCAGCGCTGCGGCGACGACGACCTGCGAGATTGCTCTCATGGTTTCCCTTCCCGTGCATCACAACACCCGCGGCTCCGGCAGCGGCGTGATCAGCGTGCCGCGATAGCCTTTCGCCCGCAGCTTCGGCGCCAGCTCATCGGCGATGTGCCAGGAGAAGATGATCGCACAATCCGGCTGGTCGGTGAACAGCCGGCTCTCCTCGACCACCGGAATGAGCGTCCCCGGCATGCACTTGCCGATCTTGAGCGAGCCCGGGATCTCGCAGACGTAATCGATGATCGCCTCGTCGAGGCCCACATAGTTGACCAGCGTCGACGCGCGCGATGGCGCGCTGATGCCGCAGATGCGCGCGCCCTTCTCCTTCAGGTCGCGGATCATCGCCAGCAATCTCAGCTTCGAGCGCATGACGTCGTCGCGGAAGGCGCTCAGCCGCGCGCGCATCGCCTCGCCGCGCGGCTCGGCTGCGAGCATCTTGCCGACGCTGTCGCGCACCGGCTGCACGCCGCGGCGCGCCGCATAGACGCGGATCGAGCCGCCATGGCTCGGGATCGGCCGCGCGTGAAACACCTCGAGCCCGTGCATCTGCAGGAGATGGGCGAGACTGCCGACCGAATAGTAGCGCAGGTGCTCGTGATAGATGGTGTCGTATTGCAAGCGGTCGAGCAGCCCGATGAGATAATGCGACTCGGAAATGAACACGCCGTCGGGCGCGAGCAGATCGAGGATGCCCTCGACGATCGCGTGCACGTCCTCGATATGGGCAAAGCAATTGGCCGCCGTCACCACCCGCGCCGGACCGTGCTGGCGTTTCACCTCGGCGGCGGTCGCCGGCGTGAAGTAGCGCATGAGGGTCGGGATGCCGCGGCCGTCGGCGATCTTGCCCACCTCGGTCGGCTCGATGCCGAGCACGCGGTGGCCGCCGTTCTGGAAGTTCGACAGCAGCGTTCCGTCGTTCGAGCCGATGTCGATGACCAGGTCCTTGGGCCCCAGAGCGAGCATCGCCGACGCCTCGGCATGGAGGTCGGCGAAATTGTCGCGCAGCACCTTGGTGGTGCCGCTGGTGTAGGGATATTCCGGCGGGAAGATGATGACCGGATCGACCGCCAGGCCGAGCTGCACCAGATCGCATTTTGCGCAATGCAGCAGGTTGGTCGGGAACCACGGCTGCTGCCGCGGCACCTCGCCGATCGACACCATCTGGTTGACCGGCGGCATGTAGCCCAGCGAGAGCGTGGTCTCGAGCGGCGCGTGCCCGCAGACCTGGCAGCATTCGACCGGGACGCTTGCTCCGGTGCCGGCGGCGCGCGCGATCTTGTCTGGAAACAACGCGAAATCTCCTGTTCGGGATGGCAAAGCGCTCAGACGAGCGGGGCCATGTGCTCGTGCTCCCAATACCATTTCAGCGTCGGAGGCAAGCCGTCATCGAGCGTGACGCGAGGTCTATAGCCGAGCGCGGACAATTTCGAAATATCCGGGCAGCGCCGCGGCGTGCTGCCGGCAAGCGCGGCCGACGGGCGCAGCGCGATCTCGCGCTCCGCGATCCTCGCCAGGCGGCGGGCGAGATCGGCGACGGTGATCTCGTCCATGGTGCCGATATGGTAGATGCCGAGGTGCTCGCCCCGCTCGCGCATGACCATCACGCCGGCCACCAGGTCGTCGACGTGGCAAAAGCTGCGCGTCTCCTCGCCGCTGCCCTGGATCGAGAACGGCAGCACGCCGTCCGGATGCGCCGCAATGGCGAGCTTCAGGCGTATCGCGAATTGCGGAATGACGTGATCGAAGCCCATATCCGGGCCGTAGACATTGTGCGGCCGGAAGATCAGCACCCGCTCGAAATGCTTGCGGCCGTGGTTGATCGCCATGATCTCGCTGATGATCTTGCCGGCGCCGTAGGAAAGCCGCGGGTTGAGCGGATCGGGAATCGTGAGCGGCGCGCTCTCGTCGGTCGGCACCTGCGGCGGCGACTGGTAGACTTCCGAGCTCGACGCGAGCACCAGGGTGCCGACGCCCTGATGCCGGCAGGCATCGATGACGTTGACGATGCCCTTCACGCCGACGTCGAGCACGAGATCGGGCGCGTTGTAGAAGAGTGGCGGTGCCGTTGACATAGGCGAGGTGATGCACCTCCTCGATGCCGCGCATGGCGGCGTCGACCGCGGCGGCGTCGCGGATATCGCCTTTGACGAACTCGAGGTCGCGATCGAGGCCGGCCAGGCGCCGCATCGCGCCGCGTGAATTGTCGTCGAACACGCGCACGGTGTCGCCTTGGCGCACCAGCGCCTTCACCAGCGCGGAGCCGATGAAACCGCTGCCGCCCGTCACCAGAATGCGCCGGGCGCTCACGCGCGCTGCTCCCCGGCCGGGGCGAGCTCGATCCAGCGGCCGGTCGCATGCGCGCGACGCGCGGCGTCGATCAGGCACTGCACGCGATAGCCCTCGGCAAAGCCGGGCGACGGGGAACCGCCGTTCTCGCACGCGTCGATGAAGCGGCGCACCAGCCGCGCCACCGGCACGACGCGTATGTCGGGCAGCTGATCGCCGCCGGTATCCTCGATCGCGACGGCCCGCAAGGCATCGTCGGCGCGGCGCGCGTGCATCAGCTCGAAGCCGCGGAAGTAGTCGAGGGTGGGATTGGCCAGCACCAGGGTGCCGTCA
Source organism: uncultured Alphaproteobacteria bacterium (assembly GCA_963708765.1). GTDB lineage: Bacteria > Pseudomonadota > Alphaproteobacteria > Rhizobiales > Xanthobacteraceae > VAZQ01. The sequence continues at coordinate 109,453 of CAVPTV010000011.1, read as the reverse complement.
TCGCCATAGAGCTCGACACGGTGACCGGAGCCGAGAAACGACGCGCAGCTCATCTGCAGGCTGCCGCCGGCGCCCGACGCGAATGCGAGCGCCAGCGCGATGCTGCCGTCCGCGTCGCTCTCGGGCAATGCAAAGGCGCGGCCGCCGAGGCCCGTGATCGGGCCGCAAAACCATTCGAGATAATGGAAGCAATGACTGACGAAATTGCCCAGCAGACCGCCGCCGCCTGCGCCATTCGTCTTCCAGCTCTTGAGGCGCAAGCGCGTCGCCTGGTTTTCGACGTTCCAGGTCACGACCACGTGGCGCAGTCGTCCGACCGCGCCGGCGTCCAGCATCGCCTTGGCACGCCGCCAGGCCGGCAGCTCGGGAAAATTGAAATCGATCACCGTCGGGCGGCCGCTGCGTAACGCCGATTCGAGCATCGTCTGCGCGGCGGCGAGATCGGCGGCGAGCGGCTTCTCCACGAACACGGGCTTGCCGAGATCGAGCGCGCGCCGCGCGACCTCGGGCTGCAGAGCGGGAGGAACCGCGACCGCGACCGCGTCGACGGCGCGGTCCTCGACCAATGCCGCCCAATCGCCGGTGCCGCGCGCGACATTCGCCTCCCGTGCGATCTCAGCGGTGCGCGCGGCGTCGGTGCCGGCGAGCGCCACCACCTGGCAGCGCGGCTCGGTGCGGAAAGCCGGCAGCAGCACGGTCCGTCCGTAATTGCAGCCAACGATGCCGACGCGAATCACGACGATGTCTCCGCGGACCGGAAAGGCGGACCGACCTCGCGGCCAGGTATCGTCTGCATCCGCACGCCGGGTCGATCCTTGTCGCCGCTGCAGATACCACATCGGGAGCGCGCAGGGACACCCCGATATCACGGGCCGTACAAGCCGACTGAAATGGGCTAGGCTCGGTGCGTAGACCGCCATCCGAACCAAAGCGGTCTTGGTGACAAAGGACAAAGGGAGGATTCGATCATGTCTGTGGTGGTGTATCGGCTGGCCGGCATCGGCCTTGCCTGCGCGCTGGCGGCGCCGGCGAGCGCACAATTGCTCGCCCGCAAGGACCTGTCGGCGGCCACGGCGCTGACGATCGCTCAAACCAGCATCGCGACCTGCACGGCGAACGGCTATAGCGTCTCCGTGACCGTGGTCGGCCGCAACGGCGAAGTCCTGGTCCAGATCCGCGGCGACGGCACCGGACCGCACACCATGGAGAACAGCTTCAAGAAGGCCTATACGTCGCGCACCTTCCGGGTTCCGTCGGGCGAGATCGGCAAGCGCTTCAAGGACAATCCGCAGCTCGGCGCGGTCTTTCTCACCAACGTGACGCCGGCGCAGGGCGCGCTGCCGATCAAGCTCGGCGAGGAGGTCATCGGCGCGGTCGGCGCCTCCGGCGCGCCCGGCGGCGAGAAGGACGAGGTCTGCGTCAAGGCCGGGATCGACAAGGTCGCCGACCAGCTCAAGTGACGGGCTGCGCAGCAGCAACGGCAAGACGACGGTGATGCGCGGAGCGATCCGCGCATCACGCCGGCGCCAAGCGGCCGCCGGGCCGCATCAGCAGCCAGAGCGCGATCAACGCGTTCAGCAGATTCCAGAGGAGACCATTGGCGAAGGCCGCCTGATACGAGCCGGTGAGGTCGAAGATCACGCCGGACATCCAGCCGCCCAGCGCCATCCCCATCAACGTGGCCATCAGCACCACGCCGAGCCTGGTGCCGGCTTCCTGCGGCGAAAAATATTCGCGCACGATGATGGCGTACATCGCGACGATGCCGCCCTGGAACAGCCCGAACAGCGCCGAGATCAGGTAGAGCGAGGCGAGCCCGTCGAAGAGCAGGTAGAGGAACAGCGCCGCCCCCTGCAGGACGGAGCCCAGCAGCAGCGTCGCCACGCCGCCGATGCGGTCGGCGATGAAGCCGGAGGCGATCCGGCTCACGATCCCCAAGCCCAGCATCAGCGAGAGCATCTCGGCGCCGCGCGCGAGGCCGTAACCGAGATCGCTGCAGTACGCGACGATGTGGACCTGCGGCATCGCCATGGCGACGCAGCAGCTCAGGCCGGCAATGCACAGCACCGCCAGCAGCGCATTCGGTGAGAGGCCGAGCCCGCGCGCGGAGGCGTACGCGGCGGCGTCCGCCGATGAGCTGCCGTGCATCGGCGGGCGGCGGCGCAGCGCCCAGATCAGCGGCAGCATGGCCACCGCACAGAACACGCCGACGCCGATATGGGTCGCGCGCCACCCGTGCGTCGAGATGAAATGCTGCAGCACCGGCGGCCAGACCGTGCCGGCGACGTAGTTGCCGCAGGACACGACGGCGACCGCAATGCCGCGCCGGCGCACGAACCATTGCGACGTGTCGGCAATCAGCGGCCCGAAGCTCGCGGACGCGCCGACGCCGATCAGAACCCCATTCGCGAGGGCGAACAACGAGAGACTGCTGGCGAGCCCCGCGACGATATAGCCGAGGCTGAGCGCGGCTGCGCCGCACAGGAGGGGCGCCACGACGCCGCGCCGATCGGAGAGCCGGCCCATCAGTACGCCGCCCACCGCGAATCCGACCATTGCCAGCGTGTAGGGCAGCGAGGCGCCGCCGCGCGCGACGCCGAACTCGGCCTGCACGACCGGGAGCGCCACCGGCACCGACCACATGCCGACGCTGCTGATGGTCCCGAGCACGACCGCGACGGCGAGACGCCGCCAGGCCGCGGACGAATCCAGCTCGGCCGACCGGTCGCGGCCGGTCCCGGAAGGCGCGGAGATGTTCCCGGCGGAACTCACCGCGCCGACATACGTGCGCCGCGCCGTCCGGGTCAAGGCCGCGCCGCTCATCCCAGCCATGTGCGGCGGTAAAGAAACCTTAAACCAATGCGGCTAGCATGGCTGCTCCGGCTCGTCGTGCCGTGGGGACCACAATGAGCGAACGCCGCAGCGTCAGCGAACGCCGAACGTCAGCGCGCCAGAAGAGCTTTCTGCGCGGCTGCATCTATTTCAACAATCGCCGCTCCTCGCTCGACTGCCTGATCCGCGACATCTCGTCGACCGGCGCGCGGCTGATCTTTTCCGATGCGGTCACGGTCCCGGACATCGTCGATATCTTCATTCCGCAAAAGGAGCAGACGCTGCGCGCGCACGTGCAATGGCGGCACGGCGACGAGGTCGGCGTCGCCTTCGGCAACACCGCGCAGGCATCCGAGCTCGCATCAGGGCGCCGACGTCGCCGAGCTGGCCGAGCGCGTCCTGAAGCTCGAAACCGAAATCGCGGCGATGCGCAAGCTGCTCAAGCGCCTCAAGGCCGAGGTCGATGGCGGCGCCGACGACGCGGCGTGATCGGCTTGCTCAGCTGAAAGGATCGCGTTTTTCCGCAGCGCACTCGCTGTTGAAAACAGACGGCAGGCGCCGAGCGACGATTGCCGCGCATTGTCGGCTACCGTACACGCTTGCCCCAGCGGAGGGAGGGAACCGACCCCTGGTCGGTCGGCACGACGTCCGCGAGGCCGTCCGGCCCGAGATCCCGGACGGCCTTTTTCATGGTCCTGATCTGCGGCGATGGGACGGACACGGGCATCGATGGCGTCATCGGGCCGTCGCCAGTGTCGGCTTGCTGATCTCGCGCTGATGCGCCGGCTCGGTGCAGGTCGCCCGCAGTACGGCGACCGGGATCGCGCCGAACAATCGCGACACCGGCATCTCGGTACCGGCCTCCGCGGTCCCCTGCTGCCAGCATGTCGTGCACCGACGCGAAGCCTTCGAGCGACACCGATGCCTGCCACGCGTCGGCCGCCGGCCAGCGCCGCCCTCTTTCGGTTGCGCGGCCGAACAAGCGACCCACCACCACGATCACAGCATCCGGTCCGCTGCACGCGCGCAAACGCCAGAATTTCGTTCGCGTGTGGCCCCCTCACCTCGATCGGCGTGTAGCCTCCATCCCGAAACAGCGCGGGGCACTCTCGGCGCAACGCCAACAGACGGACGGTGAGCGCGAGCTTGATGCGGCCATCCGGCCAGCTCTCGTGCAGCGCTTGCCAATCCGGCTCGCTCCCCTGCGATGCCAGCGTCGACGCACGGGCATCGAAGTCGACCGGACGCCGGTTGTCCGGATCGACCAGCGACAAATCCCACAACTCGGTTCCTTGATAGAAATCCGGCACGCCGGGAACCGTCGCCTTCAGCGCCACTTGCGCGAGGCTTTTCAGCGCACCCATCAGCGCCACGCGCCGCGCAAACTGATCGAACGACGTCGATGAACATCTGCGAATCCCGCGGGTCGAGAAGCCGCCGCAGAAACTCGCGCAGGCCTCGCTCGTAGCGCTGGTCCGGATCGAGCCAGCTCGTTTGCTGCTTGCCTTCGCGCGCCGCCTTGACCGCGTAATCCTGCATGCGCTCGACGAAGCTCGCGTCGACACCATCGAGTGGCCAGGCGCCGAGCAGCGCCTGATAGAGCATGTATTCGTGCGCCCGCGAAGGGATGCGCGATCCCTCCTGCTGCATCGATCAAGGGGGCATTGAGGCTTTGCCACTGGCGAACGGCCGCGGCCCATTCGGCCGCGAGCTCGGACAGGCACAGCAGGCGGGCGCGTGCATCTTCGCCACGCTTGGTGTCGTGCGTTGCGGTCGCCGTGAGGCCGTGCGGGAAGCTCCCCGCGCGCGCGCTCATGCGATCATGAAAGTCCGCGACCGACACCGCGCCGGACGCCGGATCGCCGCCGACCTCGTTGAGCGCCAACAGGCGGTGATACCGATAGAAGGCCGTGTCCTCGAGCGATTTGGCCATCAGCGGCCCGGTCAACTGCTGGACCTTGCAGGCGAAGCGGCGCACGCGCGCAGCGCTGTGACGGCGCCGCCCCGGGGCGATCAGGTCGAGGGTCAGCGCATCGCGCAAGAAATCGAGGATCGCGACATCCGGGCCGAACCAGGCCGCGCGCGCCTTTTGGATGGCTCGCGTCGATGATCGCCCGGTCTTCCGAGGACGTTGCGGCCGGTCGTGACGTAGGTGCGGTAGACCGGAAAGTGCAGGAGGAACAGCTCCAGCGCCGCCCGCAGCCGCGCGGCCGCATAATCGCGCGTGCTGTAATGACCAGCGGCGATGCGGGCGAGCAGGCGCGCCAGCACGGCGAGCTCGCTTGCCAGCAGGGTCGAGAGGACACAGCTTTTGGCCTCGATCAGCACGTCCGCGAAGCTGCGCTCGTCACCGCTCACCTCGCGCCAAGTGCGCCCGAGGGCATCGAGGCCGCGCTCGTCGAGCAGAACGCGCGACATGAGATTGAGCCATTCATAACCGGTGGTGCCGGCGACGCCCCGAAACCGCGGCATCCGCTCGCCGTCGGCAAGAATTTTTTCGACGATGACGTAAAGCGCGCCGCGACCGCGCGATCCGTCGGCCTCGATCAGGCGATGCAACCGCTCGAAATATTGCGCCGGATCGTGCAAGCCGTCGATATGGTCCAGTCGCAGACCCTGCAGGTCGCCCTGCGCAATCAGCCGGCCGACGAGCCGATGAACGGCTTCGAACGTGGCCGGGTTCTCGATTCGCAGTCCGGCCAGCGAATTGATGTCGAAAAAGCGCCGATAGTTGATCTCGCTGCCGGCCAGCCGCCAATGCGCCAGCCGATAGTGCTGGCGCTCGAGCAGATGGTGCAAGGCCGCCACGGCGCCGGCTCAGCCGCGGATCTTGGCCGATAAGCCTCGAGGCCGCGCTCGATCACCTCGCCGGCGCCCGTGATCGCCTTGAGCTCGCTCTTCAGTGCGAGCGCTTGATCGCGGGCCGGATAGTGCGGCCCTTGGCTGTGGGCAGCGAGCCCGAGCAGCCGCCGGCCGGCCGGCTCATCGCCGGCGCGCGCGGCCGCGACCACCTTCTGCAGGATCTCCCGATAGCCCTGCGGCGCGATCGGCAGCCGGTGCTCGTAGTACCAGGCCGAGAAGCTCCCTTGCGCCGGATCGTAGCGCAGCTCGATCTCGCCGCTCTCCAGCGCCTCGCCATACGGCTTGCCGAGGATCGGCAGCAGCACGCCGCCCCGTGGCCGGCCGGGCAGCGCTTCCCAATCGATGTCGAAATAGCCGGCATAAGGCGACTGCCGCCCCCATTCGAGCACATCGAGCCACCAGGCATTGTCCGCATGGTGCACGGCCATGTGATTGGGGACGAAGTCGAGAACGAGGCCGATGCCTGCCTGGTCGAGCGCTTCGCGCAGCCGGCGAAAGCCCTGCTCGCCGCCGAGCTCCGGATTGAACGCGTTGTGATCGACGATGTCGTAGCCATGGCTCGAGCCGGCGCGCGCCTGCAGGAAGGGCGAGGCGTAGAGATGGCTCACGCCGAGGGCCTTCAGGTAAGGCACGAGCGCGGCGGCCCGATCGAAGCCGAAGCTCGGCGTGAGCTGGAGACGGTAGGTCGCGATCGGAATCGAGGGCGGCATCATCCCTCTCCGATGCTCCAGAACACCGACCAGGGCGGCAGCATGTCCCCGGCCGCACCGCCCCAGAGCGGATGCCCGGCCGGCACATGTCGGGGCCGTTGCGCGGATTCGTCGGACAGATTGGCAATGAGGTGCAGTGCGCTGCCGTCGCCGAGCCGCCAATCGGCACTCAACACGGCCGCGTCGGCTCGCGCCGATCCGAACGTCGCGCCGGCGAGGCGCGGCACGATCTCCTTGCGCCGGATCGCGAGCAGCTCGCGCACCAGCGCGAGCCGCCGCCGTCCCTTGGGCGTGTCGCGCGCATCCCAGTCGAGCACCGCCGACGCGAAACGTCTCCTCCGCCAGCGGATCGGGGATGTCGTCGCCGAATTCGGCGTAGGCCGACTTGAATTCCGCGCGGCGGCCCTTGCGCACCGCGTCCGCGAGGGCGCCGTGAAAATCGCAGAAGAACGGAAATGGCTGCGTCGATCCCCATTCCTCGCCCATGAACATCAGCGGCGGCATCGGGGCGAGCAAGCGTGACGGCAGTAGCGGCCGCGAGCGCCGCCTCGTCGACTTGCGTGGAGAGGCGATCGCCGAACGGCCGGTTGCCGATCTGGTCGTGGTTCTGCAGAAAATTGACGAACGCCGTCGGCGGCAAGCGCGCCGGACGGTTCTCCGCGCCGCCGGCCGTTGCGATGAGCCGAGACCTCGCCCTGGTAGGCGAAGCCGGACGCGAGCACGCGTGCGATATGCTGGGCGGGAGCGCAGGCGTAGTCCTGGTAATAGCCTTTGCGTTCGCCGGTCAGCAGCACGTGCCAGGCGTGGTGGTAGTCGTCGTTCCACTGCGCGCGATATCTGCCTTGCGGCGGGTTGGTGCGCGGATCGAGCAGGCTCGCGCGATTGTCGTCGTTCTCCAGCACGAGGTGGATCATCCGGCCGGATCGGGCGGAGAGCTCGCCGACCGCGCGGCTGAGCTCCTCCAGGATCGGCGGCCGGCCGGTCTCGACAATGGCCTGCACCGCGTCGAGGCGCAGCCCGTCGAAACGATAGTGCTGCAGCCAATGCAGCGCATTGCCGACGGCAAAATCGCGGACCTGCGGGACGCGATAGTCGATCGCCCTGCCCCATGGCGTATGCGCGGCGTCGAAAAACGCCGGCGCATAGCGGGAGAGATAATTCCCCTCGGGTCCGAAATGATTGTAGACGACGTCGAGAAACACCATCAGCCCGCGCAGATGCGCGGCATCGATCAACGCCTTGAGGTCGTCCGGCCGGCCATAGGCGCTGTCGGGGGCGTAGAGCAGCACGCCGTCATAGCCCCAATTGCGCCGGCCGGAGAAATCCGCGAGCGGCATCAGCTCGATCGCAGTCAATCCGGTGTCGACGACATGATCGAGCCGCTCGATCGCCGAGCGGAAGCTTCCACCGGGCGTGAAGGTGCCCACATGGAGCTCGAGCAGCGCGGCATCCTCCCAGGGCCGGCCGCGCCAATCCCGCGCCCGCCACGCGAACTGCTCATGATCGACGACCTCGCTCGGTCCCGACACGTCCTGCGGCTGGAAATGCGAAGCGGGATCCGGCACCTCGATCTCGCCGTCGATGCGGAACTTGTAGCGCGTGCCGGCACCCGCGCCCGCCATCGCGAGCTCGTACCAGCCGTCCGGACTGCGACTGCATGGCATGGGGACGATCGAGCATCGAGCTCGACACGCTTGGCCGCCGGCGCCCACAGGCGAAACGTCACGCCATCCGCATTCAGCCTCGGTCCGAAGCTGCATCTCGGCATTCATGCCGCCCCCGCGAACGCAAGGACCGAGCGCGCCGGAGCATGCGACTTGGCGCCGGAGGCGAATTCCTGGGTCGTTTGCGAGTGCGTCGGCGGTGTTGAGCACCACGGTCCAGTGGCTGTATTCCGGCAGCATCGGCAGCTTGAAGTCGATCGCGTCGGGCGCGGCGTTGAGGACGACATAGAGCGGCGATTGCGCCTTGCGCCAAGGTCCGAGGACATATGAGAGGAAGCGGCCGTCCGGAAAATTCCAGTCCTGCTCGGTCATCTCGGTCGCGCGCGGCGTCAGCCAGAGGACGCCGAAGGAGCCGTCGGCGCGGCGGCCGTCGACGAAGCGGCGGGCACGAAGCTGCGGAAACCGCAGGCGCAGCCGCGTGAGCTGCGCGATCAGCAAGGTCATGTCCTCGCCGTCGCGGCCCAGACCCGACCAGTCCACCCATCCGGTCTCGTTGTCCTGGCAATAGGCGTTGTTGTTGCCGCCCTGGCTGTTGCCGACCTCATCGCCGGCAAGGAGAAGCGGCACGCCCTGCGCCAGCATCAGGCACGACAGCAAGTTGCGGCGCAGCTGCCGCCGCAGCTCGACGATCTGCGGGTCGTCGGTCGGCCCTTCGACGCCGCAATTGGTGCTGTCGTTCTCGTCCGAGCCGTCTCGGTTCTCCTCGCCGTTCGCCTCGTTGTGCTTGCGCTCGTAGCTCACGAGATCGGCGAGCGTGAAACCGTCATGCACGGTGACGAGAGTTGATGCTCGCGCTCGGGCTGCGGCCGTCCCGGTTGAACAGATCGGTCGAGGCGGTCATGCGACCGCCGACGTCGCCGATCACATTGCCCTCGGCGGTCCAGTAGCGGCGCAGCGTGCGGCGAAACACGTCGTTCCATTCCGACCAGCCGGGCGGAAAGTTGCCGACCTGGTAGCCGCCCGCGCCGAGGTCCCAAGGCTCGGCGATCAGCTTGACGCCCGCCAGAACGGGGTCTTGCCGGACCGCCGCAAAGAAGGCGGCGCCGCGGTCGAAGCCGTTGTGCCCGCGGCCGAGCGTGCTCGCAAGATCGAACCGGAAACCATCGACATGACAGACCTCGACCCAATAGCGCAACGAGTCCATCACCATCTGCAGGACGCGCGGATGCGTGAGATTGAGCGCGTTCCCGCAGCCGGTGAAGTCGTCGTAGTAACGTGGTTGATCGGGCTGCAGCCAGTAATACGACGTGTTGTCGATGCCGCGGAAGCTCAGCGTCGGCCCCAGATGATTGCCTTCGGCGGTGTGGTTGTAGACCACGTCGAGGACGATCTCGATGCCGGCGTCGTGCAGTCGCGACACGGTCGAGCGAAAGGCATCGAGCGTGCCGTCGAGGGCGTAGCGCGGCTCGGGGGCGAAGAAGCAGAGCGTGCTGTAGCCCCAATAATTGCTCAAGCCGCGCTCGATCAGATGGCGGTCGTCGATGAACGCGTGGATCGGCAGCAATTCGAGCGGTGGTCACGCCGAGCCGCCTGAGGTGATCGACGATCGCGGGCGCCGCCAGCCCGCGAAAGGTGCCGCGCCATGCCGGCGGCACGTCCTCGCGCAGCCGGGTCAGGCCCTTGACGTGCGCCTCGTAGATGATGGTGTCTTCCCAAGGGACCGACGGCCGGCGCTCCTCGCCCCAGGTGAAGGCCTCGTCGAGCACCACCGCCTTCGGCATCCCGCGCGCATTGTCACGCCGATCGAACGACAGGTCGGCGCGCGGGTTGCCGGCGCGATAGCCGAAATGGGCATCGCTCCACACCAGCCGCCCGGCCAGCCGCTTGGCATAGGGGTCGACCAGCAGCTTGTGGGCGTTGAAGCGAAAGCCGCGCTCGGGATCGTACGGGCCGTGCACGCGATAACCGTAGAGCTGGCCCGGCACGACGTCGTTGAGATAGCCGTGCCAGACGTCCTCGGTCCGCTCCGGCAGCACGATGCGCTCGAGCTCGCGGCGGCCCTGGCTGTCGAACAGGCAGAGCTCGACCTTCTCCGCATTGGCCGAAAAAAGCGCGAAATTCGTGCCGCGCCCGTCCCACGTCGCTCCCAGCGGATACGGCGCACCGGCCGAAAGCCGCGCGCTACCGCTCCGGGACGAGAATAATTGCAGCAAGCGGTGGAATGACAAGGCTGACCTCGGGAACCATGCCCTCGTCCAACGTCGTGACCGCCCCGCCGTTCCCGATATTGCTACCGCCGTAAACGGCCGCGTCGGTGTTGAGAGCTTCTCGCCAAACGCCGGAAAACGGAACCTTGATGCGATAGTCCCGATAGACCTCGGGGGTGAAGTTGACGATCACGACGCAACGCTCGTGGGTTTCGCGCCCCTTGCGCAGCCACGCGAAGACGCTGCGGTCGGCGTCGTGCATCGCCAGCCATTCGAAGCCCGCCGCGTCGCAATCGAGAGCGTGCAAAGCCGGCAGCGTGCGATAGAGCCGATTGAGGTCGCGCACCAAGGCGTGAATGCCGGCGTGCCGCGGCTCGCCGAGCAGATGCCAGTCGAGCGAATGGTCGTGCCGCCATTCGCTTTCCTGGCCGAACTCGTTGCCCATGAACAGCAGCTTCTTGCCCGGATGGCGCGAACATGAAGCCGTAATAGGCGCGCAGATTGGCAAAGCGTTGCCAGTCGTCGCCCGGCATGCGGCCGAGGATCGATCGCTTGCCGTGGACGACCTCGTCGTGCGAGAGCGGCAGGATGAAGTTCTCCGAGAAGGCGTAGTGCAGACCGAACAGGATTTGACCGTGATGGTGCTTGCGGTAGATCGGATCCTTGCTGATGTAGTCCAGCGTATCGTGCATCCAGCCCATGTTCCATTTGTAGCCGAAGCCCAGCCCGCCCCAGTCGACCGGACGCGACACCATCGGCCAGGCGGTCGATTCCTCGGCCGCGGTGGTCGCGTTCGGAAAGCGCGAAAACACTTCCGTGTTGAAGCGCCGCAGAAATGCGACGGCGTCGAGATTTTCCCGTCCGCCGTGCTTGTTGGGAATCCAGCCGCCCGCCGGCCTGCTGTAGTCGAGATAGATCATCGAGGCCACCGCATCGACGCGCAACCCGTCGATCCCGTAGCGATCGAGCCAGAACAATCCGCTCGCGAGCAGAAAATTCGCGACCTCGGTGCGGCCGTAGTTGTAGATCAGCGTATCCCAGTCGAGATGACGGCCCTGCCTCGGATCGACGTGCTCGTAGAGCGCGGTTCCGTCGAACTGCCCGAGCCCGTGCGGATCGTCGGGGAAATGTCCCGGCACCCAGTCGAGCAGGACCGCCAGGCCGGCCCGATGGCAGGCATCGACCAGCGCCGCGAAATCGGCGGGCGTGCCGAAGCGGCTGGTCGGCGCAAACAATCCGGTCGGCTGGTAACCCCAGGAGCCGTCGAAGGGATGCTCGGTCACCGGCAGGAATTCGACATGCGTGAAGCCCAGGTCGCGCGCGTAGGCCGGCAGCACTTCGGCAAGCTCGCGATAGCTGAGCCAACTGCCGCCCTCCTCCGGTCGGCGGCGCCAGGAGCCGAGATGCACCTCGTAGATCGAGATCGGCGCGCTCAATGCGTTGGCGCCGGCGGCGAGCGGCGCCGGCCGGTCGACGGTCTCGAGGTCGACGACGATCGAAGCGGTGCGCGGCCGCACCTCGGCGGCGAAAGCCATCGGATCGGACTTCAACGGCAATAGCTGGCCGTGCGAGCCGATGATCTCGTATTTGTACTTGTCTCCGGCCTTGACGCCGGGAATGAAAATCTCCCAGAAGCCGTGGCCGCGCACCCGCATGGCATGACGACGGCCGTCCCAGAAATTGAAGTCGCCGACCACGCTGACCCGCCGGGCATCGGGAGCGAAAACCGCGAACGCCACGCCCGCCACGCCGTCGATCACCATCGGGTGCGCGCCGAGCTTCTCGTAGAGACGCGTGTGCGTGCCCTCGGCGAGCAGGTAGAGATCGAAATCGGACAGCACCGGCGGAAATCGATAGGGGTCTTCCAGCTCGACCACGCGGTCGCCGTAACGCGCGCGGACGTGGTAGCGCGGCGATCCATTGGACAGACGCCCCATGAACAAGCCGGCGTCGTGGACGCGGCTGAGATCGCTTTCGTGACCCTGCTCGTCGATCACCTTCACCTCTTCGGCATCGGGAAGAAATATCCGCACGATCGGGACGTCGCCTTCGACGTGCAGGCCGAGATAATGGAAGGGGTCGGAATGTCGACCCTCGATCACCGCATAGGCTTCGGGCGAGAGCGCGGTCATGTCGCCAGCGCCTCCGTGCGCGAGAGAATGCGCCAGGTGCCGAGCACCGGGACGTGCAGCCAATCCGGACGGTGCGCGAGCTCGTATTCGATTTCGTAAAGGGCTTTTTCCAAAAGGAAGAAATCGAGCAGACGATCGGCGTCCTGCGGGTCGCGCGGCCACAATCTCGGATCCACCAGGGATTCACGATACGCGGCGACAACGGTAGCGACGGAGCGCTCGCGCCAGATCGTCGAGGGCGCGCGCGACCTTGCCGTGCTCATCAGGCGCCGATTGGAGCGCGCGATCGAGCGCCGCCGTCGCCGAATAGTCGATCGAACGGATGAGCCCCGCAACATCGCGAGCAGCGGGCGCCTTGCGCCGGCGCTCCTTGATGCTGCGCCGCGGCTCGCCCTCGAAATCGATGATCACGACGTCATCCTTCACGATCAGCATTTGGCCGAGGTGAAAGTCGCCGTGATGGCGGATCTTCATCGCCTCCACCGTATCGGGGAGCAATTCACTCAACCTGGCGGCCAGCGCTTCGCGATACGAGAGAAGCGCATCGACCATCGGACGGTCGGCCTCCCTCACCTCGTTGCGGCGGCGGGCCAATTCGTCGAGCACCCGCCCGGCGCGCCGCAATACCCCGTCGGACCAGGCGCGGACGTCCTTCGGGGTGATCGGCTCGGGCGCGAAATCAGCAATGTCGTCGCGGCTGCAAAGGGCAAGCTGCAATTCGGCAACCCGCCGGCCGGTCTGCCGCATCCAGCGCTGATAGGCCGCCTGCTCGTCGCTGTCTTCCGACTGCTCGGCCGTGAGCAGGCGCTGCTCCTCGACGAAGCGGTCGAGATAGGCGTTGGTCACCGACCAGGCGTCGCCTTGATTTTCGACGAAGCGGTGGACGACGCAGACCGCGCTGCGTCCCTCGCCTTCGACCAGCTCCACGGTGCCCAAGCAGCGGCGGCGTATTCGCAAACGCAACCGTATCGGTCAGGAACCGGCCCACCTCGATCTCCGGATTGACGTCGGGCTCGAGCCGGCGAAACAGCTTGACCACATAATCGTTGCCGACGAGCACCGTCGTGTTCGACTGCTCGGTGTCGACGGCGCGAACGTTTTGGCCCGCCGCGCTGCCGGCGTACGAAAATGCGGCACTGGGCCTGAACTCCAGTCGTCGTCCATCCCGTCCATCGAGGGTTTCACCAGCCTGCATCTTTTCGAGTATCAGAGAGATGAATTCGGTCTGGGCGGTCGCGTCGATGAGAGCTCCCTCCCGAGGGCCGCGACGCACGGCGGCGAGCGCCTGCGGATCGCGACGCTCGCGGTCGAGACGATTCCACTTGATCGTCAGCGGCAGCAGATATTGCGCCGTTCCGCCCTTCGCGCTGGTTTCAATCACCGCAAGCGTGAGACCGGGATCGGCGCTGAGGAGCGGGATCGCGGTCGCGACCTTGGCGGTGATCGATCGGCTGGCCCGCTCGGCGAACCAGCGTCGGCCCGCGAGAAAGGCCGGCAGCACGTCGCGCTCGAGCGTATGGCGGGCGTGGCCCTGTGCCAGCGACGTCCAGTTGCCCGCCAGGACCAGCGTCTCGAACTCCGGCACGATGCTCGGCGCCTCGATCGGCGCTCCCGTCGAGTCACAGAGCTGGAACCAGAAGAAGCCGTACGGCGCCAGCGTGACCACATAGGGTTGATCCCCGATGGGCGGGAAGCTCTTGCGGCCGAGCAGCTCGAGCGGGGTGCGGCCGCGCCACGGCGACAGATCGATCTCGGCGGCCTGCGCCGAGCGCGACATATTGGCGATACAGAGCAGGACCTCGTTCTCATACTGCCGGACATAAACGAGCACCGCCCGGTTGGTCGGCCGGATGAACGCAAGCGAGCCGCGGCCGAGCACGCTCGTCGACTTGCGGACCGAAATGAGCCGCTTGGTCCAACTCAGCAACGAGGCAAGACTACGCGATTGCGCCTCCACGTTGACCGCTTCGTAGCCGTAGACCGGGTCCATGATCATGGGATGGTAGAGCCGCGCTGGGTCGCAGCGCGAAAACCCGCCATTGCGATCCGGCGTCCACTGCATGGGCGTGCGCACGCCGTTGCGATCGCCGAGGTAGATGTTGTCCCCCATGCCGATCTCGTCGCCGTAGTAGATGATCGGCGTTCCCGGAAATGAGAACAGCAGCGAATTCATCAACTCGATCTTGCGCCGGTCGTTGTCCATCAGCGACGCCAGCCGCCGCCTGATCCCGAGATTGATGCGAGCCCGCGGATCGGTCGCGTAGGTCGACCAGAGATAGTCGCGCTCCATGTCGGTGACCATCTCCAGCGTGAGCTCGTCGTGATTGCGCAGGAACAACGCCCACTGGCAATTCTGCGGAATCTCCGGCGTCTGCCGCAGGATATCGGCGATCGGAAACCGGTCCTCCTGCGCGATCGCCATGTAGATGCGCGGCATCAGCGGAAAGTGATAGGCCATATGGCATTCGTCGCCGTCGCCGAAATAGGCGCTCACGTCCTCCGGCCACTGATTGGCTTCCGCCAGCAGGACCTTGCCGGGCGCATAGGCGTCGAGCGCCGCCCGTATCTGCTTGATGATCGCGTGGGTCTCGGGAAGATTTTCGTTGTTGGTCCCTTCCCGCTCGCAGAGATACGGAATGGCATCGAGTCGGAACCCGTCGACGCCGAGATCGAGCCACCATCGCATGACCTGGACGATGGCGAGCAGAACGCGCGGATTGTCGAAGTTGAGGTCGGGTTGGTGCGAGAAGAAGCGGTGCCAGTAGTAGGCCTCGGCCACGGGGTCCCAGGCCCAGTTCGATTTTTCGGCGTCGTTGAAGATGATCCGTGTGCCGGCGTAGCGGTGGTCGGTATCGCTCCAGACATACCAGTTGCGCGCGTCGGAATCGCGGCGGCTGCGGCGGGCTCGCTGGAACCAGGGATGCTGATCGGAGGTGTGATTGATCACCAGCTCGGTGATCACCCGCAGCTTCCGGCGCTTGGCTTCCCGCATGAAGCGCCGGAAATCCTGCATGGTGCCGAAATCCGGATTGATCCGCCGATAGTCGGATATGTCGTATCCATCGTCGCGGCCGGGCGAGGGGTAGAACGGCAACAGCCAAAGCGTGTTGACGCCGAGATCTTGCAGATAGTCGAGTCGTTGGGTGAGGCCGGCGAAATCGCCGATGCCGTCGTGGTTGCTGTCGGCGAATGCCTTGACGTGAATCTGATAGATGATGGCGTCCTTGAACCAAAAATCGTCGCCGTCGGACTTCTGCTCGGCCCTGATTTCCTCCATGACGTTCATGGCACGGCATCCATCACGCGAGGCAACGAAACAGCAGGGCGGGATCCTGCTCTTGGTCGATCAGCAGACGCGCGCCGCCCCATTCGACGAGGTGGCGTTCCCCGGTGATCAGATTCTCGATCGCGCTCACGCGGCGGCGAGCGCCGCGTGGACCGATCTCGATATCGCCGAAATGGAACCAGAACTGGCGAGGGCCCGGTCTTGGTCAGCGCCATCGGCGACCGCGACCGCGTTGTCGCCGGCGGCCGATTCCTTGACGAAGCCGATCACCTCGGCGTCGTCGACCTGCGCAAAGTGCAGGTTGCCGGTCTGCAACAGCGCCGGGTTGTCGTGTCGCAGCCGGTTGAGCCGACCGATATAGTCCTTGATATTGCCCGGCTTGTCCCAATCGCGCGTCTTGAGCTGGTATTTTTCGGAATCGAGATACTCTTCCTTGCCGGGAATCGGCTCGTGCTCGAGCAGCTCGAAGCCGTTGTAGACGCCGTAGTTCCCGGAAAGGGTCGCGGCCAGCGCCACCCGCGCCTTGAACATCCACGGCTCGCCGCTCTGCAGGTGGACCGGCAAGATGTCCGGCGTGTTGACGAAGAAGTTCGGCCGGAAATATTCGCGCTCGGGATAGCGCGTGAGCTCGCTGAGATAGGCCTGCAGCTCCTCCTTGCCGGTGCGCCAGGTGAAATAGGTGTAGGACTGGCTGAAGCCGAGCTTGGCGAGCGCCTTCATGACTTTCGGCCGCGTGAAGGCCTCGGACAGGAAGATGACGGCCGGATCGACGGTCTGCACCTCGCGGATCAGCCATTCCCAAAAGGCGAACGGCTTGGTGTGCGGATTGTCGACCCGGAAGATCCGCACGCCCTGGGTGACCCAGAACAGGACCACGTCGCGCAGCGCCGTCCACAACTGCTCGCTGCCGGCGCAATAGAAGTCGGGATTGACGATGTCCTCGTACTTCTTCGGCGGATTCTCCGCGTACTGAATGGACCCGTCCGGCCGGTACCTGAACCAGTCCGGATGCTGCGACAGCCACGGATGATCGGGCGAGCACTGGACGGCAAAATCGAGCGCGATTTCCAGGCCGTGCTTTTTGCAGGCCGCGACGAGCCGGCGAAAATCGGCGAGCGTGCCCAATTCGGGGTGAACCGCGTCGTGGCCGCCATCGGCCGAGCCGATCGCATAGAAGCTGCCCGGATCGTCGGGCTCGGCCGTCAGCGCGTTGTTGCGGCCCTTGCGGTTGGTGTGGCCGATCGGATGGATCGGCGTAAGATAGAGCACGTCGAAGCCGAGCGCGGCGATCTCGGGGACGCGGCGAATGCAATCGTCGAACGTCCCGTGTCGGCCGGGAAGCCGGCCTTGGCTGCGCGGGACCATTTCATACCAGGCGCCCGCGCGAGCAAGCGGGCGATCCACGACCAGCGGAAACAGCGCGCTCCGGGTGAGGTCGGCCTGCTGAGCCTTGGCGGCAGCCTGCGCGACCTCGGCCGACAGGAGCTTGTCGATGTCGCCGGCCCGGTCGTAGTCCCGACACGCCTGCCGGATCAGGCTCACCTGGGCCAGTTGTGGCGGTTTCGCATTCGCGAGGATCTGGCGGCCTTCGGCGGCTTCGAGCGAGACATCAAGTCCAGCGTCCCGCTTGGCCAGGATAGTCACGCCGCCAGGTCGCGAAAACATCGGTCCACGCTTCGATCGCATAGACGTAGCGGCCGGGCGTTTCGGGCGTAAAATCCGCGACCCAACGATCGTTGTTGTCGAACCGCATCGCGGCTCGACGCCAGTTCTTGGCGGCCGCCGGACGCCACAACAGCTCGGCCGCCACGACCGCATGGCCGTCCCGAAAGATATCGGCCCAGACCTCGACGATTTCGCCCGCAGTCCGCTTGATCGCGAAACGGCCTGCATCAACAGCCGGATAGACGTCCTCGATGTAGATGCGGCAACCGGAAAGACTGCCGACGGGCGAGATGCTCACGTTCGCTGTCACGTTCCGTCCGTGTTATCAACCCGCCCGCCCA
This sequence comes from uncultured Alphaproteobacteria bacterium, assembly GCA_963708765.1. Taxonomy (GTDB): domain Bacteria; phylum Pseudomonadota; class Alphaproteobacteria; order Rhizobiales; family Xanthobacteraceae; genus VAZQ01. Next base: position 91,754 of record CAVPTV010000011.1, on the reverse strand, counting down.
GAGGCATGCCAATGGAACCGAAATGGAGGGCGTTTGGTTCCAATTGAAACAGGCGGGTTTCCGTGCCGTCCGGCCTAACGTGCTGTTAAGGTTTGGAATTCGCTGCCGTGGGCTAACCGGATGTCACGGCTTCAGAAAATGGATGCAATTTCGCAGCGCGCCGCTCGGTGGGGCATTGAGACGCGATATCGCGATGCGTTTGGACGCGAACGCGTTGCGGACCGCGACGCGGTCGCGGACCTCGTCGGGCTGTTGTCGGCACGTGGTGACGTGCCGCGGCGGCTCATCGACGCCACCGTCGTGCTTCGCCACGGCCGCCCGACACGATTGCGCGTGCACGCGCCGGCCCGCTCGAAACTCCGTTGGGAGATTTTCGCCGACGCCGGTCTCCGGAGCGGGGAAGGCCGCGCATCCCATATCACACTGCCGGGCGACCTCCCGATCGGCGACATTCCGGTTGCGGGTGAACGTCCGCTCGCCGCAAGGCGAGCACCGCGAGGACGCGACCCTTCTGGTCGCGCCGGAACGAGCCTACCAAGGCGACGCGCCCCAGCGCATGTGGGTGCTGGCGGCGCAGCTCTACGGCGTTCGCTCGCAGCGCAATTGGGGTCATGGCGACTTTTCGGATCTTGCCGATCTGATCGAGCTTGCCGCCGATCGCGGCGCCGCCGGCGTCGCTCTCAATCCGTTGCACGCCCTGTTCGATGACCGCGCGGACGAGCCGAGCCCGTATTCGCCCAACAGCCGGCAGTTTCTCAATCCGCTCTACATCGACGTTGAAGCCGTGCCCGAATTTCCCGGCCTGCAGGCTGCCGGATTGGCGCAAGAGGTCGCGAAGCTCCGTCAAGCCGAGCTGGTCCAGTACCGCGGCGTGGCCGCAGCGAAAATCCGGGCTCTCGAGCTTGCCTACGGCGTCTTCCGCCGTGCCGGCAGCGAAACGCGACGTCGCGAATTCGACGCGTTCCGCCGCGACCGTGGCGAAGCGCTGTCACGATTTGCGTGTTTCGAGTGGCTGCGACGCCGCCACGCAGGACCATGGCAAGATTGGCCGAAGGAATGGCGCATGCCCCGATGAGCAGGCTCTCGTTCGCCTTCGAGACGCCAATACCGACGCGATCGAATTCTTCGAATATCTGCAATGGATCGCGGCTCAGCAGCTCGACCGTTGTCGCGAGCGGGCGCGCGAGCTCGGCCTTCCGATCGGTCTTTACCTCGACATTGCGGTCGGCGTTCGGCCCGACGGATTCGATGCGTGGAGCGATCAGGATTCGATCATGCCGGAGGTCGCGATCGGCGCGCCGCCCGATGCCCTCAACCTGGCTGGACAGAATTGGGGACTGGCAGGCCTCGATCCCGGCGGCCTGGAACGGCGCGGCTTCGAGCCATTTCGTCGCATGCTTGCGGCCTCGATGCGCTATGCAGGCGCCATTCGATTGGATCACGTCCTGGGCCTGAAGCGGCTTTACCTCATTCCGCGCAACAGGCCGGCGGATCGCGGCGTCTATGTACGATTTCCGTTCGAGGCGCTGCTGGCCGTCACCGCCCAGGAAAGCGTGCAGAACAAATGCATCGTGATCGGCGAAGACCTCGGCACCGTTCCGGAAACGCTGCGCGAGGAGCTCGCCGATTGGGGCGTCTGGTCGTATCAGGTCATGCTGTTCGAACGGGCGCCGGACGGCTCCTTCCGCGCACCCGAAGATTATAGAGAAAATGCGCTGGTGACTTTTGCCACCCATGATCTGCCGACGTTTGCCGGTTGGGCGCAGCGCCACGACTTGGCGGTCAAGACGGGATTGGGCCTCGATCCGGGCGAGACCGACGAGGATCGCGCCCTCGCGCTGACGGCCATGCGTGACGCGCTATCCCGGCGCGGCATTCGATCCCTGGATTTCGTGTCGGTGACGAAGTACCTCGCGGCCGCACCTTCGAGACTGCTGGTCATCGCGCTGGAAGACGTGCTGGAGACAAAGGACCAGGTCAACGTGCCCGGGACCGTCAACGAGCACCCCAACTGGCGACGCCGATTGCCGGTGCCGCTCGAGCAGTTGAAGGAGCAACCCGTTCTTGCCGCCGTGGCCGACGTCATGCGTGCAGCCGGCCGGAGCCAGGCTCCGGGGCGACGGGCGTGATTGCTCCGGATGCTCGGACACTTCGCCTGTCATCCACCATTGGACGGACGGCGAAAACGTGCTGAGCTTGTCCGTCTTCCTTTAGCAGCGGATCAAGCAATGTCGACCCATCGCCTCGAGCCCGGCCCCGACAACGTGCACTGGGGTTATTTCGACGCCACCCTTCCGCCGCGGCTCGCCATCGAGAGCGGCGAGCGCGTCACCATCACGACGGTGTCGGGCGGCCCCGCACTGATGCCCGCGCCGCCGCTCGTGATCCCGCCGGCGCTGCCCGCCATTCACCAGAAGGTCACGCCCAAGTTGGGGCCGCACATCTGCACCGGTCCGGTCGCCGTGCAAGGGCGCCAAGCCCGGCCAGGTGCTGCAGGTCGACATCGAGGCGATCGATGTGTTCTACGACTGGGGCTACAATTCCGTGCGCCCGCTCGCCGGCGCCCTGCCTGACGACTTTGCCGAGACCCGCACCATCCACATCGTGCTCGACCGCGCCCAGAAGGCGTGGCGGCTGCCGTGGGGCCAGGAAGTCCCGCTGGCGCCGTTCTTCGGCGTCATCGCCACGGCGCCGCCGCCGGCCTGGGGCGCGATCTCGACCGCGCCGCCGCGCCGGAACGGCGGCAACCTCGACAACAAGGAGCTGGTCGCCGGCGCCACGCTCTATCTGCCGATCTTCGTCGACGGCGCGCTGTTTTCGGTCGGCGACGGCCACGGCGCGCAGGGCGACGGCGAGGTCTGCATCACGGCGGTCGAGACCGGACTGACCGGCACCTTCCGCCTCACCGTGCGCGACGACATGCGCCTCGAATGGCCGATGGCCGAGACGCCGACGCACATGATCACCATGGCGTTCGATCCCGATCTCGACGACTGCGTGGTGATTGCGCTGCGCCAGATGCTCGATCTCATTTGCGCGCGCGCCGGGCTCGACCGCTACCAGGCCTACACGTTATGCAGCCTGGCGGCCGATCTGCGCGTCACGCAGGTGGTCAACGGCAACAAGGGCATCCATGTGATGCTCGACAAGCGCTATCTCGCGCGCGGGCAGTCTTGACATGATCGATGCATACGCACAGCGCCCGGGCGACGCAGCTGGGTCGCCTCGGCGAACCAGCATGCCGACTTCCCGATCCAGAACCTGCCGCTCGGCGTGTTCGCGCCGCCGGGCGGCGCGGCGCGCGGCGGCGTCGCCATCGGCGACGACATCCTCGATCTCGCGGCGGCGCTGGAGCTCGGCCTCTTCGACCGGCCTTGCCGCGCAGGCCGCGCGAGGCCGCGTGCCGGCGCGACGCTGAACCCGCTGTTCGCGCTCGGCCGCGAGGCGCGCGTGGCGCTGCGCCGCCGCCTCGGTGAGATTCTCGATGCCGACGGCACGGACCGCGGCCGGATCGAAGGTCTGCGCAGCCGGCTCCTCCACCGCGCCGCCGATTGCCGCCTCGAGCGTCCGGCCGCGATCGGCGACTACACCGATTTCTTTGCCGGCATCAACCACGCCACCAACGCCGGCAAGCTGTTCCGGCCCGACAATCCGCTGCTGCCGAACTACAAATACGTGCCGATCGGCTATCACGGCCGCGCCTCGTCCATCGAGGTATCCGGCGCCACGGTGCGTCGTCCGAGCGGTCAGCGAAAGCCGGCGAACGAAACGGTCCCGACCTTCGGGCCCAGCCGCAACCTCGACTACGAGCTGGAGCTCGGCGTCTGGATCGGGCCGGGCAATGCGCTCGGCTCGCCGATTCCCATCGCCGAGGCCGCGCACCACGTCGCGGGGTTCTGCCTGCTCAACGACTGGTCGGCGCGCGACATCCAGGCCTGGGAGTATCAGCCGCTCGGCCCGTTCCTCGGCAAGAGCTTCTTGACCACCATCTCGCCGTGGGTGGTCACGCCCGAGGCGCTCGCCCCGTTCCGCGGCGCGCAGGCGCCGCGGCCCGCGGACGACCCTGCCCCGCTGCCCTATCTGCTCGATGCAACCGACCAGGCACCGGGCGCGCTCGACATCGAGCTCGAGGTGTTCCTGCTCACGCCGGGTCTCGCGGCGAAGGGGCTCCCGCCGCATCGGCTTTCTGTCGGCAACGCGCATCATCTCTACTGGACCGTCGCCCAGCTGGTCGCGCACCACAGCAGCGGCGGCTGCAACCTGCGGCCGGGCGATCTGTTCGGGACCGGCACGATCTCCGGACCCGACGAAGGCGGGCTCGGCAGCCTGCTCGAGATTTCCGCCGGCGGCCGCCAGCCGGTGACGCTCGCCTCCGGCGAGACCCGCCGATTCCTGGACGACGGCGACACGATCGTCATGCGGGCGCGCTGCCACCGCGACGGTTTCGCCAGCATCGGCTTCGGCGAATGCCGCGGGACGATCAGCCCGGCGGTCTGAGATGGCACGGGCGCGTCGCTTGCGATGGCGCCGACACAAATGCGATTGTCCGTGCCGACGATTGCCCTGGAGGACTCGTGATGACGCTCACCAAGACCGCAATCTGCGACTTCGGCTGGAAGGCGCGCGACTTTGCGCTCAAAGGCGTCGACGGCAAGACCTATCGGCTCGCCGACGTGCGCGGGCCGAAAGGCACGCTGGTGACCTTCATCTGCAACCACTGCCCCTACGTGAAGTCGAGCATCGGCCGGATCGTCGAGGAGGCGAAGGCGCTGCGAGAGCTTGGCATCGGCACCATCGCCATCATGTCGAACGACCCGACCGACTATCCCGAGGACTCCTTCGACAACATGAAGGCGTTCGCCAGGAAGCACGGCTTTCCCTTCCCCTACGTGATCGACGAGACCCAGGAGGTGGCGCGGACCTACGGCGCGCAGTGCACGCCCGACTTCTTCGGCTTCAACGCAAAGGACGAGCTGCAATATCGCGGCCGGCTCGACGCCTCGCGCACGACGCCCGTTCCGGGCGCGCGCCGCGATCTCTATGAGGCGATGAAGCAGGTGGCGGACACCGGCCGCGGCCCCGACCAGCAGACGCCGAGCATGGGCTGCTCGATCAAGTGGCGGGACTGAGCGGCCGAACGCAGCCCGCGCCTTTTGGAAAACGAGACATCGCACGAGGACACGTCATGGCTGAGATCAAGATCGGCAATCCCGATGGGCTCGCGCGGCCGATGGGCCAGTACTCGCACATCGCGCGCGTCAAGGCGTCCGAGTTCCTGTTCATCGCGGGCCAGCTCGCGGCCGACAAGGACGGCAAGCTCGTCGGCGCGGATGATTTCGACGCCCAATGCGGGCAGGTCTTCGCCAATATCGAGGCGGCGCTGTCGTCGCAAGGCGCGAGCTTCGCCAACGTGGTCGAGTTCACGACCTACCTGGTGCATTCGCAGGACGTGCCGAAATTCATGAAGTTCCGGCTGCGCGAATTTCCGCGCATCTTTCCAAGCGGCGTCTATCCGCCTAATACGCTGTTGATCGTCGACCGCCTCGTGCAGGAGCCGTTCCTGATCGAGGTGCACACGGTCGCGGCGCTCTGAGCGAACGGCGTCTGTTCGACGAACATGGCTCGAGTGTAAGCTCAACGAGGAGGTGAACCCATGCATGTCTTCAGCGTGCTCAAGGAGCAAGCCTGGAACCCCAAGCACCACGTGGAGAAGGTCCTCGGCGAGATCGGCGAGGGCGACGTCACGGTGGCCTGCTGGGAGCCGGGCCAGATCAGCCCCAATCATTGCCACCCGAACGCAACCGAGATCTATTTCTGCTTCGAGGGCGGCGGCAAGATGCGCACGCCGAAGGAGACGGTCGACGTGGTGCCGGGCTCGTTCGTGGTGCATCCGCCGGGCGAGCTGCACGAATACATCAACGGACCGCAGCGCACGCTGCTGTTCCGCGTGCGCTACGGCGACGACATGTCGAGCCGCCATTTCGAATGGCGCGAAAACGCCGAGTGGACGCAATCGCCGCGGGACGCCGAATATTTCCGGCAAAACCCGCCCGGGTGAGCAGGCGGCGCTGGAATTGGACGAATTCCCGAAGCAATCCCGCTCGATCGGCCGCGCCCATGGCCTCCCCCTTGGCCGCTTGCCGAAGGAGTCGGGCATCCCTATATGACCCGGGTTCGGGATTTTGCCTGCCTTGCCATATGCCCCCCGGGGCTGTTCTCAAGAACACGCCAAATCCGGATAAGGCCCGCACAAATGGTTGTGCGGGCAGCAAAACGCCTTGGTGCGTTTCTGAGGAGGCCTCTATGGCTACTGGTACCGTGAAGTTCTTCAATGCTTCAAAGGGCTTCGGATTCATCGTGCAGGATGGCGGCGGCCCCGACGTGTTCGTTCATGTCTCGGCCGTCGAGCGCGCCGGAATGCGCGGCCTGGTCGAGGGTCAGAAGATCACCTTCGACATCGAAGCCGACCGGCGCAGCGGCAAGTCCGCTGCCACCAATCTGCAGACCGCCTGAACGGCGGGTTGAGGATCGAGCCCGGCGCATGAGCGCCGGGCTTTTGTTTTCCGCATCCTCGAACTGGAGCAAGAAGAAAAATGGCTCGGAAACCGGGAACACGTGCTGAATTCGCGCTGTTCGATGTCGTCTACGAGGACGGCTCGCAGCGATCCAATCGCAAGGTGCCGAGCGAGGTGCTGGGCGGCCTCGACGGTGACGCGCCGGCGCGCACGGTCATCGAGGAGCAGGACCGCGTGATCGCCGAGAAGTCGGGCCAGCCGCCGATGCCCATCAAGGGCATTCGCCGCTCCAACGGAAAAGTAGCGTGGCGGAGCGTCAGAACCGCCCCTCCCGCTCCAGCCACTCCCGCAACAGGCGCATATTGCGCCGGTTCGAGCGCCAAATCACGTCGAAGGCATCGCCGGCAAGCGGGACCGCGCCGACCATGCCGTCGAGCGCGACGTTACCGAGCATGCGCGCGATGACGTGGCCCGGCGCGCCGAGCTGATACGCCTCGTGCACGATGAACAACGACATCACCGTGGTGACAGCATCGCCGATCCAGGGGACGAGGCCGATCAGCGCGTCGAGGCCGAAGCGGATGCCGGTGCCGGGAATGACGAGCGCGGTGTCCAACAAGGTGGCGAGCGCATCGATGCGGGCGATACGCGCCTGGCGAGAGCCAGGACGCGCGAAGTCGCCGAAGCCGAAGTCACGGGCATAGGCACTGGTCATCTTGGTCCGTCCTCCGGGGCCCAGATGGGGATGCCCGATGTCGCGCACAAGATCGCAACCCGACATGGCGTGGCACCGGGCATCGGCATACATAAGATCAGCGATACACGCAGGGAGGTATCGAGAGGACGACGCCATGAGTAGAGCCTTTGTCAGAGAACCGGAAGGCGCCGACGCCATTGAGGACTTGCCGGATCGGCCGATCTCGCCGCATCCGAATCTCGTGACCGCACAGGGGCTCGCGCTGATCGACGCCGAGCTCGCGCGCCTGCATCGAGACTATGCGCAAGCCCAGGCGGCCAACGACCGCCCCGCGCTCGCCAAGGTCGCGCGCGACCTGCGCTATTGGACCTCACGGCGCGCGACCGCGCAGGTCATCGCGCCGGCGAGCGACACGAGCAAGGTGCATTTCGGCTCGACCGTGACCATCGCCCGGGACGGCGGCCGCCGCCAAACCTTCCGCATCGTCGGCGAGGACGAGGCCGACCCCGCTCGCGGCACGCTGTCGCACGCGTCGCCGCTGGCGCGCGCCCTGTTCGGAAAGAAGGTCGGCGACGTTGTGCAGGCGGGGCAGTCGGAAGCGGACATTCTCGAGATCGCGTAGTCCGCGACCACGGTCTATGATTTTGGGAATTGCACGCCAGGCGCAGTCGGCCAGGCCCGCTTTCCGCGGGGCATCGCCTTCCCGCCGGCAATCCGCTAGGCTCCCGCCGTCCTGCCGGTCGGCGGGAAACATCAATGGCGAGGGAGATCGCGAATGGCCAAGGCGTATTGGGTGGCGTGCTATCATTCGATTTCGAATCCGGATGCGCTGGCGGCGTATGCGAAGCTCGCCGGGCCCGCGATCGCCGCCGCCGGCGGGCGGTTTTTGGCCCGCGGCAACGCCGCCAAGGCCTACGAGGCCGGGCTCACCGAGCGCATCGTGATCATCGAGTTCGACAGCGTGGAGAAGGCCGCTGCCGCGCATGACGGCGAAGGCTACCAGGCCGCGTTGAAAGTGTTCGGCAAGGCCGCGGTCGCGCGACCTGCGGATCGTCGAGGGCGTGGCGTAGCGCGTCGATGATCAAGAACTTCCACGTTCTCTATGTCGGCCAGATCGAGCTCGACAATATCGGTCTTGCCGGCACGCCGGCCAACGAGCGGCGCTATTCCGACGAGCGGTTGCGGGAGGCGTTCGCGACCGCGCGCGACGTCGCCCGGACCATGGATGAGCTCGGCTACGACGTGCTGTGGACCGCCGAGCACCACTTCCAGCGCGAGGGCTACGAGTGCCTGCCGAACCTGATCCAGCTCGGACTGTGGCTCGCCACCCAGACCGAGCGGCTCAAGTTCGGCTGCGCCTTCAACGTGCTGCCGATGTGGCATCCGATCCGCCTGGCCGAGGACTACGCCATGGCCGACATCGTGACCGACGGCCGCGTGATCATGGGCGTCGGCCGCGGCTATCACACCCGCGAGGTGGAGACGTTCGGCGCGCCGCTGCTCGACGCCGATGCCAACCGCGAGCTGTTCGAGGAGCAGCTGCAGCTGCTGCTCAAGTGCTTCAACGAGGGCGCCTTCCGCCACAAGGGCAAGTACTACGAATGCCCGCCGCCGGTCGACTATCGCGGCTACCGGGTCGAGGAGATCACGGTGGTGCCGCGGCCCCAGCACCTGCCGGTCGACATCTGGATGCCGATCGCCAGCGGCAAGACCATCGACATGATGGCGCGCTACGGCCTCAAGGCGATGGTGACGCTCAACGGCGCAGAAGATCCTGGACGACGTCGTGCGCGCCTATCACGCCGCGTGCGAGCAGCACGGCCGCAAGAAGCAGCTCGGCGAGGACATGATCTGGGGCGCCGGCGTCTACCTGGCGGACAACGAGGAGGAGGCGATCCGCCGGCTCGAGCCCGCGCACGACGAGCGTTTCAAGTGGTTCGCGCCGTTCGGCTTCGTGCGCTACGCGGACGAGCACGGACGCACCTGGGGCTCGCCCGGCGCGCCGGCGCGGACGCCTTCGCTGCGGGACGGGGTCGCGCAGAAGGCGTGGTTCTGCGGCCCGCCGGCGCAGGTGATCGACGGCATCAAGTCGATCGCCGACAAATATCCCGGGCTCGAGAGCTTCATGATCCATTGGGCCGAAGGCCTGCCGCCCAAGGAATTCAAGGAGCAGCTGCGCTGGTTCGCCAAGGACGTGATGCCGGCGTTCAAGCGCGCGTAACTCGGCCGCGCGCGCCGCGACCAACTCGACCCGCCCCGACCGAGGACTCCAAGAAAATGAAAGAGAACGTGAAGCGCGTGTTCTACGTGCGCCATCTCGCCCACCCCTGCTATCTCGACATCATCGCGCAGCGGCCGGAGATCCGGCTCGACAAGCTCGAGAACGAGAGCGCCGACGAGGTCGCGCAGCCGATCATGGCGGCCGCGCACGCCTACCAGATCGGCTCCACCCGCGACGAGCTCAAGCCGCAGTTCCACGCCCAGCGCGCCGTGCTGGCGCACATGCCGAACCTGCTGGTGGTCTCCACCAACGGCGCCGGCTTCGACACCGTCAACGTCAAGGACTGCACCGAGGCCGGCGTGCTCGTGGTCAACCAGACCGGCGGCAACGCCGACGCGGTGGCCTCGCATGTGCTCGCCATGATGCTGACGCTGTCGAAGCAGCTCGCGCAGACCAACCACGCCTTGCGCAGCGGCACCATGCACGACCGCACCGCCTTCACCGGCAGCGACGTGCACGGCCGCACCATCGGCATCGTCGGCCTCGGCAATGTCGGCCGCCGCGTCGCCGAGCTCTGTCGCGGCCTGTTCCGCATGCAGGTGATCGCCTGCGACCCCTATCTCGACGAGCAGACCATCGCGGCGCGCGGCGCCGCCAAGGTGACGCTCGACGAGTTGCTGCGGCGCGCCGATTTCGTGTCGATCAACTGCCCGCTCGACGACGACAGCCGCGGCATGATCGGCGCGAAGCGAATTCGCCCTGATGCAGCCGCACGCCTATTTCATCACCACCGCGCGCGGCTTCATCCATGACGAGCGCGCGCTCGCCGAGGCGCTGCGGGAAAAGAAGATCGCCGGCGCCGGCCTCGACGTGTGGGACAAGGAGCCGCCGCCGTCCGACCATCCGCTCCTGAAGTTCGACAACGTCATCGCGAGCCCGCACACCGCCGGCGTGACGCGCGAGGCGCGCGCCAACATGGGCAAGATCGCCGCCGAGCAGCTGATCATGACGCTCGACGGCAAGCGCCCGCCCCGCATCGTCAATCCGCAGGTGTGGCCGGCCTATGCCAAGCGGTTCGAGCGGACGTTCGGGTTTGCGCCGGAAGGGTAAACCGGGCTAACGAGCCTCGGCCCAGGCCTTGTAATCTTCCGGCGAAACGCCGGGCAGCTTCTTGAGGAAGGCGACCATCGACCAGATTTCCTGGTCGGGCACCCCGATGGCGCCGAAGCTCGGCATGCCGGTCATCTTGATGCCGTTCTTGATGACCCAGAACAGCTCGCGCGGCTCGCGAGCGGCCACGATCTTCTTGAGATCGGGCGGGTCGGGCCGCAGACCCTCCGACCATTTGGCCCAGTTCACGCCCGGCGCGCCGTGGCAGTTGGCGCAGCCGCGCTCGGAGAACGCCTTTGCGCCGGCCCGCACCGTGGCCGCATCGTCGAGCGAGGTGGGCGGCGTGCCGGTCGCATGCCGGGCGACCGAGGCCACGCGGGTGCGGGTGAGCCCCCAGGCGACGATGTCGGGCTCCGGCTCGGTGGCGGCGACGCTGTAGAAGCCGCCGAGGAAATAGCCCGCCGCGAGGATGGCCACCACGATCGCGAGGAGGCCGATGAGAGCCAACAGTTTCGTTTTCATGGGCGCATCTCCGGTTGCGTGGATCGTACTGCAAACGCGGAGCGCTGCAAGTCGGTCTCCGATGAGCCTGGCGGGTGAAGGACAGTGCGGCTTACCAATGCCCTTTGCGCCGGTTCCAGGCGTAGAGCAGGTCGGCGAAGCGGTCGTAGACGAAGCGCGTGACCGGACGCATGACCGGGTTGCCCAACAGCGTGGCGAGCCAACTCTCGCCGGGCGTGCGCCGCCAGACCGCGATCGCAACGTCGGCGCCGACCAGGAGCCGGCCTTCTTCATCGGTCGCATGCAGGCGGCGACGGATATCCTCGAGCGACGCGCCATGGGCCGCGAGTGCGTCAGGCTCCAGGTTGATGTCGCGAAATTCGATCGTGCCCGCCTTGACGGCGTCGATGAGCTTGTTGCGCTGGCGGTTGATGCCGCCGTCGCAGACCGGACAGCGGGTGTTGTACCAGACGACGAGGCGAGGCTCGGTCATGTCCGAAGCCGCTCGAATCGACGCTTCACAGCTGCGCAACTCCATCCTGGCGGCCCCGACTTCACGGCTCACTCGACGAGCGCCGAAGTGCGTGCGCTCGCGAAGACGTGTTCGATCAGGTGCAGGTCCTTCGCGGCACCTTCGTCGACGGCGCGCCGCACCTCGTTGCAGCTACCGGCGCGGCTCGGATACGGTGCCAGGAGCGTAGTCGACAGCGCGGGATCTGCGACCACGATCTCGCCGTCGACCTTCAGCTGCCGACGACCAGTGTCGTCACCGCGCCCGCTCGGTGGCCGCCGGCGGTGAACAGCGCTCGCACATATGCCCTGCGATTATGACGGTGCCGGCAGGATTCCCGGGTTGCGCATGCGAGCAGCATGGCGTCGCAGAGATGCCGTGGTCTCGTCGATGTCGGTAATCTGATAGATGTAGTGTGAGATACGCCATCCCGATAGGGACGTTTCCTTCTTGAGATCGGACTGGATCGTGTTGCACGCCGGGCACCAGGCCGTTGCCGGCGTCCTTGCAGCGTTTCAGCGTCTGATCGATCGAGCTCTTCATCTGGGCCATTCCTTCAGCGGGGGCCAGCAACGCCATCGCGGCGAGGACCAGCGCCATTCTCTTCCGCATCGGTAGCTCCTGTGGCTGCTTGTCGAGGCTGCGGCAAGCCCTCCTTCGTAACAGCAAAGCGTTTACTGTTTGCGAACGAAGGGCGGAGCCCGACCTTCGGTTTCATCCGCAGGCTCGAACAAGAACGAAACCTGGCTCAATTGCGGCCGAACCTGCTGAAGCGTCCGCCGCGATAGACGAACAGCGTATCGACGAGCGCGTAAGGCCCTTTCGCAACGATATCCGCCGCCATCGCTCGAACGGCTTTCAGTCCGGCACGGTTCTGCGATCCCGTGACCAGCAGCGCGTCGCGCGCCGGAACCGCGACGACGATGTCGCCCTTCACCTTGATCTGACCACCCGACCAGATTTCATCCACCAGCAACAGGCTGGGCTCGTAGTCGCCGCCGGCCGAGATGATCATGACATCGCCGATGACGCGCATCTCGATCTTGGGCAGGATGCGCGTGAGATTTGCGATCGCGAGCGCCCGAGCTCCTGGCGACCGACGCCGATATCCTCACCTTTGTCAGATACCGCATCCTGGCCGGATCGTCCTCGGCATAGACGATGACCAGCTCGTTGTTGACGTCGTCGGAGAGATGCTCCTGCTCGGCGCCGCGCGCCTTCAGGGTCTTGTGCAGATCGACGAGCCATTGCCGATCCTTGATGACCGGAACGATGCGTGACGGATCGAGCTTGGCCTGCCCGCTCCCAGACCGCGACAAGGCGGCCACGATGGCCTGCACGACCTCGCCGAAGCGCGTGGGATCGAGCGAATAGTCCTGATAGGCGTTGGCGAGACGCAGTGTGCGTTTCAGCCCGCTCCGATCGCTGAGCTCGAGCTCGAGATCGTCCTTGATCGTGACGGTCGTCGACGGCAGCGCAGCGGTCAGCGCCCGCGCGATCTCCTGCGTGAAGGCACGCGGCGTAAGCTTCTCGGCGCGCGCCACGCCGCACCACGCCACGATCGCAATGAGCAGTCCGAGCAATGGCTTCATCTGACAACTCCGAACGCCACTAGATCGACTGCCGCCAATGTCGCGTGGACGACTTCAATCGCATGCGAGCCTTGACAGGCGCATGAGAACATATCATGAACAAGAAGATCAAGCCCGGAAAACGTGGACCTTGCGTGCGTTTGCGGCGCGAATGCAACGAGGGCGGTCTGGTCATGTGGCCGTTCAAGCGCAAACCACTTGTCGACGCCGACACGGCGGAATGGCACGCGAACAATTTCGCCTGGCTCGTTCGGCAGTTCGGCGGAGGCGGAGCCTTCGCCGAGACGAAGCTCGTCTTGCCGAGACCCGGTTTCTTTGCCACCGACGGCGAGCAGGGACATGCTCTTGCTGTTCGCATCTTCGATCAGGTCAAGCACTATTGCGACATGACCGATTGGGAGGTCGATCTCGTTGCCGACGACAACCCGCTCGCCGAACCCGGCCCCGTTTCCCTGGCGATGATTGCGCCGCAAAAGCACGCGCTCGGCACATTCGCGGTCGCGGGCAATCGCATTCAAATCAGCTATGTCCCGGCCCTGTTGCAGCGGCCCGACCGCCTCGTCGCCACGTTTGCGCACGAGCTCGCGCATTACCTGCTCGCGACCGCCGCCGAGCCGCCGCCATGCGAAGCGGACGAGATCGAGTTTCTCACGGACCTTGCCGCCGTGTATCTCGGCTTCGGGGTATTCCTCGCCAACACACGGTTCGAATTCGAGGTCCTGCATGACGGCCCGTTGCAGGGCTGGCGGATGGGGCATTCCGGCTATCTGCCCGAGGCGGATCTGATTTTCGCGTTGGCGCTGTTCATTCGGGCAAAGGCAGGCGAGGCCGAGGAGGCATGCGCTTGCCTGAAACCTCATCTCGCCTCGATGCTCCGGAAGGCGCTGCGTGGTCTCCCTGACGACGATCCGAGCATCATCGCGATAAGGCGAGCGCTGGCGTTGGACGCTGCTCCGCCGCGATGCGGATGATCGGAATCGTTTTTCCCTGGGGCGTGCGCTAATCTCCACAGTCGCTCTGCTTCGAACGCGTCTCGATCTCCGCGGAGACTGACAATGGCCAAGAAGGCGTACTGGGTCACCAGCTATCGCTCGATCTCGAATCCGCAGGCGCTGGCGGCCTACGCCAAGCTCGCCCCGCCCGCGATCGCGCCGTTCGGCGGGCGCTATCTTGCGCGCGGCACGGCCGCGACCGCCTACGAGGCCGGGCTCAAGGAGCGCATCGTCATCTCCGAGTTCCCCAGCGTGGAACAGGCGATCGCGGCCTACAACAGTGCCGCCTACAAGCAAGCGCTGGAGGCGCTCGGCAACGGCGCCGAGCGTGACATCCAAATCGTCGAGGGGTTGGAGTAACGGCGTCACGCCCTCGATCGACGACGTAGGAACGCAGCTGCCGCTCCGGCTCGGATGCTCGAGCTTCCGGGTCCTCGAGCCGCTCAAACGACGGCGGGACGGACGAGACTGCCTGCGGCCGCGATTTCGCGATGGAGCCAAGCCGGCGCGATGTCGAAACCATTCGGCCACGTCGGTGCGCCATATTCGAGAAACACACGCTTGAAATAGGCAAGGTCCCGCAGCGGCTCGACCATCGGTCCGGCCTCGTTCACGAGCTCGGCGAAATCGTAATCACCGACCGACTCATCGTTGAAACGGAACCGGAGGCGATAGCCTCCAAGCCACTCAATTCTCGATACCTTGATCATCGTCGAGACCCGCTATCCGTTCGAGCGGAAGTCTAGCACGGGCGCGATTCCAGTTCGCTTGCAATTCGTTCTGATGCGCGAGCGTCCATTGCTTGACCAGCCTTGCTGCAGTTCTCGGCAGTCGCCCTTCGATCACATCACCGGTCGCGATCGCAACGTTGGCTTCATGCTCGCCGTAGACCGCTTGAAAATGCGGCGGCGGATGGTCAAGAAAATACATTCCGTATCGCGATGCCGTAGAACCAAGCAATCGTCGGCACCGCGCCGTGCTCAATTATCCAGGAAGCTCCGCAGCTTCCGCGACCGGCTCGGATGCTTGAGCTTGCGCAGCGCCTTGGCCTCGATCTGGCGGATGCGCTCGCGCGTCACCGAGAACTGCTGGCCGACCTCCTCCAGCGTGTGGTCGGTGTTCATGCCGATGCCGAAGCGCATGCGCAGCACGCGCTCCTCGCGCGGCGTCAGTGACGCCAGCACGCGCGTCGTGGTCTCGCGCAGGTTCGACTGGATCGCCGCGTCGATCGGCAGGATCGCGTTCTTGTCCTCGATGAAATCGCCGAGGTGTGAATCCTCCTCGTCGCCGATCGGCGTCTCGAGCGAGAGCGGCTCCTTGGCGATCTTGAGCACCTTGCGCACCTTCTCGAGCGGCATGCCGAGCTTCTCGGCCAGCTCCTCCGGCGTCGGCTCGCGGCCGATCTCGTTGAGCATCTGCCGCGACGTGCGCACGATCTTGTTGATGGTCTCGATCATGTGCACCGGGATGCGGATGGTGCGCGCCTGGTCGGCGATCGAGCGGGTGATCGCCTGCCGGATCCACCAGGTGGCGTAGGTGGAGAACTTGTAGCCGCGGCGGTACTCGAACTTGTCGACCGCCTTCATCAGGCCGATGTTGCCTTCCTGGATCAGGTCGAGGAACTGCAGGCCGCGGTTGGTGTATTTCTTGGCGATCGAGATCACCAGGCGCAGGTTCGCCTCCACCATCTCCTTCTTGGCCTGGCGCGCCTCGCGCTCGCCCTTCTGCACCATCTGCACGATCTTGCGGAACTCGCCGATCTCGAGCCCGGTCTCGCCGGCGAGCGACTGGATCTCGTGGCGCAGGTCCTTGATCTTGTCCTTGTCGCGGGCGACGAAGCTCTTCCAGCCCTTGGCGGAGAGCTTGGAGACCCGGTTGAGCCAGCGCGGGTCGAGCTCGGAGCCCTGGTAGTTCCGCAGGAAGTCCTCGCGCGCGACGCCGTGGCTCTCGGAGAGCCGCATCAGCCGGCCCTCGTAGCCGACCAGCCGCTTGTTGATGTCGTAGAGCTGCTCGACCAGCGAATCGATGCGCGCCTGGTTGAGGCGCAGCGACTTCACCTCGGCGATGATGTCGTCCTTGAGCTTCTTGTAGCGGCGCTCCTGCGCGGGCGAGAGCGTGGTGTTCTTGAGCTTGAACTCGATGTCCTGGTCCTGCAGGCGGCGCAGCCGCTTGTAGGCGTCGGCGACGTTGTCGAAGGTCTCCAGCACCTTGGGCTTGAGCTCGGCCTCGATCGCGGCGAGCGAGAGCGAGTTCTCCATGTCGTCGTCGTCGAAATCGCCTTCGGCCGCGCCCTCGGGCTTCTCCGCGCCGTCGGCCTCGTCGTCGTTGGCGGCCTTGAACGGGGTGGCGGCGGCGGGCGCCGCCGGCGGCGCCGGGGTCTGGGCGAGCACCGGCGCACCGGGGATCGGCACGCCCGGCGCGCCCGGCACCGGCACGATCGGCTGGCCGTCGGGGCCGATCACCGGGCCCGGCATGGCCTTGGCGTCGGGACCCGCATAGGTCGCCTCGAGATCGATGATGTCGCGCAGGAAGACCTTTCCCTCGTTGAGCTCGTCGCGCCAGATGATGATGGCCTGGAAGGTGAGCGGGCTCTCGCACAGCCCGGCGATCATCGCCTCGCGGCCGGCCTCGATGCGCTTGGCGATCGCGATCTCGCCCTCGCGCGAGAGCAGCTCCACCGAGCCCATCTCGCGCAGATACATGCGCACCGGGTCGTCGGTGCGCTCGGCCGGCTCCTTGGCCTCGGCCTTGGCCGGGACCTTCTGCTGGACCTCGACCAGCTCGCCGCCCTCGGCCTCGGGCTCCTCGTCCGGCTCCTCGCGCTCGCTCCTCCTCCTCGCTCGCTTCCTCGGTCTCGACCACGTTGACGCCCATCTCGCTGAACATCGCGAGCACGTCCTCGATCTGCTCGGAATTGACCTCCTCGGAGGGCAGCACCGAGTTGATCTGGTCATGGGTGACGTAGCCGCGCTTCTTGGCGGTGCGGATGAGCTTCTTGACGGCCGCGTCGGAGAGGTCGAGCAGCGGCAGCGGCGTGTCGGGCGCCTCGGCGGCCTCTTTCTCAGGCGCCTCGTCGGCCTCTTTTTCCTTTTGTGCCGCCTTGGTCTTGCTCGCCATTCGTCTCTCCTCGTACGCCCGTCCTGGACACCGGCGGCCGATTCGGCCCCCCTACCCTATGCGGGGAGAATCGAACGGCCGACAGGGCAGCGCCGCACCCCGGCACCGCCCTGATTCGCATGCTGCCGGAGTGTCCCCGGAGCCGATTAAGCCCCGATTAACCCTCCATACAGCTCAAGCCGCGGGCTTATTCCCCGGTTCCCGGGTGCCCGCCGCTTCCGATCGCTCCCCATGCGTTCATAAAGTCCGAGCCGCCCGGCCGGATGAGGCTCCAAAACCCTCGATCAGCGCCTCGGTGCCGTCGATGACGGAGAGGCGAGCCTTCACGTCCTGCAACCAGGAGTAGTTGGCGTCGGTCGAGTCCTGGCCCAGGGCCTGCTCGGCGTCCTTGAGCTCCTTAATTAGGGAATGCCATTGCCGATGCAAGGCGACAAGCTGTTTCCACGTCATCAGCACGTCGTCGGGAGCGGCCTCGCGCCCGCGCGCCCCACACGTCCGGGGTGGTGATGGCCTTTTGGATGCGCCCCAGCAGGTCGCCATGACCGCGCGCGGCCAATTGGGCCTTCAGCGCCTCGGCATCGGTCTCGCCGTCATGGGCCAGGAGGTCGAGCAGCGCGCCCTTGAGCTTCTGGGTGTCGGCGTGGCGGAACTCGATCTCGGCCAGCTCCTCCAGATGGTCGTGCGCGAGCCAGGGATGGTTGACCACCGCCTGCAGGATCAGCGCCTCGCGCCGGGGAATGGCGGCGCGGTGACCGCGCAGGACCGAGCTCGACGCCAGCTGCGGGCTCGCCACCACGTAGAGCTCGCCGTGACCGGGCGAGAGAGCGAATGCGAGCGGCGAATAGCGCGTCCGCGGAGTGCCGATGCGGCGCTTTCCGCCCCTGCTCGCCATTCGCCATCGTCGGCCATTCGCCATTCGACCGGGCTTCGGCCGAAACGCCGGCCGCTCGTCGGCCTCGAACAGCCGCCGCAGCCGGTCGCCGAACTCGCGGCGGTAATATTTGCGCACGGAATCGTCGCCGATGCCGGCCGTCACCTCGCCGAGCCGCGCTTCCAACGCCGCCCGCCGCTCCGGCGTGTCGAAGCCGCCGGCCTCGGTCTCGCGCATCCACAGCACGTGGGCGAGCGGGCGCGCGGCGCCCAGCACCTCGTCGATGGCGGCGCGCCCGCCCGCGCGCACGAGATCGTCGGGGTCCTGCCCTTCGGGCAGGCTCGCGAATTTGAGGCTCTTGCCGGGCAGGAGCTGCGGCAGCGCCAGATCGACCGCCCGATAGGCGGCGCGGTGGCCGGCGGCGTCGCCGTCGAAGCAGAGGATCGGCTCGTCCGCCATCTTCCACAGCAGCACGAGCTGGTCGGCGGTGAGCGCGGTGCCGAGCGGCGCCACCGTCCCTCGAAGCCGGCGGTGACCATGGCGATGACGTCGACATAGCCCTCGACCGCGATCACCGACGCGCCCTTGTGGGCGGCGACGCGCGCGGCGGCGATGTTGTAGAGCGTGCCGCCCTTGTGGAAGAGCGGCGTCTCCGGCGAGTTGAGATACTTCGCCTGCGCGTCCTTCTCGAGCGCGCGGCCGCCGAACGCGATCACGCGGCCGCGCAGATCGGTGATCGGAAACATCACGCGGTCGCGGAAGCGGTCGTAGGGCACCGGGATGTCGTCGCCGGCGACCAGGAGACCGGCCTCGACCATGTCCTCGGTCGATATGCCCTTCGTTGCCCAGGTGCTCCTTGAGCGCGAAGCGCTCGGCCGGAGCGTAGCCGAGGCGGAACTTGAGCTGGGTCGCCGGCTCGAGCCCGCGGTCGGCGAGATAGCCGCGTGCCTCGGGCGCCGCGCGCGGGACGCCAGCGTCGCCTCGAAGAATTGCGCCGCCAATTCGACGATGTCGGCGAGCGACCGGCGCCGCTGCTCGCGCGCCTCGTCGGCGTGCGACACCTGCGGAAGCGGGACGCCGGCCTGCGCCGCCAGCCGCTCGACCGCCTCGGGGAACGAGAGCCCCTCGGTCTGCATCACGAAGTCGAAGATGTTGCCGTTCTTGCCGGAGGAGAAGTCGAACCACGCCATCTTCTGGTCGTTGACGAAGAACGAGGGCGTCTTCTCCTTGTTGAAGGGCGAGAGCCCCTTCCATTCGCGCCCGGCCTTCTTGAGCTTCACGCGCCGGCCGACCACCTCCGAGACCGGCAGGCGCGCGCGCAGCTCATCGAGGAATTGGGGCGAAAAGCGCATGGGTACGATCCGAATCGGTCAGGCCATGATAGCGGCCAAATCGGTGCGCTTTCGGGGAGCCGCCGGTGCCGCGGAATTAACTTTCCGAAAGCATCGTTTTCCCAGTTATCCACAGCCTGCCCTCGGCGTGACCAGTCAATCTCTAGCCCGATCGCATTTTGGCACGAACGAACCCAACGGGCGAAAATCCAATGATTCCAGTGGCCGGCTTTGATCCAGCTCGATCCTGCGACCGCTCAGCCATTTTGGCGGAACAAACCCAACGAGCATTTCCTCGACGAATCCAAAGCGTCTCTGTTGCGCCTCCGGAGGCGCCTCTCGACGAGCCGGGATGATTGGCGCCATCCAGAGATTCGCATACAGGCGACATATACAGACAGCATGTCTGTAGGTGCGACGGCGGCCGCCAAGTGCCTGCGCCCCGATGCCCACCCTGCACCTTGGCGACGACGTTGGGCGGCAGCCAACTCGCGTGAGAAACTTATGACGTCGGGCGGCGCGACGCGCGCGAACGTCCCCGCTAGAATGCTCCGATAACGTGGCTGCAAGAAACGCATCGGGAGGAGACAAATGGCTGAGACCAACGGATCATCGATCACCCGCCGCGGCGTCATCGCCAGCGCGACCGCCGGCGCCGGCGTCGCGGCTCTGGGCGGCACGCCCGCGCTGGCGCAGACCGAGCACGCCGAAGACCTTCGTGCTGGTGCACGGCGCCTGGCACGGCGGCTGGTGCTGGCGGCGCGTCTCCGACCTGCTGGAGAAGAAGGGCCACAAGGTGTTCACGCCGACCATGACCGGATTGGGCGAGCGCTCGCACCTGTTGAGCAAGGACATCATCCTCGACACCCACATCACCGACATCGTCAACGTCTTCAAATGGGAAGACCTCAAGGACGTCTGCCTGGTGGTGCATTCCTATGGCGGCTGGCCGGGGTCGGGCGCGCTCGAGCAGATCGGCGATCGGGTGTCCTCGATCGTCTGGCTCGACGCGTTCAAGCCGGAAAACGGCCAGCGCGGCTTCGACTTCGCCTCCGAGTTCAGCCGCAAGGCGCTGCTGGAGGCGGTCGAGAAGGGCGAGCCGGGACGCCGCGGACCGAAGGCCGAGGCCTTCCACGTCAACGAGAAGGACCGCGCCTGGGTCGACTCGAAGACCACGCCGCAGCCGAACGGCGTGGCGCTGCAGCCGATCAAGCTCACCGGCGCGCGCGAGAAGGTGGCGAAGAAGACCTATATCCGCGCCGCGAAATATCCGCAGCCGGCCTTCGACAAGGCGCTGGCCGAGTGCAAGGCCGACAAGATCGTGGCGCACCTTCGAGACCACCACCGCCGGCCACGACGTGATGGTCGACACGCCGGATTGGCTGGTCGAGGTGATGCTGCAAGTATCGTGAGTGAGGAGGAGACGATGACCAATGACACGACGACTCCATCCCGGCGCACGATCGTGGGCGCGATGGCGGCCGGCACCATGGCGGCGGTGAGCGCGGCGGGCACCGCGCAGGCGCAGACCACGCCCAAGACCTTCGTGCTGGTGCACGGCGCCTGGCACGGCGGCTGGTGCTGGCGGCGCGTCTCCGACCGCTTGGAGAAGCGCGGCCACAAGGTGTTCACGCCGACCATGACCGGGCTGGGCGAGCGCTCGCACCTGCTCGACCCCAAGATCAACCTCGCCACCCACGTGACCGACATCGTCAACGTGATCAAGTGGGAGGGCCTGAGCGACATCGTGCTGGTCGGCCATTCCTACGGCGGGATGATCATCTCCGGTGTGGCCGAGCAGATGCACGAGGCGATCGGCTCGATCGTGTTCCTCGATGCCTTCGTACCGGAGAACGGCGAGGCCTTGGTCGACCTTGACCGCGCGGCGCCAGGCCATCGAGGAGCTGGCGCAGAAGGGCGAGACGTCGATGAAGCCGGTCCCGGCCGCGGTGTTCCAGGTGAACGAGAAGGACCGCGCCTGGGTCGACCGCATGTGCACGCCGCATCCGCTGGCGACGCTCACCGACAAGATCACCCTCACCGGCGCGCGCGACCGCATCGCCAAGAAGGTCCTATATCCGCGCCACCGGCTATGCCAACGCGCCGTTCGACGCCGCACAGGCGAAGGTCAAGGCGAGGACAGGCTGGCGCGTCTACGAGATGCCGTGCGGCCACGACGCCATGGTCGACATGCCAGACCGGCTGACGGAGATCTTGCTCGAGGTGGCGTAGCCGTCGTAAAGCGGCGGCGACTTGGCGCGACACCGCGAGAACGGCATGGCCACATTCCGGAACTGGGCAGTCGCGGCGGCGAACGTCGCGGCGCTGTCGCTGTCGGCGGCGCTGTCCCGCGCCGACGTCTATCCCTCGCGACCGGTTCGCATCATCGTCGGCTTCGCGGCCGGCTCCTCGGTCGATCTTCCGGCCCGGCTGCTGGCGCAGCGTTTCTCCGAGACGCTCGGTCAAGGCTTCGTGGTCGAGAACAAGGGTGGCGCCGGCGGCAATCTTGCCGCCGAGGCGGTCGCGCGCTCGCCCAAGGACGGCTACACGCTGCACCTGGCGACCAACGGGCTCGCAAACGCGGTGGCGATGGGCGCGAGCTACGATCCGATCAAGGACTTCGCGCCGATCGTGGCCATTGCGACCGGCCCGCAAATGCTGGTCGCTCATCCGTCCGTCGGCGTCGACAATCTGCAGCAATTGATCGCGCTGGCGAAAGCCAAGCCCGATCGGATCACCTATGGCGGCGGCAGCGGCTTCACCATGACGGGCCTGGGCGGCGTGCTGCTGAGCAACATGGCGGACATCAAGCTGCTGCACGTTCCGTATACCGGCAGCGCGCCGGCGCTGGTCGACTTGCTGGCCGGACGCATCGACCTGTTGTTTGCGCCGGCATTGGCGGTGATGCCC
Source organism: uncultured Alphaproteobacteria bacterium (assembly GCA_963708765.1). Lineage (GTDB taxonomy): Bacteria > Pseudomonadota > Alphaproteobacteria > Rhizobiales > Xanthobacteraceae > VAZQ01. The sequence goes on along the minus strand of CAVPTV010000011.1, from coordinate 69,386 downwards.
CATGTCGAGAAAGGGCATCTCAAGGCCATCGCCACGACATCGGCCGGGCGCGCGAGCATTGCCCCGAACGTGCCGACCATGGCGGAATCCGGATTGCCCGGATACGACCTGAGCCTGTGGTATGGCCTGGTCGCGCCGGCAGGCACGCCGCGCGAGGTGATCGACAAGCTGTCGCGTGTCGCCAACGAGGCGCTCAAGTCCGATGACGTCAGCAAGCCGATGCGTGCCAACGGCATCGATCCGCGTCGGCGGCAGTCCGGAGGATTTTGCGCGCTTCATCGCGCGCGAGGTCGAGAAGATGGCGAAGCTCGCGGCGCTGGTGGGTGTGAAGAAGTAGAGTCACTCGATGAACTGGTTGGTATAAAGGTCCTTCACGGGCGACTTCCGCGCCACGATGCCTTGCGCCGCGTAAAAATCCTGAACCTGCGTCAGCAATCCCTCGTCCATGATGCCGAGCTTGGCCGCGCCACCATAGACGTACTGCTTGTACAGCTCGAACACGCGCAACACGTAACTCTGCTGGTCGCTCAGTTGCGGCACCGCCTTGACGTGGTCGGCGGCCGCCGCGCGCGGATCGTCCATGATATCCTTCATGCCACGCAGCGTGGCGCGAACGAGCTTGCGAATGAGCTCGGGCCGCTTCGCAATGGTGGTGTCCGAAGCGAGGATCGCCTGCGCCATGCTTCGGAAGTAGTCTTGGGATCGGATAGACCCGGACCTTCATCCCATTGCGCTCGGCCTCGGCCAGGAAATCGGGGACGCCGGCCATCGCGTCGGCCTGCCGGGCGAGGAACAGCTTCCATACCCCCGCCGGACCGGGCGCCTGGATATCGACCTCGCTCTTGCTCAATCCGAACTTTCGCGAGCATCCCCAGCAGTTTGATAGTAGGTCGTCTGCTGATAGCCCGAGACCGTAACGACCTTTCCCTTCAGATCGGCCGGGCCCTTGATCGCGGAGTCCTCCGGCACGACCAGCAGCGTGAGGCCGCCGCCGCCGAGCAGCGCCACGGATTTCACCGGCACACCGTTGCCGCGAACGATGATCGACGTGTCGCCGGTGGCGCCGCCGATGACGGCATTGCCGACGCCGACCTGCTTTGCCACGTCGGCGCCGCCGTTCGCCGTCTGAAAGCTGACCTCCAGGTCTTCGGCTGCGTAATAGCCGCGTTGCTGCGCCACCACCCATGGGCCGAAGGCCGGCAGCGTGATCGGCGCCGGCAGCAGATACGTCACCTTCTCGGCGCCGACGGCAGTCGGCGCAGAGCCGAGCACTGCGACGCAAGCAATCCCCAGGCTCGCCAGCAACGCGGGCGCTCGGGTCATCGATCCATCGACGGGCCATCATCCGAATAGAATAGGGTGATCCATCCATGGACACAAATACAACTCGGCCGTGTCGCCGGACTGCTTGCGCGAATGCGCGCGCGGTTGGATTTGTAGCCTTCGGTCGACGCCTTGATGGCTGCCGGGCCATGATCTAGGTTCGCTGCCGCGAAGTCATCGGCACGGTTGCGGCGCTCGACGCGCGGTCGTCCGGCAATTGAAAGATCGACTCTCCTCGACATGACCGATCGACTGGCAGGCCGGGCTGCGGTGATCACCGGCGCGGCGCGCGGCATCGGGCGCGCGGCCGCGCTGCTGTTCCTGCAGGAGGGCGCGCACGTCGGCCTCATCGACTTCGACGGCGCTCAGTTGAAGTCCACGGCGGCCGAGCTGGCGCAAACGGCACCGCACTGGCGCGGTATTCTGGCGGGCCGCCGATATCGGCAAGGCCGCCGAGATCGGCGACGCGATCGCCGGATTGGCCGAGGAGCTCGGCGGCCTGGATATCCTGGTGAACAATGCGGCCGCGCGTGCCTATGGCACGCATCGCCGAAGCGACGCCCGAAAGCTGGGACACGATCCTGCAGACCAACATCGCCGGCCTGGCGAGCTGTTGCCGCGCGGCGCTTCCGCATCTGCGCAAGAGCCGGAGCGGCAGCATCGTCAATGTGTCCTCCGCGTTCGCGCTGGCCGGGCGATCCAATATGGGGCAGTACGACGCGACCAAGGCCGCGGTGCTGGCGCTGACCCGCGTATTGGCCTGCGAGGAGGCCCCGCATGGCATTCGGGTCAATGCGGTTTGCCCGGGCTCGACCTTGACCCCATGGACCATCGCTCGCGCCGGCGCGCGCGGCATGAGCCTCGACGAGCTGAAGGAGCGTGGCGCAGTACCGTCGCTGCTGAACCGATGGGCCGAACCGGAAGAGGTTGCGTTTCCGATTCTGTGGCTCGCTTCGAACGAGGCGTCATTCATCACCGGCACCAGCCTCGTGGTCGATGGCGGCCTGACGGCGATGTAGCCGAATGAGCGTGAGGGAGCGGAGATGCCGGCAAAACCAAGGAAGAAGAAATCGCGGCGAAGCGGCGCCGGGCCTCGTTATTCGAAGGCGGTGTCGGCGCTTCTTGCAAAAGCTCGCCACCGCGCATCGCATCCTCGAGATGGAGGGGCATGGCGACATGACTCTCGGCCACGTCTCGGTGCGCGATCCCGAAGGCCGCGGGTTCTGGTGCAAGCGCAAGGCGCTCGGCATGGGCGAGATCATCTCGGACGCCGACTTCACGCTGCAGGACCTCGACGGCAAGAAGCTTGCCGGCGACGGCGACTGCCACAACGAATGGCCGATCCATTCCGAGATCCTGCGCGTGCGCCCGGAGATCAATTCGGTCGGTCACAGCCATCCGTTCTACGGCTGCGTCTTTTCGGCGACCTCGGAGGTCATTCGGCCGGTCGCGCTCGAGGGCGGCTATTTCTGGCCGGGCGTGCCGCATGACAAGAGCACGGCGGAGCTGGTGAACACGCAGGCACTCGGCGGTCGCCCTCGCCAACGCATTGGGGAAATCGTTCGCCGTCTTCATGAAGAACCACGGCGTGACGTTCTGCGGCACCTCCATCGAGCATTGCATGATGATGGGGATCTTCTTGGAAAAGGCTTGCCGGGCACAATTGCTGATCGCGTCGACCGGCTATCGCTGGGAATATCCGAGCGACGCGGAGATGAAGGCGCGCGCGCCGCAGACGTTTCATTCCGCCATGATCAACCGCTCCTGGGAGTTCTACTGCCGCAAGCTTCGCTGGCTGGAAAGCTTGAGTGAAATCGGCACCGAGGGAACCTACCGCATCGTCTGATACGGCGGGCGCAGACGCCCTAAGAGAAGAAGGGCCGGATTCACATGACCGGCGAATGTAGTACACATTCGTGAACGTGCCGAGCAAATCGGCTAAGCTACCAACAGCCGAGCCATCGCTGCTCGAGACGGAGTGACCGATGACACAGACGACGACCGTCAAACCCGCATCGCCGAAGCGCGCATCCGCGACCGCGACACGATCGCCCGATCTCGATCCGGAGATCCTGGATGTGGCGCCCAACCTGCCGGCCGGACTGCCGAAGGGCTTGCGAAACTACTGGTATCCGGTCCTGCAGTCGGAAGAGCTGCCGGTCGGCAAGCCGGTCGGCTTTATGGTGCTGGGCGAGCCGCTGGTGGCCTGGCGGGATGCGCAGGGAAATCCCTGCGTCGTGCGGGATCGCTGTCCGCATCGCAGCATCAAGCTGTCGGTCGGCCGGGTGTTCGACGGAAATCTGCAGTGCATCCTGCACGGCCTTCGGTTCGACGGCCGGGGCCGCTGCATCATGATTCCGTGGGAGGAGGAGCACGACGACAAGAAGAAGCCGGCCCACGGTCGCGGCCTATCCGGCGCAGGAGCTCGGCGGATACGTGTGGGCCTATCTCGGCGATCAGGCGAAATTCCCGGCGCCGCCGCTCGAGCAGGAAGTGCCCGAAGAGCTCAGCAAGCCGGACGAGTTCATCTGGTTCCGGCTGCCGACCGAGGTGTGGCGGGCGAACTGGCTGCTGGCGATCGATGGCAGCGACGCCTTTCATGCCGTGGTCCTGCATGCGTCGTCGCAAGCCGTCACCGGCAAGGCCTGGACCGGGGGAAAGGCCGAGCACGCCGAGGTGCCGCTCAACGAGCGGCGCATGAAGATCGTCAAGACGTCGCATGGCATCCGCGGCGTGGCGCTGGATGCCGCGGGAAATCCGCTCCATCACGGGCACTTCACGGTCGACGTCAAGGGCGATCGCTTCGTGCTGCCATGCCTCCACACCAACCCGATCATGCCGGCGCCCGGCGCCGCGCCCTACACGTCGCGGCTTTGGCAGTTCGCCGTCGACGAGAATCGCACGCAGATCGTCCGCTACGCGGTCTGGCGGGCACGCACCCCCGAAGAGCGCGAGAAGGCCACGCGCGTCTACCATGACCTGGCGCTGCCGCGGCTGCAGAAAGTGTCGGCCGAGGACGCGTTCGCGGCCGAGGCGCAAGGCGATGTCGTGATCGCGCGCAACAACGAGCATCTGCTGGCGCCCGACGTCGACGTCGTGAACGTCCGCCGGCTGATCCGCAAGGCGTTCGTATCACCGATCGCCGACGACAAGCGGGTCGGCATCGCCAAGGATGCGCTGCTCTATCCGCTCTGATCGACCCAATTCACTGCGGCTCGAGGCCGGCTTCCTTCACGATCTGCTCGGCGAGCACGCGGTCGTCCTTGATGAAGCGCGCGAATTCCTCGGGCGTGCTCGCCACCGGCTCGAGCCCGCGCTCGATCAGGTTGCGCTGGCGAAATCCCGGCTCGTTGACGATGCGGGCGACCTCCGCCTGCAGGCGGGCGACGATCGGCTTCGGCGTCCTGGCCGGCGCGAGCAGGCCGAAATAGGAGCGGCCGGCGAACTTGGTGCTGGTCGCCTGCGGGATGGTCGGGATGTCGGGGAACAGCGGCGAGCGCGTGCCGCTGTCGACCACGAGACCGATCACCGTGCCGCCTTCGAGATGCGAGCGCACATTGGCGATGCCGTAGAAGCCGACCGGGGTGGCGCCGGTGAGCAGCGCGGTCACCGCCTCGCCGCCGCCGCGGAACGGCACCCGCACCAGGTCGGCGCCGGTCTCCTTCTTCCAGCGTTCCATGAACACGCCCAGCGGCACCGCCGCGGTGGAATAGCTCAGGGTCCCCGGTTTCGCCTTCGACAAAGCGGCGAGCTCGGGCAAGCGTCTTCACCTTGAGCGCCGCGCTCACCACGAACACCTGCGTGATGGTGAACAGCTGCGTGATCGGCTCGAACGCGGTCGCCGGATCGAACGCCAGGTTCTTGAACAGGAATTGATTGAACACCAGCGGCTCGCCCGGGATGATGCACAGCGTGTAGCCGTCGGGCGCCGCCTCGGCGCAGGCGCGGGCGCCGATGTTGAAGGCGCCGCCGGGCCGGTTCTCGACCACGATCGGCTGGCCCAGGCTCCTGTGCAGCTCCTCGGCCAGCGCCCGCATGAAGATGTCGCTGGTGCCGCCCGCGCTCGAGGTCGCGATCACGCGGATCGGCCGGGTCGGGTAGTCCTGGGCGGCGACGTGCGTGCCGGCGCATGCCCAGCAATGCGAGCGCGGCGAGCAGAGCGATGGGCGGCCGGACGCTTCGCATGATTCCTCCTCGCGCTCGCGTTTCGTCACCTAATCCGCCGAAAAGCCGGTGGCCTTCACGATCTTGGCCCAGCGCTCGAACTGCGCCTCGATGCCGGCCTTGAAGGCTCGGCCCGGTGAGCCCGCTCACCTCGAAGCCCTGCTCCTCGAGCCGCGCGCGCACGCCGGCATCGGCATGCGCCGCCTTGGCGGCCGCCTCGATGCGGCTGACGAGCGTCCGGCGGCGTGCCGGTCTTCATCAGCAGGCCGAACCAGATCGCGGCCGTCAAATCGGGATGGCCGAGCTCGGCGAATGTCGGCAGGTCGGGGACCGCGCGGGCGCGCTGGGCGCCGGTGGTGAGGATCGCGTTCAGCCGACCGGCACGCACGTGCTCGAGCGCGCCCTGCACCTGCGTGAAGCCGAGCAGCGCGTGACCGGCGACCAGATCGGTGACCTGCGGCGCGCCGCCGCGATAGGGCACGTGCGCCAAGTCGAGGCCGAAGCGCTCGTTCATCTGGAAGCCGAGGAAATGCGAGGGCGTGCCGGCGCTGTACGACGCATACGACAGCTTCTTGGGATTGGCCTTCACCCAGGCGACCAATTCGGCCAGCGTCTTCGCCGGCACGCTCGGATGGGTCGAGAGCATGAGCGGCGATTCGATGCCCTTGATGACCGGGATGAAGTCGGCGGGCTTCCAGCGCAGGCTCTTGTAGGCGCTCGGATTGATCTCGACCATCGACTGGGTGCCGACCCAGATCACGCTGCCGTCGGCCGGGGCGTCGACGACGAATTGCGCCGCGATGTTGCCGTTGGCGCCCGGCTTGCTCTCGACGATCAGGGTCTTGCCGAGCGTAGCCCGCCATATGATCGGCGACGATGCGGGCATAGACGTCGATCGAGCCGCCGGGCGCGGCGCCGACGACCAGGCGGACGGGGCCTGCCGATGGTCCCTGCGCACGAACCTCCGAACCGGGCGCCAACGCCAGCACGGCGAGCAAGGAAAGTTGGAAGACCGTCGGCACGCGTCGCATCGTCATGCCCCCGCAGCGCCTGATCGTCATTGCGGCGTGAGGCCCGCCTCCTTGACCACCCGCTCGGCGGCCGCGCGGTCCCGCTTGATCTCCTCGGCGAATTGCTCCGGCGTGTTGGTCGCCGGAACCAGGCTGCGGGCGGTGAGGTGCCGCTCGCGGAAACCCGGATCGCTCACGATGCTCGCGACATCCTTGGCGATCTTGTCGACGATCGGCTTCGGCGTGCCGGCCGGCGCGAACAGCCCGTACCAGCTGCGCGACGGCACGCCCTTGTAGCCGGTCTGCTCGAGCGTCGGCACGTCGGGGAAGTTGGGCGAGCGGAGGTTGTTGAGCATGACCAGCGCCGTCATCGTGCCGGCGCGAATCTGGCCGATGACGTTGCCCTCGCCGATCAGTGCGATGGGCGTCGAGCCGCCGAGCACCGCGTTGACCGCCTCGCCGCCGCCCTTGAACGGGACGCGCACCCAGTCGGCGCCCTTCTCCTTCACCAGCGTCTCCATGTAGAGCGCGAGCGGCACCGACGCGGTGACGTAGTTCAGCGTGCCGGCCTTGGCCTTCGACAACGCGATCAGCTCGTCGATGGTCTTCACCTTGAGCGAGGCGTTCACCACCAGCGTCTGGATCAGGTGATAGAGATTGGTGATCGGCTGCAGCCCCTTGTCGGGATCGAACGGCATGCTCTTGAGCAGGAACTGGTTGTAGGCCACCGGCTCGGCGTTGAGGATGCAGATGGTGTAGCCGTCGGGCGCCGCCTCGGTGCAGGCGCGCGCGCCGAGGTTCTGCATGCCGCCGGGCCGGTTCTCCACGATGATCGGCTGGCCCCAGCGCTTGTGCAGCTCGTCGCCCAGCGCCCGCATGAAGATGTCGCTGATGCCGCCCGCGCTGGTGGTGGTCAGCGCCTTGACGGTGCGCGTGGGGTAGTCCTGCGCCGCCGCCGCGCTCGGCAGCGCGAAAGCGGCGGCGGTGAGAGCGGAGATCAGGATCGAGCTGCGCACGGGTGGTTCCTCCGTCGTGCTTATGTCTTGTCGTCGTAGGCTTGGGTCGAGCTCTCGTCAGCGGCGTTTACGCCGCGTCTTCGCGCCGGCTATGGCGTAGCCCGCATAAGCGTAGGTCGTCATGTCGGGTCTCGCAACGAGCTCGACCCAATCCGCGCTACCGCCGAGGCGGTAGCCGTCCTCGGTGAAGCCGAACAGCCGCTGGACGCGGTAATAGCGGGCCGAGCGCGGCTGGGTGATGCCCCAATGGTCCGACCGCCCGGGCGGGAATTTCCAGTAGTCCGAGCCGCGCGGCACGTAGCGGTCGTCGATCTGCAGCACATCCGACGTGTACTCGATCGGCACCTCGTCGGGGCCGCAGAAATAGGCGAACACGTTGTTGCCCGGCCCGTGCCGCCCGGGCCCCCACTCGATCGGATAGCCGTTGTCCTTCATCCGCCCCATGCCGCGCATGACCGAATTGAAATCGGGCATCTCGAACGCCACGTGATTGAGGGTCGGGAGGTTGGTCTTGGCCAGCACGATCGACGAGTGATCGGTGTTGGCGCAGTGCAGGAACCACAGCGGCGCATTGTCGTCGATCTGGCGAAAGCCGAGCGTCTCGGTGAAGAACCGCAGGCTGGCGTCGAAATCGCGGGCGTTGAGATTGACGTGCGCGATCTTGCGCGGCCGATCGGGCTGGTCCGCGGTGTCGCGCGTGGTCGGCGCCGCCGCTCACGAAGGCGAGGTTGCGTCCGTCCGGATCCCTGCAGCCGAAGCCGTAGCCGCCGCCGTCGGCGGCAAGCTCGGCGGGCGCGCCGACCGGACATCCCGCGGCCGCAACCGCGCGGTGCAGCGCGTCGACGCCTTGCCGGTCCGCCACGTCGAACACGACGCGGATGAGCGCCGGCCGCGGCCCGCGATGCAGACCGAGGATGTGGTGATAAGCGCCGGTGCCGCGAAACAGGCGCGTGCCGTCGCGCGACGTCGACCGGCCGCAGGCCCCAGACGCTCTCGTAGAAGCGCGCGGCCTCCTCGAAATTGGTGGCCACCAGCTCGACGCTGCGCACGCCGCGGATATGACATTGCGGCATGATCGTCATCCGGCCAGCAGCGACTTCACCAGGCCCGAGGCCTTGCCGAAATCCATCTTGCCGGCATGGCGCTCCTTGAGCGCGGCCATGACCTTGCCCATGTCCCTCATGCCCTGGGCGCCGGTCTCCTTGATCACCGCGGCGATCGCCGCCTTGGCCTCGGCCTCCGACATCTGCTGCGGCAGAAACCCCTTGATGATCTCGATCTCGCCGCGCTCCTGGTCGGCGAGCTCCTTGCGGCCGCCCTTGTCGTAGAGCTCGACCGATTCCTGGCGCTGCTTGATCATCTTCTGCAGGAGCCCGAGCAGGTCGTCGTCGGCGAGCGGTCCCTTGCCGCCGGTGCGCGCCTCGATGTCGGCGTTCTTGATCGCCGCATTGACCAGCCGCAAGGTCGAGAGCTTGAGCTTCTCCTGCGACTTCATCGCGCTCTTCATGGCGTCGTTGATGCTTTCGCGCAGCATGTCGATCTCCTGGTTCCATGCCATGAGTTATAGACGAGCCTTCTATAGCTCATATTGGGCCCGCATTATGAGCTATAGCCGGCTTCCCTATGCCTCAGGAGCTACTGGCCGGCGCTACTCGACCTTGATCTTGGCGGTGCGGATCACCTCGCCCCACTTGGCGATCTCCGCGCGCTGGAAGCGCGCCGAACTGCTCGGGCGTGCTGCCGACCAGATCGAGACCCAGCGAGGCGGCGCGCTCGGCGACATCGGGCTGGCGCAGCGCGTGCGCCACCTCCTGATGCAGGCGGGAGACGATCGCGGCGGGCGTGCCGGCGCGCACGGCCATGCCGTACCAGTTCACCACCTCGAAGCTCGGCAGCGTCTCCTTGGCCAGCGGCACGTCGGGCAGCGCCGCGATCCGCTTCGGTCCGGTGGTCGCGAGCGCCCGCAGCCGGCCGCTCTCGATATGCGGCTGCGCGATCGCCAGCGCATCGAACACGAACTGCACCTGGCCGCTGATCAGGTCGGTGAAGGCCGGCGCGCTGCCGCGATAGGGCATATGCCGGGTGCGGATCGCCGCCTGGAGGTTCAGGAGCTCGCCGGACAGATGCGGCAGGCCGCCGTTGCCGCTCGACCCGAACAGGATCTCGCCCGGACGCGCCTTCGCCAGCTCGATCAGCTCCTTGAGCGACTTCGCCGGCACCGAAGGGTTCACCACCAGCACGAAGGCGAGCGAGGCGACCTGCGACAGCGGCGCGAAGTCGCGCTCCATGTTCATGCCGGGACGGCCGGCGTACAGCACCGGATTGACCGCAAGATTGCCGGTGGTGCCGAACAGGATGGTGTGACCGTCCGGCTCGGATTGCGCGACGCCCTGGGTCGCGATCGAGCCGTTCGCGCCCGGACGGTTCTCGACGACCACCGGCTGGCCGAGCCGCTCCGCCATCTTCGGCGCCATCAGCCGTGCCAGGATGTCGATCCCGCCGCCGGGCGGAAAGCCGATGACGATCCGGATCGGCCGCGAGGGGAACGCGCGCCTGCGCGATCGCGCGGCGCGCGAGCAGCGGGGCCGCGGCCGCGCCGAGCACAAACGCGCGCCGTGTCGTCGAAGCGGCCATGGCGTTTCTCCCGTCTTCAGCGCCGGCGCAGGCGCCATTGTAATTTCCCGCATGGTGGGATTATTCGTAGAGCAAGGTCAAGGCCGAGCGCGGACGAGGCCGGCAAGGAGGACAGCGTGACGCAGACATCAAACACAGCGCGCGAGGTGCATGTCTATGCCGGCACCGGCGGGCATTCCGCCTGGTTCAGCGACGACGCCGGCGAGACCTGGGTGCACCCGAACAGCCATTCCGGCATGTATCTGGAGGCGCGCGTCTGGTCGATCGCGAGCCATCCCGCGACGCCCGAGCGGCTGTTCGCGGGCACCGACATGGGCATCTTCCGCTGGGACGAGCCGACCGCGCGCTGGGCGCACCTGCCCTCGCCGATGCAGGACGTCTGGGCGGTCGCCGTCGATCCCGCCGACCCGGATGTGGTGATCGCCGGCACGCGGCCGGCCGGATTCTTCCGCTCGACCGACGCGGGCCAGAGCTGGACGCCGCTGACGGCGCCGGGCGTCATCCCGGTCTCCGACGTGAACGCGGGGCCGACCCGGGTCACCCAGATCCTGTTCGATCCGGTCGACGACGGCACGGTCTGGGCCACGGTCGAGATCGGCGGCATCTATCGCAGCAAGGACCGCGGCGCGAGCTGGGAGTACAAGGACAAGGGCCTCGTCTCCGGCGACGTGCACGGGCTCGCGGTGGTGAAGCTGCCGGGCGGCGGCAAGGCGCTGCTCGCCACCACCAATCGCGGCCTGCACCGCAGCGAGGACAACGGCGAGACCTGGGTGCTGCAGGAGCTGCCCTCGCCCTGGCCCTACACCCGCTCCGTGGTGCCGCGCGCCGACGGCTCGGGCGTGGTGTTCCTCACCAACGGCAACGGCCCGCCCGGCAACGACGGCTTCCTGCTGCGCTCGCGCGATCACGGCAAGACCTGGGAGGATGCCAAGCTGCCGGGGCCGATCGAAAGCACGGTCTGGTGCGTCGCCACCAACGCCGCCGATCCGATGCTGATCTTCGTCTGCACCAATCTCGGCGAGCTGTTCCGCTCGACCGACGGCGGCGAGCGCTGGACGCGCCTGCCGCACGTGTTCGGCGAGCTGCGCGCGCTGCATTGGCGCGCCCTTCCCGCCGGCACGCGGCGCGCGGCGCATTCGGTGACGCGGCCGGTGCTGAAGGCGGCGCAGCTGGGCTGGGTGGCGGCATGAGCACGAGATCGATCGCCCGCGTTGAAGGTCGGCCTGATGGTGCCGGCGAACAACACCACGATGGAGGTCGAGCTTGCGGCCTGGCTGCCGCGAGGGCTCGACCGTGACGACGGTGAAGATCCCGCGCGGCCCGGGGCTGCTGACCAAGGAGACGCTCCCGGCCTATCGCGACAGCGCGATCGCGCTGGCGCGGCAGCATTTCGCGAACGGCGGGCTCGATCTCATCGCCTATGGCTGCACCGCCGCGGGCTTCATCTCCGGCCCGGCCGGCGACGCCGAGCTCTCCGCCATGCTGACCGAGGCGACCGGGCTGCCGGTGGTCACCACCGCGCGCGCCATGGTGCGCGCGCTGCAGCACGACGGGGCCAAGCGCATCGCCGTCGTCACGCCGTACCACGACGCGGTGAACGCGCAGCTCGCGGCGTTCCTCGCCGACGGCGGCATCGGCGTCGTCCGCCTCGACGACGTTCCGCGCGCCGGATGTCGTCGCGCTCGGGCGCATCACCGCCGACGAGGTGCGCGATCTGGCGCGCGCGACCATGGGGCCGGATTGCGACGCGCTGTTCATCGGCTGCTCGCAACTGCCGACGCACGCGATCCTCGCCGGCCTGCAGGCGGAGTTCGGACGCCCGGCCTGGTCCTCGATCTGCGCGACCGCCTGGGATGCGGCGCGGCTGCCGGTTGCCGCCTGACGCCGGCCGCGGGATAGTCTTGCGCATAGATAAGGAAGCGCGGCGGCCGACCGCCGGAGCGTCCAGCACGGGAGGAAATCATGCGACGGCTGCTTCACCGGATGCTCGGCGCCGTTCTGCTGTGCGCGCTCGCGTCGCAGGCGCAAGCGCAGACCTTTCCGGACCGCCCGATCCGGCTGATCGTGCCCTACGCGCCGGGCGGCATCACCGACATCACCGCGCGCATCCTCGCGCCGCAGCTGGGCGAGGAGCTCGGCCAGCAGGTGGTGGTCGACAACCGGCCGGGCGGTGCGGGGATGATCGGCTTCGGCATGGCGGCGCGCGCGCCGGCGGACGGCCACACGCTGCTGGTCGCCACCACCGCGCTCGCCGCCAATCCGATCCTGTTCAAGGACATCCCCTACGACGCGCGCAAGGATTTCACGCCGATCAGCCTGATCGGGGTGGTGCCGATGGTGCTGGTCGTGCCGCCGTCGTCGCCGGCGACCACGATCGCCGAGCTCGATCGCGCTCGCACGCTCCAAGCCCGGCGAGATGAACTACGGCTCGGCCGGCAACGGCAGCGACAACCACCTGACCGCCGAGCTGTTCAACCACCTTGCCGGCATCAAGGTGACGCACGTGCCCTATCGCGGCGGCGGGCAGGTGATGACCGATCTCATCGCCGGCCGCGTCGCCTTCGTCTTCGCCACGCTGCCGACGGCGCTGCCCTTCATCGGCGAAGGGCGGTTGCGCGCGCTGGCGACGACCGGGCAGGCGCGCAGCCCGGCCCTGCCGCAGGTGCCGACGGTGGCCGAGACGGCGCTGCCGGACTTCGTGCTCTACGCATGGCTGGGCTTGCTCGCACCCGCCGGCATTCCGGCGCCGATCCTCGAGCGGCTCAACACCGCGACCACCGCGACGCTGCGGCATCCGGAGACGGCGGAGCGGCTGCGCACGATCGGCCTCGAGATCAAGGGCGGCACGCCGCAGGAGCTGGGCGCGCATCTCGAGCGCGAGCTCAACCGCTGGGCCGACCTCGCCCGCCATGTGCGCTTCGAGACGGCTCAGTAAAGCGCCGCACCGTGCTGCGGCACCTCGGGTGCCGTGCTGTTCACAATCCGGCACGCATCGCTCTAACGTAGAGATGCCTGCAGGAATTTGAACGGCTCGGCATCCTTGAATTGATCGGCAACCTCACCGGAGAAAACCTCGCCGTTCTGGATGGTGAGTTTCTTCACCGGCGCGCCGGGCTTGAGATTGAGCTTTGTCAAAGAGACCCAGAAGGTGTTGGGTCGGGTGGCGGAGTCGAAATAGTAGACCAGGTTCTTCTGGTCGGACACCGTGCGCCATATCGTGGACGAGATGTTCGGTTGGGACGGGGTCGTGATACCGAGCGGCACACTGACCGCGCGTTGCACGCTCAACACACCCGCCACCGCTTGATACGCGTAGGATTGCTGCGGAACGCCCTTGATGTAGTTCTTATCGAGCGCCTTGGGGATCGCGCCGAGAAGGAACGAAGCGCGCGCAAACCGATCGGCTGCCCGATTGGTGCCGGGCAGGAACACCAGCCCGCCGATGTCTTTCCAGTATTCGTTGAGCGCGATCTGCTCGTCATAGATCGGCGAATTCGTCATCACGGTGTATTGCTTGCCGTGATGGATCGTCAGCTTGCCTTTGACGTATTCGAAAATGGCAGAGTCGCCGGAAGCGTCCGATATGGCGAGATGAAGAGCGGCGGCGCTGCCGTTCGGTAAGGTCGGTGCCAGCATGTTGAAAGGCTCGTCCTTCAGAGCCGCAACCGCTTCGGCAACCGTCGCGTAATTGTCGAGCACGTATTGCGGCCAGGCGGCGATGGTGAGGGATGGACGGCTCTCACTCGGCTTTCCGTAGTCCGACTCGGCGAGGTAGAGGAGGTTGGCGACCAGCCCCTTCTCGTTCAGGCCGTCGGCGCTGCCCGCTTCATATCCCGATACGACGACACTCCCGTACTTGGATGTCCACCGAATGGACCTGGGACCCGCCGCCCCATCACGTTTGATGCCTGCCGGGAAGACCCACAGATTGGAGGCCATGTCCTCCCCCCAATCCATGTTACGCCCGGTGATGACAGTATTGTCCGCACCGACATAAAGGGTCCGCGTGCACGCGACGGCGATGTCGACCACGGGGGCCACGGCAGCGACGATCGAAAGAGCAAAGGCTGCAAGCTTCGATCGATGCTGTTTCATGATTTGCTCCCATGGGGCTCGGCGGCCAGTGTTCGATGAGCGGGCCTCGCGGTTTCACGATGATGCAGGTGTGTTACGATTGGATATCAAATACTGCGCGCATGGAGCTCGGCGGCGCGCAAAGCTTTGACTTCCTTAAGCACTCCCTGATGCTTCCGATCTTGTTCGCATCTTATTTGATGGATGCGGCACCACGACGGACGCACAACAGCACGCTGTGGCCCGGTGTCCTGCGCCAGACGGCGCATCGACGGCCCACCGCCGATGGTCACCGGATCGCATAGCCGCGTGGTGCGAGCGTCTGCAATGAAGAAAATCGCGTCATGCTGGACAATCCGATATCACGCCTTTAGAGCACTTTCCGGAAAAGTGGGACCGCTTTTCCGCAAGAATGCGACCAGTAGAAGTGTCGATGAACTACGAGCACCGGAGAGACCGAACATGAACCGCCGCACGCTGCTGCTTGGCGCCGCGCTCGCCCCGCTGGCCGCCAGCAGACACGCCTTCGGCCAGGCCGGCTGGCCGGACCGGCTGCTGCGCATCGTGGTGCCGTTCGCGCCCGGCTCCTTCACCGATATCTCGGCGCGGCTCGTCGCCGTCGAGCTCACCGAGCAGCTCGGCCAGTCGGTGATCGTCGAGAACCGCGGCGGCGCCGGCGGCACGGCCGGCACGGTGGCGGTCGTGCGGGCGGCGCCGGACGGATATACGCTCCTCCTCACCGACACCTCGCTGTCGATCTCGCCGGGGCTCTATCCGAACCTGCCCTACGACCCGGTGCGCGATCTGGCGCAGATCAGCCGGATCGCGGACTCGCCGTCGATCCTGCTGGTGCGCCCGGGGCTGGGGCCGCGCACGCTCGCCGAGCTGGTGGCGCTCGCGCAGCAGAAACCCGGCGAGATCACGTTCGGCTCGGGCGGGCCGGGATCGTCCGCGCATCTCGCGATGGAGCTCTTGCTCAACGTCGCCGGAATCCGGGCGCTGCACGTGCCGTTCCGCGGCGTGGCGGCGGCGATCGCGGAGGTCGTCGCCGGCCGCGTCGACATGGCGATCGCGAGCCTTGCCTCGGGCCTGGCGCATGTGCAGGCCGGCACGCTCCTCGGCCTCGGCGTGTCGGGCGCGCAGCGCAGCCCCTTGCTGCCGCAGGTGCCGACATTCATCGAGGCCGGCCAGCCGCGCTACGACATGTCCTACTGGTGGGGGATCGCGGCGCCGGCCGGCACGCCGCCGCCGATCATCGAGCGGCTCAACCGCGAGATCGTGCGCGCCTGCGCGCAGCCGCGGCTGCGCGACGCGTTCCTCAAGCAGGCCGCCGTCGCCGCCACGTCGACGCCGGAGGAAATGACGCGGCATCTCGCGCGCGAGATCGGCGTCTGGCGCGAGGTGATCACGCGCGCCAACGTCACCCTGCAGTAGCGCACTCCGAAATTCAAAGGAGAGAGCCGTTGAGCCACCCGAACGAGCCCGCGCCCGCGTTCCGCGCGCCGCCGCTGGCATGCGATGCGCATTTCCATGTGTTCGGCCCGGCGGAACGCTATCCTTATGGACGGGGAACAGCGGAGAATCTGCGTTACGCGCCGCCGCTCGCGCCGCTCTCCGAGTTTCTCGAGACCGCCGCCCTGCTCGGCTTCGAGCGTTTCGTGTTCGTGCAGCCGAGCGCCTATGGCCGCGACAATGCCTGCATGCTCGATGCCATGGGCGAGGTCGGGATCGCGCGCTGCCGCGGCATCGTCGACGTCGACGAGAATGCGCCGGACGCGCTGCTGGCCGAGATGGATGGCCTCGGCGTGCGCGGCGTGCGGATCAATGTCTCGCCGGTGAAACCGCCCGCGCCCGGCTTCTCGCAGACGATGCGGCCGCGGATCGAGCGCCTGGATGCGCGCTGCGCCGAGCTCGGCTGGCATCTCGACTTCCTCGCGCCCGGCTGGCTGACCGAGGAGCTGCTTGCCGAGCTTCGCCCGGCTGCGCTGCTCATTCACGATCGCCCATATGGGCATGTTCCGTGCCGAAGCCGGGGCGGACCAGCGCGGCTTCCAAAAGCTCCTCGATCTGCTGCGCCACGGCGAGGGCCGCGCCTGGGTGAAGCTGACCGGGACCTATCGCATGGCGACCGGCCCGGACTTCGCCGACGCCGCGCCGATGGCGCGCGCGCTGATCGAGACGGCGCCCGATCGGCTGATCTGGGGCAGCGACTATCCGCACCTCTCGTTCGCCGACCAGGTGGGCTCGGTGCAGCTGTTCAACCTGCTTGGCCGACTGGGCGCCGGACGAGCCGACGCGACGGCGCATCCTGGTGGACAATCCGGCCGCGCTGTTCGGCTTCTGACTGCTCTATCAGGCGGCCTTCGCCGCGCCTTCGATCGGCAGCTTGAGCAGGCTCGCGGCGTTGCGCCAGAACACCGCCTCGCGTTCGGGCTCGGGCAGCTTGAGGTCCTCGACCAGCTTGATGGCGCGCGGCTTGAGCGAGGTGAGCGGCGGCGCGTCGCTGCCGTAGAGCACGTGGCCGGCGCCGACGGTCTCGACCACCAGCCGCGCCGCCGGCAGGTGGTAGGTCACGGTGTCGAAATACATCTTCTTGAGATAATGGCTCGGCGCATGCTTGATCCTCATCGGCGCGTAGGAGCCGAGGAAATAGCATTCGTCCTGCAGCTCGTAGGCGTAGTCCATGCGGCCGATCACCTCGCAGATGCCGCCGCCGCCGTGCGAGGCCACGATCTTCAGGCGCGGAAAATCCTCGAGCACGCCGCGCACGATCAGGCGCGACAGCGCGAGGCAGAGATCGAACGGCCGGCCGACGCTCGAGGCGAGCCGATACTCGCGCATGCGCTCCTCGCCGAAGCCGACATGCGGCGGATGGATCATCACCGGCACGTCGAGCTGCCTGCACCAGCTCCCAGAACGGCCGCGCCTCGTCGTCGTCCGGATAGTGGCCTTTGTGACTCGAGTTGATGAACACGCCCTTGAGCCCGAGCTCGACGATCGCGCGCTCGACCTCCTTGAGGTAGGCGGGCCCGCCGCACGGCAGGATGGTGGCGAGCGCGTAGAAGGTGCCCTTGTAGGTGTCCTGGATCTCGGCGGCGTAGTCGGTCCAGCGCTGGATCGCCTTGAGCTCGTCCTTCTCGTCCTTGCCGCGCAGGTAGTGCGCGGCGTTGCTCACCACGCTGACGGCGATGCCGGCCTTGCGATGGGCGTCGAGCACGTTCTCGACCGTCATCGGACAGCGCCCGCCCCAGCTCGGCCCGCTCTTGCCGTCCCAGGTCGGGTTGTCGGCCGCCTCCTCGGGCGGATAGACGTGGGTGTGCCACTCGATGATCACGCCGCAGGCTCTCCTTGGCTACCGCGAAAGCGCCATGGTGGCGGCACAATCCACCGCGCGTCAATCATGGTTTTGACGGCGGCGGCCGGCGCCGCTATGTAGCCGCCCATGAACCCCAAATCGCCCGATTCCGGCTGGTCGGAGCCTGTGCCGACGGCGCTGCTGGTGCTCGCCGACGGCACCGTGCTCGAAGGATTTGGCTTCGGCGCGACCGGCCATGCGGTGGGCGAAGTCTGCTTCAACACCGCCATGACCGGCTACCAGGAGATCCTCACCGATCCCTCCTATGCCGGGCAGATCATCACCTTCACGTTCCCGCATATCGGCAACGTCGGCACCAACGAGGAGGACATCGAGACCGTCAACATGGCGGCGACACCGGGCGCGCGCGGCGTCGATCCTGCAGACCGCGATCAGCGCGCCGTCGAGCTACCGCTCGAAGCTCCACCTCGACGCACTGGCTCGAGCGCCGCGGCATCATCGGCCTCTGCGGCATCGACACCCGCGCGCTCACCGGCCTCATCCGCAACAAGGGCATGCCCAATGCGGTGATCGCGCACGAGCCGTCCGGCCGCTTCGATCTCGACGCGCTCAAGCAGGAGGCGCGCGAGTGGCCGGGCCTCGTCGGCATGGACCTCGTTCCGATGGTGACGTCGGCGCAGCGCTTCTCCTGGGACGAGACGCCGTGGCAATGGGAAAAAGGCTACGGCCGGCAGGACGCTGCGCAATTCCACGTGGTGGCGATCGACTACGGCATCAAGCGCAACATCCTGCGCCAGCTCGCCGGCAAGGACTGCAAGGTCACGGTGGTGCCGGCCACGACCTCGGCCGACGACATCGCGGCGCTCGCGCCCGACGGCGTCTTTCTCTCCAACGGCCCCGGCGACCCGGCGGCGACCGGCGAATATGCGGTGCCGGTGATCCGCAGCATCATCGCGCAGGGCATCCCGACCTTCGGCATCTGCCTCGGCCACCAGATGCTCGGCATCGCGGTCGGCGCCAAGACGATGAAGATGCATCAGGGGCATCACGGGGCGAACCATCCGGTGAAGGACCTCGGCACCGGCAAGGTCGAGATCACCTCGATGAACCACGGCTTCGCGGTCGACCGCGCGACCTTGCCGGCGAACGCGACCGAGACGCACGTCTCGCTGTTCGACGGCTCGAACTGCGGCATCGCGCTCAAGGACAAGCCGGTGTTCTCGGTGCAGTACCATCCCGAAGCGTCGCCCGGGCCGCGCGACAGCCACTATCTGTTCGAGCGGTTCGTCGAGATGATGCGGCAGAGCAAGCGGGCGTGATCGGTGCGACGTTGACGCGAGGAACCAGCGGGTGACGAAAACCTACGGGCTGGTGCCGCCCGAAACCGCCGCGACCATGACCGGGCTCGAATTGCTCACCGCGATGATCGAGGGCCGGCTTCCCGGGCCGCCGATCATGCAGCTGATCGGCTTCGATCTCGCCGAGGTAGGCAAAGGACGCGCGGTGTTCGAGGGCACGCCGGCGCTGCGGCACTACAATCCGCTCGGCACCGTGCACGGCGGCTACGCCGCGACGCTGCTGGACTCCTGCATGGGCTGCGCGGTGCACACGACGCTGCCGAAAGGCACGGGCTACACGACCTTGGAATTCAAGGTGAGCCTCCTGCGCCCGATCACGGCCGACACCGGCCTGGTGCGCGCCGAGGGCCACGTCATCAGCAGCGGCCGGCGGGTCGCGACCGCCGAGGGCCGGCTCACCGATGCGAGCGGGCGCCTGCTCGCGCACGCGACCACGACGTGCCTGGTGTTCGAGGTGGAGGGGAAGGCGTAGCTGGCGAAACTTTCACCCCCTGTTTGGATTTGAGCGTTATAAGCCGCAAGCCGAGGAGCGCCATGTCCACCACCGCCGAGCCGCAGGCCCTGGTCTTCGCCGACGACGGGTCGATCCCGAACAATCCGTTGCTGCCGTTCCTGGTCTATCGCGGCGCGATCGACCTCTCCGGCACACCCGATCCCGAGCAGGTGATCGAAAAGACCTTCGCCCGTCACGGCTGGGGCGACATGTGGCGCAACGGCATCTACCCTTACGTCCACTATCATTCCAGAATCCACGAGGCGCTCGGCATCGCCCGCGGCCGCGCCAGGGTGCGCTTCGGCGGCGCCGCCGGCACCGTGCTCGAGCTGGCGGCGGGAGATGTCGCGGTGCTCCCCGCCGGCACCGGCCACCAGTGCCTGTGGGCCGGGCCCGAGCTCTGCGTCATCGGCGCCTATCCGAAGAGCGGCAAATACGACCTCTGCCGCGGCAGCAAGGCCGAGCACGCCGCCGCGCTGATCAGCATCCCCACGGTGCCGCTGCCGGATACGGACCCGGTGCTCGGCCCGGACGGGCCGCTCACCAGGCTGTGGCGTGAGCGGGTGGGTGCCCTATAGTCCGCCGGCCGCGTTGCGCGGGCGGGGGATAAGTCGATGGGCGACTGGATCGCCTTCTGGGATTCCGAGCATTCGATCTACGTCAATGAGCGCCATCGCGACGTGCACTACCGCACGATCGCGCAGGACGTGCGCGCGCACCTGCCGCCCGGCGCGGCGGTGCTCGACTATGGCTGCGGCGAGGCGCTCTCCGCCGACCTCGTGGCCGCGAATGCGCGCACGCTGATCCTGTGCGACGCGGCGCCGAAGGTGCGCACCGCGCTTGCCGCCCGGTTCGCCGGCAATCCGAAGATCGCGATCCGCTCGCCCGAGGAGGTGGCGGCACTGCCCGCGGGCGCGCTCGACGTCATCGTCATGCATTCGGTGGCGCAGTATCTGACGCCGCCGGAGCTCGACGCGCTTCTCCGGCTGTTTCGTCGCCTGTTGACGGACAAAGGCATGCTCATCCTCGGCGACGTGCTTCCGCCCGACGTGTCCGCGTTCACCGATGCGATGGCGCTCATCCGCTTCGCCGCCGCGAACGGCTTTCTCGCCGCCGCCCTCGCCGGCCTTTGCCGCACGGCGCTGTCCGACTACTGGCGCCTGCGCTCGAGCCTCGGCCTCACCCGCTACGGCGAAGCCGCCATGGTCGAGAAGCTCGCCGCCGCCGGGTTTTCGGCAAGCCGCGCCACCGCCAATATCGGCCACAACCAAGCCCGCATGACGTTTCTTGCAAGACCGATGAAGGTGGATTCGTCGACGGGTCTGGTTACCGGATCGCAAACGGCTGCCCCCGGCTCATCGAGCTAACTTTCCGTCAACGGGTTCTGTTCTATTGAGTTACTTGGCCCGGTGGCGGAGTGGCGACGCAGAGGCCGTGCAAGGTTCTCCACCCTGGTTCAATTCCAGGCCGGGCCTCCAGCCTTCGCTGCTTCGCAGCTTTGGCCGGGCCAGCTGCCGAATCTCATTCGCTCCGTTCAGGTGCAGGCCTCAGTTCGGCGCGATGCCGGCGTCACGGATGACGGTGCCGTAGCGCTTGTGGTCGGCGGCGATCAATTCGCGAAACCGTTCGCTGCCGGCGAAATCGAGCTCGTAGCCCAGCGCCGACAGTCGCTTCTGCACCTCGGGAAGCCTGGTGATCTCGCCGATCTCCTTGGCGAGCCGCTCGGTGACCTCGCGCGGCGTCCTGGCCGGAGCCGCGATGCCGAACCAGACGCCGGCATTGAAGCCCGCGAGTGCGTTCTCGCTCACCGTCGGCACCTGCGGAAGCAGCGCGATGCGCTGCAGCGACGCTACGCCCAAGGTCTTCACCTTGCCGGCCTCGACGAACTGGATGACGGCGTTGGGGGTGGCCCAGATCAACGGGATCTGCCCGCCCAGCAGATCGTTGAGCGCGGGCGCGGTGCCGCGATAGGGCACATGGGTGATGTCGGTCTTGGCGGCCGCATTGAGCAGCAAGGCCGCCAGATGATGCGGCGACCCGACGCCCGGCGTTCCGACCGCGAGCTTGCCGGGATTGGCCTTGGCGTGGGCGATCAACTCCTTGACGTCGTTCACCGGAAGGGAAGGATTGGCGAACAGCAGCAGCGGCGTGGTCGCCACCTGCGCGATCGGCGCGAAATCGGCGGTCACGTCGAACGGCACGCTCTTGTGCAGCCACTTGTGGAGCACGGCGGAAATATCCAGGAGCAGCAAGGTGCGGCCGTCGGGCGCCGCCTTGGCGACGGAGTCGACGCCCACCACGCCGCCGGCGCCGACCCGGTTCTCGACCACCACCGGCTGCTTGAGCCGCTCCTGCAGCCGTTCGGCAAGTGCGCGGCCGAGCGTATCCATGCCGCCGCCGGCCGCGATCGGCACCACCAGCGTGATCGGGCGGCTGGAGGTCGCGTCGCCGGCGGGGGCTTGCGCGTTGGCGGGAGCGACGCAAGCAAGCGCGGCCGACACGATGGCCATCGTCAGCCGCTGGGCAGCGCGCATGTCGTCCTCCCGGTCGACGGCTCGTATGATGATCTGGCCGCCGCGTCGAACGCTAGCGCGGCCCATTTCGGAGGGCAAATCTCTCCGCAGCACGCACCCTTCACCCGCTCGCCGCCCCCACCGTGTCGGCCATGACCGCGCCGCGGGTGCCGAGCGGCTTCTCCGGGCCGATGGTGGAATCGCAGGCGGTCTGATGCTCGATCTCGGAATTGAGCTCGGCGCCGACCAGCACCACGATGGTCGAAAGCCACATCCAGATCATCAGGCCCACGACCGCGCCGAGCGCGCCATAGGTGGCGTTGTAGTTGGCGAAGTTGCCGAGATACCAGGAGAACAGCCAGGAGACCGCAAGCCACGCAAAGGCGGCGAACACGCTGCCGACGCTCAACCATCGCCACTTGGCGAGCCGCCGGCTCGGACCATAACGATAGAGTACCGCCAGCCCGACGATCATCAGCACGAACAGCACCGGCCAGCGCAGATATCCGATGATCGGCTCGTCGTAGCTCGACAGCTCGAATGCGGCGAGGACGAGCGGAAAGATCACCACCGCGCTGATCGCCAGCAGCGCTCCTGCGATCGCGCAGATCGTGAAGAACAGCGACACCACGTTGAGCCAGACGATGCCGCGCTTCTCTTCCTCGTCATAGATGATGTTGAGCGCATCGAAGATCGCCTTCATGCCGGCATTGGCGCTCCACAGCGCGATGCCGAGGCCCACCAGGAACCCCAGCGTCAACCGGCCGTCGCTTTTCGAGGCAATGCGCGCAATCTCGTCGCGCAGCATGTCGAGCGCGCCGGACGGGACGATGTCGGAGGCGATCGAGACGTGCTTGCTGATGACGGCGGCATTGGCGAACAGCGCGTAGGAGGAAACGCCGGCAGCGATCGCCGGGAACAAGGCCACCAGCGAGTAGAACGCGACTCCGGCCGCGAGCGCCAGCAGCCGGTCGTTCTCGGTCTCGTGATAGGTGCGCACGAGAATGTCCTTCCAGCCGCGCCAGGGAATACCGGAGGGAGCCGTGGCGCTGCGGCCGCGGCCGCGCTCGGCGGCGCGGACTTCCTGCAGCGCCAAGGGCTCCTGCGCGGGGGTCGCACGCGGCAGCACGCGCGCCGGCTTCGGCTTGCGCCGATCGTCGTCGAGCTTGAAGGCATAGACCACGCCGACGGTCACCACGACGGAGGCGGCGAACCAGGAGATCAGGTCGTCGAGGCGCGGATGGGAGAGGACTTTGCGGGGATTCATGCGCTGTTAACCGAGGGCGCCCGGCGGGGCCGAAGATCAACGGCCGGGAGCGCAACGGTTTCATCGATCGCGCAGGAAGTTGCGTGTGCGTGACGACAGCGCGCCGTCACCAGCCGGAGCCGCCGCCACCCCCGCCACCGCCGCCGGAGGAGCCGCCGCCGCTGCTGCCGCCACCGCCGTCGCTCGATCCAGGCGCGGTCGAGGCAGACGCAATGGTGCTGGCGAGATCACTGCCGATGTGATCCGTGAACGACACCGGGTCGCTCACGATGTCGCGGTTGCCGGAATACCAGGCCAAGCCGGCATATGTCGCTCCGCCCGCGGCGGCGGCCGCAGCCAGCACGCCGGCGAAACGCTTCGCCCAGGTGTTCTCGACATCGAGCGCCACCGCATAGGGCAGGAAACGCTCGAACAATTCCGGCGTCTTGTCGGGTGGATTGAGATGCTCGAGCCGGTCCTCCTCGGCCACGCCGAGATACTCACGGAAGCCGTCGATCTCATCCATGACCTTGCGTCCATGGACGCTCGGCGCCTCCAACCAGTGGAAGCCCAGCACCGCGAAACCGGCCAGCACCATCGGCGCCACGCCGGGCAGCACCTCCATGATGCCGCGCGAGCTGAGATACATGACCACGAGCCCGCCGACGATGCCGATCAGCGCCACCGCCAGCCCGCCGACGATCAGCAGGAGGCCTCCGGAATGCCGGCGCCAGCCGTTCTGGATCATCGCGACGCCGATCATGACCGGGATGAGCGGGATGAGCATGCCGATGATCATCTCCGCCGCGTTGTCGCTGCCGTAAGTGATGGCGACGGTGACGACGATCGCCACGATCGCGACGATCGCCGCCACCAGACCGAACGCGGACCAGCCATAATTGCTGGCAAACAGCTTGCCCTCGTAGCCGCTCCTCCAGCGCCTCCTTGAGCCCATCCCTGGCCTTGCCGATCCGCTCGTGGTTGGTCTGGGTGAGCAGCAGCGAGCGCGAGGTCCCGGAAAACAGCCTTCCCCGCAAGGCCTGCTCGGGCCGCCCGATCGGTTTGCCGCCATCGCGCAGCTCGATCTGCGTGTCGCGCCCCTGGTCGACCAGCTTGATGTGGCCGTTGACGCCGAGATCGATGATCGCGGCCGCGAAGGCGCGATTGTCGAAGCCCATCTGATCGACATAGCGCACGGCGGCGGCCGACATCCCGGCCGGCGGGCCGAACAGCGGAATGATCGTGCCCTTGGGCGGATCGCGGCCGACCCACCACCACGCCAACACGTAGTAGCCGATGACCAGCACGAGGCTGATCAGCGCGACCGCGAGCGCCTTGTTGTCCTCGAGCAGCCAGCTCGCCTGTTGGCTGACGCCCGGCGGGCTCACCACGCCCTTCTGCCAGCCTGCCGCGACGGTGAGGCCGTTGCGGGCGGGCAGCGGGCGCGTGGTGCGGAACACGATGCGGCCCGGCTGCTGCTCGACGATGGTGGCGTCCTTGCCGGTGCGCGTCCTGCGGGCCGGTGTAGAACGCGGTCTGCCGGAACGGCACGGCCTCGGGCAGGGTGATGCGCGCCTCCGCCTGATCGATCGGGAAGGTCCAGCCGGTGCCGGTGGCGTTCCAATAGAGCTCGTCGTAGTCGGCGAAGAAGCCGATCTGCCGGTTGGTGCGGTAGCGGATGACGTATTCGTGCCGGCCGGTGCTGAGCATCCGATCGGCGCTGCCGATGCGGACGCGGATGCCGTTGCTCAGCCGTTCGGTGACCCAATTTTCCGGGGCGCCGTCGCGCGTGACCGACTCGACGTCGAAGCCCACCTCGACCCGCGCACCGTCACGACGCCGGTAGACGGTCGGAAAATCGCGCAGAATGCCGCGGCGGATGTCCCGGCCTTCCGCCTGCACGGCGATCGTCTCGGTGACCGCAAGGTCGCCGTTGCGCTCGACCGTGACGTCGCTGACGAAGCGCAGGATGCGCTCGACCGCGCCGGCGGGCGCAAGCCCCGCCAGCAGCACGACGAGCGCCAGCGCAATGCGGGGGATCGCGATCATGGCTTGCCTCCCGGAAACGCGACCTGCGGGGCCGCCGCCTCGCGCGCGGTCCTCGAGCTCGAAGAACGGCTCCTCCTTGAACCCCAGAAGGCGCGCCAGCAGCACGTCCGGGAACGATTGGATGCTGATATTCAGGTTGCGCACCGCGCCGTTGTAGTAGCGGCGCGCCATCTGGATCTGATCCTCGATCTTGGAAAGCTCGCCCTGCAGATCGAGGAAATTCTTGTCGGCCTTGAGCTCCGGATAGGCTTCCGCCACCGCCATCAGGCGGCCGAGCGAGCCCGCAAGCGCCCGCTCCGCCGCCGCCTGTCCGCCGACGTCGCTCGCCGCGATGCTCGCCGGCGCGCCGCTTGGTCACCTCCTCGAACAGGCCGCGCTCGTGCGCCGCGTAGGCCTGCACGGTCTGGACCAGGTTGGGGACGAGGTCGGTGCGCCGGCGCAATTGCACGTCGATGCCGCTCCAGCCCTCGCGCACCACGTTACGCTGGCGGATCAGCCGGTTGAAGACGATGACCGCGTACAGCGCGAGAGCGGCGACGACCGCGACGACAATCCATTCCGTGCGCATGCGCCAAGATCCTGTTTCGCTGATGCTGCTTGCTGATTGACGGGGGGCTGCTCCGACTTTGGAGGAGTTGCCGCGCAATCTCAATGGGTTCATTTCAGCTGGTTCCGGCGACCGACGCCGCGAGCCGCGGTGCCGGTGGGCCGATAGCTTTGCCGCAGCCCTTCCCTGCCCGGTGATTCTGGTCTAAAGAGCGCCCGCGCGCGGGGCCACAGCCTCTGCGCCGGCCCCGAAGGACGCGCGGTCGCGCGCCCTTTTTTTGTGCGCCTTTTCACGAGCCTCGATGCCCAAGCGGACCGACATCTCCTCGATCCTGATCATCGGCGCCGGTCCGATCGTGATCGGGCAGGCGTGCGAGTTCGACTATTCCGGCACGCAGGCCTGCAAGGCGCTCAAGGCCGAGGGCTACCGGGTCGTGCTGGTCAATTCCAATCCGGCGACGATCATGACCGATCCGGACCTGGCGGACGCGACCTATATCGAGCCGATCACGCCGGAGATCGTCGCCAAGATCATCGAGAAGGAGCGCCCGGATGCGCTGCTTCCGACCATGGGCGGGCAGACCGCGCTCAACACCGCGCTGTCGCTGCGCCGCATGGGCGTGCTCGACAAGTTCCACGTCAAGATGATCGGCGCCACCGCGGACGCCATCGACAAGGCGGAGGACCGCCAACGCTTCCGCGAGGCGATGACACGGATCGGCCTGGAGACGCCGCGGTCGCAGCAGGTCAAGACGCTGCCCAACGCGCTGCGGGCGCTCGAGGATATCGGCCTGCCGGCCATCATCCGGCCGTCGTTCACGCTCGGCGGCACCGGCGGCGGCATCGCCTACAACAAGGCCGAGTTCATCGAGATCGTCGAGCGCGGCATCGACGCCTCCCCGACCAACGAGGTGCTGATCGAGGAATTGGTGATCGGCTGGAAGGAATTCGAGATGGAGGTCGTTCGCGACAAGAACGACAACTGCATCATCATCTGCTCGATCGAGAACCTCGACCCGATGGGCGTGCATACCGGCGACTCGATCACGATCGCGCCGGCGCTGACGCTCACCGACAAGGAATACCAGATCATGCGCGACGCCTCGATCGCGGTGTTGCGCGAGATCGGGGTGGAGACCGGCGGCTCGAACGTGCAGTTCGCCGTCAATCCCGGCCGACGGGCGCCTGGTCATCATCGAGATGAACCCGCGGGTGTCGCGCTCCTCGGCGCTCGCCTCGAAGGCGACCGGCTTCCCGATCGCCAAGGTCGCGGCCAAGCTCGCGGTCGGCTACACGCTCGACGAGATCGCCAACGACATCACCGGCGGCGCGACGCCGGCGAGCTTCGAGCCGACCATCGACTACGTCGTCACCAAGATTCCGCGCTTCGCGTTCGAGAAATTCCCCGGCGCCGACCCGGTGCTGACCACGTCGATGAAATCGGTCGGCGAGGCGATGGCGATCGGCCGCACCTTCCAGGAGAGCCTGCAGAAGGCGCTGCGCTCGCTCGAGACCGGGCTGACCGGGCTCGACGAGGTGACCATCGAGGGTGTCGGCCAAGGCGACGACCGCAACGCGATCCGCGCCGCGCTCGGGACCCCGACCCCCGACCGCCTGCTGCAGGTGGCGCAAGCCATGCGGCTCGGCATGTCGGACCAGCACATCCACGACGCCTGCAAGATCGATCCCTGGTTCCTCGCCGAGATCAGGGGCATCGTCGAGATGGAAGCGCGAGATCAAGGCGAAGGGCCTGCCGACGAGCCCGGCCACGCTCCGCCGCCTCAAGGCCATGGGGTTCTCGGACGCGCGGCTCGCGGTGCTGACCAGGCGCGGCGAGGCGGAGGTCACGGCGGCGCGGCGCGCGCTCGGGGTGCGGCCGGTGTTCAAGCGCATCGACACCTGCGCGGCGGAGTTCGCCTCGCCCACCGCCTACATGTATTCCACCTACGAGACGCCGTTCGCCGGGCAGCCGGCCGACGAGGCGGCGCCCTCCGACAAGACAAAGGTGGTGATCCTCGGCGGCGGGCCGAACCGCATCGGCCAGGGCATCGAGTTCGACTATTGCTGCTGCCACGCCGCCTTCGCGCTGCGCGACGTCGGCTACGAGACCATCATGATCAATTGCAATCCCGAGACGGTCTCGACCGACTACGACACCTCGGACCGGCTCTATTTCGAGCCGCTCACCGCCGAGGACGTGCTCGAGATCATCGACACCGAGCGGGCGAACGGCACCCTGCACGGGGTGATCGTGCAGTTCGGCGGCCAGACGCCGCTCAAGCTCGCCGAGCCGCTCGAGCGCGCCAACGTTCCCATCCTCGGCACCTCGCCCGACGCCATCGATCTCGCCGAGGACCGCAACCGCTTCAAGCACCTGCTCGATCGGCTCGGCCTCAAGCAGCCGAGCAACGGCATCGCCTATTCGGTCGAGCAGGCCCGGCTGGTGGCGGCCGATCTCGGCTATCCGATCGTGGTGCGCCCCTCCTATGTGCTGGGCGGGCGCGCGATGCAGATCATCCGCGAGGAAGAGCAGCTCGGCGACTATCTGCTCGACACCTTGCCGGAGCTCGTTCCCCACGACGTCAAGGCGCGCTACCCCAACGACAAGACCGGGCAGATCAACACCGTGCTCGGCAAGAACCCGCTGCTGTTCGACCGCTACCTGTCGGATGCCGTCGAGGTCGATGTCGACTGCCTGGCCGACGGCCGCGACACATTCGTCGCCGGCATCATGGAGCACATCGAGGAAGCCGGCATTCACTCCGGCGATTCCGCCTGCTCGCTGCCGCCGCACAATCTCAAGCCCGCCACCATCGCGGCGCTCGACCGCCAGACCCGCCAGCTGGCGCTGGCGCTCAAGGTCGGCGGCCTGATGAACGTGCAATATGCCATCAAGGACGGCGACATCTACGTGCTCGAGGTCAACCCGCGCGCTTCCCGCACCGTGCCGTTCGTCGCCAAGGTGGTCGGCCTGCCGGTCGCCAAGATCGCGGCGCGCATCATGGCGGGCGAGGACCTCGCGAGCTTCAAGCTCGAGCCCGGGCGCTTCGCGCCCGGCACGGCGACGCATATCGGCGTCAAGGAGGCGGTGTTCCCGTTCGACCGCTTCGGCGAGAAGGTCGACACCGTGCTCGGCCCGGAGATGAAGTCGACCGGCGAGGTGATGGGCATCGACCGCTCGTTCGACCTCGCCTTCGTCAAGAGCCAGCTCGGCGGCGGCGCCCGCCTGCCGCGCAGCGGAACCGTGTTCGTTTCGGTCCGGGACGAGGACAAGGAACGGGTGATCGGGGCGGTCAGGACGCTGGCCGGAGTGGGCTTCCGGGTGATCGCCACCTCCGGCACCCAGCGGTTCCTGGCGGAACACGGGGTGGCGGCCGACCGCATCCTGAAAGCCTCCGAAGGCCGGCCGAATATCGTCGATGCCATCAAAAACGGCCGGGTTCAGCTGGTTTTCAACACCACCGAGGGGGCCCAGGCGCTGGCCGACAGCAAGTCCCTGCGCCGCGCTGCCCTCTTGCATAAAGTGCCATACTACACCACTCTTTCTGGGGCCGTAGCCGCGGCGCAAGGAATCAAGGCCTATCTCGGGGGCGACCTCGAGGTGCGCGCGTTGCAGAGCTATTTCGGCGGCAAGGGCTGACCTGAGACCCCGGGTCGGCCGCCAGACGGTTTGAGTTTGGGACAATGTTTTGCGGTCGCGTGGCCGGAAGCCCTTCCGCCCGCGATCGGAAATTATTGTCTCATTGCGGAAGTCGGAGGCTTTGAAGGACCGATGGACAAGATCCCGATGACGGCGGCGGGCTACAGCACGCTCGAGAACGAGCTCAAGCACCGCCAGCAGGTCGAGCGGCCGCGCATCATCCAGCAGATCACCGATGCGCGCACGCACGGCGACCTGTCGGAGAACGCCGAATATCACGCGGCCAAGGAACAGCAGGCGCACAACGAGGGCCGCATCGCCGAGCTCGAGGACAAGCTCGCGCGCGCCGAGGTGATCGACGTCTCGAAGCTGTCCGGCGACACCGTGACGTTCGGGGCGACCGTGACCCTGATCGACGAGGACACCGACAAGAAGCAGGTGTGGCAGCTCGTCGGCGAGCCCGAGGCGGACGCCAAGAAGGGCAAGATCTCGATCGCCTCTCCGCTCGCGCGCGCGCTCGTCAACAAGAAGAAGGGCGACTCGATCGAGGTGGTGACGCCCGGCGGCGCCAAGGCGTACGAAATCAAGAAGGTCGAGTGGCGGGAATAATCCGCTGCCGCACTTCTGGCATTCGTCCAGACCGTCGTGGCCGGGCCTTGTCCCGGCCATCGACGTCTTTAATCTACTCCTCCGGCGCATCGGTGCCCGGACCAGCCAGCCCTCGGACTCGAGCCGAGGTCCGGGCATGACGTCCATCAATTCGGCTTCGGGGGATTTCGATGAAATTCGGCGTGTTCGACCACATGGACGATACGGGCGGCCCGCTCGCGAAGCTCTATGCCGATCGGCTCGCGCTGGTCGAAGCCTATGATCGCGCCGGCATCTACGGCTACCATCTCGCCGAGCACCATTCGACGCCGCTCGGCTGCGCCGCCTCGCCCGGCTTGTTCCTGGCGCAGGTTGCGCTACGCACCAAGGCGCTGCGCTTCGGGCCGCTGGTCTATCTGCTGCCGTTCTACCATCCGCTGCGCCTGATCGAGGAAGTCTGCATGCTCGACCAGATGAGCGGCGGGCGCTTCCTGCTCGGCGTCGGGCGCGGCGTATCGCCGTTCGAGACCAGGGCCTACGGCCTCGATTTTGCGAAGACCGCCGAGATGTATCACGAGGCCTTCCAGCTGCTGCTCAAAGGCCTGGTCGTGGACGAGCTCACGTTCGAGGGGAAGTATTATCAGTTCCAGAAGGTGCCGATGATCCTGCGCCCGGTGCAGCAGCCGCACCCGCCGCTGTGGTACGGCACCACGCTCCCCGACAACGCCGAGTGGCCGGCGGCGAACGACGTCAACATCGTGAGCATCGCGCTGCGCCCGACGGTGCGTGTCATCACCGACCGCTACCGGGCGGAGCGGGCGCGGCTCGGCAAGGATCCGAAGGACATTCCGCTCATGGGGGTCGCCCGCCACGTGGTGGTGGCCGACACCGACGACGCGGCGCTGGCGATCGCGCGCCGCGCCTATCCGCGTTGGCGCAACAGCTTCCGCTGGCTGTTCGAGCGCCACGGCGTCGAGCCGCGCATCACCGCGCTCTATCCGCCCACCTTCGACGAGCTGGTCGCCATCGACAACGGGATTGCCGGCTCGCCGCGCACCGTGCGCGATTTCCTCGCCGCCGAGATCGCGGCGAGCGGCGCCAACTACCTGCTGTCGTGGTTCGCGTTCGGCGACATGACGCTCGCGGAATCGCTCCATTCGGTCGAGCTGTTCGCGCGCGAGGTGATGCCCGCCTTCGCCGATGCGCGCACCGCGGCGGAGTGAGATTTACTCCGGCTCGATTTTCGCATCCGCGACGATCTTCGCCCACTTCCTGGTCTCGGACATGACGAACGCCTTGAGCTCGTCGGGCGAGCTCGCGGCCGGCTCGATGCCGGCGGCGAGCAGCTTCGCCGCCACATCCTTGTCGGCCAGCGCTTCGCGCAATGCCGCGTTCAGCTTGTCGACGATCGGCCTTGGGGGTTTTGGCCGGAACGAACGCCGCAAACCAGGCGGTCAGGTCGTAGCCGGGAATCCCCGCCTCGTTCAGGGTCGGCAAATCGGGCGCCAGCGACGAGCGCGTCAGGCTCGATACCGCAAAGCCCTTGAGCCTGCCGGCGCGGACCGGCGGCAATGAGGTCGACACGTCGCCGAAGAACAGCGAGATCTGTCCGCCCAGGAGGTCGGTGACCACCTGCGGATTGCTCTTGTAGGGCACATGCAGCATGTCGATGCCGGCGAGCGTCTTGAGCAACTCGCCGGCGATGCGCGACGACGTGGAACCGCTGCCGAAGCTGAGCTTGCCCGGATTGGCCTTGGCGTAGGCGATCAGGCTCTTGACGTCATTGGCCGGCACCGACGGATGCCCCACCAGCGCAAGCGTGATGGTGCCGAGCTTGCTGATCGGCTCGAAATCGGCGATCGCGTCATAGGGAACTTTCTTCAGCAGGCTCTGATTGGAGGCATGGGTCGTGTTCGACGTAATGAACACGGTATGGCCGTCCGGCGCGCGAGCGCACGACGCTCTGCGCCGCGATGACACCGCTGCCGCCGGCGATATTCTCGATCACGACGTTTTGGCCGAGCGTCGCCGTGACGCGGTGCCCGAGCAGCCGCGCGAGCGTATCGGTGGCGCTTCCGGCCGCGAATGGAACGACGAACTTGATGCTCTGCGACGGATAGCGGTCCTGGGCGCTCACCATCCCGGACGTTGCTGCCAGAACGATCCCTGCCGTCAGCAATCCCACGAGTCGTTTCATGATTGATGTTCTCCCTGATCAGACGATCCGCGCGCCTGCACGTCGTTCATGCGCGGGCTCCACCGCGACCTGCACTGGAATGTCCAGCAGAAGGTAGGACAGCGACTTGCCGTGGCCGTCGAGACCGAGGCTCGAATTGACGCCGCCTTCGAGCACGTCGTCGAGCACGAAATTGAACGCCGCGAGCTTGGGCAGCTCGTACCGGACGACGCGCGTCGGCCGGCGTCCGGCAAACACCTCCGCGACGCGATCCGCCGTCACCTGTTGCGCGAGCGCCGGATAGTGGGCGGGATCGCGGCAGACCAGCGCGATGTTGAGCCGGTTGCCCTTGTCGCCGGATCGCGCATTGGCGATCTCGTAGAGCCTGACGGTCCGCGCGGTCATGGACCATCCCCGAGCAGCACCACGCGCGGCGAGGCGAATTTGCGCTCGACCAGGCAGGAGGCGCTGGCGAGCCTCGGCGTCATGCGCTTGCGGACGCCGGCGCCGCCGGCGGGCCCCGCGCAATAGAGCGCCTCGACCTCGTCGAGCAGAAGCTCCACGTCCGCGGTATTCGCCGATTGCGCGGCAAAGCGCAGCCGCACGTCGGCCGGATCGGACGGCCATGGCCGGTCAAGTGCTCCGCCATCGTCGCCGAGCACGCTGATCACGCCGATCGCGTCGGTGCGGACGACGAGACCGGGCGCCCGTCTCCGCATGCGCTCGCGGATGGTCTCGGCCGCGAGCCGCGCGCGCGCCGCGGCATTCGGACCGGCGTAGGAAATCTCCGCCTCGCCGAGCATGCCGCCGTCGACGCAGACGGTCGCCTTGAGGGTCTCGGGAGCCGGCTTGCCGCGGGCGCCGCGCACGCGCACGCGATCGGGCGCCAGCTCCTCGACCGTCACCGCGCTGATGTCGAGCACCACGTCGGGGGCAAGATAGGCGGCCGGGTCGTGAATCTCGTACAGAAGCTGCTCGGTCACCGTCAGCCGGTCGACCCTGCCGCCGGTTCCCGCGGGCTTGGTGATCACCATGTCGCCGTCGGCATCGATCTCGGCGATCGGGTAGCCGAGGTCGGCCATTCCGGACACCTCCTTGTAGGGCGGATCGGCAAAATATCCGCCGGTGACCTGCGCGCCGCATTCGAGCAGATGTCCGGCGAGCGTACCGGCCGCGAGACGGTCCCAATCATCGGATCGCCATCGAAAGGCGTGGATGAGCGGACCGAGCGCCAGCGCGGAGTCGGCGACCCGCCCGGTCACCACGATCTCCGCGCCTTGATCGAGCGCTTG
This sequence comes from uncultured Alphaproteobacteria bacterium, assembly GCA_963708765.1. Lineage (GTDB taxonomy): Bacteria > Pseudomonadota > Alphaproteobacteria > Rhizobiales > Xanthobacteraceae > VAZQ01. The sequence goes on along the minus strand of CAVPTV010000011.1, from coordinate 35,948 downwards.
CGCGATCGGCCCGGCGCCGAGATAGAGATTGGCGGCGATGATCTCGGTCGCGTCGCGCAGGATCGCGCCGCCGGTCTCGCGATCCGCGAGCTGTTTCGCCGACAATGTCCCGGTAAGGTCGTCGCCCTCCACGACCGCCACGCGCGGCGACCGCAGGCCTTGCTCGCGTGCCAGCGCCAGGATGCGCGCCGCTGCCGCCCGCGGATTGGCGGCGCCGAAATTGCCGATGATCCTGATCTCGTCCCGCAGGCAGCGCGCGAGCACGGGGCCGACGAACCGATCGAGCGCGGGATTGAAGCCGCGCCCTGGATCGCGGCGACGTTCGAGCTGCGACAGCGCGAGCGTGCGCTCGGCCAGCGTTTCGAACATCAGAAAGCGCGGCCCCGCGAGCCGCGCCAGCGCATCCACCACCGGGCCGGCGGCATCGGTCCGGTCGCCGGCAAATCCCGCGCCCGCGCCGATGAAGACCTTGGAGGCCATCTGTCCGCCTTTCCTGCCCGTCTTCGGCGAGCGACGCTATTGACGCCCACTCATAGTGTCAAATAATGAGACACGATAGATATATAGGCTTAGGCAATGAATTTGACCTACCGGCAGTTCGAGATCCTGATCGCCGCCGCCGAATCCGAGAGCTTCAGCGCGGCCGCGCACCGGTTGGGAATCTCGCAGCCCTCGCTCAGCGAGTTGATCCGCCGGATCGAGCGCGAGATCGGCGCGCGGCTGTTCGAGCGCACGACCCGCTCTCTCAAGCTCACGGACGAGGGCCGGTCCGCGGCGGCGGTCGCACGCGAAGCGGTGCGCGATTTCAAGCGCGCGCTCGATCGGCTCGCGTCGAGCACGCGCGACCGGCAAGGCCGCATCACCATTGCGGCCTTGCCCTCGATCGCCTGTGCGGCGCTGCCGTCGGCGCTGGTGGCGTTCAAGCGCGAGCATCCGGCGGTCGAGATCGTCGTGCACGACGTTCAGCACGAACGCGCGCTATTGCTGGTGACCGAGGGCGTGGCCGACCTCGCGGTCACGATCAAGCCGGCGCAGCACGGCGATCTGGTGTTCGAGGAGATCGCGTCCGACGTCGCGCATCTGGTGTGCCGGAGCGACGATCCGCTCGCCCGCCGCAAGCAGGTGCGGTGGCGGGACCTGAGCGGCCTTCCATTCATCGGCATCACGCGCATCTCGTCGGTGCGCCGCCTGACCGATGCGGCCTTCGTGCATGCCGAGATCGCCATCGAGCCACGCTACGAGGTGGAGCAGATCCCCTCGGCGGTTGCGCTGGTCGAGGCCGGGCTGGGAGTGACGGCGCTGCCCTCGCTCACATTCTCGATGTTCAAAGGACGAAACTTGGCGGTGCGTCCGCTGCTCGAGCCGCGGCTGCGTCGCAACGTCGGCTTCGTGACGTTCGCGGGCCGGACCTTGCCGAAACATTGCGATGCGTTGATGCGGGCGGTCCGCCAGAGCTTGCTGCGAGAGCTGCGAGCTCAGAAGTTGCGAGTGTAGCGGCTGCCTCACGTTTTCGCCATCAACTCCAGCGGCACCATGGCGGCGTCCTTGGAGTTGCGCAGCGTGAGCGCGGTCTTGACGTTGCGCACGTGCGGCGCCCCGGTGAGCTCGGCGACGAAGGCCTGAAAGGTCTTCAGGTCGGGCGCCACGCATTTGAGGATGAAGTCGATCTCGCCCGAGAGCATCCAGCATTCGCGCACCAGCGGCTGCGCCCGCACGAACGCCTCGAACGCGCGCAGATCGGCCTCGGCCTGGCTGCTCAAGTGCACCATGGCGAAGACCGTGACCTCGAAGCCCAGACGCTTCTCGTCGAGCAGCCCGCGGTAGCCCTTGATGTAGCCGGCCTGCTCGAGCGCCCGCACCCGCCGCAGGCAGGACGGCGCCGAAATGCCGACCCGGCGCGCGAGCTCCACGTTGGTGATGCGGCCGTCGTCCTGCAGCTCCTGGAGAATCTGCCGATCGATGGCGTCGAGACGCGCGAGCACGACCCGCCTCCCGTGGCTGCGCCCGGCCCGCCCGATTCGATTGCGGAGCGGTGCCGTGCTGGCAGCGAGATTTACCCCGATCCGGCCGCTCGCGAAACATTATTGCGCGCTGACGGTACCATGGTAGGGCAGCGGCGCGCCGGCATTCACGATGCTGTGGCATCCTGGTCTGCATATCTTGCATAGCTCGGGCGAAGCCTTAGATTGGTCATGGCTGCTGGCCGATTGGCGTTTCCGGCCGCGCCCAACAAATCACCTTCGACAGGGAACTCGCTGTCCATGGGCAAGACCACCCACGCGAAAGTCGTCATCATCGGGTCGGGGCCTGCCGGCTACACGGCCGCGATCTATGCCGCCCGCGCCATGCTGGATCCGGTGCTGATCCAGGGCATCCAGCCCGGCGGCCAGCTCACCATCACCACCGACGTCGAGAACTACCCGGGCTTCGCCGAGGTCATCCAGGGCCCGTGGCTGATGGAGCAGATGCAGAAGCAGGCCGAGCACGTCGGGACCAAGATCGTCACCGACCACGTCAGCAAGGTCGATCTCGCGCACCGGCCGTTCCGGCTCGAATGCGATTCCGGCGACCGCTATCTGGCCGACAGCCTGATCATCGCGACCGGCGCGCAGGCGCGCTGGCTGGAGCTTCCCTCCGAGCAGAAATTCAAGGGCTACGGCGTCTCCGCCTGCGCCACCTGCGACGGCTTCTTCTATCGCAACAAGGAAGTGATCGTCATCGGCGGCGGCAATACCGCGGTCGAGGAGGCGCTGTTCCTCACCAACTTCGCCTCCAAGGTGACGGTGGTGCACCGGCGCGACGCGCTTCCGCGCCGAGAAGATCCTGCAGGACCGCCTGTTCAAGAACCCGAAGATCTCGGTGATCTGGGACACGGTGCTCGAGGAGGTGGCGGGCGCCGAGAACCCGCTGAAGGTGAAGGGCGTCATCCTGCGCAACGTCAAGACCGGCGCGTTCACCGAGATGCTGGCGGACGGCGTGTTCATCGCCATCGGCCACACGCCGGCGTCCGAGCTGTTCGTCGGCCAGCTCGACATGAAGCCCTCGGGCTACATCATCACCGCCCCCTCGACGGCGACCTCGGTGCCCGGCGTGTTCGCCGCCGGCGACGTCACCGACGACGTCTACCGCCAGGCCGTGACCGCCGCCGGGCAAGGCTGCATGGCGGCGCTCGAAGCCGAACGCTTCCTCGCGGCGCAGGGTGAAGCGGAGCCGCGGCTGGCGGCCGAGTGATGCGAATGACGTTGCAATGACTTCACCGCCCCGGTCGCGGGCGACAGCAGGTTTTGGGTCATGGACTGGGACAAGCTCAAGGTCTTTCACGCCGCCGCCGAAGCCGGCAGCTTCACGCATGCCGGCGAGCAGCTCGGCCTCTCGCAATCGGCCGTGTCGCGGCAGGTTTCGGCGCTGGAGCAGGAGCTCAACGTCTCGCTGTTCCACCGCCATGCGCGCGGGCTCATCCTCACCGAGCAGGGCGAGCTCCTGCATCGCACCGCGCACGACGTGTTCATGAAGCTCGAGGCCGCGCGCGCCAAGCTGACCGACAGCAAGGAGCGGCCGAACGGCGAGCTCAAGGTGTCGACCTCGCCCGGCATCGGCCTGCATTGGCTGACCCCGCGGCTCGGCGAGTTCATCGACCTCTATCCCGACATCCACATCACGCTGATCACCAGCGACGAGGAGCTCGACCTCGTCGATGCGCGAAGCCGACGTGGCGATCAGGCTGCGCCAGCCGACGCAGCCCGACCTGATCCAGCGCAAGCTGTTCTCGGTGCGCTTCCACGCCTACGCCTCGCCGGAATATCTCAAGCGCTTCGGCACGCCGAAGACGCTCGAGGATCTCGACAAGCACCGCATCCTGCTGCTCGGCGGCACCGTGGTGCCCAACTATTTCGAGAACCGGCGCTGGCTGATGGAGGTCGCCCGCAACGGCAAGGGCGCCGCGCACGCCGATCCTCACCATCAACAACATCCTCGGCGTCCAGCGCGCATGCCAGCGCGGCATCGGGATTGCGCTGTTGCCGGACTATCTGGTGGAGGAGAACGGCGGGCTGGTGCAGTTGTTCGGCGAGTCCGACACGGTCTCGCTCGACGCCTATTTCGCCTATCCGGAAGAGCTGAAGTCGGTCGCGCGCGTGCAGGTGTTCCGCGATTTTCTGGTGGCGAAGGCGCAGCGCTGGAATTATTGAGCGGCGCCGCTTCCTCGACGATCGCTCCGACGACCCTGCTGCCGCATGTCGAAAATCAGTCGCGGTGATCGATCAGACCATTCGCTATTCGTCGATTTCCTTGCGACCTCCGCATGGCTGGCATGCGACCCTTTGTATTGTCTGAGGAAACTCGCCTCTGTACACTACGACTCACTGGCGGCGACCGGTTGCCCATCCTCCCAGATTGCAATCGTCAAGCCGACAGCTGTTCCCCTCTGGAAGGTGATTGTCGGCCCCCGCGCCGACAAACTATACCGGACCCGCAAGGGTCCGGTTTTTCTTTTGCACGGACTGGCCATCGCGGTGCGCTCGCGCGCGAGCGGCAAGCCCGCGCGTTCACAATTCGGTTATCGGCCGCCGTGATGCGCGGCGTTCTCCCTAGTGCCCGAGGGGCGCTTGCGCGCCGGGGAAAGCCGATTTACTCTATGGGTGCTTTCTCACCCGTCGGCGCTCAGACCGGCGGCGCAATCAAGGGAACGACCAATGGCCTGGACCACACCGACGCTCGTCGAGATCTGCATCGGCCTCGAGATCAACGGCTACCTGCCGGCCGAGTTCTGATCCCGACGCTCTCTCCCTAGTCCTGGATGGGACGCCTCACCGCCATCGTGCTCGGCTCGGCGGCGGGTGGGGGCTTTCCGCAATGGAACTGCCGTTGCCCGGTGTGTCGCCTGGCATGGGCCGGTGATGCGCGCGTGCGGCCGCGCACCCAGGCGAGCCTTGCGGTGTCCGCCGACGGCGAAGACTGGGTCCTGATCAACGCCTCCCCTGACCTGCCGGCGCAGCTGCGCGGCTCGAAGCCGCTGCATCCGCGCACCGGCACGCGCGGCAGCCCGATCAAGGCGGTCGTGCTCACCGGCGCGCGAGATCGATCAGGTCGCCGGCCTGCTCAGCCTGCGCGAGCGCGAGCCGTTCTCCATCTTTGCGACCGACGCGACGCTCGCGGCGCTCGCCGACAACCCCATGTTCGGCGTGCTGGCTCCCGAGCTGGTGACGCGGCGGGCCGTCGCGCCCGGCGAGCCGCTCGCGCTCCCGGGCGGCCTCGCGGCCGAGCTGTTCACGGTGCCCGGCAAGGTCCCGCTCTATCTCGAAGGCGAGAACCCCGACACCGCGAGCGAGACGGCGTCGAATGTCGGCGTCGAGATTTCGGCGGGCGGCGCCCGCATCGCCTATATTCCGGGCGCGGCCGCCGTGACCGCCGCGATGCGGGAGCGGATCGCGCGTGCCGACGTGGTGTTTTTCGACGGCACGCTCTATCGCGACGACGAGATGATCGCGAGCGGCACCGGCAGCAAGACCGGCCGCCGCATGGGACACATGCCGATCGACGGCGCGGACGGCTCGCTCGCCGCGCTCGGCACAGCTCGGCGGACGGCGCATCTACGTGCACATCAACAACACCAATCCGATCCTGGTCGCCGGCTCGCCCGAGCGCGCCGCGGTCGAGCGCGAGGGCTGGGAGATCGCCGAGGACGGGATGGAGATCGTGCTGTGAAGCTGATGCCGCCGGACGAGCTCGAAGCGCGGCTGCGCGACATCGGCGCGCGGCGCTATCACCGCCTGCATCCGTTCCACGCGCTGCTGCACGGCGGCAAGTGCACGAAAGGGCCAGGTGCAGGCCTGGGCGCTCAACCGCTACTATTACCAGGCGATGATCCCGGTGAAGGACGCGAGCCTGATCGCGCGCTGCGACGATCCGGCGCTGCGCCGCGAATGGCGCAGCCGGCTCGTCGATCACGACGGCGAGACCGCGGGCGACGGCGGCATCGCGCGCTGGCTCAAGCTGACCGACGGGCTCGGGCTCGACCGCGACTACGTGGTCTCGCTCGCCGGGCTGCTTGCCGGCGACGCGCTTCGCGGTCGAGGCCTACGTGCATTTCGTGCGCGACAAGTCGCTGCTCGAGGCGGTCGCCTCCTCGCTCACCGAGCTGTTCTCGCCGCAGATCATCAGCGAGCGGATCGAGGGCATGCTCAAGAGCTACGATTTCGTCAGCGCCGACACGCTGGCCTATTTCTCCAAGCGGCCGCCGCAGGCGCAGCGCGATTCCGATTTCGCGCTCGACTACGTCAAGCGCCACGCCAAGACGCCGGACGCCCAGCAGGCGGTGCTGCGGGCGCTCGAGTTCAAATGCGACGTGCTGTGGGCGATGCTCGACGCGCTGCTACCATGCCTATGTGGCGCCCAAGCACGTGCCGCCCGGCGCCTTCGTGCCGAACGTTGAAGGACTAGGAGAGAGCCGTGAGCGAACCGAGCGCCGCCACCGCCATCGCCGCCGATGCCCGCCCGCGCCTGCCGCGCGGCGTGCGGCTCGTCCACAACGAGGCGCAGGGCGGCTGGGTGCTGCTGGCGCCCGAACGGGTGTTCAAGGCCGACGCCATCGCGGTCGAGATCGTCAAGCGCTGCACCGGCGAGGCGACCTTCGGCGAGATCATCGACGACCTGGTGAAGACCTATTCGGCGCCGCGCGAGAAAATCCTCGCCGACGTGACCGCGCTGCTGCGCGGCCTGGCCGACAAGCGGCTGCTGGAATTGTGATACCATCGGGCGTGCGTCGTGGCTTGTCCCGGGCATCCGCGGCTCTACATTGCTGAAGGCGTCAAGACGTGGAGGCCGGCCGCGGACGAATGCACGAAGGCGAGCGTCGACGTGGCGCCCGGTTCAACGGAGCACCTCTGCACAAGCCCCTCGGCCTGCTCGCCGAGCTGACCCATCGTTGCCCGCTCGGCTGCCCCTATTGCTCGAATCCGCTCGCGCTCGACCGCCGCGAAAGCGAGCTCGACACCGCGACCTGGGCCCGCGTGTTCCGCGAGGCGGCGGCGCTCGGCGTGCTGCAGGTGCATCTGTCGGGCGGCGAGCCGGGCGCGCGGCGCGATCTGGTCGAGATCGCCGCCGCCGCGCACGCGGCCGGCCTCTACACCAACCTCATCACCTCGGGGGTCGGCATCACCGAGAAGACGCTCGGCGCGCTCGCCGCCGGCGGGCTCGATCACGTGCAGATCTCGATCCAGGACAGCGAGGCAGAAATCCGCCGACCATATCGCCGGCTATGACGGCGCCTTCGCGCGCAAGCGCGCGCTCGCCGCCGAGGTGGTGCGGCTCGGGCTGCCGCTCACCGTCAACGCGGTCATGCACCGCGCCAATATCGACCGCATCGGCGAGATGGTCGATCTCGCGCTCGCGCTCGACGCCAGCCGGGTCGAGATCGCGCATGTGCAATATTACGGCTGGGCGCTCGAGAACCGCGCCACGCTGATGCCGACGCGCGAGCAGGTCGAGCGCGCCGCCACCGCGGTCGAGGAGCTGCGGGCGCGCCATCACGGCCGCATCGTCATCGACGCCGTGGTGCCCGATTACTACGCGCGCTATCCCAAGCCCTGCGTCGGCGGCTGGGGCCGGCGCTCGCTCAACGTCACGCCGGCCGGCAAGGTGCTGCCCTGCCACGCCGCCGAGTCGATCCCGGGTCTCGAATTCTGGAACGTGCGCGAGCATTCGCTCGCCGACATCTGGGCGAACTCGCCCGCCTTCAACGCCTTCCGCGGCACCGCCTGGATGAAGGAGCCGTGCGCGAGCTGCGCGCGGCGCGAGCAGGATTTCGGCGGCTGCCGCTGCCAGGCCTTCGCGCTCACCGGCGATGCCGCGGCGGCCGATCCGGTCTGCCATCTGTCGCCCGAGCACGACCGGGTGGCCGCGTTGGCGGCGGTGAGCGAGGACGGGCGCTATTCGTACCGGCGCATGTGACGACATGTGCCGGATTGCGGACGCCGAGAACCCCGTTGCACTCGGGTGGTGCATATTGGAGACTGGGCCCGAAGGAAGCCGGCCCAACACGGCCTGGGGAACCACGCCCCATTTTTCGAAACTTGCTTCCAGAACAGGGAGGAACGCATGACCAGCTTTCTGTCGTACCGGCGCAGCCTGCTGCTCGCCGGCGTCATCGGACTGTTGACCGCCGCGCCGGCAATGGCTCAGCAACCGGCTCCGTCTCCCCCGCCGACTCCGCCCGGCTTCAGTCCCATCGACAAGACCAAGCCGGCTGAGAGCAAGCAGGATACCTCGCTGCGGCCGCACCCGACGCCGCCGACCGCGACCGCGCTCGAAAAAATCCCGGTCGACAAGATCAAGCTGCCGGCCGGCTTCAAGGCCGAGGTCTGGTCGCACGGCCATCCGGGCGCGCGCACCATGGTGATGGGCGACAAGGGCACCATGTTCATGGGCACCCGCCTGATCGGCCGCGTCTATGCCATCACCAACAAGGACGGCAAGCGCGAGGTCAAGACCCTGTTGACCGGGCTTGACCCAGCCGAACGGGCTCGCCTTCAAGGACGGCGCGCTCTACGTGTTCGCCATCAACAAGGTGTTCCGCTACGACAACATCGAGGACAAGCTCGACAATCCCGGCCAGCCGGTCGAGCTGACCGACAAGTTCGGTCTCCCGGACACCATCCATCACAATTGGAAATACGTCGCGTTCGGGCCCGACGGCAAGCTCTACGTGCAGGTCGGCGCCAACTGCAACATCTGCGAGATCAACACGGCATCCACGGCCAGATCCGCCGCTACAACGCCGACGGCTCCGGCATGGAGATCGTCGCACGCGGCGTCCGCAACACCGTCGGCTTCGACTGGCACCCGACGACGCAAGAGCTGTGGTTCACCGACAACGGCCGCGACTGGGCCGGCAACGATGGTCCGGAGGACGAGCTCAACCGGATCGCCAGGGGCCAGGAAGGTGCGTTCTACGGCTTCCCCTACTGCCACGCCAACGGCGTCCCCGACCCGGACATCAAGAATCCCGAACCCGTGCGCCGGCGTCATCCTGCCCGCGGCCCTGACCGGACCGCATGCCGGCGGGCTCGGCATCAAGTTCTACACCGGCACGATGTTCCCTGCCGACGTACAAGAACGTTGCCTTCATCGCCCGCCGCGGCTCGTGGAACCGGGAGAAGAAGTTCGGCTACGACGTGACGCTGGCCAGGACGCAGCCGGACGGCAGCGCAAAGCTCGAGCCGTTCATGACCGGGCTGCTCGACGAGGGCAAGAACGAGTTTTTCGGTCGACCGACCTACGTCCTGCAGATGCCTGACGGCGCGCTGCTCGTTTCCGATGAGCAAAACGGCGCGACCTACCGCATCTCCCGCGCGCAATGAGACACCGGCGCAGGTGACCGCGTGATAAGGGTTGCGGTCCGCGAATGGTGGCGGGCGCTGGCCTTTGGGCTGGCGGCCGCCGCGTTATGCGCCGGCGCCGCCTCGGCGCAGACCATGCCGCTCGCCGAGCGGATCCAGCTCTGCAGCACCTGCCATGGCGAGGACGGCAATTCGCGCATGGAGAAGATTCCATCGCTCGCCGGCCAGCCGGAATTCTTCCTGCTCAACCAGCTGGTGCTGATGCGCGAGGGCGTGCGCCGGATCGAGGTGATGACGCCGTTCGTCAAGGATCTCAAGGACGATGAGATCAACGCGTTGGCGAGCCATTTCCGCCAAGCTGACCCCGAAACCGAGCGACGAGCCGATCGATCCGGCGCTGGTCGCGCGCGGCGCCGAGATCGCCACCGCGCGCCGCTGCGCGTCCTGCCACCTGCCGACCTTGGCCGGGCAGGAGCAGATGCCGCGGATCGCGAAGCAGCGGATCGATTATCTGATCTACTCGTTGAAATCGTATCGCGACAACCCGCATCCCGGCGCCGACACCATCATGAGCGCCTCGGTCGCCGGCCTCTCCGACGCCGACCTCACCGCGCTCGCGCATTACGCGGCGTCGCGGTAGCGCCGATCGTTCGTCACTCGTCGCGGCCGGCGATCTCGGCCTGCCACGGCGCCACCCAGCGCTCGACCGCGCCGATCAGGAAGTTGAGCGCCACCGCCAGCAGCATGATGAGGATGATCGGCACGAAGGTGGTCGCGGTATCGAAATTGTTGGCCGAGGTGATGATGATGGCGCCGAGCCCCGAGATCGACGTGAAGAACTCGGCGATCACCATGGCGACCACGGCGCGTCCAACCGCGAGCCGGATGCCGGCCATGATGTAGGGCAAGGTCGCCGGCAGGATGATGCGGCGCAGGATGACCGAATTGGGCGCCACGAAGGATTTCCCGACCTCGATCAGGGTCTTCGGCACCGCGGTGACGCCGAGCCAGGTGTTGATGCAGATCGGAAACACCGAGAGGAGGAAAATGATCGCGACCTTGACGGTGAAGCCGAGCCCGAGCCACAGCACCAGCAGCGGCACCAGCGCCACCAGCGGCATCGCATAGCCGGCCGTGATGTAGATGCCGATCGCCGCCTCGACGATGCGAAAGCGGCCGATGATCAGCCCGAGCGGCACGCCGACCACGATGGCGAGCGCATAGCCGACCCCGAACGGCCGCAGGCTGTCGAGCAGCGCCGTCCACAGCTTGCCGGAGCGCGCCAGCGCCACGGCGGCCTCCGCGATCGCCGACGGATAGGAGCCGAACACCGGATTGATGTCGCGGCCGAAGATTTCCCAGGCGCCGATCAGGACCACGAGCGAGCCGACGGTGATGACCCAGCTCGGCACTTGGCCCAGCATTTGGCGCCGCTGATCGGGCGCGGCGTCGGGCGGCGCGTCGTTGGCGGCGGGCGCGGTCCTGGGATCAACGGTGTCGACCATCTGATCTCTCCGTGCCGCGCCTAGTGCGGCTTCCCGGACGGCGCGTGCAGCGCCTTCCACACCCGATAGCGGGTGTCGGCGAACTCAGGCGGTGCCGCGCACGACGCCGAGGTCGGGCCGCGGCCGCGCCAGCGGCACGGTCATGATCTCCTGCACCATGCCGTCCTTGATCACCACGATCCGGTCGGCGATCAGCACCGCCTCGTCGAGGTCGTGGGTGACGAACAGGATGGTCTTGCGGGTGCGCGCGTGCAGGTCGAGCAGCTCGGCCTGCATGGTCTCGCGCGTCTGCGCGTCGAGCGCGCCGAACGGCTCGTCCATCAGCAGCACCTTGGGATCGATGGCGAGAGCGCGGGCAATGCCGACGCGCTGCTTCATGCCGCCCGAGAGCTGGTGCGGGCGGCGGTCGGCCGAATCCTGCAGGCCGACGAGCTCGAGATAACGGGTCGCGGTCTCGCGCAGCTCGGCGCCGCGCATGCCCTTCATCTCGAGGCCGAACATCACGTTCTGCAGCGCGGTGAGCCACGGCAGCAGCTCGGCGAACTGGAACACCATGCCGCGGTCGTGGCCGCAACCCTTCACCTCGCGGCCGTCGACCGTGACCTTGCCGGCGGACGCCACCTCGAGGCCCATGGCGATGCGCAGCGCCGTGGTCTTGCCGCAGCCCGACGGGCCGATCAGCGACACGATCTCGCCGTCGTGCACGGTGAAGCTGACGTGGCTGAGCGCCTGCACCGCATGCGGCGCGCCGCCCACGCGCAGCGTGAACCGCTTCGACACGTCGTGCAGGGTCACCTCACCCATGTCACCTGCCGATGCGCGCCAGCGCTTCCTTGCGAATGTCCGGATTGACAGTCGCCGGACAGCAGCGCCTTCATGCCGATCGGGTCGTCCTTCACTTCGAGGAGATCGACTCTTGCATCGCAAATGACCACTTATCAAAAGTCGTGTCAAAGATCATGCCGCGTCCGCCGCTTGCGGGCATTTGCCGCGCGCACACCCGAGCCGACGTGGTCATTGCGGTGGCACGCGTGGACCAATAACAATACCGCGCCACAACCGGGAAGCGCCCATGACCGCCCAAGAACGACAAATGCAAGGACAAGACAGCGCGGGCGCATCGGCGCTCGATCTGCGTGCGCCGCAAATCGTCACCAGCGGCGGCACCGCATCGCTGCAGCTCACGCTCGCGATCAGCGACTACGAGCACGTGCGCGAGATCGCGCAAGGGATCGTGCGCGCCGACGGCGTCACGCTCACGCCGCTGATCTTCCCGTCGATCGAGGAGATCACGTTCCGCTTCACCCGCAGCCTCGAATGGGACATCTCGGAGCTGTCGTTCGGGAAATACACCTCGCTCACCTCGCAGGGCGCGGCGCCGATGGTGGCGATCCCGGTGTTCCCGTCGCGCGTTCACCGCCACTCGGCGATCTACGTGCACCGCGACCGCGGCATCAAGACCGCGAAGGACCTGGAAGGGCGCGCGGTCGGCATTCCCGAATGGGCGCAGACCGCCGGCATCTACGTGCGCGGCTTCCTGGCCGAGGACTACGGCGTCGATCTTTCGAAGGTGCATTGGCTGCAGGCCGGCGTCGATCAGCCGGGCCGCGCCGAGAAGGTCGAGCTCAAGCTGCCCGCCGGCATCCGCTACGAGGGCCGGCCGCAGACGAGCCTCTCCGCCATGCTGGCGAGCGGCGAGATCGACGCGGTGATCTCCGCCCGCGCCCCGGAAAGCTTCTCGGCGCCGGACGGCAAGGTGGTGCGGCTCTTTCCGAACTATCGCGCCGAGGAGGAGCGGCTCTTCAAGCAGACCGGCATCTTCCCGATCATGCATGTGATGACCATCCGTCGCGCGGTGTTCGAGCAGCATCCGTGGGTGGCGATGAACCTCTACAAGATGTTCGACGAGGCCAAGCGCCGCTGCTTCGGCCGGCTGCGCGATTTCACCTGCGCGCGCATCCCGCTGCCGTGGGCGGCGGCGATGGTCGACGAGATCACCGCCGCCTACGGCCCCGATCCGTTCCCCTACGGCATCGAGCCGAGCCGCGCCACCATCGAGGCGTTCCTGCGCTATTGCCACGACCAGGGCGTGACCCATCGCCGGATGACGGTGGAGGATCTGTTCCCGCGCGAGGTGCGCGCGATGGCGAAGGTGTGACCGGTCAGGCGCGCCGGATGTTGTGCAGCCCGCCGAGCCGGCCGATCAGCTCGTTGGCGCCGATCGAGATCACGAACAGGATGATCAGCAGCGAATACATCAGCGGCATGTTGAAGATGCTGTAGGCCTGGATCACCAGGAAACCGATGCCGCGGTTCGACAGCTTGGTCTCGGCCAGCAGCGTGCCGATCAGCGCGACGCCGAGCCCGAGCCGCACGCCGTTGATCACCGGATGGCGCATGGCCGGCAGGTAGATCTTGGTGATCATCTGCCAGGTATTGGCGCGAAAGCTCCGGCCGACGCGGATCAGCACCTTGTCGATCTCGCGCATGCCGCCGGCGACGTTGAGCGCGACCGGGAAGAAGCAGGAGATCGCGCCCATCGCGATCTTCGAGCCGGGTCCGACCCCGAACCACATGATCATGATCGGGAAGAAGATGATCTTCGGGCACGGGCCGAGATAGTAGAGATAGGCCTCGTAGGCGCGCGACATGAACTTGCTGCCGCCGAGCACGATGCCGACGGCGAGCCCGCTCAAGCCGCCGATCAGCATGGCGATGCCGATCTCGTAGAAGGTGGTGTAGAGGTGGAAGTAGAAGGTCGGATCGGCGAGCGTCGCGTAGAGCTGCTTGCCGATGGCCCAGAGCGAGGGCACGACGTCGCGGTAGAGCCAGCCCGACGCGGAGACGATCTCCCAGATCACCACCACCGCGACGATGATCACGATGCGCAGCAGCGTGACCGGGCTGCAGCGGCAGCCGCATCGGCTTTTGCGCCGGCAAGGTCAGTCGACCGGTCTCAGCCATCGCTCGAGCCTTTCCATCAGGACGAACACGCAGACGCTGACCAGGATCACGAAGCAGATCGCCGCATAGGTTCCGGGCAGATCATAGCGCTCGGCGAGCTCGTTGATAAGTTGCCCGAGCCCGCCGAAATTGATCAGGAACTCGACCCCGACGATGTTGATGAGCGAGAAGATCAGCCCCAGCCGCAATCCCACGAAGATGGTCGGGAGCGCCGCCGGGAACAGAATCTTCCAGAATTGCTGCGAGGGCGTGAGATTGAAGCTCCGCCCCACATTGATCAGCACCCGCCGGGTGGCGGAGAGCCCTTCGAGCGTCTTGAGGATGATCGGAGCGAGCCCGGCGGTGAAGCCCATCATCACGATGGTGAGCGCGCTGCGCCCGAAGATCACCAGATAGAGCGGATACATCAGCACCAGCGGGGCGGCCGCGACCGCCGCCACCCAGGTCTCGGTCGCCAGCCGCAACAGGTGATAGCGATGGAGCAGCACGCCGCCGGCGACCCCGACGATCGTGACCATGATGCTCGCCGAGAACGCTTCGCCGGCGGTCAGCAGGAAGCGCGACAGCACGTCCTCCTCGACGATGATGCGCGGGAAGGCGGCGATGATGTCCGACGGCGGCGGCACGATGAAGCGGTTGATGACGTTGATGCGGATGAGGATTTCGACCGCGGCAAGAAAGACGACGAGCGACATGACGCCGAGCGCCATCGGCACATATCGGCTCTTCGTCAGCGCCGCCGCGGCGCTCATCGCTTCTCGCCCTCGCGCAGCTTCTGGCTCTCCTCGTCGCGCAATCCCTTGGTCGCCTCCTCGCGCAGGTCGCTCCAGATCTGCGCCACGTAGCGCCCGAACGCCTCGCTCGACACGATCTCGGAGGTGCGCGGGCGCGGCAGCTTGATCTCGACCATCCGCTTCACCCGGCCGGGCCGATAGGTCATCACCAGGATGCGGTCGGACAGTTGCACCGCCTCGGTGATGTTGTGGGTGATGAGCAGCGTCGTCTGCTTGAGCTGCTGCTGGATCTGCAGCACCTTGTCGCCGAGCAGGAGCCGGGTCTGCTCGTCGAGCGACGCGAACGGCTCGTCCATCAGCAGGATTTTCGGCTGCGCGGCCAGCGTGCGCGCCATCGACACGCGCTGGCGCATGCCGCCCGAGAGCTCCGCCGGATAGCGCCGCTCGAAGCCGTCGAGCCCGACCAGCCCGACGAAATGCCGGGCCCGGTCGTAGCGCTCGCCCTTGGGCAGGCCGGCGATCTCCAGCGGGAACGCGACGTTGTCGATCACGTTGCGCCAGGGGAAGGTCAACTCTTCCTGGAAGATCATGCCGATCGACGCGTGCGGGCCGGAGACCCGCTCGCCCGCGACCTTCACGGTGCCCTCGTCGGCCTCGAGCAGGCCGCCGATGACGTTGAACAGGGTCGACTTGCCGCAGCCTGACGGTCCGATGATCCCCAGGAACTCGCCCGGCGCCACCGTGAGCGAGGTGCGCTCGACCGCCACCAGCACGCCGTCCGGCGTCTCGAAGCGCTTGACGATATCGTCGACCACCAGGATGGCATTGGAGGATCGCGGTCTTCGTCGCGCCCGCGTCGACCCGTTCCGACGTCATGGTGCTGGCAGCCATGGCGGTCAATCGTCCCCTCTGCGGCCATCCGTCTTGCGCGGCACGGTTCACCCGTGTGGTCGGCCCACTCAAATCCCCTGCCCTATAGCATACCGGCCCACTGGGGGCACGAAGGCGGCCGGGAAATAATGTCGCTGGTGCCGCGTCACTCCGGGGCGGCGCGCAAGCGCCGAGCCGGACTGACAGCCCGAGGTTGTCCTACCCCGGCTCGGCCTGCAGCGGGCGGCCGGCGCGCCGGCACCAGTTCTCCCAGGCCCGGTTGATGCCGTAGGAGCTGGTGCGCTCGGCGACCTTGTCGACCTCGCCGGGGTGCAGGTATTTGACCTCCCCCATATCCATGGCCTGCTTCTGCAGCCGCGCGTTCACCTCGAGATAGACCGAGACGTAGACCGCGTGCCGGATGTTCCTGCCTGCCACCGTCGCGCCGTGGCCGCGCATCAGCGCGGTGCCGCCCGACCCGATCAGCTTCGCGAGGTCGCGGCCCATCGCCATGTTCTCGACCAGCAAGCGCGGTATCGCCGAATTGATCGTGCAAGTCCCAGACCGGCACCTCGTGGCCGATCGAGGCGCCCATATGGAAGATCGGCCTGATCTTCGCGGCCGTCACGCCGAACGGGATCACGCTTTCGCTGTGGTTGTGCACGACCGACATCACGTCCGGCCGCGCCTCGTAGAGCGCGCCGTGGATGTAGCGCTCGAGATAAGGCGCCCGCCCGCGCGCGTCGATCGGCGTGCCGTCGAGCGCGAACTCCATGATGTCGTCCTTCTCGATGCAATCGGGCGCGCGCGAGCGCGAGAGCAGATAACGCTGCGGGTTGTCGGGATGCCGCACGCTGATGTGCCCGAAGGAATCCACCACCCCCTCGCGCGCGAGGATGCGGTTGCCGGTGACGAGTTCTTCGATCAGGTCGTCGAGCTTGGGCATCGGGCGTTTCCTTTGTTGACGGTCATCCTGAGGCGCCCGTGTCATCGCCCGCCTCGAAGCGGGCCGATCTGCAGTACATCAGCCGTCGCCCTTGTGAGACGCGCCACGCATCGGGTCTCCGACTCGCACACTGAAACGGTGGTTGACTCGGGTAGCCCCGAGCTCAGGCGGGCGCATGACAAGGCTGGGAGGGTGTGCCGTTCGCTCACAAGATAAAGCTCACCGAGCCGAGCGTCCCCAATTCGTGGGCGTCGATCAGCACGCGGCGCTCCTTGATGCGGAAGCCGTCGCCGGTCTGTCGCAGAACGTAGCGATAGGCGCCGACATATTCGCGGATGCGCTCGTAGCGGCGGAAGCGGTAGCAGACGAAATTGGCGGCGACGGTGATGAGGTCGCCCTCGACCGCGACGATGCGCACGTTCGAGATCATCCGCCGCGTGCGCGATCGCGGATATTCGGCGTGGCAGTTGGGGTCCTTGATGCGGATGACGCGCTGGCGGATGCGCTCGCGGTCGTCGGCCACCAGAAACAGCGTCGCGCGGTGGTCGCCGTCGGGCTGGTCGTTGGGCGGCACGTAGTAGGCGGCGTCGTCGGTGAGCAGCGCCTCCCACTCGTCGAGCTTCCACTCGTCGAGCAGCGCGGCCTCGCGGTAGAGGAAATCCTCGACCTCGGCGCGCGTCACCACGTTTCGCGTCGCCACGGTCATGCCTGCGCTCCCATCAGCTCGTTCCAGCGCCGCCAGAAGATGCGCAGGTGATGCTCGTCGCTGTTGAGCTGCTCGCCCTCCTTGCCCATGCCGCGCGACATTTCCGACCAGCGGTCCTCGGCCCAGTTGGCGAGCCCCTGCTGCACCAGCTCGAGCGCCTCGACGTCGTCGGGCGTGGCGAAGCCGCCCGGCCCGTAGAACGTCAGGAAGGCGTCGAGCCGGCGCGCGCGGGCGCTCTCGCCCTCCTCGACCGGGCCGAGCGCCCAGGCGGTGACGTGCATCTTGCCGGCGCCCTGGGGATAGAACGTGCGCACGGTGACCGAGGAGCCGTCGTTGATCACCAGGTTGGGGAAGACCACCAGGTTGCGGTTGGTGTCGGCGACGCGCTGCGCCCGCTCCGGACCGAGGCGGGCGACCAGCTCGCCGCGGATCTGCTCGATCTCCGCCCTCGCCGGCTCGCCATAGAGCGCAATCCACTTGGCCACCGGCCGGCCGCGGAAATTGACGTTGTCGGTGGTGAAGTGGCCGTTGCCGAGCTCGACCGCCTTGCCGCGGGTCGGCAGCACCAGGCCGGCTTCCTTGGGCGGCTCGATCTTGACGCCGGAATTGGCCATGAAGTTGAGCCAGGTCGAATGGGTCGCCGGCAGGTGATAGTCGTCGACGCTGTTCTCGACCATCAGCTTCCAGTTGGCGGCGACGTCGTATTCCTGCACGCCGGCGATGATCTCCATCGCCCCGGACGGCGACTGGTCGATGACCAGGTCGATGTAGTCCTTGGCGCCCGCCAGGTAGTCGACCAGGGCGTCGGCGTCCTGGTCGAGGCACATGAACCAGAAGCCGCGATAGTCCTCGAACCGCGCCGGCCGCCGCAGCCCATGCGAGACCTTGTCGAACGGCTCGGCATAGGCATCGCTGCCCGGCACCCCCACGAGCTGGCCGTCATTGCCGTAGGTCCAGCCGTGATAGATGCACTGGAAGCGGCGCCGGTTGCCCTCGCGCTCGGTGCAGACGATGGCGCCGCGGTGGCGGCAGGTGTTGAACAGGCAGTGGAACTTGCCCTGCTGGTCGCGGCAGAAGATCACCGGCCGGCCGGCGACCTTGCGCGAGCGGAAATCGCCGGGCTTCTTGAGCTCGGAGGAATGGCCGACATAGATCCAGCAGCGGCCGAAGATCTGCGCCATCTCGCGGCGCAGGATGTCCTCGGACACCAGGACCTCGCGGTCGAGCAGGAAGGTCTTTTTCTCGCGATCGTCGACGATATAGGAGCGGGCGGACATTTGCTGGCTCTCGCTGCTGCCTCCGGGCTGGCCGTTCAGCCTATATGGTCGCAAGAAACGCGGTCAATTCGGCTGCGGCCGGCCCCGTGGCCCCACTTGGACCCCACTTGCACTTTTCCGGCGCCCGGTTAAAGCACGGAACGTCATCCACCGCGATCGACAGGTCATGGCCGAGAATCCCGTTCCCGTCTGCGCTGCCGCCGATGTGCCGCCCGGCAGCGTCAAGAGCTTCGACATCGATGGCGCGCTCGTCGCCGTCTACAACATCGACGGCACGTTCTACGCGACCGACGCGGTCTGCACCCATGCCTTTGCCGACCTCGCCGACGGCACCCTCGACGGCGACGTGATCACCTGCGCGGTGCATTTCGGCGCCTTCCACGTGCCGACCGGCAAGGCCATGGAGGCGCCCTGCTTCACCGACCTCAAGACGTTCAAGACGGACGTGAAGGACGGCCAGGTGTTCGTGGACCTGAGCAGTCCGGCGGCGACGGCCGGGTGAACCGCGCAAGACCCCTCCCGTTGATCGGGCTGTCAGCGTTGCGTGAGGCGCCGGGTTTGGCCCGGTTCCGACGCCGCCATGATGCCCAATTTCACTCAAAATCGCTGTCGCAATCGAAGCGTATCAGCGATCCCGAATGCCTCGGATGCCGAGACGGCGGAACGCAGTCGAAGGCGACGGCATTGACCGGTGGCAGGAGGTGCAGGCATGCGGAAAGCATTGATCGTGGCGGCAATCGCCCTCTCGACCATCGCGGCGCAGCCCGCGATAGCGGCCGATCCGAGCGGAGATTGGATGGTCGAGAACGGATCGGCGATCATCCGGATCGCCAAATGCGGCGACCTCTACTGGGGCGTCGTCGTGTGGGAGCGCGAGCCCGGCCGCGACAGCGCCAATCCCGACCCGTCGAAGCGCAATCGGCCGACGCTTGGTATCCCGATCCTGCTGGGATTGCGGACCGCCAGCGACAATCGCTGGGAGGGCAAAGTCTACAACGCCGAGAACGGCTCGCTCTACCAGGTGCACGTCAGCCGCGCGAGGGAGGACGTGCTGCGGATCGAAGGCTGTATCCTGGGCGGCCTGTTCTGCGGCGGACAGAACTGGCGGCGCGCCAGCGTGCCCGGCGACCAGGTTGCGCAGACGCAAGGCCGAGGCTCGGGCAGGAGCAAGAGCGCCGCGCCGGGCGGGGTGAATGTCTGCGCCGCCGCCGCGCAGGGGTGAACGTGAGCAGCGACCGCGCCGGGACGGCCGCAGCGGACACATCGTACGAGCCGATCAAGCTTCCTTCGCGACTGCTGTCTCGGCGACCTGCGCGACGTCCTTGTCGGCCTCCTTGGCGGCTTCCTCCGCGGCCTTCTTCGACCCGTCGCGCGGCGGGCCCATCAGCACCGGCTGGAACAGCACCGCCGCCGCCATCGTGGTGACGAGCGCGAGCGCCATCAGCTCGCCCATGCTCGACGTGCCCGGATGGCTCGACAGCCACAGGCTGCCGAACGCGGTCGCGGTGGTGAGCGCGCTGAAGAAGACCGCGCGCGTCAGGCTCGACTGCAACAGGTCGGTCTGCCCCGCCCGCCACGCCATGATGTAGTAGATCTTGAAGGCGACGCCGAGGCCGAGCAGCAGCGGCAGCGCGATGATGTTGGCGAAGTTGAGCTTCATGCCGAGCAGCACCATCAGCTCCATCGTCACCACGCCCGCCATGCAGCAGCGGGATCAGCGTGAGCAGAACGTCGCCGAACCGCCGCAGCACGATCCAGAGCAGGATGGTGATCGAGGCGAGCGCCCAGAAGCCGGCCTCGAAGAACGCCCGGATCACGGTGCGGCCGGATTCGAGGATCGAGATCGGGCCGCCGATGGCGTTGGGCTCGACCTCCTGCACGGCGCGCGCGAACTGCGCGCAAGGTCTCGTTGTCGTTCGGATCGCCCTTCGGCAGGATCTCGACCTTGTAGCGGCCATCCGGCGTCACCCATTCGCGCTTGATCTCTGCCGGCAGGTTGTCGAGCGTGACCGGCTGCGCCTGCAGATAGCCGCGCAATTCGTCGAGCGCGGTCTCGAGCGGCGGGATCATCGCCGTTGTGCGCCCGCGCCGCGCAGCGCCTCGTCGCCGTCGGCGAGCTTGGCAAGGTCGTCGGCGAGCCGTTTGGCGGCGGTCGCGCCGGCGCCGGTTTGGGTGCCGGCCGATTGCCGCAGGCTGTCGACCGCGGCCTTGAGCGCGGCGACATTGTCGGTGTCGGTCGGCGGCTTCTTGCTGGGATCGGGCCGCAGCACCGGGTTGAGGATGGTGCCGAGCTGGCGGATGGCGGCGAGCTTGGGCTGCTGGTCGTCGGGAATGAAGCTCTCGATGGTCTTCACGCTGCGAGACCTCCGGCAGCTTGGAAAGCTTCTCCATGTCGGCCGTGGCGGCCTCACGGTTCGGGGTGAGCACGTAGATCGAGGCCGCGCCGATGCGCGGGATCGCTGCGCAGGTCGAGGAAGGTCGCGACCGACTCGACCTTCGGGCTGCGCAGATTGATCGGATTGAAGTCGAACTGCAGCCAATAGAGCAGCGGCAGTCCGGCCGCGACCACGAGCCCGGTGCCGACGATGACCGGGATGCGGCGGCGCTCCATGAACCGGTCGACCGGCGCGAGCGCCTTGTATCCCATCTCCGCCGGCTCGCCCGGCGGCTTGAGCATCGTCAGCAAAGCCGGGATCACGGTGACGCTGGTCACGAACGCGACGATCATGCCGAGGCCGGCGAGCAGGCCGAGCTCGGAGAGGCCCTTGTAGTCGGTCGGCAGGAACGACATGAAGCCGGCCGCGGTGGCGGTGGCGGCGAGCGTCAGCGGCGCGCCCACGTATTTCGCGGTGTTGAGCAGCGCCGCGTGCAGGTCGTCGACCTCGTGCCGCTCGGCGCGATAGCGCACGCTGAACTGGATTCCGAAATCGACGCCGAGACCGATGAACAGGACCGCGAACGCCACCGAAATCAGATTGAGCGCGCCGACCAGCGCCAAACCGACCGCCGACGGTGATCGAGAGACCCGACCAGCAGGCTGATGAACACCGCCAGGATGAGTCGGCCCGATCGCAGCGCCAGCCACAGGATGGTCAGCACCACCAGGATGGTGCCGGCGGTGTTGATGAACGCCCCCTCCTGCACGGTCGCGTATTCCTCGTCGGCGATCGGCACCGGTCCGGTGAGCCGCAGTCTCGCGCCGTATTGCCCGGCGATGTTGAGATCGGCCGCCGCCTTGCGAATGGCGTCGGTCGACTTCTGGCCCGGCGTCAGCGCCGAGTAATCGAGCACCGGCCTGATCTCGATGAAGCGCCGCCGCTCGCTCGGCGTCGGCGGCCGGCCGTTGAGCATCGCGCGCCAGGAGAAGCTGGCCGGACGCCCGGCGATCGCCTCGTCGATGGTGTCGGCGACCATGTTGAGGGTCTTGGCCAGATCGTCGAGCGAATAGTGGTTCATCCGCGCGCCGATCAACCCGTAATTGAGCGCCGTGGTCAGACCGCGCAGATTGGGGTCCTGCGCCAGCGACTGGATGACCGGCTTGGCCTCGCCGAGCTTCTTGGTGGTCGTGACCACGTCCTCGGTCGGCAGGAACAGCAGCCCGTTCTTCTGGAAGAACGGCCCGCCCCCCGCCTCCATGATCGAATGGAACAGGCCCTTTTGCTCCGACAGCTTCGCGATCAGCGCGGCGGTGGCCTGCGATGCCAGCTCCGAGGTCGGGGCGTCGATGACCGCCAGGGTGGTTTCTTCCTTGGGCGGGAAGAAGTTGTCGAATTGCGCCTCGCGCTGGCGCCAGGGCAGCTCCTTGGAGATGAGCTTGTTGACGTCGGCGTCGATGGCGAAATGCTTGACCGCGTAGATGGCGCTGATGATCGCCAGGAGTATCGCAATACCGACAACCTGCCGCGAGTAACGGGTGCAAAATTCAACCGTAGTGACGATCGCTTGCTTCAACATGCCTTGTCCTGGGGTTATCGCTCGAAATATAGGCTATTCGGCGAGAATCATGAGGTCAGTGGAGCGCATGGCGGGGCGAATAACGGCAATTTGGTGTCTTGACAACGGCCAGGGCTGCATGGGACCGCAAGTGCTTGCTACCAAACCCGAACCGCCCCGGTAAGTTCGGGTCTGGGGCCGATTGTTTCAAGCCGGGCGTAAACTTTCTAGGCTCGTAGCCTGCGCCCGCGGGGCGCCTGTGAGAAGATGTCTGGATGACCTTACCTACCACTCTCCTGCAGACCATCCAAAGCCCCGAAGACCTGCGCCGCCTGCCCGAAACGAGCCTGGCGGGCGAGCTGCGTCCGAGACCATCAGCGCGGTGGCGGTGACCGGCGGGCACCTCGGGGCCATGTGACATGCCCCGTGATGTTGGACGCGCTTCGAGAACATCGTTGGTCATGAGCGTCGATCGCAGCCGGGAATTGTTCCAATTCGAATCGGATGCGTGCGATCGGCAAGGACGCGCCGTCCCCAGCCATCCCGTTGCCCCCGGCAAGCGGCCTTGCGCCGCAATGGGTCACGGACGTACAAACGAACGGTACCATTGGCTCAGCGTCGGGCGGCCGCGACAATCGGCGCCGGCCGCAGCCCGCGAATAGAAAGACGGATCAATGCAAGTGCCGTTCCTCAAGGAAATGCGCATCGGCGCCTATATCCTCAAGCAGAAGCTTGCCGGGCGCAAACGCTATCCGCTGGTGCTGATGCTGGAGCCGCTGTTCCGCTGCAATCTCGCCTGCGTCGGCTGCGGCAAGATCGACTATCCGGATGCGATCCTCAACCGCCGGCTCACGGTCAAGGAATGCCTCGACGCGGTCGACGAATGCGGCGCGCCCATGGTGGCGATCCCGGGCGGCGAGCCGCTCATTCACCGTGAGATCGGTGAAATCGTCAAAGGCATCGTGGCGAGAAAGAAATTCGTCTCGCTCTGCACCAATGCGCTGCTGCTCGAGAAGAAGCTCAATCTGTTCGAGCCTTCGCCCTATCTGTTCTTCTCGGTCCACCTCGACGGCCTCAAGGACCATCACGACAAGTCGGTGTGCCAGGAGGGCGTGTTCGACCGCGCGCTTTCGGCGATCAAGGCCGCCAAGGCCAAGGGCTTCACCGTCAACGTCAACGCCACCATCTTCGACAACCATCCCGCGCAAGACATCGCGGCCTTCCTCGACCTCGCCAAGGAGCTCGGCGTCGGCGTCTCGATCTCGCCCGGCTACGCCTACGAGCGCGCGCCCGACCAGGAGCACTTCCTCAATCGCCGCAAGACCAAGGAGCTGTTCCGCGACGTGTTCGCGCGCGGCAAGGGCAAGGACTGGACCTTCGTCCATTCCGGCCTGTTCCTCGACTTCCTGGCCGGCAACCAGACCTATCACTGCACGCCGTGGGGCATGCCGACCCGCAACATCTTCGGCTGGCAGAAGCCGTGCTACCTGCTGGGCGAAGGCTACGCCAAGACGTTCGACGAGCTGATGGAGACCACCGACTGGGATTCCTACGGCACCGGCCGCTACGAGAAATGCGCGAACTGCATGGCGCATTGCGGCTACGAGCCGACCGCCGCCGAAGCCACCTTCGCCAACCCGCTCAAGGCGCTCAAGGTCGCGATGTTCGGCCTGCGCACCGAAGGCCCGATGGCGCCGGAAATCCCGCTCGAGAACCAGCGCCCGGCCGAGTTCGTGTTCTCGCGCCACGTCGAGCACGAGCTTGCCGCGGTCCCGCAGGCCGCGAAGCGGCCGGTCACTCCGATGGAGGCGGCGGAGTAGCGTCCGTCTCCCGGCGGGCACTCACTGCGCCATCAGTGCCGGCGGTCCCTGCACGCGCGTGACCGGCGGCGGATTCCAGCGGCCGGTGAGCGCCTCCGACTTCGGGCGCATAGAGCCGCATGGTCAGATTGAAGGCGCCCTTCGGGGCCGGCAGCCAGTTCGCTTCCTTGTCCTGGCCCGGGCTCTCGTTCTGGAAATAGAGCGTCGAGCGAGCCGTCCGGATTGTGCTTGAACGGCATCCAGCTGCTCACGCGCGAAGCGGTTGAGGCTGTTTGCGACCTGAAAGCCGTCGCGGTCGTAGAGCGTGACCGACCAGAAGGCGTTGACCGGCGGCGTGGCGCCCTTCTCGAAGTTGAGGGTGTACTTGCTGTCGCCGTCGAGCGGCTTGCCGGTTTCGTCACCGAGATTGAGCGGATAGATCGCATCCTCCGGCAGGTTGGCGCCGAGGCCGAGCTGCGCGACGATGGCGCGCTTGAGATAGTAGTTGCCGTACACGCCCATCGTGTCGGTGTTCATCGACCAGCCGTTGGCGACGCGGGCAAGCGTCGCGACCTTCCATTCCATCAGCTTCTGCGCGGCGGCCGGCGCGCCCTCCAGCGCCTTTCTCACCGCCGGATCGGCCTTGGCGAGGTCGAAGCTCTTGCCGGGCTCGATGCCGAGCCGCTTCATCTGCGCGACGATCGGCTGGTCGGTGATGTGCGGCGGATGCAGCTTGAGCAGCTCGGCCGCATACGCGAAGTAGCGGCGGCCGGCATGGTATCGACCGCGAGCTTCGGCGGCGTCTTCATGTCGACGCTCGGATCGATCTTGACCTCGACCGGCTTGGGCGTCTTGCCCCACTCCGACAGCGGCGTGATCTTGTAGCCGGCCTGGATCGTGTGAACCGCCGCATAGTCCGCCGGGCCGTCGGTCTTGGTGCGGCCGATGATCCAGACATACGGCGTCGGGGCATCGATGCGCTGGGTGTCCTTCGGGAGCTTGAACTCCTCGATCAGCTTGTCGCGCAGATCGGGCCGCCAGCCGGCCGGCACGACGATGAAGTTGCCGGCCTGCGTGCCGGTGGTGCGCCAGCCGGGCGACGCGAACACGTCGGTCCACATGTCGAGCATCGGCAGCAGATAATAGCGCCCGCCGGTATCGGGCGCCGACACCACCATGGGCTCGCGGGTCAGGTCGAGCCACCCCGAGGAGTAGAGCGTATCGAAGTTCGGCCGCACCACCGCTCTCATGTCGGCCGCCGGAAACGCCGGAATGTTGGCGAAGGTATTCGGCGGGCCGCCAATGCCGCCTTTGCCCGGCTCGACATTGGTGAGCTGGCGGCGCGTGAGATCCATGGTGATGAGCGGATAGAAGTAGACATAGGCATCGACGCCGATGGCGTGAGCCTCCTGCTCGGTGATCGCGGTCGGCGCGCCTTGCGCGCTGGCGGACGGCGCCAGCGATGGGACGGCGAGAAGGCTCCCGGCCAACGCGGCCGCAATGGCAGCGAACAAGCTGACTCTCGTGCTCATGCGAGCCTCCCTGGACTGATGTCGTTCGGCATTTGCAGGCGCGCTGCAAACGATGATGAAACGATTGCGGGTGAAGCGCGGTCGTCCGGAAAGTTTCAGAGGTATCTGCGCGCTCTCCGCCGTGCTGACCGGAAGGCCTGCGCGATCGTGCGCCCAAATGACCTCTTGGCAGGAATCACAACTCTGTGACGTGGCTAAGAATGCGTCGGACATTTCGACCAATTCGCTTCGATTTTGATTGGGCTGACATCAGCCGGAGCGAACGCGGCTACTGCTCGAACGCGAACACCTTCTTCCAGTCGCGCTTCATGCTGGTGAGAGCCCAGCCGCGCTTGACCGCCTCGTCCCAGGCCTTGTCGAGCCGTCCGACATGCGACTTGCGGTCATAGGCCCATTCGCGCTCGGCGTCGTCGTGATGCACGATCCCCATGAAGCGGGCGCCGGCACCGGCCGCCGTCCATTCCAGCATCTGCTGGTCGCCGTCGGAATTGCCGAAGGCGAAGACCGGGCGCCGGCCGATGAAGCGGTTGATGCCGACCGGCTTGCCCGGACCGTCGTCGACGAACTCGATCTTGGCGAGCTTCGACAAGCGACGGCTTGCCGTCCGCTGCCATCTGCCACTTGGTGATGCCCGAGGAGCCGACCACCTGCTCGGGCGGAATTCCGTAGGTCTTCTCGGTCCAGGGCCGCATGAACTCGATGCCGCCGCCCGACACGATGAAGGTCTTGAAGCCGTTGGCGCGCAGGTAGGCGAGCAGCTCCAGCATCGGCTGGTAGACGAGGTCGGTGTAGGGTCGGTTGAAGCGCGGATGGCGTGCGGTGCCGAGCCAGTCGCTGCACGGTCTTGGTGAAGTCGTCGACCGTCATGCCGGCATGGG
Organism: uncultured Alphaproteobacteria bacterium; assembly: GCA_963708765.1. Taxonomy (GTDB): domain Bacteria; phylum Pseudomonadota; class Alphaproteobacteria; order Rhizobiales; family Xanthobacteraceae; genus VAZQ01. The sequence continues at coordinate 9,469 of CAVPTV010000011.1, read as the reverse complement.
TCGCCGCCATGATCGGCAGCAGCCCTTTCTCTCCGAGCGCGGCCATCGTCTTGGTGTCGCCTTCGAGCAGCGCCTTGAACGGCTGCTTGGTCTTCCACTCCGGATGCTGGGGCGCGAGCGCCTTGACGCGGTCGAGCGCGAACTGCGACCTGGAAGTAGATCGGCTGCTCGGCCCACAGCGTGCCGTCGTTGTCGAAGGTGGCGATGCGCTCGGGCACCGGCACGAAATCCGGCCCGCCCGGCGTCGTCACGCGCGCGACGAAATCGGTGATCGCCTTCTTCGCCGCGCCGTCGTTCCAGGACGGCAGCGGATCGGGCGCCTGCGCCACGGCGGCAAGCGGCGTGAGCGCCGTCAGCAACAGGACGAGCGCCGGTCCGATCGTGCGTCGCAGAAAGCGAGCCATCTTCCGTGTCCTTTCAACCGCCATGCGGCTGCTCACCCGAACGGCCGCCAGCGTCCGCTGGAACGCCGTACCCGCGCGTGGCGCTGCCATCGCGTGAGATTTCCATTGGTCACGACAACGGCGCGTGGACGCCTGCTGCCGAATCACCTGCGGCGTCGACCAGGCGGAGGCAGCGGCTCGTCAATGGCGCGCTGCCAGATCGTTCCGCGGTCGAACTGAATGGTCACGCCGTCTACCGAATAGATCGCGCCCTGGTTCGCATCTGGCACCCAGAGGCGACCCGGGTAGTCGATCCAGCCTCGCGACGGCTCGCCGGCATCGTTGACCAGGTTCAAGTCCCAGCCGTTTTGCGTGATGAAGGCGAACCCGCCCGGCGCGCCCGACAGGCACAGCACCACGCATCGATAGCGGCCGGTGAGATCGATGCCTTGCGCCGACGCATCGGTCGCGACCAAAGCCGCCGACATGGCCAATGTGGTCAGGGCCATCCTCATCGCACCCCTCCTTGGTTACCTGAATGCCGTGCCAATGGCATTGCGAGTTGCGACGCCATTATCGCTCGCCGGCCTCGCGGTTCAACACCGTTCGGAAGCCGAGATGCGCTTTGCTCAGATCGTCCTCCTGCGGCTGGCGCGCGGCCGGGCGGTAGCGGGGGCAGTAATTGGAGGCGCGATGCCGGCCATGAGCACGCCAATCCCCGCATGGCCGTCATCTTCCGTCCGGCTTTTGGAGCTGACTTTGCAGGCTTCGGACGAGATTGGCGACATCGCGATCACCCGGCACAAGTCGCGCCAGTCGCTCGGCATATTCGAGCGCTGCGACGAGATCTCCGGCATCGCGGCTGAAGGTGACGAGCGCCAGAAGCGTGTCGCGATCCTCCGGATGCCTGGCCAGGTTTTCCTTGAGCACGGCAATCGCCTCTCGCGGCGACCGGCGGAATGCAGCGCGACCGCATAGACATACGCGTATCGCGCGCGATCGGGTTCGAGCTCGGCGGCGCGGCCGAAGTTCGGCGATGCGCCTCATCGGTCCGCTTGAGCCGGGTCAGCGCGAGGCCGAGTGCGTGATGCAGCCCGGCGTCCCGCGGCGACGCGGCGATCGCGGTGCGCAACACGCCCTCGCCGTCGCCATCGCGCCCGAGCTGCCGATAGAGATCGGCGAGGTTGATCGCCGCGGGCGCATATTGCGGGCTCGAGCCGCAGCGCCGCCTTGGTACTCGGCCTCGGCCTCGGCGGCGAGGCCGCGCCGCGCATAGAAGTTTCCGAGCGTCGCGCGCGCCTCCGGCCGATCGGCATTGAGACGCTGGGCGGCGACGAACTCGGCCGCCGCGCGCTCGAAGCGCTCGCGGTCGGCCGGCGGCTGGCTGGCAGTCGGGACCGCCGCCAGCAGCGAGGCGGCCCTGATGCGCACGCCGCGACTGGAGTCGGACAGCAGCGGCGAGACCAGCGGCCAAAGCTGGTTCGGCGGGCACGCCTTCGAGCATGTCGAGCGCGCCGATGCGCACCATCGGATCGGGATCGGCAAGCCCGGCCCGCGCCAGATCGATGTTGGCACGGCGAGAGCGTATGGCCCGAGCTCGGCGCAGCGCGCTCGCGCGCGCGATGGCCGGCGCGTTGCGATCGCCGGCGATCGCGCCGAGCAGCGCGGCCGCATCGCGCCTGGCCGTTCCAGGCCGCATGGAACGCCTCGGCGTAGGTCTGCAAGCCCTTTCGGCTCGGCCCGTGCCAGCGCTCGACCGCCGCCGCCGCCCATTCGGCGGTCTTGTCGGTGTGGCAGTCGTTGCAGGCGTTGGGCGTGCCGAGCTTCGCCGACAGATCGGGGCGCGGAACGCGGAAGCTGTGATCGTGCCGCGCGATCGACCACCATGTAGGTGCGCGCCGGCATGTGGCACGACGCGCAGGCGAGCGCCGGGTCGGCGCGCCTCGTGACGGTGGTGCGTCGCGGCCGCGTACTTGTCGGCGGCGTGGCATTGCAGGCAGACGCCGTCGCCGGCAGCGCGCAGCTTCGCGCCGTGCGGCTCGTGGCAGTCGCTGCAGGTGACGCCGGCCGCGAACATCTTGCTCTGCTTGAACGAGCCGTAGTTGTAGACCTCGTCGAGCATCTGCCCGTCGGCATGATAGAGCCCGCGCGCCGAGCGGCGAGACCACGTGCGTGTCGGACAGCGACCGGCCCGGCACCCAGTCCTCGGAGAGCTGCGCCGCGGCGCGCGTGGCACAGGCCGCAGGTCTCGACCTCCTTGCGCAGCGTCGCCGGCGCGACGCTGCGCGGCGGCGTTGCCGGTCGCGGATCGATCGGCCAGGTGACGTCGCGCCGCTCGTCGAAGCGGACGAGCAGCCCCATGCTCGGATCGTCGCTCTTGCCGAACGGCCACCAGCTCTGCCGCGTCGCGCGCCCAGGCGACGTGACGCGAGCCCTGGCCGTGGCAGGCCTCGCAGCCGACGCTGATCTCCGCCCAGGTGGTGGCGAAGCGGTCGTTGGCGGCGTCGTAGTTCTTGCGCACGCCGGTCGAGTGGCACTCGGCGCACATGAAGTTCCAGTTCTGGTTCAGCTTGGTCCAGTGCAGGACGTCGTCGTGCTTGATCTCCTCGTCCGGATAGAGATGGAACCAGCGCTGGCCGCCGCTGTCCTTCGGCCGGCTGTCCCAGGCGATCGACAGCGCCTGCAGGCGGCCGTCGGGAAACTCGATCAGGTACTGCTGCAGCGGATCGAGGCCGAAGGTGTACTTCACCTCGAACGTCGGCGAGCTTGCCGTCCGGCCCGTCGGTCTCGACCAGGAACTTCCCGTCCTTGCGGAAGAAGCGCGAGCGCACGCCGTAATGCTCGAAGCCGCATCGGAGAAGTCGCCGAGCACCGACTTCTCGGTCGCGTGCTCCATCGCGTGCTTGTGCTGCGACGACCGCCACAGCTCCGCCTCGGCCTGGTGGCAGCCGGCGCAGGTCTCGCTGCCGACGAACGTGGGCTCGCCCGCAGTACCGCGCAGCGCGTCGCGCCAGCCTCCGATCGACAATTGAAAGGCGAGCCCCCCGGCCAGCACGAGCGCCACGACGACCGCCGCGGCGATCAGCACCGTCCGCCTCCTCGGCCGTCGCCCGGATTCCGCTTCGCCGGCTCCCCCGGACTGCGATGGCGCGGCGGCCGGCGCTTGCGATCCGCGTCGTTTCCCGGAACCCTGCTTGGAGCGCGCCATCGCCGTTACCGCTTAGGCCATTGCAGGTCGTACATTGATTGCGCGATCTGGCTGCTGCAGGGGCCGGCCTGCGCCGACGTGACACCGAGACCCACGAGGGCGTCAGCGGCGATAACGAATGCGGTCGTTCGTCGATTCATGAGTGATCCGGCGTTGGCCCGAGAAGGCACAGGATGACGTTTACGCTTCGAGCAGGAGCATACCTCACAGATACGCCGTGTAGGAGCCGATCCACACCAGGATCGACATCAATCCACACCGCGCGAGGCGGTGCGCTCGTTTACACGACCGTCGAGCAGCCACGGCGCTCCAGCAATCTAACGCTGCATCTGAATGATCTGCTCCATCGAGACCATGTTGTGATTGAGATGAGTCATGATCCACAGTGATCCGACAATCAGCAGAAACACGATCAGCACGCCGAACGCGAGCGCCAACACGTTGTTGAAGCTCTCGGCGCCGGTGGTGATGTGCAGGAAGAAGACGAGGTGAACGCCCATCTGCGCGATCGCCAACACCATCAGTGCAATCGGAATGCTGGGCTGCCAGACCAGCGACGTACGGGAGACGAAGAACGCAACGACTGTGATCAGCGTCGCCAGCCCAAGGCCGATCAGATAGCCGCGAATGCCTTCGGCGATCTCGCGGCCGTCGGCCGGCTCGTCGCCGGGAGCCAGGTCGCTTTCATGCAGATGCAGACCGATTTCGGTGTCGCTCATAGGGCCAACCCCATCAGATAGACCACTGTAAAAATCCCAACCCAGATGATGTCCAGCGTGTGCCAGAACAGGGCGAAGCACAGAACGCGCCTCATGATGTCGGCCCGGTAGCCCTTGGCGAACACCTGCGCCATCATGGTCAGGAGCCAGAGGAGGCCCAGCGTCACGTGCAGGCCGTGGCAGCCGACCAGGGCGAAGAAAGATGACAGAAAGGCGCTGCGCGTCGGTCCGGCGCCTTGAGCGATCAAGCCGGAGAACTCTTGAATTTCCAGGAGGAGGAACGCGGCGCCGAGCAGTGCGGTCGCTGTCATGCCGCCGTAATACATGGAATCGTTGCGGGCGCGGGCGCCGATGCTTGCGACGCCGCAGGCGAAGCTGGACAACAGCAGGCACGCCGTCTGGAGCGCGACGCGGGTGATATCAAACAGGTCCTTCCCGCTCGGGCCGCCGGCGGTCTGCCCGGACAGAACCGCGTAGGCGGCAAAGAACGCGGAGAACATGATGATGTCGCTGAGCAGGAAGATCCAGAAGCCGTAGGCCGAGATGACGCGCTTCGAGGCAATCGTGCGCTCCGCGTGCTCGAATCTCGGCAGGCCCGCATACGACCGGCGGCCGACACCAATAATGTGCGGGTCGTCGCCCCTCGCGGCTTCTTGTGCGATGCTCATTCGGCGGCCCCCAGCTGAGCGAGCGCCGCGCGGCGGGCGCTGCGGTTTTCCCGATCGATGCGGGCGACCTCGTCGGCCGAAACGCGATATTCGGTCCGGTCGCGCCACGCGAAGGCGACGAAAGTCGCGAAGGCGCCAAGGAAGGATACGGCCGCCAGCCACCAGATATGCCAGATGAGCGCGAAGCCCAGGAAGGTCGCGAAGAAGGCGCATACGAACCCGGTCGCGCTATTGCGCGGCAGCTCGATGTCCGCGTAGGCCGGCTCGTCCGCGAGCACGTGCTGCCTGAGCGCGCGCTGCTTGGTCTCCCAATAGGCGTCGCCCTCTTCGATTCGGGGCAGCACCGCGAAGTTGAAGGCGGGCGGCGGCGAGGACGTCGACCACTCCAGCGAGCGCCCGTTCCAGGGATCGCCGGTTGTGTCGCGCAGCTGCTCGCGATGGCGGAAGCTGACCACGAGCTGCGCGATCTGCAGCCCGATTCCTGCGAGGATGACGGCGGCGCCGGCGGCCGCCACGAGCAGCCAGGGATGCCACTCGGGAACATCGTAATGCTGCATGCGCCGCGTCATGCCCATGAAGCCCAGCACGTAGAGGGGCATGAAGGCCAGATAGAAACCGAGGAACCAGCACCAGAACGCGGCCCTCCCCAGGCCCTCCTCGAGGCGGAAGCCGAAAGCCTTCGGGAACCAGAAGGTGTAACCGGCGAACGCGCCGAACAGGACGCCGCCGATGATGACGTTATGGAAGTGCGCCACGAGAAACAGGCTGTTGTGAAGCACGAAGTCGGCCGGCGGGACCGACAGCAGCACGCCGGTCATTCCGCCGATGACGAAGGTGACGAGGAAGCCGACCGACCACAGCATCGGCGGCGCAAAGCGGATGCGGCCGCCGTACATGGTGAACAGCCAGTTGAACACTTTCACGCCCGTCGGCACCGCGATGATCATCGTCATGATGGCGAAGAACGCGTTCACGTTGGCGCCGGCCCCCATGGTGAAGAAATGATGCAGCCAGACCATGAAGGCGAGGACGCAGATGGCCATCGTCGCGGCCACCATGGAGCGGTAGCCGAACAGCGGCTTGCCCGAGAGGGTTGAAACGACCTCGGAGAACACGCCGAACGCCGGCAGGACCAGGATGTAAACCTCGGGATGCCCCCAGGCCCAGATGAGGTTCATGAACATCATGGGATTGCCGCCGGCTTCGTTGGTGAAGAAGTGAAAGCCGAGGTAGCGATCCAGGAGCAGCATGGCCAAGGTCGCCGTAAGGATGGGGAAAGCGGCGACGATCAGGAGACTGGAGGCGAGCGCCGTCCAGCAGAAGATCGGCATGCGCATATAGGTCATGCCGGGAGCACGAATCTTCAGAATCGTGGTGACGAAATTGACGCCGGTCAGCAATGTGCCGACGCCGGAAATCTGCAGCGACCACAGGTAATAGTCCACCCCGACCCCCGGCGAATATTCGAGCTCGGAAAGCGGCGGATACGGCAGCCAGCCGGTGCGGGCGAACTCACCGATCACCAGCGAGAGATTGATGAGCAGCGCGCCGGTCGCCGTCAGCCAGAAGCTGACCGAATTGAGCGTCGGGAAGGCGACGTCGCGGACGCCGAGCTGCAAGGGGACGACGATGTTGATCAACCCGATCATGAAGGGCATCGCCACGAACAGGATCATCAGCGTGCCGTGCGCCGAGAAGATCTGATCGTAGTGCTCGGGCGGCAGGAATCCCGGCGCGCGGAAGGCGAGCGCCTGCTGCGATCGCATCATGATGGCGTCGGTGAAACCGCGCAGCAGCATGACCATGGCGAGGAAGATGTACATCACGCCGATGCGCTTGTGGTCGACGCTGGTGATCCACTCGCGCCAGAGATACGGCGCCCAACCCTTCAGCACGACATAGACCGCGATGCCGCCCACGATCCCGAATGCGACGCAGCCGGCCACCAGCGGGATCGGCTGATCGAGCGGAACGTCGGCCCAGCTGAGCTTGCCCAACATGCTATTTCTTCCCCCGCTTGGATGCGCCCGGACTGGTTTCGACGACCGGCCCGGGACCTGGAGGCAGCGCCTGCGTAACGACCTTGTGAAACAAATCCGGCTCGACCGCCGAGTAGGCGAACGGAGCAACCTTCATGCTCTGCTTCGCGAGATCCTGGTAGGTTTGCGAGGTGAGAGTCGCGGCGGCGCCTTTGCGGGTCTCGTCGATCCAGGCAGAGAACCCGTCCTTCGGCAACGCCTCGACGTTGAACTGCATATCCGCGAAGCCGTCGCCGCTGAAATGGCTCGACATGCCGAGGAACGTCCCGGGCTGATCGGCATTCAGGTAGAGCTGCGTCTCCATGCGGTTCATCGTGTAGATCATGCTGCCGAGCTTCGGTACGAAGAAGGCGTTCATCACGCTCGCCGACGTCAGCGTGAAGTGGACCGGAGTGCCGACGGGAATGACGAGGCGGTTCACGGTTGCGATGTTGTGGTCGGGGTAGATGAACAGCCATTTCCAGTCGAGCGACACGGCCTGGACCTTGAGCGGCGCCTCGTCTGACGGCAGCGGCCGTGCCGGATCGAGGTCGTGCGAGCCGCGCCAGGCCACGCCTCCCAGGAGCATGATCGTCAGCAACGGGATAGACCAGGTAACCAGTTCGATCTGGCCGGAATAGACAAAATCGGGCCGATGGCGCGCTCTCGAATTGGACGACCGGAACCACCATGCGAAAGCGAGAGTTGCGACGATTGTCGGGACCACGATCGCCAGCATGATGGCGAGCGAGTCGATCATGATCGTCGTGTTGCCCTTGCCGACGACGCCTTGGGAAGGGAGGATGCCCGGCCCGCAGCCCGTCAAGGCGAGCAACGCAAGCAAGCCGCCGCAACGCAGTGCGAGAGCAATCGGCGGTCGGCCTCTGAAGCGCGGCCGACATTTGAGCGACTCGATGACGGAGAAGTCGCGCGCGCCGGCCTCCCTGGAGATTGCAAGCGAAACTTCGGCGTCCGACTGCTTACTTACCCCGCGCGCCTTGATCGTGGCAACCTTGTTCGGCCGATGCCCGTGGACATAGCCCCTGTCGCCGAACGCAAATTGCATCGAGACGGCGCCTATCGCCGCGGCGGCGGCCCCAGCGGGGCGCGTTCCAGATCGTCCCACGGTCGAACTGGATTCGGTGAAACCGTCCGTAGAATCAGATCGCGCCCTGGTTCGCCTCCCGGATCCGGATCCGCCCGGATAGTCGACCCAGCCCCTGGACGGTTGGCCGGCGTCGTCGATCACATTGAGCTCCCACCCGTTGTGCGTGATGAACGAAGCTGCCCGGCGCCCCGAGGCATAGCTCGACGCATCGATACTGGCCGTTCAGATTGACGCCTTGCACCTGCGCCGATACAGCGGTCACGGCCAAGGCTGCCAATAACGTCATTGAACTCGTTACCATTCGCATCGTGGTTCTCCTCCCTGCAAAGTCGCGAGCATTATTCGAACGCGAAGATGCGCTTCCAATCGTTCTTCATGCTGATCACGGTCCAGCCGTTCTTCTTCGCCTCGTCGAAGAGCGCCTGCGTGAAGGTGCCGACCTTGCTGTCGGGCAGGCCCTGCGCCGGGCCATAGGCGTATTCGCGCGCGGCGTCGTCGTGCAGCAGCAGCATCGAGAGCCGCGCCCCGCCGCCGGCCTTGGTGTACTCCAGCATCTGCTGGTCGCCGGTCGAGTTGCCGAACGCCGCGTAGGGACGGCGGCCGATCATCAGGTGAATGCCTTCCGGCTTGCCGGCATCGTTGTCGTTGAGCAGCAGCTTCGGCTCCTTGGTCAGGAACGGCTTGCCGTCCTCGCCGTAGCCGTATTTCGTCCCGGTCGCGGTGCCGACCACCTGCTCGGGCGGGATGCCGTAGACCTTCTCGGAATAGATCCGCACGAAATCCTGGCCGCCGCCGGTCACGATATAGGTCTTGTAGGCGTTGTCGCGCAGGTAGCTCAGCACTTCGAGCATCGGCTGATAGGCGAGCTCGGTATAGGGCCGGTTCCAACGATGATGCTTGGCGGTGTCGAGCCACTTCTTCGCTTCGGCGTTGAACTCCTCCACCGACATGCCGGTCAGCGTCGCGAAGAGGATCTTCTCGAGATCGTGCAGCGAGAGCTTGGCCATCGCCTCGCGGTTGCCGGAGAGCACGGTCTTGAACGGCTCGACGTTCCTGAGCTCCGGCTTCTTCGCCGCCAACGCCGGCACGCGGTCCAGGCAGTAGACCACCTGCGTGTACATGGGATGCTCGACCCAGAGCGTGCCGTCCTGGTCGAACACCGCGATGCGCTCCTCCGGGGCGACATAGCTCGCGCTCGACCGGTCGGTGGTGGTGCGGACGAAGTCGACGATCGCCTGTTTCGCCGGGCCGTCGTTCCACGACGGCAATGGCCGCCCTGCGTCACCTGCGCCTGTGCGGCAGCGGGAAGCAGCGTACCGGACAACGCCGGAAGCAATGCCAGGGCCGAGACCAGGACTCGGCGGT
>CAVPTV010000010.1:0-617239 GCA_963708765.1 uncultured Alphaproteobacteria bacterium | reverse complement strand
ACCGACCGTGCCAGCACCTAGGGCGTGAACTCAGAAGCACGCCCCCGCGGATGACTTGCGAGAGTCCGCTCTGTCTCCGATAGCGATGTATCATTGCATGGCAGCGAAACGACGCTATGGGCCAGGAGCGGACTCTTGTGCGGCAAGAAAAAAGATGATGCCCCCTTCCGCCTGCGCGCAAGCCTGATGTAGCGTTTCCTTGGAGCCGCCAGCGGGAAGTGCCGAATCCCAATGATTGCAACGGTGGCAAGGGTGCCATCGGCGGGCCTCCACCAAAAGGGTACCGCGTCCATGCCAAAACTCTACGAAGCCCTCGCAGAAGCGTTCCTTGCCGAGGGAGTCGACACGCAGTTCGTCCTGATGGGCGACGGCAACATGCACTGGTCCACCGCCTTTGCCAAACTGCCGGGCGTACATACCGTCCACGTCAGGCACGAGCACGCCACCGTTGCGGCGGCGACGGCCTACAACATAGCCACCGGCAAGGTCGCCGTTGCCTCCGTCACATGCGGCCCTGGCGTGACCCAGTTGATGACGGCGCTGCCGGCCGCGGTTCGTGCCCGCCTGCCGATGGTGGTGTTCGCCGGCGAGGCGCCTATCAACGCCAAATTCTACAATCAGTACATCGACCAGGCGCCCCTGGTGACGGCGACCGGGGCGCATTACATCGCCGCGCATAGCGTGCCGCGCATGATGGACTCCGTGCGCGAGGCCTTCCACTTCGCCAAGGACGAGCGGCGGCCGGTGGTGCTGGGCATTCCCTACGACCTGCAGAAGGTCGAGCACATGTCCAACCAGCCCTACGAGACCTCGGCGATGTACCACCGCAAGGTCGGGCGCATGCACCCCGATCCCGAGGTCGTGGCCGAGGCCGTCGAGCGGCTGGCCGCGGCCAAGCGGCCGATCCTCCTCGGGGGCCGCGGCGTGCTGTGGTCCGGCGCTCGCGACGCGGTGATCAAGCTCGCCGATCGCTGCGGCGCCTTGCTCTCCAACACGCTGCCCGCGCGCGGCCTCTTTCACGACCATCCGTTCGGGCTCGGCGTCACCGGCAGCTACTTCACGTCGTTGGGCAAGGAGATGTACGAGTCCGCGGACGTCGTGCTCGCGGTCGGCACGAGCCTGTCCTACTACGTCGGTGGCGGGCACAACTTCGCAAAGGCCTGCAAGATCCAGTTGGATGATGCCCCACGCGGCTTGCGCGATGGGCAGAAGGCCGCCGACATCTACGTCAGATCGGATGCGCTCATCGGCATCGAGGCAATCCTTGCCGGCCTCGACAAGAAGTTGGGCGTCGGCAAGCCGACGGCGGCGGCGATACGCACCAAGGAGCTGGCGCATCGCATCGCGACCGAGCCGGCGGACTCGGAGCCGTTCGACATCGCGCCCGGGGTGCTGGATCCACGCGAGGCGATCCGGGCCCTCGACGCGGTCATTCCAAAGGACTGGGACATCGTCATCGGCGGCGGCCATCAGGCCTATTTCAACACCCAGATGCGTGGCAGGCCGGCGGAGCGCTACACGACGGTCCGTGAATTCGGCGCGGTCGGCAACGGCCTGTGCTATGCGCTCGGGGTTGCGGCTGCGCGCCGGCAGGGCCGCGACGGCAAGATCGTGCTGTTCGAAGGCGACGGCGGATTCTTGTTCCATATCCAGGAGCTCGAGACGCTCAAGCGTCAAGGATATCGCATCCTGATGTGCGTGATGAACGACGGCGGATACGGCTCGGAGTTTCACAAGCTGCGCGCCGACGGCATCGACGACAGCTGGGCTGTGTTCGGCCGGCCCGCGTTTGAAAACATCGCACGCGGCTTCGGCCTGCGTGGCCACGAGATACGCGATGTGTCGGTCATCCCGAAGCTGTTCGCCGACTTCGCCGCGCAGGGCGAAAGCGAAATCTGGAACATCCAGATCTCCGATCAGGTCACGGCGCCGATCATCCGCCAGACCATCAAGCGCGGGCACGGCAACATGTGAGCATTTCGATCAGGTTGGCCTTGTTGGTCGCATAAGGAGATGGCATGACGGCCGCTTGCCGTTACTCAGCGACTACGAGTGGAGTGTCATCGAGCCGATGCTCCCGAACAAGTTGCGCGGCATTCCCCGCTAATCGGTGCTCGGCCGCGACGACTTGGCGATCTCGGCAATGGCATCGCGATTGGGCTCGAAGCCGAGACCCGGCGTGAACGGCAAGGTCAGCGATCCGTTCTGCGGCTCCGGCAGGCCCACATAGATCTGCCGGCACAGCTCGATCGCGAGGTAATGCATCTCCACCAGGCCGCCGTTGGCGAGCCCGGCCTGCAGGTGCATGTTGTGATACGGCCAGGCGCCGCCGTTCGCCAGCGGCACGTTGAAGGCGGCGCCGAGGCCCGCGATCTTGGCGCATTGGGTAAAGCCGCCGCTGCTCACGACATTGGGCTGCAGATAGTCGACCGCCTGGTGCAGCAGCAGGTCGCGGAAGCGGAAGATCAGCCCCTCGTTCTGGCCGCAGGCGAGCGGCATGCCGGTCGCGCGCCGCAGCTCGCTCATCTGCAGCGCGTCGTTCTGGGTGATCGGCTCCTCGAAGAACGAGATGCCATAGGGCTTCACCATCTCCGCCAAGCGGGTGGCGTGATAGAGGTCGAGGCTGCAATTGGCGTCGATGTAGAGCTCGATGTCGGGCCCGACCGCTTCGCGCACGGCGCGCACGCGCGCGGCATCCTCGCGGATCACCTCGGAGAGCGGCCGAGTCTCACGTCGTCGGAGGGCCTCGTGGCCGACCACCATCTTGAGCCGCCGGTAGCCTTGCGAGACCCATAGCTTGGCCGCGGCGGCGAGTTGCTCGCGATCGAAGAAGTTGAAGCCGAAGGTGGCGTAGAGCGGCACCTGCTGGCGGGCGCCGCCGAGCAGCCGCCACACCGGCTCGCCGAAGGCCTTGCCCTTGAGGTCCCACAGCGCGATGTCGACCGCGGACAGCGCCTGGGCGCCGAAGCCGGTCTGCCCGCGCGGCATCAATATCCAATAGAGCTTCTCCCAGATGCGCTCGTGGTCCAGCGCGTCATCGCCCTTGATCGCCGGCGCGATCACGCGATTGACGATCTCGGCGATGACGGTCTCCCGGGTGATCGCCGCCAGGCCGTGGCCGGCGACGCCTTCGTCGGTCTCGATCTCGACGAAGCAGGCCTCGAGCGACGACTGCCGATCGACGCCGGCGAGCGCGATGTGCAGCGGGACATTGAGCGGCGTGGCGCTGACGCGGGCAATTTTCATGGCGCATCTCACCACCAATTGGCGCGCTTGCGCAGCGCCGCGCTGGCGGCGGCGGCTTCGGTCACGATCTGCGCGGCATTGAGATGGACGAGCCTGCCGTTGCGCTTGAGCATGCGGCCGTCGATCATGACCGTATCGACATTGGCGGGCTGCGCCGCCGTCACCAGCATGTGCGCCGGATCGCCGAACACCGCGAGATTGAGGTCGCGCGTCGACACCATGATGAGATCGGCGCGCTTGCCGGGCTTGAGCGAGCCGATCTTGTCGGCCATGCCCATGGAGCGCGCGCCCTCGATGGTGCCGAGCTCGAGCACGCGGCGGGCGGTGAGCTTGAACTCGCTCTCGCTCCTGGCGTTCTCCACGTTCTGGATGAACTTCATGATGCCGAACATGTCGGCATTGCCGCTCAGCTCGACGGTGTCGACCGACAGCCCGACCGGGATGCCGGCCGCGAGCAGGTTCGCGGTCTGCGGAAAGCCGAAGCCGATGCGCAGCTCGGTGGTGGGCGAGAGGCTGACCGAGGCGCCGGCCGCCTTGATCGCCTCGATCTCCTGCGGCGTGAGCACGATGCCGTGGATGATCTGCATGTCCGGGCCGAGCAGGTTCGCCGCGGCGATGCGATCGACCTGCCCGGCGGCCGCCCGCGAGCCGCTGGCATGCACCGTGATCGGAAGGCCGAGCCGCCGTGCGGTCTCGATCTCCCTGGTGTAGATCTCGGGCGGAACGGCGGTCGCCGGGTTGTTGCCGCCCTGCCCGCGCCAGGCCATGCCGAGCGCAATGAGGCCGTCGCTCGAATAGCTGCCCCAGTTGTCGTGCAGGCGCTCGAGGTCGGCCAGATCGATCGGCTGCGTGTTCGGATGCGCCTGCATCCACCCGTAGGAGAAGCGCGCGCGCAAACCCGATACGCGGAGCGCTCGCAGGTCGGCCTCGGCATATTCGGGGCTGCGGATATTGTGGCACCAGCTGTGGACGAAGGTGATGCCGGAATTGATCGCCTCGGCCGCGGCGAGCCGGGTGCCCTGGTACATGTCGCTCGCTTCGTACTTCTGCCCGAGCGCGGCGGTGGTGCGGAAGTAGCCGAGCTCAGGCTTCTCGCCCGACATGCTGCGCAACAACGTGTTCCACATGTGCCAGTGGGTCTCGACCAGACCGGGCAGCACGATCATGCCCTCGCCGTTGAGCGTCCGCGCGCCGGGCGCCTCGAGATATCGTCCGACCGCGGCGATCATGCCGTCCTTCACGTGCACGTCGCCGCCGACGATGTCGCCGGTGCCGGCTTCCATGGTCATGACGAAGGCGTTGCGGATGACGAAGTTGCCGCGCGCCGGCAGCCGGACGGCCGGTTGCGGCGCGGCGCGGAGCGGCGCGCCGGCGAGCCCGGCCATCGCCGAGGGCGCCGAGTGCCGCCGAGCCGCGCAGCAGCGTGCGGCGGCTGAAGCTTGATTTGTCGCCGTGAACCATGGTGCTCAATTCCCCTCCCGCGCCCTTATTTGGCGTTGGTGCGGCATTATTTTGATTTTGCGCCTGTGCGACCGATTGTCCACTGGCGAGCGTCAACGAGAAGGCCGTGGAATGCACCGCCCGCGGGCAAAAGCCCATCCGCAACGGTGGCCGGGCCAAGGATTTCGCACGTGAAACCGATCAGCAGCGTCGAGCGCGCAATCGCCGCCGTCGGGGCGCTTCCCGCCCCGGTGTGGCCCGAGCGCGGTGTGCTCGCCGCGCAGCTGCTCGTCGGTCTCGGCTGGCTCGCCGCCTATGTCGGGCTCGAATGGATCAGCTTCATCCACGAGTACAAGGGCCTGCCGGTGACCCCTTGGAACCCGGGTCTCGGCGCCATGGTCGCGCTCATGATCCTGGGCGGCGTGCGCTATGCGATCGTGCTGTTCGCAGGCGTTCTCATTGCCGAATTCGTGGTGCTCAGGAGCAGCCTGAATTGGCCCATCGTCTTCGGCATTGCCGCCATCATCTCGGGCGGTTACGGGGCAGTCGCCATCGTCGCGCGCAAGAACCTTCGGCTGGACGTCGGCCTCAACCGCCTGCGCGACGTGCTCGGGCTGCTGGCCGTGGGAATGGCCGGCGCCGCGATCGTCGCCCTGTTCCTGTCCTTGCTGCTGCTCGCCGACGATCAACTCGAGCTGGCCGACGTCCTGGTCACGGCCGGCCCTTTGCTGGTCGGGGACGCCATCGGCATCGCCGTGATGACGCCGCTGATCCTGCGCCTCGCTCTGCGCCAGTCGCCGTCGGCGCTGCAGCGGCTTGCACGGCTGGCGCCCGAGCTCGCGCTCTACCTGCTCGTGGTCGCCGCCGTGCTGTGGGTGATCGTGGGCGCCGAGCCGGCAAGCGGCTTCAAGTTCTTCTACCTGCTGTTCCTCCCGGTCGTGGTCATCGCCGTGCGGCACGGCCTCGACGGCGCCTGCCTGGGACTCGCGATCACCCAGCTTGGCCTCGTCGGCCTGCTTCATCGCTACGGCTACGATGCCAATGCCTTCACCGAGTTCCAGACCATGATGCTGGTGCTCACGGCGACCGGGCTGGTGGTCGGCGTGGTGGTGACCGAGCGGGTGCACGCCCACCGCGCGGTCCGTGCGGTCGAGGACCTCCTGCGCAAGAAGGAGGCCGAAGTGATGCAGGCCGCCCGCGTCAATCTCGTCAGCGGGATGGCGTCCGCGCTGGCGCACGAGATCAACCAACCGATGACGGCGGCGCGCGCGCTGGCGCGCTCCGCGCAGCACCTCGTGCGCGGGCCGAACGGCGACCTCGCGCGTGCCGACGGCAATCTCACCGACACGATCGCGCAGATCGACCACGCCGCGGCGGTCGTGCGTCGGATGCGCGACTTCCTCCGGCGCGGCCGCCCGCACGTCAGCACGATCGAAGTGCGTCCGATGCTGGCGGACATATTGAGTCTTCAGCGGCTCGACGCCTCGGCCCGCCACATCGACATGGAGATCGACGTGCCTGACGATCTGCAGCCGGTCTACGGCGACCGGGTTCAGCTGGAGCAAGTCGTCCTCAACCTCACGCGCAACGCCATGGAGGCGATCGCCGAGAGCGGGCGCGCCGACGGGCGCATTCGTCTGTCCGCACGCCGCTCCGAGCGCCCGAATGAGATCGAGATCTGCGTGGCCGACAACGGCCCGGGGATCGACGCGAACCTGGTCGGCCGCCTGTTCGAGCCGCTGACGACTTCGAAGCAGGAAGGCCTCGGCCTCGGACTTGCGATCTGCGCCTCGATCGTCGAAGCGCACGGCGGACGCATCTGGCTCCAATCGCATGCGGCCGGGCGCGACCGAGTTTCGGTTCTCGCTGCCGCTTCGACAACCCGATCCGCCGTGACCAGATGGCAGCCGAGCCCAACCATCTTCATCATCGACGACCAGGAGCTCGGTCCGCCGCGCGCTGGCCGAGATGCTGAGCGTCTTCGGCTTCTCGGTCGAGGCGCACGAATTGGCCGACCGGTTCCTCGAGACACTCGATCTGTCGCGGCCCGGCTGCGTGGTCGCCGATGTCCGCATGCCGGGCATGGACGGCATCGAGCTCGTTCGCGAGCTCGCCCGCCGCAAGGCGGCGCTTCCGGTCGTGCTCATCTCCGGGCACGCCGACGTTCCGATGGCGGTGGCGGCGATCAAGGCCGGGGCAGAGGATTTCATCGAGAAGCCGGTCGACGATGCGCAACTCGTCGCCGCGATCAACCGCGGGCTCGCGCGCACGCTCGCGCAGCAGACGCTGCCGCGCGCGACCGAGGGCATCGAGGTGCGGTTCGCGCGGCTCACGCCGCGGCAGGTCGAGATTTTCGACCTGGTGGCGCAGGGCTTCACCAGCCAGGCGATCTCGTCGAAGCTCGAGATCAGCACCCGCACGGTCGAAAGCTACCGCGCGCAGGTGATGGAGAAGATGCAGGCCGCCAGCGTCGCCGTTCTGGTGCGACAGGCGATCCGCCTCGGCCGCATCACCCCGTAGAAATACCACCCGATCGTTGCGGGTGCACGGCGGCTGGCGCCGTCTCTATGGTCACCATGCGAGCAGCATGGAACATGGCATGCAATGGCGTCGTCAATCGCATAACAGGTTGCTCGCGCCAGGCACCTGGTCGCGGCGGCCGGAGATCACTCTTGGCCTAGCTGACGGCGTCTGCAACAACGCCTCTCGTTGTGCTGGCGATGGTGCTGTTCCCGGGACCGCTGTTCCTGCCGGTGCTGAGCTTGGTCGCCGGCGGGATTGCAGCCATCGTCGGGCTGTTTGCATGGCGAACGAAAGCAAATCCATCCGGCGACCGGGTGACCGCCTGGGACATCTCCGGAGCATTCGTCTTCATCGCGTGCGCGGCCGCGATTCTCAGCCAACCGCAGGACGTGCTGCACCTGTTCGGGCAAGCGATCGACGCCCCATAGAGCGATCTTCACCGACCAGACCGGGCCCCTCTGGCAGCCGTAACAGCTGCGATGTCGGCTGGACATCAAATGGAGCGGCCAAACTATGAACATACAGCAGAAGCTGTCGAGTGTTGAGGCGCCACGCACGGACCATTCCACGGTTCAGGAGGTTCAACGTGCCGCCGAACGGGTCCCGGATGTTCCGATTGCGGCCCACGGCGAACCTGCCGCAACCGTGGTTTCTGCGCTCGGCTCCGACGTTGCCCGCGGTTTGACCCGCGCGGAGGCGAAGCGGCGCCTCGAGGGATACGGCCCGAACCAGCTCAAGAGCGCGCCGGAGACGCCCTGGTGGAAACGGCTGCTCGAGCAGTTCGAGAATTTCCTGGTGATCATTCTGCTCGTTGCCGTGGTCATCTCGATGATCGAATGGGTGCTACAGGATCCGCGCGAGACCGCGCTGCCTTACGAGGCCATGGTCATTCTGCTCATCGTCATTCTCAATGCCATGCTTGGCTTCATCCAGGAGTCGCGCGCCGAAAAATCGGTGCGGGCGCTGATGGCGCTCGCCGCCCCCGAAGCGACGGTCGTGCGCGACGGCGAACGCCAGCGCGTCGCCACCAATCAGATCGTCCCGGGCGACATCGTCCTGATCGAGGCCGGCGACAAGATCCCGGCGGACGCCCGCATCGTCGAAAATGCGAATCTGCAGACCGACGAGGCGCCCCTGACCGGCGAGAGCGTGCCGGTGGCCAAGGAAGTCAAGCCGATCGAAGGCGACGTCGGCATCGGCGACCGCAAGAACATGCTGTATTCCGGCACCGTCGCCACCTATGGCCGCGGCCGGGCCGTGGTGGTCGCCACCGGCATGTCGACCGAGGTCGGCCGCATCGCCGGCCTCCTTGAATCCGCCGAGAAAGAGCCGACGCCGCTGCAGCAGGAACTCGACCGGACCGGCAAGCGGCTGAGCATCATCATGCTCGCCATCTGCGCCGTGGTCTTCGCGGCCGGGTTGCTCACCACCAAAGCCTTCACCCTCAACATCATCCTCAGCCTGTTCCTGTTCGCCGTCGCGCTCGCAGTCGCGGCGATCCCGGAGGCGCTACCGGCGATCGTGACCGTAGGCCTGAGCCTCGGGGTGCGTCGCATGGCGGCGGCCAATGCCATCGTGCGCAAGCTGCCGGCGGTCGAGACGCTTGGCGCCGCGACCGTGATCTGCTCCGACAAGACCGGCACGCTGACCCGCAACGAAATGACCGTGCGCGCGGTCGCCACCGCCGGCAACCTGATCGAGGTCGGCGGCAGCGGTTACATCCCGGAAGGCGAGTTCACAGTCGACAAGAGTCCCCTGGCCGAGAATTCACCGGTGCGCAGTTCGCTCGCCGAGATTTTGCGCGCGGCCGCGCTCGCCAACGACGCCGAGCTTGTAAACCGCGAGGGCCGCTGGCTCGTGCAGGGCGACCCGACCGAAGGCGCGCTGGTGGTCGCCGCCCGCAAGTTCGGCATCGACGAGTCACAATTGGCGCGCTTTCCGCGCATTGCGGAGATCCCCTTCACGTCCGAGCGCAAGCGACACGCGACCGTCCATCGCGACCGCGACAATCCCACCGAGCTGCGCGTTTTCGTCAAGGGTGCGCCCGAAGTATTGCTGACCAAGAGCCGCTTCTTATTCCAGGACGGCAAAATCGTGCCGCTGAACGATGAGCGCCGTGCGGAGCTCCTACGGCGCAACGAAGACCTGGCGCGCCAGGCGCTGCGCACGCTCGCGATCGCGACCCGCACCGTGCCGGCTGCCACGCTCGGCATCGATCCGCAGGCTGCCGTCGACGGCCAATCGAGCATCGAGCCGCCGGAGAGCGTCGAGGACGAGCTGATCCTGCTCGGCTTTGTCGGCATGATCGACCCGCCCCGCACCGAGGCGAGGGACGCCGTTATCACCGCCAGGCGCGCGCATATCCGCTCGGTGATGATCACCGGCGACCATCCGGCGACCGCGGAGGCGATCGCCCGCGAACTGACCATCTTCGAGCCCGGCTCGCGGAGTCGTCACCGGCACCGAAATGCGCACCATGGATGATGCCGCCCTCGATGCGATCGTCGAGGACGTCCGCGTATTCGCGCGCGTCGATCCCGAGCACAAGCTGCGCATCGTCGCCGCGCTGCAGCGCAAGGGCCACATCGTCGCGATGACCGGCGACGGCATCAACGACGCGCCCGCGCTCAAGTCCGCCAATATCGGCGTCGCCATGGGCATCACCGGCACCGACGTGTCGAAAGAGGCCGCCGACATGGTGCTGACCGACGACAACTTTGCCAGCATCGTGAAGGCGATCGAGGAAGGACGCGGAATCTACGACAACATCCGCAAGTATCTGCTCTATCTGCTCTCGTCGAATGCCGGCGAACTGCTCACGATGTTCGCAGGCGTGATGTTCGCGGGCGTGGCTCGGGCTGATCTCGGCCGAGCCCGGGCTGTTCCTGCCGCTGCTCGCCGCGCAGCTTCTGTGGATCAACCTGATCACCGACGGACCGCCCGCGCTGGCGCTCGGCGTCGATCCCAAGGACCCCGACGTCATGGAGCGCGAGCCGCGGGCGCGCGGCACCGGCGTGCTCACGACCGACGACTGGTGGCGCCTCGGTGCGATCGGCTCCGTGATGATGGTCGGAACCGTCGCCGTGCTCGACGCCTACTATCCCGGCGGGCTGTTCACGCTGTTCGCCCAAGGCACGGCACCGAACGTCGCCGACGAAGCCTACGCACGAACGATGGCGTTCACCACGCTGATGATGTTCCAGCTCTTCAACGTGTACAATTGCCGCTCCAGCTGGCGCAGCGCCTTCAGCGGATTCTTCGACAACAAATGGCTCCTGTTCGCGGTCGCGCTGTCGCTATTCATGCATGTGCTCGTGATCTACGTGCCGTTCCTGCAGACCGCGTTCCACACCGTGCCGCTGACAGCATTCGACTGGGCGGTCTCGACCGGCGTGGCATCCGTGCTGCTCATCGGCATGGAGCTGTTCAAACTGACGCTGCGGGCCAAGCGCAACGCCGCCTCGGCCGAGCCGGCTCGCGCAGAATCGCCCTCGCGGGCGTGAGCGCAAGGCCGAACGGGGCTCGCGGGCCTATCTCAGCCCTTGAGCCCCATGGTCTTCGCCACCGTCGCGGCTTGCGCGGCCTGCTCCTTTAGCGTCTGCGCAAGCTCGTCCGGGCCGCCGGTGCGAGCCGCCTGACCGGTCGCGACCAGCGCGGCCGACAACGCCGCCTGCGCTCCGCGGACGCAGAACCCCACGACCTGGCCCGCCGTGACGATGGCCCCTTGCCCGACCTGGGGGCGCGACTATGCTCTGCCGCTCTGGGAGGTCGCCAACGGGAGGAAAAAATGATCGCACGATCCTGGCGTCTGCTGCTTGCCGCTCCGCTGCTCGTGATTGGCCTGGACACGGCCGGCCATGCGGTCGAGCTCAATCCGGCCGCGCTCATCTACAAGCTGCCGGATCAGCTCAAATGGCGCGACCCGACCGGCGCCGCGCCGGTGAACCAAGCCATCCTGCAGGGCGACCCGACCAAGGCCGGCGGAATCTACGTCGTGCTCAATCGGTTCAAGCCGGGCGCCTTCAGCCGCCCGCACTTCCATCCCAACGACCGCTACATCACCGTGGTCAAGGGCACCTGGTGGGTCGCGACCGGCAACAAGGTCGACAAGGAGCAGATGGTCCCGATGCCGGCCGGCAGCTTCGTCACGCACTTCGGCAAGCAGGTGCACTGGGACGGCGCCAAGGACGAGGAAGCCTGGGTGCTGATCGTCGGCGAAGGCCCGGCCACCAACACGCCGGTGGAAGAGGCCAAGTGAAATCGACGGACCGCGGGCAGCCGATTGAGGCGACGTAACGCTCGACGAAGGATGCGCCCGTCGTCCGTGGTCCGGGCTAGGCGGCGCTCTTCGCCGCGACCCTGCCGAGCCGGTTGGCGGCGTCCTTGTGCCCGAGCACGAGATCGAGCGTGGCGACCTCGACGCGGTTGCGCCCGCGCTCCTTGGCGAAATAGAGCGCCTGATCGGCCTGCACCAGCAGCGCCGGGACATCGAATGTGGCGTCCTGCGCGAGCACGACGCCGATGCTCACGGTCGCGCCGACCGGACGGCCGTCGACCTCGCTCGCCGCTTCGGCGAACGCCGAGCGGATGCGCTCGGCCAGCGCCACCGCCTTTTCCCGGCTCACATTGTAGAGCACCGCCGCGAACTCCTCGCCGCCGAGCCGGCCGACGAGATCGGATGATCGGGTGTTGGCTTTCGCCGTGTCGGCGAACACCTGCAGCACGCGGTCGCCGATGGCATGGCCGAATCGGTCGTTGATCGACTTGAAGTGATCGAGATCGATCAACAGCACGCCGGTCGGACACGGATGGGCGCTGATGCGCTTCATCAGCTCGGTGCCGTCCTGCAGGAAGGAGCGGCGATTGGCGATACCGGTCAACGGATCGACCATGGCGGCGGTCCGATGCCGGATATTCGGTCCGCTCCTTGGCCATCGCGAGCAGGATGAAGGCGATCGCGATGGTGAACAGCAGCGCCTCGAAGCTCAGCACCGTAAGCCACACGCTCTCGAACACCTGATCGGTCGGCGCCCACGGCAGCATGGCGAACAGCGGCGTGCGCAGCAGGAACAGCGAGCCGTGCGCGAACAGCATGAGGATCGCGGGCCAGCGCGAGACCAGCGGCTCGCTGCGGCCGCGCCAGAACTCGTAGGCGGTGAGCCAGGTATAGGTCGTGATGATGCCGGAGGCGAGCAGGAAGCGGTAGTCGAGATCGCCGGCGAAGCTCGGCAGATGGGCGACGATGAGCCACACCACCGGCCCGGCGACGATGTACATCGGCAGCGGCGGTCGCCCGTCGAACACGCGCGCGCCGGTCCAGGTGACCGCGAAGCTCAGGAACAGCAGCGCGTTGGCGAGATCGATCGAGATCGCCTGGGATACCGAGCCGTACATGCCGAACAGCACGACCGAGCTCGCCCGCACCAGATGCGCGCAGCCCCACCAGGCAACCGCGCGGATTTGCGAGTTCTGGATCCAGGCGAACAGCAGCAGCAATCCGAGAATGGCCTCGACGTAGATCGTGACCAGGAAAAGCGTATTGACGTCGAGATTCATCCGTCGCCACCAAAAAATAGTGCGTGAAACCCCACGCCGCTGACATCACCCATCGTCCAGCACGTTCCGCTTATGGCGGCAAAAAATAGGTGAATACGCGTAGATAGCGGAACCCAAACCCCCGTTATGGTTTCGACAACGTTTCGCGATTCCAGCGCATTTGAGCCAAATGTCGCGAGGCGAGACTCGGTCGGTTGACCATGCGGGCGGAAGTTCGGCGCCGCACGCCGCGTCGACGGCAAATCGAGCGGCAGAATTGCGGGCAAACCGACCTTGTCGGATACGGATTGGTTATCTAGGTTCGACCGCCTTTCCGGAAGCCGGACCAAGCCGCGATGCAGATCAGCGACGGAATTGTCGGAGCCATCGGCAACACGCCGCTGATCGCGCTCAGGCGCGCCTCGGCGGCGACCGGCTGCACCATTCTGGGCAAGGCCGAGTTCATGAACCCCGGCCAGTCGGTGAAGGACCGCGCGGCGCGCCAGATGATCCTGGAGGCGGAAAAGCGCGGCGAGATCAAGCCCGGCGGGCTGGTGGTCGAAAGCACCGCGGGCAACACCGGCATCGGGCTCGCGCTCGTCGCCAACGCGCGCGGCTACCGCACCTTGATCGTCATCCCCGAGACGCAGAGCCAGGAAAAGAAGGACATGCTGCGGCTGTGCGGCGCCGAGCTGGTGGAGGTGCCGGCGGTCCCCTACGGCAATCCCAACAACTATCAGCACATCGGCAGGCGCCTGGCGGACGAGCTGCGCAAGCAGCGAGCCCAACGGCGTGCTGTTCGCCGACCAGTGGAACAACCTCGACAACCGCAAGGCGCACTACGTCTCGACCGGCCCGGAAATCTGGCAGCAGACGCAGGGCAAGGTCGACGGCTTCATCTGCGCCATCGGCACCGGCGGCACCATCGCCGGCGCGGCGACCTATTTGCGCGAGCAAAAGCCGGACATCGTCATCGGGGTCGCCGACCCGAAAGGCGCGGCCATGTACAACTTGTTCGCGCACGGCGAGGCCAAGGCATCCGACGGCGGCTCCATCACCGAGGGCATCGGTCTCGGGCGCGTCACCCCGCGTCATCGAGGACCTCAAGGTCGACAAGCCGTATTTGATCCCGGACGAAGAGGCGGTGCCGGTCATCTTCGACCTGCTCGAGCACGAGGGCCTGTGCATGGGCGGCTCGACCGGTATCAACGTGGCGGGCGCGATACGGCTTGCCAAGGACATGGGGCCGGGCCACACCATCGTCACTATTCTTGCGGACTATGGTACACGCTATCAGTCGAAGCTGTTCAATCCGGAATTCCTGCGCGCCAAGCACCTGCCGGTTCCGGAATGGCTCGAACGGCGTTCCAACGTGAAGGTACCGTACGAAAACGTCTGACCCTGCGGCTTTGATTCAAACCTTTTGACGCCATGCCCACCGACTGCCTGTTTCGCGAAGACGCATATCTCAAGGAGTGCAGCGCCACCGTTGTCGGCCTCACCGACGACGGCGGCATCGTGCTCGACCGCACCGTGTTCTATGCGGCCTCCGGCGGCCAGCCCGCCGACCGCGGCGTGCTCACCACCGCGACCGGTGACGCGATCCTGATCGACGGCGCCAGCTTCACCGATCCCGAGAAGACCGAGATCGCGCACCTGCCGGCGGCGACCAGCGGGGTGCAGGCTCAAGGTCGGCGAGCCGGTGCACGCGGTGATCGACTGGCATCTGCGCTATGCCCGCATGCGCATGCATACCGCCTTGCATCTGCTGTCGGCGGTGCTGCCCTATCCGGTCACCGGCGGGTCGGTCGGCGACACCGATGGACGGCTCGACTTCGACATCCCCGAGGCCGGCCTCGACAAGGACGAGATCACCAAGCAGCTCGCCAAGATGATCGCGGCCGGCGCCGAGGTGACGTCGCGCTGGATCACCGACGCCGAGCTCGAGGCCAAGCCCGGCCTGATCAAGACCATGTCGGTGAAGCCGCCGATGGGCACCGGCCGGGTGCGGCTGATCGAGATCGTGGGCTACGACCTGCAGCCGTGCGGCGGCACCCACGTGCGCAGGACCGACGAGATCGGCGACGTGCGGGTGACGCAGATCGAGAAGAAGGGCAAGCAGAACCGGCGCGTGCGCATTGCGTTCGCCTGATCCGACACGAGGAAGCTCATGACCGCCCCTGCGAACAGCCGCTGGCTGGTGAGCACCGACTGGCTCGCCGACCGTCTCGGCATGCCCGACACCGTCGTGGTCGACGGCTCGTTCTATCTGCCGGCCCTGAAGCGCGATGCGGCGGCCGAATATCTCGCCGGCCACATCCCCGGCGCGGTGCGCTTCGACATCGACGCGATCGCCGACCATGCCAATCCGCTGCCGCACATGCTGCCGAGCGCCGAGCAGTTCGCGCGCGACGTCGGCGCGCTCGGCATCGCCGAGACCGACACCATCGTGGTCTATGACGGCATCGGGCTCGGCGGCGCGCCGCGGGTGTGGTGGACCTTCCGCCTGTTCGGCGCCGAGCAGGTGTTCATCCTCGACGGCGGCCTGCCGAAATGGAAGGCGGAGGGCCGTCCGCTCGAGGCCGGCACGGTCGAGCGCGCGCCGCGCATCTTCAAGGCGCGCAAGCCCGGCGCGATGGTCGCCTCGCTCGCGACCGTGCAGGCGGCCTTGGCGGACAAGTCGGCGCAGGTGGTCGATGCGCGGCCGGCCAATCGCTTCCGCGGCGAGGCGCCGGAGCCGCGGCCGGGCCTGCGCTCGGGCCACATGCCGGGCGCGCTCAATGTGCCGTCGACGGAGCTGGTGGAGGACGGCCGGCTGGTGGCGCCGGAGCGGATCAAGCAGATTTTCGCCGCCGGCGGCGTCGACCTGACGAAACCGACGATCACCAGCTGCGGGTCGGGCGTGACCGCGGCCACCCTGTGGTTCGCGCTGGAGGCGATCGGCAAGGAACCGCAGGCGCTCTATGACGGTTCATGGTCGGAATGGGGAGCGCGGGACGATCTGCCGATCGAGCCCAAGCCGAAAGCCTGAAACCATGCCCCGACCCAAGGCTCCGGTCGCCCTCGTCACCGGAGCCGCGCACGGCATCGGTCGGGCGATCGCGCAGCGACTGTTGAACGACGGCTTTCGCGTGGGCGTCGTCGACCTCCCCGGCTCGGGGCTCAAGCGGACCTATGCCAGCCAGGCGCGCCGCGTGGCTCTCGTCGAGGGCGACGTCGCCGACGAGGCGACCGCGCCGCGCGCGGTCGCGGCCGTCATCGACAAGTTCGGCCGGCTCGACGCGCTCGTGTCCAACGCCGGCATCATGGTGAGGAAGCCGCTGCGGGCGCTCACGCTCGCCGAATGGCGCAAGGTCCTCGACACCAACCTGACCGCCGCATATCTGCTCGCCCGCGCGGCCGAGAAGCCGCTGCGGGCATCGCGTGGCGCAATCGTCACCATCGCCTCGACGCGCGCGCTGATGTCGGAGCGCAACACCGTGCCCTACTCGGCCTCCAAGGGCGGACTCGTCGCGCTCACGCATGCGCTGGCGGTGAGTCTCGGCCCGGACGTACGGGTCAATTGCGTGAGCCCCGGCTGGATCGTGGTCCGGCGCGAGGAGGAGCAGAAGCTGCGGCGCAAGGACCATCTGCAGCACCCCGCCGGCCGGGTCGGCAAGCCGCAGGACATCGCCGAGATGGTCGCGTTCCTGCTCGACGGCGAGCGCTCAGGCTTCGTCACCGGCGCCAATTTCGTGGTCGACGGCGGGATGACGCGCAAGATGATCTACGAGGAATAGGCCCGCGGTACCGACGGCTATTGCGACGTGCCGAGCTGACGCACCAGTGGCCGCCATAGTTGCTGCTCGCTGCGGATGAACTCGGTGGTCTCCGCGGGCGACATCGGACGCACGACGGTGCCGAGCTCCTGGAAGCGTTTCTGGAATTCCGGTTGCTCGAGCACCTTCGCCAGGTCACGGTTGACCTTGCGGACGATCGCCTCGGGCGTTCCCGACCGGCGCCAGCAGCACGAACCAGCCCATGGCCGCAAAGCCGGGGCTGGTTTCCGCGACCGTCGGCAAGTCCGGAAAGTTCGGCAGCCGCTTCGTCGATGCGACCGCGAGCGGCTTGATCGAGCCGGACTGGATCGCGCCGAAGAGCGGCGGCAGGCCCTCGGCGATCATCGCAATCCGCCCACCCAAAATGTCCTGCAGTCCACCCGTCGCCCCCTGATAGGGAACGAACGTCAGATCCGCCCCGGTCCGGCGCCGAAACAGCTCGACCGACAGATGCGGCAGCGAGCCGCGCAGGTTGGCGGCATAGAAGATCTCTCCCGGCCGCGCCTTGGTCCGCGCGATCAGCTCGGCGAGCGAATTCACGCCGAGCGAGGGCGCGACCGCGAACACCATCGGCTGCTCGCCGACGAAGCCGATGCGCACGAAATCGCGTTCCAGGTCGAACGGCAGGTTCGGCAGCATTTCGGGCATCACGACGAAAGCCGAGGTGGCCGGCATGTAAAGGGTGTAGCCGTCGGGCGGTGCCGCGGCCGCCACGCGGGCGGCGGCGCTGCCGGCGGCGCCTGGATGGCTGAGCACCAGCACCTGCTGTCCCCAGAGCCGGGCGAGATGATCGGCGAGGATGCGCGCGATGACGTCGGGACCGCTGCCCGGCGCGCCCTGGGTGACGAGCTTCACGGGATTGGCCGGATAGTCCTGGGCCTGCGCCGGAAGGCCGGCAACGGCCGCGATCGCCAAGAGCCACAGCCAGACGATCTGCAACCGCGGCCGCAACGTTCGCATCCCTGCCCTCCTCGACGACCGCGGTGATCAGCCACGACGATAGCTGATTTAAGAGGAAAGAACACTTCGCCGCCCTTTTGGCGGAATTGGAGAAGATTTATATTGCTCAGAGCGGATTGGGTGGATTTCGGAATCCCTGCTCTTCCGGCGAGGCACGGTGATGATCTTCCGCCAGCTCTTCGACAGCGTCTCGGGCACCTACACCTACCTGCTCGCCAGCCGGCGCGGCGGCGAGGCGCTGATCATCGATCCGGTGATCGAGAAGGTCGACCGCTACATCCAGCTGGTCAACGAGCTCGACCTCAAGCTGGTCAAGGCGGTCGACACCCACCTGCATGCCGACCACATCACCGGCTTGGGCGCGCTGCGCGACCGCACCCATTGCATCACCGTGATGGGCGAGATGAGCAAGGTCGACGTGGTCTCGATGCGGCTCGCGGAAGGCGACAAGCTCACCATCGAAGGCCTCGCGCTCGACGTGATCTACACGCCCGGACACACCGACGATTCCTATAGCTTCAAGATGCAGGACCGGGTGTTCACCGGCGACACCCTGCTGATCCGCGGCACCGGCCGCACCGATTTCCAGAACGGCGACCCGCGCGCGCAGTACGACTCGATCTTCAACAAGCTGCTCAAGCTGCCGGACGAGACCATGATCTTCCCGGCCCACGACTACAAGGGCGAGACGGTCTCGACCATCGGCGAGGAGAAGGCGTTCAACCCGCGCCTGCAGGTCAAGTCGATCGACCAGTATGTCGACCTGATGAGCAACCTCAATCTGCCCAACCCGAAGATGATGGACGTGGCGGTGCCCGCCAACATGCGGGTCGGGCTCGCGCAGGAGGCGATCGCGCAGCGCGGCTGGGCGGTGAGCGCCGCCAAGGCGATGACCTTGCTCGGCGAGCCCGACGTGGCGCTCGTCGATCTGCGCGAGAGGACCGAGCGCGAGAAGCACGGCATCATCGCCGGCTCGCTGCACGCCCCCTACCCCGACCTCGCGGCCAATGTGCGCCCCGGCGGCATGCTGAACGAGCTGGCCCGCGCCACCGGCAAGCGCATCGTGTTCTACTGCGCCTTCGGCGAGCGCTCGGCCATGGCGGTGCAAGCCGCGCAGGACGCCGGCCTCGCGTCGGCCTGTCACATCCAGGGCGGCATCGACGCCTGGAAGAAGGCCGGCGGCTCGCTCGTGCGGTAAGTCTCGAGCCCGCTGCGCGGCGATGCCGCCGGATGGGTCGCGGCGCGCACTCGCGCTCGGCATCCGTGCCTGGCCGTCCGGGCTTGACCCAGCCTACGCCGAGGATTCACCGCAAAATCTGGCTGAGAAACAGCCGGGTGCGCTCGTGCTGGGGGTTGGAGAAGAACGCTTCGGGCTCGTTCACCTCGATGATCTGGCCGGCATCCATGAACACCACCCGGTTCGCGACCTGGCGCGCAAAGCCCATCTCGTGGCTCACCACCAGCATGGTCATGCCGTCGTTCGCGAGCTCGACCATGGTGTCGAGCACCTCCTTGACCATTTCCGGGTCGAGCGCGGAGGTGACCTCGTCGAACAGCATGATCTTCGGCCGCATGCACAGCGCCCGCGCGATCGCGACCCGCTGCTGCTGGCCGCCGGAGAGCTGCGCCGGATATTTGCTCGCCTGCTCGGGGATGCGCACGCGCGCCAGATAGTTGCGCGCGAGCTCCTCGGCGGCCTTCTTCGGCATCCGGCGCACCCAGATCGGCGCGAGCGTGCAGTTGTCGAGCACGGTCAGGTGCGGAAACAGGTTGAACTGCTGGAACACCATGCCGACCTCGCGGCGCACCTCGTCGATCTTCTTGAGGTCGTCGGTCAGTTCCATGCCATCGACGACGACGCGGCCGCGCTGCCAGCTTTCGATCCGGTTGATGCAGCGCAGAAGCGTCGACTTGCCGCTGCCCGATGGCCCGCAGATGACGATGCGCTCGCCGCGCATGACCTTGAGGTCGATGTCGCGCAGCACGTGGAACTCGCCGAACCACTTGCTCAATTTGACGATCTCGACCGCCACCGGGTTGCGGGTCGTGCGTATGTCGGGCGCGTCCCCCCGCGGCGGCACAGTCGGTGTCCGGCTCTCCTCGGTCATGATGCCCCGTCAGCCCGCCGGCTCAATTCGGCCGCCCGGTATTGAGCCGCCGCTCCGTGATACAACGCATAGCGCGACATTCCGAAGCTGAAGAGAAAATAGATCATTCCGGCGAACGCAAAGCCGGTGAACAGCGTCACCGGCGTCGACCAGCTCGGGTCGGCGAAGGCGGCGCGCACTTGCCCGAGCAGGTCGAAGATCGCGACGATCAGCACCAAGGTCGTGTCCTTGAACAGGGAGATGAACGAATTGACGATGCCGGGGATGACGAGCTTGAGCGCCTGCGGCAGGACGATGAAAGCCATCGTGCGCCAATAGCCGAGCCCGAGCGCCATGGCGCCCTCGTACTGGCCGCGCGGGATCGCCTGCAATCCGCCGCGCACCACCTCGGCCATGTAGGCTGCCGAGAACAGCACCACCCCGATCAGCACCCGCAGCATGCCGTCGATCTGCCAGCCACCCGGCAGGAAAAGCGGCAGCATGTAGGTCGCGAAGAACAGCACGGTGATCAGCGGCACGCCGCGCCAAAACTCGATGAAGACGATGCAGAGCGTGCGCACGATCGGCAGGTCGGAGCGCCGGCCGAGCGCCAGCAGAATGCCGAGCGGCAGCGAGCCGATGATGCCGGTGAACGAGATGACCAGCGTGACCAGAAAGCCGCCCCAGAGCCGGGTCTCGACATGCTCCAACCCGAACACGTCGCCGACCAGCAGGAAGAAGCCGACGACCGGAAACACCCCGAAGAACAGGAATGCGTTCAAGGCCTTGTACGGGACGCGCGGGATCAGCAGCGGAACCAGCAGCAGCACGCCGAGCGCATAGGTGAGATTGACGCGCCATTGCTGGTCTTGCGGATAGAAGCCGTACATGAATTGGCGAAACTTGGCGGCGATGAACGGCCAGCAGGCGCCGACCTCGCGCTTGACCGTTTCCGGCAGACAGTCGACGCGGCTCGCGCCTTCCCAGACCGCGTCGATGAGCAGGAACTTCACCGTCGGCCAGATCAGCGCGGCGAGGATCAGCAAGCTGACGATCGTCAGCACGGTGTTGAACGGGCCGGCGAACAGCCGCTGCCGCAGCCAGGCGGCCGCGCCTCTGGTTGCCGTCGGCGGCGGCTCGGGTTCCGCGATCGCGCGGCGGACATAGAACGATTGCGCGTCCATCGCCATCAGCGCTCCGCCACCCGGATATGGGCGTTGTACCAGTTCATCAGGGCGCTGGTGATCAGCGAGATGACGAGATAGACCGCCATGGTGATGGCGATGATCTCGATCGCCTGGCCGGTCTGGTTGAGCGTGGTGCCGGCGAACACCGCGAACAGGTCGGGATAGCCGATCGCGATCGCGAGCGAGGAGTTCTTGGTCAGGTTGAGATACTGATTGGTCAGCGGCGGCACGATCACGCGCAGCGCCTGCGGGACGAACGACGAGGCGCAAGGTCAAGCCGCGCCGCAATCCGAGCGCAAACGCCGCCTCGGTCTGACCGGCGAAACCGCGAGAATTCCGGCGCGCACGACCTCGGCGATGAAGGCGGCGGTATAGGTCGTGAGCGCAATCAGCAGCGCGACGAATTCGGGGGTCAGCCGGATGCCGCCGACGAAGTTGAAGCCGCGCAGTTGCGGCGCTCTCGAACGTGATCGGGAAGCCGAGCAGCGACGAGGACGACAGCCGGCACCCCGATGACCAGGCCGAGCCCGGTCCACAGCACCGGAAATGGCTCGCCGGTGCGGTTCTGCCGGCGGGTCGCCCAGACCCGCAGCCAGATCGTCGCCAGCGATCGCCAGCAGCAACACCGCGAGCACGAATTCCGATCCCGCGCCGAAGATCGGCCGCGGCACGAGGATGCCGCGGTTGTTGATGAAAACCTCCCCGAACAGCGAGAGACTTTGACGCGGTCCCGGCAAGGTCCCGAGCACGGCGAGATACCAGAACAGGATCTGGAACAAGAGCGGCAGGTTGCGGATCAATTCCACATAGCCGCCGGCAAGCCGCGCCAACAGCCAATTGGGAGAAAGCCGCGCGATCCCGATAAGGAACCCGAGCACCGTGGCAAGCACGATGCCGACGCCGGAGACGAGCAGCGTGTTGAGCAGGCCGACAAAGAATACCCGCCGGTAGGTGTCCTGCTCGCTATAGGGAATGAGCGATTGGCTGACGCCGAAACCCGCGGTCTGGTCGAGAAAGCCGAAGCCGCTCGCGATCTTCTGGGAGTCGAGATTGGCCTTGGCATTGAGCGCGAATTCGTAGCCGAACCACAGCACCGCTGCCAGCAGGACGAGCTGATAGAAAAATGCGCGGACCTTCGGGTTGTTGTGGAGGGCGACCCGCGGCGTCGGTGGAGCGCGTTCGGTGTCCGTCAGCAAGGCCAGCCCCGCTCGCTGCCATCATGGCCGGGCATGACGAACTCGGAATTGGCGCACGTCTCAACGAATTGGCGGCGCGTATTGGATGCCCCCCTTGGTCCACAGCCGGTTGAGACCGCGGCTGATGCCGAGCTTCGAGCCTGGCCCGACGTTGCGATCGAAGCTCTCGCCGTAATTGCCGACCTGCTTGACGATGCGCACCACCCAATCCTTGGTCAGGCCGAGCTGCTCGCCGTAGGCGCCTTCGGTGCCGACGAGCCGCCTGATCTCGGGCTGGGTCGATTTCAGCGCCTCATCGATGTTCTTGGAGGACACGCCGAGCTCCTCGGCGTTGATCATCGCGAAGTGCACCCACTTGACGATGTCGAACCATTGATCGTCGCCGTGGCGCACCACCGGACCGAGCGGCTCCTTCGAGATGATCTCCGGCAGGATCACGTGGTCGTTGGCGTTGGTCAGCTTGAGCCGCTCGGAGTAGAGCTGCGAGACGTCGGTGGTGAACACGTCGCAGCGGCCGCCGTCATAGGCCTTGATGGTCTCGTCCGCGGTCGCGAACGCGATGACCTCGTATTTCATGTTGTTGGCGCGGAAGAAATCGGCGAGATTGAGCTCGGTCGTGGTGCCGGTCTGCGTGCAGACCGAAGCGCCGTTGAGCTCGAGCGCCGAATTGACCTTGAGCGCCTTGCGCACCATGAAGCCCTGGCCGTCGTAATAGTTGACCGCCGCGAAGTTGAGCCCGAGCGACGTGTCGCGCGACGAGGTCCAGGTCGTATTGCGCGAGAGCACGTCGATCGCGCTCGACTGGAGCGCGCTGAAGCGGTTCGTGGAGGAGAGCGGAATGAACTTGACCTTGGTCGCATCATTGAAGATCGCCGCCGCGATGGCGCGGCAGAAATCGACGTCGAGGCCGGTCCAGTTGCCCTTGTCGTCGGGATTGGAGAAACCGGCCAGGCCCTGGCTGACGCCGCAGATTGAGCGAGCCGCGATCCTTCACCGCCTTGAGCGTCTGCGCGGATGCCGGCGCAACCGCAACGCCGAGCACGAAAGCCACGCCGAGCACGAAGATGTTGCGTTTCATGGGACAGCCTCTGTCACGGGTTGGCCTACCTTGGATGAGTTCCAGGCGCATTTTCTTGGAATGCCAGTTTTTTGAATGCCAGCTTTTGGAATGCCACGCCTCCGGCTCGATAGCCTCCTCGCGCCCGGCAAGACGTCTGCCGACACGAGCCCCACACGCCGGCCCGCCGTGGTCTCGCCAGCATCTCAGAACGATCGGGCACCGTGGTCAAGGGGTTGACGGTCGCGGGACGTGAGGCCATGACCTTGCCATGACGAAAAAGACCGAAGCCGACCCGTCACACCCGCCCCTGAAACCTGCCACGCGTCTCGTGGTGGGCGGCCGCAAACCGTCGGCGAATCACGGCTTCGTCAATCCGCCGGTCTATCACGCCTCGACCGTGCTCTATCCGACCGCGGAGGACTTCCTCGCCCGCCGCTCGCGCTACCTCTACGGACGGCGCGGCACGCCCACGTCGGAGGCGCTGGAAGAGGCGCTGCGCGAGCTCGAGGGGCCCGAGTGCGCCGGCGTGGCGCTGCTCCCGTCCGGGCTCGCGGCCATTTCGACCGCGCTCATGTCGGCGCTCGACGCGGGCGATCATGTGCTGGTCACCGACAGCGTCTACCAGCCGACGCGCAAGTTCTGCGACGGCGTGCTCGCGCGCTACGGCATCGCCACGACCTACTACGACCCGCTGATCGGCGCCGGCATCGCGGAGCTCATGCAGCCGAACACCCGCGCGGTATTCGTGGAGGCGCCGGGCTCGCTCTCCTTCGAGATGCAGGACGTGCCGGCGATCGCGGCGGCCGCCCACGCCAGGGGCGCGGTGGTGCTCATGGACAATACCTGGGCGACCCCGCTCTATTTCCGTCCGCTCGAGAAGGGGGTCGATCTCTCGATCCAGGCCGGCACCAAATATATCGGCGGCCATTCCGATGTGATGCTCGGGACCGTGTCGGCCAACGAGGCGACCTGGCCGCGCCTGCTCGCGACCGTGCACGCGTTCGGGCTCTGCGTCGGTCCCGACGACGTCTATCTCGGTCAGCGCGGCTTGCGCACGATGGGCGTGCGGCTCGCCCATCACTACCAGGCCGGCCTGCGGATCGCGCGCTGGCTCGAAGCGCGGCCCGAGGTCGCGCGCGTGCTGCATCCGGCGCTCGAAAGCCATCCCGGCCACGCCGTCTGGCGGCGCGACTTTTCCGGTGCCAGCGGCCTGTTCAGCTTCGTGTTCAAGCCGGTCGCCCAAACCGCGGTGAACGCGTTCCTCAACGAGCTCACCCTGTTCGGCATGGGCGCCTCCTGGGGCGGCTACGAAAGCCTCGCCATTCCGTTCGACTGCACCAGCGTCCGCACCGCGACCGCGTGGGCGCCGGGCGGACCGACGGTGCGCCTCCATATCGGGCTCGAGGACGTGGACGATCTGATCGGCGATCTCGAGCGCGGCTTTGCGGCGCTCGCGGCGGCGCGCTGACCGACTCACTGCGCCTTGATGTCGGACGCCCGGATGACCTTGGCCCAGGTCGCGAATTCGGCCTTGAGGTGCTTGGCGAATTCCTCCGGCGTGCTCGCGACCGGCTCGAACCCGAGCACCGCCAGGCGCTGCTTGATGTCCGCGAGCGCGATGATCTTGACGATCTCGCGATGGAGGAAGGTGATGGTCTCTTTCGGCGATCCGGCCGGGACCACGACCGCCTGCCAGTTGTCACCCACGATGCTCGGATAGCCGGCCTCCGCGGTCGTGGGGACGTCGGGCAGCGCCTGCGAGCGCGTCCTGCTGGTCACCGCCAGGCCGCGCAGCCTGCCCTCGATGACCTGCTGCGCGGCGGGCGACGGCGAGGCGAAGCAAATCGGCGTATGACCCGCGACCGCCGAGCCGACCGCCAAGCCCGCGCTGTTGAATGGGACATGCACGAGATCGAGGCCGAGCGACAGCCGAAACGTCTCGCCCACGAGATGTCCGGGCGTCCCGGTGCCCGGCGAAGCGTAGCTGTACTTGCCCGGATTGGCCCTGATGAGGGCGACGAGGTCGCCGACCGTCTGCGCCGGCACCGACGGATGGACCGTGATCACCAGGGTGGTGGCGACCATGAGCGTGACCGGGTCGAAGTCCTTCTCGAATTCATACGGGACCTTGTCGTAGAGCGTGGGATTGATCGCGTAGCTCGGATTGACGACCAGCGCGGTGTATCCGTCGGGCGCCGCCTTGGCGGCCCGGCCCATGCCGATATTGCCGCCCGCCCCGCCGACATTCTCGACGAAGAACTGCTTTCCGACATGCTCCGACAGTCTTTGTGCCACCAGGCGGGTGATCACGTCGGTCGGACCGCCGGGCGCGTAGGGAACGATCATGCGCACGGGCCGGTCGGGATAGCTCTGCGCCCGTGCGATCCGTGGCGCGGCTCGCGACGGCCGCTGCTGCCAGATGAAGGAATTGACGGCGAGGAAGCCTCATGGGTCGCCTCGCTTGTCGTGTTCACGCGGGCCGCTGCTCGCCCTTGACCTGGGTGCGGTGCATGATGCGCCGGCTGTTCGGGTCGAAGGCATCGCGCCGATGCATGGTGCAGCGATTGTCCCACAGCACCAGATCGCCGACGCGCCAGACGTGCTCCCAGGCGAATTCCGGCCGATCGACGAAACTCCACAGCTCGTCGAGCAGCGCCTCGGACTCCTCGAGCTCGAGCCCGACCAGATAGGCGTTGCGGCGACGGCCGAGATAGAGCATGCGCCGGCCGGTATTGGGATGCGTGCACACCAGCGGGTGCACGGCGCCGGGCGAGGTCAGCGGATCGTCGGTCGGCGTGACGCCCTGGCGCACATAGCCGCCGCTGTTGTAGGTGCCGTCGTGCTTGATCTCGAGGTCCGCAATGCGCTCCTTCAGCTTTGCCGGCAGCGCCTCGTAGATGCCGTACATGGTGCAGAACGAGGTATTGCCGCCGGTCGGCGGCACCTCGAGGGAATAGAGCATGCTCGCCTTCGGCGGCACGTCGAGATACGACATGTCGGTGTGCCAGACCGCCTCGCCGTCGCCCAAGCTGCCGATCGGCTCGCCGTTCACCTTGACGTTGGAGACGATGTAGATTTCCGGCAGGCCCTCGACGAAACGGCGGCCGGTCTCCTGGACCGGCGCCCAGTCGAGATCGCCCAGGCGGCGGCTGAATGCGATCAGCTCGAGATCGCTGAGCGCC
This sequence comes from uncultured Alphaproteobacteria bacterium, assembly GCA_963708765.1. Classification (GTDB taxonomy): domain Bacteria; phylum Pseudomonadota; class Alphaproteobacteria; order Rhizobiales; family Xanthobacteraceae; genus VAZQ01. The sequence continues at coordinate 591,005 of CAVPTV010000010.1, read as the reverse complement.
TGATCGCGGACGAGCACCACGCAATGGTCGTGCCACGCCTCGATCAATCGCGCGAACGCCGCATCGTCGAGGTCTCGCAGATCGACGCCCCTCACCTCGGCGCCGAGCGCCGCACCGGTCGGGATCACCTCGACCGCGCCAGCGGTCATACGGCGTATGGAGGTCGTTTCAGCGCTCAACGTCATCGCTTCCTCCCGCATTCGGCATGACGAGGCCGCAAGCATCTATGGCTCGAATGAGCATAGCACTGCGCGCCAATGCAGCAACCGCGGCGTCGACGATCAGCGCGGCTGATCACCCGGCCGACGATCCCCCGTCGCCGGAGGCCGTCAAACGATAACGCTGGCGGGCAGCGGCCGCCTCCTCGCCGCGACCCAGCACATCGAGGGCGGCGGCCAGCGCGGCGGCCGAATCCTGGGTCCATTGATGGGTCGGCCCGAACGCCGTTTCGTGTATCGCGAGGGCTTGCGTCGCCTCCGCGCAGGCTTCGTCGGCACGGCCGACCGCCAGCAGCAGCTTGGAAAATTCGAATCGCAAAAACCCGACGCTGGTATGGGCATGGTCGCCGGTCTTCATCCAAGCCTCGATACCTTCGCGGAACAGCGGCTCGGCTTCCGACCAGCGGCCGGAATCGCGCAGAACCTTCGCAAGACCGGATTTCCAGTCGGCGACCCGGCGATTGTCGCGGCCGAGCTTCAATTCACCGGTGCGGATGGTCTCGCGGAATGCGGTCTCAGCTTCCTCGAGCCGATCGGTCCGCGCCAGGAGATTTGCGAACTTGTACAGCCGGGTTGCGAAGATAGCGCTCTCGCGTCCGGACCTCTGCTCGACGATTTGCATTGCTTCCAGCAGCAACTCCTCGGCCTCGGAATAGCGGCCGGTATCCATCAGCACGACGGCAAGGTTGTTGAGCCGCGTGGCGACCCGGCTGTGGTCGCGGCCGAGCGTCCTCGTTCCGATCTCGATCGCCCGTCGATAGAGCGGCTCGGCCTCGGCATAACGGCGGGTGTTCAACAGGAGATTGGCAAAATTGTTGAGCCACTGCCCGACGTCCGGGTCATCGGCGCCCAGGAGCTTCTCGCCCATGGCAACGGCTTCGCGATAGAGCGGCTCGGCCGCCGCGAATGCCGACGCGTCCGTTGAGGAAGTTCGCCGCGCCGTCGAGCAAATGCGCCAGCTCCTTGCTCTCGACTTCGGCGTGGCGCGCCTCCTCGCGCAAGGCGAGCACGTGCGGCAGCAGCTGCCCGCAGCGCGGCCATGATCCCGGGTTGCCGTAGCCGTCGTCGGGAAACGCCGCTGCCAGCCGCCGAATGGCGGTGTCGAGCGCCGCGGTAATCTTGCCCGCCACGTTGAGCCGCGAGCGCATGGCCGCGCGCACCAGGCGATGCACGAAAACGGCTTGGGCGCCGTCGGCACCCGGCTCGTGGTCGACAAGCGACACCGCCGTGAGCGCCATCAGCGCGTCGGCGCGGTCGTCCTCGCCGAGGATCGAATTGTCCACGAGATCGAACGGGATGCGATCGGGTCCGAGCACCGCAAAGAAGGCGAGCAACGGCTCCGTCGGCGGGCACAACATGCCGGCCTGCTCGATCGCAAGACCGAACGTCGCGCCGACGCTCTCCGGATAGGCGGCGCCTCGCGGCGCCTTGGCGATCAGGTCCTCCAGCCGTTCGCCATAGCGATCGAACGACATTCCGGTCAGCCGCACATAGGCGCCCGCATGATCGAGGGCGAGCGGCAGGTTCTCGAGCGCCGCCGCCAGTCGCGCCGCGCCCTCGCGATCGCTCCGCCCCGAGCGCGTCAGCAGAAACGCGATCGCCGCCTCCGGCTCCAACAAATCGACTTCGATCTCGGCTGCCCGACCCAGCCAATCCGCCCATCGCGTCGTGATGACGAGCCTGGCGCCACGGCCCGGAACGAGATCGGCGATCAGGTCGGGGCTCTCGACATTGTCGTAGACCAGCAGCCAAGGCGTGGCAGATCGGCTGATCTTGTGCAGGGCGGAGAGAGCCGCAATCTTGACGTCGTCTTCGCCCGCGAGCTGCGGGTCGAGCTCGGTTGCGAACGCCGCCAGGCTGGTGGTCAGCACCGCCCGGTTTTGCGCCGGCGCCCACCACACGCCTGCGTAGTCGACCCCATGCCGATGGGCATATTCGGCGACGATCGATGTCTTGCCGATGCCGCCCATGCCATGCAGGGCGACCTGGCTCGCGGAGGCCTGGCTATCGCTTCCCATCAGGGTGTCGTGCAGTCGGCCGAGCAAGCCGTCCCGGCCGGTGAAATGCGGATTGCGCGCCGGTACGCCGTGGAAGGTCTTGGCATGCGAGACCTTGCGCTGACCCCGATGGGGCACGCCCTCCACCGCGGCAAGGATGCGGGTCCTGCGCTCGTGCGGATCCTGGATGCCGACGAGATCGGTATACTGATAGGCGGCCAACAGCCCGTCGAGCCGGCAGTCCTCGACCCGCAGGAGGATGAAGCGTCGGCCGGCGCCGGGCAAGCTCGCCGCCAGAAATCCGGTCCATTCGGCGCCGGTGAAGGGGAACTTGTCGTAATCGGCGGACAGCAGGGCGATGAAATGCCGACATCGCTTGAGCGCATCATCCATCGCGGCGACGAAGTTGGTCCCGCTGACGAAGTCATAGTCCTGGATGCGTACGGTGTGTCCCGCTTCCAAGAGGACGTCGGCCACCTCCTGGGCCACCTCGGCGCTCGCGCCGCGCCGGCTGATGAAATAATCGACCTTGAAGCGCTGCGCGGCGTCCGCGGGCCGACCGCCCGGGCGCGCATGCGCCTCGTCTCGCCGCGGCTCGCCGGTCTCGATCATCCGCCGAAGTCCGCCTTCAATTGAGATCGTCGTCTTGGATCATAACGGCCTGACGCACCGGGTACCATTGTGTTTGTGCAAGCTCGTTAACATGCCTTAAGCTTGGCCGGAGGCGCTTTCAGGTTCGCCCGCCACAGAACTTGAGAGCGGCCGCCACCACCGATTCGGACACGCGCTTGCGAAAGTCGGCGGTCGCCACGGTCAACTCCTCGTCCCGATTGACGATCACGCCGGCCTCCAGCAGCACCGCCGGAGCGTTGGTCCGCTTGAGAACGACCAGCTCGTCGAACCGGTAGACGCCGAGATCGGGCTCGATCAGCTCTCGGCTTTCGCCTTTGATCTTTTCGGCGTGATGGGTCGTGAAGGTCAGGCCATGAGCCTTGAGCTCTTGCGCCAGATCGACCGCGAAACGCCGGCTGGCGTCGATATGGGCGTTGGCGTAGGACACGAAAACGGAATAGCCCTTGAACTTGTCGCTGTAGAGATAGTCGCGGCCGTTGTGCTTCCATCGTCGAAGATAGGAATCCTGCACCGAATTGTGATGGATCGAGATGAACAGATCGGCCCGCATCTTGTTGGCGCGATCGGCTCGCTGCTCCAGGTTCCGCTGCGCGCCCTTGGTGGTCATGAGATGGCTGGCCAGGAACCCCGCCGACGTCAAATCATTCTTGATCTGCGTCGCCAGCCGCAGATTGAATTCGTATTCATGAATCCCGCGCGCGCTCAGTGCGCCGCCGGCCTCCGGGGTGTGCCCGACGTCGACGACGATACGCATGGTCGCGCGGTCGCAGCCAGCCTTCGTCGTGTCTCTGGTGCTTTCAGTCGCCACGGCGGCATGTACCAAACGGAAGGATGCCATCTCGGCTTGCCAACACTGGCCGCTTAGCAATACCGACAGCAGAGCACAACGGGACCAGCGGCGCATTGTGATCGAGGGCATCCCCGCCGCGCGATGGCTATACCGCAGCCGCACCGCGCCTGCGGTCGCGCAGCTCGAAATAGAGATTGCGCCCGTAAACGAACACGCCGAATGCCTGGCCGAGGATGAAGACCGGGTCGCGGATGTAGAGCGCATAGGCCAGAAGCAAGAAGCCCCCGCCGATCGAGAAGAACCAGAAGGCGAGCGGCATCACCATCTTGCCGGCGCGCTCGGAGGCGATCCACTGCACCAGAAAACGCATGGTGAACATGACTTGCGCGATATAGCCGAGCAGCACCCACCATTGAAACTTGGCCACGAAGACGTCGTGCAGGTAGGTGCCGACCGCAACCGAGAGATCAATCAGCATTCCGCTTTACCTCCGAAACGTCGGGCACATGCTTCCTGCGGCGGACCAGCCACCACACGCCGACGAGATCGAGAATCCCCACCCACAGCCGGTCCCACAGGCCATAGTTCGATATTCCGCGCTGGCGCGGCCGGTCGATCACGTCCACATAGCCGATGTCGTAGCCCTCGCGGCGAACCAGCGCCGGAAGAAACCGGTGCAGCCCGTCGAAATAAGGCAGCGCCAGAAAGAGATCGCGGCGGAACGCCTTGAGGCCGCAGCCGGTGTCGCGCGTGCCGTCGCGCAGCACCGCGTTGCGCACCGCGTTGGCGATGCGTGACTGCCATTTCTTGAAGCCGGTGGCCTTGCGTCCGACCCGCTGGCCGGCGACAAGGCCGACGCGCGGCGTCCCCGCGGCCAGCACCTTGAGCAACTCCGGGATGAAGGCCGGATCATTCTGTCCATCGCCGTCGAGCGTGACGATGACGGGAGCGCGCGCATAGAAGGCGCCGCTGCGCACCGCCGCCGATTGTCCGCAGGATGACTGATGCTTGACATGGCGCAGCCACGGGCGGCTCGCCATCAGCAGCGTCAGCTCGATCTCGGTGCGGTCGATCGAGCCGTCGTTGACGTAGATGATCTCGAACGGGAGGCTCTTGCCGAGTGCCTCGGCGATCTCGGCCACCAGCGGCGTGATGTTGCCGGCCTCGTTCCGCACCGGGACGACGACGGAAACGGCCGGCCGGACTTCGCTTTCGCGCGGTTCGCTCATGACGATTGGACACGGTCGTTGGGCGGAATGGCGCGAGCTTCTTATGGGGCGACAAGCTGCCGGGCAACCCTTTTGATGCGGGCGAAAGACGGCCCCGGCAGCGCTCGAACGGTCCCGTCCGCGCTCGACACGAAGCCCAGCCGGCGCGCCGCGAACCAGTCGCGCACCAGCAGGGCGCCGACGAGGCCGAAGACGGCGCCCGCCAGCACATCGCTGGGATGGTGCGCCGTGAGCACGACCCGGCTCACCGCGATCACCACCGCGTAGGTCCATAGCAGCGGACGCAGCCGCGGCCACAGCGCGCCGAGCGCGAGCGCCGCTGCGAATGCGGTGGTGGCGTGCCCGGACGGCAGGCTCGCATATTCGACGTTCCAGCCGAACGGCAGGTAGAGGAATGGGCCGGCGTCGGCACCGACGAGCGGACGCGCGCGACCGATCAGGCGCTTCACGATGGCGACCGCAAGGCCGGGCACCCCGACCGCCAGAAACACGAAGCCGATCCGCACCGAGATCGCCGCAAGCACCAGGCGCGACATGTGGGGAAGCGCGGGCGACGCGAGCGCGGCCATTGCGAGCAGCGCGACGCCGGTCGGAACCAGGAACCAGCCGGATTTGCCGAAGTCGGTCAATTCGTCGAAGATGTTCGTGAGCCAAAACGGCAGGCGCTGCGCCTCCCTGATCGCCCAAGCGTCGAGCGCAATCATCGTCCCCGCGATGAGCGCCGTCACGATGCCGGCGCCGACGGCGAGGCGGAGCGGAGCACGCCAGGTCGAGGCCGCGGACGCTCCGGCGCGCGCCGGCCGGCCGATCAGACCTGATCCATTGCGCCACATTGGCGCCGATCCATCGCGGCCACGGCAGCGCGCGCTGCGCCGTCGCAGGCTTGAGCCCACCGGTGACGCTCATGGCGGAGCTCCCGAGCGGTAGACCGCAATCGTGACCGGCGATCCGGTGCTGAAATTGATCCCCTCGATGCGCGGTCCGCGCGTGTAGCGCAAGCCGACGGCTTCGGCGCGTTGGGCGAAGCTCCTTTCCTGGCGTGCTTCGACGAAGGCGAAGCGGCAGTCCCCGCCACGCAGGAACTCGGCAGCGCCGGCAGCGTCGGTGAGCCGCGTCGAGGTGCCGGCGAGAAACACCAGGCTCGGCTCCTGGTAGCCGGCCGCGGCGGCAACCGGCTGCCGGCACCCGCTGTCGCGCAGGACGCGCGCGAGCGCCACGCTCGGAAACAGTTGGCCGAGCGACGGCAGGATCAAGCTGAAGATCGCAATCGCGATCAGGATCGCGGCCGCAACCGCGCGCAGCAGCGACTGCTCGGCGCCGTCGCTGTCGTAGAAACGCCAAGCGAGAAAGCCCAGGACGACAGCGGCGCCGATCATCGGCCATGCCAACAGCCCGAACTGCCGGCCGATCATGATGGGCGCCGCGATGGCCGTGATGCCCGCCAGCACCGCAACCGCGAACCACCAGATCGTCCCGCCAACCAGCTTCGGCGCACGCGACAACAGCCGGGCATCGACGACCCCGGCGATCAGGATCGCGACCGCGGGATAGAGCGGCAGCACGTAATGGGGGAGCTTGGTCACCACGAGCTCGAACACGATCCATGACGGAAGCAGCCAGGCGAGCAGGAACTTGGTGCCCGGCTCGCGCCGCGCCGCCCAAACCGCCGGCGCAGCCAGTGCCGCGAGCGTGGCGCCCGGCCAGAATGTCACCCAGAACAGCAGGAAATAGTAGCCGGGCGGCGCACCGTGGGATTCCTGGCCGCTCACGACCTTGCTCAGCAGATCCTGTCCCACCGACTCGGCCAGGAACGCGTCGCCGGCACGGGCCAAGATCGCAAGAAACCACGGCAGCACCAGCAGCGCGAACCAGACCACCCCCGCGAGCGGCTTGAGCGCGGCGAGCCAACGCAACGAGCGATCGACGATGACCAGCGTCGATCACGGTGAGACCGACGAGCATCAGGATCAGCGGCCCCTTGAGCAGCACGCCGGCGGCGAGCGCGGACCAGAATACCGCCGCGACCTTCCAGGCGGAGACCGCGTCGAGCCGTTCGCGCTGCTCGGGCAGATAGGCGCGCGCCAGCGCCCCCATGGCGGCGACGACGGTCAGCAGCAACACGGCATCGGTCTTGGCGATCAGCCGCTCGATACCGAGCAGGATCGAGCTTGCCATCATCAAGCCGGCGAGCACGGCGGCACGCCGCGAAACGAACGCGAGCGCCGCCCAATAGGTCAGCAGCACCGCGCCGATGGCGCCGACGAGCGAGGGGACGCGATAGAGCCAGATGGTGGTGAGCGCGTCGGGAAGCCCGAGCACGCTCGCGGTCTTTACGACGCCGGCCTGCAGCCAATAGATGCCGACCGGTTTCTTGTAGCGCACCTCGTCCTGGAAGCGGATGTCGACATAGTCGCCGCTCTCGACCATCTGCTTGGTGGCCTGGGCGAAGCGAGCCTCATCGCGGTCGATCGGCGGGATCGCGAAGAAGCCGGGCAGGAAGCTCAAGAGCGCGGCGACGAGCAGCACCGCGACCGCGCGCCGATGCGAGCCGGTGGCGAAGTCGACGATCGCCTTGGGGTTGAGCGCCGAGGCGATCTGCCGCCGTCCGCCGCCGGTCGTGACCGCCATGTCCCCGTTCCTGCCTAAGTGCCGGATGGACAATAGAGAAATCGTCTCAGCCGTGAAAGCGTGCAGCCGCCGGTTGGGCGGCGCACTCGGCCCCGATCCCGCCCGGTGATACCGCGGGCGCCGGAACCAGCCTCACTCAGTTCTTAGTTCTTATAGGACGGGTCGCGCCGGTCGAGCATCCGTTTCAGGGCCGGCCACTCGATCGAGCCGTGCGGGCGGTTCTTGCCGGAGGCGTCCGGTGACGGCGACACCGCGAGCTGCGCGTTCGAGCGCGCGATGACGTCTTGCGGAGGGATGTTGATCTCCGCGTTGCAGGCCATGGCGAGCAGTTGGGTCTGGCAGGCCCGTTCGAGCCGATAGATGTTGTTGAACGCCTGCCCGATCGTCTGACCCACCGCGAGCAGGCCGTGATTGCGCAGGATCATCACGTCGCTGTCGCCCAGATTGTCGGCGAGGCGCTTGCGCTCATCGAGATCGACCGCCACGCCCTCGAAGTCGTGGTAGGCGACGCGCGACCAGCGCATCGCGGTTTGCGTGAGCGGGAGCAACCCACATTTGAGCACCGACACCGCCATTCCGGCATTGGTATGGGTGTGCAGCACGCAGCCGACGTCGGGCCGTGCCGCGTGGATCGCGCTATGGATCACGTAGCCCGCCAGGTTGACCGAATATTCCGGATTCGAGTTGGAGATGATGTTGCCGGCATGATCGACCTTGATCAGCGACGAGGCGGTGATTTCCTCGTACATCATCCCGAACGGGTTGATCAGAAAATGCTCGTCCTCGCCGGGCACGCGCGCCGAGATGTGGTTGAGGTGGAGGTCGCACATCCCGTAGAGATCGACCAGGCGATAGCAGGCGGCGAGATCGACCCGCGTTTCCCATTCCCGCGGATCCACATCCTGCGCTCGGACGGGTTGCGCGGCGGCCGGATTGATCCTGGGAACCGTGTTCATCGCTTGCTCCTCGCCGCTGATGCCCGTGTCGATGCCGTCGCGTCACTGTTGGCTGATCTTAGCATCGGCGATCACCTTGCGCCATCTGGCGACATCGGCGTCGTAGATGCGCTGCAGCTCCTCGGGCGTGCTGGCGCGCGGCGTGATGCCGAGCCCGATGAAGCGCTCGCGCACGTCGGGCGCGTCGAGCGCCTTGGCGATCTCCCGGTTGAGCCGCAGCACGATCTCGCGCGGCGTCTTCGCCGGCATCACGAAACCGTTCCACGAGACCAGCTTGAAGGCCGGGACACCGCTGTCGGCGATGGTCGGAACGCCGGGCAGGAACGGCAGCGGCTGCTCCCCCGAGACGCCGAGCGCACGCAGATTGCCCGACTGGACCTGCCCGATCACCCCGGGCGTGGTCTCGAAACAGACCTGCACCTGATTGGAGAGGAGCGCGGTGACGATCTCGCCGGTGGTGCGAAACGGCACCGTCGTCACGCTCAGTCGCGTCATCGACGCGAACAGATGCGCGGACAGGTTCTGAATGCTCCCCACGCTGATGGTGCCGATGTTGAAGCGCGCCGGATCGCGCTTGGCGGTGGCGATCAGCTCGCTGATGCTTCTGAGCGGGCTGTCCTTGCCGACCACGATGATGAAGTCGAACTGGCCCATGGTCGACACGGTCGCGAAATCGTTGGCCCAATCGTACGGCATCGATCGGAACAACGACGGGCTGGCGGCATTCTGACCGCTGACCAGAAGCAGCGTGTGGCCGTCGGGCGCCGCCCGCGCCACCGACGCCGCGGCGGTCATGCCGCCGGCGCCCGGCATGTTCTCGACCACCACCGGCTTGCCCAACGAGTCCGACATTTTCTGCGCGACCGCGCGCGCGGTGATGTCGCCGAGGCCGCCCGGACCAAAGCCCACCACGATCTTGATCGGGCGCGTCGGATAGTCCTGGGCGGCGGCCGCCGTGAGCAGCGCGATGCAGGCCAAGCCAGCGGCGAGCCAACGCGTGACGCATGATTGGAGCAAGGCGTTCCTCCGCAAGACGAAAGAGCTCTGTCGAAGAGCAGCGCCGGGAATCGGGCGCACGCGTGGCCCGGCGTCTGCGCCGTCACCGCTTCAGGGGCGCAAACGGCGCCGGCGACATCAGCTTGGAGTCCTGCTTGAGCAGGTAGCCGGCTTGCGCGTTCATCTCGAGATAGGCCTGCCATTCCGGGTCGGCCATCATCGCCGCGCGCCTGCGGGTGCGATCCGCCGCATCCTCGTAGACCCAAATGTGGACGTAGGTGTTGACGTCGCCGGTCTCCGCCACCAGCCAGGCCAGCGGCTCGCCGAAATGCCGCTTCTGCACCGCGAGCCCGTGCTTCTCGTAGAGCGCCATCTGCTTTCGCAAGCAGCCTGCGCGAACGGTGTAGGTGCGGTGATCGATCAGCATTTGCCCCTCGTCGGTTCGAGCGTTTCCGCTCGCAACCTACACTGCCTGCTCGTTGGTTGAACAGCCGTGGCCCACATCGCCGGGGCAAGAGGCGTTGTAGCGACCAGCGCTACTGCAACCGCACCATGACGCTGTCGGTGGCGCCGTTTGCGTCCATCACGGTGAGGCGCACGAAGCCCGGACCTTCCGGCTCGAAGAACAGCGTGCGGCGGCCGGGCGCCGCCGACAGCGGCTGGCCGTTGACCAGCACGGTGAGCGGCCCGACGCCGCCGGTGATCTTGAGCGCGATCGGATCGGGCTTGCCGCCGGCGCTCGGCCGCGAGCTCGAGCCGCGCGCCGTTGGGCGGGAACATGATGCGAAGCTGCGGCTCGCTGCCCTCGCCCGACAAGCTGCCGCCGGGCGGAAGCGCTGCAGCGGCGGCGGCAATTTGGTGGTCGCGGCGACCAGCGCGCCTTTCGGCGCAGCCGGCAGGCATCGCCGGCAGCTTGCCGGTGCGGGCGAAGGCGTCGAACAGGATCGGCGCCGCCGCCGCGCGACCGACCAGCCCCGGCACCGGCGCGCCGTCGGGGCGGCCGACCCAGACGCCGATCGTGCGCCGGCCGTCGAAGCCGACCGCCCAGGCGTCGCGATAGCCGTAGGAGGTGCCGGTCTTGTAGGCGATGCGGCCGCCGGCGGCGTTGTCGGGCGGCGGCGTGCCGAGCAGCACGTTGCCGACGTACCAGGCGGCGACCGGATCGAGCAGCCGGCGCGGCACCGGCGCCTCCGCGCCGTCGGCGATGCGCTCGCTCAGCGGCACCGTGGTGCCGAGCCGCGCGAGCCCGGCATAGAGCGCCACCAGATCGGTCGAGCTGACGCCGACGCCGCCGAGCCCCATGGCGAGCCCCGGCACTTCGCCCTTGGGCAGCACCAGCGCTCCGCCCGCCTGCGCCAGCCGCGCGGTGAAGCGGCTGGCGCCGACCTTGTCGAGCACCGCCACCGCCGGCACGTTCAACGACAGCTGCAAGGCGCGGCGCACCGTCACCGTGCCCTGGAAGGTGAGATCGAAATTCTCCGGCGCATAGGAGCCGTAGCGGACCGGCGCGATCCTCGATCAGCGTTTCGGGATGGATGAGGCCGTCCTCGAAGCCGAGCCCATAGATGAACGGCTTGAGCGTCGAGCCCGGCGAGCGCACCGCCACGGTCATGTCGACCTGGCCGGCGCGGCGAGCATCGAAATAGTCGGCCGAGGCGACGCGCGCCTGCACTTCGCCGGTGGCATGATCGACCGCCAGGATCGCGACCGAGATGTCGGGCCCGAGCGCGCGGGCGCGCTCGCGGGCGAGCTCCTCGAGGTTCTTCTGCAGCGTCGCCTCGATGGTGAGGCGATGGATGCTGCGGTCGGGCACGGCCGCGACCACCGCGTCGGCGGCGTGCGGCGCCAGCATCGGCATCGGCTTGCGCCCGTCCGGCACCGGCTCGTGCTTTGCCCGCTCGACCTCGTCCAACGGCACGGCGCCGGCGGCGGCGACGCGATCGAGCACGCGGTCGCGGGCGTCGCGCGCGGCATCGATCGAGCGGTCGGGTCGGCGCTGCTCCGGCGATTGCGGCAGCGCGACCAGGAGCGCCGCCTCGCCGAGCGTCAGGCGGCGCGGCTCCTTGCCGAAATAGGCCAGCGAGGCGGCACGCACGCCTTCGAGATTGCCGCCATAGGGTGCGAGGCTCAGATAAAGCGCGAGGATCTCGTCCTTGCTCAGCCTCTGCTCGATCTCGATCGCGCGCACGATCTGGCGCAGCTTGGCCGTGAAGCTTCGCTCGGTGCGCGGCTCCAGAAGCCGCGCCACCTGCATGCTGAGCGTCGACGCGCCCGGAGACGATGCGGCCGTTGACGAGCAATTGCGAGAGCGCGCGGCCGAGCGCGAGCGGATCGACGCCGTGATGGCGTGCCGAAGCGCTTGTCCTCATAGGCGAACAGCAGCGAGAGGAACCGCGGATCGACGCTCTCGCGCGTCGCCGGCAGCCGCCAGCGTCCCTCCGGCGTGGTGTAGGGCCGCAGCAGCTTTCCGTCGCGATCGACCACGAGAGTGGAGAAAGCGAGCCCCTCCCCCAGCGGCGCCGGACCGAGCGATGCGATCCAGTACGCCAGCCCGCCGAAGACGGACGACGAGCGCGAGCGATACGGCGATCGCCGCGACCGCAAGCCAGCGCCGCAAACGCGGTCTGCTCCCTCCCCCACTTGCGGGGGAGGGTTAGGGAGGCGGGTGACTCGATCGCCGATGAGGCTCATCATCTGCAGGCTCACTTCGCCGCCGTCACCTCGATCGTGCCGGTGGCGGTGCGGCCGAAGCGATCGGGCCGGTACATGTCCTCCACATAGGCCTGCGGATGCACGTAGCGGCCGGGCGAGACGGCGCGCACCACATAGGCGACCGTGAACACCGATGGATCGCCGGCCTTGCGCTCGAACGCCGCGCTGAAGCGGTCGTCGCGGAACTCGGCGTTGACCGGCTCCTGCGCATCCTCGATCCAGGCGAGCGTGCTGGTCTCGCCGGAGGACACGAGCCGCGGATTGTCGATCTCGAAGCCGGCCGGCAGGTAGTCGGCGACGATGATGCGCCCGAACTGCGGCTGCGGCTCGGTCATCTTGAGCACCACGGCGAAGCGATCGTTCTGCTTGGCCTTGGTCGGGATCGGCGGGCTTGCCGGCGAGCGTGTAGTATTTGCGCTCGATCTTGAAGCCCTGCTCGGCGGCGGGCTCGGGCACCAACGGCGCGCCATTCACCGTCACCACCGCCTGCACCGTGGTGTCACCGGTATTGGTGACGGTCACGCCGCGGCTGGACAGATCGCTCTGCCGGTAGTTGCGGTTGAGCGCGCCGCGCGTCGATTCCGGTGCGGCCTGCGCCGGACCGGCGATCGTCAGCGACACCGCCTGGGCGTCCTTGGCGAGCGCGCGGGCGGCGAGCACCATCCAGGCGTTCTCCTGCGTCGAGGTGTAGGGCGTCAGGTTGCGCGCGGCCTCGACGCGCTGCACCGCGGTGATGATGGTCGCCGCCGGCGCGCCGCTTTCCGAGGCGAGCGTCACCAGCGCCGCCGCATCGCGCAGCGCCGAGCCGTAGTCGCTGCGGCCGTAGTCGAGCACCGGTTGCGGCAGCGAGCGAGGCAAGCGCCGCCGCATAGACGCGCTCCGCGCGCACGCGGTCGCCGAGCATGGCCAGCGCCGCCGCGATCTGCGCCTTGGCGATCGGGGTGGCGATCTCGTCGAGCTTGGTGTCGGCGAAATAGCGCAGATCGCCGATCGGAGCGACGCCGTTGCGCGCCAGCACGTAGAGCGCATAGGCGAGATTGCGCCCGCCGTCCTTGGACGGCTCCGGCGCGCTGGCGACGAAGTTGCGCAGCCGGTCGAGCGCCAGCTTGAAGGCGACGTCCGGCACCGCGAAGCCGCGCTCGCGCGCCCGCGTCAGGAAGTCGGTGACATAGGCATCGAGCCAGACGTCATCGCCGCCCGCCGACCACAGCCCGAACGAGCCGTTCGAGCCCTGACGCGCAAGCAGCCGGTCGATCGACTCGCGGATGCGCTGATCGACCGCGGTGTCGAGCGCAAGATGTGCCGCCGACGCCAGATCGTTGACGTAGAGCAGCGGCAGCGCGCGGCTGGTGATCTGCTCCGAGCAGCCGAACGGATAGCGGTCGAGCGCGGCCAGGAGCGCGGCCGCATCGAGCGCGGTCGAAACGCCGACCGACAGCGCCACGCTGCCGCTGCCCGGCACGAGATCGGCGAACAGGTCGCTCGAGAGCGTGAGGCTCTCGCCCTTGGCGAGCGGCCTGACGGTGCGGCGCGCCAGGATCTGCGTCGCCGGCCGCACACCGAGCGCGTAGCTGCGCTCGAGCGCGAAGCCGCCGGGACCGCTGAGGCGCACCACCACCGTGGCGTTGCCGGCTCCGGATGCGCTCAGCGGCACCGTGACGGCGCTGCGCTGCTTGGCGTTGAGCCGCACCGTCTGCGGCGCGGCAGTGCCGATGACGTTGAGGCCCTCGCTCTTCACCTCCAGCCGATACTCGCCGGCCTGGCCCTCGACGTTGTCGACGTCGAGATGCATGGTGGCGCGATCGCCGTTGAGCAGGAAGCGCGGCAAGGTCGCGGTCACCACCACCGGGTCGCGGATGGTGACGTCGCCGACCGCGCGTCCGACCTTGTCCTTCGACCAGGCGACCGCCATCACCCGCGCGGTGCCGGCGAAGTCCGGGATGTCGAACGTGATCTCGGCGGTGCCGTCGGGCTTGACGGTGACGATGCCGGAATAGAGCGCGAGCGGCTTCTGCGCCGGCGGCGAGCCCTGCAGCTCGGCCGCCGCCGCGTCGCCGCCGGTCCTGATCTGGCCGCGGGTGCCCTGCATGCCGTCGATGAGTTGGCCGTAGAGGTCGCGGATGTCGGCGCTGAGCCGGCGCTGGCCGAGATAGTAGTCGTCGGGCGCCGGCGGCTTGTAGCCGGTCAGATTGAGGATGCCGACATCGACCGCGGCGACGACGATGCGCGCCTCCTCGCCGGGCGTGAGCCCGCCGACCTTCACCGGGATGCGCAGCGCGCTGTTCGGACGCAGCAGCGTCGGCAACTCGAGATCGACCGCAAGCGTGCGCGCCTTGCGGTTGACCGAGAACCACTGCACGCCGATGGCGCGGCCGGGCATGCGCTCGGCCTGCGTATCGAGCGGCCGCCGCAAGGTGGCGACCATATAGGCGCCGCTGCCCCAGTCGCTGCCGACCGGGACGCGCAGCCGCGCGGTGCCCGCCGGCACGTCCTGCGTCACGGTATGAATGAGCCGGTCGCCGACCACATTGAGCGTGACCTTGCCGGCGGTGCGCGCCGTCACCACGACCGTCATGCTCTCGCCCGGCATGTATTCGGGCTTGTCGAGCGCGATCTCGAGCAGGTCAGGCGTATCGGCGCTCGCCTCCGCGTACAAGCCGGCGTCGAACGACACCGAGGTCACCGGGCCGCTGCGGTCGCTGGTCGACACTTCGAGCCGATAGCGGCCCCATTGCACCGGCACCGAGATGCGCGCCGGTCTGTCGGCGGCGAGGTCGATCTGGCCGTCGGCGACGCGTCGCGTCTTCTTCACCGGCTCGAATTCCCAGACGCCGTCGCGGCGGTACCACTGATAGCGGGTTTCGACCTTGAGCAGCTCGTAGCGCAGTCCGCTGCCCGCGAGCGAGGTTCCGTCGGGCGCAGCGAGGATGACGTCGAAGCCCGCGTTCTCGCCCTCGCCGAGCGAGCGGCCGGAGAACAGCGGCTTGACGCCGATCATCGGCGCCGTCGGCGTCACCGGCAGCGCGAGCTTGCGCTCGACCGCGCGACCGCCGGCCTCCGCCATGCGCACGATGATCTTTGCCTCGAGCGGGCGTGTCGTCTGCGGCGGCTTGTCGATGACGACGGCAAAGCGGGCTTTGCCGTTGGCGTCGGTCTCGGGCAGGTTTTCGAGCGGCTGGCGCCGGGTCTCGACCTGCTCGTCGGAGAGCCCGAACTGGTAGCCGGCAAATCCGGCCCGCTCGGCCGCCAGCGCGATGACCATCTCGCCTTCGAGCTCGAGCTTGGCGGCCGGCGCGCCGTAGAGATATCGGCCGTCGACGGTGATCTCGGCGGGCGTCGTCTTGGAGACGCCCTTGGCGTTCGAGGCGAGCTCGAACTCGAGCCGGTCGGGCACGTAGTCCTCGACCATGAAGGTGGCTTCGCCGACCGGCGGCCGCTTCGGGTCCGCGAAGGCGCGCACGCGCCAGGTGCCGGTCGGCGCCGACGCCACCAGCGGCACGCTGAGCGCGCGGCCGCCGACGCCCTGATCGGGCACCACGGTGCGGCGGTATTCGACGCCGTCCGGACGCTCGACCACCAGCGTCAGCGGCGTGGCGAGCGCCGCCACGCCCTGGCCGTCGCGCAGCAGCGCGGTGACCTGCACGGTCTCGCCGGAGCGGTAGACGCCGCGCTCGGTATAGACGAAGGCGTCGAGGCCGGCCGGGACCACGCGGCCGGAGACGCCGCGGTCGGTGAGATCGAAGGCCGGCGCCTTCAGGTTGAGGAAGGCGTAGTCGCCGCGCGCGTCGGTCGCGACGACGAGCGCCGGCGCGAGCGCGCCTTCGCCGCGGGTGAGACCCGCCTCGAAGCGCAGATAGCCGGCGTCGCTGGTGCGCTGCGTGGCGAGGATTTCGTTGCTGCGCGAAAGCAGCCGCACCTCGATGGCGCCTTTGGCCTGGGTGGTTTCCAGCGAATGCACGAAGACGTGGACGCCGTCGTTGCCGGAGAACGCGGTCAGGCCGAGATCGGAGACGACGAACCATTGGGTCGCGAGCGCGTCGCTGTCGTCGCCCGGGGCGCCGGCGGCCTGCGCCACCAGGATATAGACGCCGGGCGCCAGCGTGCTCGAGCGCCTGGTCGACCGGGAAGGCAGTGGTGACGTCGGCATTGAGCGTCTGCTCGACCTTCATCTCGCCCTTCCAGACCTGGGAGCCGCGCTCCTCGGTCAGGCGGTTGAGATCGTAGCGGTCGAGATTGCGCTGGAAATCATGTCCCAGCACGGTGCTGAGCAGGTTGCGATCGCCGATCCGGTAGATCTCGATCGCCACCGCCGACGGTGTTGACGCTGACCACCGGGATGCCGCGCTGGCCGGTACGCGGCAGCACATAGGCCTTGCCGGTGAAGCGCACGAACGGCTTGCGGTCGCGCACATAGATGCTGAAGTCGGCGGTTTTCGCCAGCGTCTCCTTCACCACCGACGGAATGCCGGCGCGCAGCGTGACGGTGTAGCGCTCGCCGTGCTTGAGGCCCTCGACGCAGAGCTGCTTGTCCTGCACCGAGACCGCCGGCTTGTCCTGGCCCGGCGACGCTCACGAACGGCGAGAAATCGGTGCGCTTGCCCGGCAGCTCCTCCGAGAACTGGAAGCAGACGCGCGGCGAGGCGGCATCCGCATCGACCGTGTAGTCGAGCAGGCGGAAGCCGTGATCCCCGCGCATCTTTTCGTATCGCTGGCGGACATCGGCCACTTCGCGCAGCTCGAGCGAGATGCGAAGCGCATCGAGCGCCGGACGCCAGACCGAGCGGTCCGCATAGGTGCGCGCGATCACCACCAGGCTCTCGGCTTCCTCGCCGGCATCGGACGTGCGTTGATAGGCGATATAGGCGGCGGTCGCCGCGCGCTCGAGCAGGAGCGTGCGCTCGCTGTCGTTGCCGGGGCGCAGTTGCAGGACGGTCTTGGCCAGCCGCAGCCAATTGGCGCTGTCGTTGGGCGCGACCACGACGATCTGCCCGAGGATCTGCATGCCGGTGCGGAAGTCGTTGCGCTGGAAGGCGACATCGGCCTCGCGGCGCAGCACCGCGGCCGATTTCGAGACCTGCCCGGCATCGGCCTTGATCTTCGCCTCCAGCTTGATGGCGGCATCGGCGAGATCGTTGCGGTGAAATTGCTTGTCGGCGGCAATGGTGGGAACGGACGACAACAGAACGAGCGCGGCGGCGAACGCACCGCGGGCGAACGCGAGCATGGGGTGACCTCCATTCCCGTCGGCCGGGGGAATCCGAACGGGTTGTCGCAACATGAATGTCCAAACATGTCGAGGTCGTGACCAAGCTACGCGCGGCAGCGGTCGAGCGGCCGGGCAAAAAATCAACCACGCCCCGCGACATCGGCGCCTAAATACCTGACCGGAAAGTCGTTTTCAGCCGCATCGCCGACCCCGCGCGGATATCGGACGTCGCCGCGCGGACCGGTCCAATAGCGTCCGTATATGGGATAGATTGTCTCACAAGCCCGCGCCCACGACGACGCCGGCATTTTACGAAAAGGGAGGCTGCCATGAATCATGACCGACGCACGTTCCTCAAGACCACGAGCCTCGCCGGCGTTGCCGCCATGGCAGCCGCCGCGAGCGTACCGGCCGCGACCGATGCCATCGCGCAGGGCGCTGCGCGCGCAGGCGAACCGAGCGAGCTTGCGAAGGGCATGGTTTTCGCCACGCTGCGGCGAGCGGAAGGTCTCGGGCTCGGGCTGCGCACCGACCGCGGCGTGCTCGACGTGGTCGCCGCCGAGCAGGATTTCCGCGAGGGCGCACCCACCACGATCGACGCGGTGTTCAAGGGCCAGGGCAACATCGACGGCCTCAAGCGCCTCGTCGACAAGGCGCGCGCGAGCGCGTCTGCCGAGCGCTACTTCGTCGCGGCGGACAAGGCCGCGTTCGGGCCGTGCGTGACCAACCCCGACAAGATCATCTGCATCGGGCTCAATTACCGCAAGCACATCGCCGAGATGAACGCGCAGGTTCCGGCGATGCCGGTGCTGTTCAGCAAGTTCAACACCTCGCTGAACCATCAGGGCGGCACCGTCGAGCCTGGCCGGGGTGGACGCCAAGCAATTCGACTACGAAGCCGAGCTGGTGATCGTGATCGGCCGCACAGGCGCGCAACGTCAGCGAGGCCGACGCGCCCAAATACATCTTCGGCTACTGCACCGGCAACGACTTCACCGCCCGCGACCTGCAGCGGCGGTCGACCCAGTGGCTGATCGGCAAGAGCCTCGACGGCTCGGCGCCGCTCGGGCCGTGGCTGGTCACCGCCGACCTCGCCGACGGCGACAATCTCAAGATCGAATGCCGGGTCAACGGCGAGGTGCGCCAGTCCTCGAACACCGCCGACATGGTGTTCAACTGCAAGCAGCTGGTGAGCTACATCTCGAGATACTTCACGTTGAAGCCCGGCGACCTCATCTTCACCGGCACGCCCGAAGGCGTGATCGCGGGCTATCCCAAGGACAAGCAGGTCTGGCTCAAGCCGGGCGACAAGGTCGTCACCTCGATCGAGAAGCTCGGCGAGCTGACCTTCACGCTGACGTGAGCGGCTGGCTGGGACGGTTTTCGGCGACCCGCTGGGACGGCAAAAGGCGAGCATGAACAATGACATGACCGCGCTGTCTCGCTGTCCCACGCCCTAGGCACACGGAACGTGGGACGCGGCGCGCGCGGGGTGCGATTGCGGACACCCGCGCGAATCGCCGGCATCACTCGACCGTCTGATAGCCGCGGATGACCGGCTCCGATCCGAACCCCCAGTAATTGCGCAGCGTGTCCGGCCCCCACACCTTCGGCCGTTGCGGCCGATCCTGGTGCCAGGGACGCGGGTCGAAATAGCCGAGCGCCTCGTCCTTCATCTGATCCATCTCGGTGAAGAACTCGACCCGCACCTTGTCGGCGTTGCGGTGATAGATCGCGACGTTGTGGCCGATGATGTGACGGCCGGGTCCCCAGACCAGGCGGATGCCGTTCTTGGCGAGCCACTCGCAGGCCTTTTGAATCTCCGCCCAGTCCTTGACCTCGAAGGCGATGTGATGGAGCTGCGGCACCTCGTCGAACACGAAATTCACGCTGTGATGATCGGGACCGCAGCGCAGGAATGCAAACGTGTCGCCGTGCCAATCCGACACCCGAAAGCCGAGCACGTCGGTATAGAACGACACCACCTTCTGCACGTCGTTGACGCGATAGGCCACATGGCCGAGCTTGAGCGGCATGATGCCGACCTGGTTGCGGTCCTCCGCGGGAAAAGCATAGTCGGAAAAAACCTCGAGCAACGTGCCCTTGGGGTCCTTGAACGCGATCGCCTCGGCGACGCCGGGAGTGATCCCGTGGCGGCGCTCGGCCCGGACCCCGTGCTGCGCCAGCGCGCGGGCGAGCTCGTCGAGGTCGCTCCCCGGCGCGACCTGAAAGGAGAGCTTCGACAGCGCGTTGGGAGCGCCCGGCTCGAGCGCGATCGCCTCGAGCCCCTGCCTGCTCGCCAGGATGGCGCGATTTTTGTCGCGCTCGAGCAGCGTGAGCCCGACCACCTCGGTGTAATATGCGACCTGCCGCTCGAGGTCGGGGGTGGTCAAGGTCGCGTGGCCGAGGCGTCGCACCGCAAGCATCTTCCGCTCCGACTACCGGTTTCCACTGCGCCGGAAAACGCTATAACAAAGCACCCGCCGACACGACATCCTTTACCGCTGAACGACAGGGCCGGGAGCTCGCGGGTTGAACCATGGTGATTGCGGACACCCGAACGGCGCCGGCCGGCCGCCCTCCCGCGCAGCCGCCCGCGGCCGAAGAGCGCGGCGCGTCGCTCGGCGTGATCGTGGCGGTCCTGGCGCTGCTCGCCGCCGGCTACGCGCTCACCATCCTGGTGTTCCATCCGGGCTACGTCACCATCGACGCCACCTACGTCTACGCGACGAGCCGGGACTGGCGCTTCGGCGACTGGCAGTCGCCGGCGATGAGCCTCGCCTGGTGGCTGATCGATCCGATCGCGCCCGGCGCGCTGAGCATGTTCCTGCTGATCGCCACGTTGTATTGGGTGGGCTTCGGCCTGATCGCGCTCACGGCGGCGCGCCGCACGGCGTGGCTCGGCCTGGCGACGCCGCTCGTCGCGCTCACGCCGCCGGCATTCTTGTTCGTCGGGATGATCTGGCGCGACGTGCTGTTCGCCGTGGTCTGGCTGGTCGCCGGCGGCGCTCGCTCTCGTGGTTGCGGATCGTTCGAAGCTGGCGCGGCTTCCGGTGCAGGCGCTGGCGCTGCTGCTGGTCGCGTTCGGCGTCCTGCTGCGGCCGAACGCCATAATCGCGGCGCCGCTCATCGCCGCCTATGTGATCTGGCCGATGCGCTTCCGGTTCAAGCGGACCGCGATCCTGTTCGTGCCGGCCGTCTTCGCCTTCTACTCGCTCATTCCGTACGTCTATTACGACGTTCTCGGCGCCGAGCGCGCAGAACCCGCTGCACTCGCTGCTGGTGTTCGATCTCGGCGGCATCACGCACTTCAGCGGCGAGAATCAGTTCCCGGTCGCCTGGAGCGCGGAGGAGACCGCGTTGCTGACCAGCAAATGCTACGACCCGGTGCGGTGGGACACCTATTGGCACATGCGAGCCCTGCCCGTTCGTGATGAAGCGGCTCGAGCGCGAGGACGACGATCTTCGGCACGCCGCGCCTGGTCGAGGCGTGGTGGCGCGCGGTCACCGCCCATCCCCTCGCCTATCTGCACCACCGCGCGACCTTCATGTGGACGTTCCTCGCCGGCTCCAATCTCGTGCTGCCGTATCTACGACTGGCAGGGGCCGACGGCGACGTACGGCAGCAATCCCTTTTTCAAGCCGCTGCTCGAGCTGCACCACCTGCTGCAGCCGACCGTGCTGTTCCTGCACCTGTTCTGGCTCATCCTGGCGGTCGGAGTCGTGCGCCATCGCATGGCCGGCGCGAGCGACACCCGCGGGAGCATTTGCCGTCGGCGTCAGCGCCTCGGCGATCGTCTACGTCATGACTTTCCTGGCGGTCGGGGTCGCGGCCGACTTCCGCTATGGGTACTGGTGCGTGCTCGCAACGCTTGCGGGCGCCGTCGCGGCGCTGCTTGCGTATTGCGGCCGCCAGACCGCGTGAACGCCTTGGCGTCGCCGGCGACTTGCCGCTGGTTCTCCAGCAGCCGTTCGAGCACGGGGCGGACTTCCGCGACCACGCTTTCGACGATCCTCTCGCCGTGCTCGGGCGAAGCCGCGTGCGCGTCGCCGATCACGCCGCGGTCGGCAAGCCGCGGATCGTCGGTGCGCCAGGGCCAGGTCGTCCCGCGATCGAGCACCAGCGCCTCGATGTCGCTTTGCGCTTTCGGGTCGGGCGGTTGCTTCGGCCGTCCGATCTCGTCGCGGCGTACCAGATCGGGCGCCAGCGCCAGCATCACCGAGGTCTCGCTCTTGCCACCGTGGACGTCGAGGCTACTTGCGCCCGTCTCGGCCTTCGACAGATCGAATGGGTGGATGACGCAGGCATTGAGCCCGCAATCGCCGCGCAGCTCGCGGATCAGATTCTCCAAGACCCCGCGATTGCCGCCGTGCCCATTGACGATCAGGAGATTGCGCGCCGGCAACGAGCGGACGATTTCGTGCGCGATGTCCTCGACCAGCGCGATGAAGCTTTCGAGCGTCAGGCTCATGCGTGCCCGGCGCCCAGTCGTGCTCGCGCGAGAGGCCGATGGCGACGGTCGGAAGTTGCCACAGGTCGAGATCGTCGCCCCAGCGGGCGACGATCCGGCGCGTGAGCTCCTCGGCGATGACCACGTCGGTGTTGAGCGGCAGATGCGGCCCGTGCTGCTCGATCGCGCCGATCGGCAGGCAGAGGATCGAGGTCTCCTTCAGGTAGCGGGAAACCTCAGGAGACGTGAGGTCGCCGAGCGATCGACTTGGGGGCGAGCGGCGCATGGGGCGCGACCATCAGCCGGTGATCATGCGCATGAGCACCCGGTCCTTGCGCACGAAATGATGGTGGAGCGCGGCACCGATATGCATGGCCGCCACCACTGCGATGACGATGCCCATCCATCGGTGCAGCACGAACAGCTGCTCGGAAAACGGCTGGTCCGCTCGCCAGATCTTCGGCAATTCGAACAACCCGAACACCGGCAGCGGGGCCGGATAGGCCGAGGTGGCAATCCAGCCGACCAACGGCTGCGCGATCAGCAGCGCATAGAGCGCCCAGTGGATTGCGCGGGCGGCGACTTGCTGGATCGCGCGGGATGTCGGCGGGCAGCGGCAAAGGCGGATGGGTCAAGCGCCAGATCAGGCGCACGACCACGAGCGGCAGGATCACGGCGCCGATCGACTTGTGCAGATTGTAGAGCGGCGTCTGCCAGCGCCCGCCCCACTCGTTGGCGATGACCACCCCGAGCGGGATCATGAACAGGACCAGCGCGGCGATGATCCAATGCAGCACGCGCGCCGTCACCGTATAGGCCGGGGTGCTCATGGCCGGCGCCGGCATTGGCGTCGCGTCGATCATGTCACCCCCTCGCCCGATCGCCGCCGGCGCTTCAGGGCGCCTGGCCGCCACCGACCGGTTCGCGCGAGCCTGCGCCTTCACCGGCGTCGGCGAGCGCCCCCAGAAGGTGATCGAGCTTGTGTCCGGCGCGCGTCGCCTTGGCGGTCAGTAGCGCCGGTTGTCGGCATTGATCGGGCCGTGCAACGGAACGCGTCCGGATACTTCGACGCCGGCGGCCGAGAGGCCGTCGAGCTTGGCCGGATTGTTGGTCATCAGGCTCACTCGCGTGCAGCCGAGCATCTGCAGCATGCGCGCTGCGATGCCATAATCGCGTTCGTCGTCGTCGAAGCCCAGCACCGTGTTGGCGTCGACCGTGTCGAGGCCCGCGTCCTGCAGCTGATAGGTGCGCATCTTGTTGGCGAGCCCGAGCCCGCGCCCTTCCTGCTCCAGATAGAGAATGATCCCCCCGCCCTGCTGCTCGAGCTGGGCCAGCGCCAGGCGGAGTTGATCGCCGCAATCGCAGCGCCGCGAGCCGAACACGTCGCCGGTCAGACAGGCCGAGTGCAGCCGCAGCGGAACCGGCTGGGCGAAGTCCGGCTTGCCGACGATGACCGCGGTCGAAGCGCCGCCGATCGCATCGCGGAAGATCACGAATCGCGTCGCGGTTCCGCCGTTGACCGGAACGTTTGCTTCGGCGGCGATGGAGAGCGACTGGATCGCCGCCGCCCGAAAGCGTGCGACCGCCGCGGCCGCGATGGTCACGAGCGGCGGATCGTGCGCCGCTACGGCGGGCGCCGAAGCGTCGGCCACCAACAAGGCCGGGAGCCGCTGGGCGAGCTTGGCGAGCTCGATCGCGGCCCCGGCGGTCTTGCCCGCCGGCACCACCTCGAAGCGTTGCGCCACTTGAACATCGGCGGCGAAGGACAGGATTTCGGAGATCGTGTCGGACTTGCCGATGGCGAGGCCGACAGGGCCGGTGGCCTCGAGCCCCAGGGCGCGAGCGCGCCGCGCCGTGACCAGGAGATACGGTTTGGCCGGTGCGCAGAGAAGCCCGAAGGATGCGAGCTGCTCGCTGGTCATCCCATCGACCGGCAAAGCCGCGACGACCTCGCCGGCCGCCGTCAGGATCACAGGTCGCCCGCACCGGAATTCAGCAAGACCCCGCTCAACCGCGACCCGTTCGGCATCTCCGAACAGGCCGGACCTCCCATTTCTACTCATTTTTAAGCCACAACCTTCCTACACGCGTCAAAAACGGCCGCGCCAGACCATGAACAATAGAAATGCGGCCCCCACAGGTTTATTCCCGCCAATTTTTGCATTTTGAAGACACGCGTTTGGCAGGCACCGTCCAGCCAAATATCATGGCACGGCGGAACCGGCTTCGAAAGCAGGTCGTGCAGCATGACCGATGGACGCCTCCCACGGCCGGCAGATCGACTGCTCGACCGAGCCACACTCGAAAACGGTACCCCGGTCGGAGCTTCGGCTGGCGTGAGCTCCCACCCTTCCTCCTGGGCTCGAATTCCCACAACGTTCCGCAATCCGGAAAGTTCCCTGCCCCCGCCCTGGGAAGCCATCTTCGGACCGCTGCGGGTCGGTCGGGCCGACGATCTGGTCGTGGTCGGACAATGCGGCCAGTCGATCGACGCCCGCATCGCGACCCCCACCGGCCATTCCCACTACATCAATGGAGCGGCCGGTCTTGCCCACCTGCATCGCCTGCGCGCGCTGGTCGATGCGGTGGTCGTCGGGGTTGGGACGGCCGTGGCCGACGACCCGCAACTGACCGTCCGGCGGGTCGAGGGCCCGAGCCCCGCGCGGGTCGTGGTCGATCCCAGCGGTCGATTGCCGGCGAGCGCGCGGGCGCTGGCTGCCGATGGTATCCGGCGGCTCGTGATCACCGGCGAGGACGCGCGGACGCAACTCCCCGCCGACGTCGAGATCGTACCGCTGGCGGCGGAAGGCGGGCGGATCGCGCCGGCCGCCATCGTCGCGGCACTGGCCGCGCGCGGCTTTCGACGCATTCTGGTGGAAGGCGGCGCCGATACGGTCTCGCGCTTCCTCGCCGCCGGTTGTCTCGACCGCCTGCACATCGTGATTGCTCCGATCATCCTGGGATCCGGACCATCCAGCCTCACATTGCCGCCGATCAAGCTGGTCGACGAGGCGATGCGCGCGCCGATCCGCGCCCATGTGCTCGGGCGAGCGAGAGTGCTGCTCGACTGCGATCTCGGCGCTCAGCGCGTGCCGATCGGCCGCGCGAAAATGTCCACGTGACCGACGCGCAGGTGCGAGCGGCCTTCCGCCAGATCGGCGCGCCGCTGCGCGAGCCATCCGTTGATCTCGTCGGACGATAACCGTGTGGTCAGGGCCGCGACCTCGGCCCAGCCGGCAAAGAGCGCATCCTGCATGGCCCGATCATCCGGCCCGAAAACCCAGTCGGAGCCGCCCTCGACGACCGAATAGCCGACATGCTCGAAACGCTCGATGGCGCGCGCCGCCGCCGCCGGCCCGAGCGCCGGACCGAAGCCCTTGTCGGTGCGCTGATGGGCGTTGAAGCCGGCCAGGAGCTCGCGGTCGAGCACGCCGGCCGGCTCGATGATGGTCCGGCCGTCATAGCTGAGCGCAGCATAGACCGGCAGCCGCCGCGCCGCCGCCTCGACCACGAGGCGATCGAGCCATTCCGCCGACACGAGGTCGAGCAGCGCCGAGGTGGTCACGAGATCGAGCGGGCCGTCGAGTGCGAGCTCGAGATCGCGCACCAGATCGACCGGCTTGGCGATCACGGTCACATGCGGCGGCCGCCCCAGCGCCGACGCCTTTGCCAGGAGACTGAGATCGTTGTCGACCAGTCGCCAGGTCTGACGCGGCGGCAGATGCGGCCCGATCGCCCGCAGCGTGGCGCCGGTGCCGCAAGCGAGATCGACGACCGAAATCGCAGGTCTGCTCGATGAAGGCGGTGGCGACTGCATCGAGCACGGTCGCGTTGCGCGCGGCGAGATCATAGGGCTCGCGCAAGGCCAGCCATTCGGCCGAAAAGCCGCTCATGCGAAGCCATCCAGCGCACGGACGAACAGCGCCGCCTGCTCGCGCCAGGACGGAAACGTGAGCGCGCGCGCACCGGCGGCGAGCTTTCGGCGCGCATCCGGCTGCTCGATCAGCTGCCGCAGCGCCGCCGCCAGCGCGTCGACGTCGTCGGGCGGCACCAGCACGCCGGCGCCCGCCGGCACCGTTTCGGGGATCGCGCCGGCCGTGGTGCCGACGACCGGCACGCCATGGGCGAGGGCCTCGGTGTAGGCCATGCCGTAACCCTCGAAACGCGACGCCAGCACGAACAGATCGGCCGAAGCGTAGAGCTCCGCCAGCCGCTGCGCGGCCACCGCGCCCAGCAGGGTCACGCGCTCGGCGAGGCCGAAGCGCGCGATGTCGGCCTCGAGCCCGAGCAGCGTCTCCGGGCTGCGCGCGCAATCACCCGCAATGACGAGGCGCCAAGGCATGTGCGCGAGCCGCGCGAGCGCGGCCACGAGCACGTCGTAGCCCTTGCGCGGGACGACCGCACCGACCGAGAGCAGCGCGACGAGCTCCCCGCTCTCGCGCGGCTGCACGCCGGGGCGGTCGGTGCCCGGCTCCACGACCGCGAGCCGGTCGGACGCAACGCCGTAATCGGCGGCCAGGAGGCGCGCCGTCGTTGCGCTGGTCGCGATGACGCGGCGCGCGCGGGCGAGCGCCGCGCGCTCGCTCTGGCGCAGCGCGGCAGCCTCATCCGCGCTCAAGCCCGAACTCGAGCGCCAGCGGATGGTGCACCAGCGCGACCAGCGGATGGCTCGCATGGAGCGCCTCGGCGGCGTCCGGGAGCACGCCCAAGGCCAACCCGTCGACCACGACTGGGCCGTGCGACGGCAGCGCGGCAAGCTTCGCACAGGCGGCGGCGCGGATCTCGGGCGTGGGTCGCGGGAAACCGGCGCCGAGGTCGAGCACCTGCGCCCGCCAGCCGAGCGCCGGCAATTCCGCGATGATTCTGCGGTCATAGGTGTAGCCGCCGGTCGGGGTCGCGAGATCGCCCGGCACGGCGAACACGACGTCCTTCACCACAACGGCGCCTCGTACCAGGCGCGCGCAACCGGGGATTCCGCGATCATCACCCGGATCGAGCTGAGCTCGTTCCCGTCACGACCGAGCTCGCCGTCGCGCGCCGCCTCGGCCAGCCGGTCGAACAGATACTTGGTCAAGAATTCGGTCGTGGTGTTGAAGCCCTTGAACCGCGGCACCTCGTCGAGATTGCGGTAGTTGAGCGGCGCGAGCGCGGCCTTGAGCACCTCGTGGGCGCGCGCGATGTCGACGACGATGCCGTGCTCGTCGAGCGTCTCGGCCAGAAACGCCACCCGGATGACGAAGGTCGCGCCATGCACTTTCTGGGCGGGGCCGAACACCTCGCCGCGAAACGAATGGGCGATCATGATCTGGTCGGATACTTCGACTGCGTACACGGAAAACCTCTCGGTCAGCGGGCGGCATCGGCCGCAGGATAGCGGATGAGCTGGCAGACGGCGTTGAACTCCGGGCTGAAGATCGCAGCGAGCTGTCCCGGCAGCTCCTCGAATGCGACCGCCGGCGCGATCAGCGCGTCGAGCGCCGGATCGGCGGTCAGCGCAATCGCCGCCGCCAGCCGGCGCCCGTGGGTCCAGCGCGAACGATGCGACGGCGCGATTTTCCCGACCTGGCTCGAGACCAGCTTGAGGCGGCGGCTGTGGAACGCCTCGCCGAGCGGAGCCGCGATATCGCCGCTTCCGTACCAGCTCAGCTCCACGATCGTGGCCTCCTCCCCGGCAAGCCGGAGCGCGGTGGCAAGGCCGGCGGCGCTGGCGCTGGTGTGGAAAACGAGATCGCATTCGGTCGGCGCAGCGTCGGGGAGAGCGAAGCGGGCGCCGACCGCGCGCACGAGCTTCTCGCGCGACGGGGCGATATCGACCACCGTGACGTCGGCGCCCGGCAGCCGCGCGCAAAGATAGGCGATCAGCAGCCCCACCAATCCGCCGCCGACGATGGCGATCCGATCCGCCGGGCCGGGCGCGCCATCCCACACGGCATTGAGCGCCGTCTCCATGTTGGCCGCGAGCACGGCGCGCGACGGCGGGATGTCGCCGGCACACCGGAAACACGGCGTCGGCCGCAAGCGTGAACACGCTCTGATGCGGATGGAGGGTGAACACGGTCAGGTTCTGCAGCTCGGCCGGGCCGTTCTCGACGCGCCCGACCGTCGCATAGCCGTACTTGACCGGGAACGGAAACGCGCCGCCCATGAACGGCGCGCGCATGCGCTGGTGCTCGCTCGCCGGCACCCGGCCGGCATGGACCAGCCGCTCGGTGCCGCGGCTGATGGCGCCGAACAGCGCTCGCACCCGCACTTCGCCGGGACCGGGCTCGGCCACCGGCTCGTCGCGCAACTCGGCCCGGCCGGGACCCACATACCAGAGCGCTTTGCCCTGCATCGCCTTGATCATCTCGTGGTCGGCCGGCATTCGTTTGTCGTCACGGCCGGCACCCGCTATATCCTCAAATCGCCCGAAAAGACACGCAAAGCCTTGGCATGCTCGAACGATCCATCCCGACGGAAATCGAGATCGAAACCCCGCCCACCGTGTTGGCGTGGCGCCGGGCGTTCTATTCCGTCCTGGTGGCGGCGAGCATCGCCGGCCTCATTTGGCTCGCCGTGGTCGCGCTTTCCCCGGGTGGCTTCGGGGCGGTCGATCTCCTGCTGGTCGTCCTGTTCACGATCACGCTGCCCTGGTACGCGATCGGGTTCTGGAACGCGACCATCGGCCTGCTCATCATGCGCTTCGCGCGCGATCCGGTTGCCGCGGTCACGCCGGTGGTCGCCCGCGTGCGCGGCGACGAGCCGATCATCGCCTCGACCGCGATCCTGCTCTGCATCCGCAACGAGCCGCCCGAACGGGTCGTGCGCCATCTGGCGCCGACCCTGGAGGGACTCGCAGCACACGCGGACGCAGGCCGCTTCCATGTCTACGTGCTGAGCGACACCAGCGAGCCTGCCGTCGCCACCGCCGAGGATGCCTGCTTCGCGGCGCTCGCCGCGGCCTGGCGAGGGCGCATCGCCATCACCTACCGGCGCCGCGCGCTCAACACCGGCTTCAAGGCCGGCAACATCCGCGACTTCTGCGACCGTTGGGGCAAAGACTACGAATTCGCGGTCATGCTCGACGCCGACAGCGTCATGACCGCCGATGCGGTGCTCCGCCTCGTGCGCCTGATGCAGGCCGATCCGCGGCTCGGCATCCTGCAGAGCCTCGTCATCGCCATGCCGTCGACCAGCGCGTTCGCGCGCATCTTCCAGTTCGGCATGCGGCTCGGCATGCGCTCCTACACGATCGGCAGCGCGTGGTGGCAGGCCGATTGCGGGCCCTATTGGGGCCACAACGCCGTGGTGCGGCTCGCGCCGTTCATGGCGCATTGCCAGCTTCCGGTCTTGGCCGAAGGCAGCCACGTGATGAGCCACGACCAGATCGAGGCGGTGCTGATGCGGCGCGGCGGCTACGCGGTGCGCGTGCTCGCGGAAGAAGGCGCGAGCTTCGAGCAGAACCCGCCGACCCTGGTCGAGTTCATCCGCCGCGATCTGCGCTGGTGCCAGGGCAATATGCAGTACTGGCATTTCCTCGCGTTGCCGGGGCTCAGGCCGGTCAGCCGCTATCAGCTCGCGTTCGCGATCCTGATGTTCCTGGGCTCGCCGGCCTGGATCGGCATGCTGCTGATCGGCAGCACCGCCGTGGCGCTGGCGCCGACGTGGAGCGATTTCATCCGCGGCGATGCCGGGCTCGCGATCTTCGTTGCGGTGCTGGTGATGTGGTTCGCGCCCAAGATCGCGACCGTGATCGACGTGCTGACGCGCGCCGAGCTGCGGCGCATGTTCGGCGGCGGACTGCGCTTCACGGCGGGCGTGATCACCGAGGTGATCTTCTTCCTGCTGTTGGCGCCGATCATGTGGGCGAGCCACACGCTGTTTCTCGCGAGCCTGCTGCTCGGACGCACGATCGGCTGGGGCGCGCAGGCGCGCGACGATCATGAGGTGCCGTGGTCGCTCGCTGTCCGGCAGTTCTGGCCGCAGACCTTGATCGGGCTGTGGCCGGTCGCGCTGCTCGCCGTGACCGTGCCGTGGGCGCTTCCCTATGCGCTGTTCATCGCCGGCGGTCCGCTGCTGTCGATCCCGCTGGCGGTGGTGACCGCCTCGCCCGCCGTGGGGCGCGCGCTGATGCGCCTCGGGCTCGGCCGCTTGCCCGAGGAGACGGCGCCGCCGGCCGAGCTGCGCGCGCTTGCGCTTCCCGCGATCGAAATGTCGGCGCCGTCGCTCCGGCACGCTCCCTGAGCATGCGCGAGGCGTGGCGCACCATTCGAGGCGTCGTCCGCTCGCTCCGCATCTACTACGGCGACGGCGCGCACCGCGCCGCCATGGACCGGCTCTACGGCCGCTTCATCGTGCGCGGCGATCTCGTCTTCGACGTCGGCGCGCATGTCGGCGACCGGATCGCCGCCTTCCGCCGCCTGGGCGCACGGGTGGTCGCGGTCGAGCCGCAGCCGGCGCTGGTCAGGACGCTCAAGCTCCTCTACGGCCGCGACCGCACCGTCGCCATCGAGCCGGTCGCGGTCGGCCGCCGCGAAGGAACGATCGAGCTCAAGCTCAATATCGACAATCCGACGGTGTCGACCGCCTCGGAGGCGTTCGTGCAAGCCGCCGATGGTGCACCGGGCTGGGAGGGCCAGGCGTGGACCAGGACCATTCGCGTTCCGCTGACCACGCTCGACGCGCTCATTGCGCGTCACGGCATGCCGACCTTCATCAAGATCGACGTCGAGGGCTTCGAGGCGGAGGCGCTCGCCGGGCTGACGCGGCCGCCGCGCGCGCTGTCGTTCGAATTCACCACGATCCAGCGCGAGGTGGCGGCCGCCTGTATCGAACGCTGCGCGGCGCTCGGCTATGCGCGCTACAACGCGATGCTCGGCGAGAGCCACGCGCTGGTCCATGCCGATGGGGTCGGCGCCGACACGCTGGCGCGCTGGCTGCATGCCCTGCCGCCGGAAGCCAATTCCGGCGACGTCTATGCCGAGTTGGCATGAGGTTCGGGCGGTCGCGTTCCGGCGGGAAGAACGCAGCCGTTGAAAATGGCGTCCTTCGATCGACCGCCAACCCGAATAGGACGGGCCGAAACCCATATTTAACAAGTTTAGATCAAATGTTAACGCAGAAGCTGCGCGTCAGGGGACGAGCCGCAAGGCTCCCACGATGACCGAGGTCTTGGAACGCCAATCGCCCGCTGCCGGCGCAAAGGTGGAGCCCGCGCCTGCTGCCGGCGAGGGCGCCCGCGTGCCGGTATGCTTCGTCGTCGATGACGACGCCAGCATCCGACATTTTCTGTCGCTCATCCTGCACGGGGCCGGCATCGACACCGAAGAATACGGCGACGGCAAGTCATTCGCCCTAGGCGGCCGCCAAACGAAGCCCCGATCTGGTCTTCCTCAACATCGGCCTCGAATCCGGCGAGGCGATCGAAGCCATCCTGGCGCTCGCCAAGCGCGGCTATTTCGGGTTCGTGCAGCTCATGAGCAGCCGCGGCTCGGCGGTGCTCGAGCACGTCAAGAGCGTGGGCGATCAGCACAAGCTGCAGATGCTGCCGGTGCTGAAGAAGCCGTTCGAGACCTCCGCCATCACGCGGATCATGCAGGAGCTCAAGCTCGGCCACCCGGCGCCGATGGCGGCCCGCATCGGCCTCGACGAAGCGCTCCGCAAGGGGTGGATCGAGTTCTGGCATCAGCCGAAGATCGACCTGCGGAAAAAGCAGCTTGCCGGAGCCGAGGCGTTCGCGCGCGCCCGCCACCCCCAATACGGCATCCTGTCGCCGGGCGCGTTCATGCCGGGGGCGACCGAATCCGAGCTGATCGCGCTGTCCGAGCTGGCGCTCACCAGCGTGCTCAAGGCCGGGCTGAATTTCGCCAAGCTCGGAATCAATCTCCGGTTCGCCGTCAACATCCCGGTCAACGCGCTGGTCAAGCTCTCGATCCCGGACATCGTGCGCGCGCATCGCCCGCAGCTCGACAATTGGCCGGGACTGATCATCGACGTCACCGAGGAGCAGATCGTCACCGACCTGGCGCTTGCCAACGACATGACCAAGCGCCTGGCGCATGTCAACGTCAAGCTCGCGATCGACGACTTCGGCCGCGGCTATTCCTCGCTGGCGCGGCTCAAGGAGCTGCCGTTCGTGGAGCTCAAGCTCGACCGCACCTTCGTCAGCGACTGCGGCACCGACAAGGTCAATGCCCCGCTCTGCAAGACGGTGATCGATCTCGCGCACAATTTCGGCAGCGCGGCGGTCGCCATCGGCATCGAGAAGGCCGCCGACGCGCTCGCGCTGACCAGCATGGGCTGCGACCTCGGCCAGGGCTTCCTGTTGGGACAGCCGATGCCGGAGGAGCGGTTCCTGTCGCTGTTGCGCCAGCGCGCCGCCGGCCAAGGCCGCCCGAAGCCGGCACCGGCGGCCGCCGCACGCTGACTTCCAACGACTATCCCTGCCGTCAGTGCGTCCAGGGATCGCGGCGTTTGAAGGCAAAATTGTCGGAATAGGAGATGACGCGGCGTGCCGTCGGCTTCGGCTCCGACAGCTGATACGGAATCCCGTGCCGCTCCGCATAGGCGATCGCCTCCTGCTCGGTGTCGAACTGGAGGCGAACCTGCTGGCGCATGTCGCCCGAGCTGGTCCAGCCCATCAGCGGCTCGATTTGACGCGGCTGCTCCGGCTCGTAGTCGAGCACCCATTCCTTGGTCTTGGCGGTGCCGGACTGCATCGCAGTCTTCGCCGGCTTGTAGATTCGTGCGGTCATGGGATGCGGCGTCTCGAACGATCCATCGACAGGGACGCACCGCCACCGGCGGGGCTGGTCGGGGCAGCAGGATTCGAACCTGCGACCTGAAGTACCCAAAACTTCCGCGCTACCAGGCTGCGCCATACCCCGGACGCCGCATGGCGCCTCGATACACGGTTCGGATTTGACCGGCAAGGCGGACTAAAATGTCAGCAGGTCCTAGTTCAGCTTGAAGACGGTCCGCAGCAGCTCCTTGACGGCCGTGTGCGTCGCCTGCATCGCCGCCTCGTTGTAGCCCACATGCGGGTCGCTCCGCACGCAGGGGTCCTGGTAGGTGAAGGGCTTCCCGGTCTCGGCATTGATGATGGTGCCGAGCGGCTGCTCCTTCAAATTGCAGGCTCGCACGCTTTGTGCGCCTTTCGACACGGTCGGTATCTTGGGACCGAGCGGGTTGTCGTAGGCGTGGTGGGCGTCGACCAATTCGGTGAGGCGGACGTCCTTGCCGGCCGCACGCAGGCGCTCGACATAGCCGCGGCACGGCGCCACCGGCACATAGTCGTCGGCCGTGCCGTGAAAGAGCCGGATCGGCACGCTGCTCACCTCGGTGTCGCCGATCAGGGTGGCATTGCACGAGGCGTAGAGCGGAATGTAGGCGGCGAACGCCACTTCCGGATCCCAGGCCTGCTGGAACCGTTTGAGACTCGCATAGAGCGCGGTCTGGCCGCCGCGCGAAAAGCCCATGAGGGCGATCCGGCCACGGTCGATGCGCGCGTGCGCGGAGAGGACGTTTTGCGCCCGGTAGGCGTCGAGGATCATGTTGAACCGGCCGAGCATCGCCTGGTTCGCCGAGACGCCGGTGAGCCCGCGGCCCGAGAAGCTGTCGACCCGGAACGACGCGATCCCCATCTCGTTGAAGATTTTCGCCCAGAACTCCTCGCGCGGTCCCGGGCCGCCCGAGCCGTGCATGAGAATGACGGCCGGCAGCCGACCCGACGGCGCCCTGCGGCAATCGCAGCTCGCCGGCGATCGTCGTCGGTTTGCCGTTCCTGTCGCCGGTCAGGAATTGATGATCCGAGAGCGTCAACGTCTCGATCGCGCGCAGCTTCGGCTCTTGCCGCCAGCTCTTTCACGGAAGGGTCGGCGGCGGCCGGCTGCGCGAACGCCAAGCCGGCGGTCACGCAAGCTGCCTGAAGAATAAGAATGTGCCTCATGAATGCCTCCCTGCCCGCCTCAGGCGTCAGTCACCAGATGTCAGCGATCATCTTTCGACGCCTGTGTCCTGATCCTTACCGGCCGCTGAAGATCGGATGCGTCACCCGGTCACCCGCCGCGATGCCGAGCTTCTTGCAGGTCCCGGCGATCACTTCGAGGACGGCGCGCACCGGCCCGCCCGACGACACCAGGGCCTCCGACAGCGGCACCGTGTTCTCGGCAATCCGCAGGATGCGTCCGTCGGCGCGGATGAAGATCATGTCGAGGGAGATATAAGTGTTCTTCATCCAGAAGCTGGTGGGTTGCTCCCTTTTGAAGTCGAACAGCATGCCCTGCATGTCCGGCAGCTCGCGGCGGAACATCAGGCCCTTCGCCTGCTCTTCGGGCGTGACCGCCATCTCGACGCCGAAAATATGAACGCCGTTCTTGCTCGCGATCTCGAGCGGCTGCAGTTGCTGCGCTGCGAGGTGGCCGGCAGGGCCGACCAGCGGCAGCACCAGCAGGGAGAGCACGGCCAAAAAGAGGAACAGTCGACGACGCATGGACAGGAGCCTTGGTGGACGGGCCCCAAGCATAGCAGACGCCCCAAGCATTGCAGACTCATGGCCGCGCGCGCGTCCTCGCCCGACCGTGCGGGCGCGGCCCGCCGGGCTGCCCTGCGCAGGCGTCGAAGCCGTCGAGGTTGGCTTACTGATAGAAGATCAGTGGGAGGCCGGTCCGGTCGGTGCGCCTTCGGGACGCACCTCGGCCGCCATCAGCCCCTTCGGGCCGGGGCCGAAGCGCACCAGCACGAACTGGCCCGGCCGCAATTCGGTAATCCCGAACCGGCGCAACGTTTCCATGTGGACGAAAATATCGGGGGTGCCCTCCCCCCGGGTCAGGAAGCCGAAACCACGCAGCCGGTTGAACCACTTGACCTGGGCGCGCTCGAGCCCGCTGGTGGCGCTCACGGTGACGTGGGTGCGCGGCGGCGGCATCTGCGCCGGATGCACCGCGGTCGATTCGTCCATGGACAGAATGCGGAAGGCTTGCAGGCCGCGCGGCCGCTGCAGCACCTCGACCACCACGCGCGCGCCCTCATAGGCGACCTGATGCCCATCGCGACGCAGGCAGGTCACGTGCAGGAGGATGTCGGGCATCCCATTGTCGGGAACGATGAATCCGTAGCCCTTGGAGACGTCGAACCATTTGATGACGCCGGTGAGCTCGATGACGCTCACGGCCTCATCGCCAACCTCACCGCCCAAGCCGCGGTCGATCCCTAAACCGCTACCTGGCACCTTGGGTCCCATTCCGTCCGACGTCATGACGCCCCAACGCCGCCGCTCAGTCGTGGCGCTTCTTGCGTGCGCTTCCGAATCTATCCCGACGGAGAAGATACCACCCAGCGGCGTTCGGGAAAGGCCAAAATGCATCCACGCGCCGAAAGAGGTGGATGGCTGTGTACATCTTGCCGCGCTGTCCGCATCAATGGACGATGAAAGGCGACAATACCGTCCCGATGTCCTCGCGCACCACCAGGTCGGCGATTTCATCGAATTCGGTCGCTTCTCGATTGATAATCACGAGTCGCGCGCCGTTCCGTTTGGCAAGCAAGGGGAATCCGGCAGCCGGCCACACCACCAGGGACGAGCCGACCGCGAGAAAAAGATCACAGTCAAGCGTCAACTGCTCGGCGCGACGCATTTCGCGTTCCGGCATCGCCTGACCGAACGAGACCGTCGCCGTCTTGATCGGCCCGCCGCACTCGGTGCAATCCGGCGCCGTCTCGTTGGCAGCCGCGAATTGCTGCCTGACCCACGACAGCTCGTAGCGCTTGGCACAATCGAGGCACAGAGCGTAGCTGTTGTTGCCGTGCAGCTCGATCACGTGTTCAGCTGCAATTCCCGAACTTTGATGAAGGTTATCAATGTTCTGGGTGATCACTCCCGGCGCCTTGCCGACCCGGTAGAAGCTCGCCAGCGCGAGGTGTCCGCGCCCGGGCCGCGCATTGGCGAACTGCTCGTGCATGGCGAAGCGTCGCCGCCAGGCTTCGTTGCGCATCTCCCGGCTGGCGAGGAACTCGTCGAACGGGATCGGCCTGTTTTTTGTCCATAGCCCTCCCGGCGAGCGGAAGTCTGGAATACCACACTCGGTGGAAATCCCGGCGCCGGTGAACGGCACGATCACGCGCGCGCCGTCCACCAGCTCTTGCAGCCGGTCGATAGCCGTCTCCATGTCGGGCGCGATCATGTATGATCTCCCTTCTACGCATTTTCTCGCCAAGCGATGCAAAGAGGCCACACCCATGAGATATCTGCACACCATGCTGCGCGTGCGCAACCTCGACCAGGCGCTCGACTTCTACTGCAACAAGCTCGGCCTCAAGGAGGCCCGCCGCCGGGTCGACGAGAAGAACCGCTACACCCTGGTATTCCTGGCGGCGCCCGAGGACGAGGGGCGGGTCGAGGACAGCAAGCGCGCCGGCCGCGACGCGCCGCTGGTCGAGCTCACCTACAATTGGGACAGCGAAGACTACGGCGACGCGCGCCATTTCGGTCACCTCGCCTACGAGGTCGACGACATCTATGCGCTATGCGAGAGGCTGATGAAGGCCGGCGTCACCATCAACCGCCCGCCGCGCGACGGCGTGATGGCGTTCGTGCGCTCGCCCGACAAGCATTCGATCGAGCTCCTGCAGAAGGGCGCGCCGCTGCCGCCGAAGGAGCCGTGGGCGTCGATGCCGAATACCGGGAAGTGGTGAGGGCGGCGCTGCGGCTGCTTGCATCACATCCCCGCATCCGGGTCTGGCACGAGTCCGGGAGATTCTCTGACGAATCGAGACAGACGAAAATGGATTTGGCTCTCGATCAGGGTCAACAACGCACGCGAGCGTCGAGGTGTTCGTGCTGGCCATCAGGCGACGCTGTCGGGCGTTCGTTCAAAGCGGTCACCTGCACGACTAGCGGGGGATGTTGAGCGCCGCATCGGCAGTCAGGTCTGTAGCTACGCGGGACCGGAGCGGAGCCGCTATCCGTCGCCATCTTCGCCCGGAATGGACACGTGGCGTTGCAAATCCATTCCATCGTACAGGATGCGTGCGATTTCGATGAGCCGGTCTCCAGCCACACGGTACAGGAGAAAGTGTCGTCCCCGGCGGCCGTGCCGGGCGACATGGAGCGAACGGAGCCCAGGCACAATCTCGTCGCGGACCTTGGAGCCCCGCACGTCTGGACCTTTGGCAAGCTCAGCGATCGCCCGAACAAGTGTTTCCCGATAGAGCCGGGACTGACGTGCTCCGAAATTCTCGGTGGTCCACCGCAGGATATTGACGAAATCGAGCTCCGCCGCAGCGCCGAGCCGAACACGCCATTTCCGCTCGGCCATGACGCGTCATTCGGCTGCGCTGGAGGCGACCTTGTCGGAGAGATCATTCAGATAGGCTTCGAGCTCTTCGGTGCTGTCGAACTCCTTGAACCGGCCGCGATCCAACGCGTCGAGACCGACGCGAGCCGCTTTACGGAGAACCTTCAATTTTGCAGCATCCTCGGCTTCGCGTTGCTCCACCAGTCGCAAGCCCTCGCGCAGCACCTCGCTCGCGTTTTGGTAGCGACCGGAGCCGACAAGGGTCTCGATCAGCCTCTCTTGATGCTTTGTCAGGACGACGTTTCGTGTCGGCATTGGCTTGCACTCCAGCATTTGTGGATCAAACCGCGGAGCCCCGATATGGCATACTATGCCATAGATTCCTTCGCCTGTCGCTGCAAGCTTGTCGCTGTGCGTAAGAGCGGGTGCGTCGGAGTGGCATGAAGGCCGACGTCCCTTCCTGTCGTCCCTTCCTTGCCGCGCCGCGCAAACGCCTCTATATGTCGCCGCGCCCTTGGCGCCCTTCGTCTAGCGGTCTAGGACGCCGCCCTTTCACGGCGGTAACACGGGTTCGAGTCCCGTAGGGCGCGCCAGCCTCATCGGCGGTGGACCCACTTCGGCTACAAATCGTTAGTTACGCGCGCAAGCCGCCCGCACGGCTTCGGCGGGAAGGCTTCGTTGCGGGCAACCGCACGTATTCGAGGCGACAATGAGCGCAAAACAGCAAGCCAAGTCTGCACGACCGCTGGACGCCGACCTGGACGAGACCATCATCAGTCTCGACCCCGAAAGCGGGCTCACCGACAAGCGACGGCGGCGGCTCCTCCTACGCCGCTTTTGGCAGAGCGCCGCGGGCTTCTGGGGCGCGGACGGAGACCGCCGGGCGTGGCTGCTGTCCGGCACGATCCTGCTGCTGATCCTCCTCAGCCTCGCCGCCTCCTATGGCATGAACATCTGGAACCGGGCGATTTTCGACGCGCTGGAGAAGCGCGACGCGAGCACCGTCCTGTTCATGTCGATGATCTATTTTCCACTGCTGGCGGCAAGCGTCTGCCTGGCCGTCGCGCAAGTCTATGCCCGGATGACCACGCAACGGCTCTGGCGCGAGTGGCTGACCCATCATCTCCTCGACCGTTGGCTGACCAACGGCCGCTACTACCAGCTCCATCTCGTGCACGGCGATCACCAGAACCCGGAATACCGCATCGCCGACGACGTCAGACTGGCGACCGAGTCTCCGATCGACTTCGCGACCGGCGTCACCACGGCGGTGTTGTCGGCGGCGACCTTCATCGCCGTCCTGTGGACGATCGGCGGCGCGCTGATCGTTGCAGCTTGGCCGGCGATCGAGATCACGATCCCGGGCTTTCTCGTGGTTGCCGCCGTCGTCTATGCGGTGCTGGCGAGCGGCTCGATGGTCTTCATCGGGCGGCGCTTCGTCACCGTGTCGGAGAACAAGAACCAGTCCGAAGCGGAATTGCGCTACGTGCTGACGCGCCTGAGCGACAACGGCGAAAGCATCGCGGTGCTCGGCGGCGAAGACGAGGAGCGCAGCGCCGTCGACACTTCATTGGCCGCCGTGCTGCACCGCTGGCGCGACATCTGCATTCAAACCATGCGCACGACAGTGGTCTCGCAGACCAGCAGCTTCATCGCGCCGGTTCTGCCGATCATCCTGTGCGCGCCGAAATTCCTCGACGGCTCGATGACGCTTGGGCGAGGTCATGCAGGCGGCGTCGGCCTTCACCATCGTGCAGGGCGCCTTCAACTGGCTGGTCGACAACTATCCGCGGCTCGCCGACTGGACCGCGTCGGCCCGCCGCGTGTCCTCGCTGATGGTCTCGCTCGACGGTCTGGAGCGCGCCGAGAGCGGCGATGGCATCGGCCGGATCGAGCGCAGCGAGGCGTCGGGCGCGGCGCTGCGCCTGCGCAATCTTTCGGTCACGCTCGACGACGGTACCGACGTCGTCAAGGATGCCGAGGTGGACATCGCCCCGGGCGAGCGGGTCCTGGTCGCCGGCGAGTCCGGCACCGGCAAGAGCACGCTGGTGCGCGCCATCTCCGGCTTGTGGCCCTGGGGTGAAGGTGACATCGAAGTCGCAGAGCGGCGCGAAGATGTTGCTGCTGCCGCAGAAGGCCTATGTCCCGAGCGGTACGTTGCGAAGGGCCGCCACCTATCCCGAGCCGGCGGACAGCAAGGACGTGGAAGAAGTCGCCAAGGCGTTGAAGCTGGTCGGTCTCGGTCACCTGGTCGATCGCCTCGATGAAGAAGCCCCCTGGGACAGGACGCTGTCGGGCGGCGAGAAGCAGCGATTGGCTTTCGCGCGAATTCTTCTGCACCGGCCCGACATCATCGTGCTCGACGAGGCCACGTCGGCGCTCGACCCGGCGAGCCAGGACAAGCTGATGGAGCTCCTGACCAAGGAGCTCGACGCAACCACGATCGTCAGCGTCGGCCATCGGCCGGAGCTGGAGGCGTTCCACAACCGCAAGATCGTGCTCGAGCGCCGCCGCGGCGGCGCCAAGTTCGTGAAGGACATCCGTCTGGTCCGCAAACGGCGCGGCCGACTGATCCGCAAATTGATCCCGCGGCGTCGCACCGCGTGAAGACCGCAGGCGGGAGGCGGTTCCCTGCGGCAGGCGGTTTATTTTGCAAGCGCCGGCCTCCATGCCGCGGAACTCAT
Source organism: uncultured Alphaproteobacteria bacterium (assembly GCA_963708765.1). Classification (GTDB taxonomy): domain Bacteria; phylum Pseudomonadota; class Alphaproteobacteria; order Rhizobiales; family Xanthobacteraceae; genus VAZQ01. Next base: position 551,233 of record CAVPTV010000010.1, on the reverse strand, counting down.
GCTCTTCGCCCCACGTTGAATTGTGCGCGGGAACGAGCGGAGAACGGTCATGCCGATCTTGGTTTGGATAGCCGCGTGGTCATGTATCTTGGGCAGCGCCTCGTACTGCGCCGGAGCATGGAGCGACCCGCTCAGGCCGCACGACGACGATTGAGTGTTGCGACGATTGAGTGTTGCCCAGCTGTCACGGTCAATCTTTCATTATGCGCCAGGGCGTGCCGGACCGCGCGCGTGACCATTCATCCATTGGCAGCAGTGCTCATCGCCTCTATCCTGTCGTCGCCGCCAGCTGGGGAGGCGATGATATGTTCAAGTGGCTCGTTGCGTTCGTGCTGGTGTTGTTGATGGGCCAGACCGCATTCGCGGACGGAGAATATCGCCGTTACCGGCACTATCCGCGCTCTATCTATCTGCCGCCGGAGCGGCACGTGATCGAAGTCGTGCAGCCGCCGTCGAGCGGCAACTTCATCATCAACGGCAGGCGCTTCACCGCCAAGACCGCGGCGTGCCTGCCGTGGGCCGCGGGCGAGCGGATCAGGCTGATCGCCGGCGATTGGAATGGCCGCTGCGTCGATGCGGTGTTCTACAACGCGACCCGCCGTTCGACCTGCCAGATGTGGTGCCGCTAGCCGACGACAACCGCGGACGACAGGCGCGTTGCCATCTACGCGCATCGTCCGCCCGCTCTCGTCTTCACGAGGTCATGCAGGATGCGATGAAGGTCCAGCTCTTGCGGCCCGCGAGCTTCTGATCGTCCGCCTGCTTGTTGCAACTCGTCCATTTGACGGTCTGCTTCGACCATTGCCGCTTCATGCGGCTCCATTGCCGCGCCGAGATGGTCTTGACCTTCTCGGTGGGTGTCGCCTTCGCCTGTGCCTCTTGGGCGCTTTGCGAGAACGCCACGCCGGTACCGACCGCGCCGGCGACGAGGGCCATGGCGAGAAGCCACCTGATGCTCATGAAAGTCTCCGTATCGGTCGCGAGCGCCCCGCCATTGGACGTTACATCGCCGATCGTAGCTGAACTGCCGCTGAACGCCGGGCAGCAGCCGGCCTGAAACGCCACCCGCAACGCCGCGGGGCTGCGCGGTAACGCCAAAGTGAACAACTGATGAATATAGCGACGCGCTCAGCGTCGCGATGGCGCCGACGCAACCGGCGGGTAGACGTGCCGGCGCCCGTTGAAGTCCGCGACCTCGTAGTGCGCCGTGCCGTTTGCGCCCACGCGCTCGAGGTAGCTCGGCCCGATCGGCGACTTCCCGTGCCCGCCCGGAATATCGAGCACATAGGTCGGGCTGACACAGTCCCGACAGCCGGCCGCGCAACTCGCGCATCAGCGCCTGCCCCTCCTCGACGCTGGTGCGCCAATGCGCGGTGCCGGGCGCGAGATCGCCGTGGTGCAGGTAGTAGGGCTTGATCCGGCACTCGACCAGCGCCCGCATCAACTCGCCGAGTGTCGCCGCGTCGTCGTTGACGCCGCGCAACAGCACGGTCTGGCTCAGCATCGGGATGCCGGCATCGACCAGGCGCGCGCAGGACGTCCCGCGCCGCCTTGGAAAGCTCGCGCGCGTGGTTGACGTGCAGCGCCACATAGGTCGCCTTGCCGGGCGCCTTGAGGGCGAGGACGAGCTCGGGCGAAACCCGCTGCGGCTCGACCACCGGCACGCGGGTATGCACGCGGATGATCTTGACATGCTCGATCGCCGCCAGCCGCCCAACGATGTCGCGCAGCCGCCGCGGCGAGAGCACGAGCGGATCGCCGCCGGTGAGGATCACCTCCCAGATCTCGGAATGCGCGCGGATATAGTCGAGCGCCGCATCGAGCTCGGCGCGAGAGAGCGCCGGCCTGCGACCCACCGTCTCGCGGCGAAAGCAGAACCGGCAATAGACCGCGCAGACATGCACCGGCTTGAGCAGCACGCGGTCGGGATAGCGGTGCACGATGCCGGCGACCGGGCTGTGCGCATCATCGCCGATCGGATCGACCAGCTCCTGCGGCTGCGCGTCGAGCTCGGCCGCATCCGGCACGAACTGGCGCGCGATCGGATCGCGCGGGTCGGCGGGATCGATCAGGTCGACGACGTCCGGCGTGAGCGCCAGCGCATAGCGGGCGGCGACCTGCTCGAGCTCGCCGAGGCGGTCGCGCGGGGCAAGCCCGGCCGCGATCAGATCATCGGGGCGGCGCAGGGTCTCGCGTGCTGGTCTCATGGCCGAAATCCTGGTTGCTGCGACGGCCTGGCGGCGCCGGCAAGGCTTCGCGCTGATGGTGCGTTGCCGCCGAAATGTCAATCGGCGCCCGATATCCACGGCTGAGCGCGGCGCAATCCTGCCCCTGCCGGAAAGGCCTGCGGCTCGCCTTGCAGGCCGCGGGAATTCAGTGTTGGCTGCCGACCAGAGCACGATCAGGGAGCAATGGACGGCAATGAAGAACTATCTGGACGGCGGCGAGGCGATCCTCGAGGCATTCCGCAAGCTCAAGGTCGACTACATCATGTCGTCGCCGGGCTCCGAATGGTCCCCGGTCTGGGAGGCGCTCGCGCGCCAGAAGCTCGACAGCAAGTCGGGGCCGACCTTCGTCGAATCCTGGCACGAGACGCTCGCCGTCAACATGGCGACCGGCTACACGCTCATCACCGGCCGGCCGCAAGCGGTGCTGCTGCACGCCGCCGTGGGCATGCTGCAGGGGAGCGTCGGCGTCCACGGCGCCCTGCAGAACGAAATCCCGATGGTGGTCATGTCGGGTGAATCGCAGTCGCTGGGCGAAGACCCCGATCTCGACATCGAGCAGCAGTGGTATGGCGGGCTCTCGGTCGGCGGTATCGAGCGGTTCGTCGAGCCGGTCGCCAAGTGGGCGCGCGCCGTCACCAGCCCGCATACGCTCTATGAGAGCGTGATCCGCGCCGGCGAGATGGCGCAGCGCGTGCCGAAGGGCCCGATCTACCTCAACGTCGCCGCTCGAGCACATGCTGCACGACTGGACGCCACCCGCGGCCGCGCGCGAGGTGCCGACGGCGCCGACCGTGCAGGCGCGGCCCGAGGACGTCGCGCCGGTCGCCGAGCTGCTGCTGCAGGCGAAGAATCCGGTGATCGTGGCCGAGGCCTCGGGACGCGATCCCAAGGCGTTCACGGCGCTGGTCGAGCTCGCCGACCTGCTCGCCATTCCGGTGATCAACGGTCGCGCCAATACCTATGCGAATTTTCCGACCGATCACCCGCTCTACCAGGGCATGGGCAAGTACAAGGCGCTCGACGACGCCGACCTCGTGCTGCTGGTGGGCGGGCGCGCGCCCTGGTATCCGGCGCGCCGGCGGCCGACCAGCGGCAAGATCGTCGCGATCCACGACAACCCGCACAAGGGTCATCTCACCTATCAGAACTGGCACTCGGACCATTACCTCGAGGGCGACATCGCGACGTCGCTCAAGCTGCTCGCCGAGCAGGCCGGTCGGGCAAGATCGACGCCGGCACCGTGAACGCACGCCGGCAGCGCTGGACCCGCGAGCACGAGAATTACGTCGCCGGGCTGCGTGCCGAGCAGGAGAAGGCGCGCGCGGGAGCGGGCATCGATCCGCGTGGCGCTGCTGGGCGCCGTCGGCGAGGTGATGCCGCCCGACACCATCTTCGTCGACGAGACCATCACCCACTCACCTTTGCTGCGCCAGCATCTGCCCCAGACCATGCCGCAGAGCTTCTTCCGCGGCTCCGGCGGGCTCGGCCAGGGCATCGGCACGGCGCTCGGGATCAAGCTCGCGGCGCGCGAGCGGCCGGTGGCGCTCATCATCGGCGACGGCTCGTTCCTCTACAATCCGATCGTGCAGGCGCTCGGCGCCTCGAAGCAGCACGATCTGCCGATCCTGATCATCGTCATGAACAACAAGAAATACGAGGCGATGCGAATGGGCCACGTGCATCACTACCCGGACGGCGCCTCGGCCAGCAAGGACCTGCACTACGGCGTGAAGATCGATGGCCCCGACTATGAGCGGTTGGGCAGCCATTTCGGTTTCGACGGCGAGCGCGTCGAGAAGCTCGACGGGTTGAAGGGCGCGCTGCAAAAGGCGCTCGCCGCCGTGAAGGGCGGCAAGACCGCGCTGCTCAACGTGCGTGCTGACACGGTAGCCGTAGCGCTCAATTGCATCGCAGAAGCCGATCGCGCTGGTCATCTTGCCCCAGGTCGCGACCTCGCTCTTGAAGTAGTCCGCGGCCTCGACCTGCGTCTTGATGATCGGATCGAAGCCGATTGCCTTGATCTTCTGCTGCACCTCCGGCTCCTTCATGATCTCGTTGATCTCGGCATTGAGCTTGGCGATCACCGCTTCCGGCGTCTTGGCCGGCGCGAAAAATCCGACCCATGAGCCGGAATAGACGTTCGGGAATCCCATCTCGCCATAGGTCGGCACGTTCGGCACCGCCGTGTTGCGCGTCGCGCTCGCGAGCCCGATGCCGCGCAAGCAGGCCCTGCGTGATCGGCGGCACCACCGTCGGCAAAGTCAGCACGATGGCGTCGACGTGGTTGCCGATGGCGGATTGCACCGCCGGGGCGCCACCGGTGAAGGGAACGTGCACCGCCTGCACCTTGGCGACCTCGCGGAAAAAATATTCGGCGCCGATATGCGGGCCGGTGCCGACGCCGGCGCTACCGAAGGTGAAGCTCTTCTGCTTGCCGTTCCTGATGAACTCGGCGAGGTCCTTGGCCGGATTGCTCGGATGCACGGCGACGACATCGGGGCTCAGCGCCACGATCGCGATGGCGCGCAAGTCATCGGTCGAGAAGCCTTTGTTCTTGGACGCGGTCTCGCTGACCGCGAGCGCCGTGGTGGTGGCGAGGATGGTGTAGCCGTCGGCGGCCGCGGCGCTCACCGCCTTGGCGGCGAGATTGCCGCCGGCGCCGCCGCGATTTTCCACCACGACCGTATGCTTGAGGCGCTCACCGAGCTTTTGCCCCACCAGGCGGGCGACCACGTCGGCGATGCCCCCGGCCGCGAAGGCGACGACGAAGTTGATGTTCTGCGCCGGGTAGGTCTGCGCCGACGCGGGCTGCGCCAAGGCGGCGGCCAGGATCGAGAGCAAGAGCGTGCGGCGCGCAGGTCGTGCTGCCAGCATGGTAAGTCCTTTCGTCGTCGGTTTCAAGTCCCGGCCGCTCCGGGCGGCCCAGCTCTATCGTGTTACGCGTTTTCTACGGCGAACCGATCCCCGCTCGGCCGGAAAGCGCTTTGCTGCATGATCTCCTGAACCTGCGGCCAAGCCTCGGCCCCTCGCCGCTTCATCAGCGCAAGGTAGTCGGCATTCTCCCATTTGACGATGGCATCGTCGGAAGCTCGGCCGCGCCCGGCAGCGGCGGTACCAGTCTGCGACCCGATGTCGCTCGCCGACCATCCCCAGAATGTTCAGATGCTCGAGCCGCGCCAGGTAGGGCGTGAACGCCACGTCCGCCAAGGTGTAGTCGTCGCCGGCGAGCCAGCGGTGCTGCGCGAGCGCCTCCTCCATCTCGTCGAGCAGCAGCACCATGCGCTCGACCGCGATGACGAAATGCTTCGAGCCGGTGCCGTTCTCGATCACGTCGCGGCGGCGCTCGCGCTTGAAGATGTTGGGGATCTGCTCGAGCATCTTTTTTCCGGCTTCGCCGCGCTCGAGATACTGGTGCCGGAACGCGATGCCGAAGCTGAGGATCGCGGCCGACGCATCGTGGACGTCCTCGTCGAGCTGCTTGGTCCACAGCCGCATCTTGGCGCGGCCATAGGCGTCCGGCGGGGCAAGGCTCGGGTCCGGAAAGGCCTCCTCGAGATATTCGAGGATGACGTTCGATTCCGGCACGACCTGGTCGCCGTCGATCAGGGTCGGCACCACCGCGCGCCGGTTGAGCTTGAGGTACCAGGGCTGCTTGGTGCTCGCCGGCGCGCAGGACGAGGTGGCGGCTCTCCCATTCGAGCCCCTTCTCGGCGAGGCCGACCCGCACCTTCTGCGCGCAGAGCGACATGTCGTTGTGATAGAGCGCGAGCATGGCGTTTTCCTTCGACGTTTCTTGTCGTCCATCATTCAGCGCTTCGGCGAGCGGCGTCCACAGCACCTGCTCGATGCGGGTCGCGCCGGTCGCCAGCATGACCAGGCGATCGAACCCGAGCGCGATCCCGCAGGCCTGCGGCATCGCCGCCAGCGCCGCGAGAAAGTCCTCGTCGATCGGATAGCGCTCGCCGTAGATGCGCTCCTTCTCCGCCATCTGCTGCTTCGAGCCGCCGACGCTGCGCGGCGACGTCGGTGAGCTCGCCGAAGCCGTTCGCCAGCTCGACCCCGCAGGCATAGAGCTCGAAGCGTTCGGCCAGCCGCGGATCGGACGCCTTCGGCCGCGCCAGCGGCGACTGCACTGCCGGATATTCGTAAAGGATGGTGGCCCGTTCGCAGCCGAGACGAGGCTCGATCTTCTCGACCAGCACGCGGCTGAAAATATCGCCCCAGGTGTCGTCGGCGGCGACCCGTACGCCGACGGCGCGCGCCGCCGCTGCGAAGCGCGGCGCCGCCTCGGGCGCCAGCACCGCCATGAGGTCGATCCCGGCGTAGCGCGAGAACGCCTCCGCCACCGTCAGCCGCTCGGGCGTGGCGAACGGGTCGACCGCTGCGGTCGCGGAATACGAATCGCGGCGTACCGGCGGCCTCGGCCGCGAGGCGCGAGAATGGCGGCGCAATCCTCCATCAGCGCCTCGTAGGGCTCGTGCGCCCGGTACCATTCGACCAGGGTGAATTCCGGATGGTGCAGCGCGCCGCGCTCGCGGTTGCGGAACGAGCGCGCGAACTCGACGATCCGGCGCTCGCCGGCCGCCAGCAGCTTCTTGCAGGCGAATTCCGGCGAGGTGCGCAGATAGAGCGGCGCGCGCGCGCCGGCCGGCGCGACGAGGTCGGTCGCGAAGGCATGCAGATGGGTCTCGTTGCCCGGCGAGGCCACCAGCGCGGCGGTCTCGACCTCGACGAAATCCCGCTCCGCGAAGAACTCCCGCAGCGCCGCCGCAATGCGCGCGCGCCCCAGCAGGAACGGCCGGCGGTCGGCATGCAGCGCCCAGAACGGCGACGGATCGGCCATCAGAGCGCTCCTTGGAGGCGACTCAGCCGCAGCGCGAAAATCGCTGGCGAATGGTCGCAAGATCAGTATGGTGCGGCCCGAGATTTGGGCAGGCCCGTCGCACGGGCTCGCCCGACCCGACCATCGAGGAAGACCGACCGTGAAAGTCATCGCCAGCTCGCTCCGCAAGGGCAATATCGTCGACCTCGACGGCAAGCTCTATGTCGTGCTCAACGCCGAAAGCTTCCACCCCGGCAAGGGCACGCCGACCACCCAGGTCGACATGCGCCGGATCAGCGACGGCGTAAAGACGGCACAGCGCTACAAGACCACCGAGCAGGTCGAGCGCGCCTATGTGGAGGACCGCGAGCACCAGTTCCTCTATCAGGACGGCGACGGCTTTCACTTCATGAATACCGAAAACTACGACCAGGTCACGTTGCCGGCCGACATCATCGGCGACCAGGCCGCCTACCTGCAGCCCGAGATGAAGGTCACGCTCGCCGTCCACGAGGGCGTGCCGGTCTCGATCGAGCTGCCGCAGAAGGCGATCCTGGAGGTCGTCGAGACCGAGCCGACGGTCAAAGGCCAGACCGCCGCCTCCTCCTACAAGCCGGCGGTGCTGTCGAACGGCGTGCGCACCATGGTGCCGCCGTTCGTCGGCACCGGGACCAAGATCGTGGTCATGACGGCGGACGGCTCCTACGTCGAGCGCGCCAAGGATTGACGCGCATTGCTCCTTGCGTGGCGGATCAAGGATCGGCCCCAAGCCGTTTGCCACGCTGTCAAATGTTTTCCACAGCGACTTGGCACGCGCCGCGCGCCGCGGCGATACTGAGCGCCTGCCCGGACGCCGCGGCGGCCGCTCCGGCGACGTATGGAGCGTCACTTGCGCGGATTTGGTCTCGCGGGCTTTGCGCTCGCCGCCGGTTTCATGACAGCAGCGGCACAACAGGCGGCCGCACAGGACATGAAGAGCCCGCGCATTTCCCACGCCCTGGTCGACTGGGAGGCCGCCGGCGCGGAGCTGAGCGCGATCGAGGCGCTCAAGCCGACGGACACGCCGGCCGAGCGGCTCGCCCGCCTCAACCGCGCGACCGGCGAGCGGTTCGCCGACATCGCGGCAAGCCCGGTGCCGGTGCTGCTGCCCTTCGACACGGCGGCCTATCTGCGCGACCGCGCCGCCGGCACCGCATCGGACGCAGCGATCCGCCGCGGCGCCGGCGGTTAACCATCTCGCCGGCTTCCAGGGAGTGCCGTTCTTCCAGACCGGGCCCGGCGGCTACGACGCCGTCGTCGCTCGCGCGCGCGCAGGAGATGCGCGAGCTCGGCATCAGCTATTCCGCATCCGATCTACGTCCACATCTCCGGCTCGGCGCTGCTCTACGAGCTCGACGAGCCGGCGGGCATGATCGGATGGCCGGTCACCGGCGGTCTCGAGTCCGACTTTCCCGGGATCAAGCGGCTCTTTCTCGAAAACTACGTGCGCTACACCTTCGTGCGCTACGGCGTGCCCTATGCGGTGCTCGATCGATTGCTTCGACGGCGGCGCGCGCTTTCGCATGATCTCCTGCCGCGACGCCGACAAGGTCGCGGTGCGCCTCATCAAGGCGCTGCGGGTGGCCGGCGGCACGCCGGCGCAGCCGCACGGACACGCTCGAGCCGAGCACGATCGAGCGGCCGGCCGCGCTCTCGACCGTCTTCACCTATCACGGCCCGGGCGACCTCCTTCCCGGCACCGGCTTCAAGGGCAAGACCGGCGTCGCCGACTACACCGTCTACTCCAAGATCCGCTTCCCGATGGCGGACGCGCCTGCCTTCGCCAATTCCCAGTCGTTCATGAACTGGGGGAATTGCGATGCCACCGGCCGTGTCCGGCGCCGGCATGCTCGGCAGGGTCGCGGCCTATCGCTGCCGGGTCAACAGCCGGCCGCTGATCTCGGACGAGTCCGCGGCGGAGAACTACTCCTATCCGTGGCGCGATAATTTCTGCGAGCACCGCTTCTTCTTCGTCGGGCAGTGTCCCGGCGGTCTCGGCCACCAGGGCCAGGACATCCGCCCGAGCTCGTGCAAGCAGCGCATGCCGGCGGCGAACCGCTGCGAGCCCTACCAGCACGACGTGGTGGCGGTGCGCGACGGCGCCGTCCTGCGCGCGCCCGGCCAGGACGCGCTCTACCTCGTGGTCAATGCGCCGAACGAGCGCATCCGCTTCCGCTACCTGCACATGCTGCCCAAGCAGTTCGACGCCGACGGCATGGTGAGCGGCCGCTTCGTGCGCGAGGGCGAGGTGATCGGCAAGGTCGGCAACTACTTCAAGCGCGAGCGTGCCACCACCTATCACCTGCATTTCGACGTGCAGGTGCCGACCAAGTACGGCTGGGTGTTCGTCAATCCCTACATGACGCTGGTCGCCGCCTATGAGCGGCTGATCCGCGGCCGCGGCCGCGAGATCAAGGAAGATACCCGCGACGAGCTCGCCGCGCCCGCGCCGCCGCAAACCCAGCCGGTTCCGCCGGTTCCCGCCGTCGCGACCGGGGAAACTGCACCCCCGGCCGCAACGCCTTCGACCGTCGCCGCAAAGCCGACCGAAATCCATGTAGAATCGCGCCCCACCGAGAGAATCGACACCGAGGTGGCGCCGCAATGAGCGAATGGATGAGGCGGAACTTGCTCCTGTCACGGCGAGCGTGCCTGCCGCTGCTGGCGGGCGCGATGGCGTTGGCCTGGAGCCCGCAGGCGCAGGGCGGCAACACGCTTCGAGCAATGGGTCGAGACCTTTCGCGCGCGGGCGCGCGCACGCGGCATTTCCGACGCCACCTACACGCGGGTGATGGGCGGCCTCAAGCCCGACACGTCGGTCTACGCGCTCGACCGCTCGCAGCCCGAATTCAGCGAGAAGCTCTGGCAATATCTCAACCGCCGCGTCTCCGACTGGCGCATCACCGAGGGCAAGGAGAAGGCGAAGGAGCACGCCGCGCTGCTCGCGCGCATCGAGAAGGATTACGGCGTCGCGCCGGCGGTGATGGTCGGGCTGTGGGGCATCGAATCGGCCTACGGCGATCCGCTCGTGCAGAAAAACCACATGCGGCCGGTGATCCCGGCGCTCGCCGCGCTCGCCTGGGGCGAGCCGCGCCGCCGCGCGCTATTGGGAGCAGGAGCTGCTCAACGCGCTCGTCATCATCGAGCGCGGCTGGAGCACGCCGCAGGAGATGCGCGGCTCCTGGGCGGGCGCCATGGGCCACACCCAATGGATGCCGGAGGTGTGGCTCAATATGGGCGTCGACTATGACGGCGACGGCCGCGTCAGCCCGTTCGGCAAGCCCGACGACGCGCTCGCCGGCACCGCGCAATATCTGGTCAAGCGCGGCAAGTACCGCCGCGGCGAGCATTGGGGCTACGAGGTCGCGCGCCGGCAAGGCGGGCGGCGGCGATGCATCGCGCAGCTACGAGGCCTGGCAGAAGGCCGGCATCGTGCGCGCCGACGGCCAGCCGTTCCCGCAGCCGAACGCGACCGCGAAGCTCTGGGTGCCGGTGCCGGGCGGGCCCGGCTTCCTGCTCGGCCCGAATTTCTATGCGGTGCGCTCCTACAACCCGTCGATGAACTACACGCTGTCGATCGTGCATCTCGGCGACCGCATCATGGGCGGCGGACCGTTCGTGCAGCCGTTCCCGGGCGGCGAGCGCACGCCGACCCTGGCCGAGTTGCAGGAGATCCAGAAGCGCCTGACCGCGCTCGGCTTCGACACCGAGGGCGCCGACGGCCGCGTCGGCAACGCCACCATGATCGCGGTGCGCGATTTCCAGCGCAAAGTCGGCATGGAGCCGGCCGACGGCTATGCCGGCGTGAAGCTGCTCGCACGGTTGCGCCAGGGCCTGTGATCCGGTTCTATGGGGGCCTCAGCCCCCAGAACCCAAGGATCATCCCGTGACCACTGCAAAGGCCAAGGCGGCACCGGCCGCCGAAAAATCTCCTGCGAACGCCGCTCATCCGTCCATTCGCGCGCTCGAGCGGCCGGCCAATCTGACCGGCACCAATGCGCCCGGCTTCGGCAGCGACGTGGTCGCCGACACGCTGCGCGCGCTGGAGATTCCCTACATCGCGCTCAATCCCGGCGCGAGCTATCGCGGCCTGCACGACTCGATCGTGAACTTCCTCGGCAACGAGACGCCGCAGATGCTGCTCTGCCTGCACGAGGAGAGCGCGGTCGCGATCGCGCACGGCTACGCCAAGGTGACCGGCAAGGCGATGGCGGCGGCGGTGCATTCCAATGTCGGGCTGTTCCACGCCACCATGGCGATCTTCAACGCCTGGTGCGACCGCATGCCGATCGTCGTGCTCGGCGCCACCGGCCCGGTCGATGCCGCCAAGCGCCGGCCCTGGATCGACTGGATCCACACCGCGCGCGACCAGGGCGCGATCGTGCGCGACTACACCAAGTGGGACGATCAGCCGGCCTCCCCGGCTGCCGCCCGCGAGTCGCTGATCCGCGCCACCTGGATGGCCAACACCGCGCCGATGGGACCGGTCTACATCAATCTCGATGCCGAGATGCAGGAGTCGAAGCTCGCCGAGCCGCTCGCGCCGATCGACGTCGCGCGCTACATGCCGCCGGCGTCGCCCGGCGCATCGGCCGAGCTGGTGCAAGCAGGCGGCCGCGCTGCTCAAGGCCGCGAAGCATCCGGTGATGCTGGTCGGCCGCGTCTCCCGCAGCGTCGACGGCTGGAACGACCGCGTCGCGCTCGCCGAAGCGATCAACGCCAAGGTGATCACCGATCTCAAGATCGGCTGCGGTTTCCCGACCGATCATCCGCAGCACGCCGGCGCGCCGGCATCGAATGCGCTGGTTCCCGAGGCGATCGAGGCGCTCGAAGGCGGCCGACCTCATCCTCGGCCTCGACTGCGTCGACCTCAACGGCATCCTGCGCGGCGGCGTTCGGCTTCGACGTGCCGAAGACCAAGATCATCCATGTGTCGCGCCGACTTCCACGTCCACCGCGGCTGGAGCATGGACTACGAGGCGCTGCCGCCGGTCGACCTGCTGCTGCCGACGACGCCGGACGAGGCGGTGCCGCTGCTGCTGGCGGCGCTCGGCGGCGCCAAGGCGAAGAAGCCCGCCGCGGTGAAGCCGAAGGCCGAGAAGTACCAGCCGTCCGACGGCCCGCTGCGGGTCGACGATCTCGCGCGCGCGCTCAAGTCCGCGGTCGGCGAGCGGCCGGTGACGCTCACCCATCTGCCGCTCTCCTGGAACGGCGCCACCTGGCCGTTCCGCCATCCGCTCGACTACATCGGCTCCGAGGGCGGCGGCGGCGTCGGCGGCGGTCCCGGCAATTCGGTCGGCGCGGCGCTCGCGCTCAAGGGCTCGGGCCGGCTGCCGATCGCGATCTGCGGCGACGGCGACTTCTGCATGGGCGTCACCGCGATCTGGACCGCGGTGCACTACCGCATCCCGCTGCTGGTCGTCGTCTGCAACAACCGCTCGTTCTTCAACGACGAGCTGCACCAGGAGCGCGTCGCGCGCATCCGCAACCGGCCGCCGGAGAACCGCTGGATCGGCCAGCGCATCTCCGATCCCGACATCGACTGCTCGGCGCTCGGGCGCGCGCAAGGCGCGGTCGGCTTCGATCCGGTCACCAAGCCGCGCGATCTCGTTGCGACCTTCGAGAAGGCGATCGCCGCGGTCGAGGACGGCGAGGTGGCGGTGGTCGACGTGCGGGTCGAGCCCGGCTACTCGGCGGTCGCCACCGCCGCGATGATGCGCGGAACCGAGAAGAAGTAGCCCGCATGGAGCGTAGCGGAATGCGGGAGCTCCTTCCGCGCGGAGAGTTCCCGGATTTCGCTTCGCTTCATCCGGGCTACGAGCTGGAGCGAACGATGATGCAGATTCGAACGCTGACCCTCGCGCTGCCGCAGCGGCGACGCTGCTGGCGCCGCCCGCCGCCTCGGCCGCCGACCTGCTCAAGCTGACCGTCGGCCAGCGCGGCAACTGGGACACCTCGATCTCGCATCTCGGCGAGAAGGCCGGCATCTTCAAGAAGCACGGCCTCGAGCTCGAGATCGTCTACACGTCGGGCTCGGGCGAGACGCTGCAGCCGGTGATCGCCGGCTCGGTCGATCTCGGGCTTGCGGTCGGCACGCTCGGCGCCATCTCCGCCTACGCCAAGAGCGCGCCGGTGCGCATCGTCGGCGCCGAGGCGACCGGCGCCGCCGACTACTGGTATGCCAAGGCCTCCTCGCCGATCAAGACGCTGCAGGACACCAACGGCCGCACCATCGCGTTCTCGACCCAAGGCTCGTCGACCCAGAGCATCGTTCGCGCCTTCATCGACGAGTTCAAGCTGACCGCCAAGCCGATCGCCACCGGCAATCCGTCGGCGACCCTCACCGCGGTGATGACCGACCAGGTCGACGTCGGCTGGGCCTCGCCGCCGTTCGGGCTCAAGGAGATCGAAGCCGGACAGATCCGCGTCATCGCCAAGGCGACCGACGCCGCGCTGGTGCGCGGCCAGACCATCCGCGTGATCGTCGCCAACGCGCAGACGCTCGACAAGCGCAAGGACATCATCACGCGCTACCTCGATGCCTATCGCGAGACCATCGACTACATGTATTCGGACAATCCGCAGGTGCTCAAAGACTACGCCGCCTTCGTGCAGGTGCCCGAGGCGATGGCCAGACGCGTGCGCGACGAGTTCTTCCCCAAGGCCCTGGTCGATCCCGACGAGATCAAGGGCATCGACAGCCTGCTCAAGGAGGCGGTCAATCTCAAATTCATCAGCGCGCCGCTGACCCCGCAGCAGCTCGCCGAGCTGATCCAGATCCCGCCGCGGAAGAAGTAGCCGCGGCCGGTGCCGAACGAAATGTCGTCGGGTTCGTTCCGCCAGAATGGCGATCGGTCCCCGCGCCAAGGCTCGCGCCGCGCGAGACACGAACCCGCCCGTTGAAATGATTCGTTTTGGCGTTTGTTCTGCCAAGATGGCGAAAACGCCGGCTCAGATCGTGAAGCTCTCGTGCGTCGAGGGGTGGAACAACTCCTCGGGCGCGACCAGCCGCGACGAGAGCCCCTGCGCATGGTGATGGCGCAGGAACGTCTCCAGCACCTTGCGGTTGGGGCCGAGCCCGTAGGACCAGAAGTCGTCGCCCATGAACTCGCGCGCCGCGCGCAGCTGCTCCTCGACGAACGGCAGCGTCACCTTGGTCGCCGCGGTGTCCTCGAGCGCCTCGAGGCACTTTGCTTTCGATTGCTCGAACGCCTTGAACACCGCCGCCGGCAGCCAGGGATGCTTCTCCACCAGTTCGCGCCGGATGCCGGTGACGTGCATGATCGGGAAGATGCCGGTGCGCTTGAAATAGTCCCGACCGGCCTCGATCGGATCGGGAAACAGCCAGCCGATATTCGGATGCTTCTTGCCGGCGAGCGACGGCACGCGCGGGGCGATGAAGGCATCGACGTCGCCGCGCTCCAGCAGCTCGGAGATGGTGGTGCCGTCCGGCGCGTTCACCATGCTCACGCCGGGCGGCAGCTTGATGGTGATCTTCTCGGGCCGTCCCGGGTCCTCGATCCCGCCCCGCACCCAGATCACGTCCGACGGCTTGATGCCGTGGTCGTCCTCCAGAATGATGCGCGCCCAGACGCAGGCGGTGAGCTGATATTCCGGCAGCCCGACCCGCTTGCCCCTGAGATCGGCCGGCGCCTTGATGCGGTCCTTGCGCACGTAGATCGAGTTGTGCCGGAACGCGCGCGAGACGAAGGCCGGCACGCCCACATAGGGGCAGTTGCGCTCCGCGGTCTTGACCGTAAAGCTCGACATCGACAGCTCGCAGATGTCGAAATCCATGGAGCGGAAGGCGCGAAAGAAGATCTCCTCGGGCGGCAGGTTCATGAATACCGGATCGACGCCGTCGATCTGGACCGCCCCGTCCATCAACGGACGCACCCGGTCGTAATTGCCGACCGCCACCGATAATTGAAGTTTCGACATCGCCTCAATCTTTCCGCAAGCTTTGCGGGGCTTAGATAGCCCTGCCGAGGCTGCGAGAGCAACCAATGACTGCGTCCTTGCTGCGCTCCTTTCGTCTGCGGACCCGGGCGATGCTGATCGCGGTCCTGGTGCCATGGTTCGCGCTGCCTGCGAGCGGCGACGAGCTGGCGGATTTCCAGGCGGCGGTCGCGCAGGCGTCGGCCCAGTATCGCGTCGCCATGACGACGCTCGAAACGAGGGGCCGCGAGGAGACCTCCGCGGCGGTGCAGCGCTTTCGCCAAGCCTGGCAGATCGTCATCGACCGGCGCGGATCGACGCGCCCCGCCGCCTTCGCCGATGCCGAGCAGTATGCCGGCATGTTCATGCAGGTGGACGCCCGCATCGTCGGTGCGCTGATCGTGATCGACATCGGCAGCCGCGACGCCGCCCGCGACGCGCTCGCGCCGATCGCCGAGACGTTGTCGCAGCTGAGCACCGGCCCGCGCGGCCGCCGCGCTGACGCGTGCACGGCGGCCGAGCGCGAACGCTCGTACGAACCTGCGGCAGGACCCATGTCGCCGGCGCGATGTCGACGAGCCGCAGTTGCACCCGCTCGACGCCGTTCCAGCGGTCGACGCACAACGTGCCGGCGGCGTGCACGGACTGCCCGCGATATTGCGTCAGCGCTTGTCCGAGCGCCTGTCCGGCGGCGCGGAACGCGATGGCGTTGACGATCGAGCCGTCGCCGGCACGCAACCGCACCCGCATGTGCACCTGCCCCACCGGCTCCGCATAAGCGAGCGTATGGGCGGGGAGCACGATCACCGGCTCCGGGTTGCCGGCGCCGAACGGACCGGCGCGCGCGATCGTCGCCACCGTCTCGCTGGTGGCGGCGGCGGCGCTGAGCGCGCCGTCGATCAGCAGCGCATCGTCGCGGCGCGCCGCCGCGACCGCGGACGCCAGCGTATCTTCGAGATAGGCGCGGAAGGCGCCGAGCGCGTCCTTCTTGAGCGTGACGCCGGCCGCCATGGCGTGGCCGCCGCCCTTGACGATGAGACCATCGACCACCGCCTGGCGCACCGCGCGGCCGAGATCGACGCCGGCGATCGAGCGGCCCGAGCCGGTGCCGATGCCGCCCGGCTCGAGCGCGATCGCGAACGCCGGCCGGCCGTATTTCTCCTTGAGGCGGGCGGCGACGAGCCCGACCACGCCGGGATGCCAGCCCTCGGCGGCGGTGACCACGACGGCGCCCTTCTCCTCGACGCCGAGCGCGGCCGCGGCCTCCGCCTCGGCCTGCGCCAGGGTCTCGAGCTCGATCGCCTGGCGCTCGCGGTTGAGGCGGTCGAGCTCGGCGGCGAGCCGCGCGCTTTCGGTGGGATCGTCCTGCAGCAGGAGATCGACCCCGAGCGTGGCGCGGCCGATGCGGCCGCCGGCATTGATGCGCGGCCCGAGCAGGAAACCGAGATGCCAGGGCTCGGGCGGGCCGCCGAGCCGCGCCACGTCCATCAGCGCGGTGAGCCCGACGTTCTCGCGCCGGCGCAGCGCAATCAGGCCCTTGGCGACGAAGGCGCGGTTGAGCCCCTTGAGCGGGACGACGTCGGCGACGGTGCCGAGCGCGACCAGGTCGAGCAGGTCGAGGAGATCGGGCGCCGCGCGCTCGGACGTCCAGAAACCGCGCGCGCGCAGCACCCGGTTCAACGCCACGATGGTCATGAACACGAGCCCGACCGCGGCGAGATGGCCGAGCTTGGAGAGATCGTCGAGCCGGTTGGGATTGACCACCGCGAGCGCCGGCGGCAGCGCCTCGTCGGCGAGATGATGGTCGATCACCACCACGTCGAGGCCGAGCTCGCGCGCTTGCGCAAGCGGCTCGTGGCTGGTGGTGCCGCAGTCGACGGTGACGAGCAGCGTCGCGCCGCGCGCCGCCAGCGCCCGCACCGCCTCCACGTTGGGGCCGTAGCCCTCGAACAGGCGATCGGGAATGTGGATGATCGGCTCGCGCCCGCAATGACGCAGATAGCGCGCCAGCGCCGCCGCCGAGGTCGCCCCGTCGACGTCGTAGTCGCCGAAGATGGCGATGGTTTCCCCGCGCGATGACCGCGTCGGCGAGCCGCGCCGCCGCCGCCGGCATGTCCGCCAGCACGTCGGGATCCGGCATCAGCGCCCGCACCGTCGGATCGAGGAAGGTCGCGACCTCGTCGACCTCGACGCCGCGCCCGGCGAGGATGCGCGCCAACAGCTCGGGCACGTCGTCGTGGCGCTGCGCGATCGCGAGCGCGCGCGCCGCACCGCGCTCGTCGAGCCGGTCGCGCCAGGCGCGCCCGCAGACCGAGCGCTCGACGCCGAGGAAGAGGCGCCGCGCCGGGCTTGGCGGTATGGTCAGGGCGATGGTCATGTCACGCCGGGCGCGAATCACTTTCAGAGAAGCTTGCGATATTGGATGAAGCCCGGGCGCTCGGCCAGCTTGTCGTAGAGCGCGCGGGCGTCGGTGTTGGTCTCGTGGGTGAGCCAATAGACCCGGCTCGCGCCCGCCGCGCGGGCGCGCTCCTCCACCGCGCCGATCAGCGCACGCCCGAGCCCGAGATTGCGCACGCCGTCGGCGACGAACAGGTCCTGCAGATAGCAGTAATTGCCGACGCTCCAGCACGAGCGGTGAAAGACGTAGTGCACGATGCCGCGGAGCTTGCCGTCCACATAGGCGCCGAGCACGCCCATCGGTTCCGACGGATCGTGCAGGCGCGCCCAGATCACGGCCGTGGTCTCGTCGGGGATCACGACCTTGTAGAAGGCCTGGTAGCCCTTCCACAGCGGCTCCCAGTCGGCGCGCTCGTCCGCACCGATCGGACGGATCTCGACGTTGGACGTGGTCATGCGGCGGCCTGCCGCTCGCGGCGGTTTTCTGATGCTATCCAGCCGCTTCGAGGTAATTGCGCAAGAACTCGTATCAAGCTATCCACTGGCCATGCGCGAACGCCGCAACCTCGACGCTTGCCCGTGCCCCGCCAAGCGCTCAATCGGCCGACCGCAACGCGGTCTTCAGCGGCGGCAGGCCCATCCATTGCTCGCACGGTGCCATCACCTCCGCATAAGCCTGCTTCGATGCCTTGCTGGCAGCGCCCGCCGCCTGCTCCTCGATCGCCTTGGCGAGCGCGAGCGCCGCGCCCCGACAGATGGTCCGCACCGGCCTCACATGATTGCGGCATCGGGCGAGACCCTCCTCCGCCGCCAGCGCTCGCTGATCGGCGATGACGTCGGCGGCTGCGCGCGCCTGACCGGCGAGGTAGTCGAACGGACGGGTATCGAGGCCGGCGATCCGATCCAGCCGCCTCGCGCTCGACCTGGCGCAGCGCCTCGAGGCCGCGCTTGACCTCGAGCCGGACGGATTCGGGATAGCCGCGGCACGGCACCGTCCCGGCCTGAGCAGCGGATGACAGGATCGTCGCGAGGACCGCGAATGCGGCACACAGTCTCACCGCGGCGCCCTCAATCCAAATGGAACTACGACAAACGCTGTAGAAAGACCGGCAGCCCCCGCTTGTCAGCGTATATGGGACGGTATCGCTCGGTGTGGTACATGGTGGCGACGTCCACCTTGCGCGGCCCGAGCTTGGGGTCGGGGATGGGCACCAGCTCGTAGCAGCCCTCCACCAGCGCCGACATGAGCCCGGTCTTGCCCTCCAGGATGGCGTCGTACGCCATGTTGCCAAAGGTCACACCCACGAGCTTGTCGACGAAGTCCGGGGCGCCCGAGCGCAGATCGTAGGTGAGGTCGGACGTGATCGTCTCCGCGCCGGCGCGCCGCTTGATCTCCTCGGCAAGCAACTCGGCCACGCTCGCCTTCTTGCGGTGGCCGTAGGCGTCAGGTTCGCCGTATTCTTGCACTTTGTAACCCTCCCACTCGGCGCCCTCGCTGAGCACGACCATTGCGTAGTTGCTCGGATTTGCGCGCTTCTCCTCGATGAGCAGCCCAATGAGCTTGTCGAGATCGACCTTGTATTCGGGGACGACACAGCGGATCGAGGTGACGTAGGCGGTGTAGAGCGCGGTAAATCCGGCATCGCGGCCGAAGACGCGGAAGATGCCGATCCGCTCGTGCGAGGCGACGGTGGTCCGCTGGCGCTGGATGGCGTCGGTGGCGCGGGTGATCGCGGTCGAGAAGCCGATGCAGTATTCGGTGTTGCGGACGTCGTTATCCATCGTCTTCGGGACACCGATGATCTTGACGCCAAGCTCGTTGAGCTTGGCCGCGTAGCTGAGCGTGTCGTCACCGCCGACGGCAATCAGGTGCTCGATGCCGAGCGCCGAGAGGTTCGCCAGCACTTGCCCGGAAAGGTCCCAGGTCTTGGTGGCGACGCCGCCCTTGCTGCTCAGGGAGACCGGAAAGTCCTTGCCGGCGAGGTGATCGGGCAGCTTCTGCATCTTGACCGGGTTGGTACGGCTCGAGTGCAACATGGTGCCACCGTGCCGGTCGATGGTGCGCGTGTTGCCACGGTCCAGGCCGATAACGTAGCGGCGCCTGCTGGCCGGGTCCTCGAGGTTCAGGTGCGTGAGCGCCTCCCAGCCGCGACGGAGGCCGACGACCTCGATATCGTTCTCGCTGCTGCGGTAGGTAACGGTTTTTATGACCGAGTTGAGGCCGGGGACGTCGCCGCCGCCAGTGAGAATGCCGATGCGCTTTTTTCGCCATGACCACTCCATCAATGCCGTTCGGAGGGAGCTCGATGAGGCCCAGGTGTCGCATCTGAGGCGCGTTTCGCGATTGACCTCAACCCCAAGAATGTCGCAGCCGGGTGTACGATGACGCTTGACGGAATGGCTTCGAGGTACGTTCGAAAACGCCCCTTGTGCTCGAACCGTGCGCGGAATTGCGAGCGTGCCATGAATTCCGTGAGCCGCGGAGCGATCCCACCTGCGATGTAGACGCCGCCCCGGGCACCGAACATCAGAGCAACATTTCCGGCGATCGTTCCCAGCATCGCACAAAACAGGTCGAGGGCCGTCCTCGCGGTTGGGCAGCTACCATCCAGTGCTGTCTTCGTAATCTCGGCGGCATTGCGCTTCGGGGCATCAATTCCATCGAGCGCGACGACTGCGCGGTAGAGATTCTCCAACCCGCTCCCTGAAATGACTCGCTCCGCCGACACGTGCCCGAACTGCCGGCGCAGGTAGTCCATGATCGCATCTTCGCGCTGGGACGTCGCCGCCATGGTCGCGTGCCCGCCCTCGCTGGCGATGACAATTGGGCTTTGCGCCCCCGGCACCAGGCAGGCGACGCCGAGGCCGGTTCCAGGTCCAAGCACCGCCATCGGCGCCCCCGATACCGCCTCACCACCTCCCAGCGGATACAAATCTGCTGCCGTCAGGTGCGGCAATGACAAGGCGGTCGCCTCAAAATCATTGCAGATCTGGACTTTTGCGAAGCCGAATGCCGCACGCAGCTCTTTCGCATCGATTGTCCACGGGCAATTGGTGAGCACACAACGATCCTCGTCGACCGGCCCGGCAACCGCGAGCAACGCCTCCGGCACCGACATTTGCCGACCATGACCGTGCAAGAAGGCAGTGACGGCGTCGGTAAATCGCGGGAATTCGGCGACGGTAAGACACTCGATCGGACCAAGAACACCATTCGACAGAAGCGCCAATCTGGCGTTCGTGGCACCAATATCGCCCAACAGCATGTGCTCATGTGAGAAACCCATCGGGGCCTCCTGAGGTAGCTTCGCCGGCGAGGAGCCCGCTGCAGCCACTCGACATCAATCCAAATGAAACTTGGAGAGCTCGCGGTGCTCGGCCCGGATCCAGCGCACGGTGCCGGTGATCGAGCGCATCACCACGGTCTCGGTCTCGATCACGTCGTTGCGGAAGCGCACGCCCTTGAGCATCGCCCCGGTGGTGACGCCGGTGGCGGCGAACAGGCAGTCGCCCTTCACCATGTCCTCGATCTCGTAGCGCTTGCGCGCGTCCTTGATTCCCATCTTGGTCGCGCGCTCGCGCCGCTCCTCGGTGTCGAGGATCAGCCGGCATTGCATCTGGCCGCCGATGCAGCGCAGCGCCGCCGCCGCCAGCACGCCCTCGGGCGCGCCGCCGACGCCGAGATAGATGTCGATGCCGGTATTGGCGGCATCGGCGGTGTGGATCACGCCGGCGACGTCGCCGTCGGTGATCAGCTGCACCGCGGCGCCCGCCTTGCGCACGCCGGCGATGAGATCGGCATGGCGCGGACGATCGAGGATGAGCGCGGTGACCTCCGCCGGCTTCACGCCCTTGGCCTTGGCGAGGTTGTGGATGTTCTGCTCGGCCGGCGCGTCGAGATCGACCACGCCCTTGGGATAGCCGGGCCCGATCGCGATCTTCTCCATGTAGACGTCGGGCGCGTTGAGCAGCGTGCCGCCTTCCGCCATGGCCACGGTCGCGATCGCGCCCGGCATGTTCTTGGCGCAGAACGTGGTGCCCTCGAGCGGATCGACCGCGATGTCGACCTTGGGTCCGTTCCGGGTGCCGACCCTTTCGCCGATGAACAGCATCGGCGCCTCGTCGAGCTCGCCCTCCCCGATCACCACGGTGCCGTCGATCGGCAGCTTGTTGAGCTCGCGGCGCATGGCGTCGACCGCCGCCTGATCGGCCGCCTTCTCGGCGCCGCGCCCGCGCAACCGCGCCGCCGAGACTGCCGCGCGCTCGGTGACCCGCACGATCTCGATCGTCAGGATGCGCTCCAGCAGGAGGTGCGGTTGGACGGTGATCGAAGGCATGGTCTTGCGCCCTTCCGGTTTCGTACCCTCGCCCCGGCACCCCACCCTTTGGCCGATGTCATGCCCGCAACGGCGGCCGATGACGATTTGGAGATGCTCGGCCCGTTATATCAGTTTTTCTCGATGCGGATGACCTGTGGCTTGCCGGAGATCACCTTGTCGCGGCCGACGGCGGCGAGCGCCTTGCGCACGGCGTCCTCGCTGGTCGCGTAGGTGATGAGGATGACCGGCACCGGCTCGCCGGCGCGCCTGGGATCGCCGCCGCCCAGCGGGCGCCGGTCGCGGTGGCGCTGCACGATCGATTCGAGCGAGATGTTCTGCTGCGCCAGCCGCCTCGCGATGGTGGCCGCCGTGCCGGGCCGGTCGCGGGCGAGCAGGCGGATATAGTAGCCGCCCTCGTGGCGCTGCATCGGCGCCTTGCCGCTGCGCACGAGGCGTGACGTCGGCCGGCCGAACGGTGCGCCGCGCACGCCGCGGGCGATGTCGCTGATGTCCGAGACCACGGCCGAGGCCGTCGCCATGCCGCCGGCGCCCGGGCCGACCAGCGTGATCGGCGCGATCGCCTCGACGTCGACGGTGACCGCATTGGTGACCCCCATCACCTGCGCGATCGCGGTCTCCTTCGACACCATGGTCGGATGCACGCGCTGCTCGATGCCCTTGCTCGGTCTTCACCGCCACACCCAGAAGCTTGACCCGGTAGCCGAGCTCGTCGGCGGCAGCGAGGTCCTCCGGTGCGATCGAGGAGATGCCTTCGACATAGACGGCAGCCTGGTCGACCCTGGTGCCGAAGGCGAGGCTCGCCAGGATCGCGAGCTTTTGCGCGGTGTCGTGGCCCTCGACATCGAAGGTCGGATCGGCCTCGGCGTAGCCGAGCCGCTGGGCTTCCTTCAGACATTCGGCGAAAGACAGCTCCTCCTGCTCCATGCGGCTGAGGATGTAGTTGCAGGTGCCGTTGAGGATGCCGTAGATGCGCGCGACCGAATTGCCGGCGAGGCCCTCGCGCAATGTCTTCACGATCGGGATGGCACCGGCCACCGCCGCCTCGAAGTTGAGCGCCACCTTGTTCTTTTCGGCGGCGGCCGCCAGCGTGACGCCGTGACGCGCAAGCAGGGCCTTGTTGGCGGTCACCACCGATTTCCCGGCCTTGAGCGCGGCCGCGACCGCGGCCTTGGCGGGATCGCCCTCCCCGCCGATCAGCTCGACCAGGACGTCGATCTCGGGGTCGGTCGCGAGCGCGACCGGATCGGCCACCCAACGCAGCCTCTTGAGATCGACGTCGCGCCGCTTTCCGCGCGACCGCGCGCTCACCGCAACCACCTCGATCGGGCGGCCACAGCGGGCGGCGAGTGCGTCGCGCTCATGCGCGATGAGCCGGACGACGGATGCGCCGACGGTGCCCAAACCGGCGATGCCGAGCTTCAGCGGTTGAGCCATGATCAGGAGTCAGTAGTCAGAGGTCAGTAATCAGCAGAACAGTGGCCGCAATCAGAGCAGCTCGCGCTTTCTTTCTGATCACTGACTACCGACTACTGATTCCTGGCCTTGGCGAGGGGAACCACGTTGTGCAATTTTTCCGGGCCGGTTTCAAGGAAGCGGCGGATGTTGCGGGCGGCCTGACGGATGCGCTGCTCGTTCTCGACCAGCGCGATGCGCACGTAGCCCTCGCCGCGCTCGCCGAAGCCGGTGCCGGGCGAGACCGCGACCTCGGCCTTCTCGACCAGGATCGTGGAGAACTCGACGCTGCCGAGGGTCGCGAACGGCTCCGGGATCGGGGCCCAGGCGAACATCGAGGCGCGCGGCGCCGGGACCTCCCAGCCGGCGCGGCCGAACGATTCCACCAGCACATCGCGCCGGCGCTTGTAGGTCGCGCGCATCTCCTGGATGCAGTCGTCCGGGCCGTTGAGCGCCGCGGTCGCGGCCACCTGCACCGGCGTGAACGCGCCGTAGTCGAGATAGGACTTCACCCGCCCGAGCGCGGCGATGATGCGCTCGTTGCCGACCGCAAACCCCATGCGCCAACCGGGCATCGAATAGGTCTTCGACATCGAGGTGAACTCGACGGCGATATCCATCGCGCCCGCCACCTGCAGCACCGAGGGCGGCGGATTGTCGTCGAAATAGACCTCCGCATAGGCGAGGTCGGACAGGACGAAGATGCCGTGCTTCTTCGCGAACGGCACCAGCTCCTTGTAGAAGTCGAGATCGGCCACGTAGGCCGTGGGGTTGGACGGATAGCAGACCACGACGGCGAGCGGCTTCGGAATCGAATGGACGATCGCGCGCTCGAGCGTCGAGAAGAAATCGGGCGTCGGCTCCGACGGCACCGAGCGGATCACGCCGCCCGCCATCAGAAAGCCGAAGGCGTGGATCGGATAGCTCGGATCGGGCACCAGCACCACGTCGCCCGGCGCGGTGATCGCCTGCGCCACGTTGGCGAAGCCTTCCTTGGAGCCGAGCGTGGCGACGATCTGGTTTTCCGGGTTGAGCTTCACCCCGAACCGGCGCGCGTAGTAGGCCGCCTGCGCCCGGCGCAGGCCCGGGATTCCCTTCGAGGCCGAATAGCGGTCGGTGCGCGGCTTGCCGAGCGTTTCCTTGAGCTTCTCGATGACGTGGGGCGGCGCCGGCAGATCCGGATTGCCCATGCCGAGATCGATGATGTCGGCGCCCGCATTGCGCGCGACCGCCTTGGCCCGATTGACCTGCTCGAACACGTAGGGCGGCAGACGCCGGATGCGGTGAAACTCTTCCATGTCCCCAGCTCCTTCCCGACCGCGCGCCGATGCCGGGTCGGCTGGCCGGCCTTTTATCACGGCTTGCGGGCGCTGCCAGCAGGCTTGGCGGTCGCGGCGGCTTGACCGCTTTGGGCCCCCAGGCGGTCGCGTGCGTTGGCGAGGTCGGCCTCGAGCTTGGTCTGCTCCGCGTCGCTGAGCACCGCGCTATCGCGCGCCGGCGGCATGTCGTGGACGGCCGGATAGGCGGGCGGCTTCGCCGGCCGTTGCGGGACGCCCTCCGGAAGGCCGCCGACCGCGGTCGGGATATGGTCGGCGATGGAGGAGGCCGAGCAGCCGGCGAGAATCACCGCGCCCGCAAGCAGCAGCGCCGCCGCCACGAGGCGGCCAGCGTCGCGCTGGCAGAAGCTCTGCTGTGTACGCTGTGAACGTGATGTCGACATCGGCACCAAGCCGGTCGCGCCGCTGCATCGCAGCAGAGTCCCGCAGACCGGCTTCCCTCCCCTTCAGAAGCAGCGAAATGACTGCCAGTTCAAGCAATTGCAGGCGAGCCCTAAACCTTCAATATGACCAAAGCAAGGTGGCGTCATGCCGCCGATCATAGCGCTTTTGCGGCGCGTGCGCGAGCGCCGGCACGCGGGCATGATGCGTCTTGCGGCGTTCACGAGTAAGGTCCATCTGAGGTCGAGCAGGCCATGCCGGGCCCATCAGGACCGAGGCGTTACCGTGAGAGCCCCGTCGGAACCGGACAAGCGTGGCTCCGTCGACATCGAGGAGCTCGCGCACAACGTCGCCCGCATGGTCGAGCAGGGCGGCCGCGCCATGGCGGCGTATCTCAAGCCGCGCGAGGAAGGCCGCATCGACGGCGACTATTCCGAGGTCGCCGACGTCGTGAAGACGCTCGGCCACGTGCTCGAGTACTGGCTGAGGGACCCGCAGCGCACGCTCGAGCTGCAGTCGAGCCTCGGCAAGGCCTATCTCGACCTGTGGGCGAATGCGGTCAAACGCATGTCGGGCGAGCAGGTCGACCCGATCGCGGCGCCCGATCCGCGCGACAAGCGCTTCACAGATCCCGAATGGTCGACCAACCAGTTCTACGATTTTCTCAAGCAGGCCTATCTGTTGACCGTGCAATGGGCCAACCATCTGGTCAAGGACGCCGAAGGGCTCGATCCGCATACACGGCAGAAGGCCGACTTCTATGTGCGGCAGATCGCCAACGCGATCGCGCCGTCGAACTTCGTGCTGACCAATCCGGAGCTCATGCGCGAGACCGTCACCTCGAACGCCGACAATCTCGTGCGCGGCATGCACATGCTGGCCGAGGACATCGAGGCCGGACACGGCAATCTCAGGATCCGCCAATCCGATTCCAGGAAATTCGAGGTCGGCCGCAATCTCGCGCTCACGCCCGGCAAGGTGATTTTCGAGAACGAGCTGATACAGCTCATCCAGTACGCGCCATCGACCCCGACCGTGCTCGCGCGGCCGCTCCTGATCGTGCCGCCCTGGATCAACAAGTTCTACATCCTCGATCTCACGCCGGAAAAATCCTTCGTCAAGTGGTGCGTGGACCAGGGGCTCACGGTGTTCGTCGTCTCCTGGGTCAATCCGGATGCCCGTCTCGCCAAGAAGAGCTTCGAAGACTACATGCGCGAGGGCCCGCTCGCCGCACTCGACGCGATCGAACAGGCGACCGGCGAGCGCGCGGTGAACGCGATCGGCTATTGCGTCGGCGGCACCCTGCTGGCCGCCACGCTCGCCCACATGGCCGACAACCGCGACGACCGCATCGCTTCGGCGACGTTTTTCGCCGCGCAGGTCGATTTCACCCATGCCGGCGATCTCATGGTGTTCGTCGACGAGGAGCAAATCGCGGCCCGTGAACGGGAAATGAGCGAGCGCGGCTATCTCGAAGGCAAGAAAATGGCCAATGCCTTCAACCTGCTGCGCTCGAACGATCTGATCTGGCCCTACGTCATCAGCAACTATCTCAAGGGCAAGGAGCCGGCCCCGTTCGACCTGCTCTACTGGAACTCGGACGCGACCCGGATGCCGGCGGCGAACCACTCGTTCTATCTGCGCAATTGCTATCTGGAGAACCGGCTGAGCAAGGGCGACATGGTGATCGGCGGCAAGCGGCTCGACCTCAAGAGCGTGAAGGTGCCGGTCTACAATCTGGCCACGCGCGAGGATCACATCGCGCCGGCGAAGTCGGTGTTGCTCGGCTCGAAATTCTTCGGCGGGCCGGTGCGCTTCGTGCTGGCCGGCTCGGGCCACATCGCCGGCGTGGTCAACCCGCCCGACAAGATGAAGTACCAATACTGGACCGGTCCCAAGCCGACCAGCGCCAACCTCGAGCGATGGCTCGGCAAGGCCAAGGAGCACGCCGGCTCCTGGTGGCCGGATTGGCTGGCGTGGCTCAAGAAACAGGATGCGAGCGAGGTTCCGGCGCGCGAGCCCGGCGGCGGCGTGCTCAAGCCGATCGAGGACGCGCCGGGGAGCTACGTGAAGGTGAGGGATTAGAGGCGGCTCGCGTCATTGGCAGACGTCGCCGGCGCGCGGCAGCACAGAGCCGAGCCAGGGGCGGATGGCCGCGTAGGCGTGAGCGAGCAGATCCTTCCGCTGATCCTGCAGGAAATAGCGCGCGCGCTCCGCGGGCGAAAGGTCGCGGACGTTTTCCTGTCGTGCCGTATCGATCAACGTTTGACATCGCGGCGGCAGCTTCCAGAGCCGGGCCGTCTTGTCGTCGGACGCGGTCACCGCGAAGCGGCCGTCCGGTGAAAAAGCCGCGATATGCAACGGCTCCTTATGCCCGCGCAGCACCGCGATCTCGGCGCCGGTCCTGACATCCCACAGCCGGGCCGTCGCGTCGCGAGACGCCGTGAGCACGCGCGCGCCGTCCGGCGAAAAGACCGCGGAGGCGACATCGCTCTCGTGCCCTCGCAAGACGGCGGCGGGCGTGCCGTTCTTGCCGTCCCAGACGCGGGCGGTCTTGTCCCCCGCTGCGGTCACGACCCGCGTGCCGTCCGGAGAAAAAGCCGCCGAGTTCAGCCCCGCTGTGTGCCCCAGCAACTGCGCGGTGGGCGCGCCGGTCATGGCGTCCCATAACCGACCGGTGTTGTCTCCCGCGCCGGTGACGATGCGCGTGCTGTCGGGCGAGAAGGCGATGGACCGGACCCAGAAGCTATGTCCCTCGAGCACTGCAATCGCGCGACCATCCGCGTCCCACAGGCGCGCCTTGGTCGAGAACGCGGTCGCCACCCGCGTGCCGTCGGGCGAATAGACGGCGGCGCGCGTGAAGCCATCATTGTCCCCTCGGAGCGCGGCGATTGCGACGCCTGTCTTCACATCCCACAGCGCGGCAACGCGATCCATCGACGCGGTGAGCACACGCCTGCCGTCCGGGGAAAAGACGGCGGCGGCGACTTGGTGTGTGTGGCCCTGAAACACGACGATTTCGCTGCCGGTCCCGGCATCCCACAACCGGGCGGTACGATCGCCCGAGCCGGTGAGGACGCGGGCTGCCGTCGGGCGAAAAGACCGCGGACCAGATCAGGCCCGCGTGCCCGCGCAATACGCCGATTTCGGCGCCGGTGCGAGCATCCCACAAGCGCGCAGTCGTGTCCGCGGAAGCCGTGACGATACGCGTGCCGTCAGGTGAAAAGGCGGCCGATTGCACGGCGCCCGCATGTCCGCGCAATACCGCGACCGCGGCGTTGATCCCGACATCCCACAGCCGGATGGTTTGATCGGCGGACGTCGTTAGCAGACGCGCGCCATCGGGAGAAAGCTGCGCGAAGTCCACCGCGCCTTCATGCCCGCGCAGGATTGCGATCTCGGCGCCGGTCTTGACATCCCACAGCCTCGCCGAGGCGTCGCTCGACGTGGTGACAACCATGCTGCCGTCGGAGGAAAAGGCCGCCGACCGGAGGCTGTCCTTGTGCCCACGCAGCACGGCGACGGCGGCGCCCGTCACGCCGTCCCACAACCGCGCGATGTCGTCGAGTGCGGCCGTTACGAGCCGCGTCCCATCGCGCGAAAAGTCGATCGTCACCACGAAGCTCGTGGGCCCGTCGAGCGCAGCCAGCTTTTCGCCCGTCCGTGCGTCCCGCAGGCTTGCGCCCCGATGGGTGGAAAGCGCGACGCGCGCGCCGTCCGGCGAGAACGCGATGCGGCTGGGGTACTCGTCGAGCACGGCGATTTGATCGCCGGTCGCCGCATCCCACAGGCGAGCATTCTCGATGGCCGCGGTCACCACGCGCGTGCCGTCGGGCGAAAAGACCGCCGACTGAAAGGCGGTATTCGTGACCGCGCAGGACCGCCACCATCGCACCGCTGTCGCTCTTCCAGATGCGGGCGGTCTGGTCGCGGGATGCGGTGATCACCTGCATTCCGTCGGGTGAGAAGCTCGCCTGCTCGACAGCGTCGTCGTGTCCGCGGAACACGGTGATTTGCGCGCCGGTCTCGACATCCCACAGCCTCGCGGTGTGGTCGCGGGAGGTCGTCAGCAACCGCATGCCGTCGGACGAAAAGGTGGCCGAGTTGATCCCATCCGCGTGTCCGAGGAACACGACTATCGGCGCACCGGTGCTTGCGTTCCACAGCTCGACCGCATGGTCGATGCGCGACACGACCGCCTGGGCGGTGCCGTCGGGCGCGAAGCGAGCAGTCAGGATACGGCGCTCGCGCGCGGGGAGAACGACCCGCTCGCGCTGATTGGCGACCGCCTCCTCGAGCGCGTATTCGGCCTCGTTCACGAACGGGCGGTCGGGCTTGGCCAAGTCCCTTGGCAGCGCCGCGAGCGCCAGCAGCGTCGCCAAGGTCGCGTCGCCACTCGCGGTCGCCGCGCGGGCGTCGCGGGCGAGCGAGTGCGATTCGGCGATGAGCGCATCGTTGCGCTGGATTTCCGCAATGTAGAATCCGGCCAATGAGGCTGCCGCCAGCGCGGCAAGCAAGAACATCACGACCGCTGCCGCCGCCCACCGCCGCCGCGCCGCCGCAGCCGCGGCGGCCGCAGAGCGCGCGACGAAGCCGCGGACCTCGCCGGGCAGATCATCGGCCCAGCGCCGGGCGAGATCGACGGCATTGGCGAGCTTCACGTCGTGAAGGAGATAGCCGCGCTTGTGACGTGCGTCTGCCGCGCGCCATTCCGCCTCCGCCTCCTCGATGGCGGTCAGCGTGCGCAAATCGTCGCGGTCCTGGGCGATCTGCTGCTTCGCCCGCCCCCAATGGCTGATCAACGCCTCATGGGCGAAGCGGATGCGCGCGCCCTGCCCGTCCCCTTCGGCAACGAGCAACCGCACATCCGGCGCGAGCAATGCGTCGATGATCTTTCGCTCCGGGCCGCCCGCGGCGAAACGCGCCATCGGCGCGATGCGCGCGGTCGGGTCGGCGCCCGACCGGCTCACCCGCGCGAGCGCCCGCAGGACCTTGGGCAAAGCGGCTTGCGCGTCCTCCGACAGCGCCGCGAACGCGGCTTCGGCGCGCGTGGCAATGGCGCCCTTGAGGCCGCCGAGGGCCTGCATCGAGGCGTAGCCGAGCGTCGAGCGGCCGGCTTCCTTGACGTCGAGCAGAAACAGCGCATCGAGCAGGAACGACACCAGCGGCAGCGCGCCCGGCTCATGCGCCGCCTCTTCGGCGAGCGCCGCGTCGAGCCGGATGTCGGTGCGCCGATCGGTCTCGAAGGCAAGCCCGCTGGCCTCGGCCGGCCGGCGGATCATCTCGGCGATCTCGGCCTGGGTCGGCGGCAGGAGATCGAACCGCCCGTTGCCGTCGGATAGCTCGGCCAGCCGCGGAACCTCGGCGGCGCGGTGCCAGTAGTCGCTGCGCATGGTGGCGACCACGAAGACGCGGCCGGACCGCATCAGCCCGTCGAGGCAGCGCACGAAACTCATTGCGCTCATCGGTCGTCAGCTCGCCGAGGGTGAACAGCTCCTCCATTTGATCGACGACGACGGCGAGCCGCGCCTGCTCGTGCGACAAGAGCGCACCCTGCTCCCGTGCCCGTCGCTCGCGCGCGCTCAGCGCCGATACGATCGGGAACGCCGGATCGGCGGCAGCGGCTTGCAGGTGACGCGCGAGGCTCGCGGTGCCCTGCTCCGCCACCAGCTCCGGCAAAGCGTCGTCCGCGGCGAGCGCGGTGGCGAGCGCCGCGAACGGTCCGTCCGGATGGCCGCCCGGGCGCACGACCGCGCGCCGCCACTCACCGACGCCGGACACGACGCCGCGCGCGCACAGGCTGGGCACAATTCCGGCCTGCGCCAGCGAAGACTTGCCGGCGCCGCTGGCGCCGAGAACCAGGAGAAAGGGCCGGCCGGCGTCGGCGTTTTCCACCAACCGCTCGACCGCCGCCTGGGTCGCCGCGCTCCGCCCGAAAAAGATCGGCGCGTGCTCGAAGCGATAGGTCTCCAATCCGCGGAATGGGCTGCCCCTGAGCCATACGGCGGCAGACGTTGTCTGCGCATCGCCGGCCTGACCGACGCGGCGCTCGATCAGGCTGCGCAGATCGGCTTCGAGCTTGAGCTCGAATGCGTCGAGCTCGGCAAATTCACTGAAGGCCGCCCGGAACTCGCCGCGCCCGACGAAATATCGGCTCCAGAACGATTCCAGGCTCTGCAATTGCCGCCCAAGCTCTTCGAGGTCGGCGGCGGATTGGTATTCCGCCTTCGGGGCGGCCTTCTTGCGGTAGGCAAGCAGGTCCGGCAATCCGTTCTGCTTGCTCGCTCGCAGCGCGTCCTCGAACTCCCACTCGGTGCCGGTGACCGGAGCGCGCCCGTCGATGCCGCGATACTCTCGCACCTCGGTGCGCTCGGGCAGCGGCGTTCCCAGCCGCGACCACAGGATCAGCACGACGATGTCGCTTTCGCTCGGCGGCACGATCGCGTCCTGGAAGTGTCCGCTCGCCAGCATCGGCTCGGACTCCCAGAGGACCGGCGTGACGTCGAAGAACCGCGCGTAGTCCTTGGCCACTTTCTCGATCACGAGCGCGGCGCGCCGCCGCTCCGGATTCACGTCGGACGGCGAGGAAATGAAGATCCGAAGACGTTGCGGCACCGGGTGTTTTGCCCCTGGCCCAAGAATCTCGAAGACGGACCCCTCGGGCGCGATTACACGGGCCATTTGGCCGGATTTCAACCATTGCCCGGCGAATTCGTGGCTTGCCGTCGCGCCGGACGGCGCAGGCGGCGGCGTGCTCAAAAGCGGTCGAGAACGTGCCGGGAAGTTGTGTTAAGGTCCGATACGAGAGGCCATTCGGGCGTCCGGGGATAAGCCCGAATGGCTGCGATGACAAGGTCAGTTCACAGCGGAGAACCCCTCATGCGTCTGAATATCGTGCTTTCGACGATCGCCGCGGCGAGTTTCCTCGCCGGACCGGTGCTCGCCCAGGAGCTCACCGGCACGCTCAAGAAGATCAAGGAGACCGGGGCCATCACGCTCGGCCACCGCGAATCCTCGCTGCCGTTCTCCTATTACGACGACCGGCAGCAGGTGGTGGGCTATGCCATGGACCTCTGCGCCCGCATCGTCGATGGGGTGAAGAGCAATCTCAAGCTCGGCAAGCTCGACGCCAAGCTCAACCCGGTCACCTCGGCCACCCGCATCCCGCTGATGGCGAACGGCACCATCGACCTCGAATGCGGCTCGACCACCAACAACCTCGAGCGGCAGAAGCAGGTCTCCTTCACCATCACGCATTTCGTGACCGCGAACCGCTTCGTGTCCAAGAAATCGGCCAACCTGAAGACGGTCGACGACCTCAAGGGCAAGACCGTCGTGTCGACCTCGGGCACCACCAATATCAAGCAGATCACCGAGATCGGCGCGCAGAAGGGTCTCAACCTCAACATCCTCGCCGCCAAGGACCATGCCGAGGCGTTCCTGATGGTCGAGACCGGCCGCGCCGCCGCCTTCGTGATGGACGACATCCTGCTCTTCAGCCTGGTCGCCGGCTCGAAGGCGCCGCAGGACTACGTGATCTCCACCGACGCGCTCTCGGTCGAGCCCTACGGCATCATGCTCCGCCGCGAGGACGCCCCGTTCAAGAAGGTCGTCGATGAAGCGATGATCGCCACCTACAAAGGCGGCGCGCATCAACGCGATCTACGACAAGTGGTTCCTCAAGCCGATCCCGCCCAAGGGCCTCAACCTCAATGTGCCGATGAGCGCCGCGTTCAAGAAGGTGATCGCCAGTCCGACCGACAGCGGCGACCCGGCGGTTTACTGATATCAGGCGTCGAGCCGTAGGTTGGGTCGAGCATTTCGCGAGACCCAACGCTTCGGTCCGCGATTGTTGGGTCTCGCGAAGAGCTCGACCCAACCTACGAAGCGCTGCGCACAGGGGGCCAGCGTGAACTACAACTGGAACTGGGGCATCTTTTTCCAAACGTCTCCGGACGGGGTGCACACCTATCTGGAGACGCTGCTGCTCGGCACCGGCTGGACGCTCGCGACCGCGCTCACCGCCTGGTGCCTGGCGCTCGCGCTCGGATCGCTGGTCGGCGTCATCCGCACCACGCCCTTCCCCTGGCTGGTCCGGCTCGGCAACGCCTATGTGGAATTGTTCCGCAACATCCCGCTGCTCGTGCAGATGTTCCTCTGGTATTTCGTGCTGCCCGAGCTGCTGCCGACCCAGATGGGAGACTGGCTCAAGCAGCTCCCGAACGCCTCGTTCTATACGGCGGTGGTCGCGCTCGGCCTCTACACGTCGGCGCGCGTCGCCGAGCAGGTGCGCGCCGGCATCACGAGCCTCGCCCGCGGCCAGCGCATGGCGGCGCTGGCGCTCGGGCTCACGCTGCCGCAGACCTACGGCTACGTGCTCCTGCCGATGGCCTACCGCATCATCCTGCCGCCGCTGACCTCGGAGTTTCTCAACGTCATCAAGAACAGCGCGGTCGCGCTCACCATCGGCCTGATGGAGCTGACCGCCCGCGCGCGCGCCATGCAGGAATTCACGTTCCAGGTGTTCGAGGCCTTCACCGCCGCGACCATCATCTACATCGTGATCAACATCATCGTGACCGTCGCCATGCGCCAGGTCGAGCACCGCCTGGCGGTGCCCGGCCTGATCGGCGCCAAGCCCGCGCTTGCCACGCACTGAGGGGATCGATGTTCTCCAATTTCGATTTCGATGTCATCATCCGCTCGCTGCCGTACCTGTTCTACGACGGCATGACGTTCACGCTGATGTTGACCGCGTTGGCGACGACCGGCGGCATCATCTTCGGCACGCTGCTCGCGATGATGCGGCTGTCGGGCTTTGCTCCGCTGTCGCTGCTCGCCGCCGGCTACGTGAACCTGATGCGGTCGGTGCCGTTGGTGCTGGTGATCTTCTGGTTCTATTTCCTGGTGCCCTATATCGGCCAGTGGATCACCGGCGCCTCGCGACCGATTCAGGTCGGCGCGTTCGCCTCCACGGTCGTCACGTTCACCCTGTTCGAGGCCGCCTATTTCGCCGAGATCATGCGCGCCGGCATCCAGTCGATCCCGCGCGGCCAGGTATTCGCCGCGCAGGCGCTCGGGATGACCTATGCGCAGACCATGGGCTACATCGTGCTGCCGCAGGCCTTCCGCAACATGACGCCGATCCTGCTCACCCAGACCATCATCCTGTTCCAGGACACCTCGCTCGTCTACGTGCTCTCGATCACCGATTTCCTCGGCGCAGCGTCGAAGGTGGCGCAGCGCGACGGACGCCTGGTCGAGATGTACCTGTTCGCGGCGATGGTCTATTTCGTCATCTCGTTCGCGGCCTCGCAGCTCGTGCGCCGGCTGCAGAGCCGGATCGCGATCATCCGGTAGAGCATTTCGGACGCTGCCATGATCACGCTCAGCAAAGTCAGCAAGTGGTACCGGGACTTCCAGGTGCTCAAGGACTGCACGACCGAGGTCGCCAAGGGCGAGGTCGTGGTGGTGTGCGGTCCGTCGGGCTCGGGCAAGTCGACGCTGATCAAATGCGTCAACGGGCTCGAGCCGTTCCAGGAGGGCACCATCACGGTCGCCGGCATCTCGGTCGGCGATCGCAAGACCGACCTGCCCAAGCTGCGCGCCCGCATCGGCATGGTGTTCCAGCACTTCGAGCTGTTCCCGCATCTCACCGTGATGCGCAATCTCGAGCTGGCGCAGATCAAGGTGCTCGGCCGCGGCCAGGACGAGAGCGAGCAGCGAGGCATGCGCCTGCTCGAGCGGGTGGGACTGACCGCCCACGCCCAGAAATATCCGGGCGAGCTCTCCGGCGGCCAGCAGCAGCGCGTCGCCATCGCCCGCGCGCTCGCCATGGACCCGATCGCCATGCTGTTCGACGAGCCGACCTCCGCGCTCGACCCCGAGATGATCAACGAGGTGCTCGACGTCATGGTCGCGCTGGCGACCGACGGCATGACCATGATGGTGGTGACGCACGAGATGGGCTTTGCCCGCAAGGTCGCCAATCGCGTCGTGTTCATGGACAAGGGCGAGATCGTCGAGGACGCGCCCACCGCCGATTTCTTCGGCAAGCCGCGCAGCGAGCGCGCCCAGCTGTTCCTGTCGAAGATATTGCAGCATTGATCATGCGTTCCGGAATTAGCCGGCGCCCCATGAGAGTGGGGTCGCCGCCCGCACCACAATCAGGCTGACCGAAGCGCCCCTGAGGTCATGCGCAGAGGCAAGAGACCAGACGTTATTCGCATCAGCCCTCATTTCGCCCTGCATACCGACCTAGGATGGCGCGCGATGGATCAATGAGGCCCCCAGCGCGAGGAATGTCCATGCGTCGATTGTCGCCGGTGCTCTGCCCTCTTGTGATCGCCATCGGCGTCCTGGCCACGCCGGCCCGGGCCGATGATGACGCGACGTGCCACAATGCCTCCGGCGAGGTGGCGATCGCCGCCTGCACGCGCGCGATTGCCTCGGGCCGATACAGCGGGATCGAGCTTGCCAAGCTGCACACCAGTCGCGGCGTCGAGCTCAAGCGCAAGGGCGATCTCGACGGCGCGATCAAAGACTACGACGTCGCGATCGAGCTCAATCCCAACGATCTTTTCGCTTTCAACAACCGAGCCAATGCCTGGCGGGACAAGGGCGACCTCGACCGCGCCATCGCGGACTACGGCGCCGCGGTCCGGCTCGATGCGGACTATGCGTCAGCCTTCACCAATCGCGGCCTCGTCTACGAGCGCAAGCAGGACTACCCGCACGCCCGTGCCGACTTCAAGGCTGCGCTGGCGGCCGCTCCACAGAAATACCCCAACACCAGGGGCGCCCAGCACATCGCCCGCGAACGGCTGGCGGCGCTGGCGAAGATCGCGCCGGAATAAGCTGTATTCATCCGAGGCGGGCGCGAAGCAATATCGAAGACGATCGAGGACAGGAAGTATGGCGCGGACAATCAAGGCGTCCGAATTCAAGGCGAAGTGCCTCGCCCTCGTGAATGAGGTCCAGCGGACCGGTCAGTCCATGGTAATCACGAAGAATGGCAAGCCGGTCGCAGAGCTTGTGCCACACCGCCCGCGCAAGCGGAACGCCTGCGGCATCCTCAAGGACCGACTGTTCATTACCGGCGACATCATCTCGCCGATCGACGTCGAATGGAACGCGCTTGAATGATCTCAGGAGGG
Organism: uncultured Alphaproteobacteria bacterium; assembly: GCA_963708765.1. GTDB lineage: Bacteria > Pseudomonadota > Alphaproteobacteria > Rhizobiales > Xanthobacteraceae > VAZQ01. The sequence goes on along the minus strand of CAVPTV010000010.1, from coordinate 515,143 downwards.
ACGCGTCGCTGGCAACGACCGCCCGCGTTCACGGAAATAGCGCCACCTGCTCGAGCCCCATCGCCTCGGGGAAGCCGAGCATCAGGTTCATGTTCTGCACCGCCTGGCCGGACGCGCCCTTGGTGAGGTTGTCGAGCGCCGAGATGATGATGGCGCGGCCGGGGATGCGGTCCTTGGCCACCCCGATGAAGGTCATGTTGGAGCCGCGCACGTGGCGGGTCTGCGGCACCTGCCCGAACGGCAGCACATGCACGAACGGCTCCTGCGCGTAGGACTTTGAAAGTATCGCGTGAAGATCCTCGGGCGACGCCTTGAGCCCGCGCACGTAAATGGTCGAGAGGATTCCGCGGTTCATGGGCACGAGGTGCGGCGTGAAGCTGACGATCACCTCGCGGCCGGCGGCCTTGCCGAGCTCCTGGTCGAGCTCGGCCATGTGGCGGTGATGGCCGACCCCATAGGCGTGGAAGCCCTCCGACACCTCCGAGAACAGCATCTCCTCCTTGGCCGCCCTGCCCGCTCCGGTCATGCCCGATTTGGCGTCGACCACGATCTCGTCGGGATCGATCGCCTTCGCCTTCGAGCAGCGGAACGAGCGGAAGCTGGGCGCAGGTGGTGTAGCAGCCGGGATTGGCGACCAGCCGCGCCTGCTTGATGTCGTCCCGATAGACCTCGACCAGGCCGTAGACCGCCTCCTTTTGCAGCTCGGGCGCGTGGTGCGCGTGCCCGTACCAGCGCGCATAGGCCGAGATATCGGCGAGCCGGAAGTCGGCGGAGAGATCGACCACCTTGGTCGCTCGGCGCTGCGCCCAGCAATTGCTTGATCACCTTCTGGGTGGTCGCATGCGGCAGCGCGCAGAAGGCGAGATCGAGGCCCGCCTTGTTCCAGTCGAGGCCGTCGATCGACTGAAGCTGCGGCAGATCGAACGGCGAAAACTGCGGAAAGACCGCGCCCATCTCCTGCCCGGCCCGGCGGTCGGCGGTGAGCAGCACGATCTCGACGCGCGGATGGCGCAGCAGCAGCCGCACGAGCTCCGCGCCGGTGTAGCCGGACGCGCCGAGCACGCCGATCTTTGCTTTCGTCTCAACCGCCATGGCTCAATCCTTCTCGCAGTCGCAGCGCGACCGGACGAGGGACATTGCGGCGGAGGATATCGGGAGTGCCGCGGAGCCTCGTCCGGCGGCAGGAGCGACGATCACGCGCAATCGCCCGCCCATGCCGCGATAATACGGCGGCGGCGGCGCAGATCAGTTGGCGTCGTGATCGTCGTCATGGGCGGGCGCTATAGCGACGCGCGCCCGCCGCGTCAACCTGGTCGCGGGAAGCCAGACAATCGGTGATATCGTGCCGGTCCAGGACCGGCCCCGCTCACGCGGAAACGGCGATGAACTGGCGCGACGATCTCTACAAGACGTGGGTTGCCGCGTCGATCACCTGGGCGGTCGCGCTCCACCTCATGATCGCGATCGAGCGACCCGACTGGTCCGCCGTCCTCGGCGAGCGAAGCCTATTGGCTGTTCCTGGTCGTGCCGCCGCTCGGAATGGCACTCCTGATGTTGGGAATCGTGTGGATCATCACGCGATTCCCGAAGTTGCCGAAGTGACTTGCTGCGGTGCCGGCGCGGCACGGCCGTCCGGCCGCACCGCCCGGAGCCGAAACTCAGAGCACCGGATTCCAGTTCACCGGGATAAGGCGGTAGCCATCGCCCGCCTTGTCGATGTAGCCGAGCGATGGGAACGGGAAATGATAGCCCGAGACCAGCATGCGCTCGGCCGCCAGCATGTCGTAGAGCTTGCGCCGCGACTGCACCGCCTGCGGGCCGTCCATGTCGCCGCCGGCATGCCAACCCGGGTTGGTGACGAAGAGCGGCGCGTAACCGGCCGTGACGTCGGCCTGGATCAGGGCCTTGCCGTTACCGGACGCGATGACGAACGAAGTATGGCCGGGCGTGTGGCCGTTGCTGTCGATCGCCGTGATGCCGGGCGCGACCTCCTTGCCCCACTCGTACCTGGTCACCTTGTCGGCGATCGGGCCGAAGATACGCTTGGTGTTCTGGAAGGTGTTCTGCTGGCCCTGCGGGGCGCGGCTCGCGTTGCCCTCGTCGGACCAGTACGCCCACTCCTTCGCCGGGATCTTGATCTCGGCATTGGGATAGGCCAACGCGCCGTCGGCGGTCCGCAATCCGCTGATGTGGTCGCCGTGGAAATGCGAGATGACGACGATGTCGATGGTCGTGGGGTCGACGCCGGCGGCGGCGAGATTGGCCGGGGTCATGCCGGTGCCCGCCTGCAGGCTGCCCGGTCCGTTGCCGGTGTCGAGCAGCACGAGCTTCGACCCGGTATTCACCAGGGTCGGATGGAAGTAGTAGCCGACCTGGTCGGTCGGAAGGCGGCTCGCGGCGAGGAGCGCCTGCACGTCCTCGAGCTTGGCGTTGCGGGCTGGACTGGTGCCGAGCTTGACCTGACGCACGCCGTCCAAAATGGCGGTGACCTCGAAATCCCCGACCTTGTAGCGATAGTAGCCGGGCGCCTGCTTGCCGGACGCGGGCGCGGCCGCACCAGCGGGTGTGACGGCAGCGAGCGGACCCATGGCGGTCGCGGCCGCAGCGCCCGCAAGGACGGTGCGGCGATTGAGTTCGGTCATGACGTTCTCCCTTGAGTGAGGCCCCCCGTTGGATCGTTCTTCTGTGGAGGCAAAGGCGGTCCGATGATACGCCGCGCACCGACCTGCGGGCGTCGCAGGTCGGCACGCGGCCATCACGATGCGTTGAACACCGGCCGCTTTGCTTCATTCCCGGGGCAACGATGGATCAGAGCAGACTGCTCCAGGCGACCGGATTGAGCCGGTAGCCCGACCCTTCCTTGCCGATGAAGCCGCACGCCGGGAACGACCAATGATAGCCGGCGACCAGCATCTGGTCGGCGGCGGCGCGGTCGAGCAGGCGCTTGCGGTTCTCGACCGCCATGGCGCCGTCCATGTCGAAGACGGCCTGCCATTCCGGATGGCGCACGAACAGCGCCGGGTTGTTGGTCGAGTCGCTGATGACGAGGAGCGACTGGCCGCCGGAGGCGACCGCAAATGCGGTGTGGCCCGGCGTGTGCCCGTAGGCGGCGATCGTGGTGATGCCCGGCACCACCTCCTTGCCCGGATCGTAGCGCGCCACCTTGCCGGCGATCGAGCCGAACACGCGGCGCACGTTCATGAAACCGCCGCGGCCGGCTTCCGGCGCCGCGTTCATCTTGGCGTCGTCCATCCAGTGCGCCCATTCCGGCGCCGGCACCATGATCTCCGCATTCGGGAACGCGAGGCTCTCGTCCTTCAGCCGGATGCCGTTGATGTGGTCCGGATGGAAGTGGGAGATCACGACGGTGTCGACCGTTTTCGGATCGATGCCGGCGGCGGCGAGATTGTCCATGTATGTGCCGGCGGTCGGAAACGCGCGCGCGCCGGTGGCGGTATCGAGCAGCACGAGCTTCGAGCCGGTATTCACCACGAGCGCGGTGAAAGGGATGACCATCTTGCCGGCGGGCATCCTGGCATCTGCCGTCGCCTTCTGCACATCGGCGAAGTTGGCGTTGCGCACGAACTTGTCGTCGAGATCGCGCAGCCAAACGCCGTCGTTGACGGCGGTGACCTCGAACGAGCCGATCTTGTAGCGATAGAAGCCGGGCGCCTGCTTGCCCGACATCGGCGCTGCGGCGCGCACCGGCAAGACGGCGGCGAGCGGGGTCATGGCGATCGCGGCGGCGCCCGTGAGCGCGGCGCGGCGTGTGAGCTCTGTCATGGAAACCTCCCGTATCGGTCGCTCTCTGGGCTGGGCCGATGCGGGATGATAGCGCGTGAGGTGACAGCCGGGAGACAGGCGTATGGCCGTCTCGTTCACGAAGAGGTGAACGCCGGAGCACGATCAGCCGTTCACTCGATCGGCGGCACCGCATCCGGGACAGGATCAGATCGTCGGGCTCCAGGGCACCGGGACCTCGCGATAGCCCGATCCGCTCTTTTCCACATAGGCGAGCGACGGGAACGGGTAGTGGAAGCCCTGCACCAGCATCTTCTCGGCCACCAGCATGTCGTAGACCTTGCGGCGCGTCGCCTCGGCCTTGGGGCCGTCCTGGTCGTAGAAGGCGTGCCAGTCCGGATGGCGCACGAACAGGAAGGGCACGTGCGTGACGTCGCCCTGGACGAACACCTTGCTCGAGCCCGAGGCGATGATGTGGGAGTTGTGGCCCCAGGAATGGCCGTTGGTGGCGACCGCGGTGATCCCGGAAACGATTTCCTTGTCCGGCTCGTAGGTCCTCACCCGCTTGAGCACCTCGCCGCCGAACACCCGGCGGGCGTTCTTGAACACGGTTTCCATGCGGCCCTTGGGAGCGCGGCTCATCTCGCCGTCATCCATGAAGAACTGATGCTCGGCCGCCGGCACCAGGATCTCGGCATTGGGATAGGCGAGCGAGTTGTCCGGTTTCAATAGTCCGTTGATGTGATCGCCGTGGTAGTGCGAGATGATCACGGCATCCACGGCATTGCGATCGATGCCGGCGGCCGCGAGATTGCGTCTGGAACTGTCCGGCGGTTCCCTTGCTGCGCTCGAAATTGGCTTCGCTCGTGCCGGTGTCGATGACGACGAGCTTGGAGCCGGTGTTCACGACCACCGGATTGTACGGCGTCGTCATCATGTCCTTTTCGTAGTAGGCCGCCGCGAGCGCGGCGTTCACCTCGTCTCGCTTCTTGTTGGTGACGTGGTCGTCGGCGATCTTGAACTTGTTGGCGCCGTCGGTCACGACCGTGACCTCGATGCTGCCGACCTTGTAGCGGTACCAGCCGGGCGCCTGCGTGCCGGCCGGCGGTGCGGCGGCACCCGCGGGCATCGGGTTCGCCAGCGGAGCGGCGCGCGGCCGTGGCAGCGGCGCCGGCGAGCAGTCGGCGGCGGGTGAGTTCGGTCATGGCGTTCTCCCCTGTCGGTGCATCACTGTGCGATCTTTGATCGAGCAGATGTCAGAGCGTCGGATTCCACGCGATCGGCATCCAGGCGATAGCCGGTCCCGGCCTTCTCGATGTAGCCGAGACTGGGGAACGGAAAGTGGAAGCCCGAGATCAGCGCCTTCTCGGCCGCCGCCATGTCGTAGAACTTGCGTCGCGTCTGAGCGGCCTTGTCCGGGTCGTTGTCGAACATCACCTGCCAGTCCGGATTGCGCACGAACAGCTCCGGAACGTTGGTGACGTCGGCCTGGAACAGCACCCGGCTCGACCCGGACGCGATCGCGAAGGCGGTGTGGCCGGGCGTGTGGCCGCTGGTGTCGATCGCCGTGATGCCGGGCGCGACCTCCTTGCCCCACTCGTAGCTCGTCACCTTGTCCGCGAGGCCCGCGAAGATCTTGCGGTTGATCTGCGAAGAAGTTCTTCGTCAGAGCCCTTCGGGCGCCTTGCTCATGTTGTCGTCGCTCATCCAGAACGCCCAATCCACCGCCGGCACCTTGATCTCGGCGTTGGGAAAGACGAGGCGCACCGTCGGCAGTCTTGAGGCCGTTGGATGTGGTCGCGGATGCATGTGCGAGATGATGCACGATGTCGATCGCCTTGGGGTCGATGCCGGCCGCCGCCAAGGCTCTGCTGCAGCAGGCCGATCGTCGGATCGGCGCCGGGACCGAAGCCGGTGTCGATCAGCACCAGCTTCGAGCCGGTGTTGACCACCATCGGATTGAACGGGACGCGTCGACGCTGCCCTTGGGCATATAGGCGGCTTCGGCGGCGGCGAGCACCTGCTCCTTGGGCGACGTTGCGCACGTAGCCGTCCGGGCATCGGCGAAGGTGCGCGCGCCGTCGCTGACCGACGGTGATCTCGAAATCACCGACCTTGGAGCGATAGATAGCTCGGCGCCTGCTTGCCGCGAGCGGCGCGGCGGCGCGCGACCGGCCGTGGCGGCGAACGGCGTGAGCGCGGTCGCGGCGGTCGCCGCAACGCGCCACCGAGCAGATGGCGACGTGTCAGTTCGGTCATGGAGTTCTCCCTGCGTCACCGCCTTGTCGTTGACAGTCCTTTATGCGGCGGTCGGCACGGATGTATAGCTCATGCCGATCGTGGTGTCGGCCAAAAAGAAGGCCGCTCTCTCTTGAGCGGCCTTCGTCGATGCGAAACTTCGAAACGCTCAGATGGTCGGGCTCCAAGGAGCCGGGACCACCCGGTAGCCGGTGCCGGCCTTCTCGATATAGCCGAGCGACGGGAACGGATAGTGGAAGCCCTGGATCATCATCTTCTCGGCAGCGAGCATGTCGTAGAGCTTGCGGCGCGTCGCTTCCGCCGCCGGGCCGTCCATGTCGAACTGGATGTGCCAGCCCGGATTGTGCACGAACAGTCGGCGTGTTGGAGACGTCGGCCTGCACCAGGACCTTGGCATTGCCCGACGCGATCACATGCGAGGTGTGGCCGGGCGTATGGCCGTAGGTCGCCATCGAGGTGATGCCCGGCACGAGCTCCTTGCCGGGCTCGTATTGCGTGACCTTGCGGCCGAGCGCGTCGAACACGCGTCGGGCGTTCTTGTGGGCGCCCTCGACGAGCGCGTTGCCGGCCGCCTTGCTCATCTCGCCGTCGTCCGTGAAATATTTCCATTCGGCGGCGGGCACCATGATCTCGGCGTTCGGATACGTGGGCTTGTTGTCGGCCATGAGCAAGCCGTTGATGTGGTCACCATGGAAGTGGGAGATGATCACGGTATCGACTTGATTGCGGTCGATGCCGGCGGCGGCGAGATTGCTCCCGAACTGGCCGACCGCGCCTTTGCTTTGAGCGAACAGCGCTTGGCCGAGGCCGGTGTCGACGACCACGAGCTTGGCGCCGGTGTTCACCACGATCGGCGTGTACGGAACCCAGACGTTGTCCTTCGCCGTATATCCGGCTTCGAGCGCCTTGTTGACCTCGGCCTTCGGCACATTGCGCACGAAAGTGTCGGACAGCGGAAATGCGCGCGCGCCGTCGGTCACGACCGTGACCTCGATGCTGCCGACCTTGTAGCGGTACCAGCCGGGCGCCTGCGTGCCGGCCGGCGGCGCAGCGGACATGGGCTGGCGAGGTCGCAAGCGGCGCAAGCGCGGTCGCAGCTGTGGCCGCGGCAGCGCCGGACAGCAAGGTACGTCTGGTGAGCTCGGTCATGACGTTCTCCCTCATCCCCGCCCGTTCGTTGGCATCCTTTTGCGGCTGAGGCGGTCAGCGCGATACTAGCGCATACCGGTCGCAGTGTCGGGGAAAAAACAGCGCCGCTGCAAGGCGGCCAAAGCGGGTTGCGCGACCAAACTAAAGTGGCGCCCTCGGGCCGGCCCGAGAGCGCCACGGCGGTGTTCTGTCATCAGTTCAGATCGTCGGGCTCCACGGCACCGGGACCTCGCGATAGCCCGTTCCGCTCTTCTCGATATAGGCGAGCGCCGGGAACGGATAGTGGAAGCCCTGCACCAGCATCTTCTCGGCGGCGAGCATGTCGTAGACCTTGCGGCGCGTCGCCTCCGCCGCCCCGCCGTCCTGGTCGAACATCAGGTGCCAGCCGGGATTGCGCGCGAACAGGAACGGCACGTTGGTGACGTCGGCCTGGACATAGACCTTGCTCGAGCCCGAGGCGATGATGTGCGAGTTGTGGCCCGGCGTGTGGCCGTTGGTCGCGACCGATGTGATGCCCGGCACGAGCTCCTTGCCCGGCTCGTACGGCGTCACCTTGCGGCCGAGCGCGTCGAACACCCGGCGGGCGTTGCTGAACACGCCTTTCATGCGATCGGTCGTCTGACGGCTCATTTCGCCGTCATCCATGAAATACTTCCACTCCGCCGCCGGCACCATGGATCTCCGCGTTCGGGAACGCGGCCTTGTTGTCGGGCGTGAGCAGCCCGTTGATATGGTCCACATGGAAGTGCGAGATCACCACCGTGTCGACCGCGTTGCGATCGATGCCGGATGCGGCGAGATTGCCATGGAACTGTCCGGCAGCCCCCTTCGAGCGCTCGAAGTTCGCCTCGCCGGTGCCGGTGTCGATGACGACGAGCTTGCTGCCGGTGTTGACGGCGATCGGGCTGTACGGGAATCGCCATCATGTCCTTTTCCATGAACAGCGGGGCGAGCGCCGCATTGACATCGTCGCGCGTCTTGTTGGCGACGAACGTGTCCGGAAACTTGAACCGGTTGACGCCGTCCGTGGCCACGGTCACCTCGATGCTGCCGACCTTGTAGCGGTACCAGCCCGGCGCCTGTTTCCCGGCGAGCGGGGCCGCCGCCTGGGCGGGTGGGATGCCGGCGAGCGGGCTCAGTGCAGTCGTGGCCGCGGCGCCCGCGAGGACGGCGCGACGGGTCAGTTGGGTCATGGAGTTCTCCCTGGCTGTGGCGGGCCGTTGTTGAGGCTGTTGTTGTCGAGGCCCAGAAGCATGTGGACGGCGGATGCTAGCGCCCCCGAGACGCGTTGAGAACGGGGGGCGCGACACTTCACGCTCGAGTGAACACCGACCGGCGCCCGCTATTCCGGATGGGCCGACGGCTCGTTCGCGGTCGGGACGGTCATACTGCGGTCACAGTCCGGCCGTGCGTGCCTTGTCCAACGAAAAAAGGATAAGGCTCGCGCATGGGAATGACGGATTTGCCGGCCGGTGAAGACACCGTGAAGACCCGACGCGGAGACTTTGCGCTGCTCGCGACCTACACGGCCGCGATCTTCGTGAGCGCCGCGCTGCTGTTCGTGGTGCAGCCGATGTTCACCAAGATGGTGCTGCCGCGGCTCGGCGGCGCGCCGTCGGTGTGGTCGGTGGCGATCGTGTTCTTCCAGGGCGCGCTGCTCGCCGGTTACGCCTATGCCCACCTGTTGACGCGGTTTGCACCGGGCCGGACCGTCGGTGATCATTCACCTCGCGGTGATGGTGGCCGCGTGCTTCGCCTTGCCGCTGTCGATCGCCGCCGGATGGGGCCGCCGCCCGCGGTCGGCGAAGCCTTCTGGCTCATCGGGCTGTTCGTGGCGTCGATCGGCCTGCCGTTCTTCGCGCTCTCCGCCAATGGTCCGCTGTTGCAGGCCTGGTTCGCGCGCACCGATCATCCGGCGGCGAACGACCCGTACTTCCTCTATGTCGCGAGCAATATCGGCAGCTTCCTCGCGCTCATCTCCTATCCGCTGGCGGTCGAGCCGCTGGTGCGGCTCGGCGACCAGGCGAAGCTCTGGTCGCTCGGCTTCTATGTGCTGATCGCGCTGATCGCCGGCTGCGGCGTGCTGCTGTGGCGCTCCGCCGACCAGCCCGCCGAGCGCCGCGACTGCCGGCGATGCCGATGCTTTGCCGCCGACCTGGCGCGATGCCGCGACCTGGGTCGCGCTGGCGGCGGTGCCTTCGGGGCTCCTGGTCGCCGTCACCGCCCATATTTCGACCGACGTGGCGGCGGTGCCGCTGCTCTGGGTGCTGCCGCTGGCGCTCTATCTGCTGACCTTCATCATCGTGTTCCAGCGCCGTCCGATCATTCCGCACTGGCTGGTGGTCGAGGTCCAGCCGATCTTCATTCTCGGCCTCGTCTTCACGATCCTCTTCAGCCCGATCGAGATGATCGTCGGGCTGATCGCCGTGCACCTCCTGGTGTTCTTCGTCTGCGTGCTGATGTGCCACGGCGAGCTGGCGCGGCGGCGGCCGCCGCCCAGATACCTCACCGCCTTCTACCTCTGGATGGCGGCCGGCGGCCTGGTCGGCGGCGTCGGCGCGGCGCTGATCGCGCCGAAGCTGTTCAGCTGGATCGCCGAGTATCCGATCCTGCTCGCGCTCGCGGTGCTGTGCCGGCCGGGCCTTTCACTGCCGAGCGAGCGGACGAACCGCTACCTCCTGCTCGGCGGGATTGCGATCGCCGCACTGGCCCTGATGCTCTTTGCCAGGTTCCCGGTCGACATCGGGGAAAAGCACTTTCAGGCGATCCTCGCCGCGTTGCTCATTGCCAGCGTGCTGTTCTGGCACGCCCCGTTACCCTTCGCCACGACCATCGCCTTCGTGCTGCTCGCCAGCCACGTCTACTACGAGCACAGCGCCACGACCGTGCGCAGCTTCTTCGGGGTCCACAAGATTTCCGAGACCTCCGACGGGCGCTTCCGGCTGCTCACGCACGGAACCACGATGCATGGCGCCCAGCGCATCCGCGACGACGACGGTCAGCCGGTCGAGGGCCGCCCCGAGCCCCTGCTCTACTATTACGACCGCTCCCCGATCGCCCAGGCGATCGACGCGGTGCGCGGCCGGGTCGGCGGTCCGATCCGCTATGCGGTGATCGGGCTCGGCTCGGGCTCGCTGGCGTGCCGCGCCGCGCCCGAGGACACCGTGCATTATTACGAGATCGATGCCACCATCATCGGCATCGCCCGCGATCCCAGCCGGTTCACGTTCCTGTCGGCGTGCGGGGAGAATGTGCAGATCAAGTTCGGCGACGCCCGGCTGACGCTCGCCGACGCACCCGACGCCGCCTACGATCTCATCATCGTCGATGCCTTTTCCTCCGACGCCATCCCCATGCACCTGCTCACGCGCGAAGCGATGGCGGTCTACCTCGCGAAGCTCGCCCCGCATGCCATGGTGGTCATGCACATCTCGAACCGGTACCTCGAGCTCGCGTCGGTGGTCGCCGGCATTGCCGCGGCGAACGGCCTGGTCACGCGCGTCAACGACGTCTACGACCTCGATGAGACCGTCAATCCCTACAAATATTCCGGCACCGTCGCCGCCTCCGTGCGCAGCGAGGACGATTTCGGGCCGCTGGCGGAATCGGACGATTGGGAGCTCAAGGAACCCGATCCGAGCCAGTGGGTGTGGACCGACGACTATTCCAATATCGTCGGCTCGGTGCTGCGCAAGCTCAAGGACTGACGGCGGTCAGTGGTCAGTAATCAGAAGTCGGAGCACGGAATTAGCTTTCTGATTACAGACTACTGATGACCGACTCCTGTCACCCCCAAATCCAATGGAAGATTTTCGCGAACACGTCGCCGATCGTCAGCAGCACGGCCGCCCAGACGAATGCCGAGCTGAAATTCGCGGCCTGGAATTCCCAAAAGGGCATCCGGAAGATGCCGGCGACCAGCGGGACGGAAGCCCGCAATGGCCCGAAGAAGCGGCCGATGAAGATCGCGACCGGCCCCCAGCGCTTCACGAATACTTCGCCCTTCGGGAGCAGGTCCGGATGGCGCGACAGCGGCCAGACATGCGCCACCGGTGGTCCGAGCTTGATGCCGATCCAATAGGACAACCAATCGCCCAGCGCGGCCCCGATCGAGGCTGCGACCCAGACCGGCCAGAAGCTGAGATTGCCCGATGCAATCAGCACGCCGATCCCGACCAGGGCGGCCCAGGCCGGCAAGCAGCAGCGAGATGAAGGCGAGCAACTCGCCGAACGCGAGCAAGAACACGATCGGCGCCGCCCAGACTTCGTGGACGCGCACGAATTCCACGATCTGCTGGGCGTACTGCTCTAGGGCTTGGAACATGCGGGACCGGGCCGGCGGGCCTGCCACGTTTAGCTTGCCCGCTCCCGCAAGGCCAGACCGCCGCTCCACTTATCTCCACATCTTGGAAAAGCCGCCGGGCCGTTCGCCGCAACGCACGGACGACAGATGCTGATTATTCTCTGTCGTCCGTTTTCCGTCGTCGGACCTATCCTTTCACGAGCACAAGCGTCCCGTGGCGATGGCCCTCGTCGTCGACCGAGGCCCGCTTGGCGGCGTCCATCCGCCGCGTGACCGTGTGCGCGCCATCCGGATCGGACCGCTTTCCGATCTTGAGCACGGCATCGAGGATCGCGGTGGCGCGCTTGAAGACCTTGGTCGAGGCGCGGTCGCGACCGGCGGCAGCAAGCCCGTCACCCATGACCGTGGCGACGTCCCCGATCACGTGGGCGAGGCAGCGCACGACCTCGCTCGGCCGGCCGGCAAGCCATTGCTGGGCGGCATCGGCGGCGGAGTCGCAGGCGGCGACCAGCAACAGATGGACGCCGGGAGGGGTGCGGGTGCGCAGCTGTCGCGCCATCTCGATCAACTCGTCGGGCGTGGTGAGCGAGCGGCATCGCTTGGCCATCTCGGCGAATCCGGCCTGCGCGAGCGCGGGAGCGAGGATGTCGACCGCGGTTTGCCGCAGCATCATGTCGGCGCGCGCCATCTCGACCTTCGGCGAATCGGCGGTGCCGTCGAGCCGGGTCACGAACGGAAGCAGCAGGTCCTGCCGCGGCGCGTCCTCCAGCAGATCGTTGAGGCAGAGCGCAAACATCGCGATCGGGCGCGAGAAGCTCGCCGGGCAATCGTCGATCGAATGCACCGCGCGGTAGCTGTAACCGGCCGCAACGATCGCCGCCTCGTTGATGCAGGTGCCGCCGTCGGGCCCGGGGAATTCATGGCTGCCGCGCAAGAGCTTCCAGTCGAGCATGGGCTGGAAGTCGGCGGCGGTGCCAGTGCGGAATGGAATCACGTTCAGCAGACGGTTGAGTTCGAACATGGCAGCTCCTCTGTGTCTGGCGATCTCTTTTGGCACCAATATCTTGCAAGGAGCGTGGCAGGCCGGTGGCCTTCCGATGGCTCAAAATGAATTGACCGCGGACCCGAAGGCCGAGCGCCCGGGCGGGCGCCTTTTTCGCCTTGCGGATGGATCACGATCCGGCCACGTCCGTGGCATAGTTCAGGATTGATTCGTTTTGTCCCCTCATCGACCGACCGGACGCATGGCCAAGACCGCCAAGAAGCCCGCGCCTCCACCGGGCAAGACCCTGTTCGACCTGCCGGAATCGGCGCCGCGCCGGCTCTCCGGCACGGCCACGCGCGCCGCCAAGCCCAGAGGCAGTGCCGAGGCCGGCTATACCGCGCGCGACATCGAGGTGCTCGAAGGCCTCGAGCCGGTGCGGCGGCGGCCCGGCATGTATATCGGCGGCACCGACGAGAAGGCGCTGCATCACCTGTTCGCCGAGGTGATCGACAATTCGATGGACGAGGCGCTGGAAGGCCATGCCAGCTTCATCGAAGTAGAGATGGAGGCTGACGGTTTTGTGACCGTCACCGACAACGGCCGCGGCATCCCGGTCGACCCGCATCCGAAGTTCAAGAACAAATCCGCGCTCGAAGTGATCATGTGCACGCTGCACGCGGGCGGAAAGTTCGACTCCAAGGTGTACGGGACCTCGGGCGGGTTGCACGGCGTCGGCGTGTCGGTCGCCAACGCGTTGTCCGAACGCATGGAGGTCGAGGTCGCGCGCGAGCAGACGCTCCACCGCATGGTGTTCGAGCGCGGCAAGCCGAAAGGCAAGCTGGAAAAGCTCGGCCGCGTCCCCAACCGGCGCGGCACCAAGGTGCGCTTCCGGCCCGATCCGGACATTTTCGGCGCCAAGGTGCATTTCAAGCCGGAACGCGTCTTCAAGATGACGCGCTCGAAGGCCTACCTGTTCGGCGGCGTCGAGATCCGCTGGTCCTGCGCCAAGGAGCTGCTGCGCGGCGTCGAGGACGTGCCGGAGCAGGCGACCTTCCATTTCGCCGACGGCCTCAAGGAATATCTGTCGGCCGCGATCAACGGCGCCACCCTGGTCCATCCCGACGTCTTCGCCGGCACCGCCGGCAAGGTCGGCGTCCACGGCGGGGCGCAATGGGCGGTGGCGTGGACCGCCGACGGCGACGGCTTCCTCTCGTCCTATTGCAATACCATCCCGACGCCGGACGGCGGCACCCACGAGTCGGGCCTGCGCGGCGCGCTGCTGAAGGGCATCAAGGACCATGCCGAGCGCATGGGCCAGGGCAAGCGCGCGGCGGCGGTGACCGGCGACGACGTGATGACCGGCGCCGCCTGCATGGTGTCGGTGTTCATCCGCGAGCCCGAGTTCCAGGGCCAGACCAAGGATCGGCTGGCGACCGCGGAGGCGACCCGCATCGTCGAGAACGCGATCAGGGATCCGTTCGACCATTGGCTCGCCGGCAACCCGGTGCAGGCGACCAAGCTGCTCGACTTCGTGATCGAGCGCGCCGACGAGCGCATCCGCCGCCGCCAGGAAAAGGAAATTTCACGCAAGAGCGCGGTGCGCAAGCTGCGCCTGCCCGGCAAGCTCGCCGACTGCACCAACACCGCCGCGCAAGGCTCCGAGCTGTTCATCGTCGAGGGCGACTCGGCCGGCGGCTCGGCCAAGCAGGCGCGCGACCGCGCCTCGCAGGCGATCCTGCCGCTGCGCGGCAAGATCCTCAACGTCGCCTCCGCCGGCCGCGACAAGCTCGCCCAGAACCAGCAGCTCGCCGACCTCATGCAGGCGCTCGGCTGCGGCACCGGCCTGCACTATCGCGACGAGGACCTGCGCTACGAGAAGGTGATCGTGATGACCGACGCCGACGTCGACGGCGCCCACATCGCCTCGCTGCTGATCACGTTCTTCTACCGGCAGACGCCGAAGCTGATCGAGACCGGCCATCTCTATCTCGCGGTGCCGCCGCTCTACCGGCTCTCGCATGGCGGCAAGATTTTCTATGCGCGCGACGACAAGCACAAGGACGAGCTGACCAAGAAGGAGTTCCACGCCAACGCCAAGATCGAGGTCAGCCGGTTCAAGGGGCTGGGCGAGATGATGCCGGCGCAGCTCAAGGAGACCACCATGGACCCGAGGAAGCGCACGCTGCTTCGGGTCATCCTGGTCACCGACGACCGCAAGGACACCGAGAAGGCGGTCGAGCGCCTGATGGGCACCAAGGCCGAGGCGCGCTTCGACTTCATCCAGGAGCGGGCCGAGTTCGCGGACGACGAGATGCTGGACGTTTGAGGAGCTGCTCGCAAATTCGGCATTGTCACGTGGTCCGCATGGCTGGCCGGGATATTTTTCATTGCATTCGGTTGCCCTACCCGGTTGAACCACCCCGCAATTAGGAGTGGAATGACGCGATGATAAGGGCGCACGGCCCTGTCGCAGCGCTCGAACCTCGGGAGGACGATGATGCGCGTAGGACACGCCCTGCTCTCTTTCTTCGCCACACTGGCCCTCGTGCTGATTCAGGCGGGCTCCGAGTCCTCCCGGGCCAACGCCCAAAGCCCGGTCGCCCTGACCGGCCAGGTCACCTCCGCCGAGGAAGGCGCCATGGAAGGCGTGCTGGTCAGCGCCAAGAAGGCCGGCTCCACGATCACCATCACGGTCGTCAGCGATGCCCAGGGCCGATACAGCTTCCCGGCCGGCAAGCTCGCGCCGGGCCAGTATGCGCTACGCATCCGCGCGGTCGGTTACGATCTCGACAATTCCAAGTCGGTCGAGGTCGCCGCGCAGAAGCACCACCACGCACGATCTCAAGCTGCGCAAGACCGAGGATCTCGCGGCGCAATTGTCGAACGGCGAATGGCTGGCCAGCATTCCCGGCACCGATCGGCAGAAAGGCATCCTGCTCGGGTGCGTCGGCTGTCACACCCTTGAGCGTACCATGCGCTCGCCGCACGACGCCGACACCTTCATGAAGGTCGTGCTGCCGCGCATGCAGGGCTACGTGAACTCGAGCATCCCGGCGCATCCGCAGCTGCGGCGCGGCGAGCGGCGGATGGAGGAGCGCGGCGATCAGCGCGTCGCGGTCTACGGCGCGGCCGCCGAATATCTCAGCACGATCAATCTCAGCTCCGGCTCGCAGTGGAAATACGAGCTCAAGACGCTGCCCCGCCCAAGCGGTCGCGCGACCCGCGTCATTTATACCGAGTACGACCTCGGCCGCGAGGTGATCCAGCCGCACGACGTGATCGTCGACGCCGACGGCATCGCCTGGTA
The DNA here is from genome assembly GCA_963708765.1 of uncultured Alphaproteobacteria bacterium. GTDB lineage: Bacteria > Pseudomonadota > Alphaproteobacteria > Rhizobiales > Xanthobacteraceae > VAZQ01. The sequence goes on along the minus strand of CAVPTV010000010.1, from coordinate 499,399 downwards.
TTCGAGCTTCGGCGAGCAGAATCTCGGCCGGCTCGATCCCAAGACCGGCGCGGTCAAGGAATATCCGGTGCCCCTGCACAAGCCGGACTTCCCGACCGGTTTCCTCGGCCTGCGTGACGACAAGGCCGGCAACCTGTGGCTCGGCAACATGTTCCAGGCCACCATCGTCAAGTTCGACCGCAAGACCGAGAAGCTCCAGTTCTGGCACGCTGCCGCCCGGAGCAGAACATCGACGCCGCGCAGGTCAACATGGTGAGCCCGCAAAGCTCGCATGTGGACGGCAAGGTGTGGACGCAGAACAACGGCTTCGCCGGCGTGCATCGGCTCGATATCGCCACCGGCAAGATCGAGACCTGGGAGCCGTTCAAGAACGCGAAGGAACCGCACAACATCTACGACGTGATCCCGAACTCCAAGAACAATGCCTACTTCACCGACTTCCGCTGGCGCCACATCGGGCGGATCGACGCCAAGACCGGCGAGGTCAAGCTGTTCGAGGTGCCGACGCCAGCGTCGGCACCGCGCCGCGGCCAGATGGACGCGCAGGACCGGCTATGGTTCGGCGAATATCGCGGCGATCGCATCGCCATGTTCGACACCAAGACCGAGCAGTTCAAGGAATGGAAGGTGCCGCCGCGCTGGTCGGCGCCCTATGACGTCGCCATCGACAAGAACGAGGAGGCGTGGACCGGCTCGATGATCACCGACCAGGTCACGCGCCTCAACACCAAGTCCGGCGAGCTCGTCGACTACCTGCTGCCGCGCCCGACCAATATCCGCCGGGTGTTCGTCGACAGCACGACCACGCCGGTCACGTTCTGGGTCGGCTCGAACCACGGCGCGTCGATCATCAAGCTGGAGCCGCTGGACTAGGAGGAGAGCGCGCTCCTTCGCGTCGAGAATTCGATCGCGCGCGGCCGCAAGGACCGAGGCGCGGGCGCCTTGGAACTTGTCGAGGCGCGCGCGTACGCCTTGCGCATGCTGCCTCCGCGCCGCTAGCCGCCGTGCATTGCTGGGCACGAATGTATGGGAGCTCCGGGAGCGCGCTCCCACCGCGATCAAAGAGTTGAATGTACGAGATTTCGTCGAACACGGCGTTATCGACGGGCATATAAGGCGAAGGCAAGAGGAGAATCACATTGCTGCCCCTGAATTGGCAGCGTATGTCGAATCCGGGAAGTCTCAACGCCGTGCGGTTGAGAGTAAGCCCGCCTTTGTTCAGCAACACGATCTCCAGGAAGCATCCGCCGCTCCTGCTCATCAGGCTGTCATATCCTCTGCCCCAAACCGTGCATCTGAACGTTATGTCAAGCGGAGCAATGCGAGCAACGCTTGGGCTTGGACGCTGAAACACGGCGACGCTCACCTCAGTCAGTTGCCAGGCAATGTCACGCGGTTCGCCGCGCGAGGCGCCACAGCAATGATCGACCTTTCTGCTAGGTCGGCCTGATCGTCATTGCTTTCGCCGAAAAAAGCCCCCTTGAGCTGTTTGGCCGTCTGCTGGACCTCCTCACGCTTGATACTCAGCGTCTCAACCTGTCGAGCCGCCGGCTCCGCCTCAACCGGCGAAATTCGTCCGACCGCCGGCACTGCGATTGCGGCCCCTGTGAGTTGCAGGAATTGACGGCGCGGCAGCTTCATCGTGTTTCCTCTCTCGGACCTACCGGCGGCACGCCGGGCAACGCGCCGACATGACGGCTTCTTCCGAAGATGAGCCCCGCGGCGGCGGAAACATTAGCAACCTGCGGGATGTCCCGGAAGCCACGCAAGGAGACCTTCGCGTTCGACGATGGCGGCGTGCGCAACGAGGACGATGGGTCGCGATTGCACCTTCCGGAGCGCTTTCGCGGACGAGCCGCGCCCCTACTCCTCGAATTTCAGGTTCGCCGCCTTGACGACGTCGGCGAAGACCTTGATGTCGCCCTCGATCTTCTTGCGGAACTCATCGCCCGGCCCGCCGCCGGGATTGACCGCCATGGCCTTGAGCTTCTCACGCACGCCGGCATCCGCCAGCGCGCGCCGCGTCGCCTCTTCGAGCTTCTTCACGATCGCGGGCGGCGTGTTGACCGAGACGAAGAACCCGCTCCACAGGCCGATATCGACCTCGGGATAACCCGCCTCCGCCATGCTCGGCACGTCCGGCAGCTCGGAGGAGCGTTCCGATCCGGTCACCGCGAGGGCGCGGATCTTTCCGCCCTGCACCAGCGGCATCGTGGGCGGGCCGTCGGCGATCGAGAACAAGCTGATCCCGCCGGCGACGCTGAGCATCATCTCGTTGCTGCTCTTGTAGGGGACCGCCACCGCCGGCATTCCGGTCTTGAGCTTGAACAGCTCGGTGGTGATGGTGAAGGCCGGCGAGGAGGTGGCGTAGTTGGACTTGTCGGGATTGGCCTTGCCGAAGGCGACCAGGTCCTTGACGGTCTTGATGGTGTCGTTGGCGGGACCGGCGAGGATCAGCGGAAACGACGCGATCATCGTCAACGGGATGAAGTCGCGGGTCGGATGATAGGTGAGCTTCGGATAGATCGCGGCCGCGATCGCCATTTGGCCGCTCGCCGCCACCATCACGGTATAGCCGTCCGCCGGCTGGTTCTTGACGAATTCGACCGCAATCCGGCCGCCGGCGCCGGCCTTGTTCTCGATGATCACCGGTTGGCCGATGATCTCGGAGAGCTTCTGGCCGACCAGCCGGGCGAACAAGTCGTTGCCGCCGCCGGCCGCGAATCCGACGATGACCCGGATCGGCTTGGTCGGATAATTGGCCTCCGCCTGCTGCGCCCATGCCGGATGGGCCGTCGCCGCGAGCGCCGCGAGCGCGAGTGAAGCGTTGCGCAGGGAGCGCGTGAGACCGGTCGATGGCATGGGCATTTTCCTCCGTCGGACGTGCGTGCACGGCTTTGCCGCGCGCTTTTCGCAAATTGTCGGCCGCCAGTCTATCAGCGCGGCATCGGCTGCGCGACTGTCGAAGGCTGCTGCCGAACGCCGCGGTTTGACGGGAAAGCAAGCCGCGTTCTAGGGTCGTGCTATCCGCGACGCAAGGCCGCATTCGATCCGGTTTCGCGTGCAAGCTCCGGCAACGACCACTGGCGGCAAACCACACGATGGCCATTTCAACCACTGACGACCGTGGCGGGCCCGCCAAGAAAGCAAACGACCTTTTCGGCCATCCGCGCGGGCTGACGTTCCTGTTCGGCACCGAAATGTGGGAGCGCTTCTCCTATTACGGGATGCGCGCGCTGCTCGTCCTCTACATGGTGAAATATCTGCTGCTGCCGGAACGCGCCGACACCGTGATCGGGCTCGCGCACGCTCAGGAGCGGGCTCGAATGGATTTTCGGTCCGCTCGGAGTGCAGCCGTTCTCGTCGCACATCTACGGGCTCTATACCAGCCTCGTCTACCTCACGCCGATATTCGGCGGCCTGATCGCCGACCGGCTGCTCGGCCAGCACCGCACCATCCTGCTCGGCGCGATGCTGATGGCCATCGGTCATTTCATGATGGCGTACGAGCCGTTGTTCCTGTTCGCCTTGACGGTGCTGATCATCGGCAGCGGCGCCTTCAAGCCCAATCTGTCCGCGCAGCTGGGCGGGCTCTATGCGCCGGGCGATCACCGACGCGACATCGCCTATTCGATCTTCTACATGGGCACCAATCTCGGCGCCTTCCTGGCGCCGCTCATCGCCGGCACGCTCGGCGAACAGCTCGGCTGGCACTACGGCTTCACCATCGCCGGCGTCGGCATGACGGCCGCGCTGGTGATCTATCTGTTCGCGCTGCGAATCCTGCCGCCCGACGAGCTGGCAGTCGCCAGGGCCGCGGGAATCGAGCATCGTCCGCTCGACCGCGACGAATGGCGCTCCGTGCTCGCGCTCCTGGCACTGATCGTGCCGACCACCTTCTTCTGGGCGACCTACGAGCAGATGGGCAACACCATTGCGCTGTGGGCCGACGATTACACCGACCGGCACATCGACCTCGTCGTGTGGCGGGGCGAAATCCCGACCACCTTGTTCCAGGCCTTCAACCCGTTCATGATCTTCGCCTTCACGCCGTTCATCGTCGCGCTCTGGGCCTGGCAGAACCGGCGCGGCCGCGAGCCCTCGACCGTCGTCAAGATGGCGCTCGGCTGCTTCGGCGTAACGCTCGCCAACCTGCTCATGGTCGGCGCCGCCTGGCAGGCCGGCGGCGCGCCCGACGCGAGCTGGCTGTGGCTGCTCGGCTACTTCGTCATCATCACCATCGGCGAGCTCTATCTCTCGCCGATCGGACTGTCGCTCGTGACCAAGGTCAGCCCGGCGCGCATCGTCTCGATGATGATGGGAATCTGGCTTGCCTCGAGCTTCACCGGCAACTTCATCGCCGGCTGGCTCGGCAGCTTCTGGAGCAGCATGGACAAGATGATGTTCTTCCTGATGATTGCCGGCATCGCCATGGTGGCCGGCGCGGTCATCCTGGCGTTCGACCGGCCGTTGCGGTCGGCGCTCAAGGAGTGAGCCATCTGCGAGCACGCGCGAGGGCGCCGGGCGCGGACTTGGTTGCAGAGCGGACTTGGTTGCAAGAGGAGACGCGAATGTTCAAACGAGCCGCCGCCTCCGCCGCGATCATCGCGCTGGCGTCGATCGCCGGCCATGACGCCGCCGGCCAGCTGCTGTCGTCGCGGCCGATCACCATCATCATTCCGTTCACGCCGGGCGCGAGCTCCGACACGCTTGCAGCGCCTGGTCGCCAAGAAGGTCACCGAAAACACCGGCCAGGTGCTGGTGATCGAATCGCGGCCCGGCGGCGGCGGCTCGATCGGAGCAGTCGCGGTCAAGCAGGCGCTGCCGGACGGCCATACCTTGTTCCAGGCCAATGCCGGCACCCACGCGGCCAACGTGGCGCTCTATCCGACGCTGTCCTACGACCCGATCAAGGATTTCCGGCCGATCACGCTGATGTGGAGCTTTCCGCAGCTGCTCGCGGTCCCGCTCGACAGCCCGGCGAAGTCGGTCGCCGAGCTGATCGCCTATGCCAAGTCCAAGCCTGGGGGCTTGAGCTTCGCATCGCAGGGCACCGGGGCGGGCGGGCATCTGCTCGGCGAAATGCTCAAGCGACGGACCGGGGCGCCGATGGTGCACGTGCCCTACCGCGGCGCCGGACCGGCCGCGGTCGATCTCGCCGCCGGCCGGGTGGACTTCTTCTTCGTCGCCTTTGCGTCGGTGCGGTCGTTTCTGCAGGCCGGCAAGGTGCGCGTGCTCGCGGTCACCTCGGAGAAGCGCCTGCCGGCGCAGCCGGACGTGCCCACCATGGCGGAAGCGGGCTTCCCGGGCATTGCGCTCGATGCCTGGTTCGGCCTGGTCGCGCCCGCCGGCACCCCGGATGCGGTGATCGGCAAGCTGCACGGGGCGTTCTCCCAGGCGGTGCGGGATCCGGAGATCGTCAAGACCTTGATCGATCAGGGCGCCGAGGCGGCGGCCCCCAACACCCCGGCCGAGTTCGCCGCCTTCATCGCGTCGGAGACCGAGAAGCTCGGCAAGATCGTGCAGGCGGTCGGGGTCAAGGGCGAATGAACACCGGCACCTGGCTCGGGCCTCACCGGCTTGCGGGCGCCGCCGTCTTGATGTTCAAGGGCCGCTCGAGACCGTATCCAGGAATTGAACGCCCGCCATGAATTCGTCCGTTCGTCCCGAGCCGCGCCGCTTCGGCCATGTCGAGACCTGGGTGTTCGATCTCGACAACACGCTCTATCCCCATCACCTCAATCTCTGGCATCAGGTCGACGAGCGCATCCGCGACTACATCGCCGGCTTCCTCGAGGTCACCCATGAGGAGGCGTTCCGGCTGCAGAAGGACTACTACAAGCGCTACGGCACCTCGATGCGCGGGCTGATGACCGAGCACGGCATGAAGCCCGACGACTTCCTCGATTTCGTGCATCAGATCGACCATTCGCCGCTCGAGCCGAACCCGGCCCTGGGCGCGGCGATCGAGACGCTGCCCGGCCGCAAGCTCATCCTCACCAACGGCACCCGGCGGCACGCCGACGCGGTGCTCGCGCGGCTCGGCCTCGACCGGCACTTCCAGGACGTGTTCGACATCGTCGCCGCCGAGCTCGAGCCGAAACCCTCGCCGCAGACCTACGAGCGCTTCCTCAAGGTGCACGACGTCGACGCCCGCAAGGCCGCGATGTTCGAGGATCTGGCGCGCAATCTCGCCGTGCCGTACGCGCTCGGCATGACCACGGTGCTGATCGTGCCGGAACATACCCGCGAGGTCTTCCGCGAAGGCTGGGAGCTCGAAGGGCGCGACGCGCCGCATGTCGATCACGTCACCGACGATCTGGTCGGCTTTCTGCAGGCGATCCCCGCGACCCGACCATGAACCTCGCAGCCTTGACGCCGCCGGAATTCGTCGCCGCGCTCGATCGGGCGGCCACGCGGCACACGACCTCGGACGGTTCCGGCGAGGTGGTCTGGCGCGTGTGGGGCGAAGGCCGCCCGCTGGTGCTGCTGCACGGCGGGACCGGCAGCTGGATGCACTGGGTGCGCAATGTCGAGGACCTGTCGCGCGACTTCATGGTGATCGCGCCGGATACTCCCGGCTCGGGCGAGTCCGCTGCACCGGACGCCGCCGCTGTCGGCCGAGCGCATCGCGGCCTCGCTCTACGCCGGTCTCGGCACGATCATCGGCGCCGACACCGATTTTGCGCTGGTCGGGTTTTCGATGGGCGGGCTGCTCGCCGGCTACGTCGCCCAGCTCGCGCGCAGCGCGCGCGCAATGCCTCGTGCTGGTCGGCAGCGCCGGCATGGAGGCGACGCCCGGAACGCGCGAGCCGCTGCAATCCTGGCGGCGGCTTGCCACCGACGCAGGAGAAGCGCGAGATCCATCGGCGCAACCTCGGCATCCTGATGATCCACGATCCGCGCAAGATCGACGACCTGGCGGTGTACATTCAGTCGCAGAACGCCGGGCGCTCGCGCGTGCGCGGCAAGCACCTCGCCCAACCGATGGCGCTCTCCCATTGTCTGCCCGGCTTCGAGGGACGACTTGCGGGAATCTGGGGCGAGCACGATGCCACATCCGCCCCCCATCTCGCCGAGCGGGAGCAACGGCTGCGACAGTTTCAGCCGGCGGCGACCTTCGACATCGTGCGCGGCGCCGGCCATTGGGTGCAGTACGAGGCGCCCGGTGAATTCAATCGGCTGCTGCGCGCGCTGGTGAATGGGACGACCTAGCGTGGTACGTCATGCCGGATCATTGCGAGCGCCGATCATGAACCTGAGCGGCTTGCCAATTCTCATCGCCGGCGTGACGGCGCTGCTCGCGGCGCCCGCTTCGGCGCAGGCGCCGGTCGCGGACAGCGAGATTCGCGAGCGTGTTCGTCGGCAAGGCGGCCTGTCCACCCGAGCCGTGGCCGGTGGGTTTCGGGCCCTACGAGTTTCGCGCCGACGGCGCCTTCTTCCGCAAGCAAGACCTTGCGTCGCTGTTCGGGCGTTATGCGATTGCCGACGGCCGCATCTGCGTGACCTTGTCGGGTCCCGCGCCCCCGAACTTCTGCCTGCAGGTCCTCAAGGACAAGGCGCAGTATTTGTTTCGCTATCAAGGGCCCGCCTGTTCCGGACCCGCTGCCCCAGCCGCATCCGGTCACGCCGTGTCCGCTGCCGAATGAGCCGCTGATCCACCGGCGCGTGTCGTCTCTTGACAGCTTCATTCGCACCCTCGACAAACCGCGATCGAAGCACTGCCGGGAGCCTTCATGTCCACGCAACTCGCCAAGACCATCGACGACGCCTTCGAGCAGCGCGACGGCATCAGCCCGGCGACCAAAGGCGCGGTGCGCGAGGCGGTCGAGGCGGCGCTCGACCTGCTCGACCGCGGCGCGGCGCGCGTCGCCGAGCGCGGGCCGAACGGCGACTGGCGGGTCAACCAATGGCTCAAGAAGGCGGTGCTGCTGTCGTTCCGCCTCAACGACATGAGCGTCATCGCGGGCGGACCGGGCAAATCGGTGTGGTGGGACAAGGTCGCCTCGAAGTTCGACGGCTGGGACGCCGGCCGCTTCAAGGAAGCCGGCTTCCGCGCGGTGCCGAGCTGCGTGGTGCGCCGCTCCGCCTATATCGCGCCGGGCGTGGTGCTGATGCCGAGCTTCGTCAATCTCGGCGCCTATGTGGATTCCGGCACCATGGTCGACACCTGGGCGACGGTCGGCTCCTGCGCGCAGATCGGCAAGAACTGCCACATTTCCGGCGGCGCCGGCATCGGCGGCGTGCTCGAGCCGCTGCAAGCGGGTCCCGTCATCATCGAGGACAATTGCTTCGTCGGTGCCCGCTCGGAAGTGGCCGAAGGCGTGATCCTGCGCGAAGGCTCGGTGCTCTCGATGGGCGTCTTCATCGGCGCCTCGACCAAGATCTTCGACCGCGAAAGCGGCAAGACGTTCCAGGGCGAGGTGCCGGCCTATTCGGTGGTGGTGCCCGGCGCGATGCCGGGCAAGCCGACGAAAACCGGCGAGCCGAGCCCCAGCCTCTATTGCGCGGTCATCGTCAAGCGCGTCGACGAGAAGACGCGGGCAAAGACGTCGATCAACGAATTGCTGCGGGATTGAGCTTCATCACGCGCGAGGCGCCACGTGTCATACCGGACCCTCGACGCAACGCAGATCATCGAGACGCTGCGCCGGCTCGAGCAGCGCATCAGCGAACGTTTTCCCGCTTCGGGGCTGGCCAAGGTCGGCCGCGAGCTGGTCGCAATCGCCGAGACGACGCAGCGCAGGTCGCGAGGCGATCGCCGCGCCCAATATGGCGCTGCGGGCGGCGATCGTGGCGGCGATCCTGGCCGGCGTTGCCGGCCTCGCCTACGTCGCGTTCTCGGTCAAGGTGCAGGTCGACCAGGCCGAAATCTTCGGCATCTTCCAGGGGGTCGAGGCGGCGATGAACATCGTCGTGCTGGTCGGCGCGGCGCTGTTCTTCTTGATCTCGCTCGAGACCCGCATCAAGCGGCGCCGGGCGCTGCGCGATCTGCACGTCTTTCGCTCGGTCGCCCACGTCATCGACATGCATCAATTGACCAAGGACCCGAGCATCGTGCTGGCCCGCAGCGCGCCGACGGCGTCATCGCCCAAGCGCCCGATGACCCGGTTCGAGCTCGCCCGCTACCTCGATTATTGCAGCGAGATGCTCTCGCTCGCCAACAAGCTCGCCGCGCTCTACGCCCAGAACCTGCCCGACCCGGTGCGTGATCGACGCCGTCAACGACATCGAGCAGCTCAGCACCAATCTGAGCAGCAAGATCTGGCAGAAGATCACCATTCTCGAATCCCATGAAGCCGCGGTTCCGAGCACCGACGTGCGGCCGCCGGACCGCAGGGAGGCTCCGCGATGATCCGGCTCGGTTGACGCGATCGTGCGCGGCCGGGTAAAGCCGCGCCGGATGAGCCCACCGACCGCCGATCCCGCCCTGCTTGCCCGCGACCTCCTGCGCTGCCGCTCGGTGACGCCCGCCGAAGGCGGCGCGCTCGGTCTGCTCGAAGGCGTGCTCAAAGGCGCCGGCTTCGAGGTCCATCGCGTCACCTTCGCCGAGCCCGGCACCGCGCCGGTCGAAAACCTCTATGCGCGCATCGGCAGCGAGAAGCCGCACCTGTGCTTTGCCGGCCATACCGACGTGGTGCCGCCCGGCGACGAAGCCACCTGGACCCATCCGCCGTTTGCCGGCGAGATCGCCGACGGCACGCTCTATGGCCGCGGCGCCGTCGACATGAAGGGCGCGGTCGCCTGCGCGGTGGCGGCCAGCCTCGACCACCTTGCGGCGCGCGGCGGCAAGCCGAAGGGGTCGATCTCGCTCCTGATCACCGGCGACGAGGAGGGCATCGCCGTCAACGGCACCATCAAGCTCCTCAAATGGGCGGCCGAGCGCGGCGAGCGCTTCGACCATTGCATCCTCGGCGAGCCGAGCAATGCGGCGGCGATCGGCGACACCATCAAGGTCGGCCGGCGCGGCTCGCTCAACGGCACGCTCGTGATCACCGGCAAGCAGGGCCACGTCGCCTATCCGCAGCTCGCCGACAATCCGGTGCGCGGGCTGGTCACCCTGATGAGCGCGCTGATGGCGACGCCGCTCGACCACGGCAGCGCGCATTTCGACGCCTCCAATCTCGAATTCACCTCGATCGATATCGGCAACACCGTCGTCAACCTCATTCCCGGCGAGGCGCGCGCGCGCTTCAACATCCGCTTCAACGATTGCCACAGCCAGACCTCGCTCAAGACGCTGGTCGAGCAGCGCGCGCGCGAGGCGGCCGGCGAGCGCGTACGCTGGCGCATCGACTGGGAGCCCTCGAACGCGGATGTCGTTCTTCACCGGGCCGAGCCCATTCCTCGAGCTGGTCGTCGGCGCGATCAAGGAGGTGACCGGCACCGAGCCGAAGCTCTCGACCACCGGCGGCACCTCGGACGCGCGCTTCATCAAGGACTATTGCCCGGTGCTCGAATTCGGCCTCGTCGGTCAGACCATGCATCAGGTCGACGAGCGCACGGCGGTGGCCGATCTCGCGAAGCTCACGGCGGTCTATCGGACGATTCTCGAGCGGTATTTCGGCTAGAAGCGTAGCGGTCCAGCTTGCGGGTCGCTACGCTTGCCGAGCAATCGGATTCACTTGTCAAACAGCCGCAGACAACGCTTCGCCGCCCGTATTCTTTGAGGTGCCGGGCACGCCTTGTCCCCTTTTTCCGTCCCCCGCAAGCGAGGGGAATGGAGCGCCGGGAGGCGCCCGGGTGCTTGCGAGGCACCCTTGGCGGATCTTGCGAGGATCCGCCGCGCGTCTTGCGAGGACGCGCGCGCCCAGTGACGTAGGGCGCTGCGCCTCCAGGCGCTCCACCGCGGCGCTTGTGGGCGCCGCTCCCCGCTCCGCCAACCATACGTCTCTAGATGACGCCCTCTGTGAGCGAGGATGGATACTGAATACTATCCTAGCTGATTCGTGTCAAGACAGGATCAGATGCCCGATGAAGAGTGGGTTGAGCGCCGACGGGGTCACAGCGTCGGCCACATGGCGAGGGCTACGACTGCAGTGAGCGGTGCGGGCGTGCCGCAAACACCGCATCGATACTACCGCCGGCGGGTGCCGTAGTCGGTCATCAAACACCAGGGAAAAAGTGGTCAATATTATACAGACTCCGCTCCGGCATGCGTCTAACCTCGACGGGCTGGGCCCTCCCGCGGATTTCACCCGCGCATCCTGCGGTCGGCCCGAGTAAGTATAGCGTCCAGGACTCCGCATGCATTGGGGCGCCCGAGGCATGCGCCTCTGCGGGTGGACAGATTGATGGTTCGGATGACCGGTGCTGTCGGGCGCGGAGGTTTTATGGAACCAAACAGGTTCAGGAAGCAATTCACCGACTATCGAAGATGCGTTTGCACTCGCCCAAGCCATTGTCGACACCGTCCGCGAGCCTGTTCTGGTGTTCGACAAAGACCTGCGCGTGATCGCCGCGAGCCGCTCTTTTTATTCGGTCTTCAAGGTCAGCCCCCAGGACACCCAAGGCAGGCTTCTTCACGAGCTGGGCGATGGCCAATGGGACATTCCAAAGCTTCGACTGCTCTTGGAAAAAATCATACCCGAGCAGGGCGTGATGGAGGACTATGAGGTCGAGCATGAGTTTCCCGGCATCGGACACCGCACGATGCGCTTGAACGCACGGCAGGTGTTCTATGAGGGAGGTGCCGATACGACCATTCTGCTCGGCATCGAGGACGTCACCGGGCAGCGCGCCTTGGAGCGCGAAAAGGAGGAGCTGCTGCGGCAGAAGGACGTGCTGCTCGAGGAAATGCAGCATCGCGTCGCCAATAGCCTGCAGATCATCGCCAGCATCATTCTGATGAAAGCGCGGACGGTGCAATCGGAAGAGACGCGCCTTCATCTGCAAGACGCTCATTCGCGGGTCATGTCGATTGCGGCTGTGCAGGAGCACCTCCATGCATCGGGGGCCAGCGGGCCGGTCGAAATAACGCCCTATCTCTCGAAGCTGTGTGAGACCCTCGCAACCTCGATGATCGGCGACATTCGGCCAATCTCGCTGAAGGTATGCGGCGACGGAGGAAGTGCGACGTCCCGTCAGGCCGAGTGCCTCGGCTTGATCGTCACAGAGCTTGTCATGAACGCGCTGAAGCATGCGTTCCCCAACGACAAGAGTGATGGTCGGATAACCGTCGGGTATGACGCCGCAGGGACGGATTGGAAGCTTTCGGTCACCGACAACGGGATCGGCAAGCCGGACGGCGTCTTTGCTCAAGCAAAAACCGGGCTCGGCACGAGCATCGTCAAGGCGCTCGCGCAGCAGCTCGGTGCCCAGGTGGAAACTTTGGCCGGCGCAGAAGGAACGACCGTGTCGGTCACTCGCGCCACGTTCTCGGCGAAGACCCGAGTGGCGTGAAAGGCGGGCGGGCGTTCGCCGCGCTTGCTGGTGAACAGGCCAGCACTCTTCAACTCACAAACAATTCACAGGACTCCATTTCCGAACGGACACTGAGCAAAATTGCTCACTCAAAAATCACCTGCAATGACTTGTGATCAATTCCCGCACGGAACGACACCGGCTGCCATGAGTTGATCTACGACTTCGGAGTTCGATCCAAGGAGGATCAATATCATGAATCGTTTTCTTCTGACTTTCACTGCGGCGGCGACCGTCCTGGCAACAGGCGCTCTCGTGCCGAGCCGTGTCGAGGCGTCTCCACTGAGCGCGTCGATAGGTGCCAATCTGGCGAGCGAAGCGCTTGCTCCGCTCCAGAAAGTCGCCGTTTGCTTTTACCTGGATGGCTGGAATGGTCCAGGCCTCTACGAGTGTGGCTTTCGCAGCCGACGAGGTGAGGGCTGGCACGGTCCTCGCGGCGGAGATGATCGCCGCGGCCGCGGTGTTGATCGCGACCGCCGCGGCGATCCATCTGATGGGCGAGGGTCGCAAACCGAAGGGCGCGGGCGCCGCTGAGCCCCCACCAATCTTCACGAGCCGGCCCCCCTTCGAAGGGGGCCGTTTCTTTGGAGGGACGTGGACGCAACCGCCCGTGCACGAGAGAGCTATGCCGATGGACGCCGTTCATGTGCTCACCGTAGTTGTTCTGGCGTTTGGCGGCATGGCGGCAGCGTTCGCTTGGGCGGAAGCTCAGAACCACGGGCTGAGCAAATAAGTATCCGAGAATAACTGTTGCCTATTGAACCCGTGTCATCATTCAAATCCGAGAGCGTCCCATTTAGTTATCGTGTATGAGGCAACCTTCTCTTCTCCCACGCGTTGCATCGGCAGTCCCAGGATGAGCGTAGCGTAAGCAGTGTCGTCCTGGAGATGGAAGCCCCAGCCCCCGTCCCCCCGGTTCCGGCCGGGGCTTCTTTTTTGGGCCTCAGTCAGAAGCGGAAAGTGGCTCGATCGAGAGTGCCGTGAGGTGGACCCTAGACCGCCAGCTCAGGCGGCGGCTTGTCCGCTCGGAGCGACACAGCTCTCGTTCTAACGGGGCCGCACTCCGTACATTCGAAGGAGTGGAGCGCCATGTCGGTGCGGGTCGGGTGACGCTCGACAATAGCAAGACTGACTGGTTTGCCGCATCGTGGACAGGTCTCACTGACTTGAAACTGCATGGGATGTCCTTTCGCCCGACTCGCTTCGAGGCGAACAGGGGACAGCTCAAACGGGTCCCGGTGAGTTTATGGGGGCCCTCGACGCCTTGCGATGGCGTCTCGGTCGATCGGATCGTGCTCCCCGTATGGGCAGGTTGTCGAGTGTAAATGTCGGGCCGGTGACGCTGGGAATAACGATCGCGTGAGCCTCGAATGAGACACTACCGGAAGTTAGCCGGTTCTTCATTTCCGCGTCGGAATTTGCTACAATTGCTCGGTTTCGTACTGTCTTCATCCGCGGAAAGGAGCTTTGTTGATTAAGGGTATGAACGCTTTATCAAATTTCCCCCGCAATCGGCTTTTGCTTGCCCTGCCATCCCGCAATCTCAAGCAGCTTATGCCGGAGCTTGAACACATTCCTGCCAACGCGGGCAGGTTCTCATGGACGCTGATAGCTCGCTCGACCATGTCTTCTTCCCCGATAGCGGTGTCGTCTCGGTGGTCGCGGTTTATGCGGACGGCAGCGTCATTGAGATGGCAACGATCGGTCGGGAGGGTTGTACGGGTATGCAAGCCTTCTTCGGCGCCAAGGCATCCTCTGTCAGGCTTTTGGTCCAAATCCCGGGCAGCGCAGCCAAGATGTCGCGCGCGGCGTTCGCACGGGCGATGGAGTTGATGCCGTCTTTCCGAAATCTCATGTCCGCCTACGTCCACGCCTTTCTCGAGCAGGTCCTGGTGTCGGTGGCGTGCAACGGTGCGCACAGCCTCAAGGAGAGGCTGGCGCGTTGGCTACTCATGATGCGTGACCGCGGTGACGATGACGCACTGCAGATCACTCAGGACCTGCTCGCCGAAATGCTGGGTGTCCAGCGGCCGACCATCACGAATGCCGCCCGGGAGCTGGAAGGTGCCGGTTTGATTGCGCGCGGCCGACGGCAAGTCACGATACTTGATCGGCAGGGCCTCACGAAGGCATCTTGTGAATGTTATCAGCTGGTCAGAATGCGCCTCGCTTTTCACCTGCCCAAAACATACACGTAAAAAGTGGACTCCCACTGATCGGTAATGTACATTACCGACAGCACATCCCAACTGGGACATAATCGGCAAACCGGCAGGGCTGATGGCGGGGTCCTCTGGTAAGATCCATATTCTTGCTGTCGAGGATGAGCCCGTCACCAGAGGGTGAGCAGGAGCCGTTGCCGTGCGCAGAGTTGACCCTCGGGATCGATCCTAGACGCACGGATTCCGGGGTCGGCGGCCGGTTGGTCGAACGCTCCGCCCAACAGCTCGACGGCCAGGTCGAGTGGGAGAGCGGCAACAAGAGAACTGTCGTGTGTCCGACGTTGCCTTTGCGTGAAGCCGTACGATCTGCGCGCGCGAGGGGTACCCCTCACGATAAGGAGGGCCTGCTGTGAAACGCAAAAGAAAGCTCCCGTTCAATCCCGAAGTATTTCTCGCCAACGCAGGCGAGGGAAAAACGATATCCAAATACCGGAAGGATCAAATTGTTTTCTCGCAGGGACATGTTGCGGACGCGGTTTTTTACATCCAGCAAGGCAAGGTCAAGCTCACCGTCGTTTCCGACCAGGGCAAGGAAGCGGTGGTTGCAATCCTGGAACCAGGTCAGTTTTTCGGCGAAGGATGTCTGAATGGCCATCCGCTGCGCATCGCAACGACGAGGGCGATCGATGAATGCGTGATTACTCGCCTGGAGAAGGCGACCATGATCGCCACCATTCACGATGAGCCGCAATTTTCCGAGCTGTTCATGTCGTATCTGTTGTCTCGGAGCAGTCGAATTGAGGAGGACCTGATCGATCAATTGTTCAATTCGAGCGAAAAGCGCCTCGCCCGACTTCTCCTTCTGCTTGCAAATTTCGGCAAGGAAGGCAGGCCGGAGCCGATCGTGGGAAAATTCAGTCAGGAAACGCTGGCGGAGATGATCGGCACGACCCGATCGCGCGTGAGCTTTTTCATGAACAAATTCCGCAAGTTGGGCTTCATCGAATACAACGGAAAACTCGAAATCCACAATTCCTTGTTGAACGTGGTTTTGTACGACAAGCCCGAGATCCGACGTGAGGATGCGAGCAATTAGGGCAGAATTCATTCTGCCATGTGAGCAATTTTGAACAGATCGCTGTTTTCCCTGAATGATAATCCTCCCTGGCACGGTTGATGGCCCGTCCGGCAATGGACGGAGGTCCCAAGCGTTCGGCCGTTCAAACCATCTAGAGCATCCGTTCAAAATAGGGCACGGAGAGTGCCATGATCCAACCGGCCAGACCTGCGATGGTTGCCGATTCGCACCCGCTCGTTGAGGTGACCGAACGATCGCAAATCCTCTTGCCCCGGCCCACTGCGGGCGCCCTGATTCCCTATGCGGACGAAGTGGACATCGCGGTGCTCGAGTGGATCGCCTCACACGCCCGTAGTGTGCGCCAATTCACCCGCCGGGTCATGTAGATCAATCGGAGGATGTCACCTCCGCACGGCCAAGCTCTACTGCTTGCGAGGTGGCTCTGGAATGGTCGGGGCCGCCGGAGGGTTCGGAGTAGGTCCGTCGCTCGACAGGCGACGATGGGATGTAGACGGTGCGTGGGGCCGGACGCGTGCATGCCTCCCACGACAGAAGCCCGACACCTGAGGGCCCCGCTCGCCGCGAGTCTTCCAAGACGCAGAAGTCCAGGGTTCCCATAGGGCAGCTATGCAAGGGCCCCGTTGCTGTATCGAAGACATCGTACGTGAGCGATTTTATACAGACTCCACTCGGCCATCGGACCTAGTCTGATGCCGGATTCTTTTTTCCGACGGGAGGAAATCATCATGTCTATGCAGCATCGGTTGCCGGACCAGGTAGTCCGTCCTGATTCTTGGACGTTATTTTGTGCCGAGTGCTCGCTGAAAATGAGAATCATGATGGCGATGCCGGCCCAGGAGGGAAGGGAAACCCGCACCTACGCGTGCGCCTGCGGTCACAGCGAAAGGATCAACTTGGCCCTTCATCGGCGGGGGGCCGCTTCAGCGGCTTCACACGCTTCCAACAGCGATATCGCTCATTCCCAAATGCCCTTGGTCACGGGTTCAACGTACACCTTGTGACCGTCATTTGTTGATTGGACGCGGTTCGCGCGGCCTGACCAGAGATCGTTCATGAAAATGATGGCAGCGTCACTGTCGCGACCAGGGGCCACGACCCGGCTCTCGACAATCCGAACGACAAAGGACCGAGCCAATCCGCTTCAGCCATCCGTGCGGGATGCCATGCTGGCTGCCGTTCCGAGCCTGCGCGCGTTCGCGATCTCGCTCAGCGGCAAAGTCGACCGCGCGGACGACCTCGTGCAGGAAACGCTCCTGCGCGCCATGGCCAACATCCATTCGTTCCAGCCGGGAACGAACATGCCGGCATGGCTGCTCACGATCCTGCGCAATCGGTACCGGACGGAGTACCGCAAGCGCCGCCGCGAGATCGAAGACGTCGACGGAGGCTATGCCAAGAGCCTGATATCGCCTCCCGAGCAGCACAGCCGGGTGGAATTCGAGGAATTCCGCGTGGCGCTTGCCACGCTGCCGCCGGACCAGCGCGAAGCGCTGCTTCTCGTCGGCGCGTCGGGCTTCTCCTATGAGGAGGCGGCCGCGATCTGCGACTGCGCGGTGGGGACGGTCAAGAGCCGGGTCAACCGGGCCCGCACGCGGCTCGCGGAGCTGCTCTTCATCGACCGCGCCCACAAGTCCGGTCCGGACCACGCGACGCGCGCTATTTTGACCGCGGGCGGGCGCGGCTGAATGGCAGCAGCGTGCTTTGGCGGTTTGCTACTTTTGTGTGGCACCTAATTAACTTTTGCGCGATGGAACCTATTTTGCCGCCCATCGGTTGTAATAGAGGGCTCCAGGCTCCAACACCGGGAAGCAGCTCTATGCACAAAGAAGCAGGACATACCGTCGAGACGGCGGTCGAGGCACGAGCGGGCTTTCTCGATCGACCGACGCTGGTCGTGCTGATTGTCAGTACGAGCCTGACAATTGGACTCTTTGCCCTGATCTACATCGGCTTTTTTGCGCGGTAGGAACAAACATGACCAGGGCAGTCTCACTCGCACTTCTTGCCGGGGGTATCCTGCTCATCGTCTTCGGCATCATGGCATCGACATCATTGACCTCAGACATTTCCCGTTTCTTCACCGGTTCACCTACCGACAAGGCGATATGGATGTTGGTTGGCGGCGTGGTCGCGTCCGTCGTCGGAGCGGTGGGACTGTTGCGTGGATAAAAAATGCCCAGATGATCGACGATGCAATCGCCGTGAGGGACGAGCTTACATTGGTGCCCGCCTCCAACGCCGCCAGGTCGGGCGGTCAGCAGCCCCCTGCTACCCCTCGGCTTCACACCCGGAGTTTTCCACAGGAGAGTATGATGCCCCGCGAACTGATCGAGCCCAACAAAGGCGACAAACGGTACGTCCGCCGAAGCAAGGGCGGCCAATTCAAAGAGAGCGATGATGTAGGCCGCTCCTTGGCAGCCGACCGACGCACAAAGGCGACCACGGTTGTCAAGAAAGGCGAAGGCGATCGCGGCGACCAAAAGCGCAAGAAGTAGTCAGTCCGCAAAAATAGTCGATCGTTTTCGTGGCCTCGATAGCTTTCTCCTCGTCGAGGATGGCGCGCGATTCGGGGGCACAGGCCCCCCGCGTCGCGCGGCAGCGCACTTGTTCCTCACACTGTGCAGAATTACTCCCGATCAGTCGATCAGGATGAATGTCACCTTGAGATCGACACGATACTCGGCGATCTTCCCATTCTTCACGATGACCTTCTGTCCCTTGACCCACGCGCCCTCGACGTTCTTGAGTGTCTTGGCCGCGCGAGCGATGCCCTTTTCGATGGCATCCTCGAAGCTCTTTTTCGAGCTGGAGATGATTTCCGTAACTCTGGCTACCGACATCGACGCCTCCTTCGTGAGTACAAGATATTGTCGCGCGCCGACATGACGTTCGATCGTCGGCCATCGCGGCGAGCCCACTCCCGAAGCTACGCCAATGCCGAGGCGAAGACTGTGCAGTATTGCTCACATCAACCCTCGATCACGATACCTCCCCCAGCGGTGAAAAGCTTGCGACCGCATCGGCGATCTCAATAGTGGTCGATTTTGTACAGACTCACCCCTTGGATGAGTGCTACCTCCAGGTTCGCTGGACGCCCCTACCCCCAACGTCCAGTGGGTCCCGGCTGTAATTGCAGCGGCCGGGACGGCCGAGAGCACTCATAGGAGATGCACCATGGATACCACCACGCTTCTCATCATAATTCTTATCGTTATTCTGCTAGGCGGCGGCGGCTGGTACGGCCGGAGACGCTGGTTTTAAGCAACGCCCTCACACCAGGTAATGGCAAGCTGCCTGAGTGATGCGAAAGACCGAGTTCATCTTGTAGCTGAGAACAGGGCTGCCGGAATTGTCGGCGTCGTCGGCATCCGTCATAGGCAATAGCCTTGACGGGATGTCTGACGGGAGAGCTCAGCCGCTCCATACCTCCACGGTAGCAGGGAGGACATGGTTGTAACGCTAAACTAGCGGCCAGCGGCGATAGGTCTGAATTGACCACATATTTTCGGGAACATCGCCGAATAGGAGGAGTTGGCTCTCATCATGTACAAATAGGAGAACTCCATGCGCAGATTAGGTATTGCTCTTCTCGCTACAGCAGGAATTGCGCTTGCAACACCCGCCTTTGCTCAGGGCTTCTACTTCGGCGCAGGGCCGGGTGGCTTCGGGGTTGGTGTTGGTCCCGGCTACTACGGAGGCTACAACGACGGAGGCTACAACGACCGATATGCTCCGGCGTACGAATACGGGCGGTCGGGCTACCGTGACTACGATGGGGCATACGCTTATTCGACGGAGTATCGTCGATGCCGGATGATCACGATAGAAACACCAAACGGCAATCTCCGCCGAGTGCAGCGCTGCTCCTGACGTTGGGAACCGCAGCGGAAACCAACGTGGTCGACGGATAAAGACGGCGAAAGCGATGTGAAGCCGTTGAGAGAGCTCGGTGCTCCCGAAAGGATCGCCGGGTTTTTTTGATTCCCAGGCGGCGCGAAGCTCGGAACCTAGACGGTGATGCAAAGGGAAAGCCCTCGTCATCGCGCTCGATCCCCGTGAAGACCCTGTCCATTCAACTTTTTATCCAATACCGGTCGGGGCAGCGGCACGGTCGTGTCGCGCTCCGATATGGACGGCCGCTCGAGCAGCGAACGGTAGACCGCCACATAGTCCGTGGCCATGCGCGTGGACGAAAATCGTTCTTCGAACCGTCGCCGAACGGCGCGGCGATCGAGCTCCATCACTCGCGGGAGCATCATCACCGCCTCATCCACCGTATCAACGATGGCGCCCGTGACGCCCTGGTCGACGACTTCCGAAACGGAACCCTGGCGGAATGCAAGGACCGGTGTGCCGCACGCCATCGCCTCGATCATCACCAGGCCGAACGGCTCCGGCCAATCGATCGGGAACAAGAGCGCCCGCGCCTCGCCCAGGAATTTGGTCTTGCTGCGCTCATCGATCTCGCCGATGAACTCGACCCCCGGATCGCCCAGCAGCGGTGCGATCTGTTCGCGGAAATAGGCTTCATCGACCTTGTCGACTTTGGCGGCGATCTTCAGGGGAATGCCGAGCGTCCGTGCTATCCGAATGGCGCGGTCAGGCCGCTTTTCGGGCGAGATTCGGCCGAGAAACGCGACATAGCCGCCGCGCGGGTTGTAAATGGGCGTGTGCAAGCTCGTCGGAATGCCGTGATGTACGGTCGCGGCGAAGTTGGCCTTGGCGATCGGCCGCCGCTGGTCATTGGAGATCGAGACCAGCGGCATTTCGCTGAAGCCGAGATAGAGCGGCTTGAGATCGGGAAGATCCTGTCGGCCGTGAAGAGTGGTCACCGTGCGATCTGCCATCTGGGCAAAAAGCGGAAAATGAAACTGGTCGATGTGGAAATGCAAAATGTCGAATTCTTCCGCGAGCCTGCGTACCCTGTCGAGCATCAGCATGTAATAGGGGATCGGGTCGCGGACATTGCCGTCGAGGCGCAATGCCATGGACGCGCAGCTCACCAGCTCGGCAGCGGTGACGGAGTCCGCACTCGCGAACAAGGTCACCTCGTGCCCCAGTCGGACCAGCTCATCCGTAAGATGGGAAACAATCCGCTCGGTCCCGCCATAAAGCCGCGGCGGGACGCTCTCCATAAGCGGCGCGATCTGCGCAATTTTCATGTTTTTTCACTCCAGGGAGACCGGCTGTCGCGATAACGTACGCCCGAGGGCTAAGCGGTGTCTGTATAATAGTGATCACTAATTTTCGTCGCCTCTGACGGCCGAAATTTCGAATCTAGATGAGGGGACGTTCTCTTCGAGACGCTCGCCTGCGGGTGGGATCACTTGCCCCGCAGGGGAATCTTTCAATCCGCCGACGGCGTTGCTGCCCTTTGCCCCTGGCCTGCCCAGCAGAGCCTCGGATGCGATCCATAATCAGGAACGTTTTGCCCTGGCGCCGCGTTATTCTCATATTCGCCCCGACAAAATGGAATCAATCAAAATGACCAACGCCGAACGGTCTACATACCCCTCGTCCTCCAAGCCCTACGACACCTCAGCTGGAGCGGATGCGGCCGATGCCTCGAAGGATGATCTCGCCTCCAAAGGCGCCGCAGCGTTCCGCGAGGTCAAGGCCAACGTCGAGAGCGTGATTGCGGATGCCGGGGAGAAAGGCCAGCAAGCCTTGAAGTACGCCGGACAGAAAGGCCAGGAAGCTATGGACAACGTGCGTGAAGTTCGGGACACGCTCGCGGTCGCCGTCGAAAAATCGGTCACGAAGCGCCCCTACACCACCCTCGCGCTGGCCGTGGGGCTGGGGTTCCTGGTCGGGGCCATTTGGCGCCGCTAAGCGGGAGAGCTCCACGTGAGTCGCCGAACGCTGGATCGAAGTGATCCCACACCCACGGTCATACAAAGCTGCAACATCGCGCGAGGCCGCCATGACACAGAAGACCCCTGCAAAGGATCGAAAGGTGGAGAATCCTTCGAGTACCTTCGATAAGCCGATTGATGTGGTCAAAGCTCCCGAGCTCAACCTCGCCGAGAAAAAGAAGGCGTTGAATACGTGGGAGCAGGATGCCCGTCAGCTTCTCACGGCAAGCAATGAAGGGATGCCGGGACCTGAAGAAGGTCTCGAAAAGGAGGACACCCATCAATTTGGTGACGTTGTCCGGGCGAAGGACGCGATTGGCCAAAAGCCAAAGCACAAGCCGTCCCAATAGCACATCGTCGGCGGACATCCGGCAGCTCAGCAAGTGACTGGCGAGAACCGACCGCGATCGGACGTAGCGCTAGTCCCAGGCTCTCGTTCGCTTCCGATGAGTTGGCGAGCGGCGTGAAAGGCCGCGAACCTTAGCCGCTGAGGAGCATCAAGCCCTCGTCGGCGTTATTGAATTAGCGTCGGGCGGTAGCGTTTTTGCTGTTTCCGTTACCTTGCCATTTGCCGAAGCCGAACAGTGTCAGGCAAATGGGCCCGCGCTCCATTTCTTTCACCCCTCGAGAAAGTGACCAAATGCAGCCAGCGGCCGAACACGGTCGCAGATGATCTTGGTAACCGCCAGCATGGGCACAGAGAGGATCGCGCCCGGAATGCCCCACATCCAGAACCAGAAGATGAGCGAGATGATGACGAGGACCGGATTGAGGGTGAACCGTCTGGCCAGAAGCATCGGCGTTACGGTCTCGCCTTCGATCAAATGAAATCCGATGTAAAGCGCCGCAGGAAGCAGCGCTAGCCAGAGCGTGTCGATCGTCAACAGGCCGGCGAGCAGAAAGATCAACACGCCCAAAGCCGTGCCGAGGATCGGCACGAAGTTCAACAGAAAGGCCACCGTCCCCCAGAGGATCGGGTCGCCCACCCCCGTGAGCCACATCGCCAATGCCATGGCGATACCTACTGCCGCGTTCATGATCGTGATCGTGACCAGATACGCGGAGATGTCGCTTTCGATCTGCTGCGAGATTTCGACGACCTGGCGCTTGCCGCTGAAGCGCGGCATGATCTCGACGAGGCGGTGCAGGAAGATATCGCCGGACACGAGCAGGAAAAAAAGAAACAGCACCGTCGTGAACAAGCCGCTGGCAAAGTTCCGGGTGCCCGTGAACAGCTTGGTCAGAAGAGTTGGGCCGCGCGCCGAGGCGGCGGCACCTGGTGATGGTCCCGCTCCTCCGAAATCCTCCACCTGCTGCAAGAACCGCTGCAATGTATCGATGGGCTCTCGCATGAAGCTCAGCCGCTCCTGCAGCCGAGGAATGCCCTCCGGAAGCTTGGCTGCCCAGGTGCCGGCGGGGCCCGAAATGGCCGCCCCCACGCCGACGACCGTTCCGAACAGCGCGAGGATCAGCAGCAGCGCCGCGAGGATCCGCGGTACGTGCAACCGCTCCAATATGCGCATGCCCGGCTGCAGCAGGAGCTTGAGAATGATCGCAAAGACCAACGGCAACACGATCTCGCTCGCGACATAGGCTGTCGCCAGCAGCGCAAGGACGAATAGACCGCCAAGGAATATGACTTTCGGATCGGAGGGCAGCGGCATTTCCTCCGGCTCTTCCGCCGGCGGCACGACCTTGGTCTCCTGATCGGCAGGTGTCTGCGTGCTCACCATCCAATCCGCCTTCCCTTCAAACCCCGCTATAGGCCCTGACCGGTTCCGAGCCACGAGCTGGAGCGCATCTCGATTGGGTTGAATCGTGATGCGCTGGTTCCGATTGCCGCGAACTGGCGGCTCGCAAAGAAAACCCCGGCCACTGAGGAGCCGGGGTTCTCCGCCAAGCGGTTCGATGACCAGCGCAGACGTCGGGGACCGCCCGGCTATTGTCGCACCACATGAGTGGTTTCGCCCACACGAGCGACGATGAATGCTTGTCGCTCGTGGCATTGCTTGCATTCGAACGTGCGGCGTTCGATGCCTCGTGCGTTCATAGGTTCAATCAGTCTGATCGAAGTCTCCCCGCCGCATGCGGGGCATAGCCCCAGCACGCCCATGGGAGCCGATTGGGGGGCATGCACGTTGTATCCTTTCGCTTCGGAACGCTCTGCGTCTCCTTGGAAAGTACAAGTGCGGCTCGGACGTCTTATGATGGCGTCTCGATCGTGCCTGAGCCTGGACCCGTCCACCAATCGAGTCTGTACAATATTGACCACTTCCCAACTTAAACTCGGCCGCCGAGCCGGGGCTTCTCATGCCATTTTGTGGGTATTCCGATCCAGGCGGCCACCGATCACAGCTTGCCGAGCAGGACCAGGATCAAAATGATGACGACCACGAGCCCGAGCCCGCCGCCCCCGTAGTAGCCGGTCCCATAGAAGGGACCACCCCCGACCCCGCTGAAGCCGCCCAGCAGGATGATGACCAAGATGATGAGCAGGATCGTGCCGATGGACATGAGCGATCTCCTTCGTTTTTCACCGAGAATCGGAGGGCGCGGTCAACGACGGTGGCTGGCCAGGCCCACGAGAACTCCCACGCCGACCGCAACTGCGAGCGTGACAAGCGGGCGATGCGCGACCTCCTTGGAAAGGCGGTGCAGTGCATCCTGGCCGAGCTTCGCCGCCCCGGTGCCGATTTTCGCCGCTTCGTCACTCATCGAATCGGCGCCGTCGCGAAACCGGTCGGCGATGCTGCTCAACATCGAAGCAACAGTCTCCCCGACGTGGTCGGCAGTCTGCACGGCCCTTGCGGAGGTGCGGCTGCCGGCACGTTCCAGGTGCTGCTCGAGCGAGCGCAGGCGCCGTTCGATTTCACCGACAGTGGCGGACATCGCGCGTGAAGATCCGGACCGACCAAGCATCAGAAGCCTCCTTGGAGCAACGGAGAGCGCGAAAAGCGGGCGTTCGTCACTGTGATTGCGAGAGCTCGTGGCGCCCGCAATTTCAGTCGCCCCGCGACTTGTCTCTTCAGCTCGCGCTCTCGAGGGAAATTAGCAGCGAGAGAACCTTTGACGCGGTGAAAAGTTCCAATGCCGGGAACATTTGAATGTGAATGGCGTTTCCGCGGAAATCGCGTGGGAGGCGGCTGGAAGCACCACCCGCTGTCCAGCGCGACGCGATCCTCGATGGCGTCCCATATGCAGGAGCCGACGCCAGCGAAACCGACTTTCCTGTCCCAAGCGTCTCTTTGCGGTCGACTTCAGCGGGATGAGGCGGGTGCCGGCGCGACGGCCACGTTGGTCGCAACGACTAACGGATACTGTTGCGCTAGAACGGACGATTACCGCCGTACGCCGGGTACGCCGCTGCATAAGCGCCCCACGGATTGCCGCGTTCGCGCGGCGGGGCAGCGACCTTCGGACGCTTGGGCGTTTTCACTTTGACGACGTCTCGTCTGCCTCAGAATATATTTCTGCCATGTGAGCAATTTTGAACAGACACAGGAGGTTCACGGGCTCAGATTTTCAAATGTCGGACGCTCGTTGCCCCCGACCCCCAGCGCCCGATGTAAGGACCTCGGCCGTTTCCCCCGACGGCCGAGGTCTGCTTTCAAGCCAGGCGCGCGGGAAACGCAATTGTCGCGCTCAACCCAGGTTCGCTAACGGACGACGACTCGAATCAAGGGCGCGGCGGCGCAGGCCAAAGGCGCCGTGAAAGAAGCGGCAGGCAAAGTGACGGGCGATGCCAAGCTCGAAGCCGAAGGCAAAGCCGACAAGTTGGTAGGTAAGGTGCAGAGCGCCGTCGGCGGCTTGAAGGATACGCTTCGCGGCAAGTAGTCCCGATGCGAGTAACGCCCGCTTGCCGACTGGATTGCCATCTTTGAAAATCGCTCAGATCGCGCCGTTGTACGATGCGGTGCCGCCGAGATTGCATGGCGGCACCGAACGCATCGTGGCGCATCTGACCAACGCTCTGGTGGCGCTTGGGCACGAGGAAGATTATCAACTTCGCTCGATCCTGAGTGTTTTCGTGAGACCGCACGTCTTGCACGCGAGCGCGAGATCCTCGTGCGCCCCGCCGAACAGAATCGGCGTGATGCGGGTAATGACCATTTCCGTTCGGCACTCGGGACACATCCACGAAGCGCTTTTTTCGGGTGGCAATTCTTGCCCAGCCACGTGATTTCCTCTCACCCGACATTGTTTGGAGCAAGATCAACCGATAAACGAAGCCCGGTCAGGAGAGGGCTTCGTCCCGAATAAGAGCGGCAGGCCTCTGTTCGCTGCGCCCGTCTCACGATCGAACAGTTTCAAAACCCAGGCGCTACGGACTGGAGCGTCGCTCTGCATCACCTTCAAGCTGAGCACAATTCCTGCGCATCTCGCGGAAAGAGACGAGGCGCTGCCGGCCTTCGTCCCACAGCACCAGTCGCACGCACCTGATGCTCTCGAGCAGGGTCAGCCGGCCGATACGGTCGAGGTCCGGATGGTCGCGCAGCACGAGCGGCAGCCGGTAATAGGGGATACGGCTGCACAGATGATGGATGTGGTGAACGCCGATATTGGCGGTGAACCAGCGCAAGAGGCCCGGCAGGGCATAGTGCGAGCTGCCGTGAAGCGCCACCTCTTGCAGGTCCCAGGCTCGGTGGTGAGCCCATACGGTATTCTCGAATTGGTGCTGAACATAGAACAACCAGACACCGACCGAGGCCGCGAGCAGCATGACCGGTAGATGCACGAGCAGGAATGCACCGATCCCGACCAGCCATATCATCGTGCCGGCGAGAGCCGCGATGGCGACATTGGTCGCCATGGTGCTGAACCAGGGCATCCACCCGTCACGCATGAGGCCGACCGGCAGCCGATGCTCCAGGAGGAACAGATAGGCCGGGCCCAAGCCGAACATGACGAGCGGGTGCCGGTAGACGCGGTAACACAGCCGACCCCATCGAGACCGCGCAAGGTACTCATGCACGGTCAGCGTGTCGATATCGCCGATTCCGCGGCGCTCGAGATTTCCCGATGTCGAGTGGTGAATGGCGTGTTTGCGTCGCCAGAAATCGTACGGCGTGAGCGTCAACACCCCGATCACGCGTCCGATCCAGTCGTTGGTGAAACGGCGGTGGAAGAAGGCACCATGACCGCAATCGTGCTGGATCATGAAGAGCCGCACGAGAAAGCCCGCGGCCGGCACCGCGAGCAGCAGGCAGAGCCAGTAGCCGAGATCGAGCGTTGCCCACATCAGATACCAGAGCAGAACAAGCGGCCCGGCCGTGATGATGAGCTCGATGATGCTGCGCGCAAGGCTCGGCTTGCGGTAGCGGACGAGGATCTGCGTCCAGCCGCGGGCGTCGGACGCAACAGGGGGCGAGGGAGGTATTTTCATGTTAT
This sequence comes from uncultured Alphaproteobacteria bacterium, assembly GCA_963708765.1. Taxonomy (GTDB): domain Bacteria; phylum Pseudomonadota; class Alphaproteobacteria; order Rhizobiales; family Xanthobacteraceae; genus VAZQ01. The sequence goes on along the minus strand of CAVPTV010000010.1, from coordinate 472,472 downwards.
TCAAGACAACCTCTCTGTCGTCATGGCCGATCGACGACGACACAAACGAGACGCTCCGCTCGGCATGACCAAGGAGCGTTCCCTCCTTTCGCTCGACAACGTGTCGGAGCGAGAACGCAACCGACATCCGGCTGGGTTCCGGTCAAATAGCCGAATTGAAGGCCCGGCCGCTTTGAGCCGGCGCCTCGATCAAATCAGCATGCGCTCGTTTGCGGATTGAATCTGTATAAAATTGATCATCGAATGAACGAAAATGCCCAGCCGGTGGTTATGAATTGGAGCTCGGCCAGCCGGTCACTTCGCCTCTCGCATCGAAGCGCCGCCGATCCACGAAATGGAGACGTCATGCGGATCAATGTCGGGTGTGAGCTCACCTTCGAGTTTTCGCAGACGATGCCGATGATCGTAACGCTGAACGTGCATTTCTCGCGCTCCCCCGATCTCGAGCGTCCAGATCATCTGATGACCAACCCTTCGGTTCCCATCGAGGGCTATCGCGACAGTTTCGGAAATTGGTGCAGCCGCCTCGTTGCACCCGCAGGCCGTTTCACCCTCGGCACGGACGCCATCGTCCGTGATCCGGGCGTGTCGGATCCGGTCGACCTGAACGCTCTGCAGCACCAAGTCCAGCACTTGCCCACCGAGACCCTGCTGTTCCTGCTTGGTAGTCGGTACTGTGAGACCGATCGCCTTTCCGACGAGGCTTGGCGCCTGTTCGGACAAACGCCGCTCGGCTGGCCGCGGGTGCAAGCCATCTGCGACTTCGTCCACACCCACATGACCTTCGGCTACGAGCACTCCCGCGCCACCAGAACCGCGTCCGAAGCCTACGCAGAGCGCCACGGCGTTTGCCGCGACTACGCACATCTGGCGGTCACGTTCTGCCGCTGCCTGAACATCCCGGCGCGCTATTGCACCGGTTACATTACCGACATCGGCCTTCCTCCGCCGTACGCGCCGATGGATTTTGCGGCGTGGATCGAGGTCTATCTCGGCGGCCGGTGGCACACCTTCGACCCGCGCAACAACGCCCCTCGGATCGGGCGTATCCTCATCGCGCGCGGCCGCGATGCCGCCGACGTGCCTCTGACCCACACCTTCGGTCCCGGCACCTTGTCGGGCTTTCGCGTCTGGGCAGAAGAAGCGCCCGCCAGCTTCACCTTGGCTGCGCGTTCTTGAGCCTGCGTCCCGGCAAAGATCACATGAACGGCCGCCGGTTCTCTGTCAGCGGAAACAGCGCTAAATCCGCCCCATGAGAAGCAGGACGATAAGGACGATCACGATGATGCCGATGAGGCCCGTGCCACGGTGACCATACCCGTACCCATAGCCGCCGAAGCGGCCGCTGAAGCCGCCGAGCAGGAAGATGATGAGGACGATGACGAGGATAAGTCCGATGGACATGGCGGGGGACTCTCGTTTCGCGATGTGAGCGACTACGACGGCGGGCACGGCAACACTACAGCCGCGCGACGCCACCGGTGCCGGCGCGATGCGGACAGTTCGCATCGGAGCGACGACGCTGAACTCTTGCGATCGTTCGGAGTCGGACACCAGTTTAGGCGCGCAGACGGGCCGCTGTCTGAGCAAAATTGCTCACGTCATTGACGACCGCATCGCATCACGCCCGCCCAGAACTGGGCAGGCGAATCTCGTTTTCCGGACCGACAGGAACTCGCCACCACGGAACGGACAATTTCGCCGGCGGCGTTAACTCGCGCCAATCCACGATGTGCGATTTCAAGCGCCGCCGCGGTCGTGACGACCTATCTGTAAGTTGGTCGGACTGCGGAGGAAATCACGCGTTCCACGCAATTGGCGCGATCATGGTCGTCAAGATCGGAAAATCGATGTTCAAAGTGCTGGCACGATGTGCGCTGCTCTCACTCGCGCTGCTACCGTGCTGCGGCGGCTCGCCGAGCCGATCAAGCTCAAGATGGCGTACTTCTCGTCCGATCGGTCGATGACCTATCTTGCCGCGATCAAGCCATTCGTCGACGCGGTCAATGCCGAGGCCGCGGGTCTCGTCCAGATCGACGTCGGCTTCAGCGGCACTCTCGGCAGGAACCCGGCGCAGCAGCTGCAGCTGGTGCTCGAGGGCACCGCCGATCTCGCCTTCGTCGTTCCCGGATACACGCCCGCGCGCTTTCCGGACAACACGGTCATCGAGCTGCCGGGACTGTTCCGCGGCATCCGCGAAGCCACCCTGGTCTATACCGGCCTGATCGCCGCCGACGGGTTGCGCGGCTACGACGACCTGTTCGTGATCGGGGCGTTCGCCACCGAGCCGGAGACGATTCACACGCGGCCGCCCGCCGCCTCGCTCGCAGCGCTCAAGGGCATGCGAATCCGCGCCAATAACCCGGTGCAGGGCGCCGCCCTGGCCGGATTGGGCATGGTGCCGGTCCAGATGCCGATCAACCAGGCCGCGAGCGCGATCAGCAGCGGCAAGCTCGACGGCTCCATGGTGGGGCCGGCGCCGCTGATGGAGTTCGGCATCTCGCGCGTCGCCCCGAACCACTATCTGCTCGGCGTCTCGTCGGCCCCGCTGATGGTGGTGATGAACCGAAAGAAGCTCGAGAGCCTCCCCGAACCGGCCCGGCAGATCATCCGCAATTTCAGCGGCGGATGGACGGCCGAGCACTACATCGCGATTTACCAGGCGGAAAACGATGAAGCGATCGACAGCCTGAAGCGCGACCCGAACCGCAAGGTCGTGGTCCCGTCGCCGTCCGACCTCGATCGCGCCCGCGCCGTCTTCAGGTCGGAGGTCGAAGCCTGGTCGGCGGCCGACCCGCGCCATCGCCAGCTGCTGGCGAGGGCGGAGGCGGAGCTCGGCAAGCTTCGCGCGGGATCCGTAGGCCGGCGATGAAGCTGCTCGCCAACCTATCCGCTGCGGCACGGGATCGCCATGCTGGCGATCGCGCTCGCTCTCCTCGTCGGCGGCATTTGGGCGGGCATCAAGTTCACCACCGACTACCTGCTCTATCAGGACGCGACCTCGACGGCGCGCAACTGGGCGCGCCTGCTGGCGGATACCGTGACCGATCTCGAGCAGATCGCCGGCGGCGAGCAGCCGTCGAGCGCCAGCATGACCTTCTTCCAATGGGCGCAGAAGGCCGGCGAGGTTTTCCGCTACGAGATCTACAATCGCCAAGGCTATTCGCAGCTGGTGTCGGAGCACGGGGTGGCGCTGGTCAACCTGTCGGTATTCAGCGCCGATGCGGTCCGCTCGCTCGCCACCAACGCCCCCGTCGTGGACGTGCGGGTGGGCACCCCGCCCGAGCGACCGGCGTTCTACGCGCAGGCCTATGTGCCGGTCCTCGTCGACGGGCGGCCGGTCGCGATCGTGGCAGCCTATGTCGACCAGACCGAGAAGCGCGATATTTTCTACCGCACGTTTCTGATCGCGGCCGTGTCGCTCTGTCTGGGTGCTGCCCTGTCGTTCGGGCTTCCGGCGATCGCCTGGTATCGTCGAACGAAAGAGAAGCAGCAGGCCGACCGGCGCATCCGCTTCCTCGCTCATCATGACGCGCTGACCGAGCTTGAGCAACCGCCCCTACCTGATCGAAAAGCTTGAGAAGACGCCTCGCCGTCCTGCCGGTGCGGGGCGGCAGCCTCGCCGTGCACTTCATCGACCTCGACCGCTTCAAGGAGGTCAACGACACGCTTGGTCACGACGGCGGCGACTTTCTGCTCAAGACCGTCGCCGAGCGCTTGCGCAGCGATCGATCCGCGTCGACGACGTCGTGGCCCGGCTCGGCGGCGACGAGTTCGTCGTGGTTCAGAACTCGGCGTCGCCGCAAGGATCAGGCCGAATGAGTTCGCGCGCCGCCTTGTCGCCGTCTTGACGGCTCCGATGCAGTTCAAGGAGCACGAGATCCTCGCCACGGTCAGCATCGGAGTGGCGTTGGCGCCGGAGGACGGCAACAGCGCCGAGCGGCTGCTCAAGAGCGCCGATCTGGCGCTCTACAAGAGCAAGGCCGACGGTCGCAATTGCATCCGGTTCTTCCTGCCGGAGATGGACAGTGAGCTGCAGGCGCGCATCGAGCTCGAGAGGACCATCCGCGACGCGGTCGCTGCATGACGGCTTCGTAGTTGCACTACCAGCCGGTCTTCGAGATGTCGGACCGCCGCCTCATCGGCTTCGAGGCGCTGATACGCCTGCCCGCGGAGGACGGAACACTCATCCCGCCGTTGGTCTTCATTCCCGTTGCCGAGGACATGCGGCTCATCGACAAGATCGGCGCATGGGTGTTGCGCGAGGCGTGCCGGACCGCCGCGACCTGGCCGGCGCACCTGACCGTTGCGGTGAACCTGTCGCCGGCGCAATTCGTGGCCGGCAGCGTCAGCGACATCGTCGCCGCCGCGCTGAAGGACGCGGGCCTCGCGCCGCACCGGCTCGAGCTGGAGGTCACCGAGACCCTGCTGCTCGGCAACAGCGAAGCCATCATGGCGGAGCTGCAGACGCTCAAGGCCATGGGCGTGGCAATCGTGATGGACGATTTCGGGACCGGCTATTCGAGCCTCAGCTACCTGTGGCGCTTCCCGTTCGACAAGATCAAGATCGACCGCAGCTTCATGCAGGGCTTCGACGGCTCCGGCCGTGATGCCGAGACGGTGGTGAAAACGATCATCGCGCTCGGACGCGAGCTGCGACATGCGGGTGACGGTCGAAGGCGTCGAGACCGCCAGGCAGGTAGCCTTTCTCGACGAGGCCGACGGCGACCAGGTCCAGGGGTTCTTCTTCGGCCGGCCGGTCCCCGCCTCGGAGGTCGGCGCCGATATCCTCGCAGATTTTCAACGGCGGCAAGCTCGCACGCTCGCGGCCGAGACCAAATTGCGGCTGGTCAAGTAGTCGGCCTGATTCGCGAAGTCGGCATCAAGCTCAAGGAACTGATTCAAACTGTCCGCCGCGCCGGAAATGGTCGGCCGGAAGGGTCGGGCCGACTGCAAGCTCTCGGCCACCTACCTTGCCTTCAGCAAGCTCGCGACGATTGCCGGCTTTCGCCCTACGAGGATTGAGCGGCTTTCCGCTCCATTATCTCTATGAGGCGTCCCAGTTTCTCGTCGATCCGCCCAAGCTGATGCGCGGCAAACTCCGCCGCATAGGCGACACGTTCGTCTGCGCCCGGCATTTGCTCGTGCCGGATGTTCGGCATGAAGGCGTCGTCGAAAAACCTCCGATAGCGATCGCGAATTGCATCCGCTGTTGCGTCGTGTGCTCGTGCCTGGGACATGTTGTATCTCCCTGTTCGATATGGACCCGAGAAGCACGATCGCCATTCCGCGTGAGCGGGTGGCCGACGGTGGCCCGGCGACTGTTCCTGGGAAGGTCTCGTTTGCCGGCCTCGGACGTGCATCAGCTCGAGATCGACAAATGAGGGCTTCGGCCAATGGGCGAAGCCCCCTTCATCGTTTCCACCTCGCTTACTTGAGCGCGGTCTGCACCGTCGTGAAGACCGTGTTCAGCTTCATGCCGAGCGTGCCCACAACGGTGATGATCGCAACCGAGATGCCGGCGGCGATGAGTCCGTATTCGATGGCGGTGGCAGCCGTTTCGTCCTCGAAAAAGGAAGATATGAGATTCTTCATTGCAAACTCCTTTTGTCCCACACAGGGGACCTACTCGTCCCACACAAGGGGACCTACGCACTCACATAGTCATCGATTGGCTTATTATCAGTATTCGAATAGGTAATTCGAAAATAAATAATGTAGTATCGATGTTTAGCTATCGTTATAAGTAATACCTAAATATTTAACTACTTTCCATAATATTCATTGTCCATTCTATTTCTGAACGTCGCCCTGAAGCTCACGGCGTCAGCTTGATGCCGGCCCTGCGCGCGAGATCGAGCCACTTGGCGACGTCCGCATTGACGAAGGCCGCAAAGGCCTCGGGCGTGCTGGGCTCGGGCTCGGCGCCCTGCTCGGCGAGCCGCTGCCTGGCGTCGGGCAGGCTGAGCACGGTCTTGGTGTCGGCGCTGATCTTGGCCACGATCTCGCGCGGCGTTCCGGCCGGCGCGAACAGGCCGAACCAGCCGAGCGATTGATAATCGAACCCGGTCACGGCGAGCGTGGGAAAATCCGGGAACAGCGCCGAGCGCTCCCGGCCGGTGGTGCCGATCACCCGCAGCGTGCCGGCGGCGATGTGCGGCGTGACCACCACCGCCGGAGAAAACATGACGTTGATGCGCCCGCCGAGCAGATCGGTGACCGCCGGTCCGGTGCCGCGATAGGGCACGTGCAGCATGTCGATGCCGGCCATCTGCTGGAACAGCGCGCCGGAGAGATGCGACGCCGAGCCGACGCCGGACGATCCGAACGCGAGCTTGCCGGGATTCTGCTTCCCGTAGGCGATCAGCTCGGCGGCCGTCGTCACCGGCAGCGACGGATGGACCACCACGATATAGGGCGGCGCCGCGATCAACGAGATCGGCGCCAGCTCGCGCGTGATGTCGAACGCGCCGCTGCCGGGACGCTCGCCGGCGAGTGCCAGGATGGCGCCGGTCGAGGCCATCAGCAGCGTGTAGCCGTCCGCCGGCGCGGCCGCCACCTGGCGCGTTCCGATCAGGCCGGCGGCGCCCGGACGATATTCGGACACGACCGGCGGTCCCCACAGCGCCTGCAGGTGGAGGCTGAGCACGCGGCCGAGCACGTCGGTCGCCCCGCCGGCCGGGAACGGCACGATGATGCGGACCGGACCGCTCGGAAAATTCTGCGCATGTGCCCACGGCGCGAGCGCGACGAGCATGACAAAGAACGCGGACAACAGCCGGACGCGCAGCATCACCAGAGTTTCCTTTCGAGCTGAGACCCGTCGTCCTCTTCGTAGTCGACTTGCGTCAGATAGAGCCCGTCGGGCGGGGCGACCGGGCCGCAAGCGGTGCGGTCGCGCGCGGCGAGGACACGGGCAAGATCATCGGCCGACCATTTCCCCTCGCCGACCAGCACCAGCGAGCCCACCATCGAGCGGACCTGCGTGTGCAGGAACGAGCGCGCCGAGGCGGCGATGTGGATGTCGTCCTTGAGGCGATGGACGTCGAGCGCATCGAGGGTCTTGACCGGCGATTTGGCCTGGCATTCGGCATGGCGGAAGCTGGTGAAATCGTGCTGGCCGACCAGGCGTTGCGCCGCCGCGTGCATGGCCGAGCTGTTGAGCGGCTTGGCGACGCGCCAGGCGCGCCCGCGCTCGAAGGTGAGATCGGCGCGGCGGTTGATGATGCGATAAAGGTAATGGCGCTTGATCGCCGAGTAGCGCGCATCGAACTTGAGGTCCACCTCCTCGGCCGTGATGACCGCGACCGGGTGCGGGCGCAGATGCGCGTTCACGGCATCGCGCACGGTGTCGGTGTCCCAGCGCTTGACCAGGTCGATATGGCCGACCTGCCCGAGCGCATGCACGCCGGCGTCGGTGCGCCCGGCGCCGTGGACCGCGACCTCCTCGCCGCAGAACGCCTTGATGGCGGCCGCCAGCACGCCTTGCACCGACGCGCCGTTGTCCTGGATCTGCCAGCCGACGAACGGGCGCCCGTCATATTCGATGGTGAGCTTGTAACGGGGCATGGGGCGAATTAACCGAAGCGCGTGCCGGCGGCAACATTGGTGCCGCGCAGAAACTCGTCCGCCTGCATGGCCTGGCGCCCCGCTCGCTGCAATTCGAGGAGGCGCACGGCGCCGTCCCCGCAGGCCACCGTCAGCCGGTCGTCGAGCACGGTCCCGGGTGCGCCCGCGCCCTCCCCTCTGGTCGTGCGCAGCGCCTTGACGCGGACCGGCGTGCGTTCCCCTGCGATCTCGAACCAGGCGCCCGGAAACGGCGACAAGCCGCGGATATGGTCGTGCACCTCTTTCCACGGTCGCGACCAGTCGATCCGGGTCTCGTCCTTGCCGAGCTTGCGCGCATAGGTGACGCCCGCCTCCGGTTGCGGCGTCAGCGTGAGCGAGCCGCGCTCGAGCGCGCCGAGCGCGCGCACCATCAGATCGGCACCGCGGCGGGCCAAGTTCATCGTGCAGATCGCCCGCGGTCGCGTCGGGCGCGATCGGCACCCGCTCGGCCATGGCGACCGGGCCGGTGTCGAGGCCCTCGTCCATCTTCATCACCATCACGCCGGTCTCGGCATCGCCGGCCATGATCGCGCGGTTGATCGGCGCGGCGCCGCGCCAGCGCGGCAGCAGCGAAGCATGCAGGTTGAATGCGCCGAGCGGAAAAGCCTGCAGGACCGGCTTCGGCAGAATGAGCCCGTAGGCGACCACGATCGCGGCGTCGGCGCGTTGCGCGCGGATCACGGCTTCGACCTCCGCCGAGCGCACCCCCGGGGGCGTCGCCACGGAGAGACCCAAGCGCCGTGCCTCGCGCTCGACCGGGCTCGGCCTCGGCTCCATGCCGCGTCCGGCCGGCTTGGGCGCGCGCGTATAGACCGCCACGACGTCATGGCCGCGGCCGACGATCTCGACGAGCGTCGGCACCGCGAAGTCGGGCGTGCCCATGAACACGAGGCGCAGCGACATCTCACACCACGGACTTCACCGCGGCGCCGGCGAGCCAGCTCTCGCCGCGGCCGCGCAGCCTCCGCTCGCCTTCGGTGTCCCGGATCACGATCGACTCCGGGACCGTCCGGCCGCGTTTGGCCTGACGCAGCTTCATGAACGCAAAGCCGCTCTCGGGCCCTTCCAGCGTTGCCTGCGCGTACAGCGCGGAAGCGTCCCACGATGGAATGACCGGATCCAACCGGTCCTTGTCGTAGATGCAGTTCCAATCGCAAATGCGCCAGGCGCCGTCGCGCTTCTCGAACAGGTCGTAGAAGCGCGCCTGCGATGTGTAGTCGCAGAGGTCGCCGTCGATGAACTCGCGGATCAGGATCATCACGTCGGTTTCGAGCACGCCGCGCGTCTCGCTGACCCGGCTGCGCATGTTGCCGAGCCAATGCTTGCGGTGCTCCTCGGGCTTGCGCGCCGCCGCCATCGCCTGCGAGCGCTCGATGAAGCCGCCGATCGGCCCCGAATACCACGACACGGTGACGCGCGCGTCGGGATGAAAGCACGATCGCAGCGTGTCCCACTCGCCCAGATCGAGGCTGAACGCCCAGACCCGCCGGACCTCGCAGATTTGCATCTGATCCAATGCTTTCGCCAAGCCCTGTTCCACGTCCGTCTCCATTTGCGCGACGAGCCGCCTCCCCTGACGACTGTCACGCGCGGTCACATTGACACATCCGGGAGCGAAGGCCAGTGTCGAACGATCCTCTCGTGCATGGGGAATTCGGATGCAACACCGCCGTTGCCGCAATCGAGCCGTCAAGCCGGCTTTGCTCGGCCTCTTCTGCCTGGTCGCGCAAGCTTTCTCGACGAGTGTCGCCTGCGCCGAGGTGGTGCGCTTCGGCAAGCCGATCGGGAGCGCGTTCACCTTCGCGCTGATCGACGTCGGCGTGCGCGCCGGCATCTTCAAGAAGCATGGGCTCGAGCTCGAGATCAGCGCCTTCACCGGCGGCACGCGCCTGGTGCAGGCGGAGACCGCCGGCAGCATCGACATCGCGTTCAATACCGGTCCCGACATGGCGATGATCTTCAAGGGCGCGCCGGTGCGTGCCGTTGCCTTGGTGGCCGACTCCCCGCTCGACCTCGGCCTGGTGGTGCGGCCCGACCTGCCGGTCGCATCGCCGGCCGACCTCAAGGGCAAGCGGATCACCGTTTCGAGCCTGTTTGCCATCACCGCATGGATGACGCGCGAGCTGGCCCGCCAGCAAGGCTGGGGACCGGAGGGCATCCAGCTGATCACCTCGGCCAGCGGACCCGCCTATGCGCTGCTCAAGACCAGGGACATCGACGGCATCACCGGCGATCTCGGCACCTGCCTGCAGGCGCAGAAGCGCGGCGACGCCAAGGTGGTGGTGCGTTTCGCCGAGCGCGTGCCGAAGCTGACCATGTACGTGATGTTCGCCACCGAAAAAATGATCGCCGAGCAGCCCGATACGGTGCGGCGCTTCCTGCTGGCCTGGTTCGAGACGATGGACCACGTCCGCGCCCACAAGCGCGAGACCGTGCAGGTGGCGCGCGAGGTCACCGGCAACGACGAGGATATCCTGGCCGAGCTCTACGATTTCGTCGTTCCGCTGATTTCGCGCACCGGCAGATTCGACCAGCAGTCACTCGATACGCTGGCGGAGTCCTATGTCGACCTCAAGCTGCTGCCGGCCAAGCCCGACATGAGCAAGACCTACACCGAGCAGTTTCTCGCCGGACGGTAGCAGTTTGCGCGAACTTCATGGCGTCATCCCCGGCTTCCGCCCGCTTTTCCTCCGCCGCGCGCTTCGCCGCCTTGGTGAACTTCTTGACCACGCGGTCGCGCTTGAGCTTGGAGATATGGTCGATGAACAGCACGCCGTTGAGGTGGTCGATCTCGTGCTGCAGGCAGGTCGCGAGCAAGCCGTTGGCCTCGACCTCGTGCGCCTTGCCCTCGAGGTCGAGGTATTTGACCTTCACCTGCGCCGAGCGCTCGACCTCCTCATAGAATTCCGGGATCGACAGGCAGCCCTCCTCGTAGGTCGCCTTCTCGTCCGAGCTCCAGACGATTTCCGGGTTGATGAAGACCTGCGGGTTCTTTTCGGTCTCCTCCTTCTTGGACAAATCCATCGTGACCACGCGCTTGGGCGTGCCGACCTGGATGGCGGCGAGCCCGATGCCGGGCGCGTCGTACATGGACTCGAACATGTCCTCGACCAGCTTGCGGATGCCGGCGTCGATTTTCTTCACCGGCTCGGACACCTGCCGCAGCCGCTTGTCCGGCAAAATCAGAATCTCGCGTAGCGCCATGACGGCGATGTAAGCGGTCGCGCAAAAACGGTCAATGTCAGGCGGCGGACAGAGGACGGACGACAGCGGACAGAGCACTTCTGGTCGCCGCTCATCTGGCCTCCGTCGTCGGTCGGCTGTCGTCCGAAGCGCATTGATTTATTGTTCACTTTTTGTTCCTATGATGCGAATCGGGTTAGGGTGCGCAGATGACCGACAACCTCCTCACGCTGGCCGCGGCGGCCGCGATCGTGCTCGCCGCGCTCGCGATGCTGGCGGCGATCGCCGTGCTCGCGGTGCGGGCCGTGCGCCGGCGCGACGACGAGGCCACCGACCGCCAGATGGCCGAGCTGGCGCGGCTGCAGGCGGAAACCACCGTGCGCATCGAGGGGATGCGCGACCTGCTGGCCGGCCGCCAGGCGGAGTTGCACCGCGCGGTCAACGAGCGGCTCGACTCGGTGAGCCATCATCTCAACCAGTCGATGACCACCACGGGGCAGCACACGGTCGAGAGCCTGCAACGGCTCAACGAGCGGCTCGCGGTCATCGACAATGCGCAGAAGAACATCACCGAGCTGTCCTCGCGGGTCAGCTCGCTCAGCGCGGTGCTCTCCAACAAGCAGGCGCGCGGCGCCTTCGGCCAGGCGCGCATGGAGGCGATCGTCCAGGACGGCCTGCCGAAGGGCGCGTTCGCGTTCCAGCACACGCTCAAGAGCGGCAAGCGGCCGGACTGCGCCGTGTTCCTGCCGGACGGCCGGCCGCTGGTGATCGACGCCAAGTTCCCGCTCGAAGCGGTGACCGCTTTCCGCGATGCCGCAACCGACGACGAGCGCAGCCGCGCCGCCCAGCGCCTGCGCCAGGACATCGGCCGCCACGTCGCCGACATCGCCGAGAAGTATCTGGTGCCGGGGGAGACGCAGGACACCGCGTTGATGTTCGTGCCCTCCGAATCCGTCTACGCCGAGCTGCACGACGGCTTCGACGACATCGTGCAGAAAGCCTATCGGGCGCGCGTCGTGCTGGTGTCGCCGGCGCTGCTGATGCTCGCCATCCAGGTGATCCAGCAGATCCAGAAGGATGCCCGCATGCGCGAGGCGGCCGACCGCATCCGCAGCGAGGTCGGGCGCGATGCTCGATGATCTCGGCCGGCTGCGCGAGCGCGTGGTGCGGCTCGAGCGCCATTTCGGCCAGGCCAACGAGGACATCCGGCAGATCCTGATCTCGTCCGAGAAGATCGACAAGCGCGCCACCCGCATCGAGGAGCTGGAGTTCGACGGCGACGAGGCGCCGGGCGATCCGACCGTCATCCCCTCGCCGATCCCGCGCAAGCTGCAGGTGGGGGAGTAGCCGAGCTTGCGACTTGCGTCAATCCTGCTTGAGCCCAAGCTCCGCGATGTAGCGTTTCGCCTCCGCGATCTGCTCGACCGCGAACTTGGCGTAATTCTCGCTGCTCAAATAGAACGGCTCCATGTCGAGCTTGGCCATCGCCTCGGCGTAGGACGGCTCCTCCATCCCTTTCTTGAACGCGTCATGCAGGACCTTCACGACGCCAGGCTCCATTCCCCTGGGGCCGGCGATACGCCGAAGGGTGAGTTCGAGACCATGTCGATGCCGACCTCTTTCAGGGTCGGCACCGTCGGCCAGTTCCTGGTGCGGCCCGCGCCCCACTGTCACCAACAGCCGCAATTGACCCATGTTCACCAGCTGCGCCCAGCCGCTCGAATTCGGCGACCGCATGGATGTGGCCGCCGAGGATCGCGGTGCTGGTCTCGGCGCTGCCCTTGTAGGGCACATGGGTCCATTTGATGCCCTGCCGCTTGGCGATCTGCTCCATGGTGATGTGCAGGCTGGTGCCGGGACCCGGTGATCCATAATTGATCTTGCCGGGATTGGCCTTGGCCTCCGCCAGCAGCTCCGGGAACGTCTTCCACGGCGCATCGGGCTTCACCACCACTCCGAACGTATAGCCGCTGACCCCGATGATGTAGCTGAAGTCCTTGGCGGGATCGAAGGTGGTCTTGGTCATGAACGGAAAGCGGAACACCGTGATCGGCAGCTGCGCGAGCGTGTAGCCGTCGGGCTTCGCGGTCGCCGCCATCTGGCCGGGCCCGAGCGTGCCGGAGCCGCCCGGCCGGTTCTCGACCACGATCGACTGGCCGAGATGCTTCTCGGTGGCGGTTGCGAGCGCGCGCATGCCGATATCGGTGCTGCCGCCGGCTGCCCACGGCACGATCAAGGTCACCGGTCGCGCCGGGAAGCTCTGCGCCTGGGCGCCGCCGGCCCATGCGGCAAGAGCAAGTGCGGCCGCGAGCCCTGAGCCAATGACGTTGCGTTGCATGGCGCTTCCCTCCCCGTCATCGGCCGGTATTCTGCGCTGCGATCGGCCTCAAGACGAGAAATCAGGCTACGCCCGATCACATTTGGCCGCAATCGCAGGCTTGTGTCCGCGTGCCAATTCAACAATAGCTGCACCGATGACCGCGACGCCCGATACCACAGCCGCGCGCCCGAGCTTTGCCGATGCGCTCACGGTCTATCTCAAGCCGCGCGTGCTGATCGTCCTCTTCCTCGGCTTCTCGGCCGGGCTGCCGCTCGCGCTCTCCGGCTCGACCTTGCAGGTGTGGAGCGCCGAGAGCGGGGTCGACCTCAAGACCATCGGCTTCCTCACCCTCGTGGGCACGCCTTACACGATCAAGTTCCTGTGGGCTCCGGTCATCGATGCGCTCGACGTACCGGTGCTGTCGCCGCTGCTCGGCCGCCGGCGCGGCTGGCTGGTGCTCTCGCAGCTGCTGCTCATGGCCGCGATCGTGTTTCTTGCCTTCTGCGACCCGGCCGTCTCGCCATGGATGGTCGCATTCGGGGCGCTGCTGGTTGCCACCGCCTCGGCCACGCAGGACATCGTCATCGACGCCTTCCGCGTCGAAAGCCTCGACGAGAACGAGCAGGCTGCCGGCATGGCGTCCTACGTGGCGGCCTATCGCATCGGCATGCTCGCCTCGACCGCAGGCGCGCTCTATCTCGTCTCCGGCTTCGAATGGTTTGGTCTCGCCAAGCAGCCGGCCTGGACGGCGAGCTATATCGGGATGGCGGCGCTGGTCGCGCTCGGAATAGCCACCACGCTGATCGCCACCGAGCCCGAGAAATCCGCCGCCGCGGCGGCCGAGCACGCGGCGCATGCGCGCGAAAATCCGCTCCGGCGCGTGGCCGTCGCCGCCTATGGCGCCTTCGAGAACTTTCTCACCCGTGACGCGGCGATCGTGGTGCTCGTTTTCGTGGTGCTCTACAAATTCTGCGACGCGTTTGCCGGCGCCATGACCGCGCCGTTCGTCATCAAGATCGGTTTCTCCCGCGACGAGTATGCGACCATCGTCAAGGGTGTCGGGCTCGCCGCCACTCTGATCGGCGGCTTCGCCGGCGGCGCGCTCGCGCGCGCCTATCCGCTGGCGACCTCTCTGTGGATCGGCGCGATCCTGCAGATGGCTTCGAACTTGATCTTCACCTGGCAGGCCCTGGTCGGCGTCAACCTTTGGGCGCTGACCGTGACGATCATCGTCGAGAACTTCGCCGGTGCGATCGGCACCGTGATCTTCGTCGCGTATCTCTCGGCTTTGTGTCAAAGCCCGCTGCACACGGCGACGCAATACGCGCTGCTCACGGCGCTCGCCGCGGTCGGCCGCACCTATCTGTCGGCGGGCGCAGGCTATGTCGCCGAAGCCAGCGGCTGGCCGATGTTCTTCGTCATCAGCGCGCTCACCGCCATCCCGAGCCTGTTCCTGCTCGCCTGGCTGCAGCAGCGCGGGCATTTTGCCAGCCTGGGACGACCGACGCGGATCACGGCCGACGATTAGACCGAGCGTCGAGCCCGCAAAGCCCTCGCCGCCCGCAGCGACGACTGGTAGGCTCAGGCGTGCATTCCGTTCCGGCTGGGAGCATTCAATGGCGCGCTCGCTTCTCCTCGTGGCCATCGCGCTCGTCGCTCATTTGCAAGGCATCGGCAGCGCGGCCGCGCAGTCCTATCCGACCCGCGCGGTGCGCTTCATCGTGCCGTTCGGAGCCGCCAGCGGAACCGACATCACGGCGCGGCTGTTTGCTGATCGGCTGAGCGCGCGCTGGGGCAAGCCGGTGGTCGTCGAAAATCGTCCGGGCGGTGACGGACTGGTGGCGATCAGCGCCTTCGTCGGCACCAACGACGACCACACGCTTCTGCTCGGCCCGGCCGGAACCTTCGCGGTGCATCCTTATGAGCACGACAAGCTGCCGTACGACGCCGAGCGCGACCTGCTGCCGATCGCGAGCATCACCACGATCATCCTGGCGGTCTCGACCTCGCCGTCCCTGAAGGTCGGCTCGCTCGGCGAGCTGGTGGCGCTGATCCGCGCGCAGCCCGGCAAGCTCAACGCCGCGGCCGCCAACGGCAACGCCGATTTCCTGTTGTTCGGCTTCCTCAAGAGCAGCGGCTTGCAGGTCGCCAAGGTGCCCTATCGCGACATCCTGCAGGCGCCGAACGATCTCGCCGAGGGCCGCATTCACCTGCTGGCGACCTCGCTGGCGGTGGTGCTGCCGCCGATGCAGGCCGGCAGGGTCAAGGTGCTGGCGGTGACCAGTCGCGAGCGCGCC
The DNA here is from genome assembly GCA_963708765.1 of uncultured Alphaproteobacteria bacterium. Taxonomy (GTDB): domain Bacteria; phylum Pseudomonadota; class Alphaproteobacteria; order Rhizobiales; family Xanthobacteraceae; genus VAZQ01. The sequence goes on along the minus strand of CAVPTV010000010.1, from coordinate 457,064 downwards.
CCCAGCGCGCCCGAGGTTCCGACCGTGGTCGAGGCCGGTTACCCGGCGCTGCAACTGGACAGTCCCGTCGGCCTGTTCGGGCCGCGCGGCATGCCGCGGCGAGCTGCGCGAACGCATCGCCGATGAGGTGCGGGCCGTGGCGGCGGCCGACCCGGCCATTGCGACCCGGCTCGCGGCCACCGGCCAGGTCGTCACCATCCGCGGTCCCGCCGAATTCGCCGCCGCGATCGCGGAGCTGCGTGCCAAGCTCGCCGCGACCGCCAAGGTCCTCGGCATCAAGTCCGCGCAGTGAACGCGGCGCCGCGCCTGCATGGCGGCCATGCCGCTATGGCGACCGCTGCGATTTTGTGAGAAGAAGCGCGGCAATAACGCCAAACGAACCCGCAGAATTCCACCCCATGCCCGCCGACCCGGCGTCCTCGATCGTCGTCAACGACATCCGCGTGGAATTGATCGAGCGCGGACGCGGCACGCCGTTGCTGTTCCTGCATCCGGGCATCGGCATCGAGCCGACGGCGGCGGTGCTCGATCGCCTGGCGGCGCGCGCGCGCGTGCTCGCGCCCGTGCACCCGGGCTTCGGGCGCTCGGAGCAACCGAAGTCTTTCGATACGGTCGACGACCTGGCGTATTTCTACCTCGACCTGCTGGAGCAGCTCGACCTGCGCCAGACGATCGTCGTCGGCGTGTCACTCGGCGGCTGGATCGCCGCCGAGATCGCGATCAAGTCCACCGCGCGAATATCGCACCTGATCCTCGCCAATGCGGTCGGCATCAAGGTCGGCGACCGCGAGACCCGCGACATCGTCGATATTCATTCCATTCCCGAAAGCGAGCTCGTTCAACTGGCCTATTTCAATCCGGACGTCGGCACCCATGACTACAAGGCGATGCCGGAGGCACAAGGTCCTGGCCGCGTCCCGCAACCGGGAGGCGACGGCGCGTTACGCCTGGTCGCCCTACATGCACGATCCGAAACTGCGCAGCCGCCTGCATCGCATCCGCGTTCCGACCTTGCTGCTCTGGGGCGCGGCCGACCGCATCTTGTCGGAGCGTTACGGGCGCGCCTACTGCGCTGCCATCCCGGCGGCGCGTTTCGAGCTGATCGAGCGCGCCGGGCATTTTCCGCACCTGGAGCAGCCCGAGCTGTTCGCCGATCGCATCTTCGCCTTTGTCGAGGGGACATCGCGATGAGAGTGTACCAATTCACCGAGCAGCCCTATCCCGACGCGTGGAAGGACCACCAGGGCTCATTGCGCGTCAACCTGCCGAACCGCAAATGCGACCCGCATCGTCGCGGCCGATCTGTTCCACCGTTATTACGACGAATGGCTGCTCGCCGATGACCTCGGCCTCGACATCATGCTCAACGAGCACCACCAAACCGCGACCTGCATGTCGTCGACCGTGGTGGTGGGGCTGTCGGTGCTGGCACGGCAGACCAAGCGCGCGCGCCTGCTCGTGCTCGGCTATCCGATCGGGCACCGGCAGGATCCGCTGCGCGTCGCCGAGGAGCTTTCGACCATCGACGTCATCTCGCGTGGCCGGCTCGACATGGGCTTCATCAAGGGCGTGCCCTACGAGTTTCCCTCCTCCAACCAGAATCCGGTCGGCGTGATGGAGCGTTTCTGGGAGGCGCACGACTTCATCATCAAGGCGATGACCAGCCACGACCAGCCGTTCAACTGGGAGAGCGAGCATTTCCACTACCGGCACGTGAACATCTGGCCGCGCCCGTGGCAGCAGCCGCATCCGCCGGTGTGGAGCACCACCGGCAGCAAGAGCAATGCGCGCGTGCTGGGCGAGCACGGCTACGTGATGGCGACGCTGGGCACCGGCTACAACACCCGCCCGCTGTACGACGTCTACCGCGAGGGCTACATGTCCAAGGGCCGCCCGGCGCCGTCGGCCGATCGTTTCGCCTATCTCGGGCTGGTCGCCGTCGCCGCGAACGAGCAGGACGCGCGCGAGCGCGGCGAGCAGGTGGCGAGCTACCTGCGCTCGGCCGCCATCGTCCATTTGCCGTTCCGCAACCCGCCCGGCTTCCTGTCGGTCGAGGACAACGCGAGACTGATGCGCGGCGAGACGCCGCCGCGCAGCTACACCAAGGATCGCCGCGTCATCGACATGCGCAGCGCCAGCGTGCAGGAGCTGATCGACGCCGCCATCCTGTTCTGCGGCACCCCGGATCAGGTCTACGGGCAGATCGTCGATTTCTGCGAATATTGCGGCGGCATGGGCAACCTGCTGATGATGGGCCACGCCGGCGCGATGTCGCACGCCGACACGGTCGAGAACCTCACGCTGTTCGCGCGCGAGGTGCTGCCGCGGCTCAAGGACTACAAGCAGCCGCTGGCCACCGCGACCGCCGCATAGAACCGGTTTTTGAAGTCACCACGTACAAATAATTGAGCGGCTGGCCGAGCGACATCATGCCGACACGGCATTCGCCCGCTCGCGGCGCGTGCTCATCTTCGTTGCTCCCGCCGTGTCAATTGACTAATTAATTAACTCGATGCAAGCTTGTTTTGAAATGCCTCCCGTCCGAGAGCAGGCCCAGCACGCGATTTCACTCAAATGAGGACTTGATGCAAAGGCAGACTGACTCGCAAGCCATCGCGGAGACGACATCCGGATTGGATCGCTCGATTGCCCGGGAGGACGAGATCGCCGCGCTGAAGCGCGAATTGGAGCAGAATGGCGTCCAGTACTGCCTGCCGGCTTACGTGGACATCCATGGCATTCCGAAGAGCAAGAGCGTGCCGATCTCTCATTTCGAGCGAGCCATGCGCGGGTCGGAGCTGTTCACCGGGGCCGCATTGGATGGTCTTGGTCAAGACACCCATGACGATGAACTGGCGCTTTACCCGGATCCGCGAGCAGTCACTCAACTGCCCTGGCGGCCCAAGGTGGCATGGATGCCGGGCAACCTTCGTCTGCACGGTGAACCCTGGCCCATGTGTTCGCGCACGGTTCTCCAGCGTCAACTCGACCGCGCAGCGAGCCTCGGATTGCAATTCAATCTGGGAATCGAATGCGAGTTCTTCCTCGTCCGGGTGGATGGGAACCGGGTTACGCCTGCCAATCCGAGAATGGTCATGCATAAGGCCGCTTACGACGTTCTCGGCCTGCTCGAGAGCATGGACTGGCTCGACGAGGTGATCGGTTGCATGAATCAACTCGGCTGGAACGTCCACTGCTTTGATCACGAGGATGCCAACAGCCAGTTCGAAATCGATTTCGAGTATGCCGACGCCCTCACCACAGCCGATCGTTACGTCCTGTTCCGCTTGATGACAAAGGAACTGGCACGAAAGCACGGCGTCGAAGTGACGTTCATGCCCAAGCCGTTCAAGGACCGCACCGGAAGCGCGGCCCACTTCAATATGTCGCTTGCATCCACCAAGACCGGCCAGAACCTGTTTAGCGATCCCTCCGATGGTCGGGGCATGGGCCTTTCGAAGCTGGCCTACCAATTTGTCGCCGGGGTCCTCGAGCACGGCGAGGCGGTGGTTGCTACCGCCTGTTCGACCGTGAACTCGTATAAGCGCCTGATCAAGACCGGTTCCCGGACCGGAGCGACCTGGGCACCAGTGTATATTTCATATGGTGACAACAATCGAACCCACATGATCCGCGTGCCCAAGGTCAATCCCAAGGTCGAAGGCATCGAAGAGACCACTAAAAAGCGCCCGCACCCGTTTCTCTCCGGCAAGCGCGTCGAATGCCGGGCTGTCGATCCCACCATGAATCCCTATCTCGCTGCAGCCATGATGCTGGCCGCCGGGCTCGATGGGATCGAGCAGGATCTCGATCCCGGCGATCCGATCAATGTAAACATGTACCATCTGAGCGACGCCGATCTGAACCAAAAGCAGGTGCGGACCCTTCCGCGCACGCTCGAAGCGGCCATAACGGCGTTCGCGGCAGACCCTCTCTCGCGTGCGGTCATGGGCGAGGACCTCTACCAGGCTTTCGTGTCGCTCAAGCAACAGGAATGGTGGGATTTTCACACGCATGTATCCGAATGGGAGATCCAGCAATACCTGACCAAGTTTTGACGGGATCGGCCCCGCGATCCGGCCACCCATGCGCCGGACGGTGCGCGCAGCTCTGCCGCCGTCACCAGGACGATTGCCTCCTCGAGCACGACGAGCAATGACGAAGGAAACCCTTGTGCAGGACTCATTTCGATCAGCACGCCCCATCACTCGGCGCTTTGCATCGACCGATCGATCCATCCATCTACACATCGAAAACACGAGCAGCCTCGGAGAAGTCTTCGAGGTTACCAAGAAGCGTCTGCGCGAAGCGCTACGGCGGCATCCAAAGGTGGCCGATAAGTTGAAGGTCACGATCGGCTATGATGGAGACGTTTATGAGCGGGCGCTGCGCACCGCAGATGCGCTTTTTGGATGGAGCTTCGATATACGGAACCTGGCGCACCGTGCGCCACGGTTGAGGTGGGTGCATGTCCATGGCGCAGGTGTGAACCATCTGTTGCCGCTCGATTGGCTGCCGGAAGGGGCTGTATTGACGAACAGCCGGGGCGTGCACGGCGCCAAAGCGAGCGAATACGCAATCATGGCCGTGCTCGCGCTCAATAACCGGCTGCCGGAAATCGTCACCAACCAAAAGCAAGCCCTGTGGAAGCAGCTTTACAATACGAGCATTGCGGGCAAGACGCTCTTGATCGTCGGCGTTGGCTCGGTGGGAGGAAACACCGCGAAGTTTGCCAAGCAATTCGGCCTGCGCGTGCTCGGGGTTCGGCGAACCGGGAATTCCCATCCTCACGTCGATGAGATGTTCCGCCCCAAGGACCTTGCTCGTGTGTTGCCAAAGGCAGACTTTGTTCTGATCACCGCGCCACACACCCAAGATACGCATCACATGATCGACGCCCGAATGCTCGATCGAATGAAGCAGGGCGCCGGCCTCGTCAATTACAGCCGAGCGCATCTCGTCGATTACCAAGCGTTGCGCAGGAAGCTCGAGCGCGGTGAATTGACGGCAGTGCTCGATGTATTCGATCCCGAGCCGCTGCCGCCGGACTCGCCGCTCTGGCGTACGCGAAATCTCCTGATCACACCGCATTGCTCCTCAGATGATGCGAAGCAATACACGCCTGACACTCTCGATCTCGTATTCCGCAACATGGCCCGCCTGCTCGCAGGAAAGCCGCTGCTTAACCGCGTGCGACCGGAGCTTGGCTATTGAGCTGGCAGGAGAGGCGAGATGGGAGAATGCACACTGTGCCGCATGTTAATTGACGGGTTGGTTGTCCTTTGAAAGGATGCAAAGCGGCGAAGGCTCGCATCGCTGAGCAAGCGACCGAAGCGAAAACGAACAAGGGTGGTCAATGATGTCGACGGTTCTCGAACCGAGCCTCTATACCAAGGCCAGACTTCCGCTCGAGCAAGCGGAGTCGCTCCCGCGATGGTGCTACACGACGCAGGAATTCTACGACGAGGAAGTCAGCCGTATCTTTCGCAAGACTTGGAATTTTGTCGGCCGCGAAGACGAGATCCCTTCACCCGGGGACTTCCTTACGGTCGACTTGTTCGGCGAATCGATCATCCTTGTCCGCGACCGGGCCGGAAGCGTACACGCATTCGCCAATACCTGTCGTCATCGCGGAACTCGGCTGCTCTCGGGTAGCGGCCGCTGCCCCGCGATCAGGTGCCCCTATCACAGTTGGACGTATGGGTTGAGCGGCGAGCTCATCAGCACGCCGGGCATGGAGGGTGTCGTCGGCTTCAACAAGGCCGACTACGGCCTCATCCCGCTCCGGAGGGAGAGCTGGGGCGGATTCATGTTCGTGACACTGGATCCCGACTGCGTTCCGCTCACCCAGCACCTCGGCAACGCAGTCGAGACTTTCTCACCCTATCGATTCGAGAACATGATCTGCACGCGCCGCAAGGAGTACGATCTCGCGTGCAACTGGAAGCTCTATGTCGAGAACGCGATGGAGGATTATCACACTGCGACTGTCCATCACGTATCGATCGGAAAGCAGGTCTGCACCCGTGAGCCGGCAACCAGCAACTGGGATGCGATCCATATGCCGGCAGAGAAGACATGCGCGATCCTGCCGGGAGAAACCACCTCTTTTCCACATATTGCGACACTGACCGGAAAAAGCGCCTCCGGTACCTATTTCAGCGTCATCTACCCCAACACGTTCTTCGCGACCACCCAGGACTGCATGTGGTGGCTGCATGTCGCGCCCAAAGGACCTGCACGCTGTCTGGTGACGCATGGCGCCTGCTTTCCGGGTGAAACGGTGGAACGCGAGGACTTCAAGGAAGAGGCGCTCAAATATTACCAACGGTGGGACAAGTCGCTGCCCGAGGACAACGAGATTGCCGAGATGCAGCAGGCCGGGCTGCAGTGCTCGTTGAGTCAGCCGGGTCGCCTTTCGCTCCACGAGCCCGTCGTTCACGCCATCGATCAGTGGGTGCTGGACCAGTTGCTGAATCGAAATCCGACGGAAAGGTCGAACGGCGGAAAACCACGCTGACCAGCCCGTTGGCGGGCGCCCAACATGCTGCCGGTGCCAAGCGACGCGATTCTTGCGAGGGGACGGGATGGGCTACACTTGGGATTTTAGCGTCGTCTGGGAGTATTGGATTGTCTTCGCCTGGGGGGCACTGGTTACCGCCAAGCTCACGGGGCTCGCTTTCGTAATAGGCTTGACGATCGGATTCGCGCTGGCGTTGCTGCGAATTTCCGAGAGCCGTTGGCTGCGGGCGCCTGCCACGTTCTACGTCGAGGTCTTCCGCAGCACGCCGGCATTGGTGCAACTGGTCTGGATCTACTACGCGCTGCCGATCGTGACCGGATTGCAACTCGACAGCTTTACCTCCGTCGGCGTCGGGCTGGGTTTGCATACGTCCGCGTATTACTGCGAGGTGATCAGAGCCGGCATTCTCGCGGTGGATCGCGGACAAACCGACGCGGCCAAGGCGGTGGGAATGCAACGGAGCCAAACCATGCGCCGGATCGTGCTGCCGCAAGCCGTGCGCTTCATGGTTCCGCCATTCATGAACGAGACCGCAAACCTCATCAAGCTCACCACTCTCGGTTCCGTGCTGGCGGTCCACGAGCTGCTGCACGCCGGCAACAATCTCATCACCAACACGTATCGGCCGCTCGAAATCTATACGGCTATCGCGGTCGTCTTCGCAGTGATCATCTACCCGGTGATCTGGGCTTCGCAGCAACTGGAGAAATACTGGAGCAGGCGGTCGTAACCCAATACGCAAGCAAGCGAGTGGCAGAGTGGAACCTCTCATCAAGGTGCGAAACGTCGGAAAGCACTTCGGCCAGCTTCAGGTCCTGAAGGGCATTTCCCTCGACGTGCATCCCGGCGAAGTGCTCTGCATCATCGGCCCGAGCGGTTCCGGCAAGACCACGCTTCTGCGCTGCATGAACTTCCTGGAAGAGTATGATGAAGGCGAGATCCTGTTCGACGGGATTCTCGTCGGCTACCGCATGAAGAACGGGGTGCGGATCATCGAGCGAAGCGCTCGTGTGGCCCGGATCCGCGCCCAATTGGGAATGGTATTTCAGCGTTTCCATTTGTGGCCGCACATGACGACCCTCGAGAACGTCATTGAAGGTCCCATCGTCGTCCGCGGGATCGAGCGGCAGCAGGCGATCCGATTGGCCAATGATCTGCTGCTCAAGGTCGGCCTGCAGGACAAGGCCGACGTGTATCCCAGCAAATTATCCGGGGGACAGATGCAGCGGGCCGCGATCGCACGGGCACTCGCGATGGAGCCGAAGGCGCTGCTGTTCGACGAACCGACATCCGCACTCGATCCCGAGCTGGTGGGTGAGGTGCTCGAAGTCATGAAATCGCTTGCCCGAGAGGGCAAGACCATGGTGGTCGTTACCCATGAAATTGGGTTCGCGCGCGAAGTCGCCGACCGCGTCGTGATGATGGATTGCGGCGAGATCGTCGAAGTCGGGCCGCCTTCAACGCTGCTTCGCTCCCCGAACCACGAACGTACGCGTAACTTTATCAGCAAGGTTTTGAGCTGAGCTTCCCGCGTTCGATAGCAAAGATGATGCCTGGGAAATTCGTTCGGATGCTCGCCCCGTATTTGGCACAGGCGACCTATCACGGGGCGCGGAGAATGCTTCACCGAATGAGGGCCGCGACGTCCCGGATCGGCGCAGACGCAAAATGTGCTTCTTACAACCCAGATAGCCTGCCGCCGGGGTGGAAGTTTGCCTGGTCTGTCAATTGACTAATCAATTAAATTCAAGCATGCTTTGCTGGCCGGATGATGCCACGAGGACGCAGTCGAGGAGCAGACTATGACTCGTCGATCCATATTGAAAACAGGTGTCGGAGCCATCCTTTCGCTCGTCGTGGTGATGGCCGCGGACCCTTCGGTAGCCCGGTCGCTGCAGGAAATCCTGAGCTCGAAAAAGATCCGCCTCGGAACAATTCCCTATCCTCCCATGACGCAGCTCGATTCGAGGACCGGGAAGTATTCAGGTCTGTGGGTTGACGGACCGAAATTCATGTTCGAGCAACTGGGGATAGAATCCGAATTTGTGGAAACGAAGTGGGCGACGTTCCCCAGCGCTCTACAATCGAACCAGTTCGATGTTTTCGTCGGCGGTTCGTTCGCCACACCGAGGCGGGCAGCAGCGGTAGATTTTTCGCGACCCGTCATGTTCATGGGCCACAGCGTGACGATCCGCAAGGAGAGCGCCGCAAAATTCAAGACTATGGCCGATCTCGACAAACCGGGTGTGACTATCGCGACCGTGCTTGGAACGTCCGGCCACGAATACATGAAGCAAAACTTCAAGAATGCAACAATCAGAGCGCTCGACACCGGAGATTTGACGCAGGATAGTCTTGAAGTGCTTGCCGGCCGCGCAGATGCTGCGCTTCAGGACGCTTTCAAGATCGCGCAGGTTGTTGCGAGGCATCCCGACCGGTTGGTCGATCTTTTCAGCGACAAACCGTTCTACGTACTGCCGATCGCATATGCGCTCGCGAGCGGTAATCGGGAGCTGTTGCAGCTTGTCAATACGTCGCTCGAATGGATGGAGTCGAGCGGAAAATGGCTGGAACTAGCGAAGCCCTATCGGGAGCAGCTTGGCGGCGTTTTCTACGTGGAACGTTCCTATAGGCCCTTCAGCGCTGCTAAAGGCGACTGAGCGTAACACGCTGCGTCGCTGGCGATAAGCGCAACCCCTCCCCCATCAGCGGATGCTGCAACACCGAGTTGCCTTCTCCCGCAAGGGGAGGCGGCACCACATTGCTTGCTCCCTGGGTTCCCTCGCCGCCGGCGTGACATCATCGGCTTTGTGCAGGGCCTGCCCTTTCAATGCTCGGGCACGTGGAGTACCTTGCGCCGCCAGCCGACCCCGCTCGGCCGGCGGTTTTCTTGCAATCTCAAGCGTTTCCCGGAGCCTGAAGTCGCGCAGAATGGGACCCATCAACCCCGAACGGATCGCCACTTCGGCCCGGAACATTCTTTCCGCGGTAGAGATCAAGTTCAATCGATTGATGGGGCGCGAGCTCATCCCGGTCTACAGAGATTTGCTGTACATCGAGACGTCGAGCGTATGCAATCTCAAGTGCCGTTTCTGCGCCTACGTCAAGAAGCAGAGCCCAAAGGTCTCGATGAAGGATGCGTTCTTCAAGGATTGCATCACGCAGGCGATCGACATGGGGTATCGACGCTTCGAATTGACTCCGTGCACCGGTGATATCTTCATGGATCACCACATCTTCAACAAGCTGGACTTCCTCGAGAGCAATCCGGATGTGACCTCGTATCAGTTCTTCACCAATTTCACGATCCCCAAGCCGAGGGATATCGAGCGCCTGGTCCGCCTGCAAAAGCTCAGTCATCTGACGATCAGCATCTATGGGCACGACCTCCCGAGCTTCATCGCGATCACCGAGTTCGACCGAAAAGATGTACGAGCGGCTCATTGCCAACCTGCAAGTGCTTTTCGGGCTGCTGAAGCAAACGAAGTTCACGCTTTCCTTCGGTTTCCGCACGACCAACAGGGCGCCGCGTGCCGCCACCAGCGACCTCATGCGGGTGCTCAAGCGCTTCGAGCAGGCCGGAATCCCGGTTCGCTCGACCCGGCTCTACAACAATTGGGGAGGCTACATCACCCAAGCCGACGTCAAGGACCTCGGGATCGACATCCGCGGCGCGGAAGACATGTACAAGGGCGGCGCCTGCGTGCATCTGTTCACGACCGTCCAGGTCATGGCCACGGGGATCGTGAACGGTTGCGCGTGCCGCGACGTCGACACGACGCTGCGCATCGGCGACCTCAACGAAGCGCCGCTGCGGGAAATTCTCTCGTCGCGCAATTCGAGCTATATGGGGCTGATCGAGGAGCAGCAGCGAGGGGAATTCCGTCCGATCTGCCAAAGCTGCGACTATTACAAGAGCATCTATCACATGCGCTCGACCTACCGGAAAGAGCGCGTGGAGCTGCAGTCGTTGGCGGAATTCAAGAAACGGCTGGATGGCACTCCGGCGTCACAGCCGGCGCCGGCGATGTCCGCGGGTGCCGCCGACGGCACGATCTAGATCAGAACGGCGTGCGCTGCCGGATCGCCGCCGACAGCGTGCCCTCGTCGAGATAATCGAGCTCGCCGCCGACCGGCACGCCATGCGCGAGCCGGGTCACCTTCACGTTGGCGTCGTGCAGCAGGTCGGTGATGTAGTGCGCCGTGGTCTGGCCGTCGACCGTGGCGTTGAGCGCCAGGATCACCTCCGTCACCGCCGGATCGTGCGCGCGCGTGATGAGCGCGTCGATCGTCAAGTCCTGCGGCCCGATGCCGTCGAGCGGCGACAGCGTGCCGCCGAGCACGTGGTAGCGGGCGTTGACCGCGTGCGCGCGCTCGAGCGCCCACAGGTCGGCGACGTCGGCGACCACCACGATGATCGACGCATCGCGCCGCCGGTCGGTGCAGACGGTGCACGGGTTCTGGGTGTCGATATTGCCGCAGGTGCGGCAGATCTCGATCTTCTCGAGCGCGGTCTGCATGGCGGCGGCGAGCGGCGCCATGATCTGCTCGCGCTTCTTGATCAGAAACAGCGCGGCGCGCCGCGCCGAGCGCGGGCCGAGCCCGGGCAGGCGGGCGAGCAGCTGGATCAGGCGCTCGATCTCGGGTCCGGCGGTGGCGGTGGGCATAGTGATGAACGGCGGCCGTTGCGGGCGCTACTGCACGCCCTTCTTGGTCAGCGGCGTGCGCAGCGCCTGAATCAGCTGACGCAGGCTGAACAGAGTGCGTTGGTCCTCGATGCCCGGGGCCATCTCGGTCATGGCGGTTTCAAGGTAGGCGGTGAAGCGAGCTTGATCGACCACACCTTCCTGCACCAGGAAACGGCAGGTCAGCACGTGACAGGCCAGGAAACCCGCGATCGCGGCCGACAGGGCCTCGGTATTGAGCTCTTTTTCCACGGCATCCTCCGGTGTTCCGCCGGATGATCTGCCAGCGGTCAGACGATTGCGGGCTCAAAACAACTTCAGCCCGGGCGGCAGCGGCAGGCCGCCGGCGACGCTTTTCATCTTTTCCTGCACCAGCACCTCGGCCTTGCGCCGCGCATCGGCGTGCGCCGCCACGATCAGATCCTCGACGATCTCCTTCTCCTGCGGCTTGATCAGCGAATCGTCGATCTTGATGCCCTTCATCTCGCCCTTGCCGGAGAGCTTGACGGTGACGAGGCCGCCGCCCGACGTGCCCTCGACCTCGATCTGGTCGAGCTCGGCCTGCATCGCCTCCATCTTGGACTTGAGCTCGGCCGCCTGTTTCATCAAGCCCAGGAAATCTGCCATCGCACACCTATGTTCTGCCTGGCCGTCGTCACGGCACTCAGAGCTCGTCCTCGTCCGAACGGCCGTGGACGCCGAAGGCAGAACCATCGTCATCGGGCGGAAGTTCCGGCATCGGCTCGTCGGGATCGCCCGGCGGCAGCGCCTGCGGCACCGCCTCGACCTTGCGCACGTCGACGATCTCGGCGCCGGGAAAGCGCGCCAGCACCGCCTGCACCAGCGGGTCGGCGCGCACGCCGGTCTTGAGCTCGGCCTGGCGCGCGTCGTCCTGCGATTTGACGGTGGGCTGGCCCGCGTCCTGCCGAGACCACCACCATCCAGCGCCGGTTGGTCCATTGCGAGAACTTGCGCGCGAGATCGTTGACCAGCGTCTTCGCCGCGCTCTGCTCCAAGGCGATCTCGAGCCGGCCGTCCTCGCAGCGCACCAGCCGCACGTCGCGCTCGAGCGCGAGCTTGACCCCGAGGTCGCGCTTCTGCGCCGCCAGCGCGATCAGGTCCTCGAAGCGGCCGATGGCGATCGGCGGCAGCGCCGGCTCCGGCTCGGCGCGACGCACGACCGGATCGCCGGCCGGCTGCGCCGCCGGTGCGAGCGCGGCGCGCGGACGCGCCGCGCGGAGCGCTCGATCCGCGGCGCCTCGAACGCGCGGCGCGGAGGCGACCGGCGCGCTCGCCGCCGTGGGCGCCCCGCCGTTGCCCTGTGCGTTGCCTTGGGCGCGGCTGCCCGTGCCATTGCCTTCGAGCGAGCGGATCACCTCGTCGGGCGTCGGCAGATCGGCCGCGTAGGCGATGCGCACCAGCACCATCTCGGCGGCGGCGACCGGGCGGCCGGCGGCCTGCACCTCGGCGATGCCCTTGAGCAGCATCTGCCAGGTGCGCGAGAGCACGCGCATCGACAGCTTCTCGGCGAAGCCGCGCCCGCGCGTGCGCTCGACCTCGATCAGCGCGAGATCGTCGGCGACCGCCGGCACCACCTTCACGCGGGTGACGAAGTGCGTGAACTCGGCGAGATCGGTGAGCACCACCACCGGATCGGCGCCGGTGTCGTATTGCGCGCGCAGCTCGGTGAGCGCCGCCGCCACGTCGCCGCGCATGAGCGCCTCGAACAGATCGATGATGCGGGTGCGGTCGGCAAGCCCGAGCATCTGCCGCACGTCCTCGGCGCGCACCGGACCGGCGGCGTGGGCGATCGCCTGGTCGAGCAGCGAGAGCGAGTCGCGCACCGAGCCCTCGGCGGCGCGCGCGATCAGCGCGAGCGCCTCCGGCTCGACCTCGATGGCCTCCTTGTCGGCGATGCCCTCGAGATGCTTCACCAGCAGGCCGGCATCGACGCGGCGCAGATCGAAGCGCTGGCAGCGCGACAGCACCGTCACCGGCACCTTGCGGATCTCGGTGGTGGCGAAGATGAACTTGGCGTGCGGCGGCGGCTCCTCGAGCGTCTTGAGCAGCGCGTTGAACGCCGCGCCCGACAGCATGTGCACCTCGTCGAGGATATAGACCTTGTAGCGCGTGTTCACCGGCGCGTAGCGCACGGCGTCGTTGATCTGCCGCACGTCGTCGACGCCGTTGTGGGAGGCGGCGTCCATCTCGATGACGTCGAGCTGGCGGCTCTCCATGATCGCCTGGCAGTGCAGGCCGAGCACCGGCATCTTGACGGTCGGGCCGGTCACCGAGCCGTCGGGCAGCTCGTAATTGAGCGCGCGCGCCAGAATGCGGGCGGTCGTGGTCTTGCCGACGCCGCGCACGCCGGTGAGAATCCAGGCCTGCGGGATGCGGGAGGTCTCGAACGCGTTCGAGATCGTGCGCACCATGGCGTCCTGGCCGATCAGGTCGTCGAAGGTCGCCGGGCGGTACTTGCGCGCCAGCACGCGATAGGACGCGTTGCTCGGGCGCCCGGATGCGCCGCCGAGATCGAGGCCGGCCTCGGGATGATCGGTATTGTCGCCGTCGTTCATCGCGTCATCCGATTGGCCGCTCTGCCCCTTGCGGGTCGTCGCAACTTCGAATGGGGAAATCTAATGAGTGGGAGGCTGACGAGCGACCCGAACCGCGCTCGTTAGGGCTGCTTCCTTCCGGACCTGACCCGGTTGGCGAGTGGCTCGTCCACCGCCAACCTCCCGCTCCTTATATCGGCGGAACGGAACGGGAATGCAAGCACGGAGCGACGGCGCCGTGCTAGCTTTCCTCCGGAAGTTACGCCTCCTCGCGCTTGCCACGTTTTCCACGGCGCTTCGCTGGAAAACGCCATGGGTTACCGCATGATTTTTCCGACCCCATCGCCGACCTGGTCGCTGCATCCGCAACTCGCCCGCGACACCATCGAGCTCGGCGACCTGCCGCTGTCGCGCGTGCTGGTCGTCAACGACGCCAATTGGCCTTGGCTGCTGCTGGTGCCGCGCCGGCCGGACGTCGGCGAGATCATCGACCTCGATGAAGTCGAGCAGGCCCAGCTGATGACCGAGATCGCGCGCGTCGCGCGCGCCATGAAGGCCGTGACCGGCTGCGACAAGCTCAATATCGCGGCGCTCGGCAATGTCGTATCGCAGCTGCACGTCCATGTCATCGCGCGGCGTGAGGGCGACGCCGGCTGGCCGCGCCCGATCTGGGGCGTGGCGCCCGCGATCGCCCACGACCGGGCCGAGTTGGAGCGCTTCATCGGCGCGTTGCGCGATGAGATTTGGATCAGTTGATCGGCGCATTGCGCCGTCGTCTCAGGCATGCGAGCGTCGACGCCCCGCCGGAGCAGTTGCATGTCCCCTCGCCCCGATCTCGGCCCCAAGCCGCGCCTCGGCTATACCGAAAGCCTGATCGAACGCGCCGCCGAGCGGCGCGCCGACGCGGCCGCGCTCGCGGCGCTGGAGAGCGACGCCCGCGCCCGGAGCCTATGCGATCGGCGGCGAGCTGGTCGTGCTGAAGAAGACGGCGGCCGGCCTCGATCCGCTGTTCACGCTGGCGCAAGCGCGCGCGCTCGGCAGCGCTGCCGAGGCGGTCTTCCTCGGTCTCTCGACGACGCCGCCCGGTTTGCGGTCGCGCTCGATCCGGCAGCCGTCGAGGCGCTCAAGGCGCGAGACGAGTTCCACGTCACCGATCTGCGCTCGATCGCCGTGCAAGGCCTCGTCGAAGCCGAGCATCTGCCGCCGCTCGCCGAAGGCAAGGCGCTGCTCAACTGGCACGCTGCGTCACCGCTTCTGCTCCAATTGCGGCGCCGCGAGCAATGTCGTGGAGGGCGGCTGGCGGCGCGACTGCCCGTCCTGCCGGGTGCAGCATTTCCCGCGCACCGATCCGGTCGTCATCATGCTGCCGGTCGCGGGCGAGCGCTGCGTGCTCGGCCGCTCGTATCGCTTTGCGGCCAGCATGTGGTCCTGCCTGGCGGGCTTCGTCGAGCCGGGCGAGGCGATCGAGGACGCCGTGCGCCGCGAGACCCGCGAGGAAGCCGGCATCGTCTGCGGGCGCGTGTCCTATTTCCGCTCGCAGCCGTGGCCGTTTCCCACCTCGCTGATGATCGGCTGCCACGCCGAGGCGATATCCCGCGACATCGTGATCGACCGCGCCGAGCTCGAGGACGCGCGCTGGTTCGACCGCGAGGAGGTGGCGATGATGCTGCTGCGGAAGCATCCGCAGGGCCTGGCCACGCCGCCGACGGTCGCCATCGCCTATCACATCATCCGCGCCTGGGTGGAGCAGGAGATTGACTTCCGATAGCGCAAGCGCCGGCAGGCACACGCCTGCGATCCTGTGCGCGGGCATCATCGTGCTCGATGAGGTCTTTCAGGTCGAGAGCTTCCCGCCGCCCGACGGCAAGGTGCAGGCCAAGCGATTTTTCGTCGTCAACGGCGGCTGCGCCGCCAACGCGGCGGTCGCCATCGCGCGGCTCGGCGGGCGGGCGGCGCTCGCCGGCCCGCTCGGCGGCCCGCCCGGCGAGGACAGCAACGGCGACCGCGTGCTGGCCGCGCTCGCGCGCGAGCACGTCGACTGCAGCGGCTGCCAACGCGTTGCCGGCATGGCGACCGCGCTGTCGGCGATCTTCATCGATGCCCGCGGCGATCGCATGATCGTCACCTACCGCGATGCCCGCATCGCCGCCACCACGCCCGCCGACCCCGCCGGCCTCGTCGCCGCCGCCGATGCGCTGCTCGCCGACAACCGGTTTCCGGATTTCGTGCGGCCGATCTGCGCGGCGGCGCGCGCAGCGCGGCATGACCGTGGTGCTCGACGCCGACCGGCCGACGCAGGTCTCCGACGAGCTGTTCCGGATCGCCACCCACGTGGTGTTTTCCAGCGAGTGCCTGCGCGCCACCACGGGGCTGGACGACCTCGGCGCCGCGCTCTCACGCATCGCCGAGGTCACCGGAGCCTTTCTGGCCGTGACCAACGGGCCCGACGACGTGCTCTGGCTCGAGGGCCGCGCGCTGCGCAGGAGCCCGGTCTTCGCCGTCGCGGCGGTCGACACGCTGGGCGCCGGCGACGTGTTCCACGGCGCCTTCACGCTCGCGCTCGCCGAGGGCCGTGACCTCGCCGGCGCGATGCGTTTTGCCGCCGCCGCGGCCGGGCTCAAGTGCACGCGCGTCGGCGGCAGCGCCGGCGCGCCGACGCGCGACGAGGTCGAAGCGTTGCTGGCGACCAGCTGAATCATCCGGCCGCCGCCTCGAAGCCGTAGAGCCGCGCCGGGTTGTCGACCAGGATCTTCTTGCGGACCGCCGCGTCCGGCACCCACTTCGGGGGCCGCGGGCAAAGCACGGGCTGGTTGACCGGCCATTTGCCGAGTGCCGAGCGTGAAAACCCATTGCCATAGAATACTTTTCTAGATATATCTGAAAACTCACGGAAGACAGGTAAATCATTCTATCGAATCGGCCACGATCGCATTTATTTCCCGCGAGGCATCTGTTCCCATGGACGCCATCGACCGCAAAATCCTCGGCCTGCTGCAACAGGACGCCGCCCGCTCGGTCGCCGAGATCGGCAACCTGGTCGGGCTGTCGTCCACGCCCTGCTGGAAGCGCATTCAGCGGTTGGAGGCGGACGGCGTGATCCAGAAACGGGTCGCCCTGATCGATCAGGACAAGCTCGGGCTCGGGGTCACCGTCTTCGTTTCGGTCGAGACCGACGACCATTCCCAGGAATGGCTCAGCCGCTTCGCCGAGACGGTCGGAGCGATGCCGGAGGTCATGGAGTTCTACCGGATGGCGGGCGACGTCGACTACATGCTGCGCGTGGTCGTGCCCGACATCCAGGGCTACGATTCGTTCTACAAGCGGCTGATCGCATCGGTGCCGCTGAAGAACGTCACCTCGCGCTTCGCGATGGAGCGGATCAAGGCGACGACGGCGCTGCCGATTCCTTGAGAGGATGGACGACGGACGACCCGTCCGACCCCGTCTCGTCCCCTGCCGTCGGTCAAGAGTTGATGCGGGTCACCGTGTCGGACAGCCGCGGGCGCATGTAGATCTGGTCGGCAAGGTTGAGCGTCCCGGTGATGACGTAGCCGATCGCCGGCTTGTAGCTGTAGGAGACTTCGCTCCAGATCAACGTGGTGTTCGCCACGTTGAGCGCGGTCGGCAGCGTGACCGTCGATCCCACCGCGCGCTTGGTGCCGTTGAGCGTGTCGCTCCAGGTCACCTTCGCGACGCCGTTCGAGTCGACCGTCCACCGCCGACACCGTCACCTTCAGCTTGGAGGTGTCGTAGGGCGCGATCACCGCCGCCGAGGCGTTGAGCATGTTGGTCATATCGGCATTGTTGATGCTCGACACCTGCGACGCCAGGTCCGCCACCGTGCGCGTCGTCAGCGTGACCTTGCGGTCGATGCCGATGCCCTGCGAGACCTCGACGCTGCCGAGATAGAGCGTGATCATGAGCGGCAGCAACATGGCGAACTCGACCGCCGAGACGCCGCGCTTATCCTGCGCGAAGCGGGCGACGAGCTGCGACAGTCCGGGACGCTGAACGATGCTTTTCATCACACGCCACTCATGAGCCATACGGCTCGTTTCGGAACGCCGCCGTGGCGGCCAACAGCCGCTTGCCGCCGTTCACGTTCGAAAGATTGAAGCCGAGCAGCGAAACGTAGACCGGGTATTGATAGAACAGACGCACGACCACGATGTCTCCCGGCCCGCCCGGCTGATAGGAGAAGTTGTTCTGGAAATTTCCTGATCCGTCGACCGGGGTGGGCATGCTGACGCTGCCGAACGACGTGAAGGTCTTCACGTCCACGTAGACGCCGTTCTGACAGTCGAACAGGCCGTAGATCTTCGCGCACACCGCGTTCTTGAACGCCGATGCGCTCAAGCCCTGGGTCTGCGCCTGGCCGGTCATGATCAGCCGCGACGAATCGGCGACCGCCGTCTCCAGCGCCTGCCCGGCGAAGAAGACGACCGCCGTCTCCATGATGGCGAAGACCAGCGCGAGAAACGGCGCGGCGACCAGCGCGAATTCGACCGCGGCGGCGCCGTCCTGCTGCTTGATCAGGCGGCGCGCCGTGCGGGCCGCCAGCATCCGGCGTGCGCCATTCGCGAGTTTTGTGCTGATGATGTCGAACATGGCCATGACGCCCAATCCTTGGCGGCGCTCTCGCACCGATGACGGTTGAGTAATAGCAAAGACCTGTTGTCGAATTGTTGCGGTAATCGCCAGTAACGGCGGGGCGGCTTTTAACGCCGTGCTAACCAAGGAAATGCCGATGGAATGCGGGCTTCGGACTGCTCCGGTGGTCCGGGCAGGGACGCACCGAAAAAGGATTACTTGGCCGGCTGCGCGCCGGCTTGCGCCGCGCCATTGCGGATCACGGTCTGACCGATCACGGCGTCGAAAAACGCCGAGCCGTCGCCCAGCGTGATGCGCTTTTCGCACTTCGGGGTGCAGTCATAAGTTTCGCGCTCGATGCCGCGATAGACCACCAGGACGTTGCGCGGTCCCTCGACCTCGACGCTTTTCTCCATCAGCACCGAGCCCGCGCGGTCGAGCGCGATGATGTTGGTCACCCCGTAGCCCTTGCCGGTGAGGACCATCAGGCCGCCCGCCTGCACCGAGGCGTCCGCAATCAGGGGATTGCCGATCACGATGGTGGAGACCTTTTCGGGCAGCTTCACCAGCTTGGCCTGGTCGAGAATGACCGTGATCTCGGCGGCGCATGCCGGCTGCAGCGCAGCGACGGCCATCAAGCAGATGGAAAAGGCGAGCGCGCGAGCAAGTCCAAATGCACGTCCACGCCGCTCGAACGACAACACCATCGAACTCTCCCGCGCCTTACGCATCGGTCGGCAACTGAGGCGGCCGCCGAATGGGCAGGTTTACTGCGTTGAGTAAGCTTGAAAATGGTGAATGAAGTGCAAAGACCGTTCCTGACGCGGTCTCGTTCAATGCTTGAACTTGAACGGATAGAGCATCTGCTGAGCGAAGGTCGGCGGAAACGCCGGATCGGCGATGCCGTAGACGTCGGGCAGCTCGTTCTTCGGCATATAGAAGGTGCCGAACAGAAGGTCGAGCACCGGAAAGGTCGCGGCGAAATTCTTCTCTCCGCCGCGCTCCGCCATGGTGTGGTGCCAGCGGTGGAAGACCGGCCCCGCCAGCACGTATTTGAACGGCCCGAGCGTCCAGTTGAGATTGGCGTGCACGAACGCCGAATGCGCGATCGTGAACGGCCCGAGAAACACCAGCACGTTGGGCGAGATGCCCGCCAGCAGGAGCACCACGTCGGTGGCGACGCTGCCGAGGAAGATATTGATCGGATGGAAGCGTGCCGCCGAGATCCAGTCGAGCTGCTCGGACGAATGATGGACGGCGTGGTACTTCCACAGCACCGGGCGGTGGAACGCGCGGTGCAGCCAGTACATCATGAAGTCGGAGCCGACCAGGAAGATCACCGCCTGCAGCCAAAGCGGCAAGCGGGCGAGCGGGCCGTGGCCATCGTCGTAGAATTCCACCAGCCCCTCGGGGGTGGTGATGCCGAACAGGAACGCGGCTCCCATGACCAGGAGCCCGATGCGCAGATAGCGCGCGAACAGCGGGATGATGAACCAGTAGCAAAGGTCGGTCAGGAGCTCGCGCTTGCGCCACCACGGCCGACCCGGATTGCAGGCCCAGAAGAAGGACAGAACCGCAAAGATGGCGCCGAGCGCGATCGATACCGGCAGGATCTTGACCAAGGTGACGCCGATGCTGTGGATCACTGCGATGAATTCTTCGAGCATGACTGCCTGCACAAGACCGCGGAAGCGCTCTCCGGGTATCGAGCGTCGCAGTTAAGATGCAGTGAATCGAATGCGCCGCGTGGTTCTGCTGCGGCGATCGGCCATCGCGGGCCTGTATTGCCGCCGCCGGAGAGGCTTTCGCGGCCTCATCCCCGCATGCAAGGAGCGGACGCTTTGAATATTACAGCAAATACCAACAATCTTTGCGTCGTATTCGCTGGGCTTCATTCGATTAGATTTCACATGTCTATGTCTTGATAAGAATACATGGAGAGAAAAATTGATTAAAATTTGAATAAATACCTTGTTAACCACAGGTTACGATGATCAATCCGATGTTAACTACGTAGATCTTTTGGCCCATAACTGTTCCTTTCGTTATGGATATTAACTTAGCTGCAAGGGACCGCCGGTTACCGTCGCCCACGGTTCCGGATCGGCCGGGCAATAACGGCTTGCCGGGACCACGCTCAGACAGCCACGTGTGGACCTTAAGGAGCTAGACATGACGAACCTGGTTAAGCGCTTTGTGAAGGACGACTCGGGAGCGACCGCTATCGAGTATGGCCTCATCGCCGCCGGCATCTCGGTTGCGATCATCGCGGTCGTGCAGGGCCTCGGCTCGAAGCTGAACACGACCTTCACCAGCGTGCAGACCGCGCTCAAGTAAGCGTCAGGTCTCGATGCGGATACGAAAGGCTCCGGCAGTGCCGGAGCCTTTTCGCATTTGCCGACGCACGCGCTCGGCCGCTGCCGCTCAAGCGCCTGCACAATCACGATAAAACTTGAAATGTCCCGGCCATCTTATGTTCAGAGCTGATCGCTAGCTCTGCGCGCCGCGGGCATATTGCCGAGCATAAGTGAGGAGCACAGAATGTCCAAAATCATGCGTTTTCTTCGTGACGACACCGGCGCGACCGCCATCGAATATGGCCTCATCGCCGCCGGGATTTCGGTGGCCATCATTACCGTCGTGGGAACTCTCGGCACCAGCCTGAACACGACCTTCACCTCGGTGCAGACCGCACTCAAGTAGGATCAGCGCAGGCGCAGACGACGGAGGATCGACGGCCGCGGACAGCCCAAGCTTCGAACGAAGCCGCCAGCATCCGTCGCCTGCCGTCCATGCTCCGTCGTCCGCCTCGCGCGCTAACCGAACGGCAAGGAGCGCCATTCTACAATCGTGCACGGGCGCCGAGCGCGCCTCCCCTCTCTCGCGACAGACCGATCATGGTTGCCGACGCGATTCGATTGTTACTGTTCCCGGCAATGATGGCATTCGCTGCGTCGAGCGACCTTCTCACCATGACCATCTCCAACCGGGTCTCGCTGATCCTGGTCGGCGGTTTTTTCGTCATGGCCGCGGCGACCGGGATGAGCGTGACCGACGCGCTTTGGCACGTGGCGGCGGCCGCGATCGTTCTTGTCGTCGCTTTCGGCTTTTTCGCCCGCGGCTGGATCGGCGGCGGCGATGCCAAGCTCGCGGCCGCGACCGCCTTGTGGCTCGGCTTCGATCACCTCATGCCCTATCTGCTCTACTCATCGCTGCTCGGCGGCGCGCTGACCTTGCTGCTGGTCCAATTTCGCATGATGCCGCTGCCGCAGGCGCTGGCGCGGCAGGAATGGATACAGCGGCTCCATCGCAAGGACGGCGGCATACCGTACGGCATCGCGCTGGCGGCCGCGGCGCTCCTTATCTATCCGGACACGCGATGGATGGCGGCCATCGGCATGTGACCGCCGGCGCATCTTTCTTGCGGGTTAGGCCCCCCATCCCGCGGCGCTCTCGTCCGGTCCCGATCGCGGTTAAGCCGGTCTTAAAAGTGCACCAGCTACGATCGTTGAAGGACCTCGGACGGTCCGCGTGGGAATGCGTTGCGTGTGGCAGCAGATCAAATCGGGAGCTTGGCTGACCCGCCAACGCCTGCACGGCTATGCCCTCATCCTGCTGACGGTGTCGCTGGCGGCCGGCGTGATCTGGATCGCTCTCGCCGACGGGTTGATCGACCGTAACGACAAGCCGATCGGCACCGACTTCTCCAATGTCTGGGCGGCCGGAAAACTTGTGCTCGACGGCCAGCCGGCCGCGCCCTACGAGCCGGCACGCCAGCACGCGGCGGAAAAAGAAGCCTTCGGCGGCCGTGAGGTGCCGTTCTTCGGCTGGCACTACCCGCCGCAATTCCTCATCGTGGCTGCCGGGCTCGCGCTCCTGCCGTATGGCTGGGCTCTGCTGGCATGGATGCTGCTCACATTGCCTGCCTACCTGGTGGTGACGCGTGCCATTCTGCCCAGGCCGGAAACCGCGCTGGTTGCGCTTGCCTTTCCGGCGGTCTTCATCAATCTGGGCCATGGCCAAAACGGCTTTCTGACCGCCGCGCTCCTGGGCGGAGGTCTTCTCCTGCTCGACAAGCGGCCGATCGTGGCAGGAGTGCTCATCGGCCTCCTCGCCTATAAACCGCAGTTCGGCCTGCTGATCCCGCTGGTGCTGGTCGCCACCGCTCGCTGGACCGTGTTGGTTGCGGCAGCAGCCACCGTGGCGGCAACTTGCGTTGCGACGCTTCTCTTGTTCGGCTCCGAGGTCTGGCTTGCCTTCGCGGATTCCACCGCCTTCACGCGCACCGTCGTGTTGGAGGCGGGTGACACCGGCTGGGCCAAGATCCAGAGCCTGTTCTCGGCGGTGCGGATGTGGGGCGGCTCGGTCGAAACCGCCTATGCCGCGCAAGCCGGTCTTGCGCTGGTCGTCGCGGCGACCCTCGTGTGGCTATGGCGCGCGCCGGCAGCTTACGAGCTGAAGGCGGCTGCACTCGCCTGTGCCTGCCTGCTGACCACGCCCTATGTGCTCGACTACGACCTCGTGGTGCTCGCCGTCGCCATTGCCTATTTCACCCGCTACGGGCTTGCTCGCGGCTTCCGCGACTACGAGATCAGCCTGCTGGCGTTCGTCTGGGTGACGCCGCTGGTCGCACGGAACCTCGCCAGCGTGAGCAGTGTGCCGCTCGGGCTCATGGCCATGCTGGTGCTCTACGCGCTCACGCTGCGGCGGGCGGTCGTCGACCTCGGCAGCAAAGCGCAGCGAACCGACGGCCTCAACCTGAGCCCCACTGGCAACGATCCGCGCATAGCTCAAACGCCGTCTATTTCGTCCCGTTAGGGTCTCTCGAAAACCCGGTGAGCTGGCGCTGAGCCGCGAACCGACGCGGCCGGCGTAACGGTTGCAATATTCCGTCTTGCAGAATGCCCAGCGGCGCCGATTTCCAACGCGCTACGAACTATTAACTCGATTTGGATACGCCTCATTAACCATGCTTTGACCTTTAGCTGCTGAAATCAGCATGCGCGACCACGTATCGGTCGGGGCGTCCTGTGGAAGTTGCGGCCGAGTAGGCGTCGCAGCGTGATCAGTGGAAAGTGAAGCGTATGAAGCCCGCGCGTATCATTGTGCTCGCCATTGCGCTCGTAGCCGGCGCAATCGCAGCGTTCCTTGCCAACCGCCCGGAGCAGGCACCGCCCCCTGCCCCGCCGCCGGTCGCCCAACTCGAAACCGTCGACGTTCTGATCGCCAATGCCGATATCGGCTTGGGCTCGACGGTCACCGCGCAGGACTTGCGCTGGCAGACCTGGCCGGCCGCCGCGGCCGGAGCGGCCTTCATCCGCAAGAGCGATCGGCCGGACGCCATCGAGCAGCTCGCAGGCTCGATCACGCGCGCCAGCTTCTCCGCCGGCGAGCCGATCCGCGAAGCCAAGCTGATCAAAGCCAAGGGCTCCGGCTACATGGCGGCCATCCTGCCGGGCGGCATGCGGGCGGTCTCGACCGAGATTTCGCCGGAAACCGGCGTCGGCGGATTCGTCCTGCCCAACGATCATGTCGACGTCATCCTCTCGCGCCGTGACAAGGAAGCCGAGAAGGCCGCCGGCGTCGAGGTCCATACCAGCGAAGTCATCCTGTCCAACGTCCGCGTTCTGGCCATCGACCAGACCGTCGAGGAGAAGGCCGGTCAGCGCGTGGCCGTCGGCAAGATCGCCACGCTCGAGCTTACCCCGCGCCAGGTCGAGACGCTCGCACTGGGGCGGCAGATGGGCACGCTGTCGCTCGCATTGCGCAGCCTGGTCGATTTCGAGGGCAAGGGCACGCCCGAGCCCGCCACGGATGAAAAAGGCCGCAGGGGCGGCATCAACATGGTTCGCTACGGAGTCACCACGATGACGACGCCGAAGTGAACATTGACGATGAGGGGACCAAGATGGGGAACACGTCGCTGATCCACACCGCACTGCTCGCCGCCCTGATCGCCGCCTTCGGGCTGGCGGCCACCGGCCGCGCGCCCGCCGCCGATCCGCGCATGGTCCGCGGTTCGCCGCCGGTGATCCAGGTCGCCGCCAGCGAGGCCGACTCCCAATTCATTCCGCTCGGGATCGGCAAGTCGGTGGTGATCGACATGCCGCGCGACATCAAGGACGTGCTGGTCGCCGATCCGAAGATCGCCAATGCGGTGGTCCGCTCGTCCCGCCGCGCCTACATCATCGGCGTCGAGCGCGGCCAGACCAGCATCTACTTCTTCGATGCCGAAGGGCGCCAGATCACCGGGCTCGACATCGCGGTGACGCGCGATCTCAACGGTCTGCGCGCGGCGCTCAAGCAGGCGCTGCCCGGACTGGACATCCGTGTCGAGGGGCTCGGCGACGGCCTCGTGCTGACCGGCAATGTCTCGAGCCCGATCGAGGCGCAACAGGCCTTCGATATCGCCGCGCGGCTGGTCGACGACGGCAAGAAAGTCGTCAACGGAATCACCGTTCACGGCCGCGACCAGGTCATGCTCAAGGTGACGGTCGCGGAAGTGCAGCGCGACGTCATCAAGCAGCTCGGCATCGATCTGGCAACGGCAGCCGGCGGCTTCGGCCAGGCGGTGCTCGACTTCAGCAACACTCAACCCGTTCCCGGTCTACGGCCAGGCCGCTCGTCTAGATCGAACACCATCACCGGCACCTGGAAGTCGATCAGCGCCACGCTGCGCGCGATGGAGCGCGCCGGCGTGATCCGCACGCTGGCCGAGCCGAACCTGACCGCCATCTCGGGCGAAAGCGCCAACTTCCTCGCCGGCGGCGAGTTCCCGATCCCGGCAGGCTATACCTGCTCGGCCGCCACCATCCCCGGGGAGCGATTGGAAACTGCCAGTATCAAATCCAGTGGAAGAAGTTCGGCGTCAGCCTCAACTTCACGCCGGTGGTGCTGGCCGAGGGTCGCATCAGCCTCAAGGTCATGACCGAGGTCTCCGAGCTCTCCACCGAAAACCAGCTCACCCTGGTGCAGTCGCTCGGCGTGAGCCAAACGCACCACGCTGACCATTCCGTCGATCAAGACCCGCCGGGCCGAGACGACGGTCGAGCTTCCCTCCGGCGGCTCGCTCGCCATGGCCGGGATGATCGCGGAGCAGACCAAGCAGCAGCTCAACGGCATTCCGGGCTTGATGCAGCTGCCGATCCTCGGCGCCCTGTTCAAGAGCCGCGACTTCGTCAACAAGCAGACCGAGCTCATGGTCATCGTCACTCCCTATATGGTGCGCGCGGTGGCGCAGAAGGAGCTGTCGCGGCCCGATGACGGCTATGCGGACGCGAGCGATCCCGCGTCCATCCTGATCGGCAGGTTCAATCGCATCTACGGCGTCGCCGGCAAGGGCGAGCCGAGGATCACCTATCACGGCAAGCCCGGCTTCATTCTCGACTGACCGCCGCACCAGGGGACATCACCGATGCGCTCAACCCATCTTCCGGTCGCGAAGCGCGGCCCCGCTGTCCGCACGGCTCGACTGCTCGCGCTCGTCGGCTGCGCCGCCTTGCTCTCGGGCTGCTACAAGACCACCGCCCCGGTGGTCACGCCGGCGGCCTCCGACTATCGCCTGCGGCACCCGATCGCGATCAAGGAAGGGGCGCGCACGGTCGAGCTGTTCATCGGCAGCAACCGCGGCGGCCTCACCGGCGAGCAGCGCGCCGACGTGCTCGCCTTTGCGACGACCTGGCGGCGGCAGGCGACCGGCGGAGTCGTGATCGAGCTCCCGGCCGGCACGCGCAACGAGATCGCCGCCGCCAATTCGCTGCACGAGGTTCGCTCGATCCTGTCGGCCGCCGGTGTTCCGCCGCATGTCGTGGAGGTGCGGCCATATCGGCCGGCCGATCCGGGCAAGCTCGCCACGGTGCGGCTCAACTACTCGACCATGACGGCCGACGCCGGCCCCTGCGGCACCTGGCCCGACGATCTCGGGCCGACCTACGATCGCCAGCACAACGAGAACATCCACTATTGGAACTACGGCTGCGCAACGCAGCGCAATCTCGCCGCCATGGTCGAGAACAAGGCCGACCTGGTGCAGCCGCGCGGCGAAGTGCCGCCCTATACCGGGCGGCGCACCACCGTGCTCGACAAGTACCACCGCGGCGAGAGCACCGCGACCGTCTATCCCGATGCCGACAAAGGCAAGATCAGCGACGTGGGCAAATGATCACCGACCCGATGCACGCCGCACCGGTTGAGACCGCCGGCAACGACCAGATCGCGCCGGCGCCGCGGGTATCGGTGCAGGCCTTTTGCGAGACCGTCGAGACCGCCGCCGCCATCCAGGCGGCCGGCGAGGATCGACGCATGTCGAAGGCGCACCTCAAGATCCAGATGGGCGGCATGACCGCCGCGGTCGAGGCCTACAGCAGCGCGCCGACGCCGAACGTCATCATCATCGAGTCCGAGAGCCGCGGCGATGAAGTTCTCGGCGGGCTCGATTCGCTCGCCGAGGTGTGCGATGCCGGCACGCGGGTGGTCGTGATCGGCCGCCACAACGACGTTCTGCTCTACCGTGAGCTCACGCGCCGGGGCGTCAGCGATTATCTCATCGCGCCGGTCGGCACGCTCGACGTGGTGCGGTCGGTATGCGGGCTGTTCTCGGCGCCGGATGCCAAGCCGGTCGGGCGCGTGATCGCGGTCATCGGCGCCAAGGGCGGCGTCGGCGCTTCGACCGTTGCTCACAACGTCGCTTTCGCGGTGGCGCGCAACCTCCAGCTCGACACGGTCGTCGCCGACCTCGATCTCGGGTTCGGAACCGCGGGCCTCGATTACAATCAGGACCCGCCGCAGGGGATCGCCGACGCGGTGTTCTCGCCCGACCGCATCGACACGGCGTTCATCGACCGCCTGCTGTCGAAATGCACGGACCACTTGAGCCTGCTGGCGGCGCCGGCCACGCTCGACCGGGTCTACGACTTCGGCGAGGACGCCTTCGATGCCATCGTCGATTCGCTGCGCGCGACCGTGCCCTGCATCGTGCTCGACGTCCCGCATCTGTGGACCGGATGGAGCAGGCGCACGCTGATCGGCGCCGACGACATCCTGATCGTCGCCGGGCCCGATCTTGCCAATCTTCGCAACGTCAAGAACATGCTCGACCTGTTGCGCGCCGCGCGCCCGAACGATCACCGGCCGTCCTATTGCCTCAACCTGGTCGGCGTTCCGAAGCGGCCGGAGATCAAGTCCGGCGATTTCGCCAAGGCGCTCGAGGATCAGCCGGTGGCGGTGATCCCGTTCGAGCCGCAACTGTTCGGCACCGCCGCCAACAACGGCCAGATGATCGCGGAGCTGTCGTCCTCGCACCGGATCGCCGAGACGTTTCGCCTACTTGCGCAACAGCTGACGGGCCGCGGCGAGGCGAAGAAATCCAAGTCGAGCCTGCTCAGCCCGCTGTTCGACAGGCTGATGAAGCGGTCGGCGTGAGCGACCGGTAGGTTGGAGTTCAATTGCGTGTTCGGTAAGCGTAGCACGACCACACCCGACCGTCGCGGACCGGCGCCTGCCGCGCCCGCGTCGCGTCCACAGGCTGCCACCGCCGTCCGCCCGCGCAGCCTGCACTGCAGGCGGTACCGAGCCCGGCGCCCAGCGCGGCTGCGGCCATGGAAGGCGGTCGCGCGCCGATCCCATCCGCAGGGCTCGGGGCGCCGCTGCTCACGGCGCCCACGCCCGGCAAGCGCATGCCGGGCATGCCCAACGAGCCCTCGCCGCCGCTGGCGCCCGCGGCCACCGATGCGCGCCACTCCGAGGCCTATTACGAGACCAAGGGAACGATCTTCGGCGCCCTGATCGAGGCCATCGACCTCGCCCAGCTCGCCAAGCTCGACGCCGATTCCGCGCGCGAGGAAATCCGCGACATCGTCAACGAGATCATCGCGATCAAGTCGATCGTGATGTCGATCTCCGAGCAGGAGGAGCTGCTCGACGACATCTGCAACGACGTGCTCGGCTATGGGCCGCTCGAGCCGTTGCTCGCCCGCGACGACATCGCCGACATCATGGTGAACGGCTCCGGCACGACCTATATCGAAGTCCAAGGCAAGATCCAGCGGACCGGAATTCGCTTTCGCGACAACCACCAGCTCTTGAACATCTGCCAGCGCATCGTCAGCCAGATCGGCCGGCGGGTCGACGAATCCTCGCCGATCTGCGATGCGCGCCTGCCGGACGGCTCCCGCGTCAACGTCATCGTGCCGCCGCTCGCCATCGACGGCCCGGCGCTCACCATCCGCAAGTTCAAGAAGGACAAGCTCACGCTCGAGCAGCTGGTCAAGTTCGGCACCATCACGCCGCAGGGCGCCGACATCCTCAAGGTGATCGGCCGCTGCCGGGTCAACACGATCGTCTCGGGCGGCACCGGCTCGGGCAAGACCACGCTGCTGAACTGCCTCACCCGCTACATCGACGACGACGAGCGCATCATCACTTGCGAGGACGCGGCCGAGCTGCAGCTGCAGCAGCCGCATACGGTCCGGCTCGAGACCCGGCCGCCGAATCTCGAGGGCGAAGGCCAGATCACCATGCGTGATCTCGTCCGCAACTGCCTGCGCATGCGGCCCGAGCGCATCATCGTCGGCGAGGTGCGCGGCCCCGAGGCGTTCGACTTGCTGCAGGCCATGAACACCGGCCACGACGGCTCGATGGGCACGCTGCACGCCAACAGCCCGCGCGAGGCGCTCTCCCGCATCGAGTTGATGATCACCATGGGCGGCTATTCGCTCCCGTCCCGCACCATTCGCGAGATGCTGTGCGGGTCGATCGACGTGGTGGTGCAGGTCGCACGCCTGCGCGACGGCTCTCGTCGCATCACCCACGTCACCGAGGTGGTCGGGATGGAAGGCGACGTCATCATCACCCAGGACATCTTCCTCTACGACCTCATCGGCGAGGACGCCCAAGGCAACCTGATCGGCCGGCATCGCTCGACCGGCATCGGCCGGCCGCGGTTCTGGGAACGGGCGCGCTACTACGGCGAGGAGCAGCGGCTGGCGGCGGCGCTCGATGCCGCCGAGGCTGCGTCGCAGGAACCGCAAGCCTGAGGACGGCCCATGATGGCCATGCCGAACATCGCCCTGTTCTTCCTGGTTGCGGTCGCCATCGGCGGCGTCGCCTGGGTGTTCGTCTATCCGATCCTGTCGGGCGAACGGCAGGCCGAGAAGCGCAAGGACACCGTGGTGCGCACCGGATCGGTGCCGACGCGCGCGGCCCGCAACGCCCCGAAGTCACGACGCGAGCAGGTCGAGGGCACGCTCAAGCAGCTCGAGGGACGTCGCGCCAAATCGGTGCCGCTCTCGGTCAAGATCACGCAGGCCGGGCTCACCTGGTCGAAGCGGCGCTTCCTCATCACCAGCGCGGTGCTCGGCGTCGCTGCGTTCCTGCTGGTCTTCATGATCGACGCCGGCCTGCTGGCGGCGCTCGGCATCGGATTCGCGATGGGCTGCGGCATGCCGCTTTGGCTGCTCAAATTCCTCAAGAAGCGGCGCGAGGCCAAGTTCCTGCAGGCGTTTCCCGATGCCGTCGACGTCATCGTGCGCGGCATCAAGGCCGGTCTGCCGCTGCTCGACTGCCTGCGCATCATCACCACCGACGCGACGGAGCCGGTCAAGAGCGAGTTCCGTGCGATCGTCGAGACGCAGACGATCGGCATCCCGCTCGGCGAGGCCTGCGGCAAGCTCTACGAGCGTATCCCGGTGGCCGAGGCGAACTTCTTCGGCATCGTCATTGCGATCCAGCAGAAGGCCGGCGGCAACCTGTCCGAGGCGCTCGGCAACCTGTCGCGCGTGCTGCGCGACCGCAAGAAGATGAAGGCCAAGATCCAGGCCATGTCGATGGAGGCCAAGGCCTCGGCCTTGATCATCGCCTGCCTGCCGCTCGCGGTGATGATCCTCGTCTACATCACCAGCCCGGACTACATCTCGCTGTTATGGACGCATCCGATGGGCCGCATGATGATGGCGGCCTCCGCCGCCTGGATGGCGATGGGCGTCCTCGTCATGCGCAAGATGATCAATTTCGATTTCTGATACGGGTGCCATGGTCGATTTTCTGATCGAGAAGCTCGGCGATACCCGCTTCCTGGCGATGATGTTCGCTGCGATCGGAGCGGTCGCAACGGTGCTCACCCTGGCGATGCCGCTGCTTGCCACCGACTCGCTGAGCAAGCGCATGAAGTCGGTCGCGATCGAGCGCGAAAAAATCCGCCAGCGCGAGCGCGAACGGCTTGCTCGCGGCGAGAAGGTCACGTTGCGCCGCTCGCCCAAGCAGTACATGCAGACGATCGTCGACCAGTTCAACCTGAACAAGTGGGTGGGCCAGGAAGAAGCGCGCGCGCTGCTGGTCCAGGCCGGCTATCGCGGTCAGGCGCCCTACGTCACCTATCTGTTCTTCCGCATGGTGATGCCGGCGGCGATGCTGGTGCTCTCGCTGTTCTACCTGTTCGTCGTGTTCGATCTCGATCAGCCGCCCATGGTCAAGATCCTGATCTGTCTCGGCGCCACCTATTTCGGCATGTAGGTGCCGAGCCTGTTCGTGAAGAACAAGATCGCGCGCCGGCAACTCTCGATCAAGCGCGCCTTCCCGGACGCGCTCGACCTGCTGCTGATCTGCGTCGAATCCGGCATGTCGATCGAAGCGGGCTTCCGCAAGGTGGCGGACACGATCGGCTCGCAGTCGATCCCGCTCGCCGAGGAATTGACCCTGACCACGGCCGAGCTCTCCTATCTGCAGGACCGCCGGCACGCCTACGAAAACCTGGCCAAGCGCACCAATCTCGACGGCGTGAAATCGGTGTGCATGGCGCTGCAGCAGGCCGAACGCTACGGCACGCCGATGGCGCAGACGCTGCGCGTGATGGCGCAGGAGAACCGCGACATGCGCATGTCGGAAGCCGAGAAGAAGGCGGCCGCGCTGCCGCCCAAGCTCACGGTGCCGATGATCCTGTTCTTCCTGCCGGTGTTGTTCATCGTCATTCTGGGCCCGGCGGCGATCCGGGTCATGCAGATGAACGTGATGAATTGAGCCGCGGCGGCCGGGCACCGGTCATGACGCGGCGAGCAACGGTTCGCCCAATCAGCCGCCGTTGCCGGCGGCCAGCGCGGCCCATCGGCAGGCTAGCTGCCCTGGGCCCGGACCGGCTGCTTGCCGGCTGGCCGGGCTGCTTCCAGCCGTTCTGCTGCGCCAGCATCTGCCGCAGATAGGTGACGTTGGCGGCCGCCTCGTCGGACGGCAGGTCGGCGCGCGCGATCGATTCCGCTTCGGTGAATCGCCCCTGCAGTCCGACCACCAGCGCGAGGTTCTGCCGCACGCGCCCATCGGCGCGCGCCTGCGTCGAGGCGCGCCGCAGCGTCGACTCCGCCCGCACCAGGTCCTTGGACAGCGCGTACGACAGCCCGAGATTGGACAGGACCGAAGGCTCGTCGGGCACGATCCGCAGCGCGGTCGCGTAATAGCGCTGCGCGTCGTCGTGCCGGCCCATCTGGTCGAGCACCGCCCCCTGCACCGACAGAATGCGCCAGTCGGGCTGGTCGGGCGCGTGGGCGCGGTTGAGCACCTCGAGCGCCTGCTTGTAGTTGCCGGCGTCGGCCAGCGCGCGCCCATAGGCGCCGATGACGCCGGTATGCTTCGGATTCTGGATCGACGCCTGCTCGAGCACGGCCGCGGCCTGTTGGCGCTGGCCTATTCCGCGTAGCGCGCGTGCGTAATTGACCGCCGCATCCGGATCCTGCGGATTGGCGCGGTAGCGTTCGCCCCACGCGTCGGCGGAGCGCCGCCATTCGGCATCGCTATTCTGCGAGCCGGCCGAGCCGAGCGATCCGGTCGTTTCGGTGGGCTGGATGGTTTGGCAGCCAGCGGTCGCCAACGCGATTGCGGCCGCGAGCGCGACCGACGCCACCCAGCGAACGGAATTAGCAGCACTTGAGCAAGTCATTACGGCCTCGTCGGCCCCCACGAGGCTTGGGCAATAAAGCGTTAACCTTAACACCCGGTTAATCCGGAACGTTGAGCGTGTTAACGGTTCCCACCCTGCCTTCCACCACCACTGCCGGTCATGCTAGCAGGGGCGTATTAATGGACGGTTCCCCCATGCATGCGGCCTTTCTCCCGCGCGGTCAGCCAACCGCCAAGGTTCCGGTTACGTTCGTTAACGCCTCGACTTGGCCCGAGCTACGCGAGCGGCTTGATTCGCGCCAGCGCGGCTTCGCCGATGCCGCCGGTTTCGAGCCGAAGGCCGGCCGCCACCTCCTGCTGCCGACCGCGGAGGGCGCGCTGGCCGGAGTCCTGTTCGCGCTCGAGGGAGCCGACGACCCGCACAAGGACCTGTTTCGGCCGGGCACGCTCACCGGGCTCCTTCCCGCGGGCGCCTACCGCTTCGCCAACGCCCCGCACGATGCGCGATTGGCCGCACTGGCGTTCGCGCTCGGCTGCCTATCGCTTCACGCGCTACCGCAAGCAGGAGCAGAAGGACGTCCGGCTCGAGGTGCCGGCAGGCGTCGACGGCGACGACCTCAGCCGCATCGCCGAGGGCGTGTGGCTTGCCCGCGATCTCATCAACACGCCGGCCAACGACATGGGCCCGGCCGAGCTCGAAGCGGCCGCGCGCACGCTGGCGGAGCGCCACGGCGCCAAGGTGCACACCATCGTCGGCGACGACCTGCTCGAGCAGAACTTTCCGCTCATCCACGCGGTCGGCCGCGCCGCCGCGCGGCCGCCGCGGCTGATCGACGTCAGCTGGGGCGATCCCGGCCATCCCAAGGTGACGCTGGTCGGCAAGGGCGTCTGCTTCGATACCGGCGGGCTCGACATCAAGGCCGAGAGCGGCATGCTCAACATGAAGAAGGACATGGGCGGGGCCGCCACGATGCTCGCGCTCGCCCATATGCTGATGGGCCGCGGCGCCAAGCTGCGCTTGCGCGTGCTGATTCCGGCGGTCGAGAACGCCATCTCCGGCTCGGCGTTCCGCCCGCGCGACGTCTACCGCTCGCGCAAAGGCTTGACCGTCGAGATCGGCAACACCGACGCGGAAGGCCGCCTGATCCTCGCCGACGCGCTCGCGCTCGCCGACGAGGAAGAACCGGAGCTGATCGCCGACATGGCGACGCTGACCGGCGCGGCCCGGGTCGCGCTCGGCACCGATATTCCCCCGGTCTACACGGACGATGACGAGTTCGCGGTCGGGCTTGCGCGCTTCGCGGCGGGCGAGAACGACCCGGTTTGGCGGATGCCGCTTTGGCGACCCTACGATCAACTGCTCGATTCGAAGGTCGCGGACATCAACAATGTCGCCTCCGGAAATTTCGGCGGCTCGATCACGGCTGCGCTGTTCCTGCGGCGGTTCGTGACCGCGGCCAAGACCTGGCTCCATTGCGACATCTTCGCCTGGAACCAGACCAGCAAGCCGGGGCGGCCGGAGGGCGCCGAATGCCAGGTCGCGCGCGCGCTCTATGCGCTGCTCACCGCCCGCTATGGATAACGCTCTCGATCCGCGCCTGACGCCGGCCCGCGCCGACATCGCCGCCAAGCATCTCGAAGGCAAGGTCACGGCCGCGCGCTTCGTCGAGGGCAGCGCTGTACGAGGTCGCCGAGGCGCAGGCGCCGCTGCGCCGCGCCCCCTCGCCGGAGGCCCCGCTCGACAGCGAGGCGCTCAAGGGCGAGCGCGTCACCATCTACGAGACCAACGACGAAGGCTGGGCCTGGGGCCAGCTCGCGACCGACGGCTATGTGGGATGGCTGCCGGCGAACGCGCTGCGGCGGCCCGGACCGGCGCCCACGCACAAGGTGACGGCGCTGCGCACCCATGTGTTTCCCGGTCCGTCGATCAAGCTTCCGCCGATCGAGGCGCTGGCGCTCGGCTGCCGGCTGGCGGTCGCCCGCGTCGAGGAACCGTTCGCGTCACCACGTCCGGCGGCTTCATTCCCACACGGCATCTCGCACCGATGGACGCCAAGGAGACCGATTTCGTCGCGGTGGCCGAGCGCTTCGTCGGCGCACCTTATCTCTGGGGCGGCAAGACCAGCCTCGGCCTCGACTGCTCCGCGCTGGTGCAGGTGGCGCTCGCCGCCTGCGGCATCGCTTCGCCCCGCGACAGCGACATGCAGGAGAACGCCCTGGGCGCGCCGCTCGCCGACCGCTCGGTCCTGCGCCGCGGCGACCTGTTGTTCTGGCAAGGCCATGTCGCCATCGCGCGCGACCAGGCGACGCTCGTTCATGCCAATGCCTTCCACATGGCGGTCGCGATCGAGCCGATCCGTGAAGCCATCGCCCGCATCCGCGCCGCCGGCAGCGAGGTGGCGAGCGTGCGGCGGCTGTAGGTCGGCGGCCGGACGTATCTTGAGTCAGTCCTTGCTCGCCGCGGCGAGCCATTGCAACGCGCCGCGGCCGGCCGCGGCACCGGTCGCGAAGGCGGCCTGCAGCAGATAGCCGCCGGTCGGCGCCTCCCAGTCCAGCATCTCTCCGGCGACGAACGTTCCGGGGCGGCGACGCAGCATGTAGTGCTCGTCGACCTCGCCGAAGCCGACGCCGCCGGCGGTCGAGATCGCCCGGAGCGATGGGCGCCACGGCGATCAGGCGAACCGGCACGGCCTTGATCAGCGCGGCAAGTGCCGCGGGCGTGAGCTCCGACAGCTGCTGCGACGAGGAGACCGATGCCTCCCGCAGCAATCCGATCGCCACCGGCGAAAGCTTCGCGGTCTTGCGCAGGAACGTCGCGAGCGATTGCTTGCCGCGTGCGGCGCCCAGACGCCGTTCCAGGTCGGCGCGGCTGCTGTCGGGGCGCAAGTCGATTTGCAGCATCGCCTCGCCGCAAGCGCCGATCGCGTCGCGCAGTGGTGCGGACAGCGCATAGATGCCGCCGCCCTCCAAGCCCGCCTGGGTGATGAGCGCTTCGCCGCGCACCGCATGACCGCCGAACGAGAGGCCGATCCGCTTCAACGGTTGGCCCTCGAAACGGCTGCGAAACACATCGGACCAGCGGACGACGAAGCCGCAATTGGCAGGCCGCAACGGCGCCACCGCAATGCCGGCCTTGGCCAGCGCGGCGACCCATCCGCCATCGGACCCGAGCCGCGGCCAGCTGGCGCCACCCAACGCCAGGACCGCGGCATCCGCCCGCACCGCGACGGCGGCCCTGTGCATTGGTGAAGAGGAGACGGCCGTCATCGTCCCAGCCGCACCAGTGGTGACGCAGCGCGAACGCGACGCCCTCGCGGTCGAGACGCCTGAGCCAGGCACGCAGCAGCGGCGACGCCTTCATGGCTCTCGGAAACACCCGACCGCTCGATCCGACGAACGTAGGCTGGCCGAGAGCCTCGCACCAGGCGCGCAATTGGGCCGGCGAAAACGCCTCGATCGCAGGCCGCAGGCGTGGTTCGGCGCTCACCGTAGCGGCCGAGCAGCCGCTCGAGGTCTTCGCTGTGCGTAAGATTGAGACCGCCGCGGCCGGCGAGCAGGAACTTGCGACCGACCGACGGCATGCGGTCGTAGACGGTCACCCTCGCGCCGCCGCGCGCGAGCACCTCGGCCGCCATCAATCCCGCGGGGCCGCCTCCGACGACGGCAACGTGAAAGCGTGAGGTGCTCGGCACAACGGGTGTCGCCATAGCGCGCTGCAAGGCTCCGGCGTCAATCGGACAGCACGACTCCGTCCTCCGTGATGAGCCCGAGCTTGATCAGCCGCGACAAGATCGCGCCTGTTTTCCGCTGATGCGCGCCAGCGAGCGCTGCGATGGCCTCGCCCGCCGCGAACATCGTGCGCAGCCGCTCATCCTCTTCCGCGCCCCAAGGCAGGCCATGACGGGCGGGAGCGCCGGCTTTCTCGTTCCTGGCCTTCCGATCGCGCTCCGTGGCCGAGCGCTTGCGCGCCCGCTCCGGGACCGCGCCGTCAACGAGCCGCTGCCGCTCGCGCTCCGACAGCAGCGGCAGCCGGTCATCCGCCCCGTCGGATCGCGGCTCCGTCCAGATGTAGAGGCGCGGCTTCTTGCCGGCGAGCTCGGAGAGGAATCGCGAGGGCTTGGAATGCTGGCGGAAGCGTTCATTCGCGTAGGTGAGGCCGAGCAATCGCTTGGCCCGGGTGACCCCGACATAGGCCACCCGGCGCTCTTCCTCCAGGTCCTCGTTGTTGGCGTGCGGCAGCACGCCCTCCTCCATGCCGACCATGAACACGGCCTCCCATTCCAGGCCCTTGGCCGAATGGATCGTCGAGAGCACGACGGCGTTCTCCGGCACCTTGCGCAGCGCGGCCGACTGCTCGGCGATTTTGGCTTCGAGCTCTTGCAATGACCGGCATGATGACGCCAACGCGGTGACGGCTTCGACCACGCTGGTCCACTCCGCCCGATCGCGGTCGGAGGCCTTTGCCGGCAAGGCCGTCACGACCACATCGCGGACCAGTCGGCAGGACGGCGCGAACGACCGTCGCTCCCGCTGCCGGCCCGTCGAGCCTGCGGCGGATCATTTGCGCGCGCCGGCCGGTTCCCATGCGGCTCATGGCCTCGACCGACTCGCCGTCGCGCAGATAGTGGAGCGATCCCACCACCAGCCTGGCGGCCACGCCTTGCCACAGGTCGCCGCCGCCACGCACCTCGTAGGGAATGTCGAGCTCTTGCAGGGCCGGCTGGAGCGCGAGCCCAACCGCACCGACGCGATAAAGGACAGCGATCTGCCGCGGCGCATGGCCGTGCGCGAGCAGCTTGGCGACCCCTCTGGCGACCTGTCGCGCCTCGATCTCCGGGGTGTGGTAGCCGCGCACGACGATCTCGCCGGCCTCGGCGACGACCGACTGATAGTTCTTGTCGCGGCGTGCGCGGTTGTTGGCGATCAGCCGTTTGGCGGCCGCGACGATCTGCGCCGCCGAGCGATAATTGCTGGTGAGCACGTGAACCTGCTCGCAGCGGTACTTGCGCGGGAAGTCCAGGATGAAGCGTATGTCGGCGGCGCGGAATGCGTAGAGCGTCTGGTCGTCGTCGCCGACCGCCCACAGGTTGACGCCCGCTCGCACGAAGCGATCGATCAGCTCGACCTGTCCGGGGTTGACGTCCTGATACTCGTCGACCAGCAGGTGGTCGAACGCGCCGGTCACCGCCGCCGCATAGGCGGGATTCTGGTCCATCGCCGCGACCACCAGCGGCACCATGTCGGCGAAATCGATGGCACCGGCGTCGCGCATGACGTCCTCGTACACGCGGAAGAATTCCGCCGCGTTGGCGAGAACGTCGTCGTTCTTGTCGATCTGGGCGGCGAAGCTCTCCGCGTCCAGGAGCCGCTCCTTGGCGCCGGCGATTATGTCCAAGATGTCGGTCTCTTCGTTCCACCACATCTTGCGCGAGTTGAAAACGTGCCGCTGCTGCGACGTGTCCCAAAGCTGGAATTTCTCGGGCAGCCCGGCCAGCTGCGGGCTCGTCCGCAGATGACGAAAGGTAAAGCCGTGAAAGGTCGCGACCGTCAGCTCTCGATCCGACTGCAGCCCGAGCGCCCGCGCGATGCGCGCCTTCATGTCGTCGGCGGCCTTCTTGGTGAAGGTCAACGCCAGGATGCGCTTTCGATCGGCTCCCTGCCGCACCAGGTGGACGAAGCGCCCGGTCAGGGTCGTGGTCTTGCCGGAGCCGGGACCGGCGAGCACCAGCTGGATGCTCCCGGTTGTCGTCGCCGCGGCCCGTTGCGCTGGATCGAGCGTGCCCACCTTCATCACCGCGATTTGTTCGGCCGTCAATCCGGCGCGTGCCGGTAGCCGTTCAGGGCGAGTGCTTCAGGGAGACGCTAGCATCCGATCGGTTCTGCGCGCGAGGAGGATCGCGCCCATCAGGGTCCGTTCGGCGCGCGGCGCTGCACGATCTCGCGCAGGCGGGCTCGGTTGAGCGCGAGCCATTGCAGGGCCATGACCAGCACGCCGTTGCGCATGGTGCCTTGCGCGAGCGCCGCGAGCGCGGCATCGATCGGCACGCGCAGCGGCCGGGTCACTTCGCGTTCAGCCGGCGCACCCGCCCGCTCCGGCACCTGCGCGGCGTCCACGATGCCGAGACACAACGTGATCTCCTCGTCGGTAAGCCCCGGTGTCGGCAGAAAGCTGAACAGCTCGACCAGCGGGCTCGGCGCGACCCCGATCTCCTCGACGCTTTCCCGCAGCGCCGTCTCGATCGGCTGCTCGTTCCCCTCGACGCGGCCCGCAACGATCTCGACCAGCTCGCCGTGGCCGTTGGCGAGATGGGCCGACAGGCGGAACTGGCGCAGCAGGACCACTTCGTCGCGCTCGAGATCGATCGGCAGCACCGCCGCGACCCGGCCGGCGCGCAGCACATCGCGGATCCGCGGAGGCAGCGCGGCGTCCTCGCCCGGCAACTTGAACCAGTACCGCCGGTAGTCGCGAAATCCCTTGGCGAGCAGCTCCGAGCCCGCGATCGCGACGTCGACCGCGCGATCGGCGAGCGGCATCCGGGCATTTTCGGGATCGCGTGACAACCGCGGCGCCCTACTGTGCAACGACGCCCACCGGCACCGTCTCCAAGTTGAAGGCGGCGGCGAACAGCGCGCGCGTGTAGTCGCTCTTGGGACGGGCGAAACAGATCGGCGGCAGGCCCCTCCTCCACCACCTTGCCGTGGCGCATGACCACCAGCCGGCACGCCAGTGCCGCGACCACCCGCAGGTCGTGGGAGATGAACGTGTAGGTGAGATTGTGCCGCTTCTGCAGCGCGCGCAGCAAGTCGACGATTTGCGCCTGGATCAGCATGTCGAGGGCGCTGGTCGGCTCGTCCAGCACCACGAAGGTCGGTTCCAGCACGATGGCGCGAGCAACCGCGATGCGCTGGCGCTGGCCGCCGGAGAATTCATGCGGATAGCGAAAGCGCGTCTCCGGATCGAGGCCGACGTCGCGCAGCGCCCGGATCACGCGCTGCTCGCGCTGCTCGCCGACGAGCTTCGGGTGATGCACCCACAGGCCTTCCTCGACGATGTCGGACACCGACATGCGCGGCGACAGCGAGCCGTAAGGATCCTGGAACACGACCTGCATATGGCGGCGGAACGGCCGCATTTGGCGGAACTTCAACCCGGTGATCTTGCTGCCGAGAAAGACGATCGGTCCCTCCGACGATATCAGCCGCAGGATCGCGAGCCCGAGCGTGGTCTTGCCGGAGCCGGACTCGCCCACGATGCCGAGCGTCTCGCCCTGGCGCACCGTGATGCTGACGCCGTCGACCGCCTTGATGTGGCCGACCACCTTGCGCAGCACGCCGCGCTTGATCGGGAACCAGACCTTGAGGTCCTTGGTCTCGACCACGATTTGGGCATCGGCGCACAGCGGCGCAGGGTCGGGCTTCGGCTCGGCGGCGAGCAGCGCCTTGGTATACGGATGCACCGGCGCCTGGAAGACGCGCTCGACCGGCCCCTTCTCGACGATCTTGCCCTCCTTCATCACGCAGACCGTGTCGGCGAGCTTGCGCACGATGCCGAGATCGTGGGTGATGAACAGCATCGCCATGCCCAGCCGCTTCTGCAATTCCTTCAGCAGGATCAGGATCTGCGCCTGCACGGTGACGTCGAGCGCGGTGGTCGGCTCGTCGGCGATCAGGAGATCGGGCTCGTTGGCGAGCGCCATGGCGATCATCACGCGCTGGCGCTGCCCGCCGGAGAGCTGATGCGGGTAGCTCTGCAGCCGCGTCTCCGGCTCCGGGATGCCGACCTGGGTCAAAAGGTCGATGATGCGCGCGCGCGCGGCGTTCCCGGTCAAGCCCTGATGCAGGAGCAGGATCTCGCCGATCTGCTTCTCGATGGTGTGGAGCGGATTGAGCGAGGTCATCGGCTCCTGGAAGATGATGGTGATGTCGTTGCCGCGCACGCGCCTGATGTCGCGCTGGCGACAGATGCAGCAATTCCTGGCCCTTGAAGCGGATCGAGCCCGAAGGATGGTGCGCGGCCGGATACGGCAGCAGCTTCATCACCGAGAGCGCGGTCACCGACTTGCCGGAGCCCGACTCGCCGACCAGCGCCACCGTCTCGCCCTTGCGCAGGTCGAAGGAGACGCGATCGACCGCGAGTGTGTCGCGCCCACCCTGGCGGAAGGCGACGGAGAGATCCTTGACCTCGAGCAGTTTCTGGTAAGTCGCGTCCATGGCGCTCACATAAACGTCTTGCGCGGATCGAAGGCGTCGCGCACCGCCTCGCCGATGAAGATCAAAAGCGACAGCATGACGGCGAGCGTCAGGAAGCCCGAGAACCCGAGCCAGGGCGCCTGAATGTTGGCCTTGCCCTGGGCCAGCATCTCGCCGAGCGACGGCGAGCCGGGCGGCAGGCCGAAGCCGAGGAAATCGAGCGCGGTCAGCGTCATCACCGATGACGACAGGATGAACGGCAGGAACGTCATGGTCGCGACCATGGCATTGGGCAGCAGATGCCGGAACATGATGGTGCGGTTCGACACGCCGAGCGCGCGCGCCGCCTGGATATATTCGAAGTTGCGCCCGCGCAGGAACTCGGCCCGCACCAGGCCGACCAGCGACACCCAGGAGAACAGCAGCAGGATTCCGAGCAGCACGAAGAAGCTCGGCACCAGCACCGACGAGATGATGAGCAGGAGATAGAGCGACGGAATGGCGGTCCAGACCTCGATGAAGCGCTGGAACAGGAGATCGGTCCAGCCGCCGAAATAACCTTGCACGGCGCCGGCCGCGACCCCGATGACCGAAGAAATGAGCGTCAATGTGAGGCCGAACAGCACCGAGATGCGGAACCCGTAGAGCAGCCGCGCCACCACGTCGCGGCCCTGGTCGTCGGTGCCGAGCCAATTGTATTCGAGATCGCGGCAGCCGGTCAGGCCCTTGCGCTCCACCACCGTTTTGCACTCCTGCTCGGTGAGCATCCACGTCGGCTTCGAGGGCGCCGGCGTCGGCAGATCGAGATTGTGCGTATTGTACGAATAGCGGATCGGCGGCCAAATCATGTAACCGCCCTTCTCGGCGATCAGCTTCTGCAGGTACGGGTCGCGGTAGTCGGCCCCGGTCTCGAAGTCGCCGCCGAACGTGGTCTCGGTGTAGGTGAAGAAGACCGGGAAGTAGGACTTGTCCTCGTAGCGCACATAGAACGGCTTGTCGTTGGCGATGAATTCGGCGAACAGCGACACCACGAACAACACCAGGAAGACCCACAGCGACCAATAGCCGCGCCGATTCGCCTTGAAGCTCTGCCAGCGCCGGCGGTTGAGCGGGGAGATCGCGATGCGGTGCCGCTCCGGCAGCACCGCAAGCCCCATCGGCGACTGCGCGGTCGTCTCCGGAACCTCGATGCTGGTGCGATCGATGCGGGTGCGGTCGTCCACCTCACACCTCCCGCGTCTCGAAATCGATGCGCGGATCAACCCACGTGTAGGTGAGATCGGAGACGAGATTTACCAACAGCCCGACCAGCGACAGGATGTAGAGCGTCGCGAACACCACCGCATAGTCGCGATTGAGCAGGCTCTCGAAGCCGAGCAGACCAATGCCGTCGAGCGAGAAGATGGTTTCGATCAGCAGCGAGCCCGAGAAGAAGGCGTGCACGAACGCGCCGGGGAAGCCCGCGATCACGATCAGCATGGCGTTGCGGAAGACGTGGCCGTAGAGCACCTGGCGCTCGGAGTTGCCCTTGGCGCGGGCGGTGAGCACGTATTGCTTGCGGATCTCGTCGAGGAAAGAGTTCTTGGTCAGCAGCGTCATGGTGGCGAATGCGGCGAGCCCCATCGAGATGATCGGCAACACCAGGTGCCAGAAATAGTCGAGGATCTTGCTGTACCAAGGCATCAGCGCCCAGCCCTCGGACGTAAGCCCGCGCAACGGGAAGAAATTGAAGAACGAGCCGCCGGCGAACAGGATGATGAGCAGGATCGCGAACAGGAAGCCCGGGATCGCGTAACCGATGATGATGGCGCCCGAGGTCCACACGTCGAACTGCGAGCCGTCCTTGATCGCCTTGCGGATGCCGAGCGGGATCGAGATCAGGTAGGTCATCAGCGTCAGCCAGATGCCGAGCGAGATCGAAACCGGCAGCTTCTCCTTGATGAGCTGCAGGACGGTGGTGTCGCGGAAATAGCTCTTGCCGAAATCGAACCGGAGGTAGTTCCACAGCATCAGGAAGAAGCGCTCGTAGGCCGGCTTGTCGAAGCCGAACTGCTTCTCCAGGCTCTTGATGAACTCCGGATCGAGCCCTTGAGCGCCGCGGTATTTGGAGCTCGTCGCATCCGCGGAGCCGCCGCCCGGCTGCCCGCGCGTGCCGAAATCGCCGCCGGGCGAGCCCGAGATGCGCGAGGTCGCGCCGGTATCGGAGCCGGTCAGCTGTGCGATCACGCGCTCGACCGGCCCGCCGGGCGCAAACTGCACCACCACGAACGACACCAGCATGATCCCGAACAAAGTCGGGACCATGAAGAGGATGCGTCGGACGATATAGGCGGTCATCGCTCGTCTCTATTCCAGCTCAACAACGTCTTTTGCGGGGCGCCGCAAACGGTGGTTCCGGATCGATGATCACGAGCGCACGCGCTTGCTCCGATTGTGGTCGCGCACGCCAAGCCTTTCGTCGTGCCCGAGTCGAGACGCCGCATTATAGACCAGACCGAGCCGAAGCGCTTGCTATCCCGCCCGCTCGATCTTCGCTGCCCGGTCGCGGTCATGCCACCAGGTTTCCGGGATGCCACGCGCATAGGCAGGTTTTGCCGCGGGCCGGCCGAACACATCCCAATAGGCGACCCAATGCGAGGCCTTGTACCAGTGCGGGATCCAGTATCGGCCGGCACGGATCACCCGGTCCAGCACCTTGCAAGCGGTGACCAGCGACGGCCGATCTGGTGCCGCCATGACGCGCTCGATCAGCGCATCGATCACCGGGTCGGCGATGCCGCCGAGATTCTGCGAGCCCTTCAAAGCCGCCGCCTGCGAGGAGAAATAGCCCCGCAGCGAATCGCCCGGCGTGCTCGAAAACGAGAAACGCTGCACCGTGAGATCGAAGTCGAAGTCGTCCACGCGCTTGCGGAATTGCACGGGATCGACGATACGCAAGGTCGCCTCGATGCCGAGCGTGCCCAGGTTCTTGATGAACAGCATGTGATGCGGCTCGAACGACTTCTCGTCGATCAGGAATTCGATGCTGATCGGCGTGCCGTTCGGCAGCACGCGCTTGCCGCCCTTGATGACGAAGCCCGCCTCCTGCAGGATCGCGCTCGCCTTGCGCAACAGGGCGCGATCCTGCCCGGAGCCGTCCGAGACCGGCGGCACGAACGGCTCGCCGAACGCTTCCTCCGAGACCTGGCCGCGGAACGGCTCGAGCAGGGCAAGCTCGTCGGGACCGGGCTTGCCGACCGCCATCATGTTGGAGTTCTGGAACACCGAATGGGTCCGTTTGTAGGACCCGTACATGATGGTCTTGTTGGTCCATTCGAAATCGAAGGCATAGATCAACGCCTCGCGCAGCAGGCGGTTCTTGAACTTGTCGCGGCGCACGTTGATGAACCAGCCCTGGGCGCCGGACGGCGTATCGTCGGGCAGCACGTCCTTCTTCACACGGCCGTCGCGGATCGCGGGAAAGTCGTAGCGCGTCGCCCAGATGCGCGAGGTGAATTCCTCGCGGAACAGGTAGCTCTTGCCGGTGAAGCCTTCGAACGCGACGTCGCGGTCGCGATAGAATTCGTAGCGCAGCGTGTCGAAATTGTTGAGCCCGCGCGACACCGGCAGATCGGCGCCCCACCAGTCCTTGACGCGCTCGTATTCGATGAAGCGGCCTGCCTCGAAGCGTCCGACCGTGTAGGGGCCGCTGCCGAGCGGCGTCTCGAGCGTGGTCTCGTCGAAGGGCTTGGTCGAATAGTAGGTGCGCGAAAATATCGGCAGCGCCGCGACAAATCCCGGCACGTCGCGCGCCCGTTGCGGCGCGAAGCGCACGACCACCGTGGCGTCGTCGGCAGCGTCCGCGCCGGCGAAATCGCGCAACAATTGCTGGGCGATCGGATGCCCCTTGTCCTTCATGATTTTCAGCGAGAAGGCGACATCGTGCGCGGTGATCGGACTGCCGTCGTGAAACGTGATGCCGGGGCGCATCAGGAAGCGGTAGGTCAGTCCGTCGGGCGAAATGCGGACCGCGCGGGCGGCGAGCCCATAGAGTGAATCCGGCTCGTCCTCGGACGGCACCATCAGGCTGGCGAAAG
This sequence comes from uncultured Alphaproteobacteria bacterium, assembly GCA_963708765.1. Taxonomy (GTDB): domain Bacteria; phylum Pseudomonadota; class Alphaproteobacteria; order Rhizobiales; family Xanthobacteraceae; genus VAZQ01. Next base: position 412,564 of record CAVPTV010000010.1, on the reverse strand, counting down.
TCAGCTGCATCCCTTGCGCGCCGTCGCCCTTGAGGATGTAAGCTGTTGAGTGAATTGAAGGTGTTGAAGTTCTGATTGTAGGCCCGCGTCGATCCGACATGGGAGAACATGCCGCCCTTCGGGGCGTTCGGGTTGACATAGTCGAAATGCCTGAAATCGGCGGGATATTTGAGGTCGCGGAAGGCCGAGATGCCGTGATACTCGGCCTCCTCCTGCGCCGGGGCCGCCCTCGTCACGACCGACGCAAGCGCGCCGGCGCCCAGCACCAGCGTGCCGCGACGCGTGAGCTCGGCGGCCGAACGTGTCACTGGCGTGTCCCGGTCTTGGCGGCCTTCTCTGCATCCCACCACCAGACGGTCGGAAATGCCGCCGCGCCGTATTTCGGAAGCTCGTGCGGCCGCCCGAACCGATCCCAGCGGGCGGTGCGCACCTTGCCGTAGGTCCATTGCGGCACGACGTAGAAACCCCACAACAGGACGCGGTCGAGCGCCTTGGTGGCGGCGAGCAGCTCATTGCGGTTCGTGGCAAAGATGACGCGCTCGATCAGCATGTCGACCGCCGGGTTCTTGATGCCGACCAAATTGCGCGAGCCCGGCTGATCGGCCGCCGGCGAGCCCCAGAAGTCGCGCTGCTCGTTGCCCGGCGACAGCGATTGCGGCCAGGACGCGAGGATGATGTCGAAATCCCAGCTGCGCAGCCGGTTCTCGTATTGGGCAACGTCGACGATGCGGACAGTCACGGTCACGCCGAGGCGCTCGAGCGAGGGCTTGTAGAACAGAAACACGCGCTCGAAATTCGGATCCGAGTTCAGAAACTCCACGGTCAGCGGCTCGCCGGTCTTCATGTTGACGAGCTTGCGATCGCGGATCTCGTAACCTGCTTCCTTCATCAACCGCACGCCTTCGATCAGATTGGCGCGCACCTTGTCGGGTGCGCCGCTGACCGGATTGGTGTAGGCGGTCGTGAACACCTCCGGCGGCACCTGGTCGCGCACGGTCTCGAGGATCGCCAGCTCCGCGCCCTGCGGAAGACCCGAGCAGGCAAGCTCGGTGCCTTCGAAATAGCTCGCGATGCGCGTGTACTGGCCGAAGAAGATTTGCTTGTTCATCTCCTCGAAGTCGAAGGCGAAATTGAACGCGCGCCGCACCCGCGGGTCCTTGAACTTTTCGCGCCGGGTGTTGAACACGAAGGCCTGCATGACGCCGTTGCTGCGGGTTGGAAACTCCTCGAGGATGACCCGCTTTTCCCTGACCGCCGGGAAATCGTAGGCCGTCGCCCAGTTCTTGGCGCTGTTCTCGCTGCGCCAGTCGACGTGATCGGCCTTGAACGCTTCGATCGCCACCGTCGAGTCGCGGAAATACTCGAAGCGCAGCTCGTCGAAGTTGTCGCGCCCGATATTGACGTTGATATCCTTGCCCCAATAGTCCTTCACCCGCTCGTAGACGATGGTGCGTCCCGCCACGAACTCCTTCACGCGGTAAGGTCCGCTGCCGAGCGGCGGCTCGAGCATGGTCGAGCCGATGTCGCGCTTCTTGCCCGAAGCGTCGGTTCCTTCCCACCAGTGCTTCGGCATCACGTAGAGCTGTCCGACGATCTGCGGCAATTCGCGGTTGCCGGGGCCGTCGAACGTGAAGGTGACCTCGCGCTCGCCGGTCTGCTCGGCCCTGGTCACGTGCCGGTAGTAGGCGGCATATTGCGGATGATGCTTCTTGAACGCCTCGAGCGTGAAGATCACGTCCTCGACCGTCACCGGCTTGCCGTCGTGCCACTTCGCCTCGCTGCGCAGCCGATAGGTCACGGCGGAAAAATCGGGCGGGTAGCTCACCGCTTCCGCCAACAGTCCGTACTCGGTCGACACCTCGTCGAGTGCGTCCGCCATCAATTGGTTGTAGATGAACGTGATGCCAGCCACGAGCGAACCTTTGACGCCGGAGACCGCCATGTTGAAATTGTCAAAGGTGCCGAACCCGCCCAGTCGCGCCGCGCCGGCCTTGGGCGCTCGCGGGTTGACGTAGTCGAAATGCTTGAAGCCGGGCGGATATTTGAGGTCGCCGAACAGCGACAAGCCGTGCCGCCATTGGTGCGGCTGGATGTTCGACCGGCGCACCGAGCGCGGGCAGGCCGAACCGCTCGAAGAGAGGAGCCGCGGCCGCAAGGAGGCCGGTGCGGATGACGGATCGACGGCTGAGATGCAAGGAACCCTCCATGTCAGGCAGGCGGCATTGTCAGGGGCGCGTTTCCAGGGACTATGTCCGATTTTCTTGGGCTTTTCGACACCTCGCGGCTCGCCGCAGGGCGGTTTGGCCCATCACGTTTGTGTGGCGAACCGGGACGATCATAGCGTAACGGCCGCATAAGACGGCGGTTACAAATCGGCAATCAAGGCGTCATTGCGCCTTCGGGGCGCCCGGGGCCTCGGCGGCCTTCGGCAGCGGCGCGGGATTGTCGGACAGGCTGTTGAGATAGACCAGAAGGTCCGCCCGCTCGGTCGGGCGCTGGATGCCGCCGAACGTCATGTTGGTGCCCGGGACCATGCCCTTCGGGTTGGTGATGAACTGGTTGAGGTCGTCAATCGTCCAATTGCCGCCCTTGCTCTTCATCGCCGCCGAATAATTGAAGCCCGCCTCGGACGCCTTCGGACGGCCGATGATCCCCCACAGATTGGGCCCGACGAGGTTGCGGCCGCCCTTGTTGAAGGTATGGCAGGCCGCGCATTTCTTCGCCGAATTCTCGCCGCGCCCGACATCGGCCTTGGCGAGCAGCTGCTCGATCGGCACCTCGGGCTCCGCCGGTCCCTTCTGCTCGCCGGTGCTCGGCTTGTCCGGCACCGCGATGTCGTAGCCCGGCTTGGCCGGCTTGGCGGGCGTGAAGATCGCTCCGGCGGCGATGTTGAGGGTGAGCAGGAACAGGCAGGTGCCCAGGATCGCGCCCAGGATCTTGTTGAGTTCGAAGGAGTCCATCGCGGTTCGGCTTCCAGGGCGCAGGAAATTGGCGTTGCGGTGGGGTTAGGCGGTTGCGGCGCGGCACAAATAACCGGTTTGCCGCGTCTCTGGCAACCCGTATAAGCACGCGATCCTGCGACATTTGCAGAGCAAAAACGCCGGTCCCGCGCGAATGTCCGACGTGATCGTCCTCATCCCTGCCCGCATGGCCTCGACCAGGCTCCCCGGCAAGCCGCTCGCCGACATCGCGGGCGAGCCGATGATCGTCCATGTGATGCGCCGAGCGCAGGCGGCGGACGTCGGACCCGTCGTGATCGCCACCGATTCGGAGGCGATCGCGGCTTGCGTGGAGAAGGCCGGCGGCCGCGCGCTGATGACGCGAGCCGATCACGTCTCGGGCTCGGATCGGATCTTCGAGGCGCTCGCCACCGCCGACCCGCAGGACCGCGCCCGCATCATCGTCAACGTGCAGGGCGACCTGCCCACGCTGTCGCCGTCCGACCTCACCGCCGCGCTCGCGCCGCTCGCCGATCCGGTGGTCGACATCGGCACGCTCGCCGCCGAGATCAGCAACGCGGACGAGCGCACCAATCCCAACGTGGTGAAGGTCGTCGGCTCTCCGGTTGCGGCCAACCGGCTGCGCGCGCTCTATTTCACCCGTGCCACCGCGCCCGTCGGGCGAGGGCCCGCTCTACCACCATATCGGGCTCTACGCCTACCGGCGCGCCGCGCTCGCCCGCTTCGTCGCCCTGCCGCCCTCCCCGCTCGAACGGCGCGAGCGGCTCGAGCAACTGCGCGCGCTCGAAGCCGGCATGCGCATCGATGTCGGCATCGTCGCGAGCGTGCCGCTGGGCGTCGATACGCCGGACGACCTGGAGCGGGCGCGCGACGCTGCTCGCCGCGCCGTTGACTTGCGGGAGCCCGGTGCGTACCGGAACGGCCATGACGACGGCCAAGAAGATCGTGTTCCAGGGGGAGCCGGGGGCAAACTCCCACCTCGCGTCGCGCGAGGTCTATCCGGACTACGAGGCCGTACCCTGCCCGACCTTCGAGGACGCATTCAGCCGCGATCGCGTCGGGCGATGCGCAACTCGGGATGATTCCGATCGAGAACTCGGTCGCCGGGCGCGTCGCCGATATTCATCACCTGATGCCCCACTCCGGCCTGCACATCATCGCCGAGCACTTCATGCCGGTGCGCCATCAGCTGATGGCCCCCAAGGGCGCCAGGCTCGAGGACATCAGGACGGTCGAGAGCCACGTGCACGCGCTCGGCCAGTGCCGCAAGGTCATCCGCAGGCTCGGCATCAAGCCGATCGTCGCCGCCGACACGGCCGGCTCCGCGCGCGAGGTCGCCGAGATCGGCGACAAGACGCGCGCCGCCATCGCGACGCGGCTCGCCGCCGAAATTTACGGGCTCGACATCCTGGCCGAGGACATCGAGGACGAGGACCACAACACCACCCGATTCATCGTGCTCTCGCGCGAGGCGAAATGGGCGAAGAACGGCGACGGCCCGGTGGTCACGACCTTCCTGTTCCGGGTGCGCAACGTGCCGGCCGCCCTCTACAAGGCGCTCGGCGGCTTCGCCACCAACGGCGTCAACATGACCAAGCTCGAAAGCTACATGATCGAGGGCAATTTCTTCGCGACCCAGTTCTACGCCGATATCGAAGGTCACCCCGACGACCGCCGGCTGGTGTTCGCCTTCGAGGAGCTCGCCTTCTACTCCAAGGAAATGAAGATCCTCGGCGTCTATCCGGCGCATCCGTTCCGCGCCAGCTTCGAGGAAACGGTGGACTGAACGCTTTCGCGCATGGACCGAGCGTCGGCCGGCGCAGATGCGCGATCCTCGTCAGGGCCAGCATTGTCACCGCAGGTCGTCTCGAGCCAGCCTCGACTCGGCTCGCGGTGACGCTTGGAGCCGTGCGCCGGTGCTATGCGGCGTGCTTGCGGACCGGCTGCTTGGTCGCCGGCGTCGTGCCGGTGCTCCGGCGGTCGTACGGCTTGTGGAACAGCAGCGCCGCGATCTTGCCCTCGGCGACCGGCTCGCACGGCGGCCATAGACCACCGACTCGATCTCGGAACGGTTGATACCGAAGTCCTTGAGGGCGCGATCATCGAGCCCGCCGAGCTCGGCAATGGCCTGCCGGCGCGAGCGCCAGGTGGCGTAGGCGCGGCCCCAACGGCTCGCCGCCGCGGCGATCCTGGCGGCGATAGGCCAGGCGAGGCGGCGTCCGGCCACGGCCACCGTTCGAACCGGGGACAGAATTGCCCGACCCAAGCCGCGAAGCTGCTCGGGCCCGCGCTTCCTGCGCCTCTCGCAGAATGTGCTGCTTGCGCCGTTCCCACCCCTGCGAGTGACAGCCGCGTGGCCGAGAAATTCCTCGTGGTTCAACATGGCTCATCTCCATCAATATGATCTGGATGAGGGGTTTACTGCCGGACGATTATTCACGTAAAATGAATAATTAAGATAATAATCATCTCTGAAGAGAGAACGATGGACCTCGGCGATCTGCAGATTTTCCGCTCCGTCGTGCATGCCGGCGGCGTCACCCGGGCGGCCGAAAAGCTCAACCGCGTCCAGTCCAACGTCACCACCCGCGTGCGTCAGCTGGAGGCCGACCTGGGCGTGCAACTGTTCATCCGCGAGGGCAAGAAGCTGCACCTCTCGCCCGAGGGCAAGCTCCTGCTCGACTACGCGGACCGGCTGCTCGATCTCGCGCAGGAGGCGCGCGAGGCGGTGCACGACGCCAAGCCGCGCGGCCTGTTGCGTCTCGGCTCGATGGAAAGCACGGCATCGGTGCGGCTGCCGGTGCCGATGAACGAGTATCTCTCGCGCTATCCCGAGGTCACGCTCGAGCTCCGCATCGGCACGCCGCGCGAGCTCGCCACCGCGGTGCGCGAAGGGGAGCTCGACGCCGCGCTGGTGGCGGAACCCATCGCCGATGCGCCGTTCGAAAAAATCCCGCTCTACGACGAAGAGCTGGTGATCATCGCGGCGGCGAACCATCCTCCGATCAAATCGCCGAAGGACCTCAAGGGGCGATCTGTGCTCGCCTTCGAGGCCGGCTGTCCCTATCGCCAACGCATGGACGAGTGGTTCGCCAAGAGCGGCGAGATGTCCGATCGCGTGATCGAAATGTCCTCCTATCACGCGATGCTCGGTTGCACGGTCGCCGGCATGGGCGTGTCGCTGGTGCCTCGGATGGTCCTGAAGACGTTTCCCGACGCGAAGCTGCTCAGCGTTCACACGCTGCCGCCGGAGATCAATCGCGCTCCGACGGTGTTCATCAGGCGCAAGGGCCCGGTCTCGCCGAAGGTCAGCGCCCTGATCGACGTTCTGCTGGAGCAACCGGACGTCAACGCGAAGCAGCCCCGGCGGCGGATCAACGGAGGCTGAGGCCAGGTCCTGTGCGTCGCCGATAGAACCGCGCTCAAATCGTCTGATTGTACTCGCCGACCTCGGGATGGGTGCGCAGCACGGCATCGACTGCCTTGAACATGTCGCGCATGCGCGCCTCCGAGACCGGGCTCTCGACCACCACCACCAGCTCCGGCTTGTTGGAGGAGGCGCGCACCAGCCCCCAGGTGCCGTCCTCGACGGTGACGCGCACGCCGTTGACGGTGACGAGGTCGCGGATCGGCTGGCCCGCGACCTTCTCGCCCTTCGCCTTCGCCGCTTCGAAATGCTTCACCACGTCGTCGACCACGCGGTACTTGATCTCGTCGGCGCAGTGCGGCGCCATGGTCGGCGACGACCAGGTCTTGGGCAGCGCGTTCTTGAGGTCGGCCATGCTCTTTCCCGGATTGCGGTCGAGCATGTCGCAGACCGCGAGCGCGAAGATGAGCCCGTCGTCGTAGCCGCGGCCGAGCGGCTTGTTGAAGAAGAAGTGGCCGGACTTCTCGAAGCCCGCGATCGCGCCGATCTCGTTGACGCGGCGCTTCATGTAGGAGTGCCCGGTCTTCCAGTACTCGGTCTTGGCGCCGTGCTTGCGCAGCACCGGATCGGTCATGAACAGCCCGGTCGACTTCACGTCGGCGACGAAGGTCGCGCCCTTGTGCTGCGCCGAGATGTCGCGCGCCAGCATCACGCCGACCTTGTCGGCGAAGATCTCCTCGCCCTCGTTGTCGACCACGCCGCAGCGGTCGCCGTCGCCGTCGAAGCCGAGGGCCACGTCCGCCTTGGTGCGCAACACCTCGTCGCGCATGGCGTGCAGCATCTTCATGTCCTCGGTGTTCGGATTGTAGTGCGGGAAGGTGTGGTCGAGCTCGCAGTCGAGCGGCACCACCTCGCAGCCGACCGCTGCGAGCACCTTGGGCGCGAAGGCGCCGGCGGTGCCGTTGCCGCAGGCGCAGACCACCTTGAGGCGGCGCTTGAGCTTCGGCCGGTTGGTGAGATCGGCGATGTAGCGGGCGGGGAAATTCTCCACGAACGCATAGGAGCCGCCGCCGCGCAGGTCGAAGCGCGCGTTGAGCACGATGTCCTTGAGCCGCGTCATCTCGTCCGGCCCGAAGGTGAGCGGCCGGTTGGCGCCCATCTTCACCCCGGTCCAGCCGTTGTCGTTGTGCGAGGCCGTCACCATGGCGACGCACGGCACGTCGAGATCGAACTGGGCGAAATAGGCCATCGGCGTGACCGCGAGGCCGATGTCGTGGACCTTGCAGCCCGCCGCCATCAGGCCCGACACCAGCGCCATCTTCACCGACGGCCGAATAGCCGCGGAAGTCGTGCGCCGTCACGACCTCCGGCTTCACGCCAAGCTCGTGAAACAGCGTGCCGAGCCCCATGCCGAGGGCCTGCACCCCCATCAGGTTGATTTCTTTCTCGAGCAGCCAGCGCGCGTCGTATTCGCGAAAGCCGGTCGGCTTCACCAGCGGCTCGGATTCATAGGCGTAGGTATTGGGCGTGAGCGCGGGCTTCGGCTTGGGGAACATCGCGAATCTCTTAAAGGCGCGGGCGCGCCGAGCACATAGCCCAAGCCGCCAATCGAGGAAAGCGCAATGCCCCGCTCGTGGTTCCCATCAATGGGCGCCTCAGGCGCGGCCCATCGGTAGCGGGCTGCGATCGGTGAGCTCCATCTGGCGATAGGCGAGCTTTTCCATCAACTCGCCGCGCACCGCCGCGATGGCCGGGATCGTCGAACAGATTGTCCATCTCGTGCGGGTCGCTCTGCAGATCGTAGAGCTCTCCCCCAGGGTCGCCATGGGCGATGGTCATGCGCCAGCGCCGCGTCACGATCGTGCGCAGCCGCGCGCCCGGCGGATAGCCGAGCACGGCACGCTGCTGATCGTCCTCGATCACCATCGAGTCGCGCGCCATGGCGGCGCCGTCGCCGTTGATCGCCGGCAGCAGGCTCACGCCCTGGATGCCGTTGTAGGGCTGGACGCGCGCGCGATCGAGAATGGTCGCGGCGATGTCGAGCGTGCCGCCGAGCACGTCGGTCTTGCGCGCCGGCCGCGTCCCCGGCTCGGCCCAGATGAACGGCACATGGGTGATGCCCTCGTAATGCGCCGGACCTTTCAGCAGCAGCCGGTGATCGCCGAGAAAATCGCCATGGTCGGTGGTGAAGACGACGATCGTATCGTCGGCCAGTCCGCTGGCCGCGAGCCGCTGCAAGATGCGCCCGATCGCGTCGTCGATCATCGCGATCATGCCGCAGCTCAGCGCCATCGCCTCGCGCGCCTCCCGCTCGTCGACCGCGAAGGCGGCCTGCTCGGAGACGACCGCCGTCCCGCGCTGGCGCTGCTCGAGCGCCCATGCCGGCGCGCGCGCCAAGGGCCGGTTGCCGTGATCGAAGCTCGGCGGCAGCACCATGTCCTGCGGCCGGTACATCGACCAGTAGCGGCCGGGCGGCGTGAACGGATGATGCGGGTCGGGGAACGACGCCATCAGGAAGAACGGCTGGTCGCGAGTCTCCGCCGGCGTAGCTTGTCCAGCCACTCGCAGCTTTTGTCGGCGATGTAGGAGGTCGGATAGAGCTCCTCCGGGATCGGCGTGCGAAAGGCCTGCGGACAAACGTAGTCGTGCGGCAGCTGGTTCTTGCGGTCGCGCAGCGCATCCGCGTCGGCCCGCCGCGACTTGAGCCAGACATAGTAATGGCCGCCCACCAGGTCGCCGTGCGCCGTGCACAGGTCGACATGCTGGAAGCCGTAGAACGGAAGCTTCATGTCGAAATCGCGTCCGGCCTCCCAACGCTTGGGATGCTCCTGGTCGTAGGGTCCGTCGGACGCCGACGGCTTCTTCGCCTCGGCGAAGCCCGCGTCGAGCACCTGGTCGCCGTCGCGCGGGGGCGGCCGTTTGAGGACCGCCGGAATGTCGGAGAAATTCTGCAGGTGGCTCTTGCCGACCAGCGCCGTCGCGTAGCCGGCCGCGCGCAACGCGTCGACGAACGTGTTCGACTGCAGCGGCAGCGGCATGCCGTTGCTGCGCACGCCGTGCACCGACGGCATGCGCCCGGTCATCAAGGTCGCGCGGTTGGGCATGCAGACCGGCGTCGCCACGTAGAAGCGCTCGAACCGCGTGCCGCGCGCGGCGATCGAATCGATGTGCGGCGTCTTGAGGACCGGATGGCCGTAGCAGCCGAGATAATCGAAGCGATGCTGGTCGGTGATGAGGAAGAGAAAGTTCGGCCGTGTTGCCACCATTGCCCTCGTTCACTTTTGGTTTTCAGCCCCGACGCCAGCACGTTCCGCGAGCTCAGGCCGTTCAATCGACCTGCATGTTGGCGAGCTTGACGATGCGCGCCCACAATTCGGTGTCGGCTTGCAGGCGGGCCCTGGCTTCGGCACCGGACGAGCCGACCGCCTCCAGATCCTGCGCGCGAAACTTCTCCTGCACGTCGGCGTGCTTCAGTGCCAGTTGCACCTCGCGCTCCAGCAGGTCGGCGATCGCGTCCGGCACGCCGGCCGGGGCGAGCAGCACGAAATACGGAATCGATCTTGAAATCCGGATAGCCGGCCTCGGCCATGGTCGGCACGTCCGGCGCGAGCGGCGAGCGCTTGCCGGCCGAAATCGCGAGGCCCTTGAGCTTGCCCGCCGCGGACATGGTGGATGACGCCGGTGGTGGCGACGAAGCCGGCCTTCACCTGCCCGGCGACCAGGTCGATGACGAGCGGTGCGTTGCCTCGGTAAGGCACCTGCACGGTCTCGAATCCGGCGACGGTCCGGAAATACTCCATCGCCAAGTGTCCGCCGCTGCCGGGGCCGGCATGCGCATAGGTCAACGGCTCTCTTTTCGCGTAAGCGACGAACTCCTCGAGCGTCCGGACCGGGACCGAAGGATGCACGACCATCATCTGGCTGGAATTGGCCATGATCGAGAGCGGTCGGAAATCCTTCAGCGGCTCGAACGGCAGCTTCTTGTAGAGCGAGGGGTTGGCGGTCAGTGCGGTGGAGAGCGTCATCAGCAGCGTGTAGCCGTCCGGCGCCGCCTTGGCGGCCGCATCGGTGCCGAGGTTGCCGCCCGCACCCGCGCGGTTCTCCATCACGAACGGCTGCTTGAGGCTCGATCGACAGCTTGTCGGACAAGGCGCGCGCCACGAGATCGAGCGGCCCGCCGGCGGAGAACGGCACGATCACCTTGACCGGCCGCGTCGGATAAGCGTCGGCATGCGCGGCCACGGCGCCGAGGCAGACGCCGGTTCCGACCAGCAGTGAAAGCAAGATCCGTTTGCTCACGCGCTCTCTCCCCGATCGCAGTCGGCATCCTTGCCGACGCCGCGCGAGCATGTGCCGTTCCGGCAGCTGCCGCAAGCGTAACCGACGGCATCAGCCCAGCGCAAACGCGATCGGAAGGAGTTATTGCTCGAGGGTGAGCTTGCCGCGCTCGTGCGTCCAGCGCACGCGCGACAGGAACGACATGCCGAGCAGGTTCACGCCCAGCGCATCATCGGGAGACACCAGCGCGGGGAGATCGCGCACCACGATGTTGCCGACCTCGACCATGCGCAGTTGCACCAGCGCCGCGCGGCCGACGCCATTCGCCGTGTTGATCTTGATCGTGTAGTCGCGCGGCGAGGGCCGCAGGCCGAGCCGCGCCGCATCGCTTTCACGCAACGCGATCTGCGAAGCGCCGGTGTCGACCATGAACGCAATGCGGCGGCCGTCGACTCGCGCCTCCACCTCGAAATGGCCGCCGTTGCCGGCCTTGATGACGAGGCTGCGCGAATTGTTGGCGACCGCAGGCGCCGGAGCGGCGGTCATGGCCTTGGCGGCCGCCGGCGCACGGCCGGACTGATCGACGAAGCGCGCCACGAACACGCCGGCGGCGAGCAGCAAGCCGGCAAAGAACAAGATGCGAAACATCGTCCACCGTCCGTCCAGATCGCCGCGATCACAGCATGACGTGGCGAAGAACGCCCTAATGCGAGCGCGGCGAGGCAATGCTTTCAGGCGTGATTGGTGACGATGCGGTGAAGCCGACCACTAAAATGCGAGCTATCCACGTGCTCTTGCCATTGTCCGCGGCGCCCCATTCGCCGCGGCGCTCTATTCGCCGCGGCGCTTGGCGCGGCGGGTGGCCGGCGCCGCCAGCGGGTTGTCGGGCCAGGGATGGCGCGGGTAACGCCCCTTCATCTCGGCTTTGACCGCCGCATAGCTGCCGCGCCAGAAGCCGGGGAGATCGCGCGTCACCTGCACCGGCCGGTGTGCCGGCGACAGCAGCTCGACGACGAGCGGCACCCGTCCGCCGGCGATGGCCGGATGGCGGTCGAGCCCGAACAGCTCCTGCACCCGGATGGCGAGCTTCGGCCCCTCCTCCGCCTCGTAGTCGATCGGCACCGACGAGCCCGACGGCGCCGCGAAATGAGTGGGCGCCTCGGCCTCGAGCCGGCGGCGCAGGTTCCACGGCAGCAAGCCGTGAACGGTTTCGCTGAGCTCGTCCGCGCTCAGGTCCGCCAGCGCGGTCTTGCCGGCGAGCGCGGCGGCGAGCCATTCGGTTGCGATCGACGCGAGCGCCGCGTCCGAGAGGTCCGGCCACTCGTCGCCTTCGGCACGGCGCAGGAACATCACGCGGTCGCGCCATTGCCGCAGCGCCTTGCTCCACGGCAGCCGATCGACGCCGAGCCGCGCGATACCCTCGGCGAGCATGCGGGCGGTGTCGTCGGTCGGCGAGAGCTTGATCGGCTGCTCGGCGAGCGCGATGGCGCCGAGCCGGCGCAGCCGGCGCCCGCGCAGGCTCGCGCTGCGGTCGTCGAAGCTGATCTCCTCGCGATCTTCGATCCGATCGGAAAACTGCGCCTCGATCTCGTCGAGCGTGAGCGGCGCCGCCAGCACGATGCGTCCCTGCGCGGCGCTGCCGGTGATCTCGGCGACCGCCAGGAACGGCGCGCGCGCGAGCGCCGAGGCGCGATCGACGCTGGCGCCGCGGCCATTGGCGAGCAGGAAGCCTCCGTCGGCGCCGCGGTTCTTGGCGACGCGATCGGGATAAGCGAGCGCGAGGATCGGCGCCGACCGAGCGCTCACCTTTTCCGGCACTCGATCTGTTCCCTCCTCGCAATCTCCGCCCATCGCCTCGCCATCGCCCGCGCCTCGTCGGCGCGACGCGAGCGGTCGCGGCGCAGCGCGTCGAGGCGGTGAGAGAGATCGACGTCGTTGCCGCCGAGGCCGCGCTCGGTGAGCAGCACCGCGATGTCGGCCGCCAGCGCCGCTTCGCCGACGTCGGCCGCATCGACCACCATGCGCGCGAGCCGCGGCGGCAGCGGCAATTGGCGCAGCCGCCTGCCCTCCTCGGTGATGCGGCCGTCGTGATCGATGGCGCCAAGCTCGCCCAGCAACGCCTTGGCCTCCTTGATCGCGGCGGCCGGCGGCGGATCGAGGAAGGCGAGCGCGGCCGGATCGGCGACGCCCCAATGGGCGAGATCGAGCACGAAGCCGGTCAGATCGGCGGCGAGAATTTCCGGCCGCGTCGCCGCTTCGAGCGAGGCGGTCTGCGGCTCGTCCCACAGCCGATAGCAGATGCCGGGCTCGGTGCGCCCGGCGCGGCCGCGCCGCTGGTCGGCGGAGGCGCGCGACACCCGCACGGTCTCGAGCCGGGTCAGGCCCACGTCGGGCTCGTAGCGCGGCACCCGCGCCAGCCCGCAATCGATCACGACGCGCACGCCCTCGATGGTCAGCGAGGTCTCGGCAATCGAGGTGGCGAGCACGACCTTGCGGCGGCCGGGCGGCGCCGGCGCGATGGCGCGATCCTGGACGTCGGCGTCGAGCGCGCCGTAGAGCGGCACGACGTCGATGGCCGGATCGGCGATGCGCTCGCGCAACGCCGTCTCGGTGCGGCGGATCTCCGCCGCGCCCGGCAGGAACACCAGCACCGATCCCGCATCGGCGCGCAACGCCCGCAGCGTCGCGTCGGCCACCTGCCGTTCGATCGGCGTCTGCGGATCGCGCCCGAGATAGCGGGTCTCGACCGGGAAGGCGCGCCCGGCGCTCTCGATCACCGGCGCGCCGCCGAGCAGCTCGGCGACGCGCGCGCCGTCGATCGTCGCCGACATCACCAGGAGCTTGAGATCCTCGCGCAGGCCCTGCTGCAGGTCGCGCGCCAGCGCCAGACCGAGGTCGGCATCGAGCGAGCGCTCGTGGAACTCGTCGAACAGCACCGCGGCGATGCCGTCGAGCGAGGCATCGTCGAGCACCATGCGGGTGAACACGCCTTCGGTCACCACCTCGATCCGGGTCGCGCGCGAGATCTTGGAGCCGAAGCGCACCCGATAGCCCACCGTCGCGCCGACCGCCTCGCCGAGCGTCGCCGCCATGCGGGCGGCGGCGGCGCGGGCGGCGAGCCGGCGCGGCTCGAGCACGATGATCTTTTTCCCCCGCGCCCACGGCTCCTCGGCCAGCACCAGCGGCACGCGCGTGGTCTTGCCGGCCCCCGGCGGCGCCACCAGCACGGCGGCGTTGCCGCGCGCGCAGCGCGGCGGTCAGCTCCGGCAGCGCGGCATCGATGGGAAGCGGCGGCGTGAAGGCCATCGTGGTTAATGCCGATCTAATCCGCGCCCTGGCACCATCCTTGAATTGGTAAAGCCGAAGGCAACACATCCATCCGTATATGAGACAAGTGGGAACCGAAATGGGACGTGCGATGACCGCCAATGGCACAGCGGACCGGCCAGCGGATCGACTGGGTCGATTACGCCAAGGGCTTTTGCATCATCTTCGTGGTGATGATGCATTCGACGCTCGGGCGTCGAGCACGCGCTCGGCCAAGAGGGCTGGCTGGGCAAGGTCGTCGCCTTCGCCAAGCCGTTCCGGATGCCGGACTTCTTTCTGATTTCCGGCCTGTTCCTGGCCCAGGTCATCGACCGCGACTGGCGCACCTATCTCGACCGCAAGGTCGTGCACTTCGTCTATTTCTACCTGCTGTGGACGGCCATCCAGTTCGCCTTCAAGGCCCCGATGTTCATCCACGAGCACGGCCCGCTGGGCACCGTCTGGCTCTATCGTCGAATCGTTCTGGGAGCCGTTCGGCACGCTCTGGTTCATCTATCTCCTGCCGATCTTCTTCGTGACGACCAAGCTCGCGCACAGCCTGCGGATTCCGCCGCTGGCGGTCTGGCTCGTGGGCGCCGCGCTCGAGATCGCGCATATCCATACCGGCGCGACCGTGATCGACGAGTTCGCGAGCCGCTTCGTCTATTTCTACACCGGCTATCTGTTCGCCCCGCACATCTTCGCGTTCGCGAAGGAGGCGCGGGAGCGGCCCGAGGCCGCGCTCGCCGGCCTGACCATCTGGGGCCTGCTCAACGGCGTGCTGGTGTTCAACGGGCTCGCCGAGCTGCCGTTCGTGTCGCTCGGGCTCGGGCCTGCTCGGCGCGGCCGCGGTGGTCGCGCTCGCGGCGCTGATGGCGAAGAGCGACGTCTTCAAGCCGCTGCGCTATTGCGGCAAGAACTCGATCGTCATCTATCTCGCCTTCTTCCTGCCGATGGCCGCAAGCCGCATGGTGCTGCTCAAGACCGGCTGGATCACCGATGTGGGCACGATCTCGGCGCTGGTGACGCTCGCCGGCGTGGTCGGCGCGCTCGTCTGGTTCTGGGCGGTGCGGCACACCTTGCTGCGCTTCCTGTTCGAGCGGCCGGAGCGGTTCTGGATCGCGCCCAAGAAGCGGCTCACCTTGCAGCCGGCGGAGTAGCGATCAAAGGCATGCGCCGGCGCAATCAAACGGGGAATAACACCGGACTTGAGCGCCCATCCGGGTGGCGAATTGGCCGCCGGAGTGTTAAGTCCGGCGCATGCCTGCCAAATCCGCCCAGACCGCCAAGGCCCCCGCGGCCGTGGCGCCGAACCGGCCGCTGAAAAAGGGCGACCACGTCTTCCTGGTCGACGGCTCGTCCTACATCTTCCGCGCCTATCACGCGCTGCCGCCGCTGACCCGCAAGTCGGACGGGCTGCAGCTCAACGCCGTCTACGGCTTCTGCAACATGCTGTGGAAGCTGCTGCGCGACATGAAGCCGGAGGAGCGGCCGACTCACCTGGCGGTCGTGTTCGACAAGTCGGAGCGGACGTTCCGCAGCGAGTTCTATCCCGACTACAAGGCGCACCGGCCCGACCCGCCCGACGACCTGCGCCCGCAATTCCCGCTGATCCGCGAGGCGGTGCACGCCTTCGACATGCCGTGCCTCGAGCAGGGCGGCTTCGAGGCCGACGACCTGATCGCCACCTATGTGCGGCAGGCCTGCGAGGCGGGCGCCACCGCCACCATCGTGGCGTCCGACAAGGACCTGATGCAGCTCGTGAACGACTGCGTCGTCATGTACGACACCATGAAGGACAAGCGGATCGGCATTGCCGAGGTGATCGAGAAGTTCGGCGTGCCGCCCGACGAAGGTGATCGAGGTGCAGGCGCTGATCGGCGATTCGACCGACAACGTGCCGGGCGTGCCCGGCATCGGGGTCAAGACCGCGGCGCAGCTCATCGGCGAATACGGCGACCTCGAGACGCTGCTCGCGCGCGCCGGCGAGATCAAGCAGGAGAAGCGCCGCCAGACGCTGATCGACAATGCCGAGCAGGCGCGGCTGTCGAAGCGGCTGGTCACGCTCGACGATCACGTGAAGCTCGACGTGCCGCTCGCCGACCTCGCGGTGCACGAGCCCGACTACAAGCGCCTGATCGCCTTCCTCAAGGCCATGGAGTTCACCTCGCTGACCCGCCGGGTGACCGAGTTCTCCGGCGTCGAGGCGGCGGAGATCGAGGCGGATGAGAAGCTCAAGGGCGGCGGCGCGGTCGCCGCGTCGTCTCGCCCGGCGTGCGGAGAGCGTCGAGCGAGCCTCGACTTGATCGGAGCACGACGATCGACGACACGGCGCAGCCGAGGCAAGGCGCGCTCCCGCTCACGGGCGGAGTGAACCCTGCCGAGCAGGCCGAGGGACGCAGCTCCGATCACCGAGGAGTTCACGCCGCAAGTGCTCGCCGCCACCCGGCTGAACGCCGCGCGCAATGCCAAGGTCGATCGCTCGCGCTACGAGATCGTGCGCACGCTCGACCGGCTCAACGCCTGGATTGCGCGCGCGCGCGAGCTCGGCCGGATCGCGATCGATACCCAGACCACGAGCATCGACCCGATGCAGGCGACGCTGTGCGGCTTCTCGCTCGCGCTCGCCCCCAACGAAGCCTGCTACGTGCCGCTCGCCCATCGCAAGGGCGGCGAAGGCGGCAACGGCAGCTTGTTCGCCGGCGACATCGCGCCCGACCAGATTCCCGAGCGCGCGGCGCTCGACGCGCTCAAGCCGCTGCTCGAGGACGAGGGCGTGCTCAAGATCGGCCAGAACGTCAAGTTCGACTGGCAGATCTTTGCGCTGCGCGGCATCGAGATCGCGCCCTACGACGACACCATGCTGATGTCCTACGTGGTCGACGCCGGCCGCTCGGGCCATGGCCTCGACGCGCTGTCGCAACGCTATTTCGATCACCAGACCATCGACTACAACGAGCTCACCGGCTCGGGAAAATCCAAGCTGACGTTCGATTGCGTCGACGTCGGCAAGGCCGCGGAATACGCCGCCGAGGACGCCGACATGATCTTGCGGCTGTGGCAGCTGCTCAAGCCGCGGCGTGGTCGCCGAGCGCGTGACCACGGTCTACGAGACGCTGGAACGGCCGCTGGTGTCGGTGCTCGCGCGCATGGAGCGGCGCGGCATCTCGATCGACCGGCAGGTGTTGTCGCGGCTCTCCGGCGAGTTCGCCCAGCGCGCCGGCGCGCTCGAGGCGGAGATCCAGGAGCTCGCGGGCGAGCCGCTCAATCCGGGCAGCCCCAAGCAGCTCGGCGACATTCTGTTCGGCAAGTTCGGGCTGCCGGGCGGCACCAAGACCAAGACCGGCGCCTGGTCGACCGGCGCACGCGCCCTGGAGGACCTGGCCGAGCAGGGTCACGCGCTGCCGCGCAAGATCCTCGACTGGCGGCAGGTGTCGAAGCTGCGCTCGACCTATACCGACGCGCTGCCGGGCTACGTCAATCCCGACGACCCACCGCGTGCACACCTCCTACGCGCTCGCCGCGACCCCGACCGGCCGCCTCTCCTCCTCCGAGCCGAACCTGCAGAACATCCCGGTCCGCACCGAGGAGGGCCGCAAGATCAGGCGCGCCTTCATCGCGACGCCGGGCATGAAGCTCGTCTCCGCCGACTATTCGCAGATCGAGCTGCGGCTCCTGGCCGAGATCGCCGACATCGCGGTGCTCAAGAACGCCTTCCGCGACGGCCTCGACATCCATGCCATGACCGCCTCCGAGATGTTCGGCGTGCCGGTGAAGGGCATGCCCGGCGAAATTCGCCGGCGCGCCAAGGCGATCAATTTCGGCATCATCTACGGCATCTCGGCGTTCGGGCTCGCCAATCAGCTCGGCATCGAGCGCGAGGAAGCCGGCGCCTACATCAAGAAATATTTCGAGCGCTTCCCGGGCATCCGCGACTACATGGATGAGACCAAGGCGTTCGCCAAGAAGAACGGCTACGTGCTCACGCTGTTCGGCCGCAAGTGCCACTACCCCGACATCGCCGCCTCGAACGCCTCGATCCGCGCCTTCAACGAGCGCGCCGCGATCAACGCGCGGCTGCAGGGCACCGCCGCCGACATCATCCGCCGCGCCATGGTGCGCATGGACGCGGCGCTCGCGAAGAAGAAGCTCAACGCGCAGATGCTGCTGCAGGTGCACGACGAGCTCGTGTTCGAGGTGCCGGACGACGAGGTCGAGAGGACGCTGCCGGTGGTGAAGGCGGTGATGGAAGACGCCCCGATGCCGGCGCTCTCGCTCTCGGTGCCGCTCGCGGTCGACGCCCGCGCCGCGCACAATTGGGACGAGGCGCATTGAGGCGAACAAGTTGACCGTTGCCAATGCAGGCTCGTTCGGCTAAATTCTAGTCATGCTGACCAGAAATCGCCGAAAGAAAGCTTCCTTGCCGGGCACTTGGAAGCTGCAGGATGCCAAGGCCCGCTTCAGCGAGGTCGTCCGGCGCGCCCAAGCCGAGGGCCCGCAACGCGTGACCGTTCACGGCAAGGATACCGTCGTCATCCTATCCACAGCAGATTATGCGAAGGTGAAGCCTGTCGGACGCGGCACGACGGAAGGTCGGACCGGCGCGGACTTGATAGCAGTCATGCAGAAGGGTCGCCGCCTCGGACTAAGACTGAAACCGACGCGGATTTATCTGTCAGCGCGCCCACCTATCGATTTCTCCGGCGACGGGAAGTGAAGCAGTTCTTGCTCGATACCAACGTTTTGTCCGAGCTGTCGCGGCCGCGTCCGTCCCGGACCGTAGTCGCTCTTCTACGGCACATTCCGCTTGATGCGATGTTTATTTCGGATGTTGTCGTTGCGGAAATCCGGTTCGGCACCGAAAATGTCGCCAACCCGGCGCGACGAGATACCCTCCTTCATTGGCTCAAGAACGATGTGCGTCCGAGCTTCGCGGGTCGCGTCCTGCCGGTCACCGAAGACATTTTCGTGCGGTGGCTGTGGATTGTGAACATCAGCCGCCGCAAGGGCTTCACCATCGAGCAGTCCGATGCTCTTCTGGCCGCCACGGCGCTCCATCACGACCTCACGGTTCTCACGCGCGACATCGAGCCTTTCGAGCGCGCAGAGGTCGCTTGTCTCAATCCCTGGCAGCCGCAATGAGCGCGCGGCGCTCAACGAGCCGCACCGCGCACTATTGGGACGCGGCGCATTGAGGCGGACGCCAGCAGGCTCGCCTGCCGATAGACGCCGGCCTTGCGTGTGACGCGGCCGTGCCCCAGAACACCGTCAGTGGAACTGGATTCCCTGCGTGCGCGGGCATGACAGGTGTGATGCGGCAAATCGTCCTCGCTCTGACCGTTGTTTTCGCGGCGCTGGCGCCCGAGGCGGCGCACGCCGCCGCCGCGCTCGACGGCACGGCGCTGCGCTGGCCGTGGGCGCTGCCGTTCATCGGCATCCTGCTCACCATCGCGACCGGGCCGCTGCTGTTCCCGCGGATCTGGCACCGCCATTACGGCAAGCTCGCCTTCATGTGGGCGGCGCTCGCGGTCGTGCCGATCGCCGCGCTCTACGACATTCCCGACCGCGCTCGCCGCCTTCGTGCACGCGATGCTCGGCGAGTATCTGAGCTTCATCGTGCTGTTGTTCGCGCTCTACGTGGTGGCCGGCGGCATCCTGGTGACCGGCAACCTGCGCGGCACGCCGCTCGTCAACACCGCGATCCTCGCGCTTCGGCACCGCGATCGCCAGCGTCGTCGGCACCACCGGCGCGGCCATGATCCTGATCCGCCCGCTGCTCGCGGCCAATGCGGCGCGGCTGCACAACGTCCACGTGGTGGTGTTCTTCATCTTCCTGGTCGCCAATATCGGCGGCGCGCTCACCCCGCTCGGCGATCCGCCGCTGTTCGTCGGCTTCCTGCACGGCGTCGATTTCTTCTGGACCGCGCAGCATCTCTGGCTCGAGACCACGCTGGTCGCCGGGCTCGTGCTCGCTGGTCTTCGTGCTGCTCGACCTCTGGTTCTACCGCAAGGACCGGCTGGTCACGACCGTCGGCGAGAGCAGGCCGCCCGTGAGCCTGCGCGTCTCCGGCCTCATCAATTTCGTGCTGATCGCCGCCATCATCGCCGCCATCCTCGGCTCGGCGATGTGGAAGCCGGGCATCACCTTCGACGTCTACGGCACCACGCTCGCGCTGCAGAACGTCCTGCGCGACGGCGCGCTGGTGCTGATCGCGATCCTGTCGCTCGTGCTCACGCCCAACGAGCACCGCGAGGCCAACGGCTTCACCTGGGAGCCGATCGGGGAAGTCGCGATCCTGTTCGCCGGCATCTTCATCTGCATCATTCCGGTGCTCGCCATGCTCGAGGCCGGCAAGGACGGCGCCTTCGCCTGGCTGCTGGCGCGGTCACCGCCGCGCGACGGCAGCCCGCACGAGCTCGCCTATTTCTGGCTGACCGGCGTGCTCTCGGCGTTCCTCGACAACGCGCCGACCTATCTGGTGTTCTTCGAGCTCGCCGGCGGCGACGCCGGCAAGCTGATGGGGCCGCTCGCCGCCACGCTCAAGGCGATCTCGATGGGCGCGGTCTTCATGGGCGCGCTGACCTATATCGGCAACGCGCCGAACTTCATGGTCTATGCGATCGCGGTCGAGCGCGGCGTCAAGATGCCGAGCTTCTTCGGCTACATGGTGTGGTCGGGCGTCGTCCTGCTGCCGATCTTCGCGCTGCTCACTTTCGTTTCCGCCGCGAAGCCTTTGGTAGTCGCGCGGCCGCCGCGCGCTTTGCGCCGCCGGCTTCGCGCGCGCCGCCGCCGGCAGCACCGCGACCGCCTCGATCTCCAGCAGCGCGCCCTCGCGCGCCAGGCCGGAAATCGCGATGGTCGTGCTGGCCGGCCGGTTTGCGTCGGCCAGGTAGCTGTCGCGCACCTGGCGGAAGATCGGCAGGTACTTCATGTCGGTGAGGTAATTGTTGAGCTTGACGACGTCCTCGAAGCGGGCGCCGACCGCCGCGAGCGCGCTCTTGAGGTTCTCGAACGTCTGCACCGCCTGCGCGCGGAAGTCGGAGCCGAGCTTGCCGTCACGATCGAGCGCCGAGCTGGCCGGCGACATAGACGATCCGGCCCGGCGCGGTCGCCTCGACCACATGCGTATAGCCGGGCGGCTTCGACAGCGTCTCGGGATTGATGAAACGGATGTTCGAGCTCACGGGCGTCCTCCTGTTGGTCACGAGCCGTTGCGGCCGACTCGCCCGAAGTATAGCGCCGCGGGACTTCTGAACCGGCAAGTGAGCGTTAACCATGCCGCCACATTCTCTCAGCCTGAGAGAAATTATGCAATGAAATCAGCTTCTTGTATCGGACAGCCGTCATCGGCCGTTTACGTCTTAAGGTTAAATTTGCCGCTCGAAATCGTGAACCTTTGCCTGGCTGGCGCGACCAATGGTCGGGAATTGTCCCGGAATGCGTCGTCGGGCAGAAGCCTGCGCGTCCGGGATCGGCGCGCGTTTCGGGGGAAAAGACGTGTTTGCAGCTCGCCAGAACAGCTTCGGGATTCGCGCCAGAGGCGCTCTGCTCGCCGCCATTACGGTCGCGGCGATGGCCGTCACGGTCAGCTCCGCGTCGGCGCAAGGGTTCTTCGATTCGCTGTTCGGACGCCGCTCCGTCGGTCCCTCGACCAGCGCCTATGCCGACCCGTTCCAGTGGAACCCGTTCGCTCCCGGAGCCCGGAAGCGCCGCGCGCCGAGATGGCCGGGACCGGCGCCTTCTGCGTGCGCGTCTGCGACGGTCGCTTCTTCCCGATCGCGCGCAATATGGGGGTCCCGCCCGCGCAGACCTGCAGCTCGTTCTGCCCGGCTACCGCGACCAAGGTCTACAACGGCGGCAGCATCGACCATGCGGTCGCCGCCGACGGCAAGCGCTACGCCGAGCTCAGCACCGCCTTCGTGTTCCGCGAGAAGATCGTCCAGGGCTGCACCTGCAACGGCAAGGACGCGTTCGGCCTGGTCAACACGCCGGTGGAAGACGACGCCACGCTGCCGCCCGGCGACATCGTCGCCACCAACAACGGCCTGATGGCCTACAACGGCGGCGGCGGCACGCAAGCACGGCGCGAACTTCACGCCGATCGCCTCCTATTCGGGCCTGTCGACGGAGCTGCGGCGCAAGCTGACCGAAACCAAGATCGAGCCGGTCGCCGCCACGCCAGCGCCGCCTCCGCCGGTCGAGCCGGCCGACACGACCGCCACCACGCGCGGCAAGAGCAAGCGCGCTCAGGTCGAGAGATAGCCCACGACCTCCTCGGCGAGCGACAGCGAGCGCGGTCAGCCCGGGCGACTCGATGCCGAACATCTGGACCAGGCGCGGCTGCCCATGGTGCTGCGGCGCGTCGATCATGAAATCCGCCGCCGCCTCTCCGGGTCCCGTCAGCTTCGGCCTGATCCCGGCATAATCGGGAACCAGCGCGCCGTCCGGCAGGCCCGGCCAATAGTCGCGGATGCGCTGGTAGAACGCCTGCGCGCGCGTCGCGATTGACGTCGTAGTTCTCCTGCTCGATCCACTCGACGTCGGGGCCGAAGCGCATGCGTCCGGCCAGATCGAGCGTCACATGCACGCCGAGCCCGCCGGGGATCGGCACCGGATAGATGAGCCGCGAGAACGCCGGCCGGCCGCTGTAGCCGAAGTAATTGCCCTTGGCGAGCACCAGCCGCGGCACCCGCTCCTGCGGATAGCCTTCGGTCGCCTTGGCCAGGCGTCTGCGCGCCGAGCCCCGCGCAGTTGACCACCGCGTCGACCGTGATCGATTGCGGATCGGCGCCGCCGAAATGCGACCTCCCACCCACCTCGCGCCGGCCGAAGGCGCTCAATCGGCGTGTTGAACGCCACCATGCCGCCGCGATCCTCGAGATCGCCCTGCAGCGCCAGCATGTAGCGATGGCTGTCGATGATGCCGGTTTCCGGCGAGCACATCGCGGCGACGCAGGCGAGCGCCGGCTCGAGGCGCCTGGCGGCCGCGCCGTCGATGATCTCGACGCCTTCGACGCCGTTGATCATGGCCTGCTTGAGGATGGCGTCGAGCCGCTCGACGCTCGGCCTCGTTGGTGGCGACGACGAGCTTGCCGCATTTGCGATGCGGCACGCCGTGCGTTGCGCAAAAGTCATAGAGCATCCGCCGCGAGCGCGGGCAGTGATAGGCGCGCTTCGAGCCGGTCGGATAGTAGAGCCCGGCATGGATCACCTCGCTGTTGCGCGAGGACACGCCGGTGCCGATCCCGTCGGCGGCCTCCGCGACGATCACCTCGTGGCCGGCGATCGCGGCCGCGCGCGCCACCGCGAGCCCGACCACTCCGGCGCCGACCACCAGCACCTGCATGCGCCTGCGCCCTCCCCTCAAGCCTCGACCGGCAGCCCGACGTAGTTCTCGGCGAGCGACCGCGCCGCCGCCTCCGAGCTCACCACGTAGTCGAGCTCGGCGAGCTGGCGCTTGCGATCGAAGGCATTATGGCTCGGATCGAGATGGAAAAGCTGCGTCATCCACCAGGAGAAGCGCTGCGCCTTCCAGACCCGCCGCAGGCAGGTCGCCGAATATTGCTCGAGCAGGTCGCTGCGTCCGGAGCGATAGAACTCGGCGATCGCGCGCGCGAGCACCAGCACGTCGGCGATGGCGAGGTTCATGCCCTTGGCGCCGGTCGGCGGCTGGATATGGGCGGAATCGCCGGCGAGGAACATCCGGCCATATTGCATCGGCTCGACCACGAAGCTGCGCATGGCGGTGATGCCCTTCTGCAGCACCGCGCCCTCGGCCAGCGGGCGGATGCCGCCCATGCGGGCGTGCAATTCCTGCCAGATGCGCGCATCCGGCCAGTTCTCGATCTCCTCGTCCGGCGCGCATTGGAAGTAGAGCCGCGCCAGCGTCGGCGAGCGCATGGTGTAGAGCGCAAAGCCGCGATCATGATAGGCGTAGATCAACTCGTCCTCGGGCGGCGGCGATTCCGAGAGGATGCCGACCCAGCCGAACGGATATTCGCGATCATAGGCGGTGAGCGCGGCTGCCGGAACGCTCGGCCGGCAAATGCCGTGAAAGCCGTCGCAGCCGCCGATGAAATCGCAATCGAGGACCTGGTCCTTGCCATCGTGCCGGAATCTGATCTTCGGCGCGCCTGCCGCCGAAATCGTGGACGCTCACGTCGCTCGCCTCGAACAGGATCCGGCCGCCATCGGCCAGTCGCGGTCGATCAGGTCCTTCACCACCTCCTGCTGGCCGTAGATGGTCACGCCCTTGCCGACCAGCTCGCGAAAATTGATGTAGTGCAACGCGCCGCCGAAGGCGAAATGAACGCCGTCATGGAACATGGCTTCGCGCTGCATGCGCGCGCCGACGCCGGTCTCGATCAGGAGGTCGGTCGCCCATTGCTCGAGCAAGCCGGCGCGGATGCGGCTCTCGATGTAGTCGCGGCTGCGGTTCTCCAGGACGACCGAACTCGATGCCCGCGCGATGCAGCAGATGCGACAGCATCAGCCCGGCCGGCCCCGCGCCGACGATGCCGACCTGGGTGCGCATCTCGTTCTCCGCTTCCGTCGATCGGCGCGCGCTATAGGTAGCACCGCGCCCGTCGCTGAGAAGGGACGAATGCGGGATTGTCTTGGACATTCGCGCGGCGATGTCACCCCAGCGCCGCCGCGAGATCGGCGATGAGATCGTCCGCGTCCTCGATGCCGACCGAGAGCCGCACCAGCGTGTCGGTGATGCCGAGCGTCGCGCGCACCTCGGGCGGCACCGAGCCGTGCGTCATCAGCGCCGGATGCTCGATCAGGCTCTCGACCCCGCCCAGGCTCTCGGCCAGCGCGAACAGCTGGCAGCGCTCGAGGAAGCGCTTGCTGTCGTCGAGCGTGCCTTTGAGATCGACCGAGATCATGCCGCCGAAGGCGCGCATCTGCTTCTTGGCGATGCGCGTGCTGCGGGTGGCTCGCCAGCCCGGGATAGTAGACCCGGCGCACCTTGGGGTGGTGCTCGAGCCATTCGGCGATCTTCAGCGCCGAGGCGCAATGCCGCTCCATGCGCAGCGACAGCGTCTTGAGGCCGCGCAGCGCCAGGAAGGAATCGAACGGGCCCTGGATGGCGCCGACCGCGTTCTGCAGGAACTTGAGCTGCTCGCGCAGCTCCTCGTTGGCGCCCACCACCGCGGTGCCGCCGACCATGTCGGAATGGCCGTTGAGATATTTGGTGGTCGAATGCACGACGATATCGAAGCCGTGCTCCAGCGGCCGCTGCACATACGGGCTGGCGAAGGTGTTGTCGGCGGCGGTCCAGAGCCCGCGTTTCCTGGCGATGGCGGCGACCCGCTCCAGATCGATCAGCTTGAGCAGCGGATTGGTCGGCGTCTCGATCCAGACGAGCCGCGTGCTCGGCCGGATCGCGGCTTCCAGCGCGCTCCGCATCGGTGAGGTCGACATAGCTGATGTCGAAGCCGGCCGAGCGCTTGCGCACGCGCTCGAACAGCCGCCGCGTGCCGCCATAGAGATCGTCGACCGCCACGATGTGGGCGCCGTGGTCGAGGCATTCGAGCGTGGTCGAGATGGCGGCCAGCCCGGAGGCGAACGCGAAGGCGGCGCTGCCGCCTTCGAGATCGGCGATGCAGCGCTCGAACGCCATGCGGGTCGGGATTCTTGGTGCGCGCGTAGTCGAAGCCCTTGTGCACGCCCGGGCTCTGCTGGACGTAGGTCGAGGTCGTGTAGATCGGCATCATCACGGCGCCGGTGGTCGGATCGGGCTCCTGGCCCGCATGCACGCAGCGGGTGGCGAAGTCGAGTTGGTTTTTGCGTCATTCAAGCCTCGTGCGTGCATCTCGCGACAGGTGATGCCGGTGGCTCGAGGCATGACCGGAAATAGTTGATGAGGTCGAGGCGGGTCGCGATGCCGAGGAACTGATCGCCGTCCATGACGATGGCGATATAGTCCTTGCGGAACAGCGGCACCAGATCGGCGATCGGCGCGTCGGCCGAAATGGTATCGAGCCGGGTCACCATCACGTCCTGCACCGGCCGCTCGAATGCCTTGTTGGCATCGTCCGGTTCGGTGAGCAGCGCGGCGAGCACGTCGCTCTCGTCGACCAGCCCGACCACGCGCCCGCTCTCGTCGACCACCGGCAGCTGCGAGACGTCGGCCGAGCGCATGCGCGCGAACACGGTGCGCAGATTGTCCTGCGGCCGCACCACGACGGCGGTGCCCTCGTTGTAGCGGTGGGTCACCACGTCGCGCACGGTGCCGTGCCGGTGCGGATGGGTCCAGCCTTCCTGCGCCAGGAAGGTCGGATTGAACACCTTCGACAGATACTTGGCGCCGGAGTCGCAGACCAGCGTCACCACGCGCTTGGGCTCGCTCTGCGCGCGGCAATAGCGCAACGCCGCCGCCAGCAGCGTGCCGGAGGAGGAGCCGGCGAGCACGCCCTCGGCGCGCAGGAGCTCGCGCGCGGTGGCGAAGCTCTCCGCATCCGGGATCGAATAGGCTTTCGACACCAGCGACAGATCGGCATTCGGCGGGACGAAATCTTCGCCGATGCCTTCGACCGCCCAGCTTCCCACCTCGGTCATGCGTCCGGTCTCGATCAAGGGCGCGAGCACCGAGCCCACGGGATCGGCGAGGATCATCGCGGTCCTGGGCGACGCCTTCTGCATGAACCGCCCGATGCCGGTGAGCGTGCCGCCCGAGCCGATGCCGACCACGATCGCGTCGACCTCGCCGTCCATCTGCCGGAGAATTTCCGGGCCGGTCGTTTGCTCGTGCGCTTGCGGATTGGCCGGATTGGCGAACTGGTTGACGTAGAACGCGCCGGGCGTGCGCCGCGTGATCGCCTCGGCGAGGTCCTGGTAGTAGTCGGGATGGCCTTTGCCGACGTCGGAGCGCGTGCTGACGACCTCGGCGCCCATGGCCTTGGCGTGCAGCACCTTCTCGCGCGCCATCTTGTCGGGCACGACCAGCAAGGTGCGGTAGCCCTTGCGTCCGCCGACCAGCGCCAGGCCGAGCCCGGTATTGCCGGCGGTGGCCTCGACGATGGTGCCGCCGGGCTTGAGCCGCCCGTCGGCCTCCGCCGCCTCGATCATGGTGCGCGCCGGCCGGTCCTTGAGCGAGCCCGACGGGTTTGCGCTTTCGAGCTTGAGAAACAGCCGGCACGGGCCGCGATCGATGCGCGTCACCTCGATGAGAGGCGTGTCGCCGATGAGATCGAGGACCGAGGCCATGCGCCAGTATACGCCTCACGCCACGATCTCGAAGGGTCGGAAGGGGCTCGGTCATGACGTGATTTTGCTCTCGTTCCAGGGCCGGTAGAGGGCGAAAAAATCAGTAATCATTTCGACTTATTGCACTGCAAAAGGATTGACTTTCGCGCCTGCGATCCTATGTTCCGCCCCAAACGGTCGATTGAAGATTCGACCGTCCGTCCCGCGCAATCAGTCGCTGTTCTTTCATCCGGCGCGGGTACCTCCCGGACGGTATCTGACGAGGTTACATGCCCTTTTCTAAACTCGGCTTGTCCGACAAAGTTCTCGCCGCAGTCCAAGCGGCCGGTTATTCCACCCCGACCCCCATCCAGGAACAAGCAATACCCCACGTGCTCGCCCGGCGCGACGTGCTCGGCATTGCGCAGACCGGCACCGGCAAGACCGCGGCCTTCACGCTGCCGATGATCACCATGCTGGAAAGCGGCCGCGCGCGGGCGCGCATGCCGCGCACGCTGATCCTCGAGCCGACGCGCGAGCTCGCCGCCCAGGTCGAGGAAAGCTTCATCAAGTACGGCGCCAAGCAGAAGCTCAACGTCGCGCTGGTGATCGGCGGCGTGTCGTTCGACGATCAGGACAGCAAGCTCACCCGCGGCGTCGACGTGCTGATCGCGACGCCCGGCCGCCTGCTCGATCATTTCGAGCGCGGGCGCCTGCTGCTCACCGGCGTCGACCTGCTGGTGATCGACGAGGCCGACCGCATGCTCGACATGGGCTTCATTCCCGACATCGAGCGCATCTGCAAGCTGGTGCCGTTCACGCGCCAGACCTTGTTCTTCACCGCCACCATGCCGCCGGAGATCCGGCGCATCACCGAGCAGTTCCTGCACAATCCGGTGCGCGTGGAAGTGTCGCGCCCGGCCACCACGGTCGCCACCACCATCCAGCTCCTGGTCAAGACCGGCCGCGAGCCGCACGACAAGCGCGATACGCTGCGCCATCTCATCCGCTCGGTCGACGGCTTCAAGAACGCGATCGTGTTCTGCAACCGCAAGCGCGAGGTCGCGCAGCTGCATCGCTCGCTGCTGCGCCACGGCTTCAACGCGGCGGCGCTGCACGGTGACTTGGACCAAGCCGCCCGCACGGCCGCGCTCGACTCGTTCCGCAAGGGCGAGGTGACGCTGCTGATCGCCTCCGACGTCGCCGCCCGCGGGCTCGACATTCCCGGCCGTGAGCCACATATTCAATTTCGACGTGCCGCACCACGCCGACGACTACGTCCACCGCATCGGCCGCACCGGCCGCGCCGGGCTCACCGGCACCGCCATCACCATCGTGGCGCCGCCGACGGCAAGTCGGTCACGGCGATCGAGAAGCTGATCGGCCAGACCATCCCGTGGATGAGCGAGGCGCAGCGTGCGGCGGCCGAGCCGCCCGCGTCGTCCGGGCGAGCAACGCCGCGATGGCCGCCGGCACGAGCGAGCAGCCCCGCGGCGAGCACCGTCGCGACGACCATCGCCGGCAGGGGCGGCGTCCACCTGCCGCGGCATCAGAAGCGAGCCGGCGCCGGTCGCCCGCCTCGACGAGGTCCGGCCGCGCCGTGCGCCGAAGCCGGCCCACGTGGTCGATGACGAAGGCGTCAGCGACCATCTTCCCGCCTTTCTGCTCCGCCCGGTCCGCGTCAAGGCCTGACCGGGCTTCCCGTTATCCGGCTATTACGCCCGCTTTTGTTCCATAAGCGGTGCGATCGGCAGCGTTTACGCCCGATTCATCACTGTGGAATAGGTTCCGACTCGGTTCGGGGCACCACGCCGCCAGGCGTTTTGCGTATCGGGGTCGCAGGGCGCGTCGCGCCTGCGAGCGGAGCAAAATCGATGGCTGTTCACGCCGACGAGCACGAACGCACGATGGCGTTCGCTGAGATCGCGCTCGGACAGATCAGGGCGTTGCGCCAGCCGGCCACGCCGCGCCATTTCGAAATCTGGTACACCTACGCCACCGGCTATAACCCGTCGTTGAATCAAATGATCAACGAGATGCTGGCGCGCAGCGGCACGCTCAGCGAAGCCGACATCGATCAGATCCACGACACCTACATTTCGTCGAACCGCTTCACCGACCGCATCGATCGCGTCGGCTCGCAGGTGATGGGCGAGATCGAGCAGGTGATGGCGATGATCGGCGCCGCCGCCGGCACCGCGTCGAACTACAGCGAGAGCCTCGCCGACGTCACCCAGCAAGCTCGGCTGCGCCACCGACGAGCCTGCCATACGCACGATCGTCGAGAGCCTGGTGCATGCCACCAAGGAGATGGAGAAGAACAACCAGGCGCTCGAGGAGCGGCTGTCGGCCTCGAAGCAGGAGATCACCCAGCTTCAGCAGAACCTCGAAGCGGTGCGCACCGAGAGCCTGACCGATCCCCTCACCTCGCTCGCCAACCGCAAGTTCTTCGACGACATGCTGTTGCGGGCGATCGCCGAAGCGCGCGCCAAGGGCGAGGCGCTGTCGCTGATGATGACGGACGTCGATCATTTCAAGAAGTTCAACGACAGCTACGGCCACCTCACCGGCGACCAGGTGCTGCGCCTGGTGGCGATCTCGGTGAAGCAGAACGTCAAGGGCCAGGACATCGCGGCCCGCTACGGCGGCGAGGAATTCGCCGTGGTGCTGCCGAACACGGTGCTGCGCTCGGCGATCACGGTCGCCGACCATATCCGCCGCGCGGTGATGACCAAGGAGCTGATGAAGCGCTCGACCGGCGAGCACCTCGGCCGGGTGACGATCTCGGTCGGGGTCGCGACCCTGCAGGCGAACGACACCGTGCAATCGCTGATCGAGCGCGCCGACACCTGCCTCTACGCGGCCAAGCGCAGCGGCCGCAACCGCGTGGTCTGCGAGGCCGACCCGGAAGTGTCGACCCCCAGCACCACCAAGGTGGCGTGAGTTTCGCGGTAGCGGCGCGCTGCAGCGTCCTTTGCCACATTCACATCTTCACTTGTCAAACAGCCAACGTTTCGCCGCCCGCTGATCACTCGCGCGCGGGCGCCGCGTCTTCTCTCCCCCGCCTTCGCGGGGGCAAGGTTTCCTTTCCCCACGAGGGGGAGCAGAGCGCCGAGACGGCGCCCGGTGCTTGCGAGGCACCGGTTGGCGCGCCATAGCGCGTCAAGACGCGCGTGAACGCGCTTATGACGCGGCACGCCCGGGCGCCCTTGCGAAGGCGCACTCGCGTCCCCTTGCGATCGGGGACGCGCGCCTCTCGGCGCTCCACCGTGGCGATTTTTGGCTCCGGGCCCGCGCTTCCGGTTCCCGGCATTTCCTCCGGGGCGCGTGCAGCGAGCTCCTCGCGGCCAGGTTTTTGGTCCCTGGCGGGCGGGTTCCTCGAGCCATCCGAGCCGGCGGTTACGAGCCGCACGCCGCGGAACGCCACTCCCTGCTCCGCCTTCGGAACGTCTCCGGAGACGCCCGTCGCGAGCCGGGATATTGGGATCATGGTCCTCAACTCAGGAACTATGTCAAGAACAAAAGGAAGAAAGTTTAAGTCGGACTTTAATCCGGCTTGATGCCCGCTTCCCGCACCACCACGCCCCAGCGCACGTATTCCTGCCGCATGAAGGCGGCGAATTGCTCGGGGCTGCCGGGCGCCGCGTCGGCGCCTTGCTTGGCCAAGGCTTCGCGGATCTCCGGCATGGCCAGGATCTTGACCAGCTCGGCATTGAGCCGCCGCACGATCGCGCAGCGGCGTGCCGGCCGGCGCGACGATGCCGTACCAGAGCGAGATCTCCATTCCCGCAAAGCCGAGCTCGGCGAAGGTCGCGATGTCGGGCAGCAGACGATTGCGCTCCGCGCTCGCCGCCGCCAGCGGACGCAGCTTGTCGGCCTGCACGAACGGCAGCAGCGAAGGCGCGGCGTCGAACATGATCGCGACCCGCCCCGCCACCAGGTCGACGACCGCCGGCCCGCTGCCGCGATAGGGCACATGCAGCAGGTCGGTGCCGGTGATGCGCTTGAACAATTCGCCGGCGAGATGCGGCGCGCCGCCGTTGCCGGACGACGCGAAGGCGAGCGCGCCCGGCTGCGCCTTGGCGAGCGCGATCACCTCGGCCACCGACTTCGCCGGCACCGACGCGTTGACCGTCATGAGCAAGGGCAATTTGGCGACGAGCCCGATCGGAATGAAATCTTTCGTCGAATCGTAGGTGAGATTCGAGTAGAGATGCGGGCCGATGCCGTGGGTGGTGATCGAATTGAGCAGGAGCGTGTAGCCGTCGGGCTCCGCTTTGGCGACGCTGGCGCTCGCGATGGTGCCGCCGGCGCCGCCGCGATTGACGACGACGACCGGCTGTCCGAGCGCCTCGTGCAGCTTGGCGCCGATCGTGCGCGCGAGAAAGTCGGCGGCGCCGCCGGGCGGCACCGGCACGATCAGCGAAACCGGCCGCGTCGGATAATTGTCGGCGCGCGCGACATCGGCGACAGGCGTGACGGCGATGGTCGCCGCGACCAATGCAAGACTCTGCAACATCTTCATTCGCGCATGGTTCTCCGCGATTGGGCAGACGCCGGCTGTGACCTGCATTTCGTCTGCAGGCCAGCGTGGCGCTGTGCTCGAGCCGTGTTAGACCTTGGCAGAAAATCCAAGTCAACAAAGAACAAAGTCAACAAAGAACCCAAACGCCGATCGGCGATCAGGCCGCGGAAAATTTCCGCGCCATATTCTCCATGCAGGCGGCCGGCCATGCCGTGGAGACAATGTCAACGCACTGCGACACGCGCGGTACGGCGCACTGAGCCAGATGCAGGAGGTCGTAAGGTGTCCGAGGCGAAGCAATATCACGGCGATTTGCTTTGAAATCTCGGCGGCGCTGCCGACACATCAGCCGTCGGCTTCCGGGCAATCGCGGCTATCGCCATGATCGGATCGCCGAAAGAGCCCATGCTGGAAGAAGAAGGCGGAACGGATGCGAGCGTCGAGGCCGGCCCTGCTGTCGAGTATCATGAGTATCGCGCTGCTGTGGCCGGCGATGGCCGCGGCGCAGGATCACTCCGATCGAGATCGTCCTGCCCAGGATCAGCCGGCGATGGTCGCGGGCCGCCCGGTGCCGGCCGTCCAGGGTGTCTGGCGCTCGCGCGGCTACGGCTATGTGGCCAGGATCACTGCGGACGGCGCCAAGCTGTTTCATGTCGCCGGCGACTTTTGCTACGCGGACCCGCGGCCGGAGCGCGAGACCAATAGCCTGTTTTCGTTCTATCGGCCCTGGGGCGCCGACGGGATCGCCTTCTCCAGGACGCCGGAGCAGACCCGGTTCATGTTCGACCGGCTGCCGGGCCTGCCGCAGGCTTGCACCGATCCGACGCCATGGTCGCGGCCGCGCATCGCCGCCCTGGTGGCGGCGACATTCGCCGACCTCTATCCCTCGTTTGCCGAGCGCGGGATCGACTGGCCGGCGCAAGCCGCGGCGGCGCTGCGCGCGCTCAACGGCAACTCCAACGACGCAACCCTGTTCGACACGCTGCGGACCATGCTGGCCGGGGTCGAGGATCCGCACGTCGAGCTGCACGGCAAGGTGGC
Organism: uncultured Alphaproteobacteria bacterium; assembly: GCA_963708765.1. Classification (GTDB taxonomy): domain Bacteria; phylum Pseudomonadota; class Alphaproteobacteria; order Rhizobiales; family Xanthobacteraceae; genus VAZQ01. Next base: position 379,895 of record CAVPTV010000010.1, on the reverse strand, counting down.
GGGCAAAGCCCGTGACTTCGAGCCCGGCGACGGGGCCACGCTCGCGCGCATCCGCGCGGCGGGCGGAAACGGCGGAGACCCGCGAGCGCGGCAACAGGAATGGCAGCGCGCCTACCGGCGCGGCGTGCTCGACACCGTGCTGCAGGGCAAAGGGCATCGGGCCGCCAACGACCGCATGCTGTGGGGGCGCGTGGGCGACATCGGCTATCTCAACCTCTTGAGCATGGGCGGCTTCGGGGCGACGCGCGGCGACACCACCGCGCTCGACGCCGCGCTGGACGAGGCCATCGCCGCCTTCGACGGCGCCCGCGCCGTCATCGTCGACATCAGCAACAACAACGGCGGCGGCGACCGGATCGCGCAGCATATCGCCGGACGCTTCGCCGATGCGCGCAGGCTCGCCTACACCAAGATCGGCTTCGGGGCGCAAGGCGTCGAGCCGCAGCCGTTCCATGTCGAGCCGTCGAAGCGGGCGCGTTATCTCGGCCCGGTCTACCTGCTCACCAGCGACATCACGCTGAGCGCCGCCGAGGTGTTCGGCCTGTACATGCGGGCGCTGCCGAACGTGATCGCACGTCGGCGCCACCACCCGCGGCGCCTTCTCCGACATGATCACCAAGCCGCTGCCGAACGGCTGGACGCTCTTGCTGTCGGCCGAGGTCTATCGCGACCCGGCGGGCGAGAACTACGAAGTGCGCGGACTGCCGCCGCAGGTGAAGCGCGAGGTGTTCCCGCCGGACGATCTCACCGGCGGGCACGCGCGCGCGGTGCTCGGCTTGATGGAGGAGATTCGGCGCGACCCGCAGGGGGCGGGGCGGGCACGGTGAGCGGCTGACCGGGCTACGAGTTCAGCGGCACTCGCGTGCCTGCACGCTCGCATGAGTCCTTCAAATCATGCTCGTCACGTCGAGCGCGTGACGAGCATATTCGCTCCGGGCTCCGCGACAAACGTCTCGGATTCCGATAGGCGCGAAGGCGCGCTGACTTGGGGGACCTCGCCCTAGAGTACCAGGCAAGCTCTTGACCGCTTGCCGGCTGGCACCACCCCTACGTCTGGGTCGGCCTGATCATCTCGGACTGCTCGAGACTCCTATCGACTGCGCCGCGACCGCATACCAAGCGCTCGATTTGAACGATACGGTTTTGACCCGTTTTGTCGGCTTGGACTTCTTCGTGATCTGCACCAGGGAGCTTTTCTTAGTCGTCTTCTTGGGCATAGTTCCTCCAAACATGACCCCGTCCCCGGAATCACCTTACATCCGCCCGCTCGGGATCACAACTCGCCATAATTTGGCCCCGCCGTTCGAAAGCTACCTGCGGTCGTGCCTGGGGCATTTTGGCCGCCTCGGCGGACGGCGAGCCGCTCCCGCCATGCGGAAATGGGAGGCAAATCACACCACCGCGAGCAACCGCCCCCCTCCCATAGGCAGCGCCCCGGCAAATGCGCTATGCTTGCCAAAGGCCTGGGAGAGACTTTCAATTCGCTCTAATTCCAGACCGCCCCGCCCGGCCCCGGCACAGCAACGACAACGACCTTCGCCCGTAAGGCAAGTCGCGAGAGGACGCACATGGCAAGACTCAACATCAATGGCATAAACCGTGACGTCGAAGTGGAAGCCGACACCCCGCTCCTGTGGGTGATCCGCGAGCAGATCGGCCTCACCGGCACGAAATACGGCTGCGGGGTCGCGCAGTGCGGCGCCTGCTCGGTGCACATCAACGGCGAGGTGCAACGCTCGTGCGCGCTCCGCGTCGGCGACGTGCAGGCGACCGACAAGATCGTCACCATCGAGGGCCTCGCGCCCAACAGCTCGCACCCGGTGCAGAAGGCGTGGCTGGCGGTCGACGTGCCGCAATGCGGCTATTGCCAGTCGGGCCAGATCATGGCGGCGGTGGCGCTGCTCAAGAAGACCCCGAAGCCGACCGACAAGGACATCGACGAGGCGATGACCAACATCTGTCGCTGCGGCACCTACCAGCGCATCCGCACGGCCGTGCATATGGCGGCCAACGACGCGTCCAAAGGTTGAGGAGGCACGCCATGACAAAGACAATCCGCGGCCAAGCCGCGAAGCTTTCGCGCCGCACCTTCATCGTCACCTCCGCCGCAGCCGGCGGCGGGCTGGCGCTCGGTTTCCACATGCCGTTCGGCATCGACACGGCCGCGGCGCAGAGCCGCCGAGGGCGCCGAGGTCAATGCCTGGGTGGTGATCAAGCCCGACGACACCACCGTGATCCGGATCGCGCGCTCGGAGATGGGCCAGGGCACGCTCACCGGCCTCGCCATGCTGGTGGCCGAGGAGCTCGAATGCGACTGGAAGAAGGTGACGGTCGACCGGATCACGCCCGGCCAGAACCTCGCCCGCAAGCGGGTCTGGGGCGACATGTCGACCGGCGGCAGCCGCGGCATCCGCGGCTCGCAGGACTATGTCCGCCGCGGCGGCGCGGTCGCGCGCATGATGCTGCTGCAGGCGGCGGCCGACGAGTGGAAGGTGCCGGTGGGCGAGCTCACCGTCTCCGACGGCGTCATCAAGCACGCCGCCTCCAACCGCTCGACCAGCTACGGCAAGGTGGCGGCGGCGGCCGCCAAGCTGACGGCGCCCGACGCCAAGGAGATCAAGCTCAAGGATCCGAAGACCAGCTGGAAGATCGCCGGCAAGCCGACCAAGCGGCTCGACACCGCGCCCAAGCTCAACGGCAGCCTGGTGTATGCGATCGACGTCCAGCTGCCGGGCATGCTCAACGCCGCCATCAAGGATAGCCCGGTGTTCGGCGGCAAGGTGAAGAGCTTCGACGCGGCGAAGGTCGCCGGCATGCCCGGCGTCAAGAAGGTCGTGCAGGTGAAGGACACCGCGGTCGCGGTGGTCGCCGACACCTGGTGGCACGCCAAGAAGGCGCTCGACGCGCTGCCGATCGTCTGGGACGAGGGGCCGAACGCCTCCGCCTCGAGCGCGACCATCGACGCCATGCTCAAGGAAGGCCTCACCGCCACCGCCACCAACGGCGAACGCGTGCACGGCGACGCCAAGGCGGCGATCGCGGGCGCCGCCAAGAAGGTGGAGGCGGTCTACAGCACGCCGTTCCTGTCGCATGCCTGCATGGAGATGATGAACGCCACCGTGCGGCTCTCGCCCGACAAGGCCGAGGTGTGGGTGCCGACCCAGAACCCGGAAGCCTCGATCGCGGCGCTGTCGGAGACGTCCGGCGTGCCGCTCGCCAAGTGCGAGTGCTACCGGCACGACCTCGGCGGCGGCTTCGGCCGGCGCGGCGGCACGCAGGACTACGTCCGCCAGGCGGCCGAGATCGCCAAGCAGCTCCCCGCGGGCACCCCGGTCAAGCTGATCTGGAGCCGCGAGGAAGACCAGGCGCACGACTTCTTCCGGCCGATCTCGCAATGCGGGATGTCCGCCGGCCTCGATGCCGACGGCAACCTGGTCGGGCTGCATGTCCGCGTGTCCGGGCAGTCGATCAACGCCACCTTGAACCCGGCGGGCATCGTCGGCGGCAAGGACAGGCGCCAGCTGCAAGGCTTCTGGGAAGAGCCGGGCGACGCGCAGCTCGGCTACACGGTGCCGAACCTGCTGATCGAGTACGTGATGCGCAATTCGCACGTGCCGGTCGGCCCCTGGCGTGGCGTCAACACCAACCAGAACGGCATCTACATGGAGTGCTTCATCGAGGAGGTGGCGCGGGCGTCCGGCAAGGACTCGCTCGAATTCCGCCGCGCCCTGATGAGCAAGCATCCCAAGCATCTCGCCGTGCTCAACGCGGCGGCCGAGAAGGGAAACTGGGGCAAGCCGCTGCCTCCCGGCGTGCACCGCGGCATCGCCCAGTTCATGGGCTACGGCAGCTACTCGGCCGCCACCGCCGAGGTCTCGGTGAGCCCGGAGGGCAAGGTCAAGGTGCATCGCATGGTGCTGGCGCTCGATTGCGGCCATGCGGTCAACCCCGACCAGATCGCCGCCCAGGTCGAAGGCTCGGTCGCCTATGGCCTCACCGCCACGCTCTACGGCGAGTGCAAGGTCAAGGACGGGCGCATGGTCGATCTCAACTTCGACACCTACGAGATCATGCGGCTGGCCGAGATGCCGAAGGTCGAGACCGTGATCGTGCCGACCTACGACTTCTGGGGCGGCGTCGGCGAGCCGACGATCTGCGTGGTGGCGCCGGCGGTGCTCAACGCCATCCACGCGGCGACCGGCAAGCCGGTGCGCAGCCTGCCGCTGAAGAACGTCAGATTGGCGTAGGGCAGATCATCGGTAGGCGGCGCCCCTTGTGGGCGCCCGCGACGCGCGCGACCGGCGCGGCCACGATCGCAATGAACGGGGCGACCACAAGGGTCGCCCCTACCGACAGGCACATCGCAATAGCCCGCATGGAGCGCCAGCTCCATGCGGGCTACGCCGAGCGCGCGGCTCGGCGGTCCGTCGATGAGGACTTCGCGGCCGGCGACATCGCGGTCGCCGCCCTGCCCGGCCGGCTGATCGAGCGCCGCGGCGACCGCGTCGTCCACCCGCTCGAGCCAGACGAAGCGCACCTGCTTGCGCGCCGCCTCCGGCACGTCCTCGAGGTCCTTGCGGTTGCGCGCGGGCAGCAGCACGGTGGTGATGCCGGCGCGCGCCGCCGCCAGCACCTTCTCCTTCACGCCGCCGATCGGCAGCACGAGGCCGCGCAGCGAGATCTCGCCGGTCATCGCGGTGTCGCTGCGCGCGGTGCGGCCGGTGAGCAGCGAGGTGAGCGCCACGAACATCGCGACGCCGGCGCTCGGGCCGTCCTTGGGGATGGCGCCCGCCGGCACGTGGATGTGGACGTCCGATTTCTCGAACAGGCCGGGGTCGATGCCGAGGTCGGCGGCGCGCGCCTTGACCAGGGTGAGCGCCGCCTGCGCGCTCTCCTTCATGACGTCGCCGAGCTGGCCGGTGAGGATGAGCTTGTTGCTGCCCGGCACGCGCGTCGCCTCGACGAACAGGATATCGCCGCCGGTCGGCGTCCAGGCGAGACCGGTGGCGACCCCGGGCACGCTGGTGCGCATGGCCACCTCGTTCTCGAACCGCGCGGCGCCGAGGATGGCGGCAAGCTCCGCCACGTCGATGCGCACGCGCTCGGCGCTGCCTTCGGCGATGCGCATGGCGACATGGCGGCAGACCGCGCCGATGTGGCGTTCGAGATTGCGCACGCCGGCCTCGCGCGTGTAGTCGCGGATGATGGCGCGGATGGCGTCCTCGGTGATCTCGCACTGCTCGGCCTTGAGGCCGGTGGCGGCGAGCTGGCGCTTGAGCAGATAGCGCCTGGCGATCTCGAGCTTCTCGTCCTCGGTGTAGCCGGGAATCTCGATCACCTCCATGCGATCGCGCACCGGGCCCGGGATGGTGTCGAGCACGTTGGCGGTGGCGATGAACATCACCTTCGACAGGTCGAAGGCGACGCCGAGATAGTTGTCGCGAAAGGTCGAGTTCTGCTCGGGGTCGAGCACCTCGAGCAGCGCCGAGGACGGGTCGCCGTGGAAGCCGGCGCCGAGCTTGTCGACCTCGTCGAGCATCATCACCGGATTGCGGGTCTCGGCCTTGCGGATCGATTGGATGATGTTGCCCGGCAGGGCGCCGATATAGGTGCGGCGATGGCCGCGGATCTCGGCCTCGTCGTGCACGCCGCCGAGGCTCAGCCGCACGAATTTGCGGCCGGTGGCGCGCGCGATGCTCTGCCCCAGCGAGGTCTTGCCGACGCCGGGCGGGCCGACGAAGCACAGGATCGGGCTCTTGCCCTCGGGATTGAGCTTGCGCACCGCCAGATATTCGAGGATGCGGCGCTTCACCTTGGGCAGGCCATAGTGATCCTCGTCGAGGATGCGGCGCGCCTCGGCGACGTCGATGCTGTCGGGGCTCGAGCTTCGACCACGGGCAGCTCGATCAGCCAGTCGAGATAGCTGCGGATCATGCCGTATTCGGGAGAGGCCTCGGGCATGCGCTCGAGCCGCCTCAGCTCCTTCTTGGCCTGGTCCTCGGCCTCCTTCGGCATCCCGGCTTTCTCGATCTGCTCGCGCAGCTCGGCGATCTCGACCGACTTCTCGTCGCCCTCCCCCAGCTCCTTCTGGATGTGGCGCAACTGCTCGCGCAGGATGTGCTCGCGCTGCTGCGACGACAGCGACTGCTGGGTCTGCTCGCCGATCTGCTTGGTGAGCTTGAGCACCTCGATGCGCTGCGTCAGCAGCGCCAGCACCTTGTCGAGACGCTCCTTGACGTCGAGCGTTTCCAGCACCGCCTGCTTTTCCGCCGCCGGAACGTCGCTGATGCCGCCGATGAAATCGGCGAGCGCGGACGCCGAATCGAGATTGTCGATCGCCGCCGCGATCTCCTGCGGGACGTTGGGCAACAGCTGGACCGCCTCGCGCGCGCGCTCGCGCAGCAGGTTGACGCGGGCTTCGATCTCGGGCGTCAGCACCTCGGCAGGCGCGATCTCCTCGACCCGCGCCACCAGGAACGGGTAGCCGGGAACGAACTCGATCACCCGAAAGCGCCGCACGCCCTGGCAGATCACATGGTGGGTGCCGTCGGGCGCGGTGACATAGCGCAGCACCCGCGCCACCGTGCCGAGCTTGTGCAGCTGCTCGGGCTTGGGGTCCTCGACGGCCGGATCGGTCTGCAGAATGACGCCCAGCATGCGCTCGCTGCGCACCGCCTCCTGCGCGGCCGCGATCGACGGCGGCCGCCCGATCGTGAGCGGCAGCATGATGCCGGGAAACAGCACGGTCTGGCGCACCGGCAGGATGATGAGCGCATCCGGCGGCAGCGGCGGGTGCGTCTCGCTCTTGCTCGCCGGGTCTTGCCTGGTGGTGTCGGACATGTTTTTGCCGTTCGTTGTCAAAATCGCTTGCTCAGACTGATGAAGAGGCAGCCGCTCTCGAGCGCCGAGCGCGTGAGCTCGAGCCGTGCCGCCGGCAGCCGGATGCTGCGCTCGAAGCGTCCATAGGGGATTTCCATCCGATGGATGGCGGCGCCGCGGGTCTCGATCGGCGGGCGGCGCAGTCCGGAGATGCGCAGCACCTGACCGTCGATGGAGACATCGAGATCCTCGGGCACGACGCCGGGAAGCGCCGCAATGATCCAAAGCTCCCGCTCGGTCTCGAGCACGTCGACCGGCGGCTCCCAGTTCGCCGCCTGCGTACCCGACATGCCGGGCCGAAAGAATTGGCGATGCAGCCGCTCGGCCCGCTCGATCATCGCGCAGGCCTCGGTCCACATATGAACTCTCGGGTCGCCCGCGGCCATGGAACTCGCCTCCGAATGCCGGCCCGCTTGGCGGGGACACGATCCCCGCGGCGAGCCGCCGACAATGTGTGGATATGAATACGGGCAGGCGGGATCACAAGACCGCGTCGGCGGGGACGCCACCCTGCGCCGGAGCCGCACGATCCGCGTTGACGAATGTCAAATCCCGCTTTGCCTGCGAGCGGGCTTGGATTTCGGCTTGGGCTTCGCTTTGGATCGAGGCTTCGATTTTCGGGCGGCCGCGCGCCGGGCGGCGGCGAGCGCGTCACGCGCCCAGCCGGCGAGCTCGTCGGGATCGTCGTAGAGCCGGTCGGGCATGCGCCAATACGACATCACGCGCGCGCGTGCCGCCTTTGGCCTGATAGGTGAACGGCGCCAATCCCTCCGCCTCGAAGGCAGGCACCGTCGCCTCGTCGGCCTTGAGATAGATCACGCCGTCGGCGACGATCGCGATGATGATGCCGTCGGCAAAGACGCCGGCGCCGCCGAACATGCGGCGCACGCTGACGGGACCGAAGGCGGCGAACAATTCGCGGATCGCCTCGGCGTCCACGGCGATCGCGAGGGATTACTGCGCGGCCGGCTTGAGCTGCACCGATTCGCCGCAGCCGCAGGCCGAGGTCTGGTTCGGATTGTTGAACACGAACTGGGCGGCGAGCTTGTCGGTCTTGTAGTCCATCTCGGTGCCGAGCAGGAACAGCACCGCCTTGGGATCGATGAGGACGCGCACGCCCTTGTCCTCGACCACCTCGTCGGCCGGCTTGACGCTGTCGGCATATTCCATGGTGTAGGCCATGCCGGCGCAGCCGCCGTTCTTGACGCCGACGCGCACGCCGATGACCGGCGCGGCGGCGTTGGCCATCACGTACTTGATGCGCTCGGCAGCGGCGTCGGTAAGCCGGACGACCTGGGGTCGCGGCCGTGGGGTGGCCATTTTGCTTGCTCTCCTCTCGCCGGGTTCAAGGCCCGGCAGCGGAATCCGTTATAGCACGAAAATAACAACGATTTTCCGATTGTGAAGGCCGAGTTGCGGCGATTGCGGGGTCATTGGACGTATTCCAGGGCGCGGTGTGGCCCGTGCAAAGCATCGGCGGCTGATCCAAATGTCAGCGCCACGATCTCGGTGCCACCCTCCCCTGGAGGGGGAGGGTCGCGAGCGGCCGGAGCGCTTTGCGCGACGGCGGCGAGCGGGGTGGGGTGACCCCCGAGAGAGAGCGCGGTTGTGGCACGATCACCCCACCCCGGCTCGTTCGTTTTCCCCCGGACAAGTCCGGGGAAAACGAGCTCGCCGACCCTCCCCCTCCAGGGGAGGGTGAACCCGTGGCGCGAGCTGTGATCCACTCAATAAATCGCCCAGAGGCCGGGCGTGGCGAGCTCGAGCAGATGGCCGTCGGGATCGCGGAAATAGATGCTGTGGCCGCCGCGCGACCAGTCGGTGCGGCCCTCGATGGCGATGCCGTGCTCGCCCAGCCGGCGCTCCCACGCCGGCAGCTCGTCGGCGGAGACGGCGAACGCGATATGCAGCGGTCCGTGGCCGTCGTGCGGCGGGATGGTGCCGCCCGGCATGTGCACGGTCTCGAGCGTGGCGCCGCGCCGAAACAGCAGCAGCACGCTTTTGCCGCCCACGTCGTAGGCGCGAAAGCGCGCATCGCTGGTCAGGGCGGTGAGCTCGAGCACCTGCTCGTAGAAGCGCGCCGCCCGGTCGAGGTCGTCGACATAGAGGCAGGTCTCGAGCACGCGGTCGAGCTTGGGCACCCGCCGCTACCACATGTTGAGCACGTCGCGCGCCTCGTCCGACATCCGGCTCGGATCCCAGGGCGGGTCCCAGACGATGGTGACCTTGGCCTCGCGGACGCCGGCCACGCTCGCCACCGCGTTCTCCACCATGGAGGGGAGCTCCTGCGCCGAGGGGCAATTGGGCGTGGTCAGGGTCATGTCGACCGTCACCGCGCGGTCGTCGGCGATGTCGATCTTGTAGATCAGGCCGAGCTCGTAGATGTCGGAGGGGATTTCCGGGTCGTAGACGGTCTTGAGCGCCGCGATGATGTCGTCGGTCATGCGCGCGATCTCGTCCTGCGGCAGCGCCGAAGGCTTTGCGGCTTCGGCAGCGGGAACGAGCGGAGCGTCGGCGGCGCGGCAGGCGCGGCTGCCGGAGCCGGTTTGGTGCTCAGTGGTGTCTTGGTCGGTGTCTTGGGTCATGCGAAGAATTCCTGCGCTTTGATCAAGGCCCGTGCCAGGGCATCGATCTCCTCCCGCGTGTTGTAGAGCGCGAACGACGCCCGGCAGGTGGCGGTGACGCCGAAGCGCGCCAGCAGCGGCATCACGCAATGGGTGCCGGCGCGCACCGCGACCCCCGAGCGGTCGATGATGGTCGCGACGTCGTGCGGATGCGCGCCCTTGAGCTCGAACGAGACGATCGGGCCCTTGTCCTTGGTGGTGCCGATGATGCGCAGCGAGTTGATCTCGCGCAGCCGCTCGTGGGCGTAGGCGACGAGGTCGTGCTCGTGCGCGCGGATGCGCGCCTTGCCGATCGAGTTGACGTAGTCGATGGCCGCGCCGAGCCCGATCGCCTGCACGATCGAGGGCGTGCCGGCCTCGAACTTGTGCGGCGGCTCGCCATAGGTGATGCGGTCCTCGAACACCTCGCGGATCATCTCGCCGCCGCCGTTGAACGGCGGCATCGCCGCGAGATGCTCGTGCCGGCCGTAGAGCACGCCGATGCCGCTCGGCCCGTAGAGCTTGTGGCCGGTGAAGACGTAGAAGTCGCAGCCGATGTCCTGCACGTCGACGTCGAGGTGGACCGCGCCCTGGGCGCCGTCGAGCAGCACCGGAATGCCGCGCGCATGCGCGCGCCGCACCACCTCCTTCACCGGCACCAGGGTGCCGAGCATGTTCGACATGTGGGTGATCGCCACCATCCTGGTGCGCGGCGAGAGCAGCTTCTCGAACTCGTCGATGAGGAAATTGCCGTCGTCGTCGACCGGCGCCCATTTGATCACCGCGCCCTGGCGCTCGCGCAGGAAATGCCACGGCACGATGTTGGAATGGTGCTCCATGATCGAGAGCACGATCTCGTCGCCCGGCCTTGATGCGCTCGCGGCCGAACGTATAGGCGACGAGGTTGATCGCCTCGGTGGCGTTGCGGGTGAAGATGATCTCCTCTTTGCGCGCGGCGTTGAGGAAGGCCTGCACCTTCTCGCGCGCGCCCTCGTAGGCCTCGGTCGCGGCATTGGCGAGGTAATGCAGGCCGCGATGGACGTTGGCGTATTCGGACGGTGTAGGCCTGCTGGATGCGGTCGAGCACCGCCTTCGGCTTCTGCGCCGAGGCGGCGTTGTCGAGATAGACGAGCGGCTTGCCGTAGACCTGCATCGCGAGGATCGGGAAATCCGCGCGGATGCGGGCGACGTCGTAGAGCGGGCGCATCTCGTTCATGACGTGTCTCACCCTGCCCGCGCCGCCAGCCAGGCGGCCACCTGATCCATCAGCGCGTCGCGCAGGCCGGCGTGCTCGATGCCTTCCACCGCCTCGCCGACGAAGGCCTGGATCAGCAGCGCCTCGGCCTCCTTGGCCGGAATGCCGCGCGCCTTGAGATAGAACAGCAGATCCTCGTCGAGATCGCCCGAGGTGGCGCCGTGGCCGCACTGCACGTCGTCGGCGAAGATTTCGAGCTCCGGCTTGTTGTCGGCCTCGGCGGTCTCCGACAGCAGCAGCGCATGCGTCGCCATCTTGGCGTCGGTCTTCTGCGCCTGCGGCCGCACGATGATCTTGCCCTGGAACACGGCGCGGCCCTCGTCGTCGAGCACCGACTTGAACACCTCGCGGCTGGTGCAGTCGCCGGCCACGTGGTCGGCGACCAGGGTGGTATCGGCGTGCTGGCGGCCCCTGAGCAGGCTCGCGCCGCGGATGCCGGCGATGGTGCCCTCGCCGTCGAAGCGCACGAACAGCTGGTTGCGCACCACCGTGCCGCCGGTGGTGAACAGGAACTCGTTGAAGCGGGCATGCGCGCCGATCGCCGCCATCAGGCTCGAGACGTGCAGCGCGCCGGCGCCCGCGCCGGTGATCTTGATGTGGTCGACATGGGCCTCGTCGCCGACCTTGAGCTCGAGCGCGGTGTTGACCTGATAGTCGTTGCCGGCCGCGCCTTCGTGGCTCTCGACCAGCATGGCGCGCGCGCCCTGCTCGACGACGACGAGCGAGCGGGTGAAGACCGCGGCCGGCGCGCGCGCCGGCATTGACGAAGACGAGATGGATCGGCCGCGCCAGCGCGGCGCCCTGCCGCGACCCGGATCACCGCGCCGTCGCCCATGAAGGCGGTGTTGAGCGCGACCGCGACGTCGTCGGTCGGGACCAGCTTGCCGAGCACGGCCGTCACCTGCGGATCGCTCGCCGCCAGCGCCTGCGCCATCGAGCGGATGGTGAGGCCCGGCTCGAGGCCGGCGAGATCGGAGAGCTCCGGCACGAAGACGCCGTCGACGAAGACGATGCGGCGGCCCTCGATCGAGGCGAGCGCCGCGCCGGCGTCGCTTGGCGCGCGCCTTGGCGGCGGCGTCGGGCGATGCCGGCGAGCGGCTTGGCGTCGCGCATCAGCGCGCGCAGGTCGGTGTATTTCCACTCCTCGACGCGCCGGTGCGGCAGGCCGGCGGCGTCGAAGCGCTTGAAGGCGTGCTCGCGCAGCGCCGCAACCGCGCCGGCGCCCGGCAGCGCGGGCTTCGCGGCGGCGAAATTCGCCGCCAGCGCGGTCTCGGCCGCGGTCTTGATCGGGCGGATCTCGGCGTTCATCTGCAGCCTCACGCCGCCTCTTCCTGGTATTGCGCGTAGCCGCTGGCCTCGAGCTCGAGCGCAAGCTCCTTGCCGCCGGTGCGCACGATGCGGCCGCGCGAGAGCACGTGCACCACGTCCGGCACGATGTAGTCGAGCAGGCGCTGATAGTGCGTGATCACCACGAAGCCGCGCTCGGGCGAGCGCAGCCGGTTGACGCCGTCGGAGACGACCTTGAGCGCGTCGATGTCGAGGCCGGAATTGGTCTCGTCGAGCACGCAGAGCCGCGGCTCGAGCAGCGCCATCTGCAGAATCTCGTTGCGCTTCTTCTCGCCGCCCGAGAAGCCGACATTGACGCCGCGGCGCAGCATCTCCGGCTCGATGCCGAGCTGGCCGCGCGACCTCGCGCACGCGCTTGAGGAAGTCGGGCGTCGAGAGCTCCGGCTCGCCGCGCTTCTTGCGCTGCGCGTTGAGCGCGGTGCGCAGGAACGTCATGGTGGCGACGCCGGGAATCTCGAGCGGATACTGGAAGGCGAGGAACAGGCCCTTGGCGGCGCGCTCGTCGGGCGCAAGGCTCAGGATGTCCTCGCCGTCGAGCAGCACCTGCCCCTCGGTCACCACATAGGCGTCCTTGCCGGCGAGCACATGGGCGAGCGTCGACTTGCCCGAGCCGTTCGGGCCCATGATGGCGTGCACGCTGCCCTTCTCGACCACGAGGTCGAGGCCGTCGAGGATCTTCTTGCCGTCGACCTCGACGTGCAGGTTCTTCACTTCAAGCAGGGACATTCAGATCAGTTCCTTGCGTCTGATCCTCGTCCGGACGAGTCGCCGCAAGGCGGCCGTCTCGAAGGACGAGCAGCTGATACCGCGACTAGCCCACGCTGCCTTCGAGGCGGATCGAGATCAGCTTCTGCGCCTCGACCGCGAACTCCATCGGCAGCTGCTGCAGCACGTCCTTGACGAAGCCGTTGACCACGAGCGCCACCGCGTCCTCCGCCGAGAGGCCGCGCTGCCGGCAGTAGAACAGCGTGTCCTCGGAAATCTTCGAGGTGGTGGCCTCGTGCTCGAACACCGCGGAGGAGTTCTTCGCCTCGATATAGGGCACCGTGTGGGCGCCGCACTTGTTGCCGATCAGGAGCGAGTCGCAATTGGTGAAGTTGCGCGCGCCGCTTGGCCCGGCGGTGCGCGGTGACCAGGCCGCGATAGGTGTTCTGCGAGTGGCCGGCCGCGATGCCCTTGGAGATGATCCGGCTGGTCGTGTTCTTGCCGAGATGCAGCATCTTGGTGCCGGAATCGACCTGCTGGTAGCCGTTCGAGATCGCGATCGAGTAGAACTCGCCGCGGGAATTGTCGCCGCGCAGGATGCAGCTCGGATATTTCCAGGTGATGGCGGAGCCGGTCTCGAGCTGGGTCCAGGAGATCTTCGAGTTCTTGCCGCGGCAGTCGCCGCGCTTGGTGACGAAGTTGTAGACGCCGCCGCGGCCGTTGCGTGTCGCCCGGATACCAGTTCTGGATGGTCGAATACTTGATCTCGGCGTCGTCGAGCGCGATCAGCTCGACCACCGCGGCGTGCAGCTGGTTCTCGTCGCGGGTCGGCGCGGTGCAGCCTTCGAGGTAGCTCACATAGGAGCCCTTGTCGGCGATGATCAGCGTGCGCTCGAACTGGCCGGTGTTGCGCTCGTTGATGCGGAAATAGGTCGAGAGCTCCATCGGGCAGCGCACGCCCGCGCGGCACGTAGACGAACGAGCCGTCGGAGAACACCGCCGAATTGAGCGTGGCGAAGAAGTTGTCGGAGACCGGCACCACCGTGCCGAGATACTTCTTCACCAGCTCGGGATGCTTCTGCAGCGCCTCCGAGATCGGCATGAAGATGACGCCGGCCTTGGCGAGCTCTTCCTGGAAGGTGGTGGCGACCGAGACCGAGTCGAACACCGCGTCGACCGCGACGCGGCGGTAGCCGTTGCCGCCTTCCGCCTCCTCGCCGTCCTCGTTCACCGGACGCTGGACGCCGGCGAGAATCTCCTGCTCGCGCAGCGGGATGCCGAGCTTCTCGTAGGTCCTGAGGATCTCGGGGTCGATCTCGTCGAGCGACTTCGGCCCGTCCTTCTTCTTGGGCGCCGAGTAGTAGTAGAGGTCCTGGTAGTCGATCGGCGGATGCGTCACCCGCGCCCAGGTCGGCTCGCGCATGGTCAGCCAGCGGCGATAGGCGTCGAGCCGCCACGCGAGCATCCACTCGGGCTCGTTCTTCTTCGCCGAGATGAAGCGGACGATGTCCTCGGAGAGGCCCTTGGGGGCCTTGTCGGATTCGATCAGCGTCTCGAACCCGTACTTGTACTGGTCGACGTCGATACGGCGGACCTGATCGACGGTCTCTTGCACGGCCGGCATTTTACCCTCCACTCACGGTTTCAAGGACCGCGGGTCGGTGTGTCGGTTATGGTTCCTGTGATCTCTCGCGCTCGTCACCCTTTGCGAAAGCCGCTCAAGCGGCGATGTCTCGCGTACTTAGTTAATGATTGGAACAGCTTTATCCAAGCTTCGAGAAAGCGATCGATGTCGGATTCGGTGGTGGTTGGCCCCAGGCTGACGCGCACGGCGCCGCGCGCGAGCGGCGGCGAAACCCCCATGGCGGCAAGCACATGGGAGGGCGTGACCTTGCCCGACGAGCAGGCCGCGCCGGAGGAGACCGCGACCCCGTCGAGATCGAAGGCGATGACGGCGGTTTCGGCCTTCATGCCGGGGACCGCGAACAGCGTGGTGTTGGGCAGCCGCTCGGCCTCGGCCCCGAAGATGATCGCATCGGGGGAGATCGCCCTGCAGCCCGGCCTCGAGCCGGTCGCGCAGCGCGCCCATGTGGGCGCGCTCGTGCTCCAAGCCGGCACGGGCGGCCGCCGCGGCGGCGCCGAAGCCGGCGATCGCCGCCACGTTCTCGGTGCCGGCGCGGGCGCCGCGCTCCTGCCCGCCGCCCTTGATCAGCGGCTCGAGGTGGAGCGCCTCGTCGCGCTTGACGAGCGCGCCGACGCCCTTGGGGCCGCCGATCTTGTGCCCCGACAGCGTCAGAAGATCGGCGCCGAGAGCATTGATATCGCACGGGATTCGCCCGCCGGCCTGGACCGCGTCGACGTGCAGCAGGCCGCCCGCCTCATGCACCAGGCGAGCCGCCTGCGAAACCGGTTGAACGATGCCGGTCTCGTTGTTGGCCAGCATGAGCGAGACCAGCGGCCGGCGAACGCCCTCGCCGGCAAGCGCGGCGAGCCGCCGCTCGAGCGCCGCGAGGTCGATGCGGCCGTCGGCCGTCACCGGCACCTGCTCGACCGCGGACGGCGGGAACCGGCCGCCCGCCAGCACCGAGGGATGCTCGATGGCCGAGACCAGGAGGCGGCCGCAGGGCGCGCCGTCCCGGCCGGCGCCGGTCGCCGGCGAGAGCGCCAGCATGTTGGCCTCGGTTCCGCCCGAGGTGAACACGACGTTGCGCGGCTCGGCCCCGACCAGGGCCGCGACCTCGCGCGCGCGCCTCCTCGACCATGCGGCGGGCGGCGCGGCCCTCGGCATGGACCGACGACGGATTGCCGACGACCTCCAGCGCCGCCACCATGGCGGCGCGCGCCTGCGGGCGCAGCGGCGCGGTCGCGTTCCAGTCGAGATAGACCCGTTCGTCATGCGCAGTCATTCGCAGTCCAAGCGAAACCAGTCGCCCCGCCCAACAGCCCTCGAAACACTTGCTTTTCGTCCCCGCCCTCGTGCTAAAACCCGCCCTGCCGCGACCGCCCAGTCAGGCTTTCTTCGGCGTTGCTGCTTGCCAAAATTTAGAATGGTTCTAAATACTTACGTGCACTCGCCGCTGCCGTCAAGCGAGCTTTGACAGCGTTCGCAGTGAGTGCCCGCGAGTGAAATCATCCGATCGAGGTTCGAAAGCGCATGCCCGAGGTCATCTTCACCGGCGCCGCCGGGCGGATCGAGGGCCGGTACCATCCGGCACGACAGAAGAACGCGCCGATCGCCATCGTGCTGCACCCGCATCCGCAGTTCGGCGGCACGATGAACCACCAGATCATCTACCAGATCTACTACGCCTTCGTGCACCGCAACTTCTCGGTGCTGCGGTTCAACTTCCGCGGCGTCGGCCGCAGCCAGGGCGCGTTCGACCACGGCCAGGGCGAACTGTCGGATGCCGCCTCGGCGCTCGACTGGGCGCAGTCGATCAACCCGGAGGCGCGCAGCTGCTGGATCGCCGGCTTCTCGTTCGGCGCCTGGATCGGCATGCAGCTGCTGATGCGGCGGCCGGAGATCGAGGGCTTCATCTCGATCGCGCCGCCGGCGAACCTCTACGACTTCTCGTTCCTCGCCCCCTGCCCGTCCTCCGGGCCTGATCATCCACGGCGACAAGGACGCGGTGGTGCCGCACAAGGACGTCACCGGCCTGGTCGACAAGCTCAAGACCCAGAAGGGCATCGTGATCGACCAGAAGGTCGTGCAGGGCGCCAACCATTTCTTCGACGGCAAGGTCGAGCCGCTGATGCAGGCGGTCTGCGCCTATCTCGACAAGCGCCTCAAGATCGAGCGCAAGCCGAGCGCGGCGTAGCGTTTCTCACCACTTGCCGTCGCCGGGCCTGAACACCGGGGTGGCCCGCACCCGCCGCATGAGCTCCTCGTCGATGTGCGGCAGAATGGTCTTCTTGAAGGCGTTCAAGGCCTGTTGGTATTCCTGCGCGCAGCTGGCGCGGCGGGCGGGGGTGAGCCATTGCTCGGCCAGGTCCTTGAACGTGTCGGGCTCCTTGCCGTAGCCGATGCAGAGATAGTTGGCGTAGCGCTGCGACGGGGTCGAATGCTGGCCCCAGTAGACGCCCTCGCTTTCATTCGCGAACGTCATCCAGATGTGGAAGGTGCCTTTGATGGCGGTGCGCGCCACGTCCGAGCCGAACTGAAGCATGATGAAGGCGGCGATCTCGTCCGCGGAATCCTCCTCGCGCCCGAGAACCGGGAGGCGGAGGATGTCGCTGACCGCGTGCGCGGTTTCGTGCAGGAGGACGCCGAGGAACCCTCCGAGCAGCGCTTCCTCGCGCGTCACGCCCTCCGGCGACACCACCGCCGGCGCCGTCCGCTCGCCGTGATCGATCCACTCGTAACAGATCTGGATCGTCCACTCGCTGGGCGAATAAAAGGCGTTGGGAGCGTTGATATGGCACTCGTTGATCCGCACGCGCAGCTTCGTCGGCAACCGCAGCGGCGCCATGAATTCGCTGAACTGCTCGAGCACCTGGCGCTGCGTCACCCGCTCGTAGATCTTCACGAACCGCTCGTACTTGGCCATGCGGGCGCGATACTCGGGAATCAGCCGATCTTCCGGCTTTCTCGGCTTGATGTAGTCGACGATGATGTTCGGGTTGCGCTCGAGCGACGCCGGGAGCGACGCCTGGCGGCCGCCGAGCCGCAATGAAACATCGGCAGCGTCACGATCGACGCCAGGGCGAAAGCGCAACCAATCTGTTTCATCACGGCACCCTTGCTGCTGTCGCCGGCCCCCCTGTCGAAGGTCGGCGGCTCGCCCGTCACCGCTACGACTTGAGCCATTCGATCGCCTGGACCCGCTTCAGCAGGTCGCGATCCACGTACGGCATGATGGTGTCGGTGAACGAGCGTTCGAGCTGCAGGAACTCGCGCCGGCAGCGGTCGGCGCGGGCCGCGGGCAACGACTTCCGCAGGAACGCGAAACGCTTGGGGTCGCCGCCGATGGCGATGCACATGACGTTGAAGAAGCGCTGCACCGTTTCGACATCGAGACCGCGCACCGCGTAGAAATCGCCTTGCGGGACGCCGGTCGACGCCGATGCCGGCTTGCGCCAACATCCAGGAGGCGCCCACGAAGGTCCGGTACGAGACGCTCTCGCCGAATTGAAGCATGATGAAGCCGGCGGTCCGGTCCGCCGCATGCTCCACGCGCCCCCAGATCGGAATCTGGTGAACGTCGAACACCGCCCGCGCCACCTCGTGCAACGCGACGTGCACGAAGGCGCCGACCAGCGCGTCCTCCCGGGTGAACGGCTTGTTGCCGATTTTCAGCACGGTCTTGGACGACAGCTCGGGGGCAAGGCTCCCGATCAAGCCGACATATTCGTAGCAGACCGTGACCGCGCCGCTGCCCGGCTTGTAGTGGGCGTGCGGGCTGCCGCATTCGTCGATCTTCACCTCGATCATGCGGTCGAGACGCAACGGCGCCAGAAACGCCTTGAGCTGCTCGAGCACCTTGCGCTCGCGCAGCCGGTCGTGGATCGGCTGGAAGGCCGGATTGCGCGGCACGACATAGGAGATCTCGATCTGCGGGTTCTGCAAATCGGACGGGAGCTGGGCGATTGCCGGGTCGGCCTGGACCGCCATGGCGATCGCAGCGAAGGCCAGCGCGGTGACGCCCGTGACCTTTTCCATCGATCGAATCCTGCTTTGGGAGCACCTAGCCGGCTCGAGCGCATGCAACGATCATGCGGCGCGGACTTGCAATCGAAGCTCGTTGCCAAGGATGAAATGCTATCATAGCCCCGGACCGGGGCAAGACGATGACGAAACGCATGTGGTGGCTCGCCGCGCTTGTTGTTCCCCTGCTCGTCGCCGGCCTCGGCTATGGCGCGCTGCGCTACATGACGGCGGTGCCGGGCAAGCCGCATCGCGGCGAGCTGCCGCCGCTCACCGCCGAGGAGACCGCGCTCGGCGACGGCGCTCAAGCGGCACATCGCGACCATCGCGGCGCGCGAGCACAACATCGCCCGCTACGACGAGCTCGAGAAGGTCGCGCGCTACATCGAGGCGACGCTCGAGTCGTTCGGCTACGCGGTCGGCCGCCAGGAATTCACCGCCGACGGCAAGCAGGTGCGCAACATCGACGTGACGATCGAGCCGCCGGCCGCGAACGTCCGATCCGGAGGTGGTCGTGGTCGGCGCCCATTACGACAGCGCGCGCGGCACGCCGGGCGCCAACGACAACGCCACCGGTGCCGCGGCGGTGATCGAGCTGGCGCGGCTCTTGCGCGATCTCGAGGGCACGAGCCGCAAGCGCATCCGCCTCGTCCTGTTCGTCAACGAGGAGCCGCCCTATTTCATGACCGAGGCCATGGGCAGCCTGCGCTATGCGCGGGCGCTCGCCGAGCGCAAGGAGCGCGTGGTCGCGATGTACTCGCTCGAGACCATCGGCTTCTATTCGAGCGAGCCCGGCAGCCAGCACTATCCGGCGCCGTTCGGCCTGATGTTTCCCGATCGCGGCGATTTCGTCGCCTTCGTGGGCATGCTGGGCTCGCGGCCGTTGCTGCAGGAGACGATACGGTCGTTCCGCTCGCATACCTCGTTCCCGACCATCGGCGGGGTCGCGCCCAGCGCCGTGCCGGGCATCGGCTGGTCGGATCATTGGGCCTTTGCCGAGCACGGATTTCAGGCGGTGATGATCACCGACACGGCGCTGTTCCGCTATCCGCACTATCACCGGCCGACCGACACGCCGGACAAGATCGACGCCGAAAAGCTGGCGCGCGTGGTCAAAGGCATCGAGCGGGTGATCCGCGACTTGGCGACCGCGACGAAGGCGCAGGCCAGATGAACGGTGACGGACAGGACGGCCGGTCAGCTCGGTCGCCTGCTCATCCGTCCTCCGCGCGCGTCATTTGCCGCCCGGCTTCGCCAGCACGCCGCCGGTCATCGGCCGCGGCACGCCGGTCGTGGTCGGAAACGTGATCGGCATGCTCCTTGAGCGCGCGCACCGCCAGATAGGCGAAGGCCTGCGCCTCGAGCGCGTCGGCCGACCAGCCGACGGCACCGGCGGTCTCGACCGCCGCCGGGGCGAGCGCCTCCGCGAGCATCCGCATCAAGGTCGGATTGCGGGTGCCGCCGCCGGCGACGATCCAGCTCGCCGGCGCGCGCGGCAGGACGCGTGATGGCGCGAGCGACCGCGGCCGCGGTGATCGCGGTGATCGTGGCGGCGCCATCCTCGGTGCTCTTGTTGGCGAGCCCGCCCTCCTCGGCCACCCAGTGGCGGAAGGTGTTGCGGTCGAGCGATTTCGGCGGCGGCTTGGCGAAGAACGGATGCGCGAGCACGCGGGCGACCGCGGCCTCGTCGACCTTGCCGGCGGCGGCGGCGCGGCCTTCGTCGTCCTGCAGGCTCGCGGTCCGCAGGCGGAGAAAGTCGTCGATCAGCGCATTGCCCGGGCCGGTATCGCAGGCGACCAGCTCGTCGTCGCCGTCGATGAAGGTCACGTTGGCGACGCCGCCGAGATTGAGCACGCCGACCGGATGCGGCGCGCTCGAGCATGCGCACCATGGCGCGATGGAACACCGGCACCACCGGCGCGCCCTGCCCGCCGGCGGCCACGTCGGCGGCGCGGAAGTCGTAGACCACCGGAATGCCGAGCCGGGCGGCCAGCGCCGGCCCGTCGCCGAGCTGGACGGTGAGGCCGCGGTCCGGCCGGTGCAGGACGGTCTGGCCGTGAAAGCCGACCACCGCGACCTCGCGCGGCGGCATGCCGTTCGCCGCCAGGAAGGCCTCGACCGCCTCGGCGTGCATGTCGGTCACCAGCTCTTCGGCCTCGGCCAGGGCCTTCGGCCGCTCGGCGCGGTCGCTCGAGATTGACGGCGGCCGCGATCGCGCGCCGCAGCACCGCCCGCTCCTGCTCGCTGTAGGGCCGGTAGCCGGTCGGCCCGACGCGGCCGATCGTCTCGCCGTCGGTATCGAGCAGCGCCACGTCGACGCCGTCGTAGGACGTGCCGCTCATCAGGCCGATGGCAGAGAGACGCGACATTCGCTCGGTCCTCGGTTGAATCCGCTGCAAGACCTGTTACACCACCGGCCCTAACGAGGCGATAAGGCCGTGCCATGAGCGCCTACAAATCCGATTTCCTGCACGTTCTGGCGAGCCGGGGATTCATTCATCAGATCTCCGAGCCGGAGGCGCTCGACGCGCGCGCGCGTGCGCCTCGACGATCACCGCCTATATCGGTTTCGACTGCACCGCGCCCTCGCTGCATGTCGGCTCGCTGCTGCCGATCATGATGCTCTACTGGATGCAGCAGACCGGCCACCGGCCGATCGCGCTGATGGGCGGCGGCACGACGCGGGTCGGCGACCCGTCCGGCAAGGACGAGAGCCGCCGGATCCTCACCGACGACGACATCGAGCGCAACCTCGCCGGCATCCGCGCGATCTTCGCCAAGTTCCTCAAGTTCGGCGACGGCCCCGGCGACGCCATCATGGCCAACAACGCCGATTGGCTCAATTCGCTCAACTACATCGACTTCCTGCGCGACGTCGGCCGGCACTTCTCGGTCAACCGCATGCTGAGCTTCGATTCGGTCAAGCTGCGGCTCGACCGCCAGCAGGAGCTGTCGTTCCTCGAATTCAACTACATGATCCTGCAGGCCTACGATTTCGTCGAGCTGCACAAGCGCCACGGCTGCGTGCTGCAGATGGGCGGCTCCGACCAGTGGGGCAACATCGTCAACGGCATCGATCTCGGCCGGCGGATGCTGAACGCGCAGCTGTTCGCGCTCACCTCGCCGCTCATCACCACCTCGTCCGGCGCCAAGATGGGCAAGACCGCGGCCGGCGCGGTCTGGCTCAATCCCGACATGGTGAGCCCGTACGACTACTGGCAATACTGGCGCAACACCGAGGACGGCGACGTCGCGCGCTTCCTCAAGCTGTTCACCGTGCTGCCGCTCGCCGAGATCGGGCGGCTGGCGGCGCTCAAGGGCCAGGAGATCAACGAGGCCAAGAAGGTGCTGGCGACCGAGGCGACCGCGCTGGTGCACGGGCGCGCGGCGGCCGAGGAAGCCGCGGAGACCGCGCGCCGCACCTTCGAGGAAGGCGCGCTCGCCGAAACGCTGCCGACGGTCGAGATCGCGCGCAGCGAGCTCGAGGCGGGCATCGGCGTGCTCGCCGCCTTCGTCAAGGCCGGCCTGGTCGCCTCGAACGGCGAGGCCCGCCGTCAGATCAAGGGCGGCGGCATCCGGGTGAACGACGCCGCGGTGACCGACGAGAAGATGGTGCTCACGCGCGCGCAGCTGACGCCGGAAGGCGTCATCAAGCTCTCGCTCGGCAGGAAGCGCCACGTGCTGCTGAAGCCGGTGTGAATCCTACCGCGGAGCCGGATCGGCGTAGCTCTGCGGCGGAACGTAGGTCTGCGTGCCGCCGGTCGTGGTCGGGAATTCGAAGAACTTGCGCAACAGGCCGGGCGCCACCGCCGAGATCGGATTGACGCGCAGCACCGGCGCGCTGGGCGGGCCGACCACCTCATAGGTGACGCCGAGCAGGCCCTCGTTGCTGCCGCCGAGGAACAGGCCGAAGATCGGAATCTGGCCGAACATGTTGTTGAGGCCGTAGAGCGGAACGAAGGTGCCGCGCATGCGCACCTCGTCTCGCGTGTAGTCGATGTAGCCGTCGACGGTGGCGCCGATCGCCTGGCCGCGCACGATCCCCTCGCGGATGGTGAAGCGGCCGAGCGAACGGGTGAACTCGACCCGCATGCGCGAGAAGTCGACCCCAGACGGTTGCGCGCCGCTGCCTTGCGCCGGCGGCGTGCCGGCGACCCGATCGAGCGCGGCTTCGCCGCGCACCGCGAAGTCGCGGATGTTGAGGATGCCCTCCTGCGGCGCCTTGTCGGCGCTTTGCGGGTCCATCGCCACCCACATCTCGCCGCCGGCGATCTTGGAATAGGTGTCGGTGAAGCGGAAGAACGCGCCGGCGTCGGTGGTCTCGACGAAAATGACCTGGCGACCGTTGCTGCCGCGGGCGCGCAAATCGCCGACCAGCGGCGTGTCGCGCCCGAGCTTGGCGTTCAATGCGAAGCTGGTGATGGTGCCGGCCCGCCGTGACAGCCGCAGATCGAGGCCGCGCAGCGTCTCGCCGTGGTAGTCCGAGCGACGGTGCCGAACTTGACGTCGAGATCGACGTCCTTGGTGTCGTGCTTCTGCTTGCCGGCGGGCCCCGCCATCGCCGACTTGACGAAGCCGCGGCCGTCATAGACGTCGCCGCGCACCGTCACCCGCAGGGTGCCGTCCGGTCCGCGATCGGCCTTCGCACGCCTTGATCGGTGCGCCTTGTCGCCGTCGGACAGATTGAACACCGGGAAATTCGCCGACTGGACTTCGCAGGAGCCGTCGACCTCGACCGTGCCCTTGACCGAGATGCCGGGCGCCTCGATCACCAAATCCTCGAAGCGGGTCGCCGCGGCCTGCTTGACGAGCGTGAAGGTCGCGCGCGCCGGCTTGCCCTGGGCCTTGGTCCAGCCCGGCAGCAGATTGTCGATCCTGGCCTGGGTCAGATCGGCATCGACGGTGAGCCGGCTGTTGTCGCTGTTGTTTGCCGGCACGCGGCCGTTGAGCTTGACCGGCACCGACCCGCTGAGGAAGCCGGCGAGATCGAAGCCGAGCTTGTTGCGCGCGCTTTCGTCGAGGGTGGCCTGGATGCGGACCTCGGCATCGGCGTCGCGCGGCTTGCGGTAGTCGAGCGCGGCCGGAACGCCGTTGATCTTGACGTCGCCCCTGATCCAATAGCCCTGGTTGTTGGCGGTGACGCTCAGCGTGGCCGCCTCGACCTTCTGGCCCATCACCACGCGCTCGGCGGCGAAGTTCGCGACGTCCATGTTGATCGTATAGCTCGACGATCCGGGCGCCAGGTCGGCCTTGAGCGGCAGGCCGAGCGTCACCTGCGCGGTGAGCGTGCCGCGGCTCGAGGCGGGATCGAGCGGCGTGCCGGAGTACTCGCGCAGCCGTTCCAGCCCCAACAGCTCCGCCGCCGCCGGCACCGATCCATCGAGGCGGAAGCGCACCTTGGCGGGCGGCGCCTTGGGGAAGGTATCGGGCACCTCGAACATGCCGTTGGTGATCGAAAGCTTGCGACCGGGCGAGAGCTCGACATTGCCGCGACCGACATTGACCGTCGCCGTGCGGCCGGAAATGCGGACACTGACGTCGGCATCGCGGATCGAGGGCAGTCCGTCGACCGGTCGGATTTCGGCGCCGTTGCCGACGATCTCGATCGTCAGCCCGTCGTCGGGAATCGGCGGCCCGCTCGCCTTGAACGTGGACAACGGCGCGTTGGTGGCGATCACCAGCTGCTCGACAGTGCCGCTTGCGCACATGCTCCTCGACCCAGGCGCGCACCTTCGGAGCGGCGAATGCCGGCCACAGCCGCTTCATGGCCGAAACCGACATGCGGGTGCCGGCAACGCCGATCGCCAGCCGCGGCTCGCCATCCGAATAATCGAGGTTGCCCGAGAGCGCGACGCCCAGATCCATATTGCCGAACTCGCCCTGCTCGACGTCGATGCGCTGCTTGCCGGGATCGATCCGCAGCCGCAGCAGGAAGCGGTTGAGGACGAGCGGGCTCGGATCGGCCGCCGAGGTCGAGGCCGAGCACCACCGTGCCGCCCGAGACCTTGAGCCCCCAAGCGCCGCCGCTGTCGCGCGGCGCGTCGACTTGCGCGAGCAGCGTGATGCGATTGCCGCCCGACACCACCTGGAACGGCATCAGCAAGGCCTGGCGCGTCGCATCCCAATCGAGGCTGATCTCGGCGCGGTCGATCGGAATGCGCGCGAGCGGATCGTCGAGGTCGACGACGAATCCCTTGTCGGCGACGATCCGGCCGTCGACCATCTGCGGCTTGCCGTCGGGCCCGATATCGGCGCGGATGCGTCCCGACACCGGCAGGTCGGGCTCGTACTGGCCCTCGCCGATCCGCAGCGCCAGCATCAGGTCCTTGGCCGGGACCTTTTGCGTCTCGATGTCGATGATGCGGCGGCCGTGCTGGGTCGGCGTCATCGTCGCCCGCATCAGCCAAGGCCGCTCGGCGCCTTCCGAGCCGACCGTGAAGGCGATGCCGCCGCCTTTCGGCCGGGTGACGCTGAGATCGATATTGGTGAACGTCCACTGCTTGCCGCTGCGCTGATCGTCGACCGTGAGGTTGCCGCCCTTGAGGCCGACCTCGCTGAGGTCGCGGCCATCGAGCCCGCTCGCATCGAGGCTCTCGATCCAGGCGAGCAGCGCGGCGAAATCGGGCACGCCGTTGCGGCTCGACGCGGCCGCCGCGGGCGATGGACGGGACCGTGACGATCGGCGCGGCGCGCTCGGCGCGCAGCGGGGACAACGTGCCGGTGACGAGCGGAGTGGACGAAGCCGACGCGGTCACGAAGGGGCGCTGCCTGTTGCCGGCGAAGACCGTGACCTTGCTGTCGGGCTCGATCCGCACCGCCATCTCGGCGCCGACCAGGCTCAGGCGCTCGGCGCGAATGCGGCCGCGTCATCAGGCCCGAGCCGGAAAGTCCGACCTCGGCCTTCGGCGCGCTCGCCACGATGGTGCCGTCGGCGTCGCGCACCACGATGTCGCGGATGCGCAGCGCCGTGCGGCCGCTCGCATCGCGCTCGAGCTGGGTGCCGCCGATCTCGACCTCATGGCCGCCGCCGAAATTCTCCTTGATCGCCGCGGTCAGCCACGGCGTGGCGAGGTCGAGCTCGATCGGACCGCTCGACAGCCGCCACCACAAAGCGAGCATCGCGACGAGCACGACGCTGCCGAGCGCGCCGCTGACCAGCAGGAATTTGCGGAAACGTCGCCCGCGCGGGAGAGCCGCAGGCGCCAATGGAATCGCTTCAGGCAGCGGAGGCGGGAAGCCTGATCGTGATCCGTTCGCCCTCGGTCGCCCAAGAATCGGGGGTGCCAGCATCGTGTGTGCCAGCATCATGTGAGTGCGGGTCGTGGGTGTTTGCGTCGTGCCTGCGCGCGTCGTGTCTGCGTGCGTCCCGCGCACGCAAATCCGCGTGGAGGCTCGCCTCCAACTTCCGGAGTGCCGCAATGCTCGGATAAGCTTGCTGATCCGCCATGCCCCGACTTGGCGTCCCCTCGACCGCGCGATCCTGCCACCCGTCGGCGGCGGACCGTGCCCCCTTGCTGCGGTCGACGATTCCCCTGCAAATCGGTCGACCTGGCAGCACTCTCCCGCGTATCGCTTAAATCTTAATGGACCTCGAAAAAGGGACGAAAGGAAGGCACATGGGGACAGATCTGGGCGTCGGGGCGAAGGCCCCGGCTTTCAAGCTGCCGCGCGATGGCGGCGGCAGCGTGGCCCTCGAGGACTTCAAGGGCCGCAACCTCGTCCTCTATTTCTACCCCAAGGCCGACACCCCCGGCTGCACCCAGGAAGCCATTGATTTTACAAGGCTTCGGGGCGAATTCCAGAAGGCCGGAGCGGACGTTCTCGGGGTCTCCGCCGATCCGGTTGCGGCGCAGGACAAGTTCAAGAAGAAGCACGACCTGACCGTCGCGCTCGGCTCCGACGAGACCCACGAGATGCTCGAGGCCTACGGGGTCTGGGGCAAGAAATCCATGTACGGCAGGACCTTCATGGGGGTCATGCGAGCCACCTTCCTGATCGGTGCGGACGGCCGGATCGCACGCATCTGGCCCAAGGTTCAGCGTCCCCGGCCATGCCGAGGAGGTACTGGCCGCCGCCCGTGCGCTTTCTGGATGAGTCGTGCCGGCAGGCCCGGGACGGTCGTGCCACTCGCCTTCCACAGAAAATTTCCGGAAAATTAACCATAATCCGCTCGAATTGGCGCGAATTAGCGCCGGCGTAAGGTCATGTGACGTAGGGGACCGGCGGGGATGCGTGAATGTCTCGACGGTCGTCATCGTATTGCTATCAAAGCGATTATTCCGGCCACGCCAGTGGCCCGAGTGCGCCGCTTGATACCCAGGCGCCGGACCGCGATGGCCCGATGCCGCTCGCAATCGCGGCGGTGGGACGCGGCTACGCCCTCGTCCATGCCGGGCGCCAGCTGCGCCTCGGACCGATCGCCTTCTGGGTGGTGGTCGGCACGCTCGTGGTCATGGCGCTGTGGACCATCACCACCGCGACCTACTTCGCCTTCCGCGAGGACGTGCTGACGCGGCTCATCGCCCGGCAGGCGGAGATGCAATTCGGCTACGAGGACCGCATCGCCGAGTTGCGCGCGCAGGTCGATCGCATTTCCAGCCGCCAGCTTCTCGACCAGGAGCAGTACGAGCAGAAGCTCGAGCAGATCCTGCGCCGGCAGGCGACGCTGGAGTAGCGCGCCTCCGCCTTCAACGGGCTGGCCGATCCGACGCCTACCGGCTCGATCAAGCAGCCCGCGCGCGGCGGCCTCGGCAGCGACGGCGCGCGCGGCGCGCCGCTCAAGCCGTCGCCGATCAACGACACGACGATTCTCGGGCCGGCCGCCCGATCGCCAGGCCCAGCGTCTCGGCATGGACGGCGCGCTCGCCCGCCTCGCACGCATCGCTCGACCGCATCGAGCAGCGCCAGTCGACGGCGCTCAATTCGATCGAGGAGACCTTCGAGGCCAAGGCGCGGCGCATCCGCGGCGTGCTCGCCGATATCGGTCTCGACCCCGGCAAGATCGCAGTCGCCGAGCGTCGGCGCCACCGGCGGCCCGTTCGTGCCGGCGCGGGCGCCGACCCATGTGAACACGTTCGATCAAAGGCTCCAGCGCATCAACCTGGCGCGCGCCCAGGTCGACCGCCTCACCCGCACGCTCAGCAGCGTTCCGGTGCGCAAGCCGCTCGCCGGCGACCTCGACCTGTCGTCGGGCTTCGGTGTCCGCTCGGATCCCTTCACCCGCTCGCCCGCCATGCATACCGGGCTCGATTTCCAGGGCGACACCGGCGATCCGGTTCGCGCCACCGCCAACGGCACGGTCACGGCCGCGGGCTGGAGCGGCGGCTACGGCAAGGTGGTCGACATCGACCACGGCAACGGCTTTTCCACCCGCTACGGGCACCTCTCCTCGATCGACGTGCAGGTCGGCCAGAGCGGTGAAGATCGGCCAGGTCATCGGCCGGCTCGGCTCGACCGGACGCTCGACCGGACCGCACCTGCACTACGAGACGCGGGTGCGCGGCGAGGCGGTCGACCCGCAGAAGTTCCTGCGCGCGGGACAGAAGCTCGACGAATCTCTGAGAGCCGGCTGCCCGGTCGCGACATTTTCCTGCCTCAGGTCCCGCACTATCCTCATCCGCGTCAGCCGCGCCGAGGCGGCAGCGGAGGGGTCATAGGCATGGCGGATGGCGGCTCGCGTCCCGCGCTCTCGCGGCGGCGATTCATCAACCTCGTCGGCAAGGCCGGCGGCGTCGCCGCCGCCTACAACACCATGGCGGCGATGGGACTGCTGGCGGTTCCGCCGGCGCATGCCCGTCCGCCGACGCTGCCGGGCGGCTCGGGGCGCGGGACCCGCGTGGTCATTCTGGGCGCCGGCATCGCCGGGATGACGGCCGCCTACGAGCTCGCGAAGGCCGGCTACGAATGCGTCATCCTGGAGGCGCGCGCGCGCGCCGGCGGGCGCAATTGGACGATCCGCGGCGGCGAGCGCGTCGAGGAGACCGACACCGCCCAGACCGTGGAATGGGCGCGTAGCGACAATCTCTATTTCAATGTCGGTCCGGCGCGCTTGCCGCATCACCACAAGACCGTGCTCGCGCTATTGCAAGGAGTTCGGCATCCCGCTGCAGGTGATCGTCAACGACAACCGCAACGCCTTGCTGCACGACGAGACGTCGTTCGGCGGCAAGCCGGTGCGCATGCGCCAGGTGCGCAACGACATCCGCGGCCACCTGGCCGAGCTTCTGGCCAAGGCGATCGACAAGGGCGCGCTCGAGCAATCGGTCGGCGCCGACGACAAGGAGAAGCTGCTGGCCTTCGTGCGCCAGTTCGGCGCGCTGCAGAAGGATTTCGCCTATCGCGGCTCGCCCAAGGCCGGCCACGCGGTGCCGCCCGGCGCCGGCGCGGACTACGGCAAGCTCAACGAGCCGCTGGCGCTGCAGACGCTCGCCCGCAACCAATTCTGGGAGGAAACCGCGAGCTTCGGCGACGAGTACGAGCAGTCCGGGCCCATGCTGCAGCCGGTCGGCGGCATGGATCGGATCGCCGCCGCCTTCGCCTACCGGCTGCGGCCGATGATCCGGCTCAACGCGGAGGTCAAGCAGATCCGTCGCACCGGCGAGCGCGGCGCGCGCGTCGTCTACCGCGACCGCCGCACCGGCGCCGAGACCGCGCTCGAGGCGCCGTTCGTGCTGATCACGATCCCGCTGCCCGTGCTCAAGCCGATCGACAACGACTTTTCGTCGCGGCACCAGGCCGCGATCGCCGCCGGCGCATTACGTTCCCACCGTCAAGATCGCATTCGAGGCAAAGCGGCGCTTCTGGGAGGAGGACGAGCAGGTCTACGGCGGCATCTCCTGGACCAGCCAGGACATCACCCAGATGTGGTACCCGTCCACGGATTTCCACGGGCGCAACGGCATCGTGGTCGGCGCCTATATCTGGACCGCGGAGATCGGCGAAAAATTCGCCGCATTGCGGCCGGCGGAGCGCATCGCGCTCGCGCTCGCGCAGGGCGAGAAGCTGCATCCGACATACCGCTCCGACGTCGGCAAAGGCGTCGCGGTGGCGTGGACGAAAGTGCCGTTCAACCGTGGCGGCTGGTGCGAATGGAGCGAGGACGGCAAGCGCAACGCCTATCCGGTATTGCTCGAGCCGGACGGGCCGTTCCTGTTCGCGGGCGAGCACGTGAGCAATCTGCCGGGCTGGCAGGAAGGCGCGATGCTCTCCGCCTACAAGGCGATCGAGGCGATCTCCACGCGGGTGGCGAGCCGCCGGGCGTGACCGCGGGCTCGTTCCCGCGCGCGGTTACTGGCCCGACTACTCCACGTCCTCCACCTCCCCCGGTCCGGTCCCGAACGCCTTCTGCGCCAGCGCGGCTTCCATGAACCGGTCGAGGTCGCCGTCGAGCACGCCGCCGGTGTCGGAGGTCTGCACGCCGGTGCGCAGGTCCTTCACCATCTGGTAGGGCTGCAGCACGTAGGAGCGGATCTGGTGGCCCCAGCCGATGTCGGTCTTGGCGGCCTGCTCGGCGGCGGCCTGCGCCTCGCGCTTCTTGAGCTCGCGCTCGTAGAGCCGCGCGCGCAGCATCTGCCAGGCCTGCGCGCGATTGCGATGCTGCGAGCGGTCGTTCTGGCAATAGACCACGATGTTGGTCGGGACGTGGGTCAGCCGGATCGCCGATTCGGTCTTGTTGACGTGCTGGCCGCCGGCGCCGCTGGCGCGCAAGGTGTCGGTGCGCACGTCCGATTCCTTGATGTCGACCTGGATGCGGTCGTCGATCACCGGATAGACGTTGACGCTCGCGAACGATGTGTGCCGACGCGCGTTGGAGTCGAACGGCGAGATGCGCACCAGTCGATGCACGCCGTTCTCGCTCTTGAGCCAGCCATAGGCGTTGCGGCCCTTGATCTGCACGGTGGCCGACTTGAGGCCGGCCTCCTCGCCCTCGGTCTCCTCGATCCATTCGATCTTGTAGCCGTGCTGCTCGGCCCAGCGCGTGTACATGCGCATGAGCATGTTGGCCCAGTCCTGGCTCTCGGTGCCGCCGGCGCCGGCATGGACCTCGACATAGGAATCGTTGGGATCGGCCTCGCCCGACAGCAGCGCCTCGAGCTCGCGCCTCGCCGACCTCGGCCTTGAGCTTCTTGAGCGCCTCCTCGGCCTCGGTGATGACCTTCTGATCGCTCTCGGCCTCGCCGAGCTCGATCATGGTGAGCTGGTCGTCGAGCTCGCGCTCGATGCGGCCGATCGAGGTGAGCTGGTCCTCGAGCGCGGTGCGCTCCTGCATCACGCGCTGCGCGCGCTGCTGGTCGTTCCAGAGGTTGGGGTCTTCGGCCTGCTTGTTGAGCTCCTCCAGGCGTCGGCGCGCCTTGTCGAAGTCAAAGATGCCTCCTCAGCAGCCCGACCGACTGCTTGATGTCCTCGACGATCTTCTCGATTTCCGCGCGCATGGCTCGTCCGCTGGAAGTTGCCGTGTTGGTGAGCTCGGTCGAGGATGTAGCGAGCCGACGGCGTCCGCGCAACCGTCCACCAGAAGGAATGCGATCCCCCCGCGAGGAACATCCGCTCACACCCGAGGGCGCTGGCGCCTCCAGCGGGTTGGATGGAAGGCGGCGGACCAGGCGACGCCGTCGCCCGGCGTCATTCTCCCCCGGCGGTCGGCGAGCCGTCCGGGATCTCGAGACGCTTCACAGCTCAGTTGCCATCTATGAAGCGAGAGTCTTTAGGCGGCGCGCGTCTTCGGCCGTCTCGGCCAACAGCCAATTCCGGAACATTGCGATCTTTGGTACGTTCGAGGTCACTTTCGGGCAGACGATCCAGTACGTGTTGGCCATTCTCAAAGAAACATCGATTGGCCTCACGAGACGACCGTTGATGATATCCCAAGCCGCAAGCGCAGTGCGAGCAAGCGCGACGCCCTGGCCGTCGACGGCAGCGTCTATCAGCATGCTCGCACTGTTCAGAATCGGACCGTGAGCAACAGGATCGGTGACTCCAGCGGCTGCAAACCATCGCGTCCAGGTCTTCCAGTCATTGAGACGCAACAGCGAAAAATTTAACAAATCCGACGCTGTGGTTATGTGGTTACGTCCCGAGACGAGCTTCGGGCTGCAAACCGGAAAAAGTCGCTCGGAACAAAGCCGCACGACATCAAGCCCAGCCCAATTGCCATCGCCATGACGAACCGCAAGATCAACGTCTTCGCGTGCAAAGTCGACGTGATGCGCCGTTGCGGAAACCCGCAGATCAATCTCCGGATGACTTTCCGCAAACCGACCGAGTTGGTATACGAGCCATTTGGCGGCAAAATCCGGTGATGTACTGATTGTTAGGGCACCGGAGCTTTGGCGCTGCACAAGGCGTTCGGTGCCCATCGCGATCCGATCAAACGCCTCTCGGACCACTTCAAGATATTCTCGACCAGCCTCGGTAATGACCAGGCGCTGACGCTCGCGATTGAAAAGCTTGATGCCAAGTGTGGCCTCCAGCGCTTTGACCTGATGGCTCACGGCCCCGTGTGTGACACTCAGCTCTTCAGCCGCTCGCGTGAGGCTCTCGCTCCGGGCCGCAGCCTCGAAGGCCCTAAGGGCGTTCAGCGGTGGCAAACGACGCAGCATCGCTCAACTACATGTCACGTGCGTGACCGAGTGGAAGAGGTTGGTCGAGGCATGGGCACGGTGCAACATTATCGAACCAGTAGCGCTCTACTGCTTCGTCAGCCCCAAAATCGATCGCAACGTTTACCGTAGGCAGCGACCATATGAATTGCTTCCGGAATTCAATCTCGGGTCCGTTTTCCTTCAGCCGCGAGAACCCGATCTCGAAGTATCCTGCAGAATACGGTGCGCAGCGTGACGCATCGACCGACACGACTGCGGTCCATTTCCGCTCCAGCGACGGCGGCTGCATCTCTGAAAATTGAACCTCCTTGAACGCCAGCGCAGGCCTGCATATCGGCTGGCCAACGGCTTGTGTCACGGCGGTGAGTCCGATAGTGCCTGCCAGCAGTGGGGGTATGCATGATCGATACATGCGTTGGTTCTCCGTCCGTTTTGATCGGTGACGATCACTTCATTGGCGGGGCGAAGGGCTCCTTGACCGCGGGAAAAAGCGCGACGATCAATCCGATCGTTGCGCAGGCAGCAGCCACGGTCACGGCTCCGGTCCACGCGATCTCGCTAGCCCGGCGATACTGCCTGGCGCCCCAGTTGGTGCCGACCATCGCGACGATCGCCGCGCCGAAACCGAACGCCAGCGGGATCAGGATGTATTCGAGGCGTGCGCCCATCGCGTAGCCGATGGCCACCTCTCGTCCCAGATGGCCGGCGATCCCGGTCAGCAGCACGACCGAGAGGTTGGTGATGATCACATTGATCAGTCCCGGCACGCCGACCTTGAGGATTTCGGCGAACAGTCCCCACTGCAGGGACACGCCGCGAAACGCCAAGGTGACGAGCGATCGTCGCGAGCGCAGGTAAGCGATCAGAACGAGGCTGCCGGCGCCGAACGACATCATCAGGCCATAGCCGGCACCGGCCGGACCAAGGGCTGGCAACGGTCCCCACCCGAAGATCAGCAATGGCGAGATGAGAACGTGCACGATCACGCTGCCGACGATGACGCCGGAGGGCAGAGCCATGTTGCCGGTCCCCCGCACAGCATTGCCGAGCACATTCAGCACACAGATGGATACGGCACCGCTGAACACTGCGTTCGAATAGGAGAGCGCGGCGGACAGCACTGCGCCCTCTCCACCCATCCACCGAAACACGAACGGCGCGCCAAGCAACATTGTGGTTGAGAACAACGCGGCGAGCGCAAGCGCCAGGATGAATGCGTGACAAACGAGAGCATCGGCACGATCGCGGCGTCCCGCGCCGAGTGCGCGTGCAACAGCCGACGAAGCGCCGCCGCCCATGCCGCTATTCGCGGCGTGCTGCATGAGCATCATGAAGGGGAAGGCTAGCGACACGCCGGCAAGCGCATCCGGGCCAAGACGGCCGAGAAACAGCCCGTCGAACGTGATCATGCCGGCAATCGCCAGCAGTTGAAGAGCGTTCGGCGCCGCGAGCCGCACCAGCGTGGAAAAGACCGGCCCTTCGAGCAGCAATTTGGTTCGTGCGGCAATCGGGCGGGCGGCGGCCGGACGGGTCGCGACGGACGGAGAATATGATGACAAAGGGAATGTCGAATTGCTCATATGCGTGCGCTCCCACGGGGCGGAATTAGAGCAGCACTTGAGACGGAAGTGTCCTGAACGACCGGGCGGCTGCGTAATGAACCTGGATGGCGCTTCGTTCCGTGACGGAATAGGTCGCTGTCGAAGTTATTCGCAATGGATCATTTTTCAGCCAAGCCTTAGAAATTCTCACAAAGCCCTGGACCTACGCAATTTGGGTGGGCTTTCGCCACTCACGTGCGTCGCACGCGATGCCCTCGACCGGCTCGCCGCGCCCGCCCTCGTGAAAGCGGCTATCGATGGACGACTATTGCTCGCAGTCGGCAACCATTGCTCAGGCGCCTGATAACTCCGCAATGGCGTGTTGTAACAAGCGAATAGATGAGTTAGCGCTTCGAACCTCAACCATGAGCCCTCGATATTTGTCGTCTATCACCCGCTGCGTGAGCGGTGTGGCCTAGTGTTTTCGAGTTCATGAGGAACTCTCAGGCAAGCTGGAGAAACGATGCTTTGCTGGCGACACTTTCCCGGCTCCATTGATCCGATTCCCTCTGGCCGGAGCGCTGTTTGCAGCCGGTTTCGAGGCTTTGGCCGTGCATCGATTTCTTGAAAGAAGAGGCTAGATGAAGAGATGGATGGCCGCGTCGAGCCAAGCCAAGCGCGAACCATGACGACGTTGCGATCACGCTTCGGTGGAGCCGACGTCACGTTGGGTGGTTCGACAACGCGACGCCACAATTAGCCTGCCAGCAGCCGTCGGGCTCGCTGGAACACATCGGTGAGATAATCCGCTACCGCCCGTACTCGCGGAATGTTCTTTAGGTCGCGGCGGATGAGGAGCCACACGTCTCGCTCGGGCAGGCGTCCTGCAAGCGAGACCTGCACGAGGCCCGGATCATCGGCCGCCAAGTATCGCGGAAGGAGCGCGACGCCGTAGCCCGCGCGCGCGGCGGCGGCCTGCGTCGTCTGGCTGTTGGTGCGAAAAGAAAACCGCCTGTCGCCGAACTGGCGCGCCAGCCACGCGGCTTCGGCAATGAAGTCGCTCTCTTCGTCGAAGCCGATGAACGCCGGCCTATTTCCGGCGTCGATCTTGTCACGATAGGCGGGCGAAGCGTAAAGGCCGAAGCTCGATTCTCGCCACGCGCCGGGCAACCAGCTCGCTGTCCTTGGGCGATCCGTAGCGCAGCGCGATGTCCGCTTCACGCCTGGCAAGGCTTACGACCCGAGACCCGCCGATCACTTCCAGGTCGATCTCCGGATAGCGTGCGTGGAACGTCTCGAGACGTTCGATAAGGAAGCGCTCCGCCAGCACGCGGCCGACGCTGAGGCGGACCAGGCCGCTCAATTCCGTGCCGGTGTCCAGGCGGCGGAGAACGGATAGCGCGGCCTCGTCCATGGAGCGCGCCTCGTCGAGCACGGCTTTGCCTTCCGCGGTGAGTGCGTAACCGTTGGCGCGCCGGTCGAACAAGGGGCGACCAAGCAGCGCCTCCAGGCTCGAGACACGACGTGCCACGGTCGCGTGATTGACGCGCAATCGGCGCGCAGTCGCGGACAGAGTGCCCTCGCGGGTAAGCGCCACGAAATAGCGCACGTCTTCCCAGTCAAGGTCGGCTGTGCGTTTTTTATCAGGCATGGCGGAATATTAGAGGATCGCCGCGCAGGTCGCCAGGGCCTAGATGCTGCTGGCCCGAGCCCTCACGAATCGGGAGGCCGCCATGGCGGCAGAAATCGACAGGAGACAGAACCTTGCCGCCTGGTTGTCCGCTTCGATCGGCACCGCCGCCGCGGCCTTGACGCGAGGCGCCTGGCTGCTCGTCGTGGCCATCAGAGGTCGCCGTGAGCTGCTCAGCCTCGCGGACCTCAACGACCACATGCTCGCGGACATCGGGCTTACACGTAGCGATCTGCACGACGCCTATTCCGAACCACTGTGGCGCAACCCCACCACCGTATTGTCTCGGCGCGCCAGCCGTCGGCGCGCAGCTTTCGAGCTCTCGGGTCACAACACAGCGACCAGCCATCCATCCGCTGATCGGCATTGCGCGCCTCGTGATCGGATTCGGGGAACGGAGTGACCATGACGGAGGTTATCGTTCACGGCTTTCAGCGCAGTACCTATGTCAACATGGTGCGCCTGGTGCTGACGCATAAAGGCGTCCCTTTCGAGTTTAACGACCTCGAACCGGTCATGGGTACCGCCACGCATCTCGCGCTGCATCCATTTAATCGCGTGCCGATCCTGGAACATGACGGATTCCGCGTGTATGAGACCCTCGCAATCATAACCTACGCCGACGAGGCGTTTGACGGACCGCGGCTACAGCCGTCCGCGCCGCAGGACCGGGCGCGGATGATGCAGTGGGTCGGTGCCGTGGGCAGCTATTACTACTACTGGATTGTTTATCACCTGGGACACGAGCGAAACGTCTTCCCCGAGCTGGGGATTGCGTCCGATGAAAAGGTGGTTGCGGCGGCGCTGCCGAACATCGCCAACGCCCTCGATGTGTTGGAACGCGAACTCGGCCATGGCCGCGGGTTCCTGATCGCCGAGGGGCCGACACTGGCGGACTTCGCCATGCTGCCGATGATGACGTCGCTCACCTTTCACAAGGACGGGCAGGACATGCTCGCCGGCAAGCCGCGCATCCAGCGGTGGAAGGAGAGCATGGAGGCGCTGCCGAGCGTCGCGCGGTTCCGAGCGTCCTTGCCGCCGCGCACGCCGATCTGGCACGCGCGCGAATGGGCGGTGTCGCATCGTCCGAAATACTGAGACGGTAGGCGGGCCGCCGCGCGGCATCGATCAATCAGATGAGCTTCATCGCAACCCGCGCAATTTGGTCTGCGTGTGTTGGGCTCCAGTTGATCTGTTTTTCTTTTCCCATTCTCAAAGCAAGGTAGACCTAATTTAATGGCTGCCTATCACCGCATAGCACAATCCGTCTTGAGCCCATTTTTTCTGGCCACTACCGTCGTCGGCTGAGTCCGCTCCCTCGCAAGGGATCGGCCCGATCAGCACTAAGAAATCTAAGGCAGGCTGGAGAAATCATGCTTTGCCAAAAAGCGCGATTTTCCCTTGTGTGGCCTCCAAGCCCGTTTCGGGCGCCTCGGCACCACCTCCGGAGAATGAACGATGGTACGAAGTCACGCGCATTTCAATATCATCGACTTTCACAACCACCACATTCCGGCGCGCTTCGAGCAGACTGCCGTGCGGACCGCTCCGGCAAACCAGCGCGCCCGCTGGGAAGCGCTTGCACGCGCGTTGTCGGACGAGGACCTTCTGCTGAAGGACATCCGCGAGGGCCACATCGGCGCGCGTGTCGTCAACATACCGGCCCAATTGATCGCGGATGCGGACGGCCGCGTGCCGCACGAAACCATCATGGCGATGAACGATGATCTCGCTGGGCTGGTCGCGCGACATCCGGGCCGCATTCACGGCCTGGCGTCGGTCGATGCCTATGACGGCGACAGGTCTGCCCGTGAGGCTGAGCGCGCCATCCGCGATCTTGGATTGCGCGGTCTCTTCGTCGACTGCGCACGCGGCGATCTCATGATCGATGCACCGCAGGCGCGCCCCACGCTCGAGGTTGCCGCGAAGCTCGGCGTGCCGGTCTTCGTGCATCCGGTGGCCCCGCAGCCGCTTACGAGACAGATGGCTCCCTATGGGCTCATCGGGACCCTGTTCGCACGTGGTACGGCGAATTCAGCTTCCCTTATCGCTCTGGTCGAAGGCGGGGTGTTCTCGCAATTGCCCGGCTTGCGTGTCGTCGTGACGGCACTTGCGTTTGGCGGCCTGGCGATGGCCGCGGGCCTCTCGGGCCAGAGTCTCCTGCCCTCCGGCGCCATCGACGTGATGCGCAAACATGTCTTCATCGACACGATGCGCTTTCACCCCGCGTTGATCCGCGCATCGGTTGATCTGCTGGGCGCCGACAATGTGATTGCCGGCAGCGACTGGCCGATCGTCAATGACGGGCCTATTCGCGGCATGCTGACGGATGCGATGCAGAAGGCGAGACTTTCGGATGATGAGCAGAACGCCATCGCCGCAGGCAATTGCCTGCGGCTGCTGGGCATAGGCTGAATGACTGCTATTGCAGTCGGAGCAAGCAGGTCAACAGACACACCGAACCATGAGATTTTCTATGGCCGGCGAGAGAAAGAATGCTCTGCGCACAACTCAAGGGAATCATAGTGCAGCGCCACGTTTGGAGGCTCGAGCTGATGGCCAATCGTGCTGGCTCATTCGCACATTCATCGACGTGATCAGGGCCGAGTTTCTGTTCGTTCCGGTCGACCCGGTCGAGAGCGTCGCTCGCGAGACCGGTGGCCAGCTTCCGTACGACACGTCGGGCGCCGAGCTCGGCCACCACGGCGAGGAATGCTCGCTTCGACGCGATCGTCAAGACGATACGCCATCAAGGACGAGGCGATCGACCGCCTGGCAATGATCGTGCGCGGGGCGGACACGCCGCGGCGCGATCTCACCCCGCAATCGCCCGGGCTGGAAGCCATCGCCGAAGGCTTCAAGCGGCTGGCGGCCGCTCAGGGCTACGACGACCATGAGACCATCCGCCGGGAACGGCATCTCTATGATGCGCTCTATCTCTATTGCGGCGGTCACCCCACCAAGTTGCGGCGAGATTGAGAGGCGCTAAGTGCCATGGCAGATTCCATAGTCAGCTTCGAGAACGACGCGGTTGGCGCCGCTCCAAAAGGCTGGACAGCTACCAGGACCGGCACGGGCGATCCGAAATGGACGATCGAACATGACCAGACGGCGCCTTCGAAACTGAAGATCGTCAAGCAGTCTGGTCGGGCGACCTACCCGCTGCTTCTCAAGGACGACACCAACATCAAGGACGGCTTCATCGAGGTAAAGTTCAAGGCCATTGCCGGTTCCCAGGATCGCGCGGCGGGCCTCGTCTGGCGGGCCAGAGATGCCGACAATTATTACGTGGTGCGCGCCAACGCGCTCGAAGACAACGTCGTGCTCTACAAGACTGTCCGCGGCGCTCGCAGCCCGCTCGATATTGTCGGCCGCAAGGGTGGCTACGGGATCAACGTTGCGGTCCCAGCCAACCAATGGCTCGCCCTCCGCATCGACTTCAGCGGTCGCCGCTTTCGCGTGCTCTACAACGGCAAGCAGCTTTTCGAGGTGGAGGATGCAACCTTCAGCGACGCCGGGAAAGTCGGGTTGTGGACAAAGGCCGACAGCGTGACGCTGTTCGACGAGATCAATTACGGTGAAACGAAATAGCTGCATGGTGCTGGGCGCGCTTTTCTTCGCGGCACCGCCGTTCCTCTATCCATTCGTTTACGATCCCTGGTCGCTGCTCGCGCTCCGCTTCGTCCACGGCTTCGCGACTGCGATCTTCTCCCCAGTCGCCTCGGCCTATGTGGCGAGCCTCGCCGAGACCGGACGCGGCGCTCGGCTCGGCTGGTTCTCGTCGGCGAACGACATCGGTGCGACCGCAGGGCCGCTGATCGGCGGGTTCGTGCTCTATTTCACGACCAGCTATTCGCTGACCTATCTTCTGGTCGGCGCGCTCGGCGTGATTACGCTGCTGGTGGTGCTGCTGCTCCCCGATATCGATCGGCCGGCGCCCGAAGCCAAGACTTTCGCCGCGCGCGCCGCCGAGTTTCGGCAGGGACTCGCCGAGGTGTTGAGGACACCGCCGATCCTCGTCGCAGCCAGCATCGAAGCCGTCATGTATCTCGGCTATGGCGCCTTTCTCGGCTTCCTGCCGATCTACGCCAAGAAGGTCGGGCTCAACGACGCCGAGATCGCGATCGTGCTCGGCGCACAGCTGGCCCTGGCGATGGTGGCGAAGCCGATCACCGGACGCCTGTCCGATCGAGTCGGGCGAATACCTGTCATCATCATCGGTCTCCTGCTTTGCGCTACCGCGCTTCCGCTCATCTTCCGGAGCGAAAGTCTGACCGCTTTCGTTCTCTTTGCGCCACTGCTCGGCCTCGGCGTCGGCGCGGTCACGCCGGTGACCAATGCGCTCATCGCCGATCTTGCCTCGTCACGGCGCCTCGGCGCCGCCATGGGTGTGTTCGGAACCATCTGGGACATCGGCGAGGCAGCGGGGCCCATGATCGCGGGATTCCTGATCGGCGGATTGGGCTATGCGGGGACCTTCGACGTGCTCGCCGCCGTAACCGCCGCCGCTGCGGTCGCAGTGATGGCGCTGGTACGCGATCCCAAGAACGCGGCAGTCGACGGCACGCCGCGCCGCCCGCCCCAATGATCCGCGCCAGCGATCACCATGCCCGCTCGAAAACGCAAAACATCCACTGAGGAGATCGTCATGTCACTCAAAGCCATACGCGTCATCGAGATACCGGCTTCTGCCAACTTGTTCGACCATGGCGCCTTCGAGCCGAAGAGCCGCCGCGTTTTCATGGCGCACACGGGCCGGGACCGCGTCGAGGTGATCGATCATGACGCCAGCCGCCATCTCGCGACATTGGACGGCTTTCCGGAAGCGGCAGGCGTCGTCGCCGACGAAGGGCACGTCCTCGTAACCAACCGTGGGGCCGCAAGCCTGGCGTGGCTCGATGCGCACTCTCTGGAAACACGGGCCGTATTCAATACCGGTCCGCGACCGAACGGAGTCGCGATCGTGTCGCACTTGCGCCTCGCGGTGGTTGCCTGCATCGGAGACGATATCCGCGGCCCCGAGCTCCAGGTCTTGGACCTCGACGGACGCCAGCGATGGTCGCTCGAGCTCCCCGGTCGGCCACGATGGTGCGTGACGGATGCCGCCGGGACGCGGGTGTTCCTCGCGATCCGCGAGCCCTCGATGGTTTTGGTTGCCCGGCTGCCGCAACTCGATCAGGTGCAGCACTGGGCACTTCCCTCGCACGGCGCGCACGGGCTCGACATCGATCACCAAGCGGGCCTCCTCTACGTTGCGTGCGATGGCGGCGCGCTCGTGCAGCTCGATACCGTGGCCGGGGAGATACGCCACGAGTGGCCGCTAGCCGGAGGACCGGACGCAACCTTCTTCAATCCGACGAGTGGACTCGTGCACGTCGCAATCGGCGATCCAGGGCTGGTCCAATCCATTGATCCGCGCACCGGCAACAGCACGCAGTTCACGACAGCGCTCGGGGCCCAGACGACCGCCCTTGTCGCGCCGGACCAGCTTTACGTGTTCTCACCTGCGCACCGCGGAGCTCTTACGCTGGTGGAAGCCCAGCAGGCTACGGCCAGCGAGGCCGTTTGAAACGCGATCAGCAGCGAGTGCGAGCGAATGCGCACAGGAAATTGAATGATACATATGTTGCATCCATTTTCCATACTTGATACAGATTGTTCCGCATGAATGCCGGAGCGCAAAGAACGCTGGTCCACAGCTGGCTGTTGCTCATCCATCAGCTTCCGGCAAAGCCCGCATATCTCCGCGTCAAGGTCTGGCGCCGGCTGCAGGGCATCGGCGCAATCGCGGTCAAGAACGCCGTGCACGCGCTGCCGATGAATGAAGGGACCCAAGAGGATTTCGAGTGGTTGCTGCGGGAGATCGTGGAAGGAGGCGGCGAAGCATTCGTCTGTGAAGCCCGCCTGATCGACGGGCTTTCGGACGAGGAGGTACGGAGGCTTTTCGACCAGGCTCGCGACGCCGATTACGAGGAGATCGCCAAAGAGGCGCGCGTCTTGACCAAGTCGCTGCGTCCCAACCTGAAGGCCGAGGCGCGTCAACGATCTTCGCGCACAGGTCGCGCGGCTGGGCAAACGCCTGGCCGACATCGTTTCGATCGATTTCTTCGGCGCCATTGGCCGCGAAACGGCTGAAGGGCTGCTCAGGGGCCTGGAGGCTCGACTGAACGAGGATAAGTCGGTGGCTGGCAAAGCGACGGTCGATTCCAAGGCAAGCGCCGTCGGGGCGCTTCGCAGCAGAACATGGGTCACGCGACAAGGCGTGCACGTCGACCGGATCGCCAGCGCCTGGTTGATACGCCGCTTCATCGACCCGGACGCGCGTTTCAAATTCGTGGCCGGCAAGGACTATCGCCCGGACCAGGGCGAGTTGCGCTTCGACATGTTCCAGGCCGAGTTCACCCACGAGGGCGACAAATGCACCTTCGAAGTGCTGCTCGACCGCGGAGCGCTGAACGATCCGGCGCTTCGCGCCATCGCGGAGATCGTCCATGACATCGACCTCAAGGACGACAAGTTCGGCCGCACCGAGGTCGCCGGGATTCGGACGCTGATCGACGGCATCGGCATGACGACGAAGGACGACCCCGAGCGCATTGCACGGGGCACCGAGGTCTTCAACAACCTCTATGAATTCTTCCGGAAGAAGCGCCGGTAGCGGGAATATTCCCAAAATGACGGCATCGAACCAAATCGAGGTGAATGTCATGGAACGAACTCTTGCTTCAATCTCGCCAGCCGACCTTTACGCTCGGCTCGGCACTGCCTCGGCGCCAGCCGTCGTGGACGTTCGGCGTCCCGCGGATTTTGCGAAGGCGGGTGAGCTGATCGCATCTGCCTTTCATTGTCGCTCCGGATGACGTGGAGAAATGGCGGAAGGATTTGCCGAGCGGGCGCCAGGTGGTCGTGCACTGCGTTCACGGCCACCAGGTGAGCCAAAACGTTGCCGCGGCTCTGTGCGCAGCGGGAGTGGACGCGGTCTATCTCGAGGACGGCATTGCCGGCTGGATCGAGCAGGGCTTCCCGACGCGCCGCGCCATCGGCCCGTCGCCTGGCAAGTGGGTCACCCGCGAGCGCCCGAAGATCGACCGCATCGCCTGTCCCTGGCTGATCCGGCGCTTCATCGATCCGCGGGCGGAATTCATCTACGTCCCGACGAAACAGGTGCTCGCGGTCGCCAAGGAGACGGGCGGAACGCCGTACGACATCGAGGGCGTCGAATTCGCCCACGAGGGCGAGCGTTGCTCGTTCGATACGATCCTGCGCATCTACGGCATCCACGATCCGGCGCTCGACCACCTGGCGACGATCGTCCGCGGCGCCGACACGTCGCGGCACGACCTCGCCCCGCAGTGCGGCGGCCTGTTTGCCATCTCGTTGGGCCTTTCGGCGAACTTCGCGGACGATCACGAGATGCTCGAGCACGGCATCGTGATGTACGACGCGCTCTACACGTGGTGCCGCAGCCTTCAGGCCGAGACGCACAATTGGCCCGCGACGGCTCCGAAACAGGCTCGTCATGGCTGAGATTTCAGTCGCCGCGGAAGATCGTTCAGTGCCTGATCACGGGGTGTCGCTGCGCGAGGCCTTCTGGACCTGGCTCCGCGTCGCGAGCCTCAGCTTCGGAGGCCCCGCCGGCCAGATCGCCGTCATGCACCGC
This sequence comes from uncultured Alphaproteobacteria bacterium, assembly GCA_963708765.1. Taxonomy (GTDB): domain Bacteria; phylum Pseudomonadota; class Alphaproteobacteria; order Rhizobiales; family Xanthobacteraceae; genus VAZQ01. The sequence goes on along the minus strand of CAVPTV010000010.1, from coordinate 336,970 downwards.
ATCCTGGTCGAGGAGAAGCGGTGGATCTCGGAGAGCCGTTTCCTGCACGCGCTCAACTACTGCATGCTGCTGCCCGGCCCGGAGGCGCAGCAGCTCGCGACCTATATCGGCTGGCTGATGCACCGCACGCTCGGCGGCATCATGGCCGGCGTTCTGTTCGTCATTCCCGGCGTCATCGCCATCATGGCGCTCAGCTACGTGTATGCCGGCTACGGCAACGTGCCGGTGATCGTCGCGCTGTTCTTTGGCCTGAAGGCCGCGGTGCTCGCGATCGTGCTGGAGGCGGTGTTCCGCATCGGCAAGCGGTCGCTCAAGAACAACGCGATGCGCCTGCTGGCGGCGGCCGCATTCGTCGGCATCTTCTTTTTCAACATTCCGTTTCCGATCATCATTTTCGGCGCTGCGTTGATCGGGTTTCTCGGCGCCTGGACCGGCGCCAAGGCATTTCTCAGTCAAAAGCGGTCATGGCAGCGGCAAGCAGGACGCGGGCGTCGTCGATAGCCTGCTCGGCGACAAGCTGCCCGACCATGCGCGGCCGACGGTTGCGCGCGCCTTGCGGGCGTCGAGCATATGGCTGGCGCTTTGGCTCATTCCGGTGATCGCGCTGCTCGTCACCTTGGGCAGCGGAAACGTCTTCAGCGAGATCGCCGTCTTCTTCAGCAAGATGGCGATGGTGACGTTCGGCGGCGCCTACGCGGTGCTCGCCTACGTCGCCCAGCAGGCGGTCGAGAACTACGGCTGGCTCAAGCCGGGCGAGATGCTCGACGGGCTCGGCATGGCCGAAACCACGCCCGGCCCGCTGATCATGGTGCTGCAGTTCGTCGGGTTCATGGCGGCGTTCCGCGATCCGGGGACGCTGTCGCCGATGCTCGCCGGCACGCTCGGCGGCCTGCTGGCAACGTGGGTCACCTTCACGCCCTGCTTTCTCTGGATATTCCTGGGAGCCCCCTTCATCGAGGTCCTGCGCGACAACAAGAACCTGAATGGCGCGCTTTCGGCGATCACCGCGGCGGTGGTCGGGGTGGTCCTCAACCTTGCGATCTGGTTCGCGCTGCACACGGTATTCCGAGAAGTGACGGCCCGTGCAGCGGTTATGGGCTCTCATTCGACATGCCGGTGCTCGCGAGCGTCGATCCCTGGGCGCTCGCGCTTTCAGTCGCGGCGATCGTCGCCATTTTCCGCTTCAAGGTCGGGATGATCACCACGCTGCTGGCCTGCTCGGCCGTCGGGATCGTCCTCCATCTGGCAGGGGCCCTCTCGTGAGCCGCACGCCTATCGTCGCTGGAACAACGCAGCGCGGGTGTTCGTTCAAATGACAAACGGGCAAGGGACCGGGGGCATCACCGGGCGATGAGCCCAACCCAAGGAGTAGACGATCATGCGTGTTGTTCACGTGCTCGCGATTTGCGCCATGGCGACGATCGGCACCGCTGCCAGCGCCCAGGACGTCGACTGGAAGAAGGTGGATGAAGTGCTGGGACGCAGCGGCGCGGTCACCGGCGACGTTCATCGCTACGGCTTCCCGCGCACCGACCTGCAGGTGACGCTCGACGGCGTCACCATCAGGCCGGCATTGGCGCTCGGCGGCTGGGCCGCGTTCAAGCCGATGCATGGCGGCGCCATGGTGATGGGCGACCTCGTGCTGCTCGAGACTGAGATCAACCGGTCGGTCATGACCAGCCGATCGAGAATCCTCCGCTGCTCTATGAGCTGGCGCGAGCCATTCCTTCGCCGCTCGCCGGCGAGGAGTATCCCGGCCATCCCTTGATCGCCGGCGGCGAGCTCGCGCGCCGGGATCGACGATCCCGCGTATCCACAATCACGTGCTGCGCGGCAGCCCGGCGACGTTCTACATGCATATCGGCGGACATGGCGATCCGGTGAAGCTGGCGACCGCGCTGCGCACCGCGTTGGCCGCGACGAGCAAGACCCCGCTGCGACCGCGCCGGCGCCATCCGCTGAAGCGTCCGCGCGCGCTGCATCGATCTCGATACCGCCCAGCTCGATCAGATCATCGGCGCCAAGGCCGACAGGCCAACGGCGGCGTCTATCAATTCGGCGTACCGCGTCGCCGCGACCCGATCACCGAGAATGGCGTGCAAATCAGCTCTCGGCCGGACCGCATGCGGTTCGTCGACCGCGGCAGATCAGACTTCCAGCCTACCGGCGGCGGCAAGGCCGCCATCACCGGCGACTTCGTGCGTCACCAGCGACGAGGTCCAACCGCGGTCGATCAAGGCGCTGCGGGCGAGCTGGCATCGAGGTGACGGCGATTGACCATCCAGCCACATGCTGACCGAGCAGCCGCGGCTGATCTTCATGCACTTCTGGGCAAACGACGACGTCGCTGAAATGACTCGCCCGCCGGCTGCGACGCCGCGACGCTCGACCTCAAGTACGGTCGCCGCGCGAAGAGCTCGAGCTTCGCAATCCGCAGCTCACTGACACGATGTCGGGCCGTGACGCGGCCCCGACATCATCGGGGCTGGCTCCTAGGCCGACAGCCACGCGTGCCTCGACGGCTGCCCGTGACGCACCGTCAGGATCGCGGCCAACTCGATCGAAGGATGGTGGGGGAAGGTTTGGGCGTGAGGGCACGATCGGACGTCTTCTATCTTTACGCTGCCCGCGCGGCGCGCGGGCTGGGCGACGGCTTTGCCGCCATCATCCTGCCGGCCTATCTGATCGAGCTCGGGTTCGGCCCGTTCCAGATCGGGCTGGTGGCGGCCGCGGCGCTGCTCGGCTCCGCCGCCCTGACCTTGGCCATCGGGTTCGTGGCGCCGCGTTACGACCTGCGCACGCTTCTCCTGCTCTGCGCCTTCCTGATGGTGGCGACCGGGATCGCGATCCCGAACCTCCAGCATCTCGTTTTCATCGCCATGGTCGCCTTCATCGGCACGATGAATCCCTCGACCGGCGACATCGGCGTGCATGTGCCGCTCGAGCACGCGGCGCTTGCTCAAAATGTATCGGATCGGGATCGGACCAGCACCTTTGCGCGCTACAGCCTGATCGGCGCGCTGGCGGGCGCAGCGGGCGCGCTGGCGGCCGGCATGCCGGACGTCCTGCTTTCGTTCGGGATCGGCAAGCTCGCCGCGCTGCAGGGGATGTTCTACGTCTATGCCGCGCTGGGGCTGCTCGGCGCCGCGCTTTATTCGCGCCTGCCGCGCACAGAGGTGAAAGACAGCAGCAACCGCGACGGCAGCATTGGGACCGTCTCGCCGAACCGTCTACAAGCTGGCGGCCTTGTTCAGCCTGGATTCATTCGCCGGCGGCTTTGTCGTCCAATCGCTGCTGGCGCTTTGGCTGTTCGAACGCTTCGAGCTCTCGCTCGCCGCGGCAAGCGGGTTTTTCTTCTGGTCGAACGTGCTCGCCGCCTTCTCCTATCCGGTCGCGGCCCGGCTGGGGGCGCGCTTCGGCCTCGTCAACACGATGGTGTTCACGCACATTCCGTCGAGCGTCTGCCTCATTCTCGCGGCGTTCTCGCCGAACCTCCCGATCGTGCTCGGCCTGCTGCTGGTGCGATCCGCGCTCTCGCAGATGGACGTGCCGACGCGCACCTCCTACGTGATGGCGGTCGTCACGCCTGCCGAGCGCACGGCCGCCGCGAGCGTGACCGCGGTTCCGCGCAGCCTTGCCTCGTCGATCAGCCCGGCCTTGAGCGGCGCCTTGCTGGCCACATCGTTTGCGGGATTGCCGCTGGTGATCTGCGGCGTCCTGAAGATCGTCTACGATTTGTCGCTGCTGTACTCGTTCCGTCACATCAAGCCACCCGAGGAGACGGCGCCCAGCCGATCTCCCGCAGCGGCGCCTCCAAGCTGAAATCGCACACGGAGCCCGCCATGGACGATGTTTGGCTCCACTATGCGCTGTTTCTCGTTGCGACCTTCGCCGCGGCACTGGTCGCCGGCATCTCCGGCTTCGCCTTCGGGCTGATCGCCGCGGCGGCGTGGCTTCATTTTCTGACCCCGATCCAAACCGCCACGCTGATCATCGCTTTCGGCCTCCTGGTGCAGGGCATCTCGGTTTGGAAACTGCGGCACGCAGCTGGATTGGCGCAGGCTTTGGCCTTTCGTCCTCGGAGCAGCGATCGGCGTCCCGCTCGGCGTCGCGATCCTGGACTGGGCGGATGCTCGGCAGGTGCAGATCGGCGTCGGCGTTTTCCTCGTGGCTCTACGGCGTCTACAGCCTGGCACGACCGACGCTCGGTCCGGTGCGCGTCGGCGGCGCGGCGCTCGATTGCCGGGGTCGGCTTCCTCAACGGCGTGCTGGCCGGCGTGACCGGGCTCGCCGGCATCCTGGTGGTGATCTGGTGCGGGCTGCGCGGCTGGTCGAAGGACGTGCAGCGCGGCGTGTTTCAGCCGGCCGCCGTCGCCACGTTCGCGATGACGGCGCTTTGGCTCGGCGCCAAGGGAGCCATCGCAACCGACACCGTCACGCTGTTCCTGCTCGGCCTGCCGGTGCTGCTGGCCGGCACCTGGCTCGGCTTGAAGCTGTACGGCCGGATCGACGAGGCCGGCTTCCGCCGCATCGTCCTGGTGCTCCTGCTGCTGTCGGGATTGATGTTGGTGGCGCCGTCACTGCGGTGGTGAGCCGGCGGGCTAAGCCGAGGAGAAAGCGCCTGCCCGCAATCGGCTGATCGTGTTGGCGATATGCGCCCGCATCGCCTGATCGGCCGCGTCCCGTCGGCGGCCGCAATCGCCTCGACCACGCGCCGATGCTCGTCATAGCCGGAGCGGCTGCGTCCGGCTATCGCCAGATGAGATAGACGTGCTCGACGCCGTATTGAGACTTCGTCCCGATGTTCTCCATCAGTCTCCAGCGCAGGCCCGACGAAATGCCGCTCGATGTCCTCGCGCCGGAAAGACAGATCGGGGACGTCGACTCCGATCGCACGATTGTGAGCGATCTCCTTCGTTTCCGTGGCAAAGGGCGTGAAGAGAATCAGACAAAACTTGCTGCCGAAGGATTGGACGGCGGAAACGAGCGACCCTCTCCCACTCGTAATTGTGCTCGAGCACGTGCCGCATCATGATGCCGGGAGCCGTCGAGCGGTAGGTGCAGAGATCGACGATCTTGTCGGCAAAAGGCGTCTTGCTGCCGTCGAGCCCGACATATCTCGAACTCACGCAGAAGTGTCGAAAGCCGCCGCCACCGCAGCCCCAATCCTCGACTTCGTCGACGTCGGCCAGGAACGCAGCCGCCATGAGATATGTGACGGCATCTCCGTACAGCACCGCGTCTTGGTTGGCGGCCGACAGGTTGCGATACCAGCCGTCCCATTTGCCGACATTGCTGCCGGGTGACGGCTGAGACGTAAGCGACATGCGCGCCGTCCTCTCGCGTTACGCGCCCACGAAAGTGCGAGGTCTCAGTACAGCCCGCCGGTCCCGCCGAGCGACCGCGCGGTCGGCCTCGGGCGAACCCCGAGCGGCCGGCCCTCGGCGTCGGTGACGCCGACCACCGAGTAATTGTCGGGCGGCGCGGTGCCGGGCTTGAAGGCTTCCAGGATCACGCGCTGGTCGCCCGGCGCCGCCCGCATTCCGGTCTTCGGGTCGACGCGGATCAGCTTGATGCCGGCCGGCACGCGGAACGGCACCGCCGGCTTGTCGGCGAGCGCCACCTTCATGAAATCCCTGACGATCGGCGCGGCCAGCACGCCGCCGGTCGCGCCGCGGCCGAGATGGCGCGGCTTGTCGTAGCCGAGATAGACGCCGACCACGAGATCGGGCGAGAAGCCGATGAACCAGGCGTCCTTCTCGTCGTTGGTGGTGCCGGTCTTGCCGGCGATCGGCTTGCCGACCTCCTTCACCACCGTGGCGGTGCCGCGCTGGACCACGCCTTCCATCATCGAGGTGATCTGGTAGGCGGTCATCGGATCGAGCACGCGCTCGCGCTTGTCGATCAGGGTCGGCTCGGGCTGGTTCGCCCATTTCTCGGCGGCGCAGCCGCGGCATTCGCGCGAGTCGTGCTTGTAGATGGTGCGGCCGTAGCGGTCCTGGATGCGGTCGATCAGGGTCGGCTGCACCTTGCGGCCGCCGTTGTCGAACATCGCGTAGGCGCCGACCATGCGCAGCAGCGTGGTTTCGCCGGCGCCGAGCGCGAACGACAGGTAGGGCGGCAGCGTATCGTAGATGCCGAAGCGCTTGGCGTATTCGCCGATCAGCGGCATGCCGATGTCCTGCGCGAGCCGCACCGTCATCACGTTGCGCGACTGCTCGATGCCGAAGCGCAAGGTCGAGGGACCGTAGAATTTGCGCGAATAGTTCTCCGGCGACCAGATGCCGCTGCCGGTGTCGATCTCGAGCGGCGCGTCGAGCACGACGGTCGACGGCGTGTAGCCGTTGTCGAGCGCGGCGGCATAGACCAGCGGCTTGAACGACGAGCCGGGCTGGCGCAGCGCCTGGGTGGCGCGGTTGAACTGGCTCTGGTCGTAGGAGAAGCCGCCGACCATCGCGAGCACGCGGCCGGTCGGTCGGGTCCATCGCGACGATGGCGCCGGAGACCTCGGGCACCTGGCGCAGGCGGAACTGGCCGTCCTTGCCGGCGAGCGGCTCGACATAGACGACGTCGCCCGGCTCCAGCACCTGCGAGACCTTGGTCGGCGCCTTGCCCTTCAGCGGGCCCGCTCGCCGCCTTCGCCCACTTCACGCCGTCGAGCGTAACGGTGCCGCTCTCGCGGTCCTTGCTGACGGCGCCGCCGGGCTCGCGCGCGGGCTGGAATCCGATGCGGGCCGATTGGTCGCCGGACTCGAGCACCACCGCGAGCCGCCACGGCGCGACGTCGGACAGCGCCTTGACCTCGGCGAGCTTCACGCCCCAGTCGCCCACCAGCTCGAGCTTGTTGGCGGCGCCGCGATAGCCCTGCTGCTCGTCGAAATTCACGAAGCCGTCGATCAGCACCTTGCGCGCCAGCACCTGCATCTTGGGATCGAGCGTGGTGCGCACCGAGAGGCCGCCCTCGTAGAGCTTCTTCTCGGTGTAATTGTCGTTGATGTAGCGGCGGACCTCCTCGGCGAAATATTCGGCCGCGAAGATGTGCGCGCCGGTCGGCCGCAGCGTGATCTTGAACGGCTCCTTCTTGGCCTTCTCCGCCTCCTGCGCGGTGATGTAGCGATCCTCGGCCATGCGATCGAGCACGTAGTTGCGGCGCTCGAAGGCGCGCTCGCGCTGGCGGAACGGATGATAGTTGTTGGGCGCCTTGGGCAGCGCCGCGAGATAGGCGGCCTCCGAGACCGACAATTCGTGCACCGACTTGTCGAAATAGAGCAGCGACGCGGCGGCCACGCCGTAGGCGCCCATGCCGAGATAGATTTCGTTGAGATAGAGCTCGAGGATCTTCTCCTTGGAGAAGGTGCGCTCGATCTTCATCGCCAGCAGCGCTTCCTTGATCTTGCGCGACCAGGACAGCTCGTTGGTGAGCAGGAAGTTCTTGGCGACCTGCTGGGTGATGGTGGAGGCGCCCTGCGGGCGGCGGCCGCTGCCGTAGTTCTGGATATACGATGATCCCGGCGCGCGCGATCCCCGAGAAGTCGATGCCGCCGTGCTCGTAGAAATTCTTGTCCTCGGCCGCGATGAAGGCGTTGATGACGCGCTTCGGCACCGCCTGGATCGGGAGGTAGAGACGCCGCTCGCGCGGCATATTCGGCGAGCAGCGCGCCGTTCGACGCGTGCACGCGGGTCATGACCGCGGGCTCGTAGTCCTGCAGCTGGGAATAGTCCGGCAGCTCGCGGGAGAAGTGCCACAGCAGGCCGGCGGCGCCGGCGATCCCGACGATGAAGACGATCGTGCCCGCCGCAAACAGCAGGCCGGCGAACCGCAGCAAGAGTCTCATCGCCGGTGTCCCCCCTGCCGCGACCGATATGGGCGGCGGCATTCGCCGGCCGTCCGACCGCGACCGGCAACGATCAAAGCTCTCGAGCTTGTCCCTCACGCCGTCCCCTACCCCCGCAGGTTTGGTCGATTACCTAAGTCGCGCTGTTTTATGTTGAAACTGAGGCCAATTGCAGCACCTGCCGCAAGACCACCTGCTCAATTCTGGCCACCCGCCAGGCGGGTCGTGAAGAAGGTATGGATCGCCTGCACGATCGCGTCGGCCGTGCGTCCCCGCCACTCCGCCGAGATCAGCGATTTCAGGTCCTCCTTGTTCGACACGTAGCCGAGCTCGACCAGCACCGAGGGCACGTCCGGCGCCCTGAGCACGACAAAACGCGCCGACCTCAGCGGGTTCTGGTGCATCCGGGCGGCGTGCTTGAGCTCGCCGACCAGGGTGCGGGCGAACTGCAGCGAGAACGTCTTGGTCTCGCGCTTGGCGAGATCGATCAGGATGTCGGCGACGTCGTTCGGCTCGGCCGACAGATCGAGGCCGGCGATCACGTCGGCGCGGTTCTCGGCCTCGGCAAAGCGCGCAGCCGCGGCGTCCGATGCGCGCTCCGAGAGCGTGTAGACGGTCGCGCCCTGGGCGTCGCCCTCCCCGCGCGCCAGCGCATCGGCGTGGATCGAGATGAACAGCGAGGCCTTGGCGCGAACGCGCGAGCTCGACGCGGTCGGCGAGCGCCACGAAGGTGTCGTCGGTGCGGGTCATCGCGACGCGGTATTTGCCGGTCTTCTCGATCTTGTCGCGCAGCATCAGCGAGAATTCGAGGACGATGGTCTTCTCCATCTCCCCGCTGGCGGCCCTGGTGCCGTTGTCGATGCCGCCATGGCCGGGATCGATGACGACGAGCGGCCGCGGATCGGCGCTGGGCTTGCCGTCGCCGTTGCGCTCGGGCTTGCGGGCGGCCTGTCCGGAACCCGGTTCTCGAGCGCGATGAAGCGCATGAAGGTCTCGCGGTCGCTGGCCGCCAGATCGAGCACCAGGCGGGCCGGCTGATCGTTGGCGGCGATCGAGCACGAAAGCCTTGTCGATCCGCGCCGGGCGCGCGAGGTCGATGACCAGGCGCGAGCCGCCCTGCATGACCAGACCGTAGCGGAACGCCTTGATCAGGCCGCGCCCGGTCTCCCCGGTCTTGGGCGGAAACTGGAACGTGACCTGCGGCATGTCGACGACCACCCGGTAGGGGTTGGCGAGCGTGAAGGCGCGGATGTCGATCTTCTGGCTGAGATCGATGACCAGGCGGGTCTGGCTGTCGTCGCCGCCGAGCCGCACCTCGGTCGCCACCGGAAAGTCGTTGGTCACGCGCGTTTGCGGCGGAGTCGCGCCGGTGCGCTCGGCCGCGACAGCGGGGCCGAGCAGCAGCGCGCCGAAGACCAGAGCCAAGCTCGCGCGGACCGACATCTTCCGAGGGGCCCCTCCCGGGGACTGTCTTACTCCATTACGGAGCGATGGTTAATTGGAACTTAAGCTGGCGGCTCTATGGCGGACCGGCGACCGGCGACTGGATTGCTCACGGATCGACGGCGATGTCCGCGTCCCGATTGCCACGGCTGCGGCACCGCGCTGAGTGCCGATGGACCGCGACCTGTGCGCTGCGGTCACGGCCAACGCGACGGCGCCGCCAAGGATTGCCGGGTCGTGCGCCGCGTACCTTCGTCGCTCATTCGAGCCGGGACTTCCGGACACGACGTGGCCATGTCGCAGCGAACGGACGACGCCGCGGCCCGGCGCCGCCCGATAAGCATTCGCGGCCGTGCCCCGCTGCCTGCCCTTGCTATTGTCCGGGCGTCACCGTAAGAAGGTCGTGCTGACGGTTAAAGTTCCGGTTGTACCGCGTTCGGGCATCCGGCAGGGCCGCCCAAGCCCCGCTCCCAAACCATCGACGACGGGAGCGACCTTGGCGGCAGCGGCCTGCGGCCTCTCGCATCGGCGGGATGGCGGTGGGCCTTCGAGGCCGATGCCCTTGTAGAGGACAACCGGTGTCGTGCGGGGCCAAGGCCTCGGGCGGCGGCGTGGCGGCTCAAGCTGAGCCGTCTCGCGATGAACCCGCCAGCCAACAGAAACCGCGGTGGCGCCCGCGCGCTGCCGCCCCGTCCACGGGCCGAGGGTCATGCTACGACCGCGCGTCGAGAACCAACCCCATCGCATCGCAGTAACACCGCGTCGCGCAGCGACGCCGATGCGATTACGCTCTCGCGCGCGCACGGCCTCATCCGTTCAACCACAGTCAGGCAGGGTCCTGGTCGCGCCGTCTTGCGCCGCCCGCGTGGCGACGAAGGACGGCCGTGCGCCGGCCTGCCGTCAAGAGATTGTTCAATGCCCAACAAAATGCTCATCGATGCGACCCATCCGGAGGAGACCCGGGTGGTTGTTCTGCGCGGCAATCGTGTCGAGGAATTCGACTTCGAATTGGCCAACCGTAAACAGCTTCGCGGCAACATCTATCTGGCCAAGGTGACGCGCGTCGAGCCGTCGCTGCAGGCCGCCTTCGTCGATTACGGCGGCAATCGCCACGGCTTCCTGGCCTTCAGCGAAATCCATCCCGACTACTATCAGATCCCGGTCGCCGACCGGCAGGCGCTGATCGCCGAGGAGGAGCGCGCGCAACGCGCCGCCGACGCCGAGGCCGACAGCCGCGCCGGCCGCCGCAACGGGCGTCGCGAGCGCTCGGTCGGGCGCCGCCCGCGCGACGAGATCAAGAGCGAGCCGATCGAGGCGGCCGACGAGATCGCCGCCATGGCGGCGGGATCCGAGCAGATGGCGCCGCCGGCCGGCACCACCGACGACGCATCGCCGCAACCGGGCGCGGACGAGAACGTCGCGCAGCCGATGCCGGAGCACGTGGTCGCCCCCGAGGACGCACCGGCGGTCGCCGCCGAGACGGCGATCGACCTCGCGCAACTCGAAGCGAGCAGTGCGGCCGAGCAGGTTCCGACCGGAGATGACGCTCCGCCTTTGGAGATCGGCGACGGCAGCGAGCCGGCCGAGCACGGCGCTTCGGCTGAAGGCCACGAGAGCGACGCGGGCTCCGCCGAAGCCCACGACGCCGCAGCCGGCGACAACATCACCGAGGTCAACGGCCACGGCGCCGAGGGCGAGGACGAGGTGATCGAATCGGTCGGCGGCGCCGACGCCATGGAGGAAGTGCCCGAGCGCATGCCGCGGCTGCGCCGCCAATACAAGATCCAAGAGGTCATCAAGCGCCGGCAGGTGATGCTGGTGCAGGTGGTCAAGGAGGAGCGCGGCACCAAGGGCGCCGCGCTCACCACCTATCTCTCGCTCGCCGGCCGCTATTCGGTGCTGATGCCGAACACGGCGCGCGGCGGCGGCATCAGCCGCAAGATCACCAACGCCGAGGACCGCCGCAAGCTCAAGGAGATCGCGCAGGACCTGGAAGTGCCGGAGGGCATGGGCGTGATCCTGCGCACCGCCGGCGCCAGCCGCACCAAGACCGAGGTCAAGCGCGACTTCGAATACCTGCTGCGGCTGTGGGAGACGGTGCGCGATCTGACGCTGAAATCGACCGCGCCGACGCTGGTCTACGAGGAAGGCTCGCTGGTCAAGCGCTCGATCCGCGACCTCTACAACAAGGACATCGACGAAATCATCGTCGCCGGCGAGGAGGCCTACGGGGACGCCAGGGAATTCATGCGCATGCTCATGCCGAGCCATGCCAAGAACGTGAAGCTCTACCGCGACACGCTGCCGGTCTTCACCCGCTTCGGGATCGAGAGCCAGCTCGACGCGATGTTCTCGCCGGTCATGCAGCTCAAGTCGGGCGGCTACATCGTGCTCAACCAGGCCGAGGCGCTGGTCGCCATCGACGTCAATTCCGGCCGCGCCACGCGCGAGCATCACATCGAGGACACCGCGCTCAAGACCAATATGGAGGCCGCCGAGGAGATCGCGCGGCAGCTGCGCCTGCGCGACCTCGCCGGGCTGATCGTCATCGACTTCATCGACATGGACGAGAAGCGCAACAACCGCGCGGTCGAGCGCCGGCTCAAGGAATGCCTGCGGCACGACCGCGCGCGCATCCAGGTCGGGCACATCTCGCATTTCGGCCTGCTCGAAATGTCGCGCCAGCGCATCCGCTCGAGCGTGCTGGAGAGCTCGACCGAGAAATGCCCGCATTGCGGCGGCACCGGCCATGTGCGCTCGGTGTCCTCGGTCGCGCTGCAGCTGCTGCGCTCGCTCGAGGAAATGCTGCTCAAGGGCGCGACCCACAATCTGATCGTGCGCACGCGCGCCGAGATCGCGCTCTATCTGCTCAATCACAAGCGCGCCCATCTGCGCGCGCTGGAGGAGCGCTTCCGCATCACCATCATGGTGAACGCGGACGCCACGATCGGCGGGCAATTGTCGTTCGTCATCGAGAAGGGCGAGCAGGTGCACAGCCTCGAGCAGGCGAAGGCGCTGGCGCTGGCGGCGCCGGCAGCGGTCGCGGCCGAGCCCGAGATCGAGGAGGAGCAGGGGGACGAAGAATCCGAGCAGGAGGAGGCGATCGAAGCCGAAGAGGCGACGATCACGGCCGAGCCCGAAGCGGCAAGTCCCGACGGCGAGCGTGGCGGCCGAAAGCGGCGGCGACGGCGCGGAGGACGCCGAGGCGAAGGCAGCGGCGCGTTCCAGGCCGAGCGCGAGGGCGCCTTGCCGCAGGATCGCAACGGCGGCGCCCTCCCGGATGATCAGACCGAGCGCGCCGAAGCAACAGCCGGCGGCGACGACCACGCCGACGAAGCAGTCGAGGCGGGCGCGGGCGCGGCCGAGACGCAAGGCGGCGACGCCGAGCGCCGGCGACGCCGGCGCGGACGGCGCGGCGGCCGACGCAATCGGCGCGACCGCGAGGGCGAAGCACCGTTCGCGTCGGACAATGGTCACGCGGTCGAGCCCGAATTGAGCCGTGCAGTGGCCGATTTCGACGCCGCGTCACCCCCGGAACCCGTGCACGAGCAACCGATGCTGCAGGAGCCGCCGGCGGAGCCGGCGCGGCGCGAGACGCGCCCGCACTCAGCCTACGAGCCGCCGGAAGACCGGCCGCCGCCGGCCGCGATCCCTGCTGTCGCCGCTCCGGAAGCGCCCGAGGCCGCGGCGCCGGAGCCGGTGCGCCGGCGCTCGACCGTGCGCGAGCCGGCGCCGATGGTCTTCTCCGGCGAATCGATGGCGCCCGTTCCCCATGAGTCCGGTCGAGGCGCCGCAGCCGATCGTGAGCGGGCCGGCGGAGAGCGAGGACGGCGATCGTCCGCGCCGCTCCGGCTGGTGGAGCAAGCGCGTGCTCGGCAAGGAGCTGGAGATGAAGAGCGGCTGGGTCGACAAGGAGGCGCAAGCCATCGTCGACCGCTACGCCCGCGACGGCGTCGGCCGCGATCTCGCGTTGCGCGTCTACACGACACGCCTGCTCGGCCGCGATCGCAAGCTCGTGCTGCACGGCGGCGGCAACACCTCGGTGAAGACGACGATGCCCGATCTCCTCGGCGAGGAGGTCGAAGTGCTGTGCGTCAAGGGCTCGGGCGCCGACATGGCGGCGATCGAGCCGGCGGGGCTTGCCGGTGGTGCGGCTCGAGCGCCTGCGCAAGCTGCGGTCGCGCGGCGCGCTCAGCGACGACGACATGGTGCGCATCCAGCGCGAGAACCTGCTCGACCCGACGGCGCCGAACCCGTCGGTCGAGATGCTGCTGCATGCCTTCCTGCCGCACAAATTCGTCGACCACACGCACGCGAACGCGGTTCTCAGCCTGGTCGACCAGCCCGACGGCGAAGCGATCTGCGCGCAGGTCTATGACGGCCGCGTCGGCGTCGTTCCCTACGTCATGTCGGGCTTCGCGCTCGCCAAAAAGCCGCCGACGTCTACGACGCGCGAGCCCGACGTCGAAGGGCTGATCCTGCACAAGCACGGCATCTTCACCTTCGGCGACAGTGCGCGCGAAGCCTACGAGCGCATGATCGCGCTGGTGACGCTTGCCGAGGAGCGGCTGAAGCGGAACCGCAAAGCGGTGTTCGTCACCGCGCAATTGCCGCAGGCGATCGCGTCCGTTGCCGCAGTGGCGCCGATCCTGCGCGGCGCCTGCAGCCTCGAGGACGAGAAGATCGAAGGCGCGTGGCGCCGCCTCATCCTCGAATTCCGCAGCAATCGGGCGATCCTCGATTTCGTCAACGGCGCCGAGCTTGCGCGCTACAGCCAGGCCGGCGTGGTGACGCCCGATCACACGATCCGCACCAAGAACTGGCCGCTGGTCGTGACCGCGCCCGAGGACGGCAAGATCGGCGACTTCAAGCGCGCCGTGCGCGCGGCGACGCAAGCCTTCATCGAGAGCTACAAGGCCTATTTCGCGCGCAACAACGCGCGCGCCGGCGGGATCAAGAAGATGCTCGATCCGCTGCCGCGGGTCGTGCTGGTGCCGGGGCTCGGGCTGTTCGGCCTCGGCCGCTCGAAAAAGGACGCCGGCATCGCCGCCGACCTCGCGGAATGCGCCATCGAGACCATCACCGATGCCGAGGCGATCGGCCGCTTCGAATCGATCTCCGAAGCCGAGATGTTCGATGTCGAATATTGGCCGCTCGAGCAGGCCAAGCTCGGCGCGCAGGTGGAAAAGCCGCTCGCCGGCCAGATCGCGGTCATCACCGGCGCCGGCGGCGCCATCGGCGCGGCGACCGCCAAGGCCTTCGCCGGCGCCGGCGCCGAGGTTGCGCTGCTCGACCTCGACGAGACCGCGGCCAGGAACCAGGCAAGCGCGATCAGCGGCACGGCGCTCGCGGTCAGATGCGACGTGACCGATGCCGCGTCGGTGCGGGCGGCCTTCGACAAGGTGGTCGCGACCTTCGGCGGCGTCGATATCGTGGTGTCGAATGCGGGCGCCGCCTGGCAGGGCCGCATCGGCGAGGTCGACGAGGAGATCTTGCGCAAGAGCTTCGAGTTGAATTTCTACGGCCACCAGCGGGTGGCGCAGGCGGCGGTGAAGATCATGCTGGCGCAAGGCACCGGCGGCTGCCTGCTGTTCAACGTGTCGAAGCAGGCGGTGAATCCGGGACCGAATTTCGGGCCCTATGGATTGCCGAAGGCGGCGACGCTCTTTCTGGTTCGCCAATACGCGCTCGACTACGGCGCGGACGGCATCCGCGCCAACGCGGTCAATGCCGACCGCATCCGCTCGGGGCTGCTCACCGACGCGTTCATCGCCGAGCGCTCCAAGGCGCGCGGGCTGAGCGAGAAGGACTACATGAGCGGCAACCTGCTCGGCCGCGAGGTGACGGCCGACGACGTGGCGCAAGCGTTCCTGCACCAGGCGCTGGAGCTCAAGACCACCGGCGACGTGACCACCGTCGACGGCGGCAATATCGCGGCGGTGCTGCGCTGACGCTTCGCCGCTGCTTGGCGCTCGATCAGCGCGCCACGACCTGTGGCGCCCGCACCGGCTTCTGCGAGAGCGACCGATAGAAGTCGTAGGCCGCTTCCGGCTTCTCGCCCTCGTGCACCACCTTGCGGACGGCCTGGATCATCGCCACCGGGTGCTCGGACTGGAAGATGTTGCGGCCCATGTCGACGCCGAGCGCCCCTTCCTGCACGGCCCGGTGCGCCATCTTGAGCGCGTCGAGCTCCGGGATTTTCTTGCCGCCGGCGATCACGATCGGCACCGGGCACGAGGCCGCCACGGTGTCGAAGTCCCGCTCCACGTAATACGTCTTCACGAACGAGGCCCCGAGCTCGGCGCAGATGCGGCTGGCCAGCCGCATGTATTGGGCGTCGCGCACCATGTCGCGGCCCACGGCGGTGACGCCGAGCACGGGAATCCCGTGCCGGTTGCCGAGGTCGACCAGCCTGGTCATGTTGTGGACCGATTGGCTTTCGAACTCGCCGCCGATGAAGACCTGCACCGCCACCGCCGCCACGTTGAGGCGCTGGGCGTCCTCGATGTCGACCGCGATCTGCTCGTTGGAGAGCTCCTTGAGGATGCTCGGGCCGCCGCTCGCGCGCAGCACGAGGCCCTTGGTGTAGCTGGGCGGGATCGTCGAGCGCAGCGCGCCGCGGGTGAGCATCAGGGTGTCGGAATAGGGCAACAGCGGGGGGATGGTGACGTCGATCCGCTCGAGCCCGGTGGTGGGGCCCTGGAAGTAGCCGTGATCGATCGCCAGCATCACGGTGCGCCCGCTCTGCGGGCTGAAGATGCGCGCGAGCCGGTTCTTCATGCCCCAGTCGAGCGAGTTCGAGCCCTTGAGGAAGAAGCCGTCGCTGCGGGCCGGCACGTCGAGATGAAAGTCCTTGAGTTCCTTGCGACCTTCGAGATCCGCCATGTTCGCTCCTTCCTCGAGACTGCCGGTACATATATTCGATGCTCAACGCGGAGCCAGAACCGTTTCGCTGCCCGCCGGCAAGCCGCCGTTACACGCTAGCAAGCGCAGGGGCAACGGGGAAGTTTGCCAGCCGCGCTAGGCAAGCCATCGCCCGATCCGCTCCACCGCCTCGTGCATCTCGGCGGCCGAGCCGGCGTAGCAGAAGCGGATGAAGCTCTTGCCCCGCAACGGATCGAAATCGACGCCGGGCGTCGCCGCCACATGGGTCTCCTCCAGCATGCGCTTGGCGAACGCGAAGCTGTCGTCCGAGAAGCGCGACACGTCGGCGTAGAGATAGAAGGCGCCGTCGACCGGCAGGAACTTGTCGAAGCCCGCCTTCGGCAAGCCGTCGAGCAGGATGCGCCGGTTCTCCTCGTAGCCGTGCTTGACCGCCTCCATCTCGGCGCGGCCGTCGAACGCCGCCTCGGCGGCGATCTGGGAGAGGGTCGGCACCGAGATCGCGAGATTGCCCTGCAGGCGCTCGACCGGACGGATGAGCGGCTCCGGCACCACCATCCACCCGATGCGCCAACCGGTCATGCAGAAGTACTTGGAGAAGGAGTTGATGATCACCGCGTTGTCGGAGAGCCGGATGGCGGTCTCGGCGGCAAACGCGTAGTCGAGGCCGTGATAGATCTCGTCGGAGATGAAGGCGATCCCCTCGCCTTCCGCCGCGTCGATGAGATCGCGCAAGGCCGGCGCGGTCATCATGGTGCCGGTCGGGTTGGCGGGGCTTCCGATCAGCACGCCCTTGAGCGGCGCCCGGCGATGGGCCGCGAGCAGCATGTCGGGCGTGATCGCCCAGCGCGTCGCCTGCGTGCATTCGATCAGCACCGGCTCGCAGCCGAGCGCAGCAAGGGTGTGGCGATAGGGCGGATAGCCCGGCAGCGCGATCGCCACCCGGTCGCCGGGCTCGAACAGCGCGAGGAAGGCGAGGATGAATCCGCCCGACGAGCCGGTGGTGACGATCACGCGGCTGGGATCGATCGGCATGCCGTAGGCATCGGCATAGTGGCGGGCGATGCGCGCCCGCAGCGACGGAATGCCGAGCGTCGCGGTGTAGCCGATCCGCCCGGCCGCGAGCGCCGTGCGCGCGGCGGCGATCGCAGTCGCCGGTGCCGGCGCCGCCGGCTGCCCGACCTCCATGTGGATGACGCGCCCTCCCGCGTCCTCGATACGGGCGGCCGCCGCCATCACGTCCATCACCATGAACGGCGGCACGTCGCTGCGCAGCGAAGGCTTGATCAGGCGTCGGGCCGCGTCCAGCATCCTCAAATCCCTCGTGGGCGGGAACCGGGACCGCCCCACCAACCCGCCCCGCTGTTGCCGTATTCGGCGGCTTCCGTGCGGACGGCCCCAGCAGCGTCCCTGCGCGGTATCAAGTTGCCGGCGCGGGTGCAATGGCCGGGGCTGAGAGCATTTTCCGGAAAAGTGGACACCGGTTTTCCGCAGAAAATGCGACCAACTAAAGAAGCTAGAGCGCGTTTCCTGAAGAAACGCGCTCTAGGCGGGGCGGGCAAGGCTAAACGACGTGGTATCAGCATCCTTATGCCCGCTCACCGCGGGCAACTCGGAATTTCCGGGCGCTCCCCGACCGACCGGGTCGCGGCAGCTGCGGCGGCGGGCGCTTGCGCTCGTCACCGCCGTGGCGCTCGCCGGCGCGCACGCTCCCGGCGCAAGCACGCGTGCCGGCCCAAGAGGTCCGCCGCTCATCCGCGACGCCGAGATCGAGCAACTGCTGAAGGAATATACCCAGCCGATCCTGAAGGCGGCCGGGCTCTCCCAGCAGAACATCCAGATCGTCATCATCGGCGATCGTTCGTTCAACGCCTTCGTGGCCGACGGCCGGCGCATCTTCGTCAATGCCGGTGCGCTGATGGATGCGAGGGTGCCGAACGAGATCATCGGCGTGCTCGCGCACGAGACCGCGCACATCGCCGGCGGCCACCTCGCGCGCATCCGCGAGCAATTGGCCGCGGCCTCCACCCAATCGATCATCGCCATGATCCTGGGCGTGGGCGCGCTGATCGCCGCCGGGCGCAGCGGCAATACCGACATGGGCCAGGCCGGAATGGCGATGATCCAAGGCCCGCAGGCGGCGATCCAAAATTCGCTGTTCGCCTACATCCGCGCCCAGGAGGACCAGGCCGACCGCGGCGGCGGTGAAGTTCCTGACCGCGACCGGCCAGTCGGCGAAGGGCATGCACGACACCTTCAAGCGGCTCGCCGACCAGATCCTGTTCCAGACGCGCTACATGGACCCGTATCTGCAGTCGCACCCGCTGCCGAGCGAGCGCGTGGCCGCGCTCGAGGGGATGGCCAAGGCCAGCCCGTACTGGGACAAGAAGGACCCGCCGGCGCTGCAGGCGCGGCACGATCTGATGCGCGCCAAGCTCTACGGATTCATCGACCCGCCGGACGCGGTGGCGCGACGCTACCCGCTGAGCGACACCAGCCTCGCCGCCCGTTACGCGCGCGCGATCTCGGCCTATCGGTTCTCCGATCCGCACGCGGCGGTGGCGCAGATCGATGCGCTGATTCACGCGCAGCCGCAAAATCCGTACTTTCACGAGCTCAAGGGCCAGGCGCTCATGGAATCCGGCAAGCCGGCGGAGGCGATCGCGCCGCTGCGCCAGGCGGTGCAGCTGTCGTCCAACGCCGCGCTGATCCAGATCATGCTGGCGCAGGCGCTGATCGCCACCAACGACCGCGCGCGCGGCGAAGAGGCGGTTACGCTGCTGCAGACGGCGTTGACGCGCGAGCCGGAATCGGCCGACGCCTACAGCCAGCTGGCGATGGCCTATGGCCGCAAGGGCGACCTCGCCAATGCCGACCTGGCATCCGCGCGATCGGCCTTCATGCGCGGCGAATTCAAGACCGCGCGCGAGCTGGCGACACGCGCCAAGACCCGCTTCCCGGTCGGATCGCCCGGCTGGCTCAAGGCCGACGACATTTCCACCTACAAGCCGCCGGCGCGGCCCAATTGATGCCGGTGACAGAAATCGGTAATCAGTCGTCAGTAATCAGATGAAGAGATCGCAGGTGCCTTGATCGACGGCTCCCGGCGGTTATCGCCGGGTTCCGATCCTGGGCACCAGGAAGGATGAACGACAATGAAACTCGACCTGCGGCCGCTCGCAGCCGCGCTGCTGGCCATCGCGCTCGCCCTGACGGCGGCGGCTCCCGTGGGCGCGCAATCGTTCAGCAACGACCAGCGCGGTGAGATCGAGCGCATCATCCGGGAATACCTGCTCGCGCATCCCGAGTTGCTGCAGGAGGTGATGAGCGAGCTCGAGAAGCGCCAGACCGCCGCGGACGCCGCAAAGCATCAGGCCGCGGTCAAGGAGCTCGCCGCGACCATCTTCAACTCGCCGCGGCAGGTGACGCTGGGCAATCCGCAGGGCGACGTCACCGTGGTCGAGTTCTTCGACTACAATTGCGGCTACTGCAAGCGCGCCATGACCGACATGATCGAGCTCATCAAGGGCGACGGCAAGCTCAAATTCGTCCTCAAGGAATTTCCCGTGCTCGGCGACACCTCGGTGCAGGCGGCGCAGGTCGCGGTGGCCGTGCGCATGCAGGACAAGACCGGCGGCAAGAAATATCTCGAGTTCCACCAGAAGCTGCTCAACGGCCGCGGATCGATCGACAAGGCGCGCGCGCTGGCCGTCGCCAAGGAGGTCGGCCTCGACGTCGCGCGGATCGAGAAAGACCTCGCGAGCGACGAGATCAAGGCAACGCTCGAGGAGAGCTACAAGCTCGCCGAGGCGCTCGGGATGAACGGCACGCCGAGCTACGTGATCGGCTCCGACGTGGTGGTCGGCGCCGTCGGCCTCAAGACCCTCAAGGAAAAGGTCAACAACGCGCGTTGCGGCAAGGCGACGTGCTGAGGCGTCGGTGGCCGGGTCCCGGAACCCGGCCAGTCGTCCGATCTCCACTGCGCCGCTTGGCTGTCGGTCGCTTGGCTTCCCCTTTGGGCACGAGGTCCCTATAAAGCGGGACACCCAGGGGCGCGGCTCACTCCATGGCGACCATCTACGTCCTCAACGGCTCCAACCTCAATCTGCTCGGCACGCGCGAGCCGCAGACCTACGGCAGCGCGACGCTTGGCGGACGTGGAGCGGCTCTGCCGCGAGGCGGCCGAGCGCTACGGCTTCGAGGTCGAGTTCCGCCAGTCGAACCACGAAGGCGAGCTGATCGACTGGATCCACGAGGCTGGCGCCAAGAAGGCAGCCGGCATCCTGCTCAATCCCGCCGGCTACACCCACACCTCGGTCTCGATCCGCGACGCGATCACGGCGGTCCAGGTTCCGCTGATCGAGGTCCACATCAGCAACATCTTCGCGCGCGAGCGCTTTCGTCACTTCTCGCATGTCGCGCCGGTCGCCAAGGCGAGCCTGTGCGGCTTCGGCGTGCAAGGCTACGTGCTCGCGATCGACGGGCTGGCCGCGCTGATCGGCGCGCAGCGCAAGGACTGACGCGGTGGCCGGCGAGCGCAAGAGCAAGGACAAGCCGGCGATCGACCACGACCTGATTCGCGAGCTTGCCCGGCTGCTCGAGGAGACCGGCCTCACCGAGATCGAGTTCGAGCGCGACGGCCAGCGCGTGCGCGTCGCGCGCCACGTGCAGGCCGTGTTCGCGCCGGCGCCGCCGCGGCCGACGTCTGCCGTCGGATCCAGCCGCTCCCGCTTTCGAGGGCGACGGCGCCGCCGTCGATCCCGCCAAGCATCCCGGCGCCGTCACCTCGCCCATGGTCGGCACCGCCTATGTCGGGCGCCGCGCCGGGCGCGCGCCCCTTCGTCGAGGTCGGCAGCCAGGTGCGGGCGGGCGAGACGCTCCTCATCATCGAAGCGATGAAGACCATGAACCAGATCCCCTCCCCGCGCTCGGGGACGGTGACCCAGATCCTGATCGAGGACGGCCAGCCGGTCGAATTCGGCGAGCCGCTGATGATCATCGAATGACAACCCGAAGCCGTGTCCCGGGCGCAGTGCCGCGCGAGATACGGGCTGAAATGCCGGATCGATGTTCGACAAGATTCTGATCGCGAACCGCGGCGAGATCGCATTGCGCGTGCTGCGCGCCTGCAAGGAGCTCGGCATCGCGACCGTCGCCGTGCATTCGACCGCCGACGAGGACGCCATGCATGTGCGGCTCGCCGACGAGAGCGTGTGCATCGGCCCGCCCGCCGCGCGCGACAGCTATCTCAACATTCCGGCGCTGCTGGCCGCCTGCGAGATCACCGGCGCCGACGCGGTGCATCCGGGCTACGGCTTCCTGTCGGAGAACGCCCGCTTCGCCGAGATCCTCGAAGAGCACAACGTCCATTTCATCGGGCCGAAGCCCGCGCATATCCGCCTGATGGGCGACAAGATCGAGGCCAAGCGCACCGCCAAGGGCCTGGGCATTCCGGTGGTCCCGGGCTCGGAGGGCGGCGTGTCCTCCGACCAGGAGGCGCTCGCGATCGCCCGCTCGATCGGCTTTCCGGTGCTGGTCAAGGCGTCGGCCGGCGGCGGCGGCCGCGGCATGAAGGTCGCCCCGGCGCCGGACGACCTGTCGGCTGCGCTTGCCATCGCGCGGGCGGAGGCCAAGGCCGCCTTCGGCGACGACGCGGTCTATCTCGAGAAATACCTGGAGCGCCCGCGCCACATCGAGATCCAGGTGATCGGCGACGGCCACGGCCGCGCCATCCATCTCGGCGAGCGCGATTGCTCGCTGCAGCGCCGCCACCAGAAGGTCTGGGAGGAAAGCCCCTCGCCGGCGCTCAACGCCGCCGCGCGCAATGCCATCGGCGAGACCGTGGCGAAGGCGATGCGCGAGCTCGAATATCTCGGCGTCGGCACGGTCGAATTCCTGTACGAGGACGGCAAGTTCTACTTCATCGAGATGAACACCCGCATCCAGGTCGAGCACCCGGTGACCGAGATGATCACCGACATCGATCTCATCCTCGAGCAGATCCGGGTCGCCGCCGGCAACGAGTCTCGAGCTCGCCCAGCGCGACGTGAAGTTTCACGGCCACGCCATCGAGTGCCGCATCAACGCCGAGAACCCGACCACGTTCCGTCCCTCGCCCGGGAAGATCGTGCACTACCATCCGCCCGGCGGGCTCGGCGTGCGCGTCGATTCGGCGGTCTATCACGGCTACACGATCCCGCCGTTCTACGATTCGCTGGTCGGCAAGCTCATCGTCCACGGCAAGACCCGCGGCGAATGCCTGATGCGGCTCAAGCGCGCGCTCGACGAGTTCGTGGTGGACGGGATCGATACGACCTTGCCGCTGTTCCGCGCGCTGGTGCGCGAGAAGGACATCATCGACGGCGACTACCACATCCACTGGCTCGCGGAGTTCCTGACCCGCGGCGGGATGGAGGGGTGATGTTCGCGCCTCAGGCCTTGCCGGCGGCCGCGAGCGGAGCCGATATCCGCCTCGCCGCCACCAGATAGTCGAGCAACCGGCCGATGCGGAAAGGGTCGTACGGCTTGGCCACGAACATCGACCCCTCGACCGGGATCATGCTCTCGATCACGGCTTGCCCGCCGGAGGTGTAGATCACCGGCAGACCGGGCCGCAGCTCGCGCGCCAGCCGCGCCAGGGCAGCGCCATCCATGCCGCCGTGCAGATTGACGTCGGTGAACAGGATATCGACCGGGAGGCCCGAAGTCAGGCGGCGCAGCGCATCGCCGGCATTGGAAACGGCCTCGACCTCGAAGCCCTGCTCCTCCAGCGCCTCGGTGGCGATATCGCAAATCTGCGGCTCGTCCTCGACCAGCAGCACCCTCGTGCGCTTTTCGACTGCAGTCACATCGTCCATGACAGGTCTCCACCCTTTTCCGCGCCGTAACCGGCGCCCCCACTCACACATCGCAACGCGCCACCCGCGATAATGGTTTGGATGTTGCGAAAATTTGAGCAGATCGTGGCTAAGGCCGGGTTAATGCCGCCACAGGTGTTACCAATCCTTAACGATGACGATCGGCGGTGAGCCATCTGCGCGACCCGCGGCTCCATGCGTTTGTCGCACTTCTATCCGCTGTTGCTCGAGGCGCTGTATGAACCACCACACACTTCGCCGGAAATTTCGCCAGGAATCTCACCAGCATTTCACGGCGCGCGCGGGAGCATGACCGTTTGCTCCAGCATCACCTTGTCGAAGTCGCTGACGAGGATTTCGACCCGCAGGCGCCACTCTCCGGCGACCGGAATCCGAAAGTCCTCGATCCGCCAGCCGCCGTCGTCCGTGCTGACGGCGGCGCGGCGCAGGGGCTCGATCCCGGCCGCGGCGTTGGAGACCACGAGCACGACTTCCTTGGCGGCGAGCGGCCGGAATTCGCCGTCGAGCACCAGCACGCTCACCCGCGCTCCGCGCGCCTCCTGCGGCGTGAGCTCGATCTGGGCCATGGCCTTTTCGCCGTGCAGATGGATGGAGATCGGCGCCGCGGCGGCGAGCGCCCGCGGCGGCGGCGTGAAACGCCAGAGCGCGACCAGCCCCAGGATCGCCAGCGCAAGCGCGAGCTCGACGGCGATCGAGATCGCGAGCGGCCGCGCGGCCGATCGCGCCGACGCCTTCGAAGCGCGGCACCAGCAGGTACCGGTTGGCAGCGGCGAGCGCGAGCAGCGCGAGGACGGCGGCGAGCTTGCAGGACAGCACGATGCCGTAGCTCGTGGTCCATAGCGCATCGAGCCGACCGACTTGAACGACCGCCAGCACGCCGCCGGTGATGACGAGTCAGAACCAACGGATAGGGTATCAGCTTCGAAAACCGCGCCAGTGCGCGGCCGCGGTCATCGGCTCGACGCACCGCCAGGACGAGCGGCAGCAGCGCGCCGATCCAGAAGGCGACGCAAACGCCGTGCAGGAAGACCGACGGCACCGTCAGCAGCCGCGGCGCGGCGGTGGCCGCATGGCCGCTGAGCGCGAGCGCGACGCCGATGCCGAGCAAGGCCGATCAGCGAGAAGCTGCGACGAACGGATCGCGACGCCGCGACCAGGCCGAACAGGCCGGCAAACAGCGCGAAGGCGGCCGCGATCGCGGTGAAGCCATAGGAGGTCTCGAGTCCGGTTTCCCATGCGAGCTTCTGCGCCAAGCCGGACAGCGGAAGATCGAGCGCATCGAGCCCCTGCAGGCCGACCGAGACCGGCGTCGCCGACCAGCCCGGCCGCCAGCACCACGGCCAGCCAGGGACCGTCTCCCGGCGAGTCGGGGTCGGCAATCCAAGCTCGAAAGAACGCACCGCCGATCCCGATGAACAGCCCCGCATAGATGACGACCTTCGCCGCCCACAGCGCCGCCCGCACCGATCGATCGCCGACAACATCGGCGGCCGGGCGCGCGCTCGGCGCGCCGATCGAAAACATCAGCGCGCCGGCGACCGGATGACCGTCCGCCGAGATCACCCGCCAGCTCAGCACATGGGTGCCACGCTGCAACGCCGGCGGCGTGGCGATCGTCACCGTGGTGTTCTCGGCTACCGCATCGCCGAGCGCGATCAGCTCGCCGCCCGGGCCGATCAGCCGCATCACCAGCGGCGCGACCGGCTCGTTGAAGGTCAGCTTCAGCGCCGGCGGCGCCTGCGCGACCACCGCGCCGTCGGCGGGCTCGGCTTTCACCAGCGACGCATGCGCGCAGGCTTGCCGGTGAGGCGCGAGCAAGACCAGCAGCACCAGAACGAACAAGGCCGCGCGCGCAGCGCACGGCCGCATCACCGCTTCGGCAAGAGCTTCAGCGCCGGCGCGGGCTCCGCAAGATCGTGCGCCGGATTTCCCTGCGGCCGGAATCTCGATCCAGCGATGCACGCCCTTCTCGCACTCCTGCACGACCGGGAAATAGAGCGTCTTGCCGGCTTCGAGATCGCCGGCGAGGAAGCCCGCGAAGACGAATTCGTCGTAGTAGGCGTCGGGAAGGTTGCCGGCGGACCAGGACAGCTCGGTCACGCCCTCGCTGAGCTTGGCGCCGTGAAAATAGTTGTAGGTCTTGGAATACTTGCCGCTGACGGTGTCGATCTTCCAGCCCGGCTTGGGCATCGGCTTGACCGCGATCACGCCTTCGGGAATGCGCACGCGCAGCGTCGTGGTGGCGGTGCCTTCGCAGCCGTGCGGCACGCGCAGCACCGCCTTGTAGGGCGCGCCGACCGGGGCTTCCCGGGTTTCGAGCGTCACATGGGCGGACGCGGTGCAAATGCAGGCAAAGGCGCCGGCGGCGCCGAGAACAAGCTCGCGAATCATCGTGGATCTCCGAGATCAAGGCATGAACGGGAGCGGATCGCGTCCGCTCCGGCGGGCTAAGGCGGGTTCATGCGAGATGCGGAGGAGCCTGTGATGTTCCGGCGCGCACGGCGCCGCGGGCGATCGAGACGGTGAAGCGTGTGAGCGCGGGCGGCTCCGCCCGTTCCCAGGACACGACCGGCGCCACCTTCGGCGGCTCGCGCGGTGCCGTCGCGGAGGACGCCGTGGCGCAGAACACGCAGCAGAGTTGCCGGAACTTGTCGGCGTCGGGCGTCGTCGAATCGGCGGGAGTGGAGCCGTCGGCGCCATGGCAGATCGTGCCGGCATCGAGCGGTGCCGGCGCCAGCATCACCCCCGCCTGCGCGGTCGCGACCCCGGCGAGGAAGGCCTGCAGGGCGATCAGCCATGCGGCGATCACGATGACCGATCGTCGGAGCACGTCTGCGGCAAAAGCGGTTGGCACGGGAACCTCTCGCGTGGCAGCCTAGCACAACCTACTTTGGTGAATCATCCCGCGTGGACGCGCGCCCGAAGGCAGACCGCATGGCCAACCGAGAATCGGCCGTCATCGAGATCACGCCGGAAGTGCTGCTCAAGGCCTATGCCTGCGGCATCTTTCCGATGGCGGAGAGCGCGGAGGATCCGGCGCTCTATTGGATCGAGCCCGAGTTGCGCGGCATCATCCCGCTCGAGCGCTTCCACGTGCCGGCGCGGCTCGCCCGCTCGGTGCGCGCCGACCGCTTCACCGTCACCGTCAACCGCGACTTCGACGGCGTGCTCGACGGCTGCGCCGAGCCGCGGCTCGGCCGGCCGCGCACCTGGATCAATGCGCGCATCCGCCTGCTCTATCGCAAGCTCTACGAGCGCCGCCATTGCCACAGCGTCGAAGTGTATGACGGAGAGAATCTGGTCGGCGGTCTCTACGGGGTCACGCTCGGGCGCGCCTTCTTCGGCGAGAGCATGTTCCACCGCGCGCGCGACGCCTCGAAGGTCGCGCTGGTGCATCTGGTGGCGCGGCTCAAGGCCGGCGGCTTCAAGCTGCTCGATACCCAGTTCGTGACCGATCACCTGAAGACTTTCGGCGCGGTCGAGGTGCCGCGGCGGCAGTATCACAAGCTGCTGGAAGCGGCGCTCGCCGGCGAAGGCGACTTCGGCGCGCTCGGCCTGAAGCGTCCGGTGACCGGGCGCGGAAGCGCTCGCGCACCTTACGGTGGATCGAGGCTAGACGGCTAAGCCCGAGCAGCCGCTCAGCGCCGGGGAATGATCCCTTGCGGCGCGGGTTGCGGCGCTTGCTGTGCGGGGCGTCGCGGGGCCGGCCTTGCGGCGGCCGGGGCCGGCGTCGGTGCCGGGTCCGGTTGCGCCGCCACCGCCACTTCGGGGCTCTTACAGTCCGTCAGCCACACGTCGTAGATCGGGTGCTCGACTCCGTGCAGGCCCGGGCTCGACGCGAACATCCAGCCGGTGAAGATGCGCTTGACCTCGCCCTGCAAGGTCATCTCGTCGACCTCGATGAAGGCATCGGTATTGGGCGTCTCGGTGGGCGGGCGGGTGTAGCAGATGCGCGGCGTCACCTGCAGCGCGCCGAACTGCACGGTCTCGCCGATGGCGACGTCGAAATTGATGATGCGGCCGGTGATCTTGTCGAGGCCGGAGAACAGGGCGCCCTTGTTGGTGATCTTCTGCGACGGCGGATCGGCGATGACCTCGTCGCCCGGCTGCGGCGACGTATCCACGGGTGCGCCGCGCGGCGGACGCTGGCCGGGCGGGAGCGTGCTGAGCGGGCCGCGCGGTTCGACCGCGGCGGTGCCGCCGGGCAGCGGCAGCGGCTGCGATTGGATGCCTCCCGCCCCGCCCTGCTGCGGAACGCCGGCCTGCCCCGGATAAGGCTGCCCGGCTGCCGCCCGGGAGGATATGGCTGTTGGTCGGGATAAGCCTCCTGCGGCGCCGGCGGCATCGGCTGACGTCCGCCCGGCACCCCGCTGGGCGGACGCGGCGGAGACCCGAACAGCGCCTCGAACGGATTGAACTGCGCAGCCGCCGGCGGCGCGCCGAGCGCGCTCAGGCCGACAATCAGGCAGGCGGCGAGGAACGATCGAGCCATCAAGAGAAACTGCCCCATCACGACGGTCGTGTCGCCCGATTAACAGGGGGAATACGGCGAATCGGAGGACGGTAAGCCGTGATCAATACTCGGAAAAGCGCGCGAAATCGGACAACATTCACGCGTCCGGTAAGCCACTTCGGTCGACCGGCGCCTGAAGACTGCTATCGGCCCGGCGTCCAGGCCTTGTAGTCGCCGGTCGCTTTCGGGCGCCGCCCCTGGGCCAGCGTCGAGCCGGTCGGGCGATGGGCGCCGGGCGTGCCGGTGAGGTTGGGCCGGTGCGGCTTCCACCACGGCAGCGGCACGACCTTCTCCTCGGTCGGCGGCACGTCGACGGTGTGGTGCAGCCAGCCGTGCCATGACGGCGGCACGCTCGAGGCTTCCGCGATGCCGTTGTAGATCACCCAGCGCCGCTCGAAGCCGAGCGTCCGATCGATCTTGCCGCCCTTGGTGCGGAAGTAGCGGTTGCCGAACTCGTCCTCGCCGACCAGCTCGCCATAGAGCCAGGTCCAGAGCTGGGTGCCGAACGTCTGCCCGTTCCACCAGGTGAAGAAGCGCACAAGAAATGTTTTCATGCCGTCGACGCGGTTCCGGACGTGCCGCGCGGTTCATGCCACCCTCACCGGGCGAAGTCCAGCATGACCGGATCGGCGGTTGAACCGCCGCCGCCTGGGCATATCTTGGCATCTATCGCGTGACCGGAGACACGCCATGCGCGACGGCAGCATTCACGCGGCGATCTTGTCGAGCATCCGCGACGCGCGTCGCGCTGTACTGGGCGCCCGGACTGGGCGTTCGGCGTGGCGCTGCTGGCGATTGCCGCGATCGTCGCGCTCATCGTCCACCGCGTCATCTCGACGGTGTTCCGGCGCGCCTTCGGTGAACGCCATCCGCTCCTGCGCTCGATCTTCGAACGGATCATCGGGCCGTCGCGGTTGGCGCTTGTTGCTTTCGCGCTCGCGGCCGTCCTGCCGTCGACTCCGTTCAATCCGGCGGTGATCGAGACGCTCGGACGCATTCTGCTGATCGCCTTCATCGCGCTGGCCGGCTGGATGGCCCATATCGCAATGGAGACCGCGAGCGGCCTCTATCTGTCGCGCTTCCAGACCGAGTCCACCGACAACCTCCTGGCCCGCAAGCACGTGACGCAAGTGCGCGTTCTCATGCGCGCAGCGCACACGCTGATCGTCCTGGTCACGGTGAGCGCCGCCCTGATGACGTTCGAGCCGGTGCGCCAATACGGGGTCAGCCTGTTCGCCTCCGCCGGCGTCGCCGGGCTCGTGGTCGGCCTGGCGGCGCGGCCGGTGCTCAGCAATCTGCTCGCCGGCATCCAGATCGCCACCGCGCAGCCGATCCGCATCGACGATCAGGTGGTCGTCGAGAACGAATCCGGCCGCATCGAGGAGATCACCTCGACCTATGTGGTGATCCGGCTCTGGGACCTGCGGCGGCTGATCGTGCCGCTGTCCTATTTCATCGAGAAGCCGTTCCAGAATTGGACGCGGAACTCGACGAACCTGATCGGCGCCGTTCTGCTGCACGTCGATTTCACCGCGCCGATCGAGCGCATCCGTGCAAAGGCGATGGAGATCGTGCAAGGCTCGAAGCTGTGGGACGGCCAAGTGGCCAAGCTGCAGGTCACCGACGCCAAGGAGAGCTCGATCGAGCTGCGGGTGCTCGCGAGCGCCCGCAGCTCGGGTGACGCCTTCGATCTGCGCTGCGAGATCCGCGAGAAGCTGATCGAGTTCCTGCAGCGGGAGTGTCCGACCGCATTGCCGCGCACCCGAGGAGAGACGTTGACCGCCGAGCGCCGGGACATGGCCGACGAACGTCCGGCGCGAAGCGCGACGCGGTGATCGCTCGCGTCTCTATTGCCGGGTTCCGCTATTTGCCGGCGGAGGCACCGTATCACCCATTCGACCAGCCGACGGCGGGCTAGGGGCCGGCGGCGGGACCGTGTCGCCCATTCGACCAGTCGGCGGGGAAGCTTGGCGCCGCGCGCGTGGTGGACTGCGCCCCGCTCGAGGAGCTCGTGCCGCTGCCGGTCGTGGAACCGGGTGTTCCATACATCGGACCAGTGCCGCTCCGGAGCGTGCCCGGCGCATTCGGATCGGGACGGGCCGTGCCGGGCGAGACCCCGTCGGTGCCGTTGTGGATCTGCGCCAGCGCCGGTGCACCGGAAAGCAACAGCACGGCGAGGATTGCGGTGTGCTCGAGTTTCATCGGTTCACTCCGTGTTGGTCTCTGGAGTCCAACCGCCAAAGCAATGCTCCGTTCCGAGCTGCGAGCATCTGATTAAAATGCAAAACGTCGAGAGCGGCGCGCCGAGCTCAGAATGAAAAAACGCCCCGCAGGCCGAAGCCGGCGGGGCGCCAGTCGTGGGAGGAAAACGCCCAAGGCGGGCGGCAGTGGCGCGAGGCCACTGCCATCACCGATCGCTCGGTGACCTTGATAGGATAGGACGCCTCCATCCGACCGAACGTGAAGCAGCTCACATGCGCCGCGTTTTACTTCGCGTCGTGGAAGATGATGCCGAGCGTGTGCCGGTGGCCGGAGCGCAGCCGGCTCACGCCGTGCCGCATGTTGACCCGGTAGGTGCCGCGCGTGCCGGCGACCGGCCGGTGGTGGACCGGAAAGATCACGGCTTCGCCGCGCCGAGCGGCACCACCTCGGCGCGCGACTGCATGCGCGGCCGCTGCTCGGTGAGCACGAATTCGCCGCCCGTGAAGTCCCTGCCCGGCTCCGACAGCAGCACCGTGGCCTGCAGCGGGAAGACGTGCTCGCCGTAGAGGTCCTGATGCAGGCAATTGTAGTCGCCCGGACCATATTGCAGGAGCAGCGGCGTCGGCTTGCCTTGGCCGGCCTTGTGGCAGCGCGTCGAGAAACGCCGCGTGCTCGCGCGGATAGCGCACGGCGATCCCCATCGCCTCGTTCCAGCGGTTGGCGATCTCGGCGAGCGGCGGATAGAGCGCCGTGCGCAGCGCCGCGATCGTCTCCGGCAGCGGATAGGCGAAGTACTTGTACTCGCCGCGGCCGAAGCCGTGCCGCGCCATGATGACCCGGCTGCGGAACAGCTCGTCCGACCGGATAGGCCGCGGCCAGCGCCGCGCATTCCTCCGGACCGAGCAACGGGCCGGTCAGCGGCGCAGCCGTGGGCATCGAGATCGGCCGCCATGGCGGCCCAGTCGAGCGCCGCGACCCGGTCCGCGACCGCGGCCGCCGCGGACGCGGCGGCGCGCGGGCGTTGCGCATGCATCGATCTGGTCATGCGGCTGCCTCCCGCTCGAGCAGCGCGCGCTTGCGCTCGATGCCCCAGCGATATCCCGACAGCCCGCCGTCCCGTGCGCACGACGCGGTGACACGGGATCGCAACCGCGATGTCGTTCGACGCACAGGCCTGCGCCACCGCGCGCACCGCCTTCGGCCGGCCGATCCGCTGCGGCGATCTCGGCATAGCTCGCCGTCGAGCCCGGCGGGATGTCGCGCAGCGCCTGCCAGACCTGGCGCTGGAACGCGGTGCCGCGCACGTCGAGCGGCAGATCGAGACCGTTTCCCGGCGCCTCGACCAGGCGACCACCCTGGCGACCAGCTGCTCGAACGTCGCGTCGCCGCCGATCAGCCGCGCCTTGGGAAAGCGGTCTTGCAGGCCGCGCACCAGGGCCTCCGGATCGTCGCCGAGCTGGATCGCGCACACGCCCTTCTCGGTGGCGGCAACCAGGATCGAGCCGAGCGAGCATTCGCCGACCGCGAAGCGGATCGCGGCTCCGTCTCCGCCGGCGCGGAACTCGGTCGGCGTCATGCCGAGCAGATCGGTCGACGTCGCATAGAAGCGTCCGTTGGAATTGAAGCCGGCGCCGTAGATCGCCGCGGTGACCGTGTCGCTTTGCGTGAGCTCCTCGCGCACGCGCTCGGCGCGGTGAGCATCCGCATAGGCCTTCGGCGTCACCCCGGTGTGGGCCTTGAACACGCGGTGGAAATGAAACCGGCTCATGCCGGCGGTCTCCGCCAACGTATCGAGGCTCGGCACCTCCTCCGCCTGCTCGATCGAACGGCAGGCCTTCGCCACCGCCGAAGCTTGGCGCTCCGCCAGCGCGGCCTCGTTCGGCCGGCAGCGCTTGCAGGGGCGGAAGCCCGCCCGCTCGGCCTCGGCGCAGGTCGCGTGAAAGCCGACATTCTCGCGCCGCGGCAGGCGCGCCGCGCAGGAGGGCCGGCAATAGACGCCGGTCGTCAGCACCGAGTAGTAGAATGCGCCGTCCGCGTCGCGGTCGCGCCGCCGCACCGCCTCCCAGCGCTCGTCGTCGCCGGCGAAGGTCGCGAGCGTCCGGTCGGTCGTTGTCGTCATGGCAAGCATGATGGCACTCCATTTTCGGGGTTTGCGACGGGCGAGCCCGTCCGCTGGCCATCAATTAGGGGAGCGCTGATCCGCAAGCGCTCCGGTCCTTGCTTTCAAATTAGGAAATAACCAGCGGATCGCCACCCGATTTCTGCAACCTGCATGCATGTCCGATCAATCGAATTCGGTGAACTTGATTGGTCTCGCGTAGCCTGAGGGCGTGGGACCTTGGAATCATTGAGTTTTCACCCGTTGGGTTCGTTCGTGCCAAAATGGCAGCCGGCCCGGGCCGGGGACCGCGCCGGTGCCTTGGCAGATTCGGTCGCGACCAAGCCGCCGAGGGAATCACCGCCACGGGGGCGAAAGCTCGCATCCCCATACCGCTGGACCGTCCGAGCGATGGATCGCGGGTTGCGTCGTGGCCCAAGGCACGTCCCGGCTGTCCGTGGCGGTCGCGCACGATGGGTGGGCGGCAGCTATTTTTGCCGCTTGACAGCGTTTCCATGACAGCCCGGTGACAGGGGCTGTGGACGGAGGGCTTCCGGATTCCGCCCCGATAACCGATACTTGCCGCACCGCACCTGAGTCGCCCCCGGTTTTCACAGCGTGGCACCAGATTTAGCGGTTCCTTCAGAATCTCGTACTAATCCTTGACGAGACGGCAGAGTCGTCTTAGCCTCTGACTGTTCGGCGCGAGTGGTTCTGAAGTCCCGCCGGGCGCTCTCCTCAACGGGTCTGCGTAACCGCTCCGCTTGCCGCAACGGCGCCGGAGAGAGGCGTTGTCGTGCCTCGAGGACGGGCGACCGGACGTGCCGCAACGATCCGGGGCCGGATCAAGGCCTCGGGACCAGGGCGTTAAACAGAGACTTGAAACGAGCCGGTCGGGACGCGGGCAGAGGCCAGGTCCGCGTCGCGGGAAACGTGTCGGCAACCTATATAATGCGGGGATTCCCCGCAGGGCTGCCGCACCAACAAAAGGGGCAAATAGAGATGCGGATCGAGCGGCGATTCACCAAGGACGGACAGTCACCCTATGCGGACATCGAATTCCGCCTGACCACGAGCGAGATCCGCAATCCGGACGGCTCGGTGGTGTTCCACGCCGACAATGTCGAGGTGCCGAGCTTCTGGTCGCAGGTCGCCGCCGACGTGCTGGCGCAAAAGTATTTCCGCAAGGCCGGCGTCCCGGCCCGGCTGAAGAAGGTCGAGGAAGAGACCGTTCCGTCCTGGCTGTGGCGCTCGACCCCCGACGTCGAGGCCTTGGAGGCGCTGCCCGAGAAGGAGCGCAGCATCGGCGAGCGCTCCGGCAAGCAGGTGTTCGAGCGGCTCGCCGGCACCTGGACCTATTGGGGCTGGAAGGGCGGCTATTTCGACGGCGAGGCCGACGCGCGCGCCTTCTTCGACGAGCATCGTCTACATGCTGGCGATGCAGATGGCGGCGCCCAACTCGCCGCAATGGTTCAACACCGGCCTGCATTGGGCCTACGGCATCGACGGGCCGAGCCAAGGCCATTTCTACGTCGACTTCCGCACCGGCAAGCTGGTCAAGTCGCAGACGGCCTACGAGCATCCGCAGCCGCACGCCTGCTTCATCCAGTCGATCGCCGACGATCTCGTCAACGAAGGCGGGATCATGGACCTGTGGGTGCGCGAAGCCCGCCTGTTCAAGTACGGCTCCGGCACCGGCTCGAACTTCTCGCGGCTGCGCGCCGAGAACGAGAGGCTCGCCGGCGGCGGCAAGTCGTCCGGCCTGATGAGCTTCCTCAAGATCGGCGACCGCGCGGCCGGCGCCATCAAGTCGGGCGGCACCACGCGCCGCGCCGCCAAGATGGTGATCGTCGACACCGATCACCCCGACATCGAGCAGTTCATCGACTGGAAGGTGATCGAGGAGCAGAAGGTGGCGAACCTCGTCACCGGCTCGAAGATCAACCAGAAGCACCTCAAGTCGATCCTGAAGGCCTGCGTGAACTGCGAGGGCTCGGGCGACGACTGCTTCGATCCCGACAAGAACCCGGTGCTGCGGCGCGAGATCAAGGCCGCGCGCAAGAGCCATGTCCCGGACAATCTCATCCAGCGGGTGATCCAGTTCGCCAAGCAGGGCTACACCGACATGCACTTCCCGGTCTACGACACCGACTGGGATTCGGACGCCTATCTCACGGTCTCCGGCCAGAACTCCAACAACTCGGTGCGGGTCACCGACGAGTTCCTCAAGGCGGTCGAATCGGACGGCGACTGGGACCTGTTCTGGCGCACCCGGCCCGGCAAGATCGCCAAGACCCTGAAGGCGCGCGACCTGTGGGAGAAGATCGGCCACGCCGCCTGGGCCTGCGCCGATCCCGGCCTGCAGTACCACACCACCGTGAACGACTGGCACACCTGCCCGGCGTCGGGACCGATCCGCGCGAGCAATCCGTGCTCGGAATACATGTTCCTCGACGACACCGCCTGCAATCTCGCCTCGATGAACCTGTTGGCGTTCCGGGACGACACGACGCGGCAGTTCGACATCGAGGGCTACGAGCATGCGGTGCGGCTGTGGACCGTCGTGCTCGAAATCTCGGTGCTGATGGCGCAGTTCCCCTCGCGCGAGATCGCCAAGCTCAGCTACGAGTTCCGCACGCTCGGCCTGGGCTACGCCAATCTCGGCGGGCTCCTGATGTCGTCGGGCCTCTCCTACGATTCGGATGCCGGCCGCCAGATCGCGGGCGCGCTCACCGCCGTCATGACCGGCGTGAGCTATGCCACCTCGGCCGAGATGGCGGGGCAGCTTGGCGCCTTCCCGGGCTACAAGAAGAACCGCGAGCATATGCTGCGCGTCATCCGCAATCACCGCCGCGCGGCGCACGGCGAGCGCACCGGCTACGAGAAGGTGGCGACGCCGCCGGTGCCGCTCGACCACAAGCTCTGCCCCGACCAGCGCATGGTCGAGCACGCGAAAGCCGCCTGGGATCGCGCGCTCAAGCTCGGCGAGGAGCACGGCTATCGCAACGCGCAGGTCTCGGTGATCGCGCCGACCGGCACCATCGGCCTGGTGATGGATTGCGACACCACCGGCATCGAGCCCGACTTCGCGCTGGTCAAGTTCAAGAAGCTCGCCGGCGGCGGCTACTTCAAGATCATCAACCGGGCGGTGCCGGAGGCGCTGCGCGTGCTCGGCTACTCGGAGGCGCAGATCGCCGAGATCGAGGCCTACGCGGTCGGCCACGGCAACCTCGCGCAGGCGCCGGGCATCAACCACACCACGCTCAAGCAGAAGGGCTTTTCGCCGGAAGCGATCGAGAAGGTCGAGAAGGCGCTGCCCACCGCCTTCGACATCAAGTTCGTGTTCAACAAGTGGACCCTGGGCGACGACGTCATCGCCAAGCTCGGCATCGCGCCGGAGAAGCTCGTCGATCCGCGCTTCGATCTGCTGTCCGCGATCGGCTTCAGCAAGCGCGAGATCGAGGCCGCCAACGTCCATGTCTGCGGCGCGATGACGGTCGAGGGCGCCCCGCACCTCAAGGCCGAGCACTATCCGGTGTTCGACTGCGCCAATCCGTGCGGCACGGAACGGCAAGCGCTATCTCTCGGTCGACAGCCACATCCGCATGATGGCGGCGGCGCAGCCGTTCATCTCGGGGGCGATCTCCAAGACCATCAACATGCCGAACGACGCCACGGTCGAGGACTGCAAGGCGGCGTATCTGCTGTCCTGGAAGCTCGCGCTCAAGGCCAACGCGCTCTACCGCGACGGCTCGAAGCTCTCGCAGCCGCTGCAATCGCAATTGATCGCCGACGACGAGGACGAGGACGACGTCATCGAGGCGTTCATCGAGAAGCCGGCGGCGGCGCGCGCCTCGGCGCTCGCCGAGCGGGTCGTCGAGAAGGTGGTCGAGCGCATCGTGGTGATGCGCGAGCGCGAGCGCATGCCCGACCGGCGCAAGGGCTATACGCAGAAGGCCGTGGTCGGCGGCCACAAACTATATCTGCGCACCGGCGAATACGACGACGGCCGGCTGGGCGAGATCTTCATCGACATGCACAAGGAGGGCGCGGCGCTGCGCTCCTTGCTCAACAACTTCGCGATCGCGGTCTCGCTCGGCCTGCAATACGGCGTGCCGCTCGATGAGTACGTCGATGCCTTCACCTTCACGCGGTTTGAGCCTCAGGGCCGGTGCAGGGCAACGACTCGATCAAGTACGCGACCTCGATCCTCGACTACGTCTTCCGCGAGCTCGCGGTGAGCTATCTCGAGCGCTTCGACCTGGCGCATGTGGAGCCGCACGACGCCGGCTTCGATGCGCTCGGCAAGGGCGTGGAGGAAGGCAAGCCGGCTCCGGGCGCGGCGCGCTACGTCTCCAAGGGGCTGACGCGCTCGCGCACGGACAAGCTGTCGGTTCTGGCGGGGGGTGCGGCGACCGAGGCGCGCGGGCAATCCGGGGATGCCCGCGCTGCCGCTCCCTCGAACGTGAAGGCGTTCGCGGGCAACCGCGAGCCGCGTGCCGAAGTCTCCGGCACCACCGCGCTCAAGGCCGAGCTCGAGCACAAGCTCTCGCCCACCGAGCAGCTCGAGCAGCTGCCGTTCGCGCGCGCCGAAGCCCGCGCGAGCGCCGCCGAGAAGCGCGCCGAAGCCAAGGCCAAGGGCTACGAAGGCGAAGCCTGCGGCGAATGCGGCAACTTCACGCTGGTGCGCAACGGCACGTGCCTGAAGTGCGACACGTGCGGCGGCACAACGGGGTGTTCGTGAGGTAGTACAACATGGCCGACTATACGATGAGGAATGGGAGGAAGTCGGTCGCAAGTGGCGTCAGGCCGCGGGAATGGCTGACGCTATTCGCCTCGATGCCCTCGAGTTTGTGCGGTGGCTAAAGCACGCGGGTTACGTCAAAGACTACGTGTGCGTACCAGACCAACAGCTTCCAGCTGTCGAAGGAAAGTATGATCCTGACCTGAGAGATTCTATTCTATCGACAGAGCATTTGGGATGCCGGCGAAAAGCGCGACTCACATGCGACATGGACGCTGATCCATGAAGGCTGTCATGCCATCCTCGGTCACAAGGAGGTACGCTTCCGGGCCGATGGGTTGAGCAAAAATCGACACTCTCGGCGAGCCGGAAAAGATGAAGTTGCGGCAAGTCGCCGAGCAGCGTGCATTCTTGCTCCGTTCGAGAAGGCTGAATACAAACTCGGGATGAACGCCGACGACATCCGGCAGAAATTCGGGCTAAGCAGGGAGGCGGCGACCAGGCGACTCGAAGAATATGAACGCATTTTTCGGCGGAAGTCGAGAATCCGCCGCGAACTTCCGCCTGGAGTGACCGACTTCTTGCTTCGGCAGAAGCGCAAAGGGCACCACATTACTAGCGTAAGCGACATCGAAGCCCTATCCCCTCGCACCGGCAAGCGATACGACGAGTATCCTTGTCCGTGTTGCAATGAATTCGCACTTGTGCGTGACGGGACTTTCCAGGAAATGTCAGAATTGTGGCGCAAGAACCGGCGACGACTAGAGGAATTGCGGTCGCTCCCCGATCATCTTAAAGACGCGACTGCAGCGGGGCTCCCGCGCGAACGCTTAAAGCTCTCGGTGACGACGCCCCAACGGACGCGGTCGCCCTATGCCGGCTCTGGCCCTTGTTCGGATAACCGCTTATCGCCCGTACAAATCATGTAGTTCAACACCGCCTCGACACCTCGGCGAAATCAACACATTCCGCATGAGAGTCGAAACTCCCTCGGTATGTTCCGTTAAAAAGGAAACGTGTCTCCTAAGTTGACGCCCCGCCCGAGCAGCAGTTGTCCGACGATCTTCCTGTGTCTTCGTCAATCACGGCATCTCTACCATTTTGCTGGTCGCGAAGATCACGCTTGGGACCGTAAGTCGCATCTCACTTCTCCCAGTTTTACGGCAACGATCGATTGAACTAGTGCAACGCGAAAGGAAATCAGGACGTTGGGACCGGAATTAGGACATACCCGACCTTCATCTTGAGAGCGTGGCATGAGCATTTCGGCGACGGCGGTCCGTTTTGACGAGCACACCATGTGGGTCGAATTGACCGATGGGCGCACGCTCGGCGTGCCGCTGGCATGGTTTCCGCGGCTTCTCCATGCGACGCTGGCGCAGCGCGACCGCGTCGAATTGAGCCGCGTAGGTCTGCATTGGGAAGACATTGACGAGGATATCTCGGTCGCAGGATTGCTCGCCGGCGAAGGAGATATGACGAGACAGCGACGATCGCGCGGCTTGACGAGTCCGACCGTCGGGTAAGGCTCGATCGCACCGCGAATGTGGCGGTCCAGGCCAGCGGACATGACGTCGATGCAAGCTCAAGCTAGCGCGCATCGCCCCTTGCGCGCGGATGCGCGCCTTCCGCAAGCTGCCCGCCTAAGCCGGCAAGGTGGAGGAAAACAATGAGCCAGCAGACGCAGGACCACGGTCCCGAGTACCGCCACATCGACGACATGCCGTGGGAGACGCTGCGGTTTCCAGGCCAGCACAGCAAGATGGTGTTCCACCCGCGGCAGGAACGCCCGAGCGAGCCCAATACCGGCTTCGTGCGCTACCTGCCCGGCTCGTTTCATCCGCGCCATCGCCACGACTTTGCGCAGGTCTGGTACATCCTCGAGGGCACATTCAAGATCGGCGAACGCACCGTGGGCCCGGGCACCGTGGTGTTCCACGCCGACCCGCACTTTGAAGAGGACCTGTCCACCGAAACCGGCGGCCTGATGTTCTTCGTGCAATATACCGGGCCGTCGACCGGCAAGGGCCCGATCTACGACGGGCGCTTCAACATGCAGGAGCGCAAACCCCTGTCGGAAGAAAACCTGCAGGTCTGACGCCTCGCCGTGGCGACGACACCTGACGAGGCCGAACGCAAACACGTCGCGGAGTACGAGGCCCTGGCCGAAAGGGCCTATGACGACATGTACGACTCGCGTTCGCCCGCCGCCTGCTACAGCGATCTCAAGGATTATTTCGCGCAGGCGATCGCGGCGGCGCGACGAGCAGGACTCGACGAGGAGGCGGCGCGGCTGATGGCCAGGCTCGACCATTGCAAGCAGGTCTACCGCAAGCAGTTTTCGGCGTTCTAGCAGCTCAGCCCAGCCCCAGAAAGCCGCGCATCGCGGCCGCCGTCGTCTCGGCGTCCTTCTTGTCGTCGGCCGGCAGCGCCCAGGCCGCGCCGGTGCGCATCACCACCATGGTGTTGCAGATCTCGACCCCGGAGGCGCGGTCGACGCCCACGTCGAGCGTGATCTCGGCCACATCGGTGAGCGGGACCTCGAGCGGCTTGAGCGACCAGAACAGCAGCTTGCGTTGCATGACCGCGGTGTTGGCGTCCTTGTCGAGCGTGAGCGTGGTCGAGCCCGATTGCAGCACCATCCGCTGCGGCGCATTGTCGATGATCTTGGCCATGGCATCCCCCTTGGCCGTCCCGCGCTCCCAGCATAGCACCCCGGGCGGCGATGCGTGAGGGGGATACAGTGTCGCGGGCGCCCTCGACCGGGCTTCGCCACGCTGCCTCCGGGCACCTGAGCTTCGACCTCCGTGCTAAGATCGCAAGCAACGCAACTCCGTTGAGTCTGGCACCGGGACAGAGACGATCATGGTCAAGGCGCTATTTGAAACCGCGGTCGCGGCGGCGATCGGCGTCTCGCTCTCGGCCGCCAACGCTCAGCCTGCCGAGATCAAGGTGGTGAGCGCCAACGGCCCGCGGGCGATCCTGGCTGATCTCACACCCAAGTTCGAAAGCGCGACCGGGCACAAGCTTGCGATCACCATCGTCGAGACCGGCGAGATCAGGCATCGCATTCTGAGCGGGGCGATCTATGACGTGATCATCCTGCCGACCGCAACGGCGGAGGAGCTCGCCAAGCTCGGCAAGATCGTTGCCAACACCATGGTTCCGGTCGTTCGCACCAGCTTCGGGATGGCGGTGCGTGCCGGCGAGCGCAAGCCCGACGTCAGCTCGGCCGAGGCCTTCAAGCGCTCGCTGCTGGCCGCAAAGTCCATCCTGATCACCGATCCGGCGACCGGAGGCATCAGCGGCGTTCATTTCATGAGCGTGCTGGAGCGGCTGGGGATCGCCGACGAGATGAAATCCAAGCTCGTGCTGCACCGGGGCAGCGGTTACCACGCCGAGCGCGTCGTCAAGGGCGAAGCCGATCTGGCGGTGCAAGCCGAGCATGAAATCCGCTGCGTGCCCGGCGTCGATTTCGTGCCCTACCCGGCCGAGTTCCAGCGAGCCGTCAGCTTCACCGCCGGCGTCGGCGTCGACCCCAAGGAAGGCGCGGGGCTTCGAACCGACAATGCGCCGGCGAGCCTCTTCATCCAATTCCTGCGCGGGCCGGAAGCAGCACCCGTGATCAAAGCGAAGTGCATGCAGCCGGGCTGAAGCGGAGCAGCCCTGGATGTCGCGCGTTACGGTTGGGGGTACAATCGGGCGAACCCTCGAGCCGCAACGCCTTGCCAAGGAGGCCGATGCCGTCCTGCTCACGCTGGCGCCGACCGGCGACCACCTGCTCGCGGTGATCGCCGGTCTCGGCCTCACCGAAGCGATCACGGGCAAGCTCCAGCGCTTCGACACCGCGACGCTGCTCAACCGTCATCTCGCGGAGAAAGCGGGCGCGGGCACGCTCGGCTTCGGGCCGTCGACGGAAATCCTGGCCTGGCGGGGCAAGGGCGTCGCCTGGGCGGGCGCCATCCCGGACGAGGTCCAGGTCGTGCTGCCCTATCAGGCGGCGATCCTCAGGCGGACGCAGGCCGTCGAGCCCGCGCGCGCGCTGCTCGCCTTCCTGGCGACGCCCGAGGCACGGCGGCATTTCCTCGCCAGCGGGGTCGAGTGAGCCGGCACAGGCCAGGATATGAACAAACTCTATACCGTAACGCACGACCCGGCTTGGCATGCGCACTCCGAAACCTATAATCGGCTCTGCCGGGGTTCCCCACCCCCTTACTGAACCGACAGCACGGAGACATTCATGAAACGCTTGACCCTCGCCCTGGGCGCGGCGGTGATTGCAATCGCGGCATCGAGCTCGGCGCGCGCCGATTACGACATCGTCCGCTGGTCCTACGGCGACTGCAAGATCTGGTACATCGCCGGGCCCGGCCCCGCGGGCACCGGCTGGAGGGTGCTCAACAGAAGGCCCATCAGGACCTGGGAAGGCGCCTGGGCCCGGCTCGGAGGGTACCAGAAGTTGAGGTGGTGCGCCTGACCGGCACCGGAGCGCTTTTCGTTTGACGCGTTTTCAGCGAACCGTCCCCGGATCACAAGTCTCCACTTCGCCGGAAAACGCTATTCCGACCGACGTGTTTCGCCCGGGCTCGCCCGGGCGAAACTGCTTTGGGGGGCGAGCTACTTCTCGACGAAGTCGCCGCAGCGCTGCACCTGATCGCTCGCGCCCCAGGGCATGATCGGCACCGACGAGGTCGAATTCTTCGGCGAGCCTTCGATGATGCGGTCGGAATAGACCATGTAGACGAGCACGTTGCGCTTGACGTCGCAGCCGCGCACGATCTGCATCTTCTTGAAGAACAGCGAGCGGCGCTGGCGGAACACGTCCTCGCCCTGCGCGAACTTGGCCTTGAAGCGGATCGGGCCGATCTGCCGGCAGGCGAGCGAGATGTCCGACACCTCCTCGGCGACGCCGATCCAACCGGACAAGCCGCCCCGCTCCGGCACCGTGAAGTGGCAGGCCACGCCCTCCACCTCCGGGTCGTCGAGGCCGTAGGTGGCGAGCTTGTCGTTCGGGGTGAGCAGCTTGAAGACGGTCGAGCGCTTGAAGATGAGATCCGGCTGCTCGGCCGCGCGCGCGGACGCGAGCAGGAGCGGCGCCGCCAGCGCGATGATCAGCGCAACGACGCATAACCGCAGCATCCAACAATTCATCGGTCGGCCTCCATGCCCAATGTTGACATGCATATGTAGAAGCCGCGGACCGGAATTGAAGATGGCACCCTCGATTGCGGCCGCCCTTTCCGCTAAATTCCCCGTCGCAGCAAGGAGGCCCGGCCGTGGCGCGCGTGAAGATGATCAAGCCGGAGGACGCCGACGCCGACACCCGCGCGGTCTACGACGGCGTCGTGCGGCAATGGGGCCGGATCAGCAATTTCTCGCAGGTGCTGGCCCACCAACCGGCCGCGCTGGCGGGCTGGATGCTGCCGAACGAGAGCATCCGCCTCGCCAACGTGAAGTCCGATCCGGACTACGTGAAGATCCAGCAGCTCGTCATCATCAAGACCTCGGCGCTCAACAAGAGCGCCTATTGCATGTCGCATAACGTGCCGCTCGGAAAGAAGATCGGTCTCACGCAAGCGCAGATCGAGGCGGCGCAAGGCGACGACTATATGCGCTCTCCCGACCTCGACGACCGCCAGAAGGCGGCGATACGCTGGGCCGAAGGCGTCACGTGCATGACCGCGCGCGACGACGAAGAAGCGTTTGCGGCGATGCGGAGCCACTTCTCCGAGAAGCAGATCGTCGAGCTCACCGTGTTCTGCGGCATGTGGAACTACTCGAACCGGCTGTGCGAGGCGCTCCACGTCGACCTGGAACGGCCCGACAAGCGCATCGAGTTCCAGAAGAAATAGGTCCACCGCGAGAGGCGCACCATGGCCGAGCCCAAGACCTATACCGGCGGCTGCCATTGCGGAGAGGTCCGCTTCGCGGTGACGGCCGACATCTCCAACGTGTCGCCTGCAATTGCTCGATCTGCCAGAAGCGCGGCGCGCTGTGGAGCTTCGTGCCGGCGTCGAGCTTCGCGCTGCGCGCGGGGGCCGACGATCTGCGGGACTACCAGTTCGGCAAGAGATCGATCCATCACCTGTTCTGCGCGCAGTGCGGGGTCGGGTCGTTCTCGCGCGGAACGATGCCGGACGGCGGCGAGATGGTCGCGATCAACGTCCGCTGCCTCGACGACGTCGATATCGCCGCGCTCACTCCGACGCCGTTCGACGGACGGAGCCTGTAGGCGAGCGCAGGCAGGCTGGAGCCGGGCTCCGCCGGGGTGTAGGCTCCGCACCCGATCATCACAACCAATGCAGGAGGACACGATGGGGCTTGCCCGCTATCGAACAGGCTTGGTTGCGCTGACGCTTTCCGCCGCGACCGGCGTCGCGGCCGCGGCCGAAGTCCGCGTGCTCAGCGTCGGCTCGACCCAGCACGCCGCCAAGGCGCTCGCCGCCGATTTCGCGAAGCAGAGCGGACATCAGGTGACCTTCACCATCACCCCGCCGTTCAACATCGACAAGGAGCTGGCGGCGAAAACCTTCGACGCCATCATCATCTCGGTCCCGGCCATGGAGACGCACGACCAGGCCGGCACGCTGGTGTCCGGCACCCGCGTGGCGCTCGCCCGCGTCGGCGTCGGCGTCGTCAGTCAAGGCGGGAGCACCCGTCCCCGACGTCTCGACGCCCGAGAAACTCAAGGCGGCCGTGCTGGCCGCGCGCTCGCTCACCCACAGCGATCCGGCGCTCGCCAATACGTCGGGCGCCATTGCCGCCGCGGCCTTCGCCAAGCTCGGCATCCTCGACGAGGTCAAAGGCAAGACCCGTCACGTGGCGCTCACCGTCGGCGGCAAGCTGGTCGCGGACGGCGAGATCGAGATCGGGTTCTTCAACATGAGCGAGCTTCCGGGCGGCGTAG
Organism: uncultured Alphaproteobacteria bacterium; assembly: GCA_963708765.1. GTDB lineage: Bacteria > Pseudomonadota > Alphaproteobacteria > Rhizobiales > Xanthobacteraceae > VAZQ01. The sequence goes on along the minus strand of CAVPTV010000010.1, from coordinate 293,468 downwards.
CGCTCGCCGGTCCGTTGCCCGCGCCGCTGCAGGGCTACACCTTCTACGAAGCGGCCGTGCTCGCCAAGGGCAGCAAGGACGAGGCCGCCGCCGCGTTCGTGAAATTCCTGGCGAGCCCAGGCGCCGCCGGGACGTGGGAAAAGGCGAAGCTCGAGCCCGCCAGCAGCTATCAGCCGACGCGGGCGAGCCGATGAAGCGCGGCGGGATCGTCCTATAACGAATAGCCGCCGTCCACGACCAGCGTCTGCGCGGTCACCATGCTGGTGTCGGCGCACAGGAACACGATCGCGGCGGCGATGTCCTGCGGCGTGCAGGCGCGCTTGAGCAGCGTGCGCTCGATCGATGCCTGCTTGCGCGCCACGGGCCACCGTTGCGTCCACTCGGTGTCGACGAAGCCGGGCGCGACGGCGTTCACCCGCGCCTGCGGCGCGAGCGCCCGCGCCAGGTTCTTGGTGAGGCTGATGAGGCCGGCCTTGCTCGCCCCGTAGGCCATGCTCGAGCCCGGCATGTTGATGCCGGCGACCGAAGCGGTGTTGCACACCGCCCCGCCGGCGGCCTGCAATGCCGGCGCGGCCGCGCGCGTGCAACGAAACGGACCGATCAGGTTCGTGGTCAGGATGGTGGCCCAGAAATCTTCCGTGAGACCGTCGAAGTCTTGCGGCGGGATCGGCTCGACGGTCGCCGAGGTGCCGGCATTGTTGGCGAGGAAATCGAGCCGGCCGAGCTTTTCGATCGCGTCGCGCACCATGCTTTCGGCGGCGCCCGCCCGCGCTACGTCGCCGGGTGCGCCGATCACCGCAAGGCCTTGCGCGCACAGGCGCTCGACCACCGCCGGCCCGCGCGCATCGTCCGGCAGATGATTGAGCGCGACCTTGGCGCCGCGCCGCGCAAACAGCTCGACCGTCGCGAGCCCGATCCCCGATGCGCCGCCGGTGACCAGCGCGGTCCTGCCGCCAAGATCGCTCATGCTTCCCTCCCAAATAGCCGTTCAGCACAGTCTAGCGAGTCGACACCGCGCCGTCAGACATGCTCAATGGTCAACGCCCGATCCCGGAACCGCTGCTTGCCGCCGTTGTTGTCAGCATAAAATCCTGCCGACGGAGGCGCCAGATGAGCATCCTCTGGATCATCGTCGTCGGTTTCGTCGCCGGCCTGATCGCGCGCTTTCTTGCGCCCGGTCCGAACAAGCCGACGGGTTTCATCCTGACCATCGTGCTCGGCATCATTGGCGCCGTCGTCGCGACCTTTCTCGGCCAAGCCATAGGATGGTACCGCCCCGGCGAGAGCACGGGCTTGATCGGCGCCGTGATCGGTTCGTTGCTGGTGCTGTTCATCTGGCATCGCTTGATCGTGAGCCGGACGGTTCGCGATCCCGGCGTTTGAGCGGCGACGACGCGCCGCGGTTCAGCCGCAGGTCTTTCGTGAGCCTATGGGCCGACGCTCGCGAGGATGAGCGAAATATTGTCCACGCCGCCCGCCACCATCGCCGCCTCGAACAGTTTTCGTGCGGCCTCCTCGTCATCGTCCTCCAGGCAGCGCGTGATGTCCGCGTCGCTCAGCATATCGGTGAGACCGTCGCTGCAAACGAGCCAGCGCGACGGCACAGCCAAATCGTCCGCGCCGATATCAGGCTCGATCGCCGTGAAGGCGAGCGCACCGCCGAGCGATTGGGTGATGATGCTGCTGCGCGCTCCCGGCGGCACGTGATCGGTGCTGAGCTGTTGCAGCGAGCCGTCGCGATAGCGATAAACGCGGCTGTCGCCGACATTGAACCAGAGCACGCGAGCGGCCGAGAGCAGGAGACCGGCGACGGTCGTCCCCATGCCGCGGAGCGACCGATCCGCCGCCATGGTCTGGTAGAGCTCGGCATTGATGGCGGCGAGAACGCCGGCGACCGCGCTCGCTTCGCTGCCCGCGAACGGCTCCGCGGCAAGGCGTTTGATTGCATAGCGGCTTGCGATCTCGCCGGCCGCGTGGCCACCCATGCCGTCGGCGACCGCGCAAAGCACGGGCTCGGTGAGCTCATGCCGCGATCGCCGCAGTCCCGACATCGCGACGTCGGACACCCAACCGGCGACGGTGATGCTGTCCTCGTTGCTGTCGCGCACGCGCCCTTGATGGGTGAAGGCAGTGACCTCGAGCTGCGGCGCCATCGGACCACCGAGACGGACGACAGAGACACGGACAACGAAGGACGTATGCAAGACAGATCGTTTCAACGAAGCAGTCGACCTTCGTCTCCGTCGTCTGGTCTCCGACCGTCCGTCCTGCGCGGTCTGTCCTGCGCCTACCGGCGCATTTCGCTGAACAGAACGCCGCCCTTGGCCTTGGCGGTCGGCTCCGCTTCCACGATTTCCACCGTCACGGCTTCGACCGGCACGGAGAAGTTCTTCACCACCGCGTCGGTGATGTCCTTCACCAGCGCGCGCTTCTGGTCGAGCGTGCGGCCCTTGACGGCATGGACATAGATTTCAGGCATCTTGGTCTCCCTTGTGAGCTCACCAGCAACATAGCGCATGAAAGCGCGCCCGATGGCAAGACCGTCGGCGCAGCGCGCAGATCTCGCTGGTCACGACCGACCGGAAGTGATCCGCGCCAGCGCCGGCCAGCGGCGCCCCATGCTGGCAGTTCATTAACGCTGCGCGGGCTCGACTGTTGAACCGAGGCAACCGCCGCTTAAGATGATCAAGGATGACCGGACGGGGCAAGAAGGAGGCGTTCGATGTCCCGTTGGCACCTTGCCTTGTGCGCGCTTGCCATTGCTTTCGTCGTATCGAGCCCGGCGCGAGCCGACTACACCCTCGTCAGGTGGGCTTGGGGCGACTGCAAGATCTGGAGCAACAACCCGAACAACCCGCCCTGGGGCGACGGCTGGTCCGTGCTGGCCTGGGGCATCCCGACCTACGACATGGCTTGGCGCGTACTCAACGACGAAATCGCCAGGGGAAATTGTCGCTGGTAGCGGGCTCGTCAAGCAGGCGCGTGCGAGCTCATCGGAACACGGAGCCGAACAACCCGCCACCGCCGAACAGCCCGCCGCCGCCGAAAGGTCCGCGCTGGGAGCTGCGTTCGTCGGCGTAAGCGCGCGCACCCGGTTGGGCATAGCGCGCGCGACTGTCGCGCCCCGAAGAGCTCGCGACCCGCTGATCACGGCCCTTGCTCTGGCGACGGGCCGTTTTCCGCGCCTTCTTCGGCGCGGCGGCAGCCTGCTCGGCCGGTTTCGCAATCGCCGGATCGGCCGGCGCCGCCTCAGCCGCGCTCGCGGACGGCCCCACTGGTGCCGATCCCTGCTGCTGGCGCTCGGCTCCGCTCACCGGCGCTGGAGCCGGTTCGACGGCGCGGTCGCGCGGCGACTCCCTGCTGCCGAGAGGAATCGCGGACATCGATGGCCCCTTGGTCGTCGTGCGCGCGGTCCGCGCCTTGCGCGGTCGACCCGCAACGCATTTGCCGTCGAGATACGCCCAAGTATCGTCTTCGCACGCGGCCTTGCCGACCTCGGACGGACGCGGCTGCTGTCCGGTCGTCGCGGACTCGGCGTGGTCGGCTGCCGGGATCACGTCAGCGCCGGACGAGGGATTGTCGACGCGCGCCAACATCAACGCATTGTCGGTGGCAGGACGATGGGTGGCTTTCAGCGCGAGGGTGCCGCCGATGCCGGCGATTCCCCCAAGGACCAGGAAGAGCAGCGCAACTCGCAGCTTGTGGCGGAAGCCTGGGGTAGGACAAAAATAACCAAACTCGGGATGAACACGATACGCCGGGGACATGACAACCTCCTGCGTGCCCCGTCGTCCCCAACGTCGTGGCCGCGGTCGCACTAAAGACACAAGCCGCTAAAGCCTTTCTTACCTCCTGTTTTCTTGGTGAAAGCTCGGTGAATTCACGGCCGCTCGTGGCCTCCACGGGACCGCTGGGCCGTGCGCCCGGCCGCAGTGCTGCATTGCATCGTTTAGGTCAGTAAGGCTGCTTTATCGGGAGCGAAATTTGGCTACGATCCCGGCCCGGGGAGAGGGGGGAGAAAACGATCGCGAAGGAGGCGCCATGGAACTCCGAACGACGAGCCCCCGGAAATACATCCATACCCGACCCGTCAATCTGTGCGCCCAATGCGGGGAGACCATCTTCCTTCCCGAATGGTCGGAGTATCTGAACCGCCATCGCGTTCGGCACCTGTGGTCATGCGAGGCGTGCGGATACAAGTTCGAGACGCTGGTCTCGTTCCCCGAGTCGTAACGCCCGCCAGCGCTGCTGGGGCGCGAACGTTGGAAGAGCCATCGGCATGCGATGGCTCTTCGGCTTTTTTGGCTCACCCCTGCAAGACTTGCACGCACTCAGCCGATGAGAGTGTCCTCGCTCGCGCTCGGCGCCGAAGCAGGCGTCGCCGTGCCGGCGGGACGCTGAGTGACGGGCAGTTGCAGGACGGTCGCGCGCTGACCTTCACACAAGCGCGTCAGCAGCACGACCTGCCCGTCGGGGAATTCCAGCGCATCGTGGTGAACGCTCGGCTGATCGAGATTGATCTGCCGGAACCGCGCGACGCTCTGCCCGATCTTCCGGGTCGGAAGAATGCCGAGCGCGGGCTCGCATTCGACATTGCGCTCGAATGCGATCTCGGTGCCGGGCAGCAGGCACACCGCCACGTTCGGCTCTCCAACTTCCGCGAAGCCGCGGGTGATCGAGTTGCCGAACTTGGTCGATACCAGCTTGTCTTCGACTTTCGCAGATCGCGTTGCGACATGATGGAGGCTGTAGTCACACATCGAACCAACTCCTCTGTTGCTATGAGCAGCCAGGATGGTTGTCCTCGTGTGCGAAACCGACCAAGCCTTGGTGGCGATCTCAAGTCATGCTGGCGATCTCTTGTCGACTGACGCCGATTACTCATCGGCTATTGTGTCGATTCCTCCACAATGTCGCCAAGTCATCTCGGCCCGCGACCGATCGACGCAGCTGTGATCGGGTAATGCACGCAGGATTTCCATCACGGCTATCGCGATAACGAGACCGATGATGGAAAGTTTCCCGCCACGGAAGGCGAGCGATAGAAAAACAGACGATCCGCTTGGCGATGCCCGAAAACGGGCGGCGCCTTCAATCGTTGGATGCGATCCGGCAACCAGACTTCAATTTGAGACTGAGCCGCGCGCGGGCGACAAGCGTCGCGGCTGCGCCACGCGCACGCCACGGCGCTCGTCCGAAGCCGAGCGCATCGAGGACCCTCCCTCGCTGGTAACGCACGCAGTGCTGAACGCAATGCAATTATCCGTGACCATGTCATCTTCGATCTCGGCGGCAACAAGTACCGGCTGATCGTCCCATGTGTCCTTATGCGTTTGGCCGAGTGCTGGTAAAGTTCGTCGGCACCCACACCGAATACGACCGCATCGATCCGGAAACCGTGTCATGGCGAAGAAAGTGATCCGTCCGCTCCGCAACCGAGCCGATTATGACGCGGCGCTCACCGAGATCGAGCGCTACTTCGACCACGAGCCGAAGGCGGGTACGTCGGGGGCCGACCGCTTCGACTTGCTCGCCCTTGTCATCGAAGACTACGAGCGCAAGAATTGGCCGATCGACCCACCTGATCCGATTGAAGCGATCCGCTATCGCATGGAGATCGGCGGCTATACCCAGGCCGATCTCGGCCGCCTGCTCGGCTCGCGCCAACGTGCGTCCGATATGCTCGCGCGCAAGCGCCAGCTGACCATGCAAATGGCGTGGAAGCTGTATCGCGACTGGGGCATCCCGGCGGAAGCGCTCATCCGCCCGCGAAACGCCTCGCGAGGGCGCAGCCGTCCGATTGCCGCCGAATAGCCACTGCAATCCCGCCGTCTTGGATGGTATTAAGACACCGGGGAAGCCGGCTTGATCGTCGGCGTCATTGGCGCTCTTATGGCGCCTCTTTTGGGGGCAGCCGCCCGTCGTCGCCGTTGGGTGATCGGCGTCGGGTCAAGCCGGGTATTTCAGCTATTCGCGGGTGCTGCGCGGCGGACACGGCCGGGCATCGCCCTCCTCTGTCACGACTAGAATCAGGAAAAATGGGATGCTTCGCAAAGCCTGCCTGCTGATTGCCGTCCTTGTCGCCGGCACGACACCGGCGTTGTCGCAATTGCCATTGCCGCTGCCGTTTCCGCCGCTGCCGATGCCACAAGGCACCCCCGAGGAACGAGCCGCCTGTCAGCCCGATGTCCAGAGGTTCTGCGAGCACGCCCTGCCCGACACATTTCGCGTGCTGCAATGCCTGCAGGGCAATCGGGCTCGGATCAGCCGCGCCTGTCGGGAGGTCCTGGAACGGCACGGCCAGTGACCGCAACGGGACGTCCGCCGATGTCGTCGACGCCACCCCCGATTGGCGCGGATCCAACCACGGGATTTTCATTCGTCTCCGGCGCGATTGTTTGCTAAATCCATTGTCGATGAGGTGAACCATGCTCACCGATCGCCGACAGCTTCTCGTTCTCGCCGCCGGGCTGCTTGCGATGCCCGGCGCTGCGTTTGCCCAAGCCATGAGCCGCATCACCGCCTATGCCTTCACGTTCGCCGGGCTCGAGGGCGGCGACATCAGGCTCGCCGATCACGCCGGCAAGCCGATTCTCGTCGTCAACACGGCCTCCCTTTGCGGCTACACCCCGCAATATTCCGGCCTGCAGCAATTGTGGACGCGCTACCACGCGCGCGGCCTGATGATCGTCGCCGTGCCCTCGAACGACTTCGGCGGCCAGGAGCCGGGCACGCCGGCCGAGATCAAGAAGACCGCGCACGGCGACTATGGCGTCGGCTTTCCGCTCGCCGCCAAAGCGCAGGTCAAGGGGTCGAGCCCGCATCCGTTCTACAAATGGGCCGCGAGCGAACGCCCGCTCGAAACGCCGCGCTGGAATTTCCATAAATACCTGATCGGACGCGACGGCCGCATCGCCGCGGTGTTTCCGACCGACATCGAGCCGATGGACGCGCGCGTCATCGATGCGATCGCGAAAGAGCTTCCCCGCGCGGAATAAATCCGCCGCCCGCGGCGTTGATGGACAAGCGGCACCGCCGGCGACGACTCCGGTCTCGCGACTGGCGGCACGCGAGCAACCGCAGACCGTCACCCGTAAATACCACGTAAAGGAGCAGTGCGATGAACGTTCGAACAAAGCTGACGTCCGACATCGAGGGCCTGGCGCATCAGGTCGATCCGCTGTCGCGGCGCGGCTTCTTCCTGACCGCCTCGGCTGCCGCCGCCGCGGGTTACACGCTCGCCGCCGGCCCGGTCAGCGCGCAGGCGATCCAAACCGATACGACCGGGATCACCGTGGGCGACGCCAAGGTCAAGGTCGCGGACGGCGAGATGCCGGTCTATTACGCCAGGCCGGCGAACGCCGCCAACGCCCCGGTGGTCCTGGTGGCGATGGAGATTTTCGGCCTGCACGAATACATCAAGGACGTCACCCGTCGCCTCGCCAAGGCGGGCGCGTTCGCGGTCGCTCCCGATTACTATTTCCGCAAGGGCGAGGACCTCACCAAGATCGCCGAAATCCCCAAGCTCATGCCGATCGTCAACGCCAAGCCGGACGCGGAGCTCATATCCGATCTCGACGCCACCGCGGCCTGGGCCAAGTCGCAAGGCGGCAACGCCGATCGGCTCGGCATCATGGGCTTCTGCCGCGGCGGACGCACGGTCTGGATCTACGCGGCCAGCAATCCGAACCTGAAAGCCGGCGTGGCGTTCTACGGCTCGCTGGTCGATCCGCCGGCGCAGAGCGCGATCTGGCCGAAAAGCCCGACCCAGATCGCGCCCGAGCTCAAGGCGCCGGTGCTCGGCCTCTACGGCGAGGCCGACACCGGCATCCCGCTCACTCAGGTGGACGCCATGAAGGCCGCGCTGCAGGACGCCGGCAAGACCTTCGAGATCAAGGTCTATCCGGGTGCGCCGCACGGCTTCCACGCCGACTACCGGCAGAGCTACCGCAAGGAAGCCGCCGACGACGCCTGGAAGGAGATGATCGCCTGGTTCAAGAAGTACGGCGTGCTCGCCTGACCGTACGCAACGTAACGGCAGCGCGGCGCTCGCGGGCGCCGCGCGCTTGTTCGATTATTTCCCGGGAATTTGGATGAGCTCCTTCACCTGCTCCGGCGGTGAGCGGCGCCGGAATGAACTTTCCCGCCACGGCGTCCGCCATGATCTGATCGATCCCCTCGACCCGGTCGGTGGCCATGCTCTCCTGCGGGATCAGGCCGCGCACGCGCAACACGATCTTCTCGGGCAGGCTGGAATAATCGCCATAGTGCTTGAGCGCGGCCGGATCCGAATACATCCAGGCGACGGTTTCCTGGTAGGCGCGATTGAAGCGCACCAGCGCGTCGCGGCGATTCTGCAACGTGCTCACATTGGTCAGGTTCACCCGCACCGTGCGGGTGCGCAGCGAGAGGACGTCGTTGCCGGTCACGATGATGCGGATCTTGCCGTCTTCCGCAAGATCGAGGCCGAACGGCGCGGCGCCGAAGCCGACGTCGACCTGTCCGCTCATGGTCTGCGTGATGGTCGCCGTGATATTGCCGGTCGAGGTCGGCTTGGCGGTGAGCTTGTGTTGGGCGATCAGCGCCAGCAGCCCGGCATGGCTCGACGAGCCGATCAACGAAAACGCGACGGTCTTGCCGTTGAAGTCCTCGACCTTCTTGATCGGCGAATTGGCGGGCACGTACCAGTACAGATCGGGTGAGCCGATCATCTCGCTGCCGATGATGCGGATCGGCGCGCCCGCGCGAAGGTGCCGACCGCGGCCGAGACCCCGGACGCGGTCGCGATGTCCATGCTGCCGCCGACCAACGCCTGGATCGATTCCGGCCCGGCCTGGGTGTAGAGGATTTCGAGGTTCAAGCCGTGCTTCTTGAAGATGCCGCCGCGCTGGCCGAGCTCGGCAACGCCGGCGTCCCAGGCCCCGCGCTGCGGGATCGCGACCTTCAGGGTCTCTTGCGACGACGCCTGCTGGCCGCTGCCGGCGAGCGTCACGAGCGCGCCGAGCGCAGCGATCAATTGCCCGAATCTCATCGATGTTCCTCCGCGTTTTTCGTTGCCGCCGCGCGTCGAGCTTGCGAGCGGTCCGGCCCGACCGACTCGGGACCACTAGCCTCGCTCGCGATCTTGGCTTAGAGCAGAGCCGATCAGCCGCCACCCGTCCAGGCCCTGCGACGACAAATCCACCTCTGCGACCCGTCTTGCCAGCGACATGACCGTGCCAGGAGCCCGCGCCAAGTCAGCGCAATCCCCCGCCGATCTGCTCGAGCACGAATTCGCCCAGGAGAAGGCCTCGGCGCTCGGCCGGCTCGGTCGCGCGCTCGAAGCGGCGCTCGCGGCCCTGGCCGAGTTCGATACTGCGCATCCAGGCGGCACGCCGCGCGCGGCGCAGGAGCAGCACGCGCGCTCGCTGCTGGTGGCTGAGGCCGGCATGGCGCTCTGGCACTTCGTGGTGCAGCGCGAAGCCTGCGGGCTGCGCGACATGCGCTACGTCCTGCGCGATTACCGGGTGCCGCCCGAGGTGGCCGCGCGCATGGGCGTGATGCCGCCGGCACCGGCGCGCAGGCGGCGCTGATCGACCGCCGCCCGACTGCCGGGAACCAGGCTCACTCCTCGGCGTTGACTTGCGGTCGCTGTTTGTCCACCCCGATGCCGTGGCGCCCAGGTAGAGCTTGACCGACCGCAACGTCCGAGGCCTTATTACCAAGATTTTTCCGACCGAAAAGGATCGAACGCATGTCCGCCCTCATAGGCGTGCTCATCACCTTCCTCGTCGTCATCCTGGTGCTCTATCTCGTCAACATGCTGCCGATCGACGGTCGCGCCAAGCAGATCGTGCAGGTCATCGTGATCATCATCGGCATCATCTCGCTGCTGAAGTATCTGGCCGTCTTCTGAGCCTTCTCGCGCTCGGCACTGCCGCCCAGCAGCCCTTGGCATCCGGGCGAAGTCTCAGAGCCGCAGACCCCGCAGGACGAGGTAGACCACCCCGACCGCGCCGGTTGCCATGAGGCCCCAGGCCGGATGATCGCAGAGCGCGCGCGACAAGGAGCAGACGTCCCTGGCCCAGGGCGAGCCCTGACCGTAAAGACCGCCTGCGACATAGAACGTGCAGGTGGCAACCGCGAGGACAACCAAGAGTGCGAGCGCCAGCGTCGACATGGCGAAGCCTCCTCAGCCCGAATCGCCCGCAATTATACCCCGGCCGAGATCGGGACCGGGCACGAGGACAGGGCGATTGCCGGCGCCTGCCTTCTCCTCGCCCTCGATCCGGAGGCATCAAGGTAAGGTTGACGAATCAGCCCCGTGAGGCGCATGGGTCGACAGGTTTTGGTTGTCAGTCCCCGCGGGCCGGCTCCGCACTCAGCCGCCCCATCTTCGTTCCTCCCCGCGTGGCGTGATCAACTGGGCGGCCCCCGCGGCCGCTCATTTCATTTGTTCGCTGGGTACCCCGCTTCTTCCAGCTATCGACGGGCACGGCGGGGCGGCCGGGTCGGGTCGCCGACATAACGCGGATTGCGCAGGCAGATGTTGCCGATCCCGCTTGCCGTCGCCATGCACTGCTGGAACGTGTAGTAGCTGCAGTCGTAGCTGCCGCCCCAGCTGCCGAGATAGGCGCACCATGGCGCCATCTGATGCCGGGCGTGCGCGGCGGTGCCTGCGTCCCATCCTCCCGCCATCATGGCGATGCCGAGCGCGACCGCGCTGCGCAACCCGCGCCAATTGATCCCGCGATCGATGGCCATGGCGTCACTCCGATTGCCCTTGTCTGCGCATGATGACCGGTCCGCCCATCCCCCGCAATCGCGGGCGGCGGACGACCGACAGCGGCTCGTCACCGGGCCCGTTTCGAGTTAAGCTCGGCGCAGAAGAAAGCCGAGGAGAAAACCTATGGGCATGAGCGTCGGTGTGCTCGACCACTACAATGTTTCCACCCGCAAGCTGGACGAGACCGTGCGGTTCTACCAGGACGTGCTGGGTTTCGTGAACGGGCCGCGGCCGCCCTTCGACTTCCCGGGCGCCTGGCTCTACAGCGAGGGTCATCCGGTGCTGCACCTCAACGACATCTCGCCGACCGACAAGCAGCAACGGCCGGATTCGGGCGTCATCGACCACGTCGCGTTCGGCAGCCGCGGCTTCGAGGCGATGAAGCAGCATCTTGCATCCAAGGGGGTCCCGTTCCGGATCAACCAGGTGCCGAACAGCCGCCGCTGGCAGATCTTCCTCGACGACCCGAACAACGTCCTGATCGAGCTCAACTTCGACGTCGCCAACGAGACCGCCGGCGGCTGATCAGTCCCATCTCAGGCGGCGGCAAAACGGCCGCTCGGCACCGCGGGCGGGGGCGCGTCTGCTCCATCCGCCCCGGCGGTCGCCTGCGGCAGCGGATCGATCGCCTCGATGAGCTGCAAGAAGGACGAGGCCGGAAGCGGCGGCGCGAACACGTAGCCTTGCGCCGCCTGAATGCCGAGATCGCGCAACAGCACCACCTGCTCGAAGCTTTCGACGCCCTCCGCGACGATATCCATGCGCATGTTGCGGGCAAGATCGATCAGCGTCTCGATGATCGTGGTCGAGTTGCGGTCGGTGCCGATGGCATCGATGAATATCTTGTCGATCTTGATGAGGTCGGCGCCGAGCTTGAGCATGTACGACAGGCCGCTGTGGCCGGTGCCGACGTCGTCGATCGCGATGGATACACCAAGGCCTTGCAGGGCGGCGACGACGCGGCGCGTCTCGGTCAGGTTCTCCAACGGCTGCCGCTCGGTGACTTCCAGCACCACCTGATCGAGCCGGACCGGGCGAACCCTCGAATATGTCGCGCACGTCCTTGACGATGCTCTCATCGTTGAAGTGCGCCGCCGCGAGGTTGAACCCGATCTTGAGATGCGGCCGGCTGCCATAGGACGCGGCAATGTCGTCACGGGCGCGGCGTAGCAGCGCACGCGTGACCTCGAGGATAAGGCCGCTCGGATTCGAGCAGCGGGATGAAGGCCCCCGGCAACACGATCGAACCGTCCGCCTTGCGCCAGCGCAGCAGCACCTCGGCGCCGCGCAATCGGCCGGACGTGATGTCGATCACCGGCTGGAAATACGGCACGAACTCGCCGGCCTCGAGCGCGCGCTCCAGCTCGTCGACCGGATGGCCGCGCCGGTGTGCGGGGGCGACGAGCGCGAAGCCGATGATCGCCAGCGCGATGACGCTGGTGACGACGTTTCCGGCCCGGTACAGATCGGCGTGGCCGGCCAGCACGTGCTCCCGCGACAGCGAGACGCTGGCCATGAGGTTGTGACGCTCGGACTGGACGACCGTCGTGAAACGATCGTCCGCCGATCCGGGCGGCGCGACGCCGTTTTCGGCCAGCAGCGTGCCGTCGCGGGTCATCAGCCGGGCATGCGAGTTCGAGGGGCCGCCGCGGTTGGACACCTGCGGGAAGAACAACTCCATCGGCATCAGCGCGGCCACCGCGACCGTGTTGCCGGCGACGTTGCGGCGAACGCGGATCATGGTCTCCTTGCGATCGCCGAGGCTGATCACCTCGATCAGCACGCCGCCGTCGGCGGTGAGCGGCTGCGAGGAGACGACCTTGCGCACGCCCAGCGCAATGCCGAGGTCGGTGCACAGCGTCTGCCCGTCCGGATCGACGAGAGACAGTTCCTTGATCGGGGTGGTGGTGAAATTCGCCTGCCGCAGCGTCTCGATATGGGCCGGACGGCAGCTCTCGACCCCGCGCCGGGCGAGCTCGCCGAGGCTGTCGACGACCCGGGCAAGGCGCGCGTCGGCGAGCGCAAGCGAGCGCCGGGCCACGACGTCGACCTCTTCGCGCCCCTTCTGCTCGACGAAATAGTCGAGCCAAAGGTTGAAGGCCGCCATCGGCACGCCTGCCAGCACGACGCCAATCACCGCCGCTACGAGCTTATTCCGTCTCGAGAAGACCACCGCGACCTCGCGCGGCCACGGTGGCGCACGGGCGTAAAGGCAAGCTTAAGCATATTGCCGACGTCGATGCCGTCTTGGGCACCGGCTGCCGTGCGGTCGCTGGCATGGTTAGCGAAGCGTCAACGGAGGCCACAATGCGACGACGGACGAGAGCCATCCCGCCGCCACCGCCTCCGCTCAGCGCCCTCTCGCCTTCGTCACCTTGTCGGCGATGAAGCGCGGCAGCGCGAAGGCCGCGACGTGCACCTCGGGCGTCCAGTACTTGGTCGCGAAGCTGCCGGCCTTCCTGTAGCGATCGGCGATGGTCTTGACCGAGGCTTGCCGCAATTTGGCGTTGTCGGTGGCCCAGCCCATGGCCATGTGGCCGCCCACATAGGTCGGGATCGCGGCCACGTAGCAATATCCGTCGGCGAACAGCTTGCGAAATTTCCTGATGCCGGCGGTGAGCTCGCTCGGCTTGGAAGATCGGCACCCCGTTCTGCGTGACCATGACGCCGCCCTTCGTCATGCAGCGTTTGCAGGCGGCGTAGAACTTTTCGCTGAACAGCACCTTGCCGGGCCCCTGCGGGTCGGTCGAATCCACGATGATGACGTCGAAGCGCCGCTCGGTCTTGGCGACGTAGTTCATGCCGTCGTCGATCACGAGGTCGAAGCGCTTGTTGGTCAGCACCGGCTTGGTGAATTCCGGAAAATGCTCCTTGGAGAACTCGACCACCGAGGCGTCGATCTCGACCTGGGTGAGGCGCTCGACCGACTTGTGCTTGAGCACCTCCTCGGCGATGCCGCAGTCGCCGCCGCCGACGATCAGCACCTCGCGGGCCTTGCCGTGGGCGAAGATCGGCACGTGGGTCATCATCTCGTGGTAGATGAACTCGTCCTTGCTGGTGACCTGGGTGGCGCCGTCGAGCATCAGCATCTTGCCGAAGAACGGGTGCTCGAACAGAACGAGATGCTGATGCTCGGTCTGCACCTCGTAGAGCACCCGCTCGACCTGCGTAGGTCATGCGGAAGCCGAGGTCGTCGAACAGGGTTTCGGCGATCGAGCGTTTCTCGGCCATGGCATCCTCATAGGCGAACGGCCGGGCGGGACCCGGCCGTCATTGACACCAGCGGCCGCGAAAGGCCGATGCAATCAGGCGCCCTGCCCGCGCAGCAGCTCGTTCACCTCGACCCGCTCGGCCTTGAAGGCCTCGCGCAGCACCGGGATGCAGGCGTCCGGATCGGCCTTGCCGCACATGAACACGTCGAGCGCCGCATAGCCGGCGTCCGGCCAGGTGTGGATCGAGATGTGGCTCTCGGCCAGCACCGCCACGCCGGACACGCCGTTCGGCTGGAAATGGTGCAGGTGGATGTGCAGAAGCGTCGCCTGCGCGGCGTCGACGCAGCGGCGCAGCGTGGCCTCGATCAGGTCGATGTCGTCGAGGCCCTGCCCGCCGTGCACATCGACGATCAGATGCACGCCGGCGCAGCGCACGCCGTTGCGCACGGCGAAATGATCGGCGCGCTCCTCCGCCGGCACCGGCGCAACCACGCTGACTTGAGCGGTTTTCTTTCGGGTGGTGCCTGGCGTCCCCAGGCCCTTCCCCGATCGCAAGAGGGCGTTCTGGCGCATCGCCGTCCTCCCCAACCGAGTGATCCAACCCGAGCGCCGGCACGCCGGAGCCTCGGCAAGCGAATGCCGCCCGATCAGTCCACGCATGGAGAGATCACAGCGGCTTGTCCCCACATAAGGCTCGTGTTCCCGGAGTCAAGAAGATTTTGCGGATTCAAGCACTTGCGGTCACGCCGAGCTTGCTCGCGACGCGTCGGTGCGGCACGGCAAGCCGCTGCACGACCGGCCGCCGCGTCCCGACCGCAGCGCTTGACCGCGCAGGCGCTTGACCGCAGCAAAACCGTGCCAACTTGCATAAGAAATTCCATCACGGGAGAAACGCCATGAGCATGCCCGCCGGACGGCGCAAATTTTTCGCGCGCTGCACGTGTTGCAGCCTGATCAGCGCTCCACCGGCAAGCCCGGCGCGGCGGAATTTCCTGGCCGGCGGCGTGGCCGCGCTCGGCCTGGGCGCCGCCGCGAGCCTCGGCCGCGTGCTGCCGGCCGCCGCGCAGGCGCCTGCCGCCAAGACCCGCATCGACGTGCATCACCATTTCATCCCGCAATTCCACGTCGACGCCATGACGGCGCCCGGACGCCGCGCCGGCCCGCCGCCGCCGAAATGGACGCCGGAACTGTCGCTCCAGGAAATGGACAAGAGCGGCATCGCGACCTCGATCCTGTCGATCGCGCAGCCCGGGGTCTGGTACGGCAACAATGTCGAGGAGTCGCGCCGGCTGGCGCGCCAGCTCAACGAGTTCGGCGCCAAGGTGGTCAAGGATCATCCCGGCCGGTTCGGGCTGTTCGCCGTCATCGCGCCGCCGGACGTCGACGGCAGCCTCAAGGAGATCGAATACGCCTTCGACACGCTCAAGGCCGACGGCATCGGCCTCCTCACCAGCTACCAGGACAAGTATCTGGGCGACCCGTCGTTTGCGCCGGTCTACGAGGAGCTCAACCGGCGCAAGGCCGTGGTCTATGTCCACCCGACCACGCCCGATTGCTGCCGCGGCCTGGTGCCCGGCATCCCGCCGGGCTCGATCGAATACGCGACCGACTCGACCCGCACCATCGCCCACCTGGTGTTCAGCGGCACCGCGGTCAAGTTCCCGGACATCCGCTGGATCTTCTCCCATTCGGGCGGCACGCTGCCGTTCCTGACCGCCCGCTTCGTGCGGCTGGCCCAGGAGCGCAAGCCCGCGCATCTGCCCAACGGTCCGCTGCCCGAGTTCAAGAAATTCTATTACGAGCTCGCGCAGGGCAACACGCCGGGCCAGATCGCGGCGCTGCTCAAGATGGTGGCGCCCTCCCAGGTGATGTACGGCACCGACTATCCGTTCCGCGACGGCGCCGAGGTCAATGCCGGCATCGCGGCCTGGGGCTTCGACGCCGCCGATCTTCGCTGCGATCGAGCGCGAGACCGCGCTCAAGCTGCTGCCGCGGATTGAAGACGAGCTGAGCGCACGCATGACCGGCTGCTGCCGATCGAGCCTGCGCGAGATCGGCGCACAGCCAGTCGCAAGCCGCCTGTCTCCCGCGACGTCGGATCAGCCGGCGACCGTGCCCCACTTCGCCGCCAGCTGCTCGGCGCCGCGCAGCGACAGGGCGAGGATCGTATAGGTCGGGTTCGAGGCGCCCTCGGTCGGGAAGATGCTCGGCCCCGCGACGTAGAGGTTCGGCAGCTCGTGGCACTGGCCGTAGCTGTCGACCACCGAGTTGGCCGCGCCAGTGCCCATGATGGTGCCACCGTGCAAGTGGCTCGTCGGTATGGCGCGCCCCGCCCAGGTCTCCTTGGCGCCGGCAGCCTTGGCGGCCTTCTGCCCCTCCTCGACGTTGGCGTTCCACACCGCGACCGCGTCCTGGTCGTAGCTGTGGATGATCCGGCCGAGCGGCATGCCGAACGCGTCCTTGTCGCTCGCCAGCTCGATCCGGTTCTCGATGTTCGGCAGCTCCTCGCCGAACATGCTGATCCGGCTGAAGCCGCGGGCGGCCCGCTTCATGTAGGCGTGCAGCTCGGCACCGAACAGATCGGGGCGGGAATTGGCGAAGTCGTGCGTCTTCTGCGCCGGCGCCGCAGGTGATGTAGGTGCTGCCGAACGCGCCCTTGTAGCTCGTCTTGCCGTAGCGGTCGTAGGACATGAACTGCGCGCCGATGGTGCCCAGGTGGTTCTGGATGTCCTCGTCGAAGATCGCAGCAATCCCCGCGATCGTATGCGCCATCATGTATTTGCCGACGAGACCGTTCGAGTTGGCTCAGCCCCTTCGGATGCTTGTCGGTCGCCGAGTTGAGCATGATGCGCGGGTTCTGCCCCGACCACGCGGCCAGCACGACGACGCTCGCCTCCTGCACCTGCCGCTGCTTCTTCTCGTCGTAGTACTCGACGCCGGTGACGCGGGTGCCCTGCTGGTTGGTGAGCACGCGCGTGACGGTGCAGAGCGCACGCACCTCGGCTTTGGCCTTTCTGGCCTCGCTCAGATACGTGACCGTCGGATTGGCGAGCGCACCGGTCGGGCAGCCGACATGGCACCAGCCGTCGTAGATGCAGGCCGGTCGCCCCTTGAATTCGGTCGAGTTCATCGCGACCGGCGCCGGCACCATGCGGATGCCGAGCGACTCGAAGCCCTTCACCCAGATTTCGCCGTGGCGGAAGGTCTTCATCGGCGGCATCGGATAGGGTTGGCCCGGCGGGCGCCACTTCTCCTCCGCCTTGGCATCGCCCGACATGCCGATGTCGTGCGCGACCTTGTCGTAGAACGGGGCGACGTCCTGGTAGGAGATCGGCCAGTCGATGCGCGCGGTTGTGCTCGCTCTTGATCTTGAAATCGTTCGGCAGATAGCGCGGATGGTTGGCGAAATAGTGCAGCGCCGCGCCGCCGACGCCCCAGCCGGCCTGGCCGGCATAGCCGAAGGGATTCTTGCCTTCGAGCAGGAAGGGCGCGCCCGCGGGCCTGATCCGCCGCCCCCACATTTCCGAGCTGATGAGATCGGTGAGCTGCCAGTCGGGGCCGGCCTCCAGGATCACGACCTTCTTGCCGGCCTTGGCCAGCACGGAGGCGAACACCGAGCCCGACGCGCCGGCGCCGACGATGACGACGTCCACTTTTTCGTTCGCCATGTCACCACCTCCGCTCGGGCACGATATGGGCCTGGTAGGGAATGCCGAGCGCCGCATAGCCCTCCATCGTTCCGTACACGACGTCGACGGCATCGGTCCGCAGGATCGTGTAGACAAACGATCCGCCCGGACCGGTCCAGCCCTCGATCTTGTTCTGGCGCATCAGGTTCGACGAACTCGCGCTGCTCGGTCGTCGAGAGCTGCGTGAACTTGCGGCCGAACACCTTCTGGCTGCCGCGGTCGACCGCGCCGATGGCGGCGCGATAGAAGTTCGCAAACGGCGGGCGCACGTTGAAGATACGCGCCTGCAGCAGCGCCTCCTCCGGCGGCACCGAGATCTGGTGGTCGATGAAATGCGCGATGCCGGCCTTGCGCGCACCGGGCACCAGCGTCTCGCCCAGCGCCTCGATGGTCTCGGCCTCGGGCGCCTTGAGCAGCCGGAACGGCACGCCCTGCGCACGCGCCTCGCCGGCCGTCAGCATCACCTTGACGCCGCCCACCGTGAAGGCGAGCGCGCCCAGTCCCGCGCCTTGCATGAAGGCGCGCCGTTCGATGTCTGGCCATGGCGTCCTCCCTATCATGCTGCGGGCCGCTCCGTCGGCCGGAGCAGCAGACCTTGGTCGGCCCGTTTTTCGGTATTCCAATTGCAGATCGTGGGCCGGAATTGGGCCGGCGCCAACCGTCCCACGGCTGTGCCCACCGGCGGCCTTCTGGCCGCGCGCTCGTGACGGTCCGTCGCGGCAAAGGGATGGCCGGGACGGCCGCCGTGCTTTGGAATAGTTCGAAAATTCAACGCCGATTTCGAGACCGAATCAAGCGGCCTCGCGCACCGCGCATCGCCTCGGGATCATTCGACCTTGCCGCCGAACAGCCGCTCGGCGTTGCCGTGGGCGATACGTGTCGCCTGATCCGCCGGAAGCTGTGCCAGCCAACCGCGATAGGTCTGCATGATGGTGTCGTAGCCGAACCAGCGCTCGTTGATCCAGGTATCGGAGCCGAGCAGGAAGCGGTCGGAGTGGCGGGCGAACAGCTCGCGCCATTCGGCCGAGAGCTGGCCGCCGCTTTCGGTGATGCCGCCGCGATACGACAATTCACCCATCAGCAACGGATATTTTTCCAGGAGCTCCCTCACCCGCGCGGGCGCGGTCGAGAAGCCGGTATGCGCCCAGATGATCTTGGCCTTCGCGTTGTGGCCGAGCAGGAGCAGCAGCGCCGGCTCGTCGCAATGGGCGAGCAGGTAGAGGTCGCGCTCGGCCGCGAAATTCACCACCTTCTTCACCAGTGGGCCGGCCGCGGCATCGCCGTAGATGTGAAACTCTCCGACGCCGCGGAAATAGCCGCGCTTGTACTCGCTCTCGATCAGATCGTAGATCGCGGGATCGGTCGACCAGTTCTGGACGTCGTCGCGCGTGCGATAGGGACGGATGAACGGCACCACCCAAAGGCCCGGCGCCTTGGCGTCGACGAGCTGATGGGTGCCCTTGTTGGGGCGGCTGTTGGCGACGATGCCGGCGACATTGTTGCGGCGGAACACGTCGAGCACCCGCTCGAGCGGATAGAACGGGTTCGGCTCCTGATTGTAGTGCAGGTGGGCGTCGAAGATCTTCAGCGTCGGCTGCGCGGTCGCGACGATCGGCGCGAATGCGGCGGCACAAGCAATCAATGCGGCAGCACAAACAACAATGACGGCGCCGGCAAAGCATCTGGGTGACGGCATGACGAGCCCCTGGTCGGCCGCTAGGACCGGGCGATCTTACCGCAGGCTGCCGGGAATTGCTCAGCTCTTTTCCGGCAGATTCAGCCGGATGTGCAGCTCGCGCAGCTGCTTCGGCGAGACCTCCGACGGCGCGCCCATCATCAGATCCTCGGCGCGCTGGTTCATCGGGAACAGCACCACCTCGCGCAGGTTCTCCTCGCCGCACAACAGCATGACGATGCGGTCGATGCCGGGCGCGATGCCGCCGTGCGGCGGCGCGCCGAGCGAGAGCGCGCGCAGCATGCCGCCGAACTTCTGCTCCAGCGTGTCCTCGCCGTAGCCGGCGATCGCGAACGCCTTCTTCATCACGTCGGGGCGATGGTTGCGGATCGCGCCCGAGGACAGCTCGGTGCCGTTGCAGACGATGTCGTACTGGATCGCCTTGAGGCCCAGAATCTTCTCGTGATCGGCGGGATCGAGCGCGAGGAACTCGTCGAGATCGAGGTTCGGCATCGAGAACGGGTTGTGGGAGAAGTCGATCTTCTTCTCCTCCTCGTTCCACTCGTACATCGGGAAATCGACGATCCAGCAGAGCTCGAAGCGGTCCTTGGCGATCAGGCCGAGCTCCTCGCCGATCCTGGTGCGCGCGGCGCCGGCGAGCTTGGCGGCAGCGGCCGGCTTGCCGGCCGAGAAGAACACGGCGTCGCCGGCCTTGACGCCGGCCTTGGCCATGATCTTCGCCTGCACGTCAGCGGGAATGAACTTGGCGATCGGGCCCTTGCCCGAGACCTCATCGCCTTCCGCCTCGAACACGATGTAGCCGAGCCCCGGCGCGCCCATGTCCTGCCGCGCCCAGTCGTTGAGCTTGTCGAACCACGAGCGCGGCTGCGCCGCCGCGCCGGGCGCCGGGATCGCCGCGCACCACGCCGCCGGCCTTGATCAGGTTCTTGAAGGCGTTGAAGGTGACGCTTGCCTCGTTGAACTCGGCGCTGACGATCGGCGATCACGAGCGGGTTGCGCAGATCCGGCTTGTCGGAGCCGTATTTGAGCATCGCCTCGGCATAGGGAATGAGCGGAAACTTCGGCGTCACCGGCTTGCCGCCGGCAAACTCCTCGAACACGCCGCGCATCACCGGCTCGACCGCGTCGAACACGTCCTGCTGGGTGACGAAGCTCATCTCGAGGTCGAGCTGATAGAACTCGCCGGGCGAGCGGTCGGCGCGCGCGTCCTCGTCGCGGAAGCAGGGCGCGATCTGGAAGTAGCGGTCGAAGCCCGACACCATGATCAGCTGCTTGAACTGCTGCGGCGCCTGCGGCAGCGCGTAGAACTTTCCCGGATGCAGCCGCGACGGCACCAGATAGTCGCGCGCGCCTTCCGGCGAGGACGCGGTCAGGATCGGGGTCTGGAACTCGAAGAAGCCCTGCTCCTTCATGCGGCGGCGAATCGAGTCGATGACCGCGCCGCGCATCATGATGTTGCGGTGGAGATGCTCGCGACGCAGGTCGAGGAACCGGTACTTGAGCCTGATCTCCTCGGGATATTCCTGCTCGCCGAACGACCGGCATCGGCAGCTCGCCGGCGGGCCCGAGCACCTCGATCTCGCTGATATAGACCTCGACCGCGCCGGTCGGCAGATCGGGGTTCTCGGTGCCGGCCGGGCGCTTGCGCACCTTGCCGTCGATGCGCACCACCCATTCCGAGCGCAGCTTCTCGGCCTCCTTGAAGGCCGCCGAATCGGGATCGGCCACCACCTGGGTGAGGCCGTAATGGTCGCGCAGGTCGATGAACAGGAGGCCGCCGTGGTCGCGGATGCGGTGGCACCAGCCGGACAGCCGCACCTCCTTGCCGATGTCGCTTTCGCGCAACGCGCCGCAGGTATGGGAGCGATAGCGGTGCATCATCCGGCCCATCGAAACGGAGCCGGCGGAAGGATTCGCGCGGGCCCATGAAATTGGGCCGCACAAGCGCATGGCGCGCTTGCGCTTGTCAAGACACTAGCCCGTTAGAGCATTACTGAGATGCCGGCGAAGAGCTTCACTCGCAGCGCGCGAGCTCCTCGGGCGACTTGATCACGCAGTCGGCCGCAAGTCCCTCGGCCGACGGAGCGACCACCACGGTGGTCAGCGGCGCGCTTGGAAACGTCGCGCGCACATCCGCTTCGACCGCCGCTGCGCTCATAGCCGCGCAGGCGCTGCTCGTAGGTCGCAAGATAATCATCCGGGAAGTCGTGCAGCGCCAAGCGTGAGCAGATTGGCGGCGAGCGCCGGCGCCCGGCGCAGCCGCTCGCGCTGGTTCCGTCACGAAAATCGACTTCAGCGGCTCGAGCTCCCCGTCGGTCATTCCGTCCGTGACGAAACGGGCATATTCCTCGCGGATGGCCGCGAGCGCGTCCTTGGCCTTGTCGTTGGCGACCGCCGTGCGGATGAAGAGCGCGCGCGTATCGAGATCGACCGACTGCAGGCCCGGCCGAAATGCCGTAGGCGGCGCCGAGGCGCTCGCGCACCGCGAGCCACAGCCGCGCCGACGGACCGCCGCCGAACGCCGCGACCGCAAGCTGGGTGCGCGCCAAATCCGGCGTGACGGCAAGCGACGCCGGCCCGCCGGCGGCGATGGCGGTCTGCACCACCGCCCGTTCCAGCACGACGAGCTTGCCCGGCGCGCGCAAGACCGGCTTGACCGGCGCGAGCGCGCTGCCGCGCTGCGGCAGGCCGGCGAACAGCCCGATCGATCTCGCGACCGGCCTCGGCCGCGTCCATCGGGCCGACCGCGACCAGGATGAGGCCGTCGCGCACCAGAATATTCCTCCGCCATTGCTCGATGTCGGCGACGCGTCACGCGCTCGAACATCGCCGGGATCGCCGGTCGCGGAGCGACGGTGTGGGCCGTCCGCGATCACGAGGCGCGCGAGCAACCGCTGCGCCAGCGTTTCGGCATTGCCATCGGCTTGCCGGCTGACGGTCGCCCGGTTCCTGGCCATGTCGGCGAGCCGATCCGCCGGCAACGCCGGATCGGCGAGCGTGCGCGCAAACAGGCGAGCCGCGGCGGCGAATTTCTGCGGCGGCGCGGTGAGATTTCCCTGGATGACGCTGACGGTCGCGCCGAGCGTGGCGGTCGCCTGCAGATCGCGCAGCTCCTCGATCATGGCGCTGCGGCTCGAGGCCGCGTGGCCCTTCCATGATCAGCGCGGTGCCGAGCGAGGCGAGCGCCTCCATTCCGGGGAGCGCCGTCGCCGTGCCGTCCTTCCAGGCGAAAAACAGCGCCTGGAAGTGATCGTCCGGCATGTGGACGTGGCGGAAGACGAGCCCCGCCGGCGTCGTCTGCCGCGTCACGGTCTGCGCCTGGCTCGCCGCGCCCTGGGCGAGGAGCGCCGTGGCGACGGCGAGAGCGGCGAACGGAGCGGTTCATGGACGCCCGTCCACGGCGGAACGAGCGTGCCGGTCACGATGCGGCCCGGCCCGGCGAGCGCCTTGAGCACGACCGCCGTTTGCTCGGGCGACACGGCCGCCACGCGCTGCGGCCAGCTCGCGAGCTGCTCATAGCGATTGCGGCCGGCGAGCCAGCCGACGAGGCGGTTGTAGACTTGCCGCGGATCCTTGTCGGCGGCGGCGCGGCCTTCGGCGAACCGCGTCTTGAGCCGCGCCAGCGTCTCCGCCGACAGGCTCGCGGACTCGAGTTGCTCGACATAGGCGGTGATCGCCGCCAGCACCGTCTCGGGCGCGACGTCCGGCGCCACATCGGCGCCGATCGTGAGCGTGAAGGTCTTCGACGCGATACGAGCGAGCGCGATCGACGGCGCGCCGGCCGCAAGCCTGCCCTTGTCGACGAGGACGTCGTAGAGGCTGCCGGGCAGACGGCTGGTCAGGAAACTCGTCACCAGCGTGCGCACCGCACCGGTCGCGTAGACGTCGTCCTCCTCGATCCGGATCAGCTTCTTGAAATACACCACCGGCCGCTGGATCGCCGCATCCTGCTCGACGATGTCGGTGCGCCCTCGACGATCGCCGGCTGCTTCGCGAACGTGCGCGGCGGCAGCGGGCGCGGCTCGAGGCCGGCGAGCGCGCGGTCGGCGATGTCCTTGAGCACCGCCGGATCGATATCGGCCATGACCACGAAGTCGACGTTGTTGATCGCGTACCAGGCGCGGTGAAAGGCGCGCGCGTCGTCGAGCGTGAAGGCGTCGATGTCCTCGCTGGTGCCGATCACCGATTGGCCGGAAGGATGATCCGGCAGCAGCAAGCGGTCGAGCTTGCGGGCAAGCCGCACGAACGGCCTGCTGCCGACGCGCCAGTCGTGCTCCTGGCGCACGACATTGCGCTCGCGCTCGGCATCCGCGTCGCTGATGGAGAAATCCTTCAGGCGCGCCGCGTAGAAGGCGAACAGCTTTTCGAGATCGGCGCGCGGTCCTTCCTCGCGCGCCGGGATCGAGTGCACGTAGACGGTCGCGCGCTGGCTGGTCCAGCCGTTGGAAGAGCCGTCCGGGAAGAAGCGCAGCGCAATCTCCTTGTGCTCCGGATTGCGGCCGACCAGCACGAGGTGCTCGAGATAGTGGGCAAGGCCGCGGCACTTGGCGCCCGCCTCGTCGACGCAGCCCGCGCCGACGATCATCTGGAAGTGGGTCGGCGTGCCCGGCTTGTCGCGGACCAGGAACAGGTGCTGGCCCCAGCCGTTCCTCGGCGGCGACGGCCGCAAGGCAGGGCAGCAGCAAAACGCCAGGAGCAGCGCCGGCAGCGCGCGGGGCAGCTCACTGCGGCGCTTCATGCGAAGGCTCCATTGGTCGATTCCCGCAAACGATAGCAAGCGCGCGCGGCGAGCAGCAAGCGCCCCCGCGCGCGCGGTGCATTCCAGGGACGCCGGTCGGACCGCCGGCTGCTATCTGCTCATTGCGAGCTTCGGCATCCGCACCAGCTCGATCGGCGCGGTCGGACGATCCGCCGTCAAGCGAACGCCATCGGTGCCGGTTTGCATGCTCGCGATCCGCGCCGACTGTATCGAGCCGACCCAGATCACACCGAGCGCGATCAGACCAGCCGCGATGATGACTTTTTCCAGCATGGCCCAATCCTCCTCTCTTCCTGCGTTCGGCCCTTAGTCGGGCATCGCCCGGGATTGGTTCAGGCCGGCGGCGGCCCTCGACAGCGGCCGGCCGATCTGCACACTCGGGCGCCGCAATAGTCGAAACGCGAGCATCATGCCCAAGGCAAAACAGCCGCCCGCAAAGCCACGACCGATCGATGCGGCCACCCGGATGACCACCGCGGAGGCGACCGTCGGCGCGCTCATCGCGCACGGCATCGACACGATCTACGCGCTGCCGGGCGTGCACAACGACCACCTGTTCGATGCGCTGTTCAAGGCCGGCGACCGGCGTCCGCACCATCCACGCCCGGCACGAGCAGGGCGCCGGCCTATATGGCGCTCGGCGCGGCGCTCGCGACCGGGCGGCCGCAGGTCTACACCGTGGTGCCGGGGCCGGGATTGCTCAATTCCGCGGCTGCGCTGCTCACCGCCTACGGAATGAACGCGCCGGTGCTCGCGCTGATCGGCCAGATCGCGCAATCCGCGATCGGCCGCGGGCTTGGTCATCTGCACGAGATCCGCGACCAGGCCGGCATCATCGCCGGCTGGTCGACTTCTCCGCGCGCATCCGCGCGCCGGCGCAGGCCGCGGGCCTCGTCGCCGAGGCGTTCCGCGCGATGCGCACCGGCCGCCCGGGTCCGGCGGTGCTGGAATGCGCGATCGACGTCTGGGGCCGCGAGCGCGCCGGTCGACGCCATCGCGGCGCCCGTGCCCGCGGCGCAGCCGCCGCTCGACGAGGACGCGATCCGCGACGCCGCCAAGCGCCTCGCCGCCGCCAAGCGCCCGCTGATCGTCGCCGGCGGCGGCGCGCAGGACGCCAGTCGCCGAGGTCACCGAGCTGTCGCGCCGCTTGCAGGCGCCGGTGCTGGGCTATCGGCGCGGCCGCGGCGTGCTCGACAGCCGCGATCCGCTCAGCGTGACGCTTGCCGCTCGGCCGCGAATTGTGGGGCGAGGCCGACGTGGTGCTCGGCGTCGGCACCCGGCTCTTCTTCGGCTTCACCCATTGGGGGATCGACGACGACCTGGCGGTCATCCGTGTCGACGCCGATCCCGAGGAGCCGGAGCGCTTCCGCCGGCCGGCGGTCGCGCTCATCGGCGACGCCGCGCCGATCCTGCGCCGCCTGATCGACGCGCTCGGCCCGCATGGCCGCCCATCGCGCCGCGCCGAGATGGAGGAGCGGCAGGCCAAGATGCGCAGGCGCCTCGACAAGCTCGCGCCGCAAATCGGCTTCCTCGAGGCCATTCGCGCGGAGCTGCCCGAGGACGGCATTCTGGTCGACGAGGTGACGCAGATCGGATTTGCGGCGCGGCTGCTGTTTCCCGTCCACAAGCCGCGCACCTTCCTCTCGCCCGGCTATCAGGACAACCTCGGCTGGGGCTTTGCGACCGCGCTCGGCGCGCAGCATGCGCGGTCCGACGTGCCGGTGCTGTCGATCTCCGGCGACGGCGGCTTTCTGTTCACGTCGAACGAGCTTGCCACCGCCATGCGCCACCGCATTCCGCTGACCGTCGTGGTGTTCAACGACGGCGCATTCGGCAACGTGCGCCGCATCCAGGAGGAGCACTACGGCAACCGGGTGATCGCGAGCGATCTCGCCAATCCGGATTTCGTGCGCTATGCCGAAAGCTTCGGTGCCGAGGCCGAGCGCGCGCGCAATCCGCAGGAGCTGCGCGCGGCGCTCAAGCGCGCATTCAAGCGCCGCGACGGACCGACATTGATCGAGGTTCCGGTCGGACCGATGCCCTCGCCCTTGGGAGTTCATCCACATGCCGCGGGTTCGCGGCGCCCGCTGAGACGCAAGACCATGGACACTCGCACCGACACGCAGCGAAAGATCGACGAGCGCTCGCCGCTGGTCATCCGGCGGGTCGACGCCATCCCGGTGGGCCTGCCGCTGAAAAAGGCGGTGGGCATGGCGGGCAGCACGGTGAGCCGCGCGCTCAATATCCTGGTGCGGATCGAGGCGGCGGACGGCACCGTCGGCTGGGGCGAAGCCGCCTCGGCGCCGACCATGACCGGCGATACGCTCGGCGGCCTGGTGTCGGCGGTGCGCGATCATCTCGCGCCCATGCTGGTCGGCGAGGATGCCTGGAGGCGGCCGGCCCTGTGCCGCAAGCTCCGGCGCGCGCTCTACGGCAATACCGGCGCCCATTCGGCGATCGAGGTGGCGCTGCTCGATCTTGCCGGCCAGGCATCCGGTCTGCCGCTCGTCGACCTCATCGGCGGCGCGGTGCGCTTCGAGGTCGCGCCGATGTGGCTGCTCGGCAATCCGACGGCCGAGCAGGACATCGTCGAGGCGCACGGCAAGCGCGCCGAGGGCTTCGGCTTCTTCAAGCTCAAGATCGGCACCAAGCCGGTGGAAACGGAGATCGCCGCCACGCTGGCGCTACGCGACGCGCTCGGCGCCGAGATGCCGCTCTGCGCCGACGCCAATTGCGGCCTGAGCTTCGACGACGCACAGCCGCTACTGGAAGGAACGCGTGAAGCGGGTCTCATGTTCGTCGAGCAGCCGCTCGCGCACGATGACCTCGCCGGCCTCGCCCGCCTGACGCGACTATCGCCGACCCTGATCGGCGCCGACGAGGGCATTCACTCGCTCGCCGATATCGAGGAGCACAAGAACTGCGGCGTCGGCGGCGTCTCGCTCAAGCTGATCAAGCTCGGCGGCATGAGCGCGGCGGTCGAAGCCGCGCAGCTCTGCCGGCGGCTCGATCTCGCGGTGAACGTCGCCGCCAAGATCGCCGAATCGAGCATCGCCTCGGCGGCGGCGATCCACCTCGCCTGCGCGGCGCCCGCGGTCGAGTGGGGCGTGAGCCTCACGCATTTCTATCTTGCCGAGGATATCGTCCAAAGCCCGCTCGCGATCGGCGACGGCGCGGTGGCGCTGCCCTCGGGGCCCGGGCTCGGCATCGTGGTCGACGAGGCGGCGGTCGAGCGTTTCCGCGTGGCTGGCCTGAAAGCGCTCTACGCCGCCGGGCAATGCTTCGGCGGGAATAGCGGCGGGATCGAACCGACGCGGCCAATTCTTGCGCGTGTACATGATCATCACCGGAATGAAGGTCGCGATGATGCCGAGCTTGACCAGGACCAGATTGCTCAATGCCACGCCGCCAACGAGGCCGAGCACGAGGACCAGCAGCAACAGCATCACCAGCAGGACCACATGCTCGGCCCAGTAGACGAACGGCCGCTTGCCGGAGCGGAAACGGCAGGCCGGGTTCGCCGCCGAGCTCGCGCGATGAGCCCGCGCACCAGCGGCACATAGGTCGCCGCCCGATCCTCGAACTCGGTCACCGACACGAAATGGGTGGAATAGAACGAGGCCGTTTGACCATCCGCGAGCCGGACGTCGCAACGGTGGCGGGTGTCGTCGGATCGGGTCGGATCGAAGCAAATCCGCAATTCCCTGATCGAGGCATAGGGAAAGCGGGCGCTGCCGCCCTTCTCGATCCCCCGAATCGCCAACGGCACGATGAGTCGCAGATAGAAGCGCAGGACATGCGCCCACCACGGCGCGTCGGCCGGCTCGCCACCCGCGCGCTCGAGCGCATCCGGCCCCAGGCGCCAAGTCGCCTCGCGCTGGAACATATCGGCCCGCGCGCTATGGATGACCGGATCGACGGCCATATTCATGGCACGACCTTAGCATGACGCCAACGCAAGACTGTTCTCCCCGTTCGAGCCGCTTCCGGCCCTGACAAAGCCGGCGGCCTGCGCTATCTAGCCGTCCAATGGAGCCGATCACAACGACCGAGAAACTGGCGGAGGCCTGCGCCCGGCTCGCACGGCACCCGTTCGTGACGGTCGACACCGAATTCCTGCGCGAGAGCACCTATTACCCGGTGCTTTGCGTCGTCGCAGATGGCGAGCCTGGACGAGGCGGTGGTGATCGATGCGATCGCCGACGGCATCGATCTTGCCCCCTTCTTCGAGTTGATGGGCGACGAGAGGGTCGTCAAGGTTTTCCACGCCGCCCGCCAGGACATCGAGATCTGCTGGCACGAGGCCGGCAACATCCCCAACCCGATCGTCGACACCCAGGTCGCCGCCATGGTGCTGGGCTACGGCGATTCCATCTCCTACGATCAGCTGGTGCAGCGGATCACCGGCGACGCGCTCGACAAGTCGCATCGTTTCACCGACTGGACCCGACGGCCGCTCAGCGGGGCGCAGCTCGCCTACGCGATCTCCGACGTCACTCATCTGCGCGACGTCTACCTCAAGCTCTCCGCCGATCTCGAGAAGCGCGGCCGCACCGAATGGGTGCGCGAGGAGATGAAGGTGCTGACCTCCGCCGAAACCTATCGCTTCGAGCCCGAGCACGCCTGGGAGCGCCTGAAGACGCGGGTGCGCAAGCCCAAGGAGCTCGCCGTGCTGGTGGAGGTCGCCGCCTGGCGCGAGCGCGAGGCGCAGGCGCGCGACGTGCCGCGCTCGCGGGTGATCAAGGACGACGTGATCGGCGACATCGCCGTGCAGGCGCCGACCACGATCGAGCGGCTCGGAGGCTTGCGCTCGCTGCCCAAGGGCTTCGAGCGCTCCAAATGGGGCGAGGCCATCGTCGAGGCGGTGAAGCGCGGGCTGGCGCGCGACCCCAAGACGCTGCCGCGGCTCGACCGGCCGCGCGGCGCGATCAACGGCCAGGCCACCGTGGAGCTGCTCAAGGTGCTGCTGCGCATGACCGCGGAGCAGCATGGCGTCGCCGCCAAGGTGATCGCCACCGTCGACGACCTCGACCGCATCGCCGCCGACGATGCGGCCGACGTCGCGGCACTGTCCGGCTGGCGGCGCGAGCTGTTCGGCGAGAAGGCGCTCGCCCTCAAGCACGGCCGGCTCTCGCTCTCGATCCAGAGGGGCCGCGTGGTGGCGGTGGAGCGGGATTGACGCGGCCATGACACAGGCAGATGCGCTGCTGGCCCTGTCGGCGGTCGAGTTGAGGCGGCGGATCGGCACCAAGGAGATTTCGCCGGTCGAGCTCTTGGAGGCATCGATCGCGCGCATCGAGGCAATCAATCCATCAGTCAATGCGATCGCGGCAACGGATTTCGAGCGCGCGCGCAAGTTGGCCATCAGCGCGGAAACCGACGCGCGCAAGGGGGAGCGGCTCGGTCCACTCCATGGGTTGCCCACCGGTATCAAGGACCTGTACGAGACCGAGGGTCTTCTGACGACGTACGGCTCGCCGCTCTATCGCAGCTTCGTGCCTGACCGTGACGCCGGCGATGGTCGCGCTCGTGCGCAAGGCGGGCGCCATCATCGTCGCAAAGACCAATGTGCCGGAATTCGGTGCCGGCGCGAACACGCGCAACGCGGTATGGGGCGCAACCGGGAATCCGTTTGATGCGCGGCTCAATGCCGGCGGCTCGTCGGGCGGCTCCGCCGTCGCGCTGGCCAGCGACATGCTGCCGGTATGTACGGGGTCCGACACCGGCGGGTCGTTGCGGATACCGGCCGCGATGTGCGGGGTTGTGGGCTTCCGTCCCTCCCCCGGCGTCGTGCCCATGGATGGCCGCGCACTCGGCTGGACCCCAATCTCGGTGCTGGGTCCGATGGGGCGCAGCATGGCCGATACGCGCCTCTTGCTCTCGGCGCAGATCGGGATGGACGACCGTGAGCCGCTGGCGTTCCCGCTCGATCCCGACTCGATCGCGGTGAGCCGGCCGCTTGATCTCGGCCGCCTGCGCGTCGCCTGGACGGAGGACTTTGGTCAGTGCCCGGTCAGCGCGGACATCCGTAAGGTATTTGCAACCCGGATCGACGCCATGCGCCACCTCTTCCAGGCCTGCGATGAGATCGCATTCGACTTCGGCGAGGCCGACCGCTGCTTCGACGTCATCCGCGCCCAGAACTACATCGCCGGTCACCAATCCGCTTACCTCCGAGACCCGAGCTCGCTCGGTCCCAATGTGCGCGCCAACTACGAGATGGGTGCCGGTATGACGCTCGCGGACGTGGTCTGGGCGCACGGCGAGCAGACGCGACTCTTCCGGCGCTTCCAGGCCGTGTTCCGCGACTATGACCTGGTGTTGTCGCCGACCACGGCGGTCTCGCCGTTTCCCTGGACGCAGCTTTATCTCGAATCGCTCGAAGGGATGCCGCTGCGCAACTACTACCACTGGCTTGCGCTGACCTATTTCGTCACGCTCGTCACCAATCCGGCCATTTCGCTGCCGTGCGGCGTCGACGAGCACGCCATGCCGTTCGGTCTGCAAGTGACCGGCCGCTTCCGCGGCGACCGCGATCTTCTGGATGCCGCCGAGGCGATGGAGCACGCCTTTGCGACCATCCCGGGGCTTGCTCGCCCGCGCCCCGACCTTGCGAAGCTCACGAAGTCTCCGGTCGACCTGAAATCGATCGTCACCCACCCGCCCATTTCGCCGTAGGCCGAACCCGAGGCTGCGATATCAGCCCGCCTCCATCACCGGCTCCCGTCCCACCAGGCGCGCGAGCTGGCGCAGGCGGTTGAACACGCGCTCGCCGGCGAGCGCCTTGAGGCCGTTGTCGAAGCGCAGCACCAGCCGGCCGCGCTCGACCACCATCGGCGTCTTCGGCAGCACGCCGGGCATCGAGGCGGACACCAGATAGGCGACCCGCAGCACGGCGCCGAGCACGCGGGCGCGGTCGAGCACGCGGGTCGAGGCGAGCTCGCGCAGCCGCGGCGAGAGCTCCTCGTCCACCAGTCCGACGTGGCGAAAGAACACGGCGAGCGACACGAAGGTGCGGCCGGGATGATCGATCGCCACGAATGCCGCATTGGCGATGATGTTGAGGGATTGCTCGCCGCGATAGTCGGGATGCGCGCGCCAGCCGATGTCGGCGAGCAGGCAGGCGGCATGGCGCAGTCGCCGCTCCTCGGCCGTCTCCTCGATGCCGGACGAGGCCATGAAGCGGTCGGTCCAGGCGGTCAACTCCTCGCCATGGGCCGGCGAACGCGAGCGCAGCAAGTTGAGCTCGCAGGCGGCGGCGATCAGCGGGTCCTTGTCGCGCTCCTTGGCGTCGAGCATCGAGTAGAGCAGGCCCTCGCGCACGCCGAGCGCGGAGATGACGACGTCCTTCGGACGCGCGATCCGCACCAGATTCTCCAGCACGAGCGCCGCATAGGCGAGCAGCGGCCGGCGTGCATCGGTGACGACCTCGATCTGCGAGAGCATTTCCGGGTCGACCCGGTGCACCAGGCTGGAAAAATCGTACGCCTCTTTCGCCGGCAACATGTAGCCGTGCATGACGTGGAGCGGATAGCCGGTCTGCCACATGTGCAACCGGGCAAGCGCGCGCCAGGTGCCGCCGATGGCGTAGAAGGTGCGTCCGCTGCCGGTTTCGAGCAGGCGGGCGCCGTCGAGCGCCTTCTTGACGATCCTCTCCGCCTTCTTGATCGACTTGGCGGACAGGTCCTGCAGCGCGAGCCCGCCGAGCGGAAGCGTCACGCCGCCCCTGATGCGGTGGCCCTGGACGTCCGTCAGCTCGAGCGAGCCGCCGCCGAGATCGCCGACGATGCCGTCGGGCTTGTGGAAACCGGACACGACGCCGAGCGCGGACAGCTCCGCTTCGCGCTTGCCGGACAGCACGTCGATCTTGGCGCGGCAGATGCGCTCGGCCTCGGCGACGAAGGCCTTGCCGTTGTCCGCATCGCGGCAGGCCGCCGTTGCGATCGCCCAGAGCTGCACGACCTCCATGCGGTCGCAGAGCGCCCGAAAGCGCCGCAGCGCCGCGAGCGCCTTGTCGACCGCATCGGCGGCGAGCAGGCCGGTCGTCTGCACCTCGCGGCCGAGCCCGCACAGCACCTTTTCGTTGAAGATCGGCGTCGGGCTGCGGGTCAGCCCCTCGTAGACGACGAGGCGCACGGAGTTCGAGCCGATGTCGATGACGGCGATCGGCGGCCCGTGATCGAGTCGACCTTGCGCGATGTCCATCGCAGGACGGCGCCGCTTACGCGCGGTCGAGACGGCGTATAAGGCTACGCGGCGACGATTCTTTGAGCGATTTGCCACGGCCCGACAGGCTCGGATTGGTCATGAAGAACTTTTGGGCGTTGAAGGGTTCCTCGCCCTCCGCCGCTTTTATGCGATTCGAGGAGCCGTCGGGCAAAAGTTTCCAGCTCTGCTCATTGTCCTTGAAATTCGCCACCATGATCTGATCGAGCACCTGCTCGTGCACGGTGGGATTGAGGATCGGACAGAGGACCTCGACCCGGCGATCGAGATTGCGCGGCATCAAGTCGGCGGACGAGATGTAGACCGCGGCCTTGGGATGCGGCAGGCCGTGGCCGGCTCCGAAGCAATAGATGCGGCTGTGCTCGAGGAAGCGCCCGACGATCGACTTCACCCGGATGTTCTCGGAAAGCCCCGGAATTCCCGGCCGCAGGCAGCAGATGCCGCGCACCACGAGATCGATCGCGACGCCCGCGCGCGATGCGTCATAGAGCAGGTCGATGATCGCGGGATCGACCACCGAGTTGTCCTTCATCCAGATCGCCGCCGGCCGGCCGGCCTTGGCATGCGCAATCTCCTGGCCGATATGCTCGCAGATGCGGTGCCGCAGGGTCAGCGGCGAGACCGCCATCCTTTCCAGCTCTGCGGGCTCCGCATAGCCGGTGATGTAGTTGAAGACGCGCGCGACGTCGCGCGCGATCACCGGATCGGAGGTGAAGAAGGAGAGATCGGTGTAGATGCGGGCGGTGACCGGATGATAATTGCCGGTGCCGACATGAACATAGGACGTCAGCGCTCCGCCTTCCCGGCGCACCACCATCGACAGCTTGGCGTGGGTCTTGAGCTCGATGAAGCCGTAGACCACCTGAACCCCGGCCCGCTCGAGCGCGCGCGACCAGCGGATATTGGCCTCCTCGTCGAAGCGCGCTTTCAACTCGATCAGCGCGGTGACCGACTTGCCGGCCTCGGCTGCCTCCACGAGCGCCCGCACGATCGGCGATTCCGACGAGGTGCGATAGAGCGTCTGCTTGACGGCGGCGACGTCGGGGTCGCGCGCGGCCTGTTGCAGAAACTGCACCACGACGTCGAACGACTCGTAGGGATGATGGATGATGAGGTCCTTCTGGCGGATGGCCGCGAAGCAGTCACCGCCATGATCGCGCACGCGCTCGGGATAGCGCGGATTGTATGGCACGAACTCGAGATCCGGCCGGTCGAGACTCATGAGCTGCGACAGCTCGTTGAGCGCCAACACGCCGTCGACCCGGAACACCTCGTCGTCGGCGCATGCGAGCGCCCGCTGCACGAATCGTCGCAGCTCCGCCGGCATCGCGGCTTCGAGCTCGAGCCGGATCACCGATCCGCGCCGGCGCCGCTTGAGCACGGTCTCGAACTCGCGCACCAGATCCTCCGCCTCCTCCTCGATCTCGATCTCGGAGTCGCGGATGACGCGGAACGCGCCCTGACCCTTGACTGCATAGCCGGGGAAGAGCCGTCCGATGAACAGGCCGGTCGCCTGCTCGAGCGTGATGACCCGCGCGGCCGAAGCGCCGTCGGCAGTCGGCAATCGGATGAAGCGCTCGATCTTGTTGGGAATGCGGATGAGCGCATCCATGGCCTTGCCATCGCTGGTACGCGAGAGCGCGAGCGCGATCGTGAAGCCGAGATTGGGGATGAACGGGAACGGATGCGCCGGGTCGATGGCGAGCGGCGTGAGCAACGGAAAGATCTGGCGCAGGAAGTAGTCTTCCAGCCAGGTCCTTTCCTTTCTCGTCACCTCCGGCCCATCGACCAGCACGACGCCCTGCTCGGCCAGCATCCGGCGGAGCTCGAGCCAGCGCTTCTGCTGGTCGGTCCCCAGTGCGGCGACCGCTTCCGCGATGCGGGCGAGCTGCTCGGCCGGCGTGAGGCCATCGGGCGATTTGATCGTGACCCCGGCGCGCAGCTGGCCCTTGAGGCCGGCGACGCGGACCATGAAAAACTCATCGAGATTGTTGGCCGAAATCGAGAGGAACCGCACCCGCTCCAGCAAGGGGTGGGCCTCGTTCGCGGCCTCCTCGAGCACGCGGCGGTTGAAGTGGAGCCAGGACAGCTCACGGTTGATGAAACGCTCGGGGCTGGCGCTGATGTCGGACGGCGGCTCGGGCGCCAGCCCGATCGGGGCTGTCGACTTTTCTTCTTCTAAAACAGCAGCTTGGCCGCGGTCGACCATGTTCCGGAATGACTTTCTCAAGGGGGACACGGTGGCCGAGATTCGTGTCGGCCGGATGACATCAGGCGCTATCACCCTTCCCCCGTCAAGATTGATCGGGCCGCAAGAGTTCCGCCGCCAATGCCCTGGTTAACGGCCGCTGTTGGCGCATCGCCTCCTGGTCGAGCCGCGCCACCACCGCGCGGGCGGCCGCGAACGAGCGTTCGATCCGCGTCGCCACATAGCCGATGAGGTTCTCGTCGACGGCAAGCTGGCGGTCGGCGCAGAGCTTCACCAGCACGGCGCGCAGCAGCGCGTCATCGGGCGGCGTCATGGCGACGACCGGCAACGCCTTGAGCCGCGAGCCGAGGTCGCGCACCGCCAGCGTCCATCCGGCGGGCGCGCTGCGCGCCGTAAGCAGAACGAAGGCTTCGTCCTCACGGGCAAGATTGAGGAGATGAAACAGCGCCCGTTCCTCGAAGATGCCGGGCGCCAGGTCCTCGACCACCAGGGCGCCGGTCGCGAGCGCGGCCGGCACCCGTGCCTCCTCCAACTGACGCGCGGCGATGGAGCGCGCGCCCGCCGCCTGCGCCCAGATGGCGGCGAGGTGGCTCTTTCCCGAGCCTTCCGGGCCGATCAGGACCACCGCGCGACCGGGCCAGTCCGGCCAGGCGTCCACCAGCGCGAGCGCCGCCGCATTCGAAGGCCCATTGAGAAAATCCTCGCGCGCGAGGCTTTCCTCATGGACGAGCGCGAGCGCGAGCTGACGCGGGCCGGTGGACATGGCGGTCAGGTCGGTTGCCCTCCCGGGGCGATCGGGCTGGCGAGGTGCCCTGGCGACTGCGATCCGCCGCGCGTTTCAATGGCCGCCGTCCGCCGCGTTCATGTGGCGCACCCACTCCGCGACATAGAAGACAACGGAAAGCGAGGTCAAGGCCGCCACCAACCCCGTCAAGGCGGCGATCGCCACCTGCGCGTCGAAGCCGAATCCCAGCGCCGCGATGACGAGGAGCGCGAGCACGATCTGCGCGACGGTATTGAGCTTGGAGACGAGCAGCGGCTTGAGCGCGATCGGCTTGTCGACGACCCATGACAGGATCACGGCGCTCACGATCATGATGTCGCGGGAGACCACCAGAATGACCAGCCATAGCGGAATCGCACCGACCACGGCCAATACGACGTAGATCGAAACCAGCATGGCCTTGTCGGCGAGCGGATCGAGATAGGCACCGAGCTCGGTCGCCATTCCGAAGCGCTTGGCGAGAAAGCCGTCCACCGCATCGCTCAGCCCGGCGGCGAGAAGCAACAAAAACGCCAACCGCATCTCGCCCGATGCGATCGCCCAGACCACGACCGGAACCAACAGGATCCGGCCGAGCGTAATCAGATTCGGAATACTCAAGTCTGCGCCCCGGCTTAGCGCCCCGCCCCGTTTTCGCGGCGGGCATCATGGCTCAGTCGTCAGTATAGCCGCCAGTCAAGCCATTGCACAGTCACGGATTCCCAAGTACCGAAGCGCGCGGGCAGCCGAGGATGGGCCATGGCGGACAACGGGCGCGGTCGCAAGAAGCGCGTTGCCGTCCTCATTTCCGGCCGCGGCTCCAACATGACCGCGCTGATCGAGGCCGCCAAGGCGCAAGCCTTCCCGGCGGAGATCGCGCTCGTTCTGGCGAACC
Source organism: uncultured Alphaproteobacteria bacterium (assembly GCA_963708765.1). Taxonomy (GTDB): domain Bacteria; phylum Pseudomonadota; class Alphaproteobacteria; order Rhizobiales; family Xanthobacteraceae; genus VAZQ01. The sequence goes on along the minus strand of CAVPTV010000010.1, from coordinate 257,254 downwards.
GTCCCGATGCCGGCGGCCTCGCTGCACGCCCGCGCGGCCGGGGTGGCGACCGCGGTCGTCGATCACGCCGCGCACGGCAAGGACCGCGAAGCGTTCGAGCGCGCGATGCAGGCGCGTGCTCGAAGCAAACCGCATCGATCTCGTCTGCCTCGCCGGCTTCATGCGGCTGCTGACGCCGTGGTTCGTCGGGCAGTGGACCGGCCGCATGCTCAACATCCACCCGGCGCTGCTGCCCGCCTTCAAGGGGCTCGACACGCACGCGCGCGCGATCGCCGCCGGCGTCAAGATTCACGGCGCCAGCGTGCACTTCGTCGTCCCCGAGATGGATTCGGGCCCGATCATCGTCCAGGGCGCCGTGCCGGTACACGACGACGACACTGCCGAGACGCTGGCCGCCCGCGTGCTCGCGGTCGAGCACCGCATCTACCCGCTGGCGCTCGACCTGGTGGCGGCCGGACGCGTACGCATCGTGGAGGGCCGTTGCCTGATCGACGGCGCCCATCGCTCACACGAGACTTTGATCGTCCCCGAGAATTGAATTGGCCGGTCGCTTCGGCACAATGCGCCAAACCACATCTGGAAACACCGACGATGATCACGCTCCACATCTTCGGGCCGAATTTCGGTCTTCCGGATCCGAGCCCGTTCGTGACCAAAGCCGAGATGCTCCTGAAGCTGTCCGGCCTGCCCTATCGGACCGATACCGAAGGCTTCGGCAAGGCGCCCAAGGGCAAGCTGCCCTACATCGAGGATGACGGCGCGCGCATCGCCGATTCGACCTTCATCCGCTGGCACCTGGAAAAGAAATACCGGATCGACTTCGACCGCGGCCTGACCGCCGAGCAGCGCGCCGTTGCGTGGGCGTTCGAGAAGATGGCGGAGGATCACCTCTATTGGGCACTGCTCCACTCGCGATGGATGGACGACGCCAATTTCGCGAAGGGCCCGATGGTGTTCTTTCGCAAGATTCCCGCGCCGGTGCGACCGATCGTGGTCGCGATGATCCGGCGCCAGGTGCGCAAGGCGCTCCATGCCCATGGCATGGGTCGGCATTCGCCGGCCGAGATCGCCGCCTTGGCCACGCACGCCATCGGAGCCATTGCCGACTATCTCGGGCAGAAGCCGTTTTTCATGGGTGCCGAGCCCACCGGTGTCGACGCGACCATCTTCGCGTTCGCTGCCGGGGCGCTGTGCCCGACGTTCGAGACGCCGATCCGCACGGCCGCCGAACGCCACGACAATCTCAAACGCTATGTCGGCCGCATGAGCTGCGCGCTTCTACCCGGATCTCGGCGAAGATCGCCGGCTGCAAAGCGGCGGCTTAAAACAAACCCCCGGCACAAGGCCGGGGGCTACGGGATTGAACTCGCTGGCCGGATGAGCCGGCCTTCTTGACGCGTCAGGACACCTTGAGATTCTCCGCCGATGTCTTGCCGCGATTGGTCACGAGCTCGTACTCAACAGTCTGGCCCTCGTTGAGAGTGTTGAGGCCAGCGCGCTCCACCGCCGAGATATGAACGAAGACGTCCTTGTCGCCGGTCGATGGCCGAATGAACCCGTAGCCTTTAGTTGGATTGAACCATTTGACGGTGCCCTTTTGCATCGTCTGTCTCCTAGTCAGTGATGCCTCAAGTTCAGTGATGCCTCAGTTCGCGAAGCACGTCCGCATCGCTGCGAGCCGCGCCACAACCCGGGTTTTGGGAAGATCCGAAGCGAGTGCGCCCTGTCGGCACGCAACGGCCGGAGCCGCCAAAATCCGAATTGCCGCGTAGAAAATAACGAAAAATACGGCCTTAGCAAGGCTATTGCGCGTAGCGGCCGACCCTGCCTGATGCCGCAGTCAGCGAACCGCATCGCAAATGCGCGAGCACTGATCCGATTGCGAGAAATCATTTCCGGCGCGATCATGACACGTGTGGGGCAAACCGATTCCCCACAGCGCCGCGCCGCGGTAACATCTTGCCGGATGATGCTACGCGGGACTGATCCGCGTTGCGGTCGTCCACGAGTGCGGCGGAAGTCCGCGTTCGTTGTTTTTATGAGCGATAACCAACCGCAAAGATCAATCAAGGGGGAAACGCATGAGCACGAGACCACCGCTTTGCCGCCAGGCGAGCCAAAACCACTGATACCGCCGCTCGCCCCGTTCTACGCCTACTCGCGCGACCTCTCGTATCTCGTCATCCGCCTCACTGCCGGCGGAATGCTGCTCGTTCACGGCATCAACAAGCTCACGACCACCACGGTTTCGGCCTGGGCCGCCAACAGCCTCGCCCGGCGCGGAATCGAGCCGGCGCTGCCACTCGCCTATGTGGTGTGGTTCCTGGAGACGGTCGGCGCCGTCTGCATCATGCTCGGCTTGTTCACGCGGTTCTTCGCCACCGCCGTCGGCATCCAGTTCCTGGTCATCGCCTTCATCGCGCATTGGCCGCAGGGCTTCGGCTGGACCAACCCGCGGGGCGGCTGGGAGTACCCGCTGTTCTGGGGCCTCATCATCCTCGCCATCGGGCTGCGCGGCGGCGGCCCCTATTCGCTCGACCGCAAGCTCGGCTGGGAGCTCTGAGGCTCGAGGAGGTCAGGCCGCGGCCGGCCTGATCCATACCTTGTTGTCGTGGAACGCGGCGCCGCCGCATGGGGCGACCGCGTCGGCGCCGGTGAGCGTGTTGATGCCGCGGCCGTCGCGGTGGGCGGCATTCGGCCATACCGACTCGGCGATCAGCACCCCGCGGCGCAAGCCGTCGAAATACCGCGCGTGGAGCCGCACCTCCCCGCGCGCATTTCCGAGCACCGCCTCCTCGCCGTCGGCGATGCCGTGCACGGCCGCATCGTCCGGATGGATCATCACCGTCGGGCGGCCCTCTTTCGCCCGCGAGCTCGGCATCTCGGTGAACGTCGAGTTGAGGAAACCGCGCGCCGGCGAGGTCGCGAGCCGGAACGGATGCTCGGCGTCCGCCGCCTCGATGACCTCCCAGTGATCGGGCAGCCTCGGCATGGCGGCGACCGGTCCCACGCGCAGCGGGTTGCGGAACGGCACATTCGGCCAGTCGGGCTTGAAACGGAATTTTCCGTCCGGCCAGGCAAAGCCGTTGATGTAATGCGAGGTATCGAAGTCGGGCTGGCAATCGATCCAGCGCTTCGCCTCGAGCTCGGCCAAGCTGCCCCAGCCGGAATGAGCGAGCGTCCAGTCGATCAGCTCGCGCGGCGTCATCGCGAAGCCCGGATGCTGCGCGCCGAGCCGCTGCGCGAGCGCGCAAATCACCTCATGGTTGGAGCGGCATTCGCCGGCCGGCTCGATCAGCTTGGGCCCGAGCAGAATGTATTGGTGTCCGCCGCCCTGGTAGATGTCGTCGTGCTCGAGGAACATGGTCGCGGGCAGCACGACATCGGCGACCGCCGCGGTCTCGGTCATGAACTGCTCGTGCACGCAAACGAACAAATCCTCGCGCGCAAAGCCGCGCTTGACCGTCTCCTGGTCGGGCGCAACCGACATCGGGTTGGTATTCTGGATGAGCAAGGCCGTGACCGGCGGCCCGTTCCACAGCGCCTCCCGCTCGCCGGTCAGAACGGCGCCGATCCGTGATTGATCGAGCTGGCGAATCGACGGATCGTGCCGATCCGTGCCCTCGATCATGGTCTTGTTCCAGTGATAGATCGCGCGGTTGTTGAAGAACGCCCCTCCCCCTTCGTGCAGCCAGGCGCCGGTGATCGCCGGAATGCAGCTTGCCGCGTGCATGTTGGCGGCGCCGTTGCGCGAGCGTGAGAAGCCGTAACCCATGCGAAAATATGCGCGCTTGCGCTCGCCGATGAGCCGGGCGAAGGCTTCGATGGTCTCGACCGGACAGTCGGTGATGCGCGACGCCCATTGCGGATCGCGCGAGCGCACGTGCTCGGCGAGCTCCCGCGGCGCGTCGGTATAGCGGTCGAGATAGTCCCAATCGGCTTTGCCGTCGCGGAACAGGCAATGCATCACCGCGCAGGCGAGCGCGCCGTCGGTTCCCGGCCGGATCAGCACCTGCAGATCCGCCTGCTTCATGGTGCCGTTCATGTAGACGTCGACGGCGACGATCTTGGCGCCGCGCTCCTTGCGGGCGCGGGTCGCGTGCGTCATCACGTTGACCTGGGTGCTGACCGCGTTGGTGCCCCAGATGACGACGAGGTCCGACTTCGCCATCTCGCGCGGATCGGGGCCGGCAATCTGGCCGGTCCCCGCCGCGTAGCCGGTCCAGGCGAGATTATTGCAGATCGTCTCGAAGAAGCCGGAATAGCTCTTGGCGTGGCGCAACCGGTTGATGCCGTCGCGCATGACGAGACCCATGGTGCCCGCATAGTAGTAGGGCCAGACCGCCAGCGGGCCGTGTTGCTGCTCGGCGCGCAGGAATTTCTCGGCAACGAGATCGAGCGCGTCGTCCCAGGAAATCGGCGCAAACTCGCCCGAACCCTTGCGGCCCTTGCGCAGGAGCGGCTTGGTCAGGCGGTCGGGGTGGTGGACGCGCTCGGCGTAGCGGGCGACCTTGGCGCAGATCACGCCCGCCGTGTAGTCGTTGTCCTGCGGCGCCGTGCACGCGGCCGATGGTGCGCTCGTCGAGCACCTCGACCTCGAGCGCGCAGGTCGAGGGACAATCGTGCGGGCAGGCGGAGGCTGCGACCGTCTTGCCGTGCGATGAGCGGCAAGACCTGGTTCATCGCAGTCCGTCCGCAGAGCTCCTGCTAGGCGCGATCCCGCGCGGGCTGTTCCACGTGCTTGTGCGGAAATTCCTCCGGCCCCGGCGGATCGACGATCAGCGGATGATCCAACGCGCGCTTGTGTCGGGAGCGCCGCATCGCCCACCCCACCGCAACCACGAAGACGGCGCCAACGGCCGCCGACCACAGATGCGCGCGCTCGACGATGTCCTCGCCGAGCCAGCCGACCACTACGGCGTCCTTGATCATGATCTCGCCGGCGACCCAGCCGAGCAAGGCGGCTCCCGCCCAGACCAGGATCGGAAACCGGTCGAGCAGCGCCATCAGCAATGCGCTGCCGGCGATGATCAGCGGGACGCTGGTCGTGAGACCGAAGACGATCAGGATCGTCTTGATCGCCATCGCATGTTCCATGCTGACGCGCATCCCCGCCGTCTCGGCCGCCGCCGCAATGGCAATGACGTTGTCGAGGCTCATCACGATGTCGGCGATGGTGACGATCTTGACCGCGCGCCAAAGCGTATCGCCCGCCGCCACGCTCCCTTCACCGTGGCTTTCACTCGGAACGATCAGCTTGACCGCGATCCACAGCAGCGCCAGCCCGCCGGCGAGCTTGAGGAACGGTATCGCCATGATCTGCGCGATCACCACGGTGAAAAGGATGCGCAACAGCACCGCCGCGCCGGCGCCGAGCAGTATCCCCCAGAAGCGCTGCTTCGGCGGCAGCGATGCGGCAAGCGAGCGCGATCACGACCGCGTTGTCGCCGGAGAGCAGAATGTTGATCCAGATGATCTGGCCGACCGCGACCCAGAACGCCGGCTGCATCATATCCGACCAGAGCACGTTCACCTGGCTCACCTGGCACCCTCCTCGATTTCCCTTCCGATTCCGCCCGCGTGGCGGAACGGCATCGTCGCGGTCTTCCCGCGGACCGCTTAATCTACAGGTGCGACCCGAGGCCTGACCAGCTTCAAAAAGCCGCGCCTGAAGTACGGCGGGCGACCTTGCGCGGCTTCATGCCTCCGCAATCGGAACTTGCGCTGGTCCCGGCCGGCTCTAGCCCACGAGCTCATTGCCGGAGAAGAACTGGGCGATCTCCTTGGCCGCCGTATCCGGCGCGTCCGAGCCATGCACCGAGTTCTCGCCGATCGATTTGGCGTGGACCTTGCGGATGGTTCCGGGCGCCGCCTTCGACGGGTCGGTCGCGCCCATGATGTCGCGATATTTCGCGATCGCATTCTCGCCTTCGAGCACCTGCACCACCACCGGCCCCGAGATCATGAAGTCGACGAGCTCGCGGAAGAACGGCCGTTCGCGGTGCACGGCATAAAACGTTTCCGCCTGCTCGCGGGTGATGCGCACGCGCTTCTGCGCGATGATCCGCAGGCCCGCCTGCTCGATCATGGCGTTGATCGCGCCGGTCAGATTGCGGGCGGTCGCATCGGGCTTGATGATGGAAAAGGTACGCTCGGTCGCCATTGGAAGATGTCACCGAATATGAGGGAAAGTCGAGTTGATCGCCGCGGCTTATAGCGGCGGGCACAGGGGCCGGCAAGGCTCGCGGCTCTCGACCCGTGGCTCTCGCCGTGCCGGCCCTGATGGCCCTGTGCTGCAGCATGAACTGCAGGTGAACGGCCGAGCTGTCTCACGTTCACGCTGATAAATCGCGGCTGAATTTGCGCCTCACGGCATTCGGCCGACTTGCAAGATCACCGTACGAGCCGGGACAGGAGCTTTTTGGAACCCGCCTTTGAACCCGCCGGATCGCCGCCACGACTGACGGATCAGGATGTGTGAATGCATCCAGCAACAAAAAGGAGAGACTCCCATGATCCGTAAGACCATCCTCGCAATCACCACCGCCGCCGTTGTTGGCGTCGCTGCGCTCGCTCCGAGCGCTGCTCTCGCCGGCAAGGGTGGCAAGCATCACCACCACCGGCACGGCGGGGGCTGGGGCTGGGTCGTGATCACCACCGACGACGACGATTGCGGCTGGCGCTATTTCCGGCGCTACGGCAAACTCTACAAGGTGTGGTCCTGCGACTAATCGATCGTTCGACCTTCAGTCAGTCAGACGAAACACCCGGCCTCGTGGAGCGAGGTCGGGACTCTCTGTGTCAGCGGTGTCGGCGCGTTCAACTCGCGAGCGTCCCCGGCATCGGTCAGACCAGCGCGATCAGGCGCGCCGGCCCGCCGGTTGCGTCCTTCACCTTCGCCAATCCCACCACCAGTGTCGCGCCGGAGGCCGGCGCCTTGTCGAGATTGGCGACGTTCTCCAGCCCCCAGCGGCCGGACGGCAGCCATGCATAGTGAACCTTGAAATCCTTCGACGGTCCGTTGTCGAGCGACAGCGTGTCGACCGCGAGGCCCAGGACCTTGCGCTCCTTCATCAGCCAGTCGGCCGCCTCGGGAGCGACGCCGGGGAAATGAAACACACCGGATGCGTCCTTGCCGGTGTACTTGGCCGCATCGCTCACGTGCCGAGCCCAGCCCGAATGCATGGCGACGCAGCAATTGTCGGGCAGCCGCCGATGCTTTTTCTCCCAGCCCGCAAGATCCTCGCGCGAGAGCAGGTAATCGGGATTCTGCGCCGCCTTGGCCGCCACGTCGACGACCGCGAGCGGCACCACCAGCGTCTCGGCCGGGATCTTCTCGGCGGTAGCGCCGGCTTCCGAGAAGTGGATCGGCGCGTCCAGGTGGGTGCCGGCATGCTCGATGATCCGCCACCAATAAAGATTGAAACCATCCTTCTTGAGGTCGAACTTCTTCTCCATCTCGATCCCGGGCACGCCGAAGAAGGTCGGGAAGTCCGGCGACATGGTGTGGGTGAGATCGACGGTCGTCTTGAACCGTCGCGCCGGCGCAGCCTGCGCCGGCGCGGGCGCAATGGCGGTCGCCGCGAAGCCTGCGGCCACTGCTCCGGTGAAGAAGCCGCGCCGCGACAGCGCGTTGCGCACCGCCTCCTGACATCCGGGAACACACATGCGGGCTCTCCTGTTGCTCGCGCCGGCCGAGATGATCGGTCGCCGATTGTAGCCTGCGTCTCTTGCCTCGTCGAGCGGTCTCGGCCACAACCCCGCGCATGCTCGTGATCGACGACCTCTCGGTGCGCATGGCCGGCCGGCTGCTGATCGACGGCGCATCGGCGCGGATTCCGGACGGCGCCCGCGTCGGGCTTGTCGGCCGCAACGGCGCCGGCAAGACCACGCTGTTCCGCGTCATCTGCGGCGAGCTGGCGCCCGAGCACGGCGAGGTCGCGCTTCCATCGCGCGCCCGCATCGGCCGCCTCGCCCAGGAAGCGCCGGATGGCCCCGAATGCCTGCTCGATGTCGTGCTCGAGGCCGACACCGAGCGCGCGCGGCTGCTGGCCGAGGCCGAGACCGAGCACGATCCGCACCGCATCGCCGAGATCCAGACCCGGCTCGCCGATATCGGGGCGCACGCGGCGCCGGCGCGCGCCGCCGAAATCCTCGCCGGCCTGGGCTTCTCCCATGCCGAGCAGGGCCGCGCCTGCGCCGAATTCTCCGGCGGCTGGCGCATGCGCGTGGCGCTCGCCGCGGTGCTGTTCGCCGAGCCCGATCTCCTGCTGCTCGACGAGCCCACCAACTATCTCGACCTCGAGGCGACGCTTTGGCTCGAGGAGCACATCGCGCGCTATCCGCGCACGGTGATCGTCATCAGCCATGATCGCGACCTGCTCGACAACGCGGTCGACTGGATCCTGCATCTCGAAGCCGGCAAGCTCGCGCTCTACCGCGGCGGCTACACCGCCTTCGAGCGCCAGCGCCGCGAGCGCCAGGCGCTCGATCTCAAGCTCGCCAAGAAGCAGGAGGCGCAGCGGCGGCGGCTGCACGGCCTTCGTCGACCGCTTTCGCGCCAAGGCCACCAAGGCGCGCCAGGCGCAGTCGCGGTTGAAGCTGCTGGCCAAGCTCGAGCCGATCGCGGCCGTGATCGCCGACGAGGTGCGCCCGATCGAGATTCCGCCGCCGGCAAAGCCGCTGTCGCCGCCGATCATCGCGCTCGAGAACGTCGCGGTCGGCTACGAGCCGCAGCGGCCGGTGCTGCGGCGGCTGTCGCTGCGCATCGACGACGACGACCGCATCGCGCTGCTCGGCGCCAACGGCAACGGCAAATCGACGCTGGTGAAGCTGCTCGCCGGCCGGCTCGCGCCGATGTCGGGACAGGTCACGCGCGCGCAAAGGCTCGACGTCGGCTATTTCGCCCAGCACCAGCTCGACGAGCTCGACCCGAACGAAGGCGCCTACGCGCATCTGCGCCGGCTGATGCCCGACGCGCCCGAGGCGAAGGTGCGCGCGCGCGCCGGCGCCATCGGCTTTGCGGGCGCGATGGCGGACACGCCGGCCGGCCAGCTCTCGGGCGGCGAGAAGGCGCGGCTGCTGATCGGCCTTGCGACCTTCGCGGGCCCGCACCTCGTGATTCTCGACGAGCCGACCAATCATCTCGACATCGACAGCCGCGCGGCGCTGATCGAGGCGATCAACGACTATCCGGGCGCGGTGATGCTGGTGTCGCACGATCGCCACCTGATCGAGGCCTGCGCCGATCGGCTTTGGCTGGTCGCCGACGGCCAGGTGGCGCCGTTCGACGGCGACCTCGACGACTACCGGCGGCGCGTGCTGGCCGAACGGGGCGCGCCCGCCAAGGACGACGGTGGGCGCAAGGACGAGGCCGCGCCGCGCCCTGCCCGCGCGGACGCCCGGCGCGCCGCCGCCGAAAAGCGCATCGAGCTCGCTCCGCTGCGGCGTCGCATTACGGCGGCGGAGGCGGTGGTCGCGCGGCTGAACGAGGAGATCGGGCGAATCGACGCGGCGCTCGCCGAGCCCGGACTGTTCGCGCGCGATCCCGCCAAGGCCGCGGCGCTCGCCAAGGCGCGCGCCGACCATGTCGCGGCCCTGGCGAAAGCCGAGGAGGACTGGCTCGAAGCGAGCACCGAGCTCGAAGCGGCCGAGGTAACGCCTACGCGGCCGGTTTCTTCGCCGTCTTGGGTTTCTGCGGCTTGGTGGCGGCGGCGGGCGGCGCGCCCGGCGCTCGCTCGATCACAGCGAGCCGGCCGCCGATGAAGCGGTAGATGCCCGGCAATGGGCCACGGGTATAGGTCAGCACCACGGTGCGGTCGCCGCGCTCATCGGCGCCGAGATCGACCTTCTCGGGCGTGCCGGCGCGTCGGACCACGTCACATTCGGTCATCTGCAGCGCGACGCTGCCCGGAACCAGTGCCGCCGATTGCTGGCCGCCGCCCCCGCCGTCGAATCGGCGGATCCCGCCGCCTGCCCGGCGCCGGCGCATTGCCCATCGGCGCTGACGAGGTCCTCCGAGCTCACCGGACGCAACGAGAATTCGCCCTTGGCGCCTGAAAAGGTCGCCCAGTCGGGCCGCTTGAGGATCGAGTCGGGCTGCGGCAGCAGGCTTCCGGTGCTCGAACCGGACGAGCACGCGGCGACCCCCGACGATAGCGCCACCAGCGCTAGCAGCCGCACCGCGATTCGGTCGTTGTGCTGCATGCCCTCACTCCGGACAACACCTCCGACGACGGCGGCGGGCGGACGAGACGATCCCACGTGCGAGCGAATCAATTCGCATCCGTCGTCCCCTGCTCTCTCCTCCGATCAGAATATGTCCCAAGACCGACGCCGGACGCAACGGGCGGCCCCACTCAGCCTGCGGCCGCCGATCGGCGCTCGTCGAGCGTGACGCAAATGCCACAGCTGGGGACATTCGAATGCGCCGCCGGCCCTGCCTCATTTCGACCAAGTCCATCCCGACATTGCTCGGCGGCCGCAGCCATACTGTTGCACCTGCCGACGAGCAGCGGCTTTCCTTCACCGACATCGACCAATTCAAGAAGCTTCGCGACGAAGGAACCGCTCGAACCGCGTCGAGCGCCATCGCACAACGGTCATCTCGTTCTTCCGCAAGGGCCCGTGATGCCTGCGAGACCTTCGGGCAAGAGCCGATAGCGCTCTGCCAAGACGACCTTTGCGAATGAAATTGGACGCTGCCGAGATCGCGGGCAACGTCACGCTCACAGGGCTGAATCCTATCCACCGTTGCGCAAATATCACAGCCAAAATCACCGGCTGCTGGTAAGAGTGGATTAACTTTATCCGTGGAGCGGGGGGTTCAAATGAAAAAGCTCTTACTTGGAAGTGTTGCGCTCATCGTGATGAGCGCACCTGTGTTGGCCGCAGACATGCCGGTCAAGGTGAAGCCGCTGCCGCCGGCGTGGTCGTGGACCGGCTGCTACGTCGGTCTCAACGTCGGCTACGGCGCGGCCAGGTTCGGCAAGTCGGATGTCAGGCGAACGCAGCTTGCACCTGTGGCGCTCGTCACCACCTACGCTGATTTTGATTTCGACGATGACGGCGCCGTCGGCGGCGTGCAGATCGGCTGCAACTGGCAGAACGGGCAGTGGGTCTGGGGCATCGAGAGCGACATCCAGGTCACCAGCATCGAAGCCAGGGACCGTCTTCCGGCTTGTTCGGCGACATAACCGGGGCGAACGCTGGCATCTTTACCGAAGCGCAATCTGCTCTGAGGTGGTTCGGAACCGCCCGCGGACGCCTGGGTTGGACGGTCACACCGACACGCTGCTCTACGTCACCGGCGGCTTCGCTTATGGCCGCGTGAATTCCCACTTGGGATTTGGGGCGATCAACCGCGGGCGTAGTCGGTGCTGTCGGTACTGCGGTAAATTTCGACGACCAGTACCCACTACGGATACACCGTCGGCTTCGGTGCCGAAGCCAAGATCGCCCGGAACTTCACCGCCAAGCTCGAATACCTCTACGTCGATCTCGGCAGCGCGGACTACGCGTTCAACAACATCGCGGGTACTTTTACGCCCGGCGGGACGGTCGCCTCCACGCCAACTACGCGTGGAACCAGAGCGTCCACCTGCATGTCATCCGCCTCGGCCTGAACTACCAGTTCAACTGGTACGAGACGGTGGTCGCGAAATACTGATCGACCGATCAGCTACGCGAAAAGCCCCGGGCAACCCCCGGGGCTTTTTCGTTGCGCGAAGGACCGGGGGACAGATATCGATGGTTTGCTTCCGGGAGCGGGCACCAACAGAGATGCCGGTCGAGTCGCTCGCGAGTTGCATCGCCTTGCGTTCCCCCGTCGTCCGTCAGCTGCGGCGCGCCGCTGGCCGGGTATCGACGTGGTCCGCAGCCAACGGCCGCAAAACCTGAATTTTCGGTGCTCGACTGTTGAATCGTTCCGACCGTTGCCGGAATGAGACAGCCAACAGCACGCGGATAGGTTAAGGTGACCTGTCTTTGGAAACTCGGCCTCGGGGGGCTTGCTATGAAAAAGATCTTACTAGGAAGCGTTGCGCTCATCGTGATGAGCGCGCCTGTCTTGGCCGCAGACATGCCGGTCAAGGTGAAGCCGCTGCCGCCGGCGTGGTCGTGGACCGGCTGCTACGTCGGTCTCAACGTCGGTTACGGCGCTGCCAGGTTCCGTAAGTCGGACGTGCGCCGAACTTTCCCGACCACCTTCACCTTCGCCGATTTCGATTTCGACGATGACGGCGCGGTCGGGCGGCGTCCAGGGCGGCTGCAACTGGCAGAACGGGCAGTGGTGTCTGGGGCATCGAGGCCGACATTCAGGTGACGAGCATCGAAGCCAGAACCTACTTCGACAACGCGCTTTTCAACGTTCCCATCATCTTCGAGACCGAGCTCGGAAGCGCACTCGGCCCTGAGGTATTTCGGGACCGTCCGTGGCCGTCTTGGTTGGACCGTCACACCCGACACGCTGCTCTACGTCACCGGCGGCTTCGCCTACGGCCGCGTAGACTCCAGCTTCGGTCTTCCGACGCTGGCCGGAGCTCCGACGGCACGCGTTGCCTTCGACGCCCAGAACCACTTCGGCTACACGGTGGGCTTCGGCGCCGAAGCCAAGGTCGCCCAGAACTTCACCGCCAAGCTCGAATACCTCTACGTCGATCTCGGCAGCAAGGACTACTGCCTTCGACAATATCTTCACGCCGGCTTGGGCCTTTCCAACTACGCATGGCACCAGCGCGTCGACTTCCATGTCATCCGCCTCGGCCTGAACTACCAGTTCAACTGGTACGAGACGGTGGTCGCGAAATACTGATCGACCGATCAGCTGCGCGAAAAGCCCCGGGCAAAACCCGGGGCTTTTTCGTTGACCGCAGCCCTCGCGTGTCGGCCGTCGTCCGCGAGCTCATCCCTGGCGTTGCCAGCGGCCTTGCTCGTCCGCCTGCCAGTAGGTCGCCTCGAAGCCTTTGGCCTTGGCCTCGCTCCAGCGCTCGCGCGCGGCCGCAACCGCGTCGGGATCCTCGCCGTCGAAGATGAGCACGATGCGCTGATAGTCGCCGGCGTCCTTCGGCACCGGCGCGCCGTCGACCAGGAAGCGCACCGCGGCGCCGTTCGGATTGTCGTCGTTGATCGTCAGCAGAATCGGCTGCTCGCGCGCCTCCGCCTTCGCGCCAGGTGCCGTGCGGCAGAAAGCTGTCGTCGCGGAAAGTCCACAGATGCGCGTCGAGCGCCTCGACGCGCTCCTCGGACGACGCCTGCACCACGACGCGCCAGCCGCGCTCGAGCGATTTCTCGAGCAGCGTCGGCAGCACCCGTTCGAGCGGCTGGCGGTGGAGATGGTAGAACAGGATCTCGGTCACTTCTCGTAATACTCCGCCACCAGCCGGTCCAAGAGCCGCACGCCGAAGCCCGAGCCCCAGCTCTTGTTGATGTCGGTCTGCGGCGAGCCCATGCCGGTGCCGGCGATGTCGAGATGCGCCCACGGCGTCTTGTCGACGAATCGCTGCAGCAGCTGCGCGGCGGTGATGGAGCCGCCGTGGCGGCCGCCGGTATTCTTCATGTCGGCGAATTTCGAATCGATCATCTTGTCGTATTCGGGCCCGAGCGGCATGCGCCACACCCGCTCGCCGGTCTCCTGCCCGGCCTTGACGAGGCGCTCGGCGAGCTTGTCGTCATTGGCGAACAAGCCGGCATATTCCTGGCCCAGCGCCACCATGATCGCGCCGGTGAGGGTGGCGAGATCGACCATGAATTTCGGCTTGAAGCGCTTGTTCACGTAATGCAGCACGTCGGCGAGCACGAGCCGGCCTTCGGCGTCGGTGTTGATGATCTCGATGGTCTGTCCCGACATGGTGGTGACGATGTCGCCCGGGCGTTGCGCCCTGCCGTCGGGCATGTTCTCGACCAGGCCGATCGCGCCCACGGCATTCACTTTGGCCTTGCGCGCGGCGAGCGCGTGCATGAGGCCGACCACGCAGGCCGCGCCCGCCATGTCGCCCTTCATGTCCTCCATGCCGCCGGCCGGCTTGATCGAGATGCCGCCGGTGTCGAAGCACACGCCCTTGCCGATGAACGCGACCGGCGCCGCGCCGCGCTTGCCGCCGTCCCAGCGCATGATCACGGTGCGGCTCTCGTGCTCCGAGCCCTGGCCGACGCCGAGGAGCGCGTTCATGCCGAGCTTCTTCATGTCCTTGACGTCGAGCACCTCGACGGCGACGCCGAGCTTCTTGAGGTTGCCGGCTGCGGCGGGCGAACTCCTCCGGGTACAGCACGTTGGCCGGCTCGTTGACGAGATCGCGCGCGATGATCACCCCGCTCGCCACCGCCTCGCGCGCCGCGAACGCCTTCTCGACCGCCGCGACGCTCGCGACCGCGACGGTGAGCTTGACCTCGTCGGCGCGTTCCTCATCCTCCTTGCGCTTGGTCTTGTAACGCTCGAAGGCATAGCCGCGCAGCCGAGCGCCGAGCGCGATGTCGGCGACCCGATCCGGCTTGATCCCGCCGCCCGGCAGATCGGCGATGATCGTCGCCTCGCTCGCGGAGGATGGAATTCTGCCCATCACGATGCCGCCGAACTTCACGAAGTCCTGGGGCTTGAGGTCGCGCGGCTTGCCGACGCCCACGATGATCAAACGCGACACGTCGAGGCCGGCGGGCGCCACCAGGTTGAGCGCCGATCCGTTCTTGCCCTTGAACCGGTCGGCTGCCGCCGCCCGGGTGATCAGGTCGCCGGTGGGATCGAGCGCCTTGCGCGCGGCGGCCCCGAATTTCAGCCCCTCCTCACAGAACAGGACGAGAACGCCCTTTGCGGGCGTCGAAAACGGGGCAAAACCGAGCTTCAGGACGCCGGGCATGGGGGCCGATCCTCTTGAGGGTGCTGGCGAGCCCGCAATGGGCCGCCTTAAGGGCTTAAGGGCGTTTACGCCCTTGAGGCGGGCTATGGGCGGGGAGCAGATATGTACCGGCTTGCCCTGCCCTGCAAAGCCCCTGAATTGGGGCGAGGCCGACCAGGCTCTCAACCGCAGCCCAAGTTCTGCCCAGGCGGCCTGTCAAGGGAAGCATGCGTTTTCCGGCCGGCGCGGTCCATTGCTCCGCCAACGGCCCCAAGAGGTAGCAGCTCGCGCCTGCAGTGTGGCCGCCGTGCAACGCACACGAATTAACGTTTTGTTGTGCATACTCAAAGGGTTTGCCTTGGCCCAGCCATTTTGTTTCGCGATCAGTTAGGGGCTACAAAGGGGACGGTTTACCATCGGAGCGCGACGCGGGCGGGGGGCCCCGGCGCATCCGATCTCGGGCTTGCCCAAGATCGGCGCTCCGAGTGCGCATGTCGGCGAGAGCCGAGATGCGTTTGGTTTTGCCGCGATCGGGGACGCGTAGTCGGATGGGGTCCATCGGCCGGTATATTTTCCGCACCACGTTTGGTGCGTTCCTGGTCGTTTGTGCCAGCGTGACCGCGCTCATGTGGATCACGCAAGCGTTGCGCGACATCGACCTGATGACGAACCAGGGCCAGAGCATCCTGGTCTTCATCGGCTTTACCAGCCTCATCATTCCGCTCCTGCTGCTGATCATCGCGCCGATCGCGCTCATGATCGCGGTCGCCCACGTGCTCAACAAGCTCGGCAACGATTCCGAGCTGATCGTGATGAACTCCGCCGGCATGCCGCCATGGCAGCTGTTTCGCCCGTTCCTGGCGGTCGGCATCGTCGTCTCCCTCCTGGTCGCCGCGATCAGCATCTACGTTTCGCCGTGGGGTCTGCGCGAGCTGCGGCGCTGGGCGACGCAACTTCGCGCCGACCTCGTCACCCACGTCGTGCAGCCCGGTCGCTTCACCATGCTGGAAAGCAAGCTCACGCTCCACATCCGTGAGCGGCGCGCGAACGGGCAACTGCTGGGCATCTTCATCGACGATCAACGCGAGCCGAAGGAGCGGGCAACCATCCTCGCCGAGCAGGGCGATATCCTGAAGAACGGAAGCAGCATGTTCCTCGTGCTCGAAAGGGGCAGCGTGCAGCGCCACGAGACCGGGCAGCGTGATCCCGCCATCGTGTTGTTCGACAGCTATGCGTTCGACTTGTCTCGGCTCTCGAATGCGCCGCAGAGCATCAAATATTCCGTGCGCGAACGGTATCTCTGGGAGCTTTACCGGCCGGTCGCCGACGACCCGTTGTTCTCGGACCAGCCGGCTCAGATCCGCGCCGAGTTTCACGACCGGATCACGGCGCCGCTCTATCCGCTCGCCTTCGTGGTGGTCACCTTCGCCTATCTCGGCGCGCCGCGCACGACTCGGCAGAGCCGCACCATGTCGCTGTTCGCCGCGATCGGCGTGGTCTCCGCGCTGCGCGGAACCGGCTTCCTCGCCATGGTCAGCGGCGTGCACACGCCGATCGTCCTGCTGCTTCCGTATCTCGCGCTGATCGGGGCCTTCGTGCTGGGATACCTCGGCATTTCGCGCGGCATCATACTCGAGCCCCCCGCCTTCATCACCAATCCGATCAACACGATCATGGAACGCCTCGCGCAACGCGCCGGCGGCCCGATGGGGCAGACGTCATGATCGCCGGCAAGCTGTCGCGATATTTCGGATTGCGCTTCCTCTCGGCGACCGTCGCCGTGTTCGCGGGAGCGTTCGCGCTGGTTGCGATGATCGATTTCGTCGAGATGCTCCGCCGTACCGGAGACATCAAGGACATCTCGGCGTTCTTCATCGCCAGGATCACCTTCTACCGCGTGCCCTTCGTCACCGAGCGGGTGGTGCCCTTCGCCGTGCTGGTCGCGTCGATGTTCTGCTATCTGAACTTGTCGCGCCGCCTGGAGCTGGTGGTGGCGCGGGCGGCCGGCGTCTCGGCCTGGCAGTTCATCGCGCCCGCGCTCGTGATCGCGATGCTGATCGGCGTCGCCATGACGACGCTCTACAATCCGATCTCGGCGACGTTGCGCGAGCAATCGACGCGCCTCGAGGCCGAGCTGTTCGGCCACGACACCTCGTTCCGCACCACCGGCAGCGGATACTGGCTGCGCCAGCGTGGCGATGACGGGCAAACCGTCATCAATGCCAAGTCGAGCCGTCAGCAGGGCATCCAGTTGGCCGGCGTGAGCATCTTTCGGTTCGACGAGTCGGGCCACTTCCGCGACCGCATCGAGGCCAAGAGCGCCACGCTGGAAGCCGGATACTGGCGCCTCGAAGAGGCGCGGTTCTTCGCCAGCGGAGTGCAGCCTGCCGATCGCGATACCTATCGGCTCAAGAGCAACCTGACGCCGGCGCAGGTCGGCGAAAGCTTTGCCACACCCGAGACCGTCCCGTTCTGGCAACTTCCCTCGTATATCGAGCTTGCCGAGAACGCCGGGGTGGCCTCCGCCGGATACCGGCTGCAATACTATCAGTTGCTGGCGCTGCCGTTCTATCTCGCCTCCATGGTGCTGCTGGCGGCCTCGGTCAGCTTGCGGTTCTTCCGCATGGGCGGCGTGCAGAAGGTGGTGCTCGGCGGCATCGGCGCAGGGTTCGTGCTCTACGTCCTGGCAAAAATCACCGGCGACCTGAGCAAGGCGGGGCTGATGTCGCCGATGGCAGCGGCCGGTTTGCCCGCGCTCGTGGGCGGCCTCACGGGTCTGACGACGTTGCTGTATCCAGGAGGACGGGTGATGCCGCGGCCGCATCGCACTCGTCCGTCCGATCATTGCGTCGCCGCCTTTGGTGCGGCGCGTTGCTTGTTGTTGCGCTCGCGGCCACCATCGCCGGTCGGCCCGCTCGAGGTGCGGCCGGCGCAAGCCCAGGAGTTGCTGGCCTTCCCGGTGCGACCGAAGCCGACGCCCAGGCGTCCGGCGCAGCGCACCGGCGCGCAAGACCAGATGCTGGTTCGGGCCGACGAGATCAACTACGACTACACCAACGAACGCGTCGCCGCAGTCGGCAACGTGCAAATCTACTATGGCGACACGACCCTCGAAGCCGACCGGGTCATCTACGACCAGAAGACCAAGCGGCTGCACGCCGAAGGCAACGTCCGGCTGACTCAGCCCGACGGCACGGTCACCCTCGGCAACATCATGGATCTCGGCGACGATTTTCGCGACGGCTTCGTCGATTCGCTGAGGCTCGAGGGACCCGAGCAGACCCGCTTCGCCGCGACCCGCGCGGAGCGGTCGAGCGGCAATTACACGATCTTCCAGAACGGCGTCTACACCGCCTGCGAGCCGTGCAAGGACGATCCCACCAAGCCGCCGAAATGGCAGGTCAAGGCCGCCCGCATCATCCATGATCAGGGCGAGAAGATGATGTATTTCGAGAACGCGCGGCTCGAATTCTTCGGCGTGCCGCTCGCTCAGATCCCGTACTTCTCGGCGCCCGACCCGACGGTGAAACGCAAGACCGGCGTGCTGGTGCCGACGTTCAGCACCAGCTCGGTCTATGGTATCGGCGTCGCCGTTCCCTATTACTGGGCGCTGGCGCCCGACTACGACTTCACGTTCACGCCGATGATCACCAGCCGGCAGGGGCCGTTGCTGCAAGGCGAGTGGCAACAGCGGCTGGTGGACGGCGCGTACCTCGTTCGCGGCTCGGGCCTGTTCCAGCTCGACAAGGACGTCTTTCTCAGCAACGGCGTCCCGACGCCGGGCTACAGCGACTGGCGCGGCAGCGTGGAGACGTCGGGCCAATTCAATCTCTCGAACAAGTGGGTCTGGGGCTGGGACGGAACGCTGCTCTCGGACAAGACCTATTTTCAGGACTACGGCCTCAGCAAGAGCGCTCAGACCGCCAATGCGCTGAGGTTGACCCCGGACCACGCCCTGTCGCAGCTCTATCTGGCCGGCCGCGGCGAACGCAGCTATTTCGACGCGCGCGCGCTCTACTTCTACGGCTTCTCCCTGTCCGACGACCAGAAGCAGATTCCGATCGTGCATCCGGTCATGGATCACGACTACGTCTTCAAGTATCCGGTCATGGGAGGCGAAGCCGGCTTCCGCAACAATTTCACCAGCTTGTCGCGCGAGACCGCCAATTTCGATCCGATCTCGCAGGCGGCCGTCACCGGCAATCTGTGTGCGCCCACCACAGCCGATCCTGCCGCCAAGAACACGAGCAATTGCCTGCTGCGCGGCGTTCCCGGCAACTACAATCGGGTGTCGTCCGAAGCCTATTGGCGGCGCTCGATCATCGATCCGTATGGCCAGGTCTTCACCCCGTTCATCATGATGCGCGCCGACCTGGCCACGATGCACATCGACTCGCAGCCGGGGGTGGCGAACTACATCAACGTCGGCGACACCACCGTCGGACGCGTCATGCCGACGGTCGGTCTCGAGTACCGCTATCCGCTGATCGGCGTGCAGTCCTGGGGCACGCAGACCTTCGAGCCGATCGCCCAATTGATCTTCCGCCCCGACGAGACGGCCATCGGCTTGCTCCCCAACGAGGACGCGCAGAGCCTCATCTTCGACGATTCGAACCTGTTCAAGATCAACAAGTTCTCCGGTTGGGACCGGGTCGGAAGGCGGCAGCCGGGCGAATGTCGGCTTCCAGTACACCGCCCAATTCAATCGCGGCGGCAACATCAATGTGCTGTTCGGACAGTCCTACCAGTTGTTCGGCCAGAACTCGTTCGCGCTCGGCGGGACCACCAATACCGGCCTCGAGAGCGGCCTCGACACCGCTCGCTCGGACTACGTGGCGCGGGTGTCCTACCAGCCCAATTCGACCTTCACCTACACGTCGCGTTTCCGCTTCGACGAGGGCGACTTCACGCTGCAACGCACCGAGCTCGAAACGACCGCCGCTTTCGGGCGCTGGACCACCACCTTGATGTACGGCAACTACGCCGCCCAGCCGGCGCTCGGCTTCCTGGATCGCCGCGAGGGCGTCCTCGGCAGCGCCCGGCTGAAGCTCAACCCCAACTGGGTGTTGATGGGGGCGGCGCGCTATGACCTTCGGGTCGACCAGTTCAGCCAGACCCAGATCGGCGTCGGATATATCGACGATTGCCTCATCTTGGCCCTGAATTACATTACAGACTATGCTTATAGCGGCAGCGTATCGGTCAACCATACGTTCATGGTGCAGGTCAGCCTGCGCACGCTGGGTGGAAACGTGGCCGGCCAGAGCGCCTCCGGCGCTCACCAGCGGGGTGAGCGGCCAGCGTTGACATGATGCCGCGGAATGCGGTCACGGAGGCAATGCGCAAGACGCGGTGGTTGTCGAGAAGGCGAACTGAGCGATGACAGACACATTCGATTTCCTGGTCCGAACCCGCCGGCTGTTCGCAGCCGCGGTGCTCGTGCTCGCAGCATCCGTGCCGGCGACCATGGCGCACGCCCAGCAGGTCGTCGTCATCGTCAACGGCGACCCGATCACGGCGCTCGACATCGAGCAGCGCAGCAAGCTCATTCAACTGTCGACCCACAAGCCCCCGGCGCGCCAAGAGGTCATCGAGGAGCTCATCAACGATAGGCTGAAGGTGCGCGAAGCCAAGAAATTCGGCCTGGAAGTCACCGCCGCCGAAGTCGACGCCGCCTTTGCCACCATGGCCGGCCGGATGCGCCGTACGCCCGAGCAATTCACCCAGGCGCTCGCGCAGTCCGGCGTCAACGCCAACACCCTCAAAGCCAAGATCAAGGCCGACGTCACTTGGCAACAGCTCGTGCGCGGGCGTTACCAGGGGAGCTTCCAGATCGCCGAGAAGGACATCCTGACGGCGATGGAAAGCAAGTCCGACGACGCGGTCGGCTATGACTACACGCTGCGGCCGATCCTTTTCATCGTTGCGCCGGGGTCGCCCGAGAGCTTCATCGAAGGGCGGCGGCGCGAAGCGGAGGCCTTGCGCGGACGCTTCCAGGGTTGCGAGGACGGCATCGCCTTCGCCCGCGCGCTCAAGGACGTCGCCGTGCGCGAGCAGATCATCCGCAGCTCGGCCGACATTCCGGCGGAGCTTCGCAAGGTGCTCGAGAGCATCGAGGTCGGCAAGTTGACGGCGCCCGAGGTCACCAAGGCCGGTATCGAAGTGTTCGCGGTCTGCGCCAAGAAGGAGTCCGCGGCCGACAACACGCCCGGCAAGCGCCAAGCCAAGGAAACCCTGTTCGCCCAGCGTTTCGAGCAGAAATCCAAGCAATATCTGCAAGAAATCCGCCGCCGTGCGATGATCGAGTTCAGGTCCGCCGAGCGATGATCGAATTCAGGTAAGGCGAGGCCGATGCGACGGCCACTGGCGCTCACCCTCGGCGAGCCGGCCGGTATCGGACCCGACATCACGTTTGCGGCGTGGCGCCGGCGCGCCGAGCTGGAGCTGCATCCCTTTTACGTTCTCGCCGACCCGGCCTTCCTGGCGCGACGGGCCCAGCGCATTGCGCCCGGGTTGCCGATCGCGGCGGTCGAGCCGGCGGGCGCTTGCGCGGCATTCGCGACCGCCCTGCCCGTCGTCGACATCGGCGTGCCGGTCACCGCCGAGCCGGGCCGTCCGGATCAATCGAGCGCGCCGGCGGCGCTCGCGGCCATCCGCCGGGCGGTGGCCGATGTGGGCGCCGGCGCCGCCTGCGCGATCGTCACCAACCCGGTCTCGAAGAACGTCCTCTATCGCTCCGGTTTCACCGAGCCGGGCCACACCGAATATCTCGCCAAGCTCGCCGAGGACATGACCGGGGTCGCCGCCCATCCGGTGATGCTGCTGTGGTCGCCGGAGCTTGCGGTCGTGCCGGTCACGATCCATCTCCCCCTCAAGGACGTGGTGGCGAAGCTGACGACCGAGCTCATCGCAGAGACCGGCCGCATCGTCGCGCGCGAGATGCGCGACCGTTTCGGCATTGCGCGCCCGCGGCTGGCGGTCGCCGGCCTCAATCCGCATGCCGGGGAGGACGGCACCCTCGGCGAGGAAGATCTGGCGGTGGTGCGGCCCGCGGTCGAGCAGCTCAAGGCGGAAGGCATCGACGCCCGCGGCCCGCTGCCGGCCGATACCCTGTTCCATCGGGCTGCGCGCGAGACCTACGACGTCGCGCTCGCCATGTATCACGACCAGGCGCTGATCCCGATCAAGACGCTCGCTTTCGACCATGCGGTCAACGTGACGCTCGGACTTCCGTTCGTGCGCACCTCACCCGATCACGGCACCGCGTTCGATATCGCCGGCACCGGCCGCGCCGATCCGGGCAGCCTGATCGCCGCGATCGAGCTTGCGGCGCGCCTGTCGGCCAACGTCGAGCGGCGGCCGATCGTATTGCGCGGCCATAGCCCGCCAAGAACATCACGCCGGTCTTCGCGGGCTACGCCTTGATGAGCGCGGTCGATGATCTCCCGCCGCTGCGCGAGGTGATCCGCCGACATGGTCTCAGAGCAAGAAAATCGCTCGGCCAGAACTTTCTCCTCGATCTCAACCTCACCGCCCGCATCGCGCGCGCGGCCGGCCCGCTCGACGGCATCGACGTGGTCGAGATCGGTCCCGGTCCCGGTGGGCTGACACGGGCACTCCTCGCCCAAGGCGCGCGACGCGTGATCGCAATCGAGCGCGACGAGCGCGCCATCGCCGCGCTGGCGGAGATCGCGGCGCGCTATCCGGGTCGCCTCGAAATCGTGGCCGGCGACGCACTCGAGTTCGATCCGCTCCCCCATCTCGGCGACGCGCCGGTGCGCGTCGTCGCCAACCTGCCCTACAACATCGCCACTGCGCTGCTGGTCGCCTGGCTCACGCTCGAGCCGTGGCCGCCCTGGTACGAGCGGCTCGTGCTGATGTTCCAGCGCGAGGTCGCCGAACGGATCGTCTCCGCGCCGGGCTCGAAGAGCTATGGCCGACTGTCCGTGCTGACCGGCTGGCGGGCCGAGGCGCGCATCCTGTTCGACGTCGCCGCGTCCGCGTTCGTGCCGCCGCCCAAGGTGACGTCCTCGCTCGTGCAACTCATCCCGCGCCGGCGGCCGCTGGCTTGCGACGCGCGGACGCTCCAGCGCGTCACCGAGGCGGCGTTCGGCCAGCGCCGCAAGATGCTGCGCCAGAGCCTGAAATCGCTCGGCACCGACACGCCCGCGCTGCTCGCCGCCGCCGGCATCGATCCGACCGCGCGGGCCGAGGATATTGCGGTCGAGGGGTTCGTCGCACTGGCGCGCGCGCTCACACGAGCGTAGCCGACAGCGAGCGCGCATGGGGCGCCATCGCAAGCGCTGAAAATGCAACAAAACCAACGACATACATGGTTAACGCAGCGTTGACGAGGATGGTTAACGGATTATTAGCAAATGAGGGCGCAGGCTTGCTCGTTTCCCGCAGAAATGGAGCGGGCCATGACCCCGACACCGCATGGAGGTGTAACGCGTCTCACGCTTGCCGCCCTTGCCATGACCATGACGCTGTCGCTTGCCAGCGCGCACGGTCCGGCGGAGTGGATCCAACGTGGCGGCTACAAGAATGCCGCCGGCGAGTTGTGCTGCGGCGAGCGCGATTGCTTCGAGCTCGCGTCGAGCGACGTGAGCGTCACCGCAGCCGGTTATTTCGTCCGCAGCACCAAGGAGACCGTGCCGTTCAGCGAGGCGCTGCCCTCGCCGGACGGTCAATACTGGCGTTGCCAGTGGGGCGGCGCGCGCAAGTGCTTTTTCGCGCCGCCATCGAGCATCTGAGCGGCCACGTCAGAGTTTCGACTGCAATCCGCGCACGAACGCGGAGAGGCCGGTCTGTCGCTCGCGCTTGAGCCGCTCGGCGGCGAGGATCGCCTGCACGTCGGCGAAGGCGTGATCGATGTCGCTGTTGATCACCACGTAGTCGTACTCCGCCCAGTGGCTCATCTCGTCCGCGGCCTTGGCCATGCGGGCGTGGATCACCTCATCGGAATCCTGCGCGCGCGTCCGCAGCCGCCGCTCGAGATCGGGAATCGAGGGCGGCAGCACGAAGATGCTCACCAGGTCGCGGTCGGCCTTTTCGCGCAGCTGCTGGGTGCCTTGCCAATCGATGTCGAAGAGAACGTCGCGGCCGCGCGAGAGCGCCGCCTCGACCGGCGCGCGCGGCGTCCCGTAGCGATGGCCGAACACCTGCGCCCATTCCAGCAGCTCGCCCTGCTTGACCATGGCGTCGAAGCGCGCGGCGTCGATGAAATGATAGTCGCGGCCGTCGACTTCGCCCGGCCGCTGCTTGCGCGTGGTCACCGAGATCGAGAGCTCGACCAAGGGATCGGCCTCGAGCAGCCTGCGCGACAGCGTGGTCTTGCCGGCGCCCGAGGGCGAGGACAGCACGAGCATCAGCCCGCGCCGGGCGATCGCATCCCGCTTTCGGTGATCGCCGTTCGCCGTCATCGGCTCATTCCAGATTCTGCACCTGCTCGCGGAACTGCTCGACCACGCTCTTGAGCTCGAGGCCGATATTGGTCAGCTCCACGTCGTTCGACTTGGCGCAGAGCGTATTGGCCTCGCGATTGAGCTCCTGCGCGAGGAAATCGAGCCGCCGGCCGACCGCCCCGCCGTCGGCGATCAGCCGCTGGGCCTGCGCGACGTGCGAAGCGAGCCGGTCGAGCTCCTCGCGGATGTCGGCCTTGCTGGCGATCAGGATCGCCTCCTGGTGCAGCCGGTCGGGATCGAAGCGGTTCGAGGCATCGAGCAGCGTCGCCACCAGCTCGGCGATGCGGGCCTTGATCGCCTCGGGCCGACGGCCGGGCGCGGCATCCGCGCGCGCCGCGAGCGCCGCGATCTCGGCGAGGCGCTGCGCCAGGATCCGCCCCAAGGTCTCGCCCTCGCGGCGGCGCATGGCGGCAAGCTCGGCGACCGTTTGCTGGAAACCGGCGATCACCGCCGCCTCGGCGGCGCGCCGGTCGTCCTCCCGCTCGTCTTCATCGAGGACCTCGATCACGCCCTTGAGCGACAGAATCCCATCGAGCCGTGGCTCGGCCGCCTCCACGCGCCCGGCGAGACCCTTGAGGGTCGCCAGCACCGCGTTGAGCACCGGCTCGTTGACGCGCACGATCGGTGCGACGCCCTTGCGCTCGGCCGTGAGCGTCCCATAGACATTGCCGCGCGCGAGCACTTGCGCGGCGCTCGAGCGCACCGGGCCCTCGACCGCGTCCCAGCCGGGCGGCAGCCGCAGCCGCAGATCGAGGCCCTTGGCGTTGACCGATTTGAGCTCCCAGGACCAGGCATAGGCGCCGGTCACGCCGTGGCTGCGCGCGAAGCCGGTCATGCTCGAGAGCGCCATTCGGCCGCTACCTGAAGAGGAATCTTGGAGACAGATTCGGGCCGCGACCTTAGAGCATTTTCCGGAAAAGTGGACACCGGTTTTCCGCAGAAGCATGCGACGCAGCAAAGGCTCTTGCGGCGGGGGAGAGGCGTCACAAGGCGGAACGGTGACGCCGCCTATTGCGCCCCCGCCGAGCGCGCCGGAGGATTGGCGCCGCGCTTGGGCCGCGCCGCCGGCGTCGCGGGCGCGCGCGCCGGCGACGGCGTGTCGGCAGACGCCGGCTCCCTCGCCTCCTGCTCGATCACGCGCAAGCGCGCGACGTTCTTCTGGTGCTGGTCGTAGGTCTCGGCGAAAGCGTGACCGCCGGTGCCGTCGGCCACGAAGAACAATTCCTTGGTGCGCGCCGGACTGGCGGCGGCCTCGATCGAGGCGCGGCCCGGATTGGCGATCGGCCCGGGCGGCAGCCCGTCGATGACGTAGGTGTTGTAGGCCGTCGGCTGCGTGATGTCGGCCTTGCTGATCGGGCGACCGAGCGATCCCTTGCCGAACACGAGACCGTAGATGATGGTCGGGTCCGATTGCAGCTTCATTTTCTGCTTGAGCCGATTGACGAACACGGCCGCAACCCGCGTGCGCTCCTCGGGCCGGCCGGTCTCCTTCTCGATGATGGAAGCGAGAATGATCAGCTGCTCGGGCGTCTTCACCGGCAGATCGGGCGCCCGGCGCTCCCAGACTTCCCGCACCAGGCGCTCTTGCGTCTGCCGCATCCGCGCGATCATCTGCTCGCGCGTGAAGCCGCGGTGGACATGATAGCTGTCGGGAAGGAGCGTCCCCTCGCGCGGAATGTCCTTGATATTGCCGCTGAGAATTTCGCTTTCCAGCAGGCGAGCCACGATCTGCTCGGAGGTCAGGCCCTCCGGAATTGTGATCTGATGCTGGACCACCTTGCCTTCGACGATCGTCTCCACCACGTCGCGCACGCTCGCGCGCTTGGTGAAGACGTATTCGCCGGCCTTGAGCTCGCTACGCGCCTTGAGCGCGAACACGCCGCCGACGAAAATCAAGCGGTGCTCGTCGATCACGCCTTCGCGCCGCAGCAGGTCGGCGATCTCCATCATGCCGAGGCGGGGCGGGATGTTGACCATCTTGTCCTGCGCGAGCGGGCCCGGGCGCCTCGAACCGGCTCTTGCCGAACACGACGGCGCCACCCCCGACCAGGAGCGCCAGGATCAACACCGTGAAAATGGCGTTGCCGACGATCACCAGAGGGTTGCGCGCGCGCCGTGAAGGACGACGCGAGGAACGGGTCGGCAGCGGCACATGCTCCGGCTCGAGCGCGGCGCGGGGGCTGCGCGGGGTGATGCGTTTCTGCTCCATCAGCGACGCGCCAAGTCCATCGATCGGCCGGCCGGACATCGGCGGCTCGGGCTCCCCCGCCCCGAGCACCATCCGGGCCGGCGCCGCCGCCGAAGGCGGCGCGCCGGGGCTCGGAGCTGGACGTCCGGCCGAGGGCGAGATGGCGCCCACCTTACCCGAGGCAGGTCGTTCCGGGATCGCCAAGTCGGTCTTGGACACGCCGCCCGGTGCCGAGCTGGGAGGCACAGGCGGATTGGACTTGGCGCCTCCCGCGCTCGTCCCGGTCGCCGTCTGGCTGGCCGCGACGGTGGCTTTGGTCGACCCCGCCACCGGCGGAGTGGACGCGAGAGCGGCATTCGCTGCCCCTGGCGCTGGCGGCCTGGGCCGGATCGTCACTGTGGCGAGTGGTGCCGGCTGCGGCGGCAGCCCCGCGGCTATCCGATGGCGCGGAGGCGGCGGCTCGGCCGCGTCGCGGCCGGAGGCAGGCTCCGCCGGCTGCGGTGCGGGCGGCGCAGGCGCCGCGGACGCGGGGCTCGGCGGCTGACTTGCCGCAGATGAGAGGGAATTGGGCGGGTCCGTCCGGAGCGTGTTGGGCAGCGCACCCAACAAATCCGCAGCCGTGAGACGGCGCGTGGGCGGGGGCGGCACCAATGGCGTACGGGGACGCGGCGGATCGCGCCCGTCACCGCCAGGCGGTGTGCTCCCAGAATTCACCGCCTACTCCCCACGTTGACGCCAACCATGTCGCAACCACCACATCGTATGGCCCGCGTCGTATGGTCTGGCATCGACCCCGTGCCCTCAAGGGTCAAAGTACGATTTTTCTAATCTTCGACGGACTTCCGCAAGCGGAATCGACCATCGAAGCGGCCCTCCGTTAGATGCGAATAATATGGCGAAAATCGGAGGACAGACGACGACAGACGAGCGGACAACTGCCCAATATTCCGACGAAACGATGGTCCGGACCACCTTCGGTCGCGGATTTCAGTTGGCTGCACCGCGGCGGAACACCAAGCGAGGCGTTGGTCCCGCCGAACCCGAACGAATTGGACAGCACCACGTCGATGTCGCGCTTCTTCGACTGGTGCGGCACCAGATCGATCGGCGTCTCCACCGACGGATTGTCGAGATTGATGGTCGGCGGCGCGACGCCATCGCGCATGGCCAGGATCGAGAAGATGGCCTCGACCGCGCCGGCCGCGCCCAGGAGGTGACCGATCGAGGATTTGGTCGACGACATGCACATGCGGCCGGCGGCGTTGCCGACGAGCCGATGCACGGCGCCGAGCTCGATCTCGTCGCCGAGCGGGGTCGAGGTCCCGTGGGCGTTGATGTAGTCGATCTCGGTCGGCGAAATGCCGGCACGCCGGATCGCCGCATTCATGCAGCGCAAGGCGCCGTCGCCGTCCTCGGCCGGCGCCGTGATGTGATAGGCATCGCCCGACAGCCCGTAGCCGATCAGCTCGGCGTAGATCCTGGCCCCGCGGCGCTTGGCATGCTCGTAGGTTTCGAGCACGACCACGCCGGCGCCCTCGCCCATCACGAAGCCGTCGCGATCGCGGTCGTAGGGGCGGGACGCACGTTCCGGCGTATCGTTGAACGACGTGGACAGTGCCCGGCAGGCGACAAATCCGGCCATGCCGATCCGCGAGATCGGCGACTCCGTGCCGCCCGCCACCATCACCTCCGCATCGCCGAGCGCGACCAGTCTGGCGGCGTCGCCGATGGCATGCGCGCCGGTCGAGCAGGCCGTCACGACCGCGTGGTTCGGCCCCTTGAGGCCGTGCGCGATCGAGACATATCCCGATGCGAGGTTGATCAGGCGGCCCGGAATGAAGAACGGCGACACCCGCCGTGGTCCCCTCTCCTTCAGCACGATCGCGGTTTCGGCAATGCCGGTGAGGCCGCCGATCCCGGACCCGATCATCACGCCGGTATTGATCTGGTCGTCGTAGCTGGAGGGCTTCCAGCCCGCATCGTCGAGCGCCTGGCGCGCCGCGCACATCGCAAAGACGATGAAATCGTCGACCTTGCGCTGCTCCTTCGGCTCCATCCATTGGTCGGGATTGAAGGTGCCGTCCGAGCCGTCGCCGCGCGGCACCTGGCAGGCGATCTTCGCCGCCAGGTCGGAGACGTCGAAGGTCTCGATGCGCCGGGCGCCGCTCTCTCCGTTGATGAGACGCTGCCACGTCGGTCTCGACGCCGCACGCGAGCGGCGTCACCATGCCGAGCCCTGTGACGACGACACGTCTCATCTGCGGCTCCTCGGCCGATAGCTAATACCTATAGCCGCCCGACGCCATAACGCGCCAAGGCATTGTCCAAGGAGAAGCAACCGGATTGGTCCGCGCCCGGAAGAGGATTGGCTCAGCTTTTCGCGTTCTTTTCGAGGAACTTGATGGCGTCGCCGACGGTCAGGATGGTCTCGGCGGCATCGTCCGGAATCTCGCAGCCGAATTCCTCCTCGAACGCCATGACGAGCTCGACCGTGTCGAGGCTGTCGGCGCCGAGGTCGTCGATGAAGCTCGCGTTCTCGGTCACCTTGTCGGCTTCGACCCCCAAGTGCTCGACGACGATCTTCTTTACCCGCTCGCCAATGTCACTCATCGCTGCAACCTCGTGGTCCTTTGAATTGGGCTCGATCGGTCAGCGCCCCCGAGCCATTGCGGTATCGGCTTGCTTGGTGCGAGGCGTCGGATCACTCGGGTCGCGAGCGGACCCCTGTGATGACTCCGGCCCCTGGTGCCGCCCCAGCCAAACGAGGTTCGGTTACCATACTTCAAATGCCTTGACCAGCGCGGCTGCATCGACTCCGGGAACCTCGGCAGGCCGCGCGAGTTGCGTTCAAATCATCGCCATCCCGCCGTTCACGTGCAGCGTCTGGCCGGTGACATAGGCGGCCTCGTCGGAGGCGAGATAGACCGCGGCCGCCGCCACGTCCGCGCCGGTGCCGAGCCGGCCCGCCGGCACCCGGGCGAGGATCGCCTCGCGCTGCTTGTCGTTGAGCTTGTCGGTCATGGCGAGTCGCGATGAAGCCCGGCGCGATGCAGTTCGCAGTCACGCCGCGCTTGGCGTATTCCTGCGCGATCGACTTGATCATGCCGATCATGCCGGCCTTGGTCGCGGTGTAGTTGCTCTGGCCCGGATTGCCGGTGACGCCGACCACCGAGGTGATGCCGATGATCCGGCCGAAGCGGCGGCGCATCATCCCGCGCACGGCCGCCCGCGCGAGGCGAAAGGTCGCCGTCAGATTGACCGCGACCACCTCGTCCCAGGCCTCGTCGCTCAACTGCACGAACAGATTGTCGCGGGTGATGCCGGCATTGGCCACCAGGATGTCGAGCTTGCCCATCGCCTCCTCGGACTTCGGCACCAGCGCCTCGACCTCCGTCCTTGTCGGCGAGATTGCAGGGCAGCACATGGACGCGCTCCTTGAGCTCGCCGGCGAGCTGATCGAGCAGCTCGCGCCGGGTGCCGGAGACGGCGACGGTCGCGCCCTGGGCGTGCAACGCGCGCGCGATCGCGCCGCCGATGCCGCCGGTGGCGCCGGTGACGAGCGCGGTCTTGCCGGTCAGATCGAACATGACGTCCTCGTTTCCGGACTCTCCAGCGCTTCACCCGCGCGCCGTCTTGAAGGCGGCCACATCGTCCGGCGTCCCGATGGCGACGCCGCTCGCTCCCTCGGCGATGCGCTTGACGAGCCCGCTCAGCACCTTGCCGGCGCCGACCTCGTAGAACGTGGTGACGCCCTGCGCCGCCATGAAGGCGACCGACTCGCGCCAGCGCACCGTGCCGGTCACCTGCGCGACGAGCGCGCGCACGATCTCGCCTGGATCGCTGATCGGCTGGGCCAGCACATTGGCGACCACCGGCACCACCGGCGGCTTGACCGTGACCTTCGCCAGCGCCTCCGCCATGACGTCGGCGGCCGGCTGCATCAGCGCGCAATGGAACGGAGCGGACACCGGCAACATCATGGCGCGCCGCGCGCCCTTTGCCTTTGGCGATCTCGACCGCGCGCTCGACCGCGGCCTTGTCGCCGGAGACGACCACCTGTCCGCCGCCATTGTCGTTGGCGGCCTGGCAGACCTGCGCCCTGCGCGGCCTTCGGCCGCGACCGCGATCGCGACCGCCTGCTCGAAGTCGAGCCCGAGCAGCGCCGCCATGGCGCCGGTGCCGACCGGCACCGCCTTCTGCATGGCGCGGCCGCGGATGCGCAGGAGCCGCGCGGTATCGGCGATCGTGAGCGCGCCGGCGGCCGCCAGCGCCGAATACTCCCCGAGCGAATGGCCGGCGACGAACTGCGCGTCGCGCGCGAGATCGACGCCGGCCTCGGCTTCGAGCACGCGCATCGCCGCCAGCGAGACCGCCATCAGGGCGGGCTGCGCGTTCTCGGTGAGCGTCAGCGTCTCGGCCGGCCCTTCCCAGATGATCTTGGTGAGCTTCTCGCCGAGCGCCGCATCGACCTCGTCGAACACCGCGCGCGCCGGCGCAAAGGCGTCGGCCAGCGCCTTGCCCATGCCGACCGCCTGGCTGCCCTGGCCCGGAAATATGAATGCGACCGACATTCCCCACCCATTGCGATGATTTTCGCCCTAAGACACCGCGATATCCGCGCTGTCAAGACAATGCGAGGCTTTCCCGTAACGAATCGAGCACCCTGCTTTCTAACCGACCGGCAACCCTGGCCCTAAACCAAACGACAACCGTGCGTCGGCTATGGTTGCGGGCGCTGCCGAACGCGCTCAGATCTCGCGGGCAGGATCGATGAACCGGCGGAACAGGTATGACCGACCATGGCGTACTGACCGATGCCGACCTTGCGCGCGCGCGCCAGGATCCGGCTTTCCGGCACCAGCTCGTGGCCGACCACCTTGAATTGCTGCTGCACGAGCTCAACAAGCTGCGCAGCTCGGCACCGGACGCGACGCGCGCGCGCCAGATCCGCGAGGGCGTCGATCTCGCGGTGCGGCTCGCCGATCTGCTGCAGCAAGATCGCCGGTCGAGAGCCCGGGCGCGCAGCGGGTAGCCTGAATTCACTCCCGGCCGTCCGGGCCGCCCGGCGCCTTGCCTTTTCGGCCAAAATCCCTATAACCCGCGCTTCCGCTCGATCCCGGCCGGGAGCTGAACGGACGGCCGCATGGCTGAACCCCGCGCGGCAGGGCCGAATGGTCCGGCGTCCCGTGTTCCCGCCTTCTGAGCTTTCGAGCCTTTCCCGAAAGGGCTCGAAGGGCTTCGCGCCGGGTCGGCACCACACCAGGGAAAGGCATCCGCATGCCGCTCTACGAACACGTCTTCCTTGCGCGCCAGGACGTCAGCGCGCAGCAGGTCGAAGAACTGACCGCGCAGCTCAAAGGCGTCATCGAGCAGATGGGCGGCAAGATCGCCAAGACCGAGCAATGGGGCGTGAAGTCGCTCTCCTATCGGCTGCGCAAGAACCGCAAGGCGCATTTCACGCTTGCTGAACGTCGACGCGCCGCCGGCCGTGATCAACGAGATCGAGCGGCAGGA
Source organism: uncultured Alphaproteobacteria bacterium (assembly GCA_963708765.1). GTDB lineage: Bacteria > Pseudomonadota > Alphaproteobacteria > Rhizobiales > Xanthobacteraceae > VAZQ01. The sequence continues at coordinate 225,257 of CAVPTV010000010.1, read as the reverse complement.
GCGGCTCAACGAGGACGTGCTGCGCTACCTCTCGGTGCGCGTCGACGAGCACGAGGAAGGTCCGTCCGCGATGATGCGCAAGGTCGACCGCGACCGCGAGCGCGACGACCGGGGCTTCGGCTTTCGTGACCGGGATCGCGGCGGCTTCCGTGACCGCGACCGTGACCGCGACCGTGGCGAGCACCGTCCGCGATCGTGACCGCGACGGCCGGCCGCCGCGCGAGGCGGCGCCGATGATGCCGCTTCCGGTCCCGGGGCTGAGGAGTAATCGCCATGGCACTTGCCGCCCAGACGCAAACCCGCCGGCCGTTCTTTCGCCGCCGCAAGACCTGTCCGTTCTCCGGCGCCAATGCGCCGAAGATCGACTACAAGGACGTGAGGCTCTTGCAGCGCTACGTCTCCGAGCGCGGCAAGATCGTGCCGAGCCGCATCACCGCGGTCTCCGCCAAGAAGCAGCGCGAGCTCGCGCAAGCGATCAAGCGCGCGCGCTTCCTCGGACTTCTGCCGTACGTGATCAGATGACGGAGACGGACGACATGACGAGCAGGCGAGTAGCGAGCATCGTCGCAATTCCTCGCTACTCGCCATTCGCTATTCGCTAATGGTTGAGGCGGACCCGATCCGTCTCTAACCGCTGATGAAGCGGGACAGCTCGAGATGATGCAGATCGTTCTGGTCGGACTGGGAGCGGGCGCGGCGGCGGCCCTGCTGTTCGCGTCGGTCGCGTCCGGTTCGATCGCGGCGATCTTCCTGTTCTATCTCGCGCCGCTGCCGATCCTCATCGCCGCGCTCGGCTGGAGCCACTGGGCGGGGCTGATCGCGGCGGCCTTGGCGACGGCGGCGGTCGGCATTCTGTCCGGCTTCTTCTTCATCGCCGTGCCGGTGATCGCCTTCGGAGCGTGGTGGCTCGGCTACCTCGCGCTGCTTGCGCGACCGGTCGCGAACGGCGGCGGGACCGGTCTCGAATGGTACCCGGTCGGGCGGCTCGTGCTGTGGGCGGCCATCATCGGCACGCTGATCGTGGCCGCCGCCATCCCCAATTTCGGCACCGACCAGGAGAGCCTGCAGGCCGGGCTGCGCAAGACCTACGAGCGCATCCTGCGCGACCCCGCCGCTGATCGACATGCTGGTGATCGCGGTCCCGCCGGCGGCCGCGGTGTTCTCCACCATCACCAATGTGTTCAATCTCTGGCTCGCCGCCCGTGTCGTGAAAGTCTCGGCGCGGCTCACGCGGCCATGGCCGGACCTTTCGGCGCTGACCCTGCCGGCCTGCGGCCTCGGGCTTGCTGGCGGCCGCCATCGCCGGCTCGTTCCTGCCGGACCTCGTGGGCATTCTCTCGGGCACGTTTGCCGCGAGCCTGCTCATGGCGTTTGCGATCCTCGGCTTTGCGGTCCTGCATGCGATCACGCGCGGGATGGCCAGCCGCACCGTTCTGCTCGCGGGCACCTATGCGGCCGCCATCGTGCTCGGCTGGCCGGTCCTCGCGATGCCGATCCTGGGTCTGGCCGACACCGTCTTCAACATTCGCGGCCGCGTGGCGAGCAAGCGCGGACCGCCGACCCTGCCAACCTGATGAATGATCCAATTCAACAAATGGAGATACGACAATGGAAGTGATCCTGCTCGAACGCGTCGCCAAGCTCGGCCAGATGGGCGACGTCGTGCGCGTCAAGGACGGATTTGCGCGCAACTACCTCCTGCCCAAGGGCAAGGCGCTGCGCGCCACCAAGGAGAACCGCTCGCGGTTCGAGACGATGAAGGTCGAGCTCGAGGCGCGCAACCTCGAGCAAAAGAGCGAGGCCGAAAAGATCGCCAAGAAGCTCGACGGCCAGAGCTTCACCGTGCTGCGGCAGGCGGCCGAAGGCGGCCAGCTCTACGGCTCGGTGTCGCCGCGCGATCTCGCCGCGCTGGTCAGCGAGAAGGGCTTCGCGCTCAATCGCGCCCAGATCGCGCTCAACACCCCGATCAAGACGATCGGACTGCACAAGGTCCCGGTATCGCTGCATCCCGAGGTCGAGGTGACGATCAACGTCACGGTCGCGCGCAATGCGGACGAGGCCGCGCGACTGGCCCGCGGCGAGGACATCACGGTCGCGCGCGAAGAGGCGGCCGAGCCGGACGCAGGAGGCGGCCGAAGCCTTCTTCGAGCCGGAGGTGGTCGAAGCGCGCCGTGAGCGCGACGAAGCGCCCAAGCCGGAAGCCGACACCGAGAAGGGCGGCTGACCAGTCCGCGAACGGACGACAGAGGCGGGCGACTGAATGCGGATCGACGGCCGAGCCGTCGAGCGAAGCCGGGGCATCCGCCCTCGGGCGCCAGTTGTCCGACCGAGCTATTCCTCGAACGGGTCGAGGAGCGGCGGATTCGGGGCGGGCGTTTCGACCGGTGCCGGTAAGGCTCCGGTCGCAAGGGTTACCAGCGGTTTCGTCGTCTCGACGCTGTCCGAGGGCCGCCGCGGCCTCAGCACGGCCGCGCTGGCCTGGGCTTGCGGCAGCTTGGCCTGATCGCCCGGGGTGGATGGGATCGCTGGGCGGCCGGCTGGGGTCCGCGGCAGGGGCCGCTTGTCCGGCCCCCATCGTCGGTGGTCGCCGCTGCTGGACCGCGCGCGGGTCGCTGCCGACCGACGCCACATAGGCGGCCATCGCCGCGGCCTCGCGGCCGCCGGTGGTATAATGTTCCCGCAGAAACGATGGGCTGGTGGGCTTGAGCTCGCGCGGGCTGCGATGGCAGGCATTGCAGGTGTCGGAGAAAATCTGGGCCGGCGACTTGCCGGCATCGAGGTTCGATTGCGCCTGGGCCGGCGGCGCCACCCCAAGCGTAAGGCAGACCAGCCCCGGCACGATCCAACCAACCCTCGCCACCACGACCTCCTCGTCACCGCCGACCGCGTACCGGCCGACGTCCCATTGCCCCAAATTTTGGGCCGAAAAACGATGTGGCTGCCTGTCCCCTGCCCCGCCCAGCCATCGTCCGCAACTCTTCGTCAATATCGCGCGTTGCCGTGACGCTGGAACTTTGTTTTAATTCCCGCCCTGGAAATGGCTTTGCCACGACCTTGCGGGGTCTGAGTTATTCGCGCCGACGCCGGTGGACTCCAAATGTGTCGCGGGCGTGGCGGGGTTGAAGCTGTCGAGGCGGTGGGAGGCGGCCGATGGATCGGTTGCTTCGGGCGGCATTGGAAAGATTTGTCCGCGTGGGGAACCTGCGGGTAACAACCGCGGGCGGAACCAGCTTTAGCGTAGGCGACGGCACGGGCACACCGGTCGCGATCCGCTTCATCACGCGAGCCGCGGAACGCGGTGTGCTGATCGATCCCGAGGTCAAATTCGGCGAAGCCTATATGGACGGCACCGTGGTGATCGAGCAGGGCTCGATCGCCGACGTTCTTGCTGTTGTGCTGGACCAATGCATCGGCGGCAAGCCGCCGTTTTGGGCGCGGACACAATGGCTGCTGCGCTACCTCCATCGCCGTCTGCAGCAATTCAATCCGCGTCGGCGTGCGCGTCGCAACGTCGCGCACCACTACGATCTCGACGGACAGCTCTATGCGTTGTTTCTCGATGCCGACCGGCAATACAGCTGCGCCTATTTCGAGACGCCGGACCAGTCGCTCGACGACGCCCAGCTCGCCAAGAAGCGACATCTCGCAGCCAAGCTTCTCGTCACGCCCGGCCAACGCGTGCTCGATATCGGATGCGGCTGGGGCGGACTTGCGCTCTATCTCGCCGAGCTGTGCGGCGCGCGCGTCACCGGCATCACGCTGTCGCAGGAGCAGCTTGCGCGCGCGCGCGTTCGTGCCGCGGAAAAGGGATTGTCGGACGAGGTCGAATTCCAGCTGCAGGACTATCGCGACGTGACGGAAAAATTCGACCGCATCGTCTCGGTCGGCATGTTCGAGCATGTCGGCGTCGGCTTCTACGATGCGTTTTTCCGCAAATGCGCCGAACTGCTCGATGATGACGGCGTGATGCTGCTGCATTCGATCGGCCGCTCCGAAGGCCCCAACGTCACCAATCCATGGATTGCAAAATACATTTTCCCGGGCGGCTACATTCCGGCGCTGTCGCGAGGTGCTGCCGGCGATCGAGCGGGCGGGCCTGCTCGTCACCGACATCGAGATCCTGCGCCTGCACTACGCGGAGACGCTCAAGGCCTGGCGCGAGCGCTTCCTCGCTCATCGCGAGGAGGTCGAGCGGCTCTACGACGTCCGCTTCGTGCGGATGTGGGAGTTCTATCTGGCGGCCTCCGAGATGGCGTTCCGCGAGCAGGCGATGATGGTTTTCCAGATCCAATTGACCAAGCGGCAGGGCGTCGTGCCGATGACGCGCGACTACATCGCGCGACGAGACGCAGCGCCTGCGCGCGCTCGAAGGTGGCAAGCGGCCGTCGTTGCGGCTCGCGGGTGAATAATCGCCGCCAAACGCGGCGTAGCCACTACCCCTTGGGTCAAGCCCCCGGCAAGCGATTTTCAAACCCGATCGTTTGTCGGTGAGTTGCGGGGACAGCGGCAATGAGCGGTCGCGCCGAATCGCGCGTGGGGTGTACACGCGCCACTCTTTCGACGGATTGGAAAGCGATCGCTCCGGCATCATGGCACCGTTCGATTCGGCTGCACGCAAACAGGCGGAACAACCCGCCGCGAGCTATCGCGCCGCCCCGCACAATATCGAGGCGGAGCAGGCGCTGTTGGGCGCGATCCTCGTCAACAACGAGGCGCTCTATCGCGTCAGCGATTTTCTCGAGCCGGTGCATTTCTTCGAGCCGATCCATCAGCAGATCTACGATCTCGCGCGCAGCCTGATCCGCACCGGCAAGCTCGCCTCGCCGGTGACGCTGAAGACGTTCCTGCCCGCCGACGTCGACATCGCCGGCCTGACCGTCGCCCAGTACCTCGCCCGCCTCGCCGCCGAGGCGACCACCATCATCAACGCGGTGGACTACGGGCGCACGGTCTACGACCTCGCGATCCGGCGCGAGCTGATCAAGATCGGCGAGGACATGGTCAACGTCGCCTTCGACGCGCCGGTCGATTTCGCGCCGCGCGAGCAGATCGAGGATGCCGAGCGCCGGCTCTACGAGCTCGCCGAGACCGGACGCTACGGCGGCGGCTTCCAGAAATTCGAGACCGCCCTGACCACCGCGGTCGACATGGCGGCGCGCGCCTACCAGCGCGACGGCAAGCTGTCGGGCCTCGCGACCGGCCTCAAGGACCTCGACAACAAGATGGGCGGCCTGCAGTCGTCCGACCTGATCATCGTCGCCGGCCGTCCCGGCATGGGCAAGACCGCGCTCGCCACCAACATCGCCTACAACGTGGCGCGCGGCTGGCGCGGCGAGGTGCGCGCCGACGGCCACATCAGCACTGTCAACGGCGGCATCGTCGGCTTCTTCTCGCTCGAAATGTCGGCCGAGCAGCTCGCCACCCGCATCATCGCCGAGCAGAGCGGCATCCCGTCGAGCACGATCCGGCGCGGCGGCATCAACGAGCGCGACTTCGAGAAGATCAAGGACGTCGCGATCGAGTTGCAGCACCTGCCGTTCTTCATCGACGAGACCGGCGGATTGACGGTCGCGCAGCTGGCCGCGCGCGCGCGACGGCTGAAGCGGCAAAAGGGCATGGACCTGCTGGTCATCGACTACATCCAGCTGCTGCAGGGCTCGAGCCGGCGGTCGCAGGAAAACCGCGTGCAGGAGGTCACCGAGATCACCACCAACCTGAAGGCGCTGGCGAAGGAGCTCAACGTCCCGATCATGGCGCTGTCGCAATTGTCGCGGCAGGTCGAGAACCGCGACGACAAGCGCCCGCAACTGTCCGACCTGCGCGAATCGGGATCGATCGAGCAGGACGCCGACGTCGTGATGTTCGTGTTCCGCGAGGAATACTACCTGAGCAACAAGGAGCCGCGGCCGGGCTCGGACGAGCACATCAAGTGGCAGATCGAAATGGACGCCGCCCACGGCAAGGCCGAGGTCATCATCGGCAAGCAGCGCCACGGTCCGACCGGCACCGTCAATCTGCAGTTCGACGCCGCGGTCACGCGCTTCGACAATCTCGCGCGCGACGACCAGGCGCCGGAGCAAATGTAATCTGTTACCCGCAGGGCGTGCGATCCGACACTGGACGGGCGCGCCTGCGCCAGCCATAACCCTGTGCCATGACCGTCCACGATCCCGCCTTGCAGCCCGCGAAACTGGCGCCGGCCGGCCCTGCCGAGGCCGAGGCCGGCGGCGTGCTCACCATCGATCTTGCCGCCATCGAGGCCAACTGGAAGAAGCTCTCGAGCATGACCGTGCCGGTCGAATGCGCGGCCGTGGTCAAGGCCGACGGCTACGGCTGCGGCCTCGAACCGGTCACCGCCAAGCTGGTGAAGGCCGGCTGCAGGACGTTCTTCGTCGCCGACGTGGCGGAGGGACGCCGGGCGCGGGCGATCGCGCGCGAAAGCACGATCTACGTGCTCAACGGGATCATGCCGGGCACGGCGCAATCGTTCGCCGACGCCAATCTGCGGCCGGTGATCAACAGCACGACCGAGCTTGCCGAGTGGGACAGCTTTCGTCGCCACCAGGCAGCTGGCGCGGCGGCGCGGCGCTGCACGTCGATACCGGCATGAACCGGCTCGGCGTCACGATCGACGAGGCGATCGCCATCGCGCCGCGCCTCCAGTCCGAGAATCACGGCTTCACGCTGCTGATGAGCCAACTCGCCTGCGGCGACACGCCCGACCATCCGATGAACGACCGGCAGATCCGGCTGTTCCGCGAAATCCGCATCATGTATCGCGGCGTTCCCTCCTCGCTCGCCAACTCGGCGGGGATTTTCCTCGGCGGCACCGTCTTTTGCGATCTGGTGCGGCCGGGTGCCGCGCTGTTCGGCATCAACCCGACGCCGGGACGCCCGAACCCGATGCGGCCGGTGGTCGAGCTCAAGGGCCGCATCATCCAGGTGCGCACCATCAAGAAAGGCGAGACCGTCGGCTACGGCGCGACCTGGACGGCCGGCGCGGCCGAGCCGGCTTGCGATCATCGCCGTCGGCTACGCCGACGGCTTCCTGCGCTCGGCCGGCGCCGCCAAGAACAAGCCCGCCGGCGAGATCATCATCGGCGGCAAGCGTTGTCCGCTCGTCGGCCGCGTCTCCATGGATTTGTTCGCGGTCGACGTCACCGATCTGCCCGAGGGCACCGTGCGCCGCGGCGATCTCGCCACCCTGATCGGCGACGGACATGAGCGTCGACGATCTCGCCGCCGCGATGGGGACCATCGGCTACGAGGTGCTCACCGGCCTCGGCCGGCGCTATCACCGGGTTTACAAGGGCGCATGAGGTCGCGCGTGAGCAAGCGCGAAGGCCGCGTGATCGACGTCGCAGCTTCGCGTCTCGCAGCCTATGGAACCCATGGCCCGTCGCGAGCAAACCTTCATCTGCCAGAACTGCGGCGCCGCCTATGGGCGCTGGCAGGGCAAGTGCGACGCCTGCGGCGAGTGGAACACGATCGCCGAGGAAAACTCGGCGACGGCGCGGCCGTCGATGCCCGGCCGCGCGCCGCGCAAGGGCCGGCGGTTCGCGCTCGAGCCGCTCGCCGGCGCGACCCATGACGCGCCGCGGCTCGCCTCGGCACTTGCCGAGTTCGACCGCGTCACCGGCGGCGGCTTCGTGCGCGGATCGGTGCTGCTGCTCGGCGGCGATCCCGGCATCGGCAAATCGACGCTCCTGATCCAGGTCGCGGCCGCGCTCGCCCAGGCGCGGCCACCGCGCGATCTACATTTCGGGCGAGGAGGCGGTGGCGCAGGTGCGGCTGCGCGCCGAGCGGCTCGGGCTCGCCGGCGCCAAGGTCGAGCTCGCGGCCGAGACCTCGGTCGAGGATATCGTGGCGACGCTTGTCGGAGCGCGAAACGCCGCGCCTCGTCATCATCGATTCGATCCAGACCATGTGGACCGACGCGGTCGAATCCGCGCCCGGCACGGTGACGCAGGTGCGCGCCAGCGCGCAGGCGCTGATCCGCTTCGCCAAGCGCTCGGGCGCCGCCGTCATCCTGGTCGGCCACGTCACCAAGGACGGCCAGATCGCCGGCCCGCGCGTGGTCGAGCACATGGTCGACGCCGTGCTCTCGTTCGAAGGCGAAGGCTCGCACCAGTTCCGCATCCTGCGCGCGGTGAAGAACCGCTTCGGCCCGACCGACGAGATCGGCGTGTTCGAGATGACCGGCGGCAGGCTTGCGCGAGATCGCCAACCCGTCCGAGCTGTTTCTCTCCGAGCGCGATCTCGGCTCGCCCGGCACCGCGGTGTTCGCCGGCATCGAAGGCAGCCGGCCGCTGCTGGTCGAGATCCAGGCGCTGGTGGCGCCGACCTCGCTCGGCACGCCGCGCCGCGCCGTGGTCGGCTGGGATCAGAGCCGGCTCTCGATGGTGCTCGCCGTGCTGGAGGCGCATTGCGGCGTGCGGCTCTCGGGCCATGACGTCTATCTCAACGTCGCCGGCGGCTTGCGCATCCAGGAGCCGGCCGCCGACCTTGCGGCGGCGGCGGCGCTGGTGTCGTCGCTCGCCAATGCGCCGCTGCCGGCCGACGCGGTCTATTTCGGCGAAGTCTCGCTTTCGGGCGCGGTGCGGCCGGTGGCGCAGGCCGCGGCGCGGCTCAAGGAGGCGCAGAAGCTCGGCTTCGCCCGCGCCGTCGTTCCGGAAGCCGCGCGCTCCGAGGGCGGCAGCGAATCCGGCCTGTCGCTCCAGTCGGTGACGAGCCTCGCCACGCTCGTGGCCGACATCGCGGCGCGCGGAACGCGCTCGGCCCGCCCCGAGCGACGCGCCGTCGGCGACGCCTGATTTCCACAACCGACCCGGCGAGGCCGGCCCGATTGGGTAGGACGTTCAACAAGACGGGTGACGGGCGGGCGCCGTCCGGCTATACAGCGGCCGGACGTCACGACCCGCCCTGCCTCGGCTCGCCGGGGTTGTGGCGGTCAAATTACGGCAGGGATATTAATGAGTTGGGGCGATGCTCGGCAGGCTCTTGCCGGCGACTCGGGGTGGAGGTCAGGCGGCGAGCCGCTCATTGCGATTCGACCGGACTGGCGTCCCGAAACGCAAGAGCACTTGAGTTGACCATGCCCATCACGCTCCTCGACATCATCCTGCTCGGCGTCATGCTGATCTCCGCGCTGCTCGCCATGATCCGCGGCTTCATGCGCGAGGTCCTGTCGATCGCCGCCTGGGTGATCGCGGCAGGCGTGACGCTCTATTCCTATTCGAAGCTGCTGCCGTTCGCGAAGTCGTACTTCAACAACGACATCGTGGCGGCCGCCGTGGTGATCGGCGGCACCTTCCTCGGCACGCTGATCATCGTGTCGATCATCACGGTGCGGTTCTCCGACATGGTGCTCGACAGCCGCGTCGGCGCGCTCGACCGCACGCTCGGCTTCCTGTTCGGGCTCGCGCCGCGGGCTGGTCATCGTGGTCGTGGCCTTCCTGTTCTTCGCCTGGCTGGTGCCGGAACGCAGCCAGCCCGAATGGGTTCGCAGCGCCAAATCGCGGGTGGTGCTGCAGGGGACCGGCGACTGGCTGATGTCGATGTTGCCGGACGACCCGGAAAGCACCATCTTGAAGCGGTTGAAGAAGCCCAAGCCCGAGGAAGGCGAGCCGGCGCCGACGAGCCGACCCCCTGGTCGGCGCTCGGGCCTCGACGCCCCGCCGGCACCGCGAGCGGCGGGCGACGGGCGGGGCGACCGCACCGGCATGAGCAGTCTGATCCACAGTGGTGTCACGCGTTAGCTTGGCGCAAACAACCCGAATGAGCGACCGATGAGCGAGCTGACCGACACCCGAGGCGACACCGGAAGAGGCGATACCGGGATCCTCGATCTGGAAGAAGACCGGCTGCGCGAGGAATGCGGCGTCTTCGGCATTTTCGGGCATCCCGACGCCGCGGCCATCACCGCGCTCGGCCTGCACGCCCTGCAGCACCGCGGCCAGGAGGCGGCCGGCATCGTCTCGTTCGACGGCAAGCGATTCCATTCCGAGCGGCGGATGGGGCTGGTCGGCGACAATTTCTCCCGCCGCGAGGTGATCGACCGCCTGCCCGGCATGTCGGCGGTCGGCCATGTGCGCTACTCGACCACCGGCGAGACCATCCTGCGCAACGTGCAGCCGCTGTTCGCCGAGCTCGACGGCGGCGGCTTCGCCATCGGCCACAACGGCAACCTGACCAACGGCCTCACGCTGCGCCGCCAGCTGGTGCGCGACGGCGCCATGATGCAGTCGACCACCGACACCGAGGTGATCCTGCATCTGGTCGCGCGCGCCAAGCGCAACCGCTTCATCGACCGCTTCATCGAGGGCCTGCGCGCGCTCGAAGGCGCCTATGCGTTCGTCGGGCTCACCAACAAGAAGCTGATCGGCGCGCGCGACCCGCTCGGCATCCGCCCGCTGGTGATCGGCAGGCTCGACGGCTGTCCGATCCTCGCCTCCGAGACCTGCGCGCTCGACATCATCGGCGCCAAATACGTCCGCGACGTCGAGAACGGCGAGGTCGTGGTGTTCGACGAGGACGGCATGCAGTCGCACAAGCCGTTCCCGCCGACGGCGGCGCGGCCGTGCGTCTTCGAATACATCTATTTCGCGCGGCCGGACTCGATCGTCGGCGGCCGCCCGGTCTACGACGTGCGCAAGACCATGGGCGCCGAGCTTGCGCGCGAGGCGCCGGCGGTGGCCGACGTGGTGGTGCCGGTGCCCGATTCCGGCGTTCCGGCCGCGATCGGCTACGCGCAGGCCTCCGGCATTCCCTACGAGCTCGGCATCATCCGCAACCACTATGTCGGCCGCACCTTCATCGAGCCGACGCAGCACATCCGCCAGCTCGGCGTCCGCCTCAAGCACAGCGCCAACCGCGCGGTGGTCAACGGCAAGCGCATCGTGCTGGTCGACGATTCGATCGTGCGCGGCACCACCTCGGTGAAGATCGTGCAGATGATGCGCGACGCCGGCGCGCGCGAAGTGCACATGCGCATCGCCAGCCCGCCGATCACCCATTCCGACTATTACGGCATCGACACGCCCGAGCGCGACAAGCTGCTGGCCGCCACCCACGACCTCGAAGGCATGCGCGACTTCATCGGCGCCGACTCGCTGGCGTTCCTGTCGGTCGACGGCATCTATCGCGCCATGGGCTACGAGCAGCGCGACCCGGTCCGGCCGCAGTTCACCGACCATTGCTTCACCGGCGACTATCCGACCGCGCTGACCGACCAGACCGCGCAAGAGGCGGCGCCGCGGCAACTGTCGCTGCTCGCCGAGGCGAGCTGAGCCCGCGCACTCCGCTTGCGGGACGCCGGGCGGACGATCACCATGCCCCTCCCCTCGCCGGCCGCATCGCGCTCGTCACCGGCGCCTCGCGCGGCATCGGCTATGCGGCGGCGCTCGCGCTGGCGAAGGCCGGGCGCGCATGTGGTCGCGGTCGCGCGCACGGTCGGCGGGCTCGAGGAGCTCGACGACGCGATCAGGGCGCGGGCGGCTCCGCCACCCTGGTGCCGCTCGACCTCAAGGACTACGAGGGCATCGACCGGCTCGGGCTCGCCCTGCACGAGCGCTTCGGCCGGCTCGACGTGCTGGTCGCCAATGCGGGCATTCTCGGACCGCTCTCGCCGCTCGGCCACGTGGAGGCGAAGGCCTGGGACGAGGTGATGGCGGTCAACGTCACCGCCAATTGGCGGCTGATCTGCGCGATGGACCCGCTGCTGAAATTCTCCGACGCCGGGCGCGTGGTGTTCGTCTCCTCGGGCGTCGCTCAGCTGCGCGCTCGCCTATTGGGGCCCCTATGCCGTCTCCAAGGCGGCGCTCGAGGTGCTGGCGCGCACCTATGCGGCGGAGACCGCGTCGACCAATGTGCGCGTCAACCTGTTCACCCCCGGCCCGATGCGCACGCGCATGCGCGCGCAGGCCATGCCGGGCGAAGACCCGATGACGCTTGGAGACCCCGGACCAGGTCGCGGAAAAGATCGTCGAGCTGTGCCTGCCGAGCATGCACGAGAGCGGCAAGCTCTACGCCTATCCCAAGCGCAGGTTTCTCGAATTCCGTCCGCCGTCCTGAGTCGATGCCGCGAGCATCGAGCCATCGCAGCGTGATTCAGCCCGGCGGCTGCGGCAGGGCTCCTCGCGGTGATCCACCACGCGACGATCATCGCCAGCGCCAGGATCAGCGCCGCCAGCAGGAACGCCGCACCGGGCAGGTGCCAACGCTCGCTGGCGATCGAATAGGCCAGGATTTGCGCGAACAGGCCGGGGCCGAGCAGGTTCGCTATTCCCATGATGCTCGCGTTGGCGCCTTGCAACTGCCCTTGCTCGGTCGGCCCGACGACGTGGCTCATGAGGCCGAGCGCGGCCGGACTTGCGAGCCCCCACAGCGCCAGCAAGGGGATGCCGGCCCAGAACACGAGCCCGGTCGCCGCCAGCCCGAACACCGCAAAGCCCGCAACGCCGAAGAACAGCCCGGCGATCAGCGCGATGCGCTCGCCGAAGCGCGCGACGGTGGGGCCGATGAGGGCGCCCTGCACCATCATGGCGCACACGCCGACCCCCGCCATGGTGAAGCCGACGGTGCGCTCGTCCCAGCCGTAGCGGTACATCATGTAGAGGACGCCGATACTCGGCAGGCTGGCATGGGCGAGATGACCGAGGAAGTTGACGCTGGCGAGCCCCAACAGTTGCGGATGCGAGCGCAGCAGCGCGAACGAGCCCAAGGGGTTGGCGCGGCGCCATCGAGAACGGCGCGCGCCGTTCGCGCGGCAACGATTCCGGCAGCACGAGCAGTCCATACAAGCGCGTTGACGAGGCTGAGCACGCCGGCGATCCAGAACGGCAGCCGCGGATCGATCGTGCCGGCGAGTCCGCCGAGCGCGGGGCCGAGCACGAAGCCGGCGCCGAAGGCGACGCCGAGCATCCCGAAGCGCGCGGCGCGCTGCTGCGGCGGGGTCACGTCGGCGACGTAGGCGTAGGAGACGGAAATGCTCGCCGCCGCGACGCCGGAGACGACGCGTCCCGACGAACAGCCACCAGAGATTCGGCGCGAGCGCCATCAGCACGTAGTCGAGCGCGAGCCCGAAATTGGACAGCAGGATCAGCGGCCGGCGGCCGAACCGGTCGGACAGCGCGCCGTGCAGGGGCGAGAAGACGAACTGCATCAGCGCCCAGACGGTGCCGAATACTCCGTAGATCTCCGCAGCGCGCGCAGTGTCGCCGGACAGAAAATCGACCACGAGCTTCGGCAGCACCGGGATGACGATGCCGAGCGCCAGCATGTCGAGCAACACGGTGATGAAGACGAAGATGAAGGCGGCGCGGCGGGCGGGCGCAGCGGGCTGCGTTTCGGTCATCCTTCACTGCACGGTCACAGCATCCCTTCACCGGATAAGTATGGCGTCGGCGGCGGGGCAAAGGGGACGCTTGATGCAAGCTCCGCAACCTCGCCAGCCTTGAGCCAGCCGACAAAGCCATCGCGCCAGACCAGATCCATTCTGCCGCCCTCCGGGCGGGCTGACAGGACGCGCACAAGCTCGGCAAGCGGCATGGGGCCGACCGCCGCACCATCTTTGACGTAGAACCAAGCATCCGACATCGCGGGCTTTTCAGGAATCGGTATTTGCTCGTCCGAGGCCATGATGATCTCCAAAGAAACCGCAGGCCGAACATAGCACGCCGCGCTGCCGAGAGTCGAAGAGAGCCGCTCGCCTGCATCGAAGCAGAGTCCGCTCCCCACCGCGCTTTGTCTTTGGGACCTCGCGGTTATCGCTTGCCGCGTTTCGCGTAGGGGTTCTTCTTCTCCCGCAGGTCAGCCGGATCGGCGTGCCGGGCAGGTCGAAAGCCTCGCGCAGGCTGTTGACGAGATAGCGCCGATAGGCGTCCGGGACCGCGTCGGTTCTGCTCATGAACAGCACGAAGGTCGGCGGACGCGCTCTTCGGCTGCGTGAGGTAGTCGAGACGGATGCGCCGCCCCGACACCGCCGGCGGCGGATGCGCGGCGGCCACCTCCGCGAGCCAGCGGTTGAGCGCGCTCGTCGGGACGCGCCGGTTCCACACCGCGTGGGCATCGAGGACCGCCTGCATCAGCCGGTCGAGCCCGGCGCCGGTGAGGCCCGAGACGGCGACGACCGGCACGCCCTTGACCTGCGGCAGCCAGTGGTCGATCTCCTCGCGCAACTTCTTCATCGCGCCGGGCCGACCCTCCACCAGGTCCCACTTGTTCACGCCGACGACGAGCGCGCGCCCCTCGCGCTCGACCAGGTCGGCGATGCGCAGGTCCTGCTCCTCGAACGACTGCTCGGCATCCATCAGAAGAATCACCACCTCGGCGAAGCGCACGGCGTTGAGCGCATCCGCGACCGAGAGCTTCTCGAGCTTCTCCTCGATGCGGGCGCGACGCCGCAGCCCGGCGGTGTCGTGGATGCGCAAGCGGCGATCCCGCCAGGTGAGGTCGACCGCGATGGCGTCGCGCGTGATGCCGGCTTCGGGGCCGGTCAGCAGCCGCTCCTCGCCGAGCAGCCGGTTGATCAGCGTCGACTTGCCGGTATTGGGCCGGCCGACGACGGCGATGCGGATCGGCGCGAGCGGCTCTTCTGCCGTATCGCCATCGTCTTTCGCGGCGTCCCCTGCTTCGCGCGCATCTTCATCCGGCGGCGCGGTGTCCTCGGGCAGCGCCGCGCGCAACGCCGCGTAGAGATCGGCAAGCCCCTCGCCCGTGCTCGGCCGAGATCGCGACCGGCTCGCCGAGGCCGAGCTCGTAGGCTTCGAGCAACCCGGCCTCGGCCGAGCGGCCCTCGCTCTTGTTGGCGATCAGGATCGCAGGCTTGCCCGATTTGCGCACCAGATCGGCGAAGGCACGGTCGACCGGCGTCGATCCCGCGCGCGCATCGATCAAGAAGAACACCGCGTCGGCGGCGGCGATCGCGGCCGCGGTCTGCGCCTGCATCCGCCCGCTCAGGCTTTCGGGCGCGGCCTCATCGAGGCCGGCGGTGTCGATCGCCGTGAAGGAGAGATCGCCGAGCTGCGCGCGGCCTTCACGCCGATCGCGGGTGACGCCGGGGCGATCGTCGACCAAGGCGAGACGCCTGCCGACCAGGCGGTTGAACAGCGTCGACTTGCCGACATTCGGCCGGCCGACAATGGCGACCGTGAAGCTCATGAGCGGGCCTAAAGCGCGTTCACGCGCGTCTCGACGCGCTCGAAGCGCGTGTCACGCGCGTCTGCGACGAGCTACGGCGCGTTGCGGATGCCGCGCTATGCCCGGCGCGAGCGCCGGATGCAATCAGCGGCTGGTCGATGGTGGATCAGGCCACGCGACCCTGCCCTGCGGCTGCGGACTGCCCGGCCAGCCGCCGGCCGCCGGCTGCGGCCGCTGCGGCAGGGCCGCGCGGCTGTGGCCGTGCGGCGGCGCGCTGCTCGGGCGGCGCGGGCGCCGGCTTCGCCACCGTCTTCGGCTTGGGCTTGGGTTTCGGCTTGGGCTCTTCCGGCTGCGGCGGCAACCGGCTCCGGCTCGGCCGGAGGTTGATAGCCTTTGACCAGCTCCTGCGGCACGCCCTGCGACACGCCCGGCGTCCCCTCGGGAAACACCGCCCTGCGGTCGCCTTGCAGCTTCTTCTTGGTGTTGAACATGTCGGAGCTGAAGAGCTCGGTCGGGTCGAAGCTTTCGCAGCCCGCAAGCATAAGCCCCAGCGACAGCGCCGAAGCGACAACAGTGACACGAGCGAAGCGGTTCATGGGTGCGCCCCTCAGCTCTTGCTCTCGGCCGCGGTCAGCGCCATCAGCATCTCCACGCGTGAGCGGGTAGCGGCCGGCGTTTGCGCGTCCGTCGTGATCATGTCGAACCAGCGCTTGGCCGCGCTGGTGTCGCCGGCACGCCAAGCCGCCAGCGCGAGCAGCTCGCGTGCGGTATGGCGGAAAGTGCGGTCGGGCCCGGTCAGCGGCTCGAGCAGCCGCCGCGCTTGATCGAAGGAGGCGGCATCGATGAGCAGCGCTGCCGGCGCGCAACGCCGCAAGCTCCTGCAATACCGGGCCGACGGCGCCATCCGCCGCGATCTTTTCATAGGCCGCGATCGCGGCCTTGCGATCGTAGTGCGCCAGCTCGGCCGCTTCGCGCACGCGCGCGAGATGGCGATAGCCGGGCGTGCCTTCGACCACGATCTTGGCGAAGGCCGCTTCCGCCTCGGGATGCTTGCCGCCATCGCTGAGCGTGATCGCAGCCTCGAAAGCCGCGCCGGTCTCGGCTGCCTTCTTGGCCTGCCACCATTCGTAGCCGCGCCAAGCCGCGATCGCCGCCACCACGACGAACGCCGCCGCCACGACATAGACGCCGTACCGGTCCCACAGCTTCTTGAGCTGTTCGCGGCGGACTTCCTCGTCGACTTCCTGGAAGATATCGGACACGAACTTATCCCCGCGCCAGACCCACGCCCACCAATCGCCGCCTGATGGCCGACGCGCGAATTACCCTATCGATGTGGCGCCGGCAAGGCAAAGCTGCGATCCGATCGCCCATCGATAACCCATTGAGCAATAGGCCTACTTTCCCTTCGGCCGGAGCGGATAGACGTGCTCGGGGCCGGGAAAGGCGCGGGAGCGGACCTCCGCCGCATAGCCCGCCACCGCGGCCTCGATCGAGGGGCCCAGGTCGCCGTAGCGCTTGACGAATTTCGGCACCCGCGGGGACAGGCCGAGCATGTCCTCGAGCACCAGGATCTGGCCGTCGCAGGCGACGCTGCCGCCGATGCCGATGGTCGGGATCGCGACCGCGCCGGTGATGCGGCGGGCGAGCGGCTCGGCCACCGCCTCGATCACCACCGAGAACGCGCCGGCCTCGGTCACCGCGCGGGCGTCGTCCTCGATCGGCGCCCAGTCGGCCTCGTCGCGACCTTGCGCCCGAAACGAGCCGATCGTGTTGATCGACTGCGGCGTGAGGCCGATATGGCCCATGACCGGCACGCCGCGCTCGACCAGGAAGGCGATCGTCTCGGCCATGCGGCGGCCGCCCTCGACCTTGATCGCCCCGCAGCCGGTCTCCTTCATCACCCGCGCGGCGCTCATGAACGCCTGCTCCTGCGACGCCTCGTAGGAGCCGAACGGCATGTCGACCACCACCAGCGCGCGCTTCGAGCCGCGCATCACCGCGAGCCCCTGCAGGATCATCATGTCGAGCGTGACCGGCACGGTCGTCTCGAGCCCGTGCATGACCATGCCGAGCGAATTGCCGACCAGGATCACGTCGCAATGGCGATCGACCAGGCGCGCCGTATGGGCGTGATAGGAGGTGAGACACACGATCGGCTCGCCGCCCTTGCGGGCGCGGATGTCGGGCGCGGTCAGCCGCTTGATCTCGTCTTGCACGGACATCGTAGGCGATCCTAAAGGGCCGGCCTGCCGAAGACCGGAACACCGACCACCAGCGGGTGGAAGATGAAGCCGAGCGCGAGGTAAAGCGCGGTGCCGACCGCGATCGCGATCAGGTCGCGCCGGCGGCCATCGGCCGGGATCGGCGGCGCGCCCGGATCGGTGCGGCGCTTGAGCGTGATCCGGTCGATAGACCGCCCAGGCCAGAAACGAGCCGAACAGCACGATCGAGCCGAGATCGCCGTTCGAGATCAGATGCGCCACCGCCCAGGTCTTCACGCCGACCAGCATCGGATGCTTGAGCGTGCGCCAGATGTCGCCGCGGATATAGGCCGCGACCACGAAGATGCTGGCCGGCCACATCAGGAGCTGCGTGATGTAGTGCGTCCAGCGCGGCGGATACCAGACGTCGATCCAGCCGGTCGTGCGATAGACGCGCAAAGCCGTAGCCGATCAGGATCAGGCCGATGAGCGACGACCAGCGAGAACAGGCCCTTGTACGGTCCCTCCCCGATCCGCGCGATCACGGCGGCGCGCTGCGCCCGGCATGTGACGAAGGCATGCGCGCCGAGGAACACGACCAGTCCGACCACGAGAATCGCCAGACCCATGACCGCTCCAACGTCCTGTCCCCGTTGCTGCACTAGGCCATGGCGCGCTGGGAGGCAAGGCGGCGGCGCCTTGCGCGGCCGCGCGCCGCACCCGGTCAAGCCCGAGCATGGCTTGACGAGTGCATCCATAGGGCCTTTAGGCTTGTGCACGGCCGACCGATGCGCTCGCGCGGCCCAGCAATGATGACGAAGGAAGCCCCGATGAGCAGGTTGGCGCTTGCATTGCTCGGCCATCGTGCTTGGTCTTGCGCCGGCGGCGGCGCAGGACTGGCCCGCCAAGACGGTGCGGATCATCGTGCCGTTCGGCCCCGGCTCGACGCCCGACATGGTCGGACGCGCTGATCGCCGACCATCTGCAGCAGAAGCTCGGCCAGCCCTTCGTGATCGAGAACCGGCCGGGCGCCAGCGCCAATACCGGGACCGACATGGTGGCGAAGGCGGAACCCGACGGCTACACCATCGGCATCAGCCTCGGCGGGCCGCTCGCCATCAACACCCTGCTGTTCGCGAAAATGCCCTACGACCCCGAGCAAGGACATCGCGCTGATCACCATGCTGACCACGCAGCCGAGCGCGCTGGTGGTGAACACCGGCCTCGGCGTCAATTCGGTCGCCGAGCTCATCGCGCTGCTGAAGAAGAATCCCGGCAAATACAATTACGGCTCGATCGGCAACGGCTCGCTGTCGCATCTCGCGATGGAGGCGATCGCGCTCAAGAGCGGCACCACCATGGTGCACATCCCCTATCCCGGCTCGCCGCAGGCCATGACCGCGGTGCTGCGCAACGACGTGCAGATGGCCTGCCTGCCGGCGATCGCGGTGACGCCGCACGTCGCGTCCGGCCAGGTGAAGATCCTCGCCATCTCGCTCGGCCAGCGCAGCGCGCTGCTGCCCGACTATCCCACGCTCAAGGAGGCCGGCATCGACGTCGAGGCCGACGCCTGGAACGGACTGATCGCGCCGGCGAAGACGCCGGAGCCGATCATCGCGAAGATCCAGAGCGTGGTCGTCGAGGCGCTCGACGACGCCGGCGATCCGCGAGAAGCTGGCGACCCAGATCATGGAGCCGATACCGACCACTCCGGCGCAATTCCGTGCCAAGATCGACGCCGATCTCGCGCGCTGGGCGCCGGTGATCAAGGCGCTCGATCTCAAGATCAACTGACGCGGCGCAACAGCCGGACCCCTGGAGGGAAACCCGATGTCTCGATTGTTCACATGCTGCGACCTTTGCCGCGCTCGCGCTCTTCGCGATTGCTCCCTTCGGCCCCGGCGCAAGCGCAAGGCTATCCGTCGAAGCCCGTCACGATCATCGTGCCGCTCGCCGCCGGCACCGGCATGGATATCGCTGGCGCGACTCTACGGCGAACAGCTCGCGCAGACGCTCGGCAAGCCGGTGGTGATCGAGAACAAACCCGGCGCGGCGCTCACGCTCGGAGCGACGATGATCGCCACGGCGCCCGCTGACGGCCATACGCTCGGTGTCCGACCTCGGGCCCGCTGGCGATCGGCCCCGTGCTCTACAAGAAGATCAACTACGATCCACAGAAGGATTTCACACCGATCTTGCTCTACGTGAAATCGCCGCTCGTGCTGGTGGTCGATCCGGCGCTGCCGATCAAATCGGTCTCCGAGCTGATCCAGTATGCCAAGACGAGCGCCGACACCGATGATCTACAGCACGCCCGGCGCAGGCGCTTTCCAGCACCTCTCGACCGAATTCATGGCGCAGCGCTTCGGCCTCAAGTTCACCCACGTGCCCTATCGCAGCTCGCCGCAATCGATCGCCGACATCGCGGCCGGCCACGTCAATCTCGGCTTCGCTGAGGCCGGTGCCTCGCTGCCGCTGATCCGCGACGGCAAGCTGCGCGCGCTCGCGGTCTCGTCGCTGACGCGTCTGCCTACGCTGCCCGACGTGCTGCCGTTCGCCGAGGCCTCCGGCGCGCCCGATTTCGAGGCGGTATCCTGGCATGTCCTGCTTGCGCCAGCCGCGACCCCGAACGGAGATCATCGACCGGCTGCACCAGGAGATGCAGAAAATCATGTCGGCACCCGAGATGAAGAAGCGCGCGACCGACATCGGGCTGCTTCCGATCGAATTCGCCGTCGGTTGACGGCATCCGCACCTACATCAAGTCGGAGCAGGAGAAGTGGGGCTCGCTGGTACGCAAGCTCGGCCTGGAGGGAAGCCAGTAAGCTACACCACCGGCGAGCGGCCGCCGTCGACGTTGATCGCGGTGCCGGTGATGTAGGAGCCGGCGTCGGAGACGAGGAAGCAGGCGAGGTTGGCGAACTCCTCGGCCCGCCCGATGCGGCCGAGCGGAATGTCCTTGGCGCGCGCCTTCACGTAGTCCTCCAGCGGGATGCCGGCCTTGGCGGCCGCCTGCACGTGCTGATCGGCCTCGATGAATCCGACCAGCATCGCATTGACCAGCACGTTGTGGGGCGCGCCTTCGTGCGACAGCACCTTGGTCAGCGCCATGCCGGCGGCGCGCGTGATCGAGGTCGGCGCGCTGCCCCCGCGCGGCGCCTTGGCGCCGATATTGAGCACGTTGATGATCCGCCCCCATCGCCGTTCCTTCATCTGCGGCCAGACCAGCCGGGTGAAGCGGATGGCGGCGAACAGCTTCTGATCGAAGTCCTGCTGCAAGACCTCGTCGGTCAGCTTTTCGAACGGGCTGGTGTTGGAGGTGCCGGCGTTGTTCACCACGATATCGACCTTGCCCAAGCGCCTTCATGATCTCGTCGTAGGCGCGGCGGATGTCCGCCGCGTTGGCGACGTCGCCCTGCGCCGTGACGACGCGTCCGCGCGCGGCCGCCCCGATCGTCTTGACCGCCTGATCGAGCGCTTCGCGCCCGCGCGCCACGATGGCGACGTCGGCGCCGGAGGCCGCGAACCGTGTCGCGATCGCCAACCCGATGCCCTTGCTTCCGCCGGTGACGACGGCCGCGCGGCCGGCAAGACTGATGTCCATTCAATGCTCTCCGCAGTTCGTGTGATGACGATGGCGACGATACGCATAAATACTTATCGGCCACGGTAATCCAGCAATTACCGAACGGCGACAAGCAAAAATCAACAACTCGGGCCGTAGCCCGGATGGGCGTAGCGTAATCCGGGGTCGCCTCGCGCAGCTGGTATTCCGGCCCGCGGATCTGGGAGCCGTCGGAAAAGCCATTCATGACGATGATCGTGACCTTCGACGACGAAGGCGGCAAGACGCGGTACACCGCCCACGCGCCTCACTGGACGGTTGCCGATCGCGAGGCGCACGAAAAAAATGGGCTTCCACGAAGGCTGGGGCCGGTGCGCCGACCAGCTTGCGGCCCTCGGCGCGAAGCTCTGAGCTGCCGACGAGACAAGAATCGAGGACGCTGTCGCTTGAACTGGAGCATGATCTTTTCCGAAACCCGGTACCCACCCGGATCAGGTCCGGGGCAGGCTTTTTCGGGATCAAGCTCTAACGCCGAGTGCCTTCTCGTATGTCTCCGGCTTGAAGCCGACGAGCAGCCTGTCGCCTGCGTCGAGCACGGGCCGCTTGATCATGGAAGGCTGGTCGAGCATCAGCGCGATCGCCTTCTTCTCGGTGAGCCCGTCCCTGTCCTTCTCAGGCAGCTTGCGGAACGTCGTACCGGCGCGGTTGAGCAACGACTCCCAGCCGACCTCGCGCGCCCAGCTCTCGAGGCGCGCGCGCTCGATCCCGTCCGCCTTGTAGTCGTGGAAGCCGTAGACGACGCCGTGGTCGTCCAACCATGCGCGCGCCTTCTTCATCGTATCGCAGTTCTTGATGCCGTAGATCGTGACAGACTTGGCCTTGGCCACGCTGCTCACTCCCACTCGATCGTGCCCGGCGGCTTCGACGTGATGTCGTAGACCACGCGGTTGACGCCCTTGACCTCGTTGACGATGCGGGTCGCCACCTGGCCGATGAACGTCATGTCGAACGGATAGAAGTCGGCCGTCATGCCGTCGGTCGAGGTCACCGCGCGCAGCCCCACCACGTAGTCGTAGGTGCGGTAGTCGCCCATCACGCCGACCGTGCGCACCGGCAACAGCACCGCGAAGGCCTGCCAGATGTCGTCGTAAAGTCCGGCGCGGCGGATCTCCTCGATGTAGATCTCGTCGGCGAGCCGCAGGATGTCGAGCCTGTCGCGCGTGATCTCGCCGGGGCAGCGGATCGCCAATCCCGGCCCGGGGAACGGGTGCCGGCCGACGAAAGCGTCGGGCAGGCCGAGCTCGCGGCCGAGCGCGCGCACCTCGTCCTTGAACAGCTCGCGCAGGGGCTCGACCAGCTTCATGTTCATGCGCTCGGGCAGGCCGCCGACATTGTGGTGCGACTTGATGGTGACCGACGGCCCGCCGGTGAACGACACGCTCTCGATCACGTCGGGATAGAGCGTGCCCTGCGCCAGGAATCCGGCCGCATCCCTGCCGTCGCCTGCGAGCTTTTTTGCTTCTGCTTCAAAGACATCGATGAAGAGCTTGCCAATCGTCTTGCGCTTGTGTCTCCGGATCGGTGACGCCGGCGAGCGCGGACAGAAATTTCTCAGATGCATCAACGTGAACGAGCGGAATATTGTAGTGGCCCCGGAACAGCGCGACCACCTTCTCGGCCTCGGCGAGCCGCAGCAATCCGTGGTCCACGAACACGCAGGTGAGCTGCTCGCCGATCGCCTCGTGGATCAGCACCGCCGCGACCGCGGAGTTGACGCCGCCGGACAAGCCGCAGATCACCCTGCCCTTGCCGACCTGGGCGCGGATCTTCTCGATCGCCTCCTGCTTGAAGGCGCGCATGGTCCAGTCGCCGCGGCAGCCGGCGATCCCGCGCACGAAGTTTCGCAGGAGCGCGGCGCCGTGCGGGGTGTGCACGACCTCGAGGTGGAACTGGGTGGCGTAGAAGCGGCGCGCCTCGTCGGCGATCATGGCGATCGGCGCATTGGTCGAGGTGCCGACCACGCGGAAGCCGTCGCGGCAGCCGGGTGACGCGGTCGCCGTGGCTCATCCAGACCGGATAGCGCTCGCCCTTCCGCCACACGCCTTCGTATAAGGGCGACTCTTCGGTCACCAGCACCTCGGCGCGGCCGAACTCGCGGTGATGCCCGGCCTCGACCACGCCGCCGAGCTGCGCCGCCATCGCCTGCTCGCCGTAGCAGATGCCGAGGATCGGAACGCCGGCCTCGTAGATCGCCATCGGGGCGAGCGGCGCGTCCTGGTCGAGCACCGAGGCCGGGCCTCCGGACAGGATCACCCCCTTCGGCCGCATCGCCTTGAATGCCTCATCCGCCTTCTGGAACGGCACGACCTCGCAATAGACCTTCTCCTCGCGCACCCGCCTGGCGATCAGCTGGGTCACCTGCGAGCCGAGGTCGACGATGAGAATCTTGTCGTGGGCGGGAAGCCGGTCCGAGCCGGCGCCGCGCACGAGGGAGGAATCGAGGATGGTCATTTAGACCTATGTGCGGCCGGCTGCGCGCCCGGTCAAGGCCGCCCGCCGGCGTTCATCACAGGCTATGACGTGCCCCCCGGCGGCTGCCCCTCTCCTCTCAGACAATCTCGCCGAAAGGGCCATAGGCCCCCCCGGCTTTGGCTGATAGACTATGAGCGGGATGGAGCACGAGGAGGGTTGGCATGTCGCTGCACGTCCGTTTGCGGACTGCCGGAATGGCGTTGAGCCATGCGGTTTTCCTCACCATCGCTCTGCTGCCGGCGAAGCCGTCGTTCGCGCAGCAAGATGCGCTGCAGCCGGGCGAAGGCCTATGTCACGCGGTTCTCCGGCGCGAAGCCCGGCACCGGCGGCGCGGTGATCGACGCCGGCGGCACCGTCGGCAGCATCATCGATGTGCGCGCCCCGCGCAAACCGCCGCTCGGGCAGCATTGGATCGACGAGCCGCAGAGAAAGCCGGTGACCGCCAGCCAGGTCGGCCAGGTCTTCGGCGTGACGCTCGACGACGCCAGCCCGCCCAACGTCTATCTCACGGCGACCTCGGCCTTCGGCCTCCACCGCATGGGCAACAACTGGATGCCCGGCATGTGGGGTCAGGGCGGCGGCCCGGGCACCATCTACCGGCTCGATGCCTCGACCGGCTACGCGCCGCGGGTGTTCACGCAGATCACGCTCAACGGCCGGCCGAACAGCGCCCCCGCACTCGGCAATATCGCCTACGACCGCATCAACAAGCAGCTGTTCGTCTCGGATCTCGAGACCGGGATGATCCACCGCATCCGCGCCGCCGACGGCGGCGACCTCGGTTTCTACGACCACGGCAGCCAGGGCAGAACGAATTTCACGAATGTCGAGGACGGCCAGCAGAAGAGCCTGCCGCCGATCGCGTTCGATCCCAATTCGCGCGCGCGCATCGAGGATTGTCAGGGCCGTTTCGATTACAGCCCGCAATGCTGGAATTTCGCCACGACCGGCCGCCGGGTCTGGGGCCTCGGCGTGCGCCGCGACGTCATGCGCAACGAATTGAGACTTTATTACGCGGTGTGGAGCAGTCCCGACTTCGGGCAGACGGTCTGGAACCAGGAAGGCGACGACGAAAAACGCAATTCGGTATGGTCGGTGCGGCTCGGGCCGAACGGCGGCTTCGATCCCAGCGACGTCCGGCGCGAGTTCATCCTGCCCGATTTCTTCGTCAAGCCGGAGGACATCGCGCGCTCGGGCTACAGCCAGCCGGTGAGCGACATTTCATTCGCGGAATGCGGCGACCGGCCGGTAATGCTGGTGGCCGAGCGCGGCGGCATCCGCAATCTGGGCCTCGGCGCGCCGAACGCGTTCGCCAATCCGCACGAGGCGCGCGCGCTTCGCTATGAGCTCGACGAGAAGGGCAGTTGGCGAGCGATCGGCCGTTACGAAGTCGGCTTCGCCGACCGCCGCAAGGAAGGTGCCCCCTATATGCGGGCGAACTGCTCGGGCGGCATCGCGTTCGGACCAGGCTACGACGCCAGCTGGGTCGCCGACCCGGGCAAGCCCGATCAATTCGTGTGGATCACGGGCGATTTCCTGTGCTCGCCGGAAGGCCCGTGCAATCTGCCGGAGGGACGGCAGGCGCAGACCGGCTCGCAGGCGCCGCAACCGGCGGGTTTTCAGAGCACCGGCGACAGCTCCGAGGTGCACGGTGTCCAGGGTCTCGCTGAGGGCTCCTACGAAGAGGTCGCATCGGAAGCGGCTTTCGCATCGACGCCGCCGCCGCCCGACGCCGCCGCCGGGGGTCCAAACCAAGCCTACCTGATCGACACCGACATCAACGTCGACGCCTCCGGACGCATCATCCAGGAGGAAGTAACAGCCAACGACGCCACCACGATCGGCGACGTCGCCATCTACCAGGTCTGCGAACCGCCGCGGGTCTATGCCTTCACCCCGTACACGCCGCCGAGCGGTCATCCAACCGACGTGAGCCATGCCCGCCTCGCCTCGCACGGCGCACGGACCAGTCATTATCGCTGGGGATCGCACGATCCGTATTGGAGCCATAATCGCTGGGGATCGCATTACCAGTGGCGGAGCCACTGGCGTACTGAGTCGCACGACAAGGAGAGGAGCCATCGCCGCTCGGGCTCGCACAGCGACCGCGATACCCATCGTCTCCACGGCTCGCACAGCGACAGGGACACCCATCGCCGCCGCGGCTCGCACAGCGACAGGGACACTCACAAGCTGAAGGGTTCGCACAGCGACCGGGAAACCCACCAACAGAAGGGTTCGCACAGCGACAAGGACACCCACAAGGTGAAGGGCTCGCACAGCGACCGGGAAACCCACCTGCTGAAGGGTTCGCACACCGACCGTGACACCCACAAGCAGAAGGGCTCGCACAGCGACAAGGACACCCACGAGAAGAAGGGTTCGCACAGCGACCGCGACACCCACAAGCTGAAGGGCTCGCACAACGACAAGGAAACCCACCAGCAGAAGGGCTCGCACAACGACCGCGACACCCACAAGAAAAAGGGTTCGCACAGCGACAGGGACACCCACAAGCTGAAGGGCTCGCATAACGACAAGGAAACGCACCAGAAGAGGGGTTCGCACAGCGACCGCGACACCCATAAGCTGAAGGGCTCGCACAGCCAGCAGCAGACCCACCAGAAGTCGGGCTCGCACAGCCCGCGGGAGACCCATCAGAAGTCGGGCTCGCACAGCGAGCAGCAGACTCACCAACGGAGGGGCTCGTCCGGTCCCAGGTAAGGGAGCAAAAGTCGTCGCGACAGCGGGCGGCCGCCATGCGCCGGCTCTGCCGCCTGCCCGCGCCGCCAGGTACGTGAACGGTGAGAGAGGCTTTTCGCGTGCAACGACAATCGAAGTGGGGGTGGGCCTCGGTCCTCGGCCTGGCCGGACTTGCGACCGCAACCGCCTTGCCGGCGGCAGCGCAGACCGAGATGCCGGCGCGGCTCTATACCAACCAGATCTACGCGGAGGACGCCACGCGGGCGACGACGCTCGAGGTCGACAATCTGATGTCGGTGTTCGCCTTCGTGCTGGGCAAGCTGCCCGACCGCGTCAAAGTCTACCCGACCGAGAACTACTATTATTTCACCTTCTTCCATGGCCATATCCGCTACGCCGGGAATTTCCGGCTCGACGTCACCAACCGCGACGAGGGCAAGATCCACTTCGCCTATTTCGAAGATCTGCAGGAATGGGTGCCCTACGAGGACGCGATCACGCACGAGATCCTCGATGCGACCAAAGGCGTGAGCGTGGAGAAGCTCGCGCCGCTCGTCTATCGCGTGTCGCACGGCGGCAAGTCGGTCGTGTTCGAGCTCAACGATCTGTCGAACGTGAAGCCGCCGCCGGGCGCCTTCGGGCCGGACGAGGTCTATCTCGGACCGATCTTCGACAAGTCTGCGATGCGGTTCTTCCTGGTCTTCAACCGCAAGCTCAAGCTGTTCCACTACGTGCTCGATGAGACGGTCGAGGTCGCCGACCAGTTCATCACCGCCAGAGAGACCGACCGCATCCTGATCGGCAAGCGCACTGGCTTCGCCTACTATCGCGACCACCGCTTGAACCGCAAAATCCTGATCGGCGTGCACGGCGCCAATTCACGCGTCAACAACTACTTCGACGGACCGTTCGACCAGTTGCCGGACAATTTCATCGAAGGCGAGGCGTTGCGCGAAGCGATCCTGGCGGTCGACCCGAAGCTCGCCGGCAGGATCGACCGCTACGGTATCTTCGACGGCGGTGGCAGCCGCTACATGATCGGACCCTACCGGAGCTATCGTGGCGAGGATGAGCTGCTGGTGTTCCACGCCTGCGCGACCGACAAGAAGGTGCCGGCGGCGAGCTATTACGCGTGCTTCGTCTACGACGACGATCTCGGCATCGTGCAGGCCAAGATGCGCCGCGGCCCCAACAATCCGGGCCGCAAGTCGCGGTAGGCTCGTGCAGCCTGCGTAGCGCGGGCAAAGACGCGCAGGGAATGTCTCGCATGCGTTCCGCGCCTTGCTCACCCTACATGCGCCGCACCATCACCGAGACGTAGAAGCCGTCGGTGTCGGTGCGCCGCGGCGTCATCAGCAGCCCCTCCTCCGAGATCAGCACGGCGCGGCGGAACAGGTAGGCGCGCTCGCCGAGCGCGTTCGCGACCTCGGCCGGCGGCGCCACGGCGAAGTCCTGCTGGCGCGCGAGGAAACCGCGCACCTGATCGCCGTTCTCCTCGGCAAGCACCGAGCAGGTGACATAGGCGATGCGGCCGCCCGGCTTCACGAGCTCGGCGGCGCGGTCGAGCACCGCCGCCTGCTCCTTCAAGCGCTCGGCGAGCGCGCCGGGCCGCACCCGCCATTTGGCGTCGGGATTGCGCCGCCAGGCGCCGGTGCCGGTGCAGGGCGCGTCGATCAGCACCAGGTCGATGCGGCCTTGCGAGACCGGCGAGCTCGTTGCCGATGGATTTCGGGGTGCGGACCTGCACGTTGTGAGCGCCGGCACGCTCGAGCCGCGCGTGGATCGGCGCGAGCCGTCGCTTGTCGAGATCGGTGGCGTAGATCTGGCCGTGATTTTCCATTGCCGCCGCCAGCGCCAGCGTCTTGCCGCCGGCGCCGGCGCAGAGATCGACCACCTGCTCGCCCGGCTTGGCGCCCGTCAGCAGCGCGGCGATTTGCGAGCCCTCGTCCTGCACCTCGACCATGCCCTTGATGAAGGCGGGCTCGGCATGGATCGCGGGGTTCTTGGCGTCGGCCGCGAGCGTGATGCGAAGCCCGACCGGCGACCAGCGCGTCGGCTGCGGATCGAGGTCGGCGAGCGCGGCGGCGGCCTTGTCGCGCTCGCCCTTGAGCGTATTGACGCGCAGATCGAGCGGCGCGCGGCTCGCCAGCGCCGCGCCCTCGGCGGCGCGCTCCTCGCCGAACGTGCGGGCGAGATGCGGATCGAGCCATTCGGGATAGTCGCCGGCGATCGCCGGCGGCGCGCCGTCGAGGCTCGCGGCATCGAGCCGGGCGCGCTCGTCGTCGCTCAGCGGCGCAGGCGCAAAGCGCGCGCCGTCGGCGAGCCGCGCGATCGCCGCCGCATCGAGCTTGCGCTCGAGCCGCAGCATGCCGAGCAGCACGGCGCGCGGGCTCTCATCGCCCATGACATAGGCGCTCGACGCCCGCCGGCGCAGCGCGTCGTAGACGAGGCCGGCGATCGCGGCGCGGTCGCCGGAGCCGGCGAAGCGGTGCGCAAGCCCCCAGTCCTTGAGCGCATCGGCGGCCGGCCGCCGCCGCGCCTCGATATCGGCGATGACCTCGATGGCGGCCGAGAGGCGGGCGCCGGGCGTCATAAGCCCACCAGGAGGCGCACGATGAAGATCGCCCACATCACCGCCAGCACCACGGCGCCGGCCGCGAACACCGCAAACCGCCGCGCCAGCCGATTGCTGGTGAGGTGGATGTAGACATGCAGGAGGCGCAACACGACGAACACCCAGCCAGCATGACGAACAGGAAATCGGCGTGACGCGTGATGATCGCCAGGATGGTCAGCACATAGAACAGAACCGGCAGCTCGAGCTGGTTCTGATACGCGTTGGCGATCTGGGTTTCCTGCTTCGGCCAGCTCGGCTCGCCGCAGCGCGACGTCGCGTGGACGCACGTCGCCCGCGCCGTACCGCCGCGACGCGAGCGCCCGCCATCCAAAACAGCAGCACGAAGGTGAGCGCAACCTGCACGAAGAGCGGAAGCAGGATAGTCTGGATCGACATGTGGCTGGTTACCCCCGGATGGCAGGCGCTAACGTGGTGATCTGGCTGCCGGAACGCAACCATCGGGCTCGATGTCAGAGGCGAACGCTCATCGCGGTGTCGCCGTCGGAAATCGCGGCCGTGAGCCACTCCCCGCCGCCGAAGAGCAAATCCCGATAGGCGCGCGTCTCGGCGTCCCGGAAATGCAGATTGGAGCTGATCAGCACGCCGCGCGGCCGCAACAGCTTGCGGAATGCGCGAAGATAATCGGGAGTCGGGCTGAATCCGTCGAAGAAGGCGAGATCGTAGCCGGCTTCCAGCGTCGGCAGCACGGCGGCGAAGTCGCCCGGATGCACGGTAACCCGCGCATCGACGCCGAACGCCGCGAAGTTCTCGCGCGCGAGCCGCACATGCACCGGATCGAGCTCGATCGTGTCGATCCGGGCGTCCGGCGCGCCATGCGCGAACCAGAGCGACGTGTAGCCGAGCGCGGTGCCGAGCTCGAGCACGCGCTTGGGCGCCACCGCGGCGGCGATCACGCCGAGAATGGCGCCGTCGTCGAACGGATAGGTGCCGCAGCCGTGCTGGGCGCGGTGCCGCAACGTCTGCGCGCGCACCTTGGTGAACGGATCGTTGTCCGGCTTCGGCATGCGGCGATCGTGCCAGTCTTTGCTCGGGTTCGCCACCTGCACGCGAGCGCCGCGCCATCGGCCATGGTGATGCCCAAACCGCGCGGCTATGATCGCGGAAGCCGCGGATCCCAGTCTGACCATGAGCAACCACGAACCGAGCGCGCTGACCGACCCGCATGGCGACGCCCTCGCCGCCGGTCTCCCGACCGCCGGCGGACCAGCCCCGGTGACCACCGAGCTCGATTATTTCGTGAGCCGGCGCGGCGCCAGCGCGACGATCGCGCAGGAGGTTGCCGACGTGCTCATGGCCGCGGGTCATTCCGTGCTGGTGCAGGATCACGACATCCCGCACGGCGCGAATTTCGTCATGGCCATGCACGACGCGCTCAAGCGCTGCCGGCATTTCATCGCGCTGTTGAGCAAGGACTACAACTCCACGCCTTTCACCGTTGCCGAGTGGACGAATTTCTATGCCGTCGCCGCCCAGTCGGGCGGCGAGCGGCGCTTCATCGTGTTGCGGGTCGAGGACTGCAATCCGCAAGGCCTGTTCTCGGCGGTGGTGTTCGGCGATCTCGTCGGCGTGGATGACACGCAGGAGCGCCGGGCCCGCATCCTGGCCGCCGCCGAGGGACGCGCCGGCGCGGTGGCGCGCAGGCCCAAGCTGTTCGAGAACGTGCCGCCGCCCGATCTCAACTTCACCGGGCGCGACCAGCTGGTGACCGCAGTTGCACGACATTCTCGTCGGCGATGAGCGGGCAGCCGCCGTCAGGATGGCCGCGATCCATGGACTCGGCGGCGTCGGCAAGACGTTGCTCGCCGCCGAATATGTCCACCGCCACGCGCAGGCGTTCGGCGGAGTGTGGTGGGCGCCGGCGCAGGAGCGCACCGTGCTCATTGCAAGTCTCGCTGCACTTGCCGCCAAGGTCGATCAACGCCTCGCCGGCGAGCCCAATCAGGAACGCGCGGCGCGCGCCGGCTTGGCCCAGCTCGCCGGTCGCTCCGGCCTGCCGTTTCTCCTGGTCTATGACAATGTCGAGGCGCCCGATCTGTTGCGCGATCTCGTTCCCGCCGCCGGCGCACGCGTGCTGGTGACGACGCGCTGGGCCGATTGGGGCGGCCAGGCGGTCGAGGTCAAGCTCGACGCGCTCGGCGCCGAGGCGGCCGTGGCGTTCCTGCAGAAACGAGCGATGCGCAACGATCCGGACGGAGCGGCGCGGCTGGCGGCGGCGCTCGGTCACCTGCCGCTCGCGCTCGATCATGCCGGCGCCTTCTGCCGGCTCACGCGAGCGAGCTTCGAGTCCTATGCAGAGCGGATCGACAGCCGCATCCTGCGGGCGCCGAAAGGCGCCAACTATCCGGCGAGCGTCGCCGCCACCTTCGGCCTGGCGATCGAGAAAGTCGCGCCGAATGCCCGGCCGCGGAGAAGCTCATCGGCTTCTGCGCTTTTCTTGCGCCGGAGCTGATCCCGCTCGATCTCATCAGCGACGACATTGCGGACGAGGACGAGCGCGCCGACGCGATGATGGCGCTATCCGCGGCGTCGCTGATCGAGCACCCGAACCTCGAAGGCGACCAGCCGGCGTTCACCGTTCACCGCCTGGTGCAGGCCGCCATGCGCGCGCGGCTCGCCGAGCGCGGCGAGGCGGAGACGACGCTCGCGCAGGTGATCGAGAGCCTGGCGCGCGCCTTCCCGCAGGTCCGGTTCCGGCAGATCGATGTCGGAGCGCGGCGGGCCATGCTGTTGCCGCACGTGCTGGCGGTGCGGGAGTGCTTTCGTGCCATCGGAGTGCCGACGTCTCCGGGCGCCGGCAGATTGTTTTGCGCGGCCGGCCGCTACCTGCATGCCCGCGGCGACTATGCCGGGGCCGAGCCGCTGTTCCGTAGCGCGATCGCCGTCATCGAGCACACCTTCGGACCCGATCATCCTGACCGGGCGATGGCTCTGCACGACCTCGCGCTGCTGTTGCTCAACAGCGGGCACTACGCCGAGGCCGAAACGCTGATTCCACAGGCGATCGAGATCGGCGAGAAGACGCTCGGCCAGGACGACGCCGAAGCCGTGATGCGGCTCAACAATCTGGCGAACCTGCTCCGGCACACCGGCCGCATCCGCGAGGCCGAGCAGCACTATCGCCATGCGATCGCGATCACCGAGAGGCTCAATGGGCGCGATCATCCGGATGTGGCGGGCCTGCTTGAACAATCTCGCGAATTTGCTGCGGGGCATGAGCCGCCACAAGGACGCGGAGGCCTGTTATCGCGAGGCCATCGCGATCGGCAGCAAGGCGTTCGGCGAGCACGATGCGGGCGTCGCCAGGTATGTGCACAATCTCGCCAACCTGCTGCGAACGAAGCGGCGCTTCGACGAGGCCGAGCCGCTCTATCGCCAATGCATCGCGAGCCTCTCGAAGGGTTTTGGCGAGGATTATCCGGTCACGGCGCGGGCGCAGCGCAATCTGGCCATGCTGCTGCTGCTCACCAAGCGGCCGCAAGAGGCCCTGGTCCAAGCGGAAGCGGCGCTGCGCGCCCATGACAAGACCGGTGGCGACGCCGGCTGGACCAGGGATTCGGCCCGCACCTACGCGCAGGCGCTGGGCGCGCTCGGCCGCAAGGACGAGGCGGCGGCGCTTCTCGCCCGATACGGGCTCGAGCCGAAGAGCGATGGCAAGCAGGACAAGACGACGGGCCCGTCGTCGAGCGACGTGCGGCGTCAAACCCTCGACGGATAATTCGGGCTCTCGCGCGTGATGGTCACGTCGTGCACGTGGCTTTCGCGCATCCCTGCGCCGGAGATGCGGATGAACTCGGCCTTCTGGTGCAGCTCCGCGAGCGTCTTGGCGCCGACATAGCCCATGGCGGCGCGCAAGCCGCCGGCGAGCTGGTGCAGCACGGTCGCCGCGGCACCCTTGTAGGGCACCTGGCCCTCGATGCCTTCCGGCACCAGCTTGAGCGTGTCCTTGATGTCCTGCTGGAAGTAGCGGTCGGCCGAGCCGCGCGCCATGGCGCCGACCGAGCCCATGCCGCGATAGGTCTTGTAGGAGCGGCCCTGATAGAGAAAGACCTCCCCCGGCGTCTCGTCGGTGCCCGCCAGCAGCGAGCCCACCATGGCGCAGTCGGCGCCGGCGGCGAGCGCCTTGGCGAGATCGCCGGAATATTTGATGCCGCCGTCGGCGATCACCGGGGTGTTGCTCGCCCGCGCCACCTCGACCGCGTCCATGATCGCGGTGAGCTGCGGCACGCCGACCCCGGCCACGATGCGCGTGGTGCAGATCGAGCCCGGCCCGATGCCGACCTTGATCGAATCGGCGCCGGCGTCGATCAGCGCCTTGGCGCCTTCGGCGGTCGCGATATTGCCGGCGACCACCTGCACGGCGTTGGACAGCCGCTTGATGCGCCCGACCGCCTCCAGCACGGCGCGCGAATGGCCGTGCGCGGTATCGACGACGACCAGGTCGACGCCGGCCGCGATCAGCCGCTCGGTACGGTCGAAACCCTTGTCGCCGACCGTGGTGGCGGCGGCGACCCGCAGCCGCCCCTGCTCGTCCTTGCAGGCGTGCGGATTGGCGACCGCCTTCTCGATGTCCTTGACGGTGATCAGCCCGACGCAGCGGTACTGGTCGTCGACCACGAGCAGCTTCTCGATGCGGTGCTGGTGCAGGAGCCGCTTGGCCTCGTCCTGGCCGACGCTCTCGCGCACGGTGACGAGCGCCTCCTTGGTCATCAGCTCGGCCACCTTCTGGCGCGGGTCGGTGGCGAAGCGCACGTCGCGGTTGGTGAGGATGCCGACCAGCTTGCCGGCCTTGCCGTTGCCGCCGCCCTCGACCACCGGAATGCCGGAGATGCTGTGGGACTGCATCAGAGTGAGCGCGTCGGCGAGCGTGGCTCCCGGGTGGATCGTCACCGGGTTGACCACCATGCCGGCCTCGAACTTCTTGACCTGGCGGACCTGGGTGGCCTGCTCCTCGGGCTCGAGGTTGCGGTGGATGACGCCGAGCCCGCCGGCCTGGGCCATCGCGATCGCCATTTTGGACTCGGTCACGGTATCCATCGCCGAGGCGATGATCGGGATATTGACGGTGATTTCGCGGGTGATGCGCGAGCGGATGTCGGCGTCGGACGGCAGCAGCTCGGAGAGTCCCGGCTTGAGCAGGACGTCGTCGAAGGTGAGCGCTTCGCGGAGCGCGCCGTTGGGCTTGTCCATCGCCAACTTTACCTGTCCGGTCCCGTTCCCTCAAGTCTTGCGAGGGGAATCCTGTGGGGAATCGGGGTTGGCGCCGGTCGTTAGCATGGCGGCGCCGACAAGGTAAAGCCGCTCCTAGAGAATGCCGGCTGGTCCCGCCAGCCGGCATTTCTGCTACGTGGCGGGCGACCTTGCCGTCCGCCGCCGCCGCCAGCTATCACAGCCCATGTCCGCCAAACGTGTCGTGCCGCTGATCGTGGCGGTCGCCCTGTTCATGGAGAACATGGACTCGACCGTCATCGCCACCTCGCTGCCGGCGATCGCCGCCGATATCGGCACCAACCCGCTCACCCTCAAGCTCGCGGTCACCTCGTACCTGCTCTCGCTCGCGGTCTTCATCCCGGTGAGCGGCTGGACCGCCGACCGCTTCGGCGCCCGCACCGTGTTTCGCGCGGCGATCGCGGTGTTCATGCTGGGCTCGATCGGCTGCGCGCTGTCGCAATCGCTCACGCACTTCGTCACCGCCCGGATCGTCGAGGGGATGGGCGGAGCGATGATGACTCCGGTGGCGCGCCTGATCCTGGTGCGCAGCGTCGACAAGCGCGAGCTGGTCAACGCCATGGTCTGGGTGACCCTGCCGGCGCTGATCGGGCCGCTGCTCGGTCCGCCGCTCGGCGGCTTCATCACCACCTACATTTCCTGGCACTGGATTTTCCTGATCAACATCCCGATCGGGCTCACCGGCATCGTGCTGGCGACGATCTTCATCGAGGATGTGCGCGCGGAAACCCCCGACCCGTTCGACCCGGTCGGCATGCTGCTCGCAGGGCTCGGCATCGGCGGGCTCGCCTTCGGCGGCTCGATCCTGGGGCTCGACTTCCTGCCGCTCCCGGTCGTGCTGGCGCTGATCGCCGGCGGCGCCGTCGCCACCTATGCCTATGTCCTGCACGCCCGGCGCACGCCGGCGCCGGTGCTCGATCTCTCGCTGCTGAAAATCCCGACCATGCGCGCCACCATCCTCGGTGGCTTCATCTACCGCTCCGGCATCGGTGCGATGCCGTTCCTGCTCCCGCTCCTGCTCCAGCTCGGCTTCGATCTCACCGCCTTCCAGTCGGGGCTCATCACACTCTCCAGTGTCGTCGGCGCCATGGGAATGAAGACCGCCGTGCCGATCATCCTGCGGCAATTCGGCTTCAAGTGGGTGCTGACGGTGAACGCGCTCATCAGCGCGGCACTGGTGGCGGCCTGCGCGACGTTCACGCCGGGAGTGCCGTTCGCCTGGATCGTCGGCATGCTGATCGTCGGCGGCTTCTTCCGCTCCCTTGAATTCACCAGCCTCAACACGATCGCGTATGCCGACATCGACCAGCGCCACATGAGCCGCGCCACCTCGCTGGTCGCCGTCGCCCAGCAAGTGTCGATCGCGGCCGGCGTGGCGATCGGCGCGCTCGCGGTCGATCTCACCTTGTGGCACCGCGGGCGCTCGACCATCACCGCCGCCGACTTCCAGCCGGCCTTCATCGCGATCGGCTTGATTTCGGCCTGTGCGTTCTTCGTTTTCGTCCGCCTGCCGGCCGACGCGGGCGCGGAGCTGGCGCGGCGCCAGCCGGGGCCGGTGCCCGGTCCCACCGAGGCCACCGATCAGAAGCTGGGCGTCTGAGACGCGCGTCCGCGAAATCCCGTCGCCAGGAGATAGAGCTCGGCCGAATCGGCGCGGCTGGCAGCGGGCTTTACGTGCTTGACACTGGCGAAATCGCGCTTGAGCGCCGCCAGCAAGGTGGTCTCGGTGCCGCCTTGCAGCACCTTGCAGAGGAACGCGCCGCCAGGAGCCAGCACCTCGCGGGCGAACTCGACCGCCGCCTCGGCGAGCGCCATGATCCTGAGATGATCGGTCTTGCGATGGCCGGTCGCGTTTGCCGCCATGTCGGAGAGCACCACGTCGGCCGGCCCGCCGAGCAGCGCCTTGATCGCGTCGGGCGCCCGCGCATCGAGAAAATCGAGCTGGACGAATTCGACGCCGGCGAGCGGCGCCATCTCGAGCAGATCGATGGCGACCACGCGCCCCTTGCCTTGGCCGGCGCCGACGCGCTTCGCCGCGACCTGGCTCCAGCCGCCGGGCGCGGCGCCGAGATCGACCACCCGCGCGCCTCCTTTGAGCAGCCGATGCTTGTCGTCGATCTCGATCAGCTTGAAGGCGGCGCGCGAGCGCAGGCCTTCGTGCTTGGCGCGCGCCACATAGGGATCGTTGAGCTGGCGCTCGAGCCAGAGCTTGGACGACAGCGAGCGGCTCTTGCCGGTCTTCACCCGCGCCTTGAGCGGGCGTGTGCTGCGGTCAGCGCTCATGAGAGCTTCATCAGCTGGACTGAACCGGCAGGCGAGGCCCGCGTGCCCCCTCCCCAACCCTCCCCCGAAGTCGGGGGAGGGAGCGCAGCCTGAGTGGCCGAACTCGGGTAAACCCGAGTTCGGCTGCAAGCGGAGCGCACCGTGCGTGGTCACGGCGCCCTCGCCTCGCCGCCGCCGCTGCCGCCGCCCCAGACGCCGTCCGCGCGCATCATCTGCACCAGCATGCCTTCGCGCAGCCCGCGGTCGGCGACGCGCAGCCGCCGGCACGGAAAGGCGCGGCGGATCGCCTCCAGGATGGCGCAACCGGCGAGCACGAGGTCGGCGCGCTCGGCGCCGATGCAGGGATTGGCGACGCGGTCCTCATAGCTCCCGGCCAGCAGGCGATCGATCACGCGGGTGATCTCGTCGTCGTTGAGCCAGCAGCCGTCGACACGGCGGCGCTCGTAGCGCTTGAGCTCGAGATGCACGCCGGCGATCGTCGTCACCGTGCCGGAGGTGCCGAGCAGGTGGATGCGATCGATGCTGCAGCCGTGCTCGGCGACGAAGCGCCCGACCAGCAGCCGCCACCTCGTCGACCATGGCCTCATAGATGGCCGGAGTGACCGCGTGGCCGCCGTGACGCTCGGCCAAGGTCACCACGCCCACCGGCAGCGACACCCAGGCCTTGATCCTCGGCAGCGGCGGGCCGCGCCGCACCGGCGCCGAGCGCTCGAGCCGCACCAGCTCGGAGGAGCCGCCGCCGATATCGAACAGGATCACGCCCTCGGCGTCCGGATCGAACAACGGGGTGCAGCCGGTGGCGGCGAGCTCGGCCTCGGTCTCGCGGTCGATGATCTCGAGCTCGAGCCCGACCTCCTCGGCAATGCGGGCGCGGAACTCGCCGCCGTTCACGGCCGTGCGGCAGGCCTCGGTCGCGATCAGGCGCGCCCGCGTGACGCCGCGGTTGGTCATCTTGTCGCGGCAGATGCCGAGCGCGTCGACCGCGCGCGAGATCGCCGCATCGCTGATGCGGCCGGAGGCCGACACCCCTTCGCCGAGCCGGATGATGCGGGAGAAGGCATCGACGACCCGGAAGCTGTCGCCGGTCGGGCGCGCCACCAGCAGCCGGCAATTGTTGGTGCCGAGGTCGAGCGCCGCGTAGGTCGGTCCCACCGGGGTGGTCCGGCCTTGGGCGTCGTCGTGACGCGGATAACCATACGGTGACCGCCGACCCCATCGGGACCGCTGCCGCGGCGCCCGGTCGGGGTCACGGTCGAGGCCGCCGGTCGCCCGGGCCTCGTCGTTCATCGAATTCCTTCCTGCCGCGCCAGAGCCGCCTTGTCCGGCTCGACGGCGCGGCCATGTCCAAATCCAAATCGCGTCGAGTGTAACAGTGCAGGCGGCCGGCGCAACTGATGCGCGTGGAACGCATGGCACCGGCAGGATATCCTTGTCGAAGGGGTTCCCGTCCTCTATTCCCAACCGGCTCCGTCATTCCGGGGCGCCACGCGTCGGCGCACGCGCCTACGGAGCATCTGCGCCCGGAACCCACAGGCCGTGCCGGGCTAGGCTTCGCTCGCGCGGAATGACGAACCGTTGGATGTGAGCGGTTTCATGGAATTGCAGGACCAGGCATGAATTTGCAGAACGATTCGCAGAGCCTCGCGCTGATGAAATTCGGCATCGGCCAGCCGGTGCCGCGCACCGAGGACCCCACGCTGGTGCGCGGGCACGGCTGCTACACCGACGACATCAAGCTTCCGCGCGAGGCCTATGCGGTGATGGTGCGCAGCCGCCACGCCCACGGCGTCATCAAGGGGATCGACACCTCGGCCGCGAAAAGCATGCCGGGCGTGCTCGGCGTCTATACCGGCGCCGATCTCACCGGCTACGGCCCGCTCAAATGCATCGTGCCGTTCAACAATCGCGACGGCTCGCCGATGCGCAAGCCGCTGCGGCCGGCGCTGCCGACCGACAAGGTGCGCTTCGTCGGCGATCCGGTCGCCTGCGTGGTGGCGGAAACCGTGTTGCAGGCGAAAGATGCCGCCGAGGCGGTCGAGCTCGACATCGATCAACTGCCCGCCGTCACCCGGCCGGACGAGGCGGTGCGCGCGGACGCGCCGCTGATCTATGACGATGTGCCGGGCAACGTCGCGCTCGACTACCACTATGGCGACAGCGAGCAGGTCACCGCCGCCTTCGCCAAGGCCGCGCATGTGACGCGGATCAAGCTCGTCAACAGCCGCGTGGTGGTGAGCGCCATGGAGCCGCGCGCGGCGATCGGCGTCTACGATTCGGCGAGCGGGCGCTTCACGCTGCACGCGCCCTCGCAGGGCGTGTTCGGCCTGCGGGGCAACATGGCGGAGATCCTCAAGGTCGAGCCGAAGCAGGTCCGCGTCCTGACGCCGAACGTGGGCGGCTCGTTCGGCATGAAGTCGGCGCCGTTTCCCGAATATGTCTGCGTGCTGCACGCCGCGCGCGCGCTCGGCCGCCCGGTCAAGTGGACCGACGATCGCTCCGGAAGCTTCGTCTCCGACAGCCACGGCCGCGATCACGAGCTCACCGCCGAGCTTGCGCTCGACGCCGACGGCACCTTCCTGGCGCTGCGCCTGACCAGCTTCGGCAACATGGGCGGCTTCCTCTCCCAGGTGGCGCCGATGCCGTCGACGCTCAACGCCGTGAAGAACGTTCAGAGCGTCTACCGCACGCCGCTGATCGAGGTGTCGACCAGGTGCGTGTTCACCAACACCTCGCATGTCTCGGCCTATCGCGGCGCCGGCCGGCCGGAAGGCAACTACTACATGGAGCGGCTCATCGACCTCGCCGCCGCCGAGCTCGAGATCGACCGGGTCGAGCTGCGGCGGCGCAACCAGATCCGGCCACGCGAGCTGCCGCGCAAGACCGCGTCGGGCATGACCTACGACAGCGGCGACTTCCCGGCCGTGCTCAAGCACGCGCTCGAGGTGGCGGACGCGAAGGGCTTCAGCCGCCGCAAGCGCGAGAGCCGCAAGCGCGGCAAGGTGCGCGGGCTCGGCATCGGCAGCTTCCTCGAGGTGACCGCGCCGCCGTCGAAGGAGATGGGCGGCATCCGGTTCGATGCCGAGGGCACGGTGTCGATCATCACCGGCACGCTCGATTACGGCCAGGGCCACGCCGCGCCGTTTGCGCAAGTGCTGACGGACCGGCTCGGCGTCCCGTTCGAGCGCGTCCGGCTGATCCAGGACGACAGCGACCTGCTGCTCGCGGGCGGCGGCACCGGCGGCTCGAAGTCGATCATGCACAGCGGCACCGCCATCGTCGAAGCCGCCGCCAAGGTGATCGAGCAAGGCAAGCAGATCGCCTCGCATGTGCTCGAAGCCTCGGCCTCCGACATCGAGTTCGCGCAAGGCCGCTTCGTGATCGCCGGCACCGACCGGGCGATCGGCATCATGGAGCTGGCCGAGAAGCTGCGCGGCGGCATCAACCTGCCCGAGGGCGTGCCGCAGTCGCTCGACGTCAAGCACGTGAGCGACGGGCCCAAGGACGCGACCTTCCCGAACGGCTGCCACGTCTGCGAGGTCGAGCTCGACCCCGACACCGGCGTCATCGCGGTGGTGAAATACATTTCGGTCAACGACTTCGGCACCGTGATCAATCCGCTGATCGTCGAGGGCCAGCTCCACGGCGGGGTGGTGCAGGGCATCGGCCAGGCGCTGATGGAGGTGACGGCCTACGATTCCGACGGCCAGCTGCTGACCGGCTCGTACATGGACTACGCGCTGCCGCGCGCCAATGACGCGCCGGAGTTCACCGTGGTGGACCACGGCGTGCCGGCCAAGACCAACGTGCTCGGCGTCAAGGGCTGCGGCGAAGCCGGCTGTGCCGGCTCGCTCACCTCGGTGATGAATGCGGTCGCGGACGCGCTCTCGGAATACGGCATCCGCCATCTCGACATGCCGGCGACGCCCTACCGCGTCTGGAATGCGATCAGGGAGGCGAGCGCGCAGCGAGCCTCCCGCCTCCCCCTGAAAGGGTCGACTGATTGGGGAGACCCCCACCCCGATGCTTCGCATCGGCGTTCTTGTGGCGGTAAGAACGGCGGCCGAAGGCCGCCTATGCCCTCCCCTTTCAGGGGAAGGGAGCCCACCGAAATCGCGGCACCAACGTCGGATGACTCGCAAGGCCAATAACAACAAATGACGCAGGCCGTTGAACTTCCAATCTCGGCAACGCGCGCGGGCGAGCAGCGGCTCGTCTTCAGCGTGTGCGTGGCGCATTTCGCCAGCCATTATTTCATGCTGCTGATCCCGCCGCTGTTTCTGTTCATCCGGGCGGATTACAACGTCACCTACACGGAGCTCGGGCTGGCGCTCACCGCTTTCGCGGTGGCGTCGGCGCTGCTGCAGACGCCGGTCGGCTTCCTGGTCGATCATATCGGCGCGCGCATCAATCTCATCGGCGGCCTGCTGCTCGGGTCCGCAGCAATTGCGGTCGCGGCGCTGGTCAATTCGTTCTGGGTGTTCATCGCGATGTTCGCCGTGATGGGCGTCGCCAATACGGTCTACCACCCCTCCGACTATGCGCTGCTGTCCGAGCACGTCGCGCCCGACCGGGCCACGCAGGTGTTCTCGTTCCATACGTTTTCCGGCATGGTCGGCTCGGCCATCGCGCCGATGACCTTGCTGTTCCTGCAGAGCCTGGTGGGCTGGCGCGGCGCTTTTCTCAGCGCCACCGCGCTCGGCCTGGTCGCGGCGCTCATTCTGATCCTGCAGAAGGAGCTTCCGGCGCGGCGCCGGCCGCCGCCTGCCCAGCCGACCGACGTCGGGGCCGCAAGCGCGCCGGCCGACGGCTGGCGGCTGTTGATGTCGGCGCCGATCCTGCTCAATTTCCTGTTCTTCGTGCTGCTCTCGATGGTCGGCGGGGGCTTGAACAATTTTCTGGTGGTCGGGCTGGGCGCGCTGCACGGCACCCCGCCGGCGGTCGGCAATACCGCCCTCACCGGCCTGCTCGCGATGAGCGCCGTCGGCGTGCTGGTGGGCGGCGTGCTCGCGGGCCGCACCGCCTATCACAATGTGGTGGCCTGTCTCGGGCTGCTGGTCACCGGCGGCATCAGCGCGCTCATCGGCCTCGCCGACCCGGGCGCGCTCGCGCTCGTGCTGATCGTCTCGCTGAGCGGCTTTGCCAGCGGACTGGCCATGCCGTCGCGCGACATGATCGTGCGCTCGGTCACGCCGCCGGGCTCGTTCGGCAAGGTGTTCGGCTTCGTGACCACCGGCTTCCATGTCGGCGGCATCGTGTCGCCGATCATCTTCGGCCAGCTGCTCGACCACGGCTACCCGCAGGCGGTGTTCCTCTACATCGCCGGCTGCGCGCTGGTCGCGATCGCGACCGTCGCCTTCGGGATGTCGGGCCGGCGCACGGCTTGAGGCTGCGGGTCGTCTTCTTCTGCCCGCGCGCACGAAACGCCTCCAGGTAGGCGGCCGCCGCTCGCAGGACGTCCGGGTCGTCGTCGAACTGTCCAAGGCCCGTGTTGCACTTGCGGCAAAGAAGGCGGCGAACCACGTTGGTCGCGTGGCAATGATCGATCACGAGCTCACGACCCGCCTTCTTGCAGATCGCACAGACGCCGCCCTGCTGCTGCACCAGCTTGCGGTAATCGTCCGGCGAAAGCCCGTATCGGCCCGTGTACAGTCTTTCCCGGTACTCGGTATCGGTGCGCCATCGGTGGCGCTTGCGCGCGTTGATCTCATCACGGTGAGCCGTGCGGGACGAGAGATTCCGGGCAAGCACCCGCTTTCGATATTCCGGGTCTTCGGCATATCTTTTCCTTCTCGCTGCATTCCCGCGCGTGACATGGAACACGCGATTGCTCGCGAGCACTCTCTCCCGATATTCGGGGTCTTCCGCATATCGCTTCCTTCTCGCTGCATTCTGGCGGGCTCTTGATGTGTCCTGGCGGGAAGACATTGCTGTGTCTCCTCCGCCAGTTCCATGGTTGAAGACGTGAAGCGAACGACTGCTCAGGCGCTGCGCCGGCTGCTGCCCACGAGTTGCAAGCCGCCCGGCACCTCGACGGATGGCGCGCGTTGCGCCTCACCCTTTCGAGGGTTGGCCTTGTCGGGTTCCTGCAGGAGACGG
Organism: uncultured Alphaproteobacteria bacterium; assembly: GCA_963708765.1. Taxonomy (GTDB): domain Bacteria; phylum Pseudomonadota; class Alphaproteobacteria; order Rhizobiales; family Xanthobacteraceae; genus VAZQ01. The sequence continues at coordinate 182,872 of CAVPTV010000010.1, read as the reverse complement.
TCGTTGCTCGATGCCGCCGGGACGAAGGCGCGAAAGCGCGCATTGAGCCGAAAAAGCAAAAACCCGCGCGGCGGGTGCCGGCGGGCGCAATACGTCCTATCGCATTTCGCCAGATAGCGCCTTCCAGAGGGCCAGTCAAGCAAAAACTATATCTCTCCTGTACGCCTCAGTTCTGTGACGAGGGGGCGGCAGAATGGTGGCCCTTACTCCGACAATTTGTGTCCTGCTCGACCAGCCACTTCCAGATTTCGTTTTCCACTCAATGGCTTATAGCGCAGGGCGCAGGAGGGACAGGAACTGGGATCCAACGTTCTCCATCCAGGCCGGCCCCTTGGGCTGGCTCCGATCCCCTTTGAGCTGCCGGCCGCTGCCGGGGCCCCACTACTGCCGATCATCCTGGTGCACTAACGCACGCCCACTCTTAGCCCGAGCCCCAGCTCTGTAAACCAGCGGATCGCTTGCGGGCGCGACATTCCGCCCGGCTGCGCATTTCGCCAAGCGTCCAACTTGGCCAGGACCTCTGCGCGGCACCTGACCTTAACCAGCGCACCTTTGGGTCGGCTGGACGTTCTTTTTTTCTCCGGCATCGCGCGGTCGTCCTCGGTTTTAGACAGCGAGATTTAGCGAGCCTCTGCGTGCGAGAAAGCAGGTTCGCTTCGGGCGACACGTGCCATCGCGATCCGCGGAGTAGCTATGAAGCGCAAACTCGGCGGACTTTGGACAGAAGTCCTCTATTCCCGATGTCTGGATGCACGGCAGATGCACGCGGTAGGACTCGACGCTAACCATGTTTTGCTGCGGACCAGGTTCTAAAGGAGTCGTTAGCGAACCAACTGTTAAAAGTCTTTCCACCATAAGCCTAGCAAATACAGCAAGGGTGGAGTTTGTCGCTCTGCAACCCCGCCTTTTGGGAAGGGGGAAATGGATGTTGCGTGTCGTGCATGAAGTGCTGTGCGCATCTCGTCGTAACCGCATCCTGCTTGTTCTTGCGGCGACGGTCATTCCGCTTGTCATCATTCTCGTCCTGCTAGAAATTAGCTACCAGCAAGAAGTGGCTCGAGAAGTTTCACTGACATTCACAGGTAGTCTCCTAAATTCGCCGCCCGTCGATCCTGCTAGGATTAAACTTGAACCTGGCTATCCACGATGGACGCCGCTCGCTCGGCCTATCGTTCCGCTCGCCCCGCCACCTCCAACGGCTGTAGCGCAGCCGTCATCGACTCGAGCCCATTCAACGGCCGACACAAGGCGCCGTCCTAGCTCGCAATCCGGTGCCTTTGCCGCGTTCGCGGCCGAACCGGTTTTAAAGGCAAGTTGTCTAGGAGGCGACGCGGCTTATAGCTTCGTCCGGGAGAGCAGATTGGCCACAGATGAGCCGTGTCCAGATTGCGGCCACCGTGAACGTGCTCCGCCGCTGCGACGAGGCCGGCGTTGCGATCTTCGAATGGCTATGCCTACTCTACGCGCTCGGTTCGCGTTGCTGAACTCCGTTCATGTCGTGGCGCAGCTTGGAGATGGTCTGATAGACGGCCCTTCGGATGCGATTGACCGCGCCCAGGGGGCGATGCTGCGGCAACGCGTGCCAGGGCGTGAACGACAGGTTCTCGCCGAACCGATCGCGCTCGGTGGTTGCGAACTGCTGCCGCGGGATCGTGATCGTGGCCACTTTGAAGAAGGGCGCATCCGACTCCTTCCACTCCGCCCGCGAATTCTCAACTTCCATGGCCGGTGACGTGCGTGGTTGCACCAGAAAGTCGAAACGCGCCTCGCGCGCCTCGAGTTGCTTGATCATCGTTTCGCGCAAGAAGCGCGGCACCGGATTGGGAGGAATGGTAGCGGCGACCGGCGGCAGGGATGGCCGCGCAGAGAATTTGATCGCTTGCTTGCGCGGCGGGTCGCCCAGGCGAAAAGGAACCGTGGACCAGTAGCGGACTTCGAGTGGGCTCGCGATTTTCGAAGAGGTCATCGCTTTTGCGATCTTCGCGCCCTCAAGGCCGATGGCCAAGACCACCTTTAGCTTCTTCAACACCGGGTTGCTGGTGGCGGTCGCATGGATCAACGCGAGATAGCGAGCAGGGTCATCGACCAAGAACACCGGATGGTTGATCATGATGAAGTCTAGAGTCTGCGCGTCGCGTTCTTCGTCGAGGATTTTGTCGCCCTGCACGTTGAGGAGCTTGATCGCCATGCCACGAACGTCGCCCTCGGCGTCGTGCTGCGTGGGATCGGACTTGCCGTTCGGAGAAGCGGATCCAGGCAGGATAGCTCATACCTGGAACGAAGACGCCCTGCGCCAGTTCCGGCGGCAAACGGTCCTCGACCCGGAACTCGGCCTGGACGCAGCCGTGCGCCCTGGGATGCTGGTCGCGCATCGCCGGGGGCCCGTGCGATTTGAATTTGCGGCGGACATCCTCGCTGAGAACTGCGGCGATCTGCTCTGCGAGCCCCTCCTCGTTGTCCTGCAGGACCTCCCCGAGCTCAGCATCAAACTCCGGCATGATCGTCTCCTTCGGGCGAGCCTCCCAAGCCACTTGGACTGGCAGTCCCGGGGCCAATCCCTTCGTGAAGACTCCCCCTCTCAGCGGCACCAGGGGTCGGCAAAGCTCAGGCCTCTGTTCAATCGGCCTGATTGAGCAGCTCAATGTGCACGAAACCTATATTTTTGCAACCATAGCGATTAACGGGCGTCGTATTGCGACCCCTAAATCGGAGGCGTTTAAGGCGGAGGACGATTTCCATATGATCGGAGCGACGGTGCGGCAAGGGGCGATTGATCCCACTATTGCCGCGCAACGGACGCTCTTCTCGTCCTTGATCTCGGCGACAAGACCGGATGCGTTGTATCCGCCAATTGGGCCGCGATAATCTACGGCTGCGTGCTGACGCAGCAGTCGGGAGGACGACCATGAAGAAGAAGAAAGCACGGACGCAATCAGGCGCGGCCGGATATCCCCGTGACCTGGTCGGATACGGCAAACGTCTGCCCGATCCGAAATGGCCCGGGCAGGCGCGGCTCGCGCTGCAGATCTCGCTCAACTACGAGGCCGGAGGCGAGCTCAACCTGCTGCATGGCGACCGCGTCTCGGAGGCGATGCTGACCGACATCGGATTTCCCGCGGTGAAAGGAGCCCGCAGCCCGCTGGTCGAATCCTCGTTCGAATACGGCAGCCGGCGCGGGGTGTGGCGGCTCCTGCGCCTGTTCGAGGAACGCAAGATCGTCGTCGGCATTCTGGCGGTGGCGACTGCGCTCGCCCGCAACCGGGAGGTCGCGGCCGCCATGGTCGAGGCCGGACATGAGATCGTGAGCCACCATTACCGCTGGCTCGACTATCAGCATGTGCCGATCGCGGTCGAACGCAAGCATGTGCGGCTTGCCGTCGAAACGCTCACCGCGATCGCCGGTGCCCGGCCGGTCGGCTGGATGACCGGGCGGCCGAGCCCCAACACCCGGCGGCTGATCGTCGAGGAGGGCGGCTTCCTCTACGACCGCGACGCGCTCAACGACGAGCTGCCGTACTGGGTCGAGGTCGCAGGCCGCCAGCACCTGGTCATCCCCTATTCCTACGAGACCAACGACAACCGGTTCGACGGCAATATCGGCTTCTCGACCGCCGAGGACTTCTTCAGCTACATGAAGGACACCTTCGACATGCTCTACCGCGAGGGCGAGAGCGAGCCGCGGATGATGTCGCTTGCGCTGCATGATCGGCTCATCGGCCGCCCCGGCCGCGCCGAGGGGTTGGCCAGGTTCCTCGATTACGTGCTCGAGCACGACCGCGTCTGGATCTGCCGCGGCGTCGACATCGCCCGCCACTGGATTGCGCACCATCCCGCGCCGGCGATACGGTAGAGCATGTCTCGATCGCGCCAATCTCTCCGTCGTCATTCCGGGACGGCCCCACCGGGTCGGCGCAAAGCGCCGCCCGATGACAGGCTCCGGGCCGGGCCCGGAATCCATACCACTGCCTGGGGTTATGGATTCCGGGCTCGCGCCCAGTCGGCTGTAGCCGACTTGGGCTCTAGATTGCCGATCTCGGGTAAACCCGAGATCGGTGCGCGCCCCGGAATGACCGTTGATAGTTCCACGCCAGCGGAACATGCGTTAGCGAGCGAGCATTTCCTGATGGATCGAAAGACGCGAATTGCCGTGGTGGGTGCGGGCCTCGGCGGCCTGACGGTGGCCGGATTCCTGCAGCGGGCGGGTTTCGCAACGACCGTCTACGAGCAGGCGCCGACCTTCTCGCGGATCGGCGCGGGAATCATTCTCAGCGCAAATGCCACCAAGGTGCTGCGTCGTCTGGGCCTCGAGCCCGATCTGGTCGCGACCGGGATCAAGCCGGAGTGCTACATCAGCCGCGCGTGGGATACCGGCGCGACGATGTACGAGATCTGGTTCGACGCGGCGAAAGAGGAGCGCTTCGGCGGCACCTATCTCAATGTCCATCGGGGCGACCTGCACGCCGTGCTGGAAAAAGGGGTCGCGCCCGGGTCGATCGCCTTCGACCATCGCCTGGTCGCGCTCGAGAAGACGGAGTGACGCGTTCCGCCTCATCTTCGAGAACGGCGACAACGGTCGAGGCCGATCTCGTCATCGGCGCCGATGGAATCAGATCCCAGGTCCGCGACGTTCTGCTCGGTCCGGAACCGCCGCGGTTCGCCGGCGCGGTCGCCCACCGGGCGATCTTTCCCGCGGAGCGGCTGCGCGGATTCAAGATTCCCGATTGCACCAAATGGTGGGGCCGCGACCGGCACATCCTGGCCTATTTCATGACCAGCAAGCGCGACGAGGTCTATGTCATCGGGGTGATCCCCGCGGCGTCATGGGACAGCGATGCCACCTCCCTGCCCTGCGCGCGCGAGGACCTGATCGCGGCGTTTGCAGATTTCCACGGCGATCTGCTCAGGGTTCTCGACGCGGTGCAGGACGTGAGCCTATGGCCGATCTACGATCGCGAACGCAACGACCGCTGGAGCGGCGATCGCGTCGTGCTCCTGGGCGATGCCTGCCATCCGGTGCCTCCCTTCATGGCCGCGGGTGGCGCGATGGCGGTCGAGGACGCCGCCATCCTCAGCCGTTGCCTGGCGACGTTCGACGACCCCGCCGACGCTTTCCGCTGCTACGAGGCGACCCGTATCCCCCGGGTCGGCGACGTGCAGCGCATCTCGCTCGAGAACAGCTGGATGCGCGGGCCGACCGAAACGGATTGGTTCTATTGCTACGATCCGTGTGTGGCGCCGCTGGAGCGCGTGTCGGCCGATTGACGCCAATCTCGGTCAGCTCGTCATTCCGGGGCGCGGGCTTCAGCGCCGCGAGGCCCGGAATTCGCATAACCCACTGCCTGGGAGTATGACGACCTCTCCGGGCTCCCTCGCTACGCTCGGGCCCCGGAATGACCAGCTCGGCGAAACCCCTCGGGTCGAAAGCAATCACGCCTCACTGCGGGTCGATGCCGGCGTCCCGCGCCATGTCCTGCCACCTGGGCAGGTCGGCCCTGACGAAGGCGGCGGTCTCCTCGCTCGAGGCGTAGTAGGGCTCGATGCCCATCATGCCGATCCTTGCAACGACGTCGGAGCGCGCGAGTATCGTGCGCAGATTGTCCGACAGCATCGGGATAATTTCAGCCGGCATATTGGCTGGACCGAATAATCCGAGCCAGGGCAGAACCTCGAATCCGGGCATCACGGTCTCGTGCAATGTCGGCAGCGCGGACAGGAGCGAGCTGCGCTCACGGAAGATCGTTGCCAGCGGCACGACCTTGCCGGCCTGGATTTGCGGTATCCCGGAGAGCAGGTCGGAGACGACCATCTGGGTCCTGCCGCCGATGAGGTCGGTGATCGCAGCAGGCGTCGCCGTGTAAGGCACGCGCGCCATGTCGATGCCCGTGCGCTTCTTGAGCGTCTCTCCGACGATGTGGCCGGTGCTGTTGCCGTGGCCGTAGCTCAGCTTGCCGGGATTGGCCTTCGCGTAGGCCACGAGCTCCGGCATCGTCCGGAACGGCTGCCCAGGGGTCGTGACCAGCACGGAGGAGAATCGACCGATGCGGGCGATCGCGGCGAAATCCTTGATCGGGTCGTAGGGCACGTTCTTGAACAGCGCCGGCGCGGCGGAAAGCGACGTGTTGCCGGCCATGAGGAGCGTGTAGCCGTCAGGCGGCCGCCTTCGCCACGGCGTTGGCGCCAATCGTTCCACCGGCTCCGCCCCGGTTCTCGACGATGAACGGCTGGCCATAGGCGTCTCTCAGCAAATCGGCCAGGAGACGAGCGCAGGCATCGGTGTTCGAGCCGGCTGCAAACGGCACCACGACCGTCACCCGCCGCGACGGCCACTTGTCCTGGGCCGACGCCGCCGGAACCATGATGGACATCGCGCACGCAAGCGATAGTCCGGCACAAAGGCCGAGGCGAACAATCGTCCGTCTTGTCATGAGAGTGCCTTCACTTCTCTAGCCGGCCCACAAATGGCGGAACTCGACGGCAACGACCTGCTCATAGGGCACAACTCCCTTCGACAGGCCGGCGGCTTGCGCAAATCGATTGAGGCCCGTCACCGCCGCTTCCGAGATGGCCGGATCGTAGTAAGGCAGATCGCGCTCGACCACCGCGGCGATCAGCGCGGCCTCGGCCGGCGGAAACATCGCGTGGCCGACCTTGGTGGCGAGGCCGACATCGGCCTTCAGCGCGCGCTGGACGTTGACCACGGCGCGCACGCCGGCAGCGACCATGCTCGGATCGCGCCTGATCGCATCGTCGCTGGTCGCCAGGACCGGCAGCGTATAGTGGAAAGCCGCCGCCGGGCCGAGCCCGCGCCGCACGTCGAGGATCACCTTGCCGATGCCGCTGCGGACGGCGTTCTCCGCGCCCATGGCGTTGGCCCAGAAGCCGTCGAGCTTGCCGTCCGCGAGCGCTTGGGCGGCGGCCACTCCGAACGACACACCGGGCGCGCTCGCGCCGGGAACGCCGACGATGCGCACGCCATCGCGCTCGAGATCGAGACCCGCGTCGATCAACAGGCGCTTGAGCCCCTGGTCGACCAGCGGCGCCGCGCCAATGGTGCGGCCCTTGACGGCGGCGACATCGCCCGGCGTTGCATCGAGGTCCGATCGCAAGACCAGGAGCCAGTACATTCCCTGCGCCAGCGCGGCCAGGAATTTTGCTCCCGCCAGCTCCGGGAAGGCGAGGAAAGCGGCGTGCGCCGGGCCGGCGACAAAATCGATCCTGCCGTCGCGCAGCGCCTCATAGGCCTTGTAGTTCGGGAAAATGAGCTCGTGGACGACGTCGAGCCCTTCCTTGGCGAAGAAGCCGAGCTCGATGGCAGCGATCGCCGGAAAATACGAGTTCGAGACGAGGTCGGGCACCGCTATCCTGGCAACGCTCACGGAACCTCCGGGGGTGGCCTAACCGGCTTTCGCGCTGATCTGCTGAGAGGCCAGGATTTTTCCCCGCCAGTGGGCGCCGGCCGTGGTCGGCGCGTAGCGCGCCGGGTTTTCCGCACTCACGCAGCTGTCGAAGCAGCGCACCTCGACGTCGTGGTTGGGCAAGAAGAAGTAGGCGATCGACATCCGGTCGGTGTTGCGCCGAACGTTCTCCGGCGGATTGACGACGCGGTGGAGCGTCGAAACCCACCTCTCGTTGGTCCAGCGCATCAGGAGATCGCCGATATTGATGATGAACCCGTCCTCGATCAGCGGAACGTCCGCCCAGTCGCCGCCGCGGCGCAGCACCTGAAGTCCGCCGGGCGCGTTCTCGCCCTTGAGGATCGTGAACGCGCCGTAGTCCGAGTGCGCGCCGGCGCGCAGCTGCCCCGGTTCCGGCGGCCGATCCTGCGCCGGATAGTAGTTGACGCGCATGTTCGTCACATGGCGATCGCTGCGTTCGACGAAGAAGTCTTTGTCGAGATCGAGCGCCAGCGCGAAAATCTGCATGAGGCGCGCAGACAGCATTTCCATGGCACGCCAATAATCGCTGACCGCCTGACGAAACCGGGGCAGGCCGGCGGGCCACAGATTGGGATGAGCGTGGACCGGCCCGAATCCTTGCGTCCAATAGGGATCGTTGTCGGTCTCGAGCGGTCCGAAGCCGAGACTTTCCATCAGATCCGGCGGCGCCTTCTGACCGATGGTCAGGCCGAGGCTCTGACCGGCCAGGCTGTTGTAGCCTCGGCTGATGCCCGGCCCAGGCCGCTTGATGCGCATCTTCTCGTCAAGCGGGAGGTGAAAAAACGCACGCCCTTGCGTGAAGGCAGCGCGGATTCGATCATCCGGCACCTCGTGGCCGGTGATGACAAAGAAGCCGACCTGCTCACAGGCGCGCTTTACCGCCGCGACAACCGCACGGCGTGCCGCCGCATCGCCGTGCACGAATGGCGCGATATCGATCACCGGCACCGCAGCGTCCGCATCGGCGACGCGATCGCGCAAAAAATCTTCGGTCGTTTCATACGACATCGTGCGACTCGTACGGTCTCCGACGTTCCGGCACCTTTGCGGACCAAACCGCGCCCGCGTGCTGTCAAGCACCACGCCTCGCGCCTTGTCAGGGTTCCGGATTTTGTATACGAAAAATAGCTCAATTCAATGGTCATGGCCGCGTGACAAGGCCGGCAACCAGCCAGCACGTGACGTGGACGGCACGCAAATTGCTTGGAGAATTCAAAAAGCTGATTGCAAGGTTGCGACCTTGCAATTGAGCTTAAGCACGTCGGGCTCCAAGACGGGAGACAATGATGACAGGCAGCGGCGGCAAGATTCGCGGTTCGCTCATGCTCGCGGCGATCGGCGCATGCGTACTCTGCCCGCAGAATGCCGACGCAGCCGACAAGGTGACCTTCGTCACCGATTTCGGCTACAACGGACGACATGCGTATTACTTCGTTGCGCTCGAGAAGGGCTACTACGCCAAGCAGAATCTCGAGGTCCAGATCGTGCGCGGTCAGGGATCGGCGGATGCGGTCAAGCAGGTCGCCGCCGGCAGCGCGCAGATCGGATTCGCCGACACCGCCGCCGTCATTCTCGGCCGCGGCAACGACCAGATCCCGACCAAGCTGGTCGCGATCGTCTACGCCAAGCCGCCGCACGCCATCTACGTGCTCAAGGATTCCGGGATCACAAAGCCCAAGGACCTCGAAGGCAAGAAGATCGCGGATACCGCCTTCAGCGCGGTTCCAAAGCTTTTCGACGCCTATGCGAAAGCCGCGAAAATCGACGCGAGCAAGGTGACGTGGCTGGTCGCGGCCTCCGATACGCTGCCCGCGCTGCTGACGACCGGCCGCGCCGACGGCATCGGTCAGTTCATCGTGGGCGAGCCGCTGCTGGCCAAGTCCGCGGCGCCCAAGCAGGTCCTTGCACTGTCCTACGCCGATGCCGGGCTCGACCTCTACGGCAACGGCATCATTGCCAGCGACAATCTGATCAAGTCGAACCCGGATCTGATCCGGCGTTTCGTCACCGCGACGATGCTGGGTCTCAAGGATGCCATCGCAAATCCGCAGGAAGCCGGCACGATCATGAACAAGCATCACCGCACGGTCGATGCCGACGTCGCGGCGGGCGAGACCAGGATCGTCGGCACGCTCACCGGGCAGCCTCTCGGTGCCCTCGATGCCGGTCATGTCCGGCGGTCGATCGAGATCGTCGGCGGCGCTTTCACCCTCAAGCATCCGGTGGCGCCGGACGACATCTATGCGCCGGGGTTCGTGGTGAATTAGCCGCAGATTCCGTGGCGACGCCCGAGGCGCATAGATTGGAATGAGCAAGATCCATATCGAGGGTCTCCACAAAATCTACGCTTCGAGCAGTGGTCGCGTGACGGCGCTCGAGAATGTCAATCTTTCGATCAAGCAGAACGAATTCGTCACGCTGGTCGGGCCGTCGGGCTGCGGCAAGTCGACCCTGCTCAAGCTGATCGGCGCGCTCATCCGGCCGACGCGGGGTAAGCTGCTGTTCGACGGCGCACCGCTGCTGCGGCCCACGCACGACGTCGGCATCGTGTTTCAAGAGGCCGTTCTGCTGCAATGGCGCACGGTGCTCGACAATGTCCTGTTGCCGACCGAGATTCTCGGCCTGGACAAGGCCGCATCGCGCAAGCGCGCCATGGACCTCATCGACCTCGTCGGCCTCGGCGGCTTCGAAAAGCGCTTTCCGCGCGAATTGTCGGGCGGCATGCAGCAGCGGGTGTCGCTGTGCCGCGCGCTGATCCACAATCCGTCGGTCCTGTTGATGGACGAGCCGTTCGCGGCGCTCGATGCCATGACGCGCGAGGAGCTCGGCTTCGAGCTGATGCGCATCTGGGACAAGGACAAGAAGACCGTGATCTTCGTGACGCACAATATCACCGAAGCCATCCTGCTCGCGGACCGGGTCGTGGCCATGACGCCGCGGCCGGGCCGCATCGCGCGAGTCGTCGAGGTCGATCTTGCGCGGCCGCGGACCATCGATATGGAATTCACCGAGAAATTCAAATCGTACTCGAACCAGATCCGAGAAGTGATCTATCACGGCCCGGGAGCAAGCAGACCATGACCGTCGACGCGAGCATCGCCGATCTCGATGAGGACGAATTGCTGGAGCCGCGGGATTCCACGCTCAAGGCGGTCCTGGGCGCGACGGTGACGCTGATTGCGTTGGTCGTCCTTTGGGAATTTCTGGTCCGCCAGTTTCAGGTGCCAGGATGGCTCCTGCCGTCGCCGAGCTCGATCGGACAGGCGATGGTGGAATGGCGGTCCGAGCTGGTCGGACATTCCATGGTGACGCTCTACGAGACGCTGGTGGGGTTCGCGCTCGCCATCGCGATCAGCATTCCGCTGGCGGTCGCCGTCGTCTACTCACCGCTCCTTCAGAACACGATCTATCCCATCCTGCTGGCATTGCAATCGATGCCGAAGGTCGCCATCGCGCCATTGCTGGCGCTGTGGATCGGCTTCGGGACGCTGCCGAAGATCGTCGTGGTATTCCTGGTGTGCTTCTTCCCGATCATCGTTGCGACCGCGAGCGGCCTCACCGCGGTTCCAGCATCGCTCATGGACCTGATCCGGTCCTTGTCCGCGAGCCCGTTGCAGACCTTCATCAAGATCCGCTTCCCCACCGCCATGCCGCATATTTTTGTCGGCCTCAAGATCGCCATCACGTTTGCGGTGATCGGCGCCGTGATCGGCGAGTTCGTCGGCTCGGAGAACGGACTGGGCTACCTCATTCTGGTGTCGACCTCGCAGTCGCGCACTCCGCTCGCGTTCGGCGCCCTGGTCTTGTTGACGATCATGAGCATCGTCCTTTATTACGGCGTCGCACTCATCGAACGTATCGTCGTTCCTTGGGCGCCGCGGAACTAGAGATCACGCGTGGAAGCCGTTCGCTGCCGCGCGTTTGGCGCGCCATGACCTCTTCGCGCGCAAAGCTCGGGTTGTTGCTCGGCTTTTTCGGCATGTGCCTGTTTGCCGGCACGCTGCCTGCGACGCGGCTCGCCGTGCATGGGACTCGACCCGCTGTTCCTGACCGCCGCACGCGGCACGCTGGCCGGATCCGCGGGGCTCATCGTCCTCCTCGTCACGCGACGGCCCATGCTGCCGCGATCGCTTTGGCTGGAAATGTGCGGCGCCGCTTTTTGCACGGTGCTTGTCTTTCCGTTGCTGGCCGCGCTGGCCATGACAGACGGTGGCCGCCGCTCACGGCGGTGTCGTGTTCGGCATTCTGCCGCTCGCAACCGCCGCGGCCGCGGCGATCTTTGCCCATGAGCGTCCCAGCCGCGGATTTTGGCTGGCGAGCGCCGCCGGCACGATCATCGTATTGACGTTCGTGCTTCGTCGCAGCGGGGATGACGTCTTTTCCGTCGGCGACCTATTCCTGCTCGGCACGATCGCCGCCGGCGCGGTCGGCTACACCCTGTCAGGCCGCCTCGCGACGTTGATGGCCGGATGGGAGGTCATATCCTGGCAGGTCGTGCTCCTGCTTCCGCTCGCGGTCGTGGCCACGTTTGCGCTGTGGCCGGCCGATATCGCGAGCGTGCCGATCCCCTCCTGGGCTGCGCTGGGCTATGTCGGCCTGGTGAGCCAGTACACCGCGTTCTTCGTCTTCAATGCGGCGATGGCGATCGGCGGCATCGCCCGCATTGGGCAGATCATGCTGCTGCAACCGTTCATGATCGTTGCGCTCGCACTGCCGGTGAACGGCGAGCCGATCGATCTCGAAACGATCCTGTTCGCCGCCGCGGTGGTCGCGACGGTGCTGATCGGACAGCGGATGCGCGTGGTGCGTCGCTAGGCCACATGCGTCCCTTTAGTGGTCGCATTTTCTTACGGAAAACCGGTGTCCACTTTTCCGGAAAATGCTCCAATCACGCGAACCGCACCGCATAGACGGGCGGCAACGTGTGCGTCACGCCGGCCCAGCTGTCGCCCTGGTCCTCGCTCACCCACAGGCCCCCGGTGGTCGAGCCGAAGGCGAGCCGGTCGCCGGCCTCGTCGAGCGCGAGCGCATGCCGGTAGACCACGTCATAGGCATGCGACTGCGGCAGTCCCTTGGACAGCACGTCGAAGCTCTTGCCGCCGTCGCGCGTGCGCGTGACCACCAGCTTGCCCTCGCGCGGGATGCGCTTCTCATCCTTGATCTCGGGAATGAACCACGCCGTGTCGGGCTGCCGGGGATGCACGGCGACGGCGAAGCCGAACGTCGACGGCTCGACGCCGTTGATCTCCGTGAACGTCCTGCCCTCGTCGGAGGAGACGAAGATGCCGTTGTGGTGCTGCACCCACATGCGCTCGGGCGCCGCCGGACATTGCACGAGACAGTGGACGTCCTGGGCGACGGGATCGTGGGTCTGCTCCGGCGGAGCATATTCGGCGCGCATGCCCTCGCCGCGCAGCGTCCAGCTCGCGCCGGCGTCCTCGGTGAGCCAGATTCCGCCGGTCGAGACCCCGACCGCACACTCGCTTTGAATTGCGCGGGTCGACGCAGATCGAATGGATGCCCGGCAGATCCGCGCCGCCCCCCATCCACTGCTTGCGCTTGGGATGATCCCACAGCGCGCGCGCCATCTCCCAGCTCTGCCCGTGATCGGTCGAGCGGAACAGGCCGCCCGGCAGCGTTCCACACCAGAGCACGCCGGGCTCGTCGGCGCCGCCGGCCGCGAGCGCCCAGATGCGCGCCGTGCTCCAGTTGAGCGGCCGGCCCCACATGTCGTTCTCCTCGTAGCCGTCCGGCTTGGGCGGGTAAGCGGGGGCAGGCACTTCCTCCCAGCCGTTCGCGGTCGAGCGGTGCAGCTTGACGCCGAAATGGCCGTGATCGAGCGCCGCATAGGTCCGCCCGTCGCGACGGTCGGTCAAGGTGAGGGTGACGTTGTCACCCAGGAAATCGACGGCCGTGATCTCCCACTGCCCGGCCCGGCGCGACACCGTGAACAAGCCTTTGCGGGTCGAAACGAGAAGCTTGTCGCTCATCATCAGCCTCCTGACAGCGCCTGGAAAACATGGATCGTGCTGCGCTCGTTCACCGGGTCGGCGAGCCGCGCGCGGTCGCGGATCATCCGCCCGTCGACGAAGATCGTCATGTGCCTGCGCAAGGCGGACTGGTCATCGAGCACGTAGCTGCGCGCCTGCGCGTTTTCCGCGAACACGTTGTCCAGGACCTCACGCACGGTGTGCCCGGGCGCCTCGGCTTCCGGGCAGACGACGTGGCGCTGGACGTTCGCCGTGAAGACGACCTTGGCCATCGATTGCGCTCCGTTCGGCGGTTGCAGCCTTTGGGGGATGACGACTTTTCCGTCAAGCCTGTGTGCGCGTTCAGAGGACGAACGGGCGTGGCCGCTCCCGACAGAGAGGTGGAAAAAAATTTGCGGCCCGACGGCCGGACGACGAGCGTGGAACTCTCGGCGCAATTCTTCAGGCGTCCGACCCCAGTCCTACCCCAACTCTCCCTTTCGGGGGGAGCGCACCGAGTCGCCGCTCGCGCTCATCGATCTCACCGAGATGCCCTAAGCGCTTCAAAATTGGGCGAATCCTGAACCTCGATGCGCTTTCTTGCGTCGCTTGCTATAACGGCGGTAGCAGCGTGCCGTGAGCTGAAGCTTCACCGGTCCGGCATCGGGCATCGGAGCCTCGCATGCATTCCAGCCGCCCGGGTCGTTGCGCAACGCTCGCCTGCGCCGCAGTGGTTGCGGCCGCCGTGCCGACCGCGGCACCGGCCGCCGACTTCTACGCCGGCAAGACCATCGACTTCGTGATCGGCGCCGATATCGGCGGCGGCTACGACATCTATGCGCGCCTGCTCGCGCGCCACCTCGGCCGACACATTCCCGGCAATCCCGCCATCGTGGCCAAGAACCAGCCCGGCGCCGCCAGCGGGCGGGCGGCGGCGTTCATCTATTCGGTGGCGCCGAAGGACGGGACGGTGATCGGCGCGGTGTTTCCGGGCGTGGTCATGGGGGCGCTGCTCGACGACCGCGCCCAGCCGCTGTTCGATCCGACCAAGTTCCAATATCTCGCCAGCGCCCACAACGCGACGCGGCTGTGCATCACCCACGAAAGGTCGCGGATCAAGACCTTCGCGGACGCGCAACGGCAGAAGACCATCATGGGCGCGAGCGCGGTGAGCGGCTCGACCCGCGACTACGCCAACATGCACCGGAAGGCGAGCGGCGCGCAGTTCGAGCTGGTCACGGGCTACAAGGGCAGCGCCGACATCCTGCTCGCCATGGAGCGCGGCGAGGTCGACGGATTGTGCGGCTACGACTGGACGAGCCTGAAGTCGCAGCGCCCCGACTGGATCAGGAACAAGACCGTCAACATTCTCGTTCAGGCGGCGCTCGAGCCGGAGGAAGAGCTGACCAGGCTGGGGGTTCCCTCGATCTGGACCACCATCAAGAGCGACGACGACAAGAAGGCGGTCGAGCTCGTCATCGGCCAGCAGCTGTTCGGGCGGCCATATCTCGCGCCGCCCGGGGTGCCGGCGGAGCAGATCAGGACGCTGCGCGCCGCCTTCGCCGCCACCATGCGGGACAAGGATTTCCTCGCCGACGCCGAGAAGACCCGCGTCGACGTGGTGCCGACCGAAGGCGAGACGGTGCAGCAATCGATCGAGCAGCTTTACGCCACGCCCAAGCATATCGTCGAGCGCGCGAAGGAGCTGGTCAAGCCGTAGGCAGCCGCGGAACCGAAGACGATCTGGTCGCGTTGAATCCCGGGTTCAGTGCCGTGTTCCCCTCCCCCCGACACGAGCGCGGCATGAAGAGGCCCCCGCCAGTTGCGGGGGCTTCGGTCGTCTCATCGTGCAGCCAGGCTGGAGCCCCGTCTCGGCCACGCCTCGGCGGTCGGCCTTCGCGGCATCCGCGACAAGATTCCCTTCGTTGATCGCATTTTCTACGGGACGCCACCCACGTCGGCTATAGCCGACTTGGGCAATATTGAGTGCCGATCTTGGTTCAACCCGAGATCGGTGTCCGCCTCGGATCAGGTCCGGGGCAGGCTTCTGCAAAGCGCTCCGGAGCAGGCGCATTCGAATACCGACGGTGACGTTCCGCCTTCACCCAGACGGCATGCCTGGCGTCGACACGGGATTGATCAGCAAGATCCACGCACGAAACGAACGACGCCATCCGTGCAAGATGGCACTGCGTGTGATCATCGGCATCGTGACAAGAATGCATCGTTGATCATGTCGATTCGGATCTCGGCATCGCAATCGATCATCCCACCATAGGTTCGCCGCATTTTCTGCTAGGCTTCGTGGCATCCATTTTTGGCGACCTAGTGGGGTGGGGTGAGCCGTGATCCAACGTACGACCGACGGTCCCAAGAAGGTCATTCCGTTTGCTCCCGCCGAAAAGGAACCGGCGCGGGCCGACAGCGATCCGATGGATCGCTCCGGCGAGTCCATCATCGCGCTATTGGAAAAAGCCGCCCGCACCGCCGACGACGACTGCAAACGGGCGATGGACCTCGCTCACAAGCTTTCCATCCAGCTGCGAGCCGCCGAGGATCGCGCCAGTCAGCTGCAGGCGCATGTCGAATATTTTCAGGATCGCGCCGTGCGGGCCGAGAATTGGATGGCCCGCATCTACAAAGAGATCGAAGAAAAATTCATGAGCCAGCGAGCGTCCAAGAGCTCGTGATTGGGGCTGGTGTCAGGTGCCGCACCGGTAGCGGTGCGGCGAGCGTTTTCATCACGACGCTTCGGCCAATCCTCTCGACCACCGCGGCATCGGAAGACAACAATCCTGCTATGTTCCGGCTTGCGGCCGCCCGCCCTCTTGCGACATGCGCTGAGCGCTTTCGGCGCGCTCGAGCCAGAGCTGGGCCATGCCCAGCCACACGCCCTTGGTTTGCTCGTTCGCCGCCTCTTGAGCCCACCGAAGACATTCGATGGCGCGCATTCGGAACTCGTCGATCATGACAAAATCCTGTCAGCAGGCCCCTCCGCCCCAGTGAACACGTCCGCCGAAGAATCGTTTCTAAAGATCGACATTAATTGTACGCAATGCGCGTGGGTGGTTAATCGCTCGCTACGACGAGTGCCTGCTCGACCGATCGATGCAGTTGAATGCGCACACAGGGCGTGGCGGCCGCCGGCCGGGCGCGGTTGAAGCTGGTCAAGAGACCAAGCGGCGACCGGGCCAACGTAGGGGCGCCCCTTGTGGGCGCCCACAACGGCACCACACCCAGAGGGGCGACCACAAGGGTCGCCCCTACCAACCCGACCCAAAGGAACATCGCGACTGGACCGCGACCGGTGGCGTGGCTATATCGAGCCCACGCGATTTGCAAAACCGCGCTCACGGTTTTGCCGGCATTTGCAAAACCGGCTCGAAAACGGCAATAATTTCAATGGCGTTTTTGGGGGATAGTTCAACGGTAGAACTGCGGACTTTGACTCCGTCAATCTAGGTTCGAATCCTAGTCCCCCAGCCACGTTTTTCCGTTTTGTATACAGTGGCTTAGCGCCAGCCATTAAACTAATTGTACCCTACGGCTTGGAATGACGGCCGGTCAGGCGGTGATGTTCCTCGTTGGGCTTCCAGGCATCGGCGATTAGAGCGGGCCGAGTGACGCCTATTGCGGCGCCCCGACCCTGCCGATCGGGTTGGTGCCGATCGGAGCCAGGCCCGACGCGGCGATGACGCGCCCCCAGCGTTCGTTCTCATCGGCGATGAAGCGCTTGAGTGCGTCTGCTCCCATCGGCGTCACCAAGCCGCCGATGGCCGCTAATGCGGCACGCACGTCCGGCTGCTCCAACGCCGCCAGCGTCGCCTCGGTGATGCGCGCCGACATGTCGTCCGGCGTGCGCACAGGTGCGAGCAGACCGAACCACGCAGACACTTCGAGCCCATCGATTTCAGCTTCCGCGAGTGTCGGCACGGCCGGAAGTATGGACAACCGTTCTCGGGCCATGACCGCCAGCGGCCGCAATGTACCGGCCTGGACATGCTTGACGATGTTGGAGCCGGTTTCCAGCAGCACACCGAGGGCGCCGCGCGCGAATGCCTCTTGCAACGGACCGCCGCCGGCGAATGGAATATGCAGGATCTTGGCTCCGGTGGTCCGGCTGAAAGTCTCGAGAGCGAGGTGCTGGATCGAGCCGTTGCCGGACGAGCCCGCCACCAGTTGATCGCGGCGGGCGAGATCGATCAGATCTTTGAGCGTCGATACATTGAGCTTGGCCGCAGCACAGATGACGATGGGATATTGGACCACCATGGCGAGCGGGATGAGATCGCGCTGCGCATCGAACACCGTCTGCACCAGGATATGGTGGTTGATGGCGAGCGGGCCGGCATGGCCGAACAGGAGCGTGCGGCCGTCCGGCTTCGCCTGGATCACGTGCAGCGCTGCGACATTGCCACCAAGGCCGGGACGATAATCGAATTCGATCGGCGACCCGAGGCTCGCTACCCAGCGGCGCGCGCAGCGGCTGCAACGATGCCGTGCTGGTGCCTCCGGGCGGAAACGCGATCACGATCCTGATCGGCTCGATGTCCTGCGCGGACGCCGGCCGTGCGGACCGCGCCAGAGCCGCCGCACCGATCACTCCCAGCGCGACACGGCGCGACACAAGTCGGGTCGGCCCCGACGAAAACTGTTTAAGCATTGATTTCCCTGAACTAAAGACGAACGGTATTCCTGGGGGGCGCAGTCAATCACTGCGCGAGGCAAGATGGAAGAGCAAAACTCCTCCCTCGCGAGACCGCGCGCAACTACGACGACGCCGATCCACCCGCGCAGGCGGCGGCGCGCTCGAGCAGCAGCTTGCGCTCGCGGGCGTTGCGCGTGAGCGACGCCGCGCGCTCGAACTCCGCGCGCGCCTCGTCGAGCCGGCCGAGCTTCTTGAGCAGGTCGCCGCGCACGCTCGGCAGCAGGTGATAGCTCTCGAGCGAGCGGCTCGCGAGGTCAGCGCATCGACCAGCTCGAGGCCCGCCGCCGGACCGAACGCCATCGCGACCGCGACCGCGCGATTGAGCTCCACGACCGGCGATGGCGTGAGCTCGCGCGAGCGCCGCGTAGAGCGCCGCGATGCGCGCCCAGTCGGTCTCCGCCGCGGTGCGCGCGCGCGCGTGACAGGCGGCGATCGCGGCCTGCAGCGCGTACGGGCCGGGCGCGCCGCCGAGCGCCTCGGCGCGCGCGAGCGCGGCGAGACCGCGCCGGATGAGCAGCTGATCCCAGCGCGCGCGGTTCTGATCGAGCAACAGCACCGGCTCGCCCGACGGGCCGATGCGCGCGCCGAAGCGCGACGCCTGGATCTCCATCAGCGCGACGAGGCCGTGCACCTCCGGCTCCTGCGGAGCGAGCTCGGCCAGGATGCGGCCGAGCCGCAGCGCCTCCTCGCACAGCGCCGGCCGCATCCAGTCGTCGCCGGCGGTCGCCGCGTAGCCTTCGTTGAAGATGAGGTAGAGGACCTCGAGCACCGACGACAGCCGGGCGGCGCGATCGGCCCCGCGCGGGACCTCGAACGGGACGCGCGCCTCGGCCAGCGTCCGCTTGGCGCGGACGATGCGCTGGGCGACGGTCGGCTCCGGGACCAGGAACGCGCGCGCGATCTCCTCGGTGGTCAGGCCGCCGAGCAGGCGCAGCGTGAGCGCGACGCGCGCCTCGGTCGGAGAGCACCGGATGGCAGGCGGTGAACACCAGGCGCAGCAGGTCGTCGCCGATGTCGTCGTCGAGGGCGGCGTCGAGGTCCGCGACGGCGGTCTCCTGCTGCGCGTCGATCTCGTGGCCGAGCTCCTGCGTGCTTGCGCTCGAGCGAGCTTGCTTGCGGCGCAGCCGGTCGATCGCCCGATGCTTGGCGGTGGCCATGAGCCAGGCGCCCGGGATTGTCCGGGACGCCCGTCTGCCGGCCAGCGCTCGAGCGCGGCGACGAGCGCGTCCTGCGCGAGCTCCTCGGCCAGGCCGACGTCGCGCACCATGCGCGCGAGGCCGGCGATCAGCCTCGCCGACTCGATCCGCCAGACCGCGTCGATCGCGCGATGGGTATCGGTAGCCGTCACGGCTACCGATTAGAGCATCCCCACCTGTCGGTGCAAGCCGTGCACCTAACCGTCGCTGCCTGAACCGATCACGCCAGGTCGTCATTCCGGACGCGCGTAACCCGGGCCCGTCCCCCGCAGCTGGGCTTAGGATTCGGGCCCGCCTTCGGGGCCCCGGTGCGCCGAGGATGAATCTTGGAATGCTGCACTGCGCGAGTGCACCCCACGTAGTCCGGCTACTTCTCGGTCCCGACTCGATGTCGCGGAGGCGCTCGACCGTCTCGCCGGGGCCGAAATCCTCCAGCTCGTACAGCTGGCGAACCTCGATCTCGCCGTCCTGCAGGTGGGGGTTGGGAAAGCGCCTGACCCATTCCATCGCCTCTTCCTTCGACTTCACCTGGATCAGGGTGTAGCCGGCGACCAGCTCTTTGGTCTCGGTGAACGGCCCGTCGATCACGGTGCGCTTCCCGCCGGAATACTTGACGCGCCAGCCTTTCGAGCTCGGATGCAGTCCGTTGCCGTCGAGCAGCACACCGGCCTTCTGCAGCTCCTCGTGATAGCTCGCCATCTGGGCAAAGAGCTCCTGCCACCGGTCGATTTTCAGGAGCTCCGACATGACGCCGGTTTCCGAGTCCTTGGTGGCCTTGACGATGATCATGAATCGCATCGCGGTTTCTCCTTGTTCGGGAGCGGGGGTCCGGTCCGTTCCGACCGAATGTGAGCCCCGCTCTGTCATGGCGACGAACGAGCCGCTGCGAGATCGACACGTCGAGCGTCATCTTTCTTGTGGCGCTGCGCCGTGGCGACGAGGCGGGCCGCGCTTAGGGCTTCGCGGTCTTGCCGAGCTTCTCGGCCTGCGCGCGCAGGCGCTCCTCCTGCTCCCTGAGCTCGGGCGTGAACTCGGCGCCGAAGTCCGAGGCCTCGAACACCGGGCGAATCTCGAGCTCGGCCTCATCGCCGGTGGGATTGGGGCAGCGCCTGGCCCACTCGATCGCCTCTGCCATGGACTTCACCTGCCACAGCCAGTAGCCGGCAATCAGCTCCTTGGTCTCGGCGAAGGGCCCGTCGAGCACGGCTCGCTTCGCTCCGGAGAACTTGACGCGCGCGCCCTTCGAGCTGGGGTGGAGCCCCTCGCCCGCGAGCATCACGCCGGCCTTCACCAGCTCTTCGTTGAACTTCCCCATCTCGGTGAGGAGCTTCTCGCTCGGCATAACGCCCGCCTCGGTGTCCTTGTTGGCCTTGACCAGCACCATGACTCGCATCGTCATTTCTCCTTCTGGTTTCGAATTTGGAAAACGGCTATCCGTCCTCTCCATTGTCACGACGAACGAAGGGCCGCGAGATCGACAGGTCGGGCGATTTTTTTGGGGGCACTGCTAACGGATTGAAATGCCGAGCCACCGGCGCTAGCCCGGGAACATCGCGAAGTACGGCTTTGCTTCCTCGACCGCCCGGGCGAATGACGGGCGCTCCATCAGGCGGCCGAAGTACGCCGCCGTGTTCTTGTGGGTGTCGCCGAATGGCAGCACCAGGTTGGCGTAGAACAGCGCCGGCGCGGCGGCGCAGTCGGCCATGCTGAATGCGTCCCCCATCGCCCAGGTCTTCGTTGCCATCTCCTGGTCGATCATGCCGTAGGCGGTCTGCAGCTGCGCCTTCGCCAGCTCCACGCCGTACGGATCATTTTTTCCCGCCGGCCGCAGCTTGTCGCCGACGACCTTCTGCATCGGCAGCTGCACGTAGAGATCATAGAAGCGGTCGCGCAGGCGCGTCTGCCGCGCCATGTCCGCGTCGGCGGGCACCAGCTGGGTCCTGCCCGGGTAGTGCAAGCCCAAGTATTCGATGATGATGCTCGACTCGGGGACTGTCCGATCCTTCGCGTCGTCACGCAGCACCGGGAACTTGCCGAGCGGCCAAATCTTCTTGAATTCGGCGCTGGAGGTCTCGTCGGAAAGGTCGACGATATGCGGCTCGAAAGGCGTGTCGTTCTCGTAGAAGGCGATGAGCGCCTTTTGGCAGAAGGACGACAGGGGGTGGAAATAGAGCTTGAGAGACATGTGGAACGCCTCACTTTTGATGTCGTGTCAGTCGGTCAGCCGTCAGCCCGCCTGTAGCGAAGCGGAACGCGTCGCCGCCCGCCTCGGTCGGCGCCAAGCTGCAAGCTGCGTACGAAGCGATCGTCGCAAAGCGCAGGAAAGATTGAACAATCCACCACTCGCCGAGCCACCCCTACTTTTCGGTGAGCCGCTTCAGGTTGGCGAGACCGGTCTCGAACTCCTTGCCGATCATGCGGTCCATGTTGCAAACGAGACTCATCACCTTCCCGAGGAAGAGATTGGGACCGTATATGGCCCACGTGACGTTGGTGGCATCGCCTTTGGGTTCCAGCACGAGCTCGGCGATGTTGTGGGCCTCGAACGGCTTGATGAAGTCCAGCTTGAAAATGACCCTGGACGGCGGAGACGTCTCGGTGATCTCCATGCGCCCCTTGCCGATGTTCTTGTTGCCGTCCCATTCGTACACGGCGCCCTTGCCGCGGGCGGCCCCGCTATAGGTCCGCTTCATCGCCGGATCCTTTTGGTCCCACGGCGACCAGGTCACATGACTGCGCAAGTCGTCGAGGAGCGGAAAGATCTTCTCCGGCGGGGCTTTGATGCTGGTCGAGCGCTGCACCCGGAAGGTGTCGGGCTTGGTCGCCGCGTAGGCGAGAGCAGCCGCGAGCAGAACGACGATCACCACGGCGATGATTGCAATGATCTCGAGCATTGTTGCGTCCTCTGTGGCTCTGGAATTGCGGGTTGATGGCGGTTGGCATCCGAATAGGTGTTGCTCGGAGAGATCAGTTCAGCCGATCGAAGCTCTCGGCGCCGCGGTCCACGTCGAGGGGCACAGGCGTCTGCTCGTCGGTGACCTCCCATGCGCCGTCGATCTTGCGCAGGCAGAAGGTCGCGGGCGTCCAGACGTCGATGTCGTGGCCGTCGGCCCGCGAGCCGCTGATGCGGAGAAGACTGTGGCCAATCGCCATGTCGTCGTCCGCGGTGATGCTCAGGTCGTGGACCTCGCAGCCCGCCGGCCCTCGGAACGAAAACAACGACCCCTCGAGACCGTTCCTGGCGCGCAGCGCCTTCGCCCGGTCGACGATCGCCGTGCGGATGCGAGCTTCCTCGAGCGCCCTGCCGTTCTCCATCGTCATCTCTCGTCTCCCCAAGTGCTGGCGGCTTACCCCTAGGACGAACGATGGGAGGGCGGTTCGACAACGCGCTGGAAATTTTTTTGCGGGGATACCTGGATACCTAGGGGGTACCGGCGACCGCGGCAAATCAGGTGGCGGCCTGCACGCCGTCGCGCGGCTTGCTGTCCTTGGCGAGCCGGTCGAGATGCAGCCGGATGTGGGCGGCTTCCGCGGCGGTATTGGCCAGCGCGATGGCCTGGTCGAAGGCGACGCGGGCCTCCTCGGCGCGGCCGAGCTGCATGAGCAGCCCGCCCTTCACCCCGAAGAAGTGGAAATAGCCGGACAGCTGCGGCGCCAGCGGCTCGATCATGGCCAGCGCCGCGGCCGGACCGCGGACCTTGGCGACGGCGACCGCCCGGTTGAGCGTGACGACCGGCGACGGCTGCAAGCTCTCGAGCGCGGCGTAGAGCAGATCGATCTGCGCCCAGTCGGTGTCTTCGCGGCCGGGCGGCCCGCGCATGCAGCGCCGCGATCGCCGCCTGCACCTGGTAGGGGCCGCGGCGGCGGTGGCGCATCGCCTTGTCGATGAGCGCGAGCCCCTCGGCGATCATCGTGCGGTTCCAGAGGCCGCGGTCCTGGTCCTCCAGCAGCACGATCGATCCGTCGGCATCGAAGCGCGCCGGCGCGCGCGCGTGCTGCAGCAGCAGCAGGGCCAACAGGCCCATGATCTCGGGCTCGCTCGGGAACAGCCGCAGCAGCAGCCGGGCGAGCCGGATCGCCTCCTCGCAGAGCGGCGCGCGCATGTCGGCCGCGCCGCTCGCCGAATAGCCCTCGTTGAAGATGAGGTAGATCATGGCCGCCACGGCGGCGAGCCGCTCGGCCCGCTCCACCGCGCCCGGCGTCTCGAACGGGACATCGGCGCGGGCGACGCGGCTCTTGGCCCGGGTGATGCGCTGCTCCATGGCGCTCTCGCCGACCAGGAAGGCGCGCGCGATCTGCTTGACCGACAGGCCGGAGACGATGCGCAGCGCCAGCGCGATCTGCTGGGTCGCCGGCAGATCGGGATGGCAGCAGATGAACAAGCAGGCGCAGGATGTCGTCGCGATAGTGCGCGCCGTCGAGCCGCTCGACGAGCTCGGCTTCGGCGTCGTCCAGATCGGAGATGACCTCCTCGGGCGGCAGCGCCTCCTGCTTGCTCCGGCGCCGCACCTGGTCGATCGCGACGTTGCGCCCGACCATGATGAGCCAGGCGGCGGGATCGCGCGGCGGACCGTTTTGCGGCCAGTTCCTGCAGCGCCCGCAGGCACGCGTCCTGGAAGGCCTCCTCGGCGGTGTCGAGGTCGCGGAAATAGCGCAGCAGCGCGCCGAGCGCCTGCGGGCGCGCGGAGGTCAGCGCCGCATCGATCCAGGCCAAGTCGCTCACGTCACGCCGCTCCCCGGCAGGAACAGGCGGATCGGCCGGACCTCATAGGCGCCGCCCGGGATTGGCGCGGCCAAGCTCGCGCGCGATCTCGAGCGCCTCCTCCAGCGCCGCGCAGTCGATGACGTAGAAGCCGAGCAGCTGCTCCTTGGTCTCGGCGAAGGGCCCGTCGATCACCAGCGGCGGATCGCTATCCTTCCGGACCGTGGTCGCGGCCGTGGTCGGCAGCAGCCGGGCGGCCGGCCCGAGCTTGCCTTCCTTGGCCAGCCGCTGGTGGACGACATCGAGCCGGGCCATGACGGCGTCGTCCTCCTCCTTGGTCCAGGAGTAGACGACGTCTTCGTCGTTGTAGCAGAGCATGGCGTAGAGCATCGGGATCGGTTCCTCGTTTTGCCTAGGACGAACGAGTATGCCCCCGCCCGACAACGGGTCGCAAAATCTTTGGTACTAATCCACCTTGGTGCCCGAGAGCCTGATCACCTTCTCCCACTTGTCGATTTCGGAGCGCACGAACGTCCAGAACTCGTCCGGGCCGACGGCGATCGGCGTCGAGCCGAGCTCGGCAAGCCGCGATTTGATTTTCGGCGACGTGAGGCCGGCATTGAACTCCCGATTGAGCTTGCCGACGATATCCATCGGCGTCCCGCGCGGCACGCCGACGCCGTACCAGATGATCGCCTCGTATCCGGGCACGGTCTCGGCGATGGTCGGCAGGTCGGCAAGTACCTCCGACCGCGTCGCCGTCGTCACGCCGAGCGCGCGCAGCTTGCCCGATTGAATGTGCGGCATGGTGCTGATCATGGCATCGAACATCACCTGCACCTGGCCGCCGACCAGATCGGTGAGCGCCGGGGCGGAGCCGCGATAGGGAACGTGAACCAGGTCGACGGCCGCCATCGCCTTGAACAACTCTCCCGCCATGTGACTGGTGGTGGCGACACCGGCCGAGCCCATGTTGATCTTGCCCGGATTGGCTTTGGCATAGGCGATGAACTCCGCCACGGTCTTCACCGGGAGCGCCGGGTTGACCACCATCACGCTCGGTCCGTAGGCCGATCCGGCAACCGGTGCCATCTGCTTGAGCAGATCGAAGGACAGCGACTTCTTGCTCACCGTCGCGTTGATCGCGTTGGCGGAGGTGACGGAGAGAAGCGTGTAGCCGTCGGCCGGCGAATTGACCACGGTCTCGGTCGCGATATTGCTGCCGGCGCCGGGCTTGTTCTCGACCAGGAACGCCTGGCCGAGCCGCGCCTGCATCCACTCGCTCAACACGCGGGCCACGATGTCGGACGATCCGCCGGCTGGAAATCCGACGACCCAGCGAACCGGCCGCGTCGGATAGTCTTGTGCCGGTGTTTGCGCCCATGCATGGCCGATTTCGGCCATCGACAAGACGACGAGGCAGACGGCAAACGCCGTCCCAGCGCGGGCGGACCGATCGGACATGTGAATACTCCCCTGCCCGGCAATTCCGAGATGTCCATCATCGGAACGGCCGCGAACCGGCACGGCATCGTTTCACAGTGAATGTGCCAGTCAAGTCGACGTCCGGCCAGCGCGGAGGCCCGTTGCGGCAGATCATCCAGGCAATGTATCCTTGCAAGAGCATGCTGATGGGACTTCGGGTCTCGTCGAAGCGCCGCTGCCTGATCGGACGCAAGGAATTGCAATAGAGGGATGCGATGACACGCGCAACTGAGCTCGATACCGAGCTGCTCGAGAGCAAGAAGAAGATGATCAGCGGGACCTATCTCCGCAACGCATGGTATGTCGCGGCGTGGTCGGATGATCTCGCGGACGGTCAATTGCTCGGCCGCACGATCATGAAAGAGCCGGTCGTTCTCTACCGAAAATCAGATGGAAATGTCGCTGCATTGCAAGATCGCTGTCCGCATCGGTTCGCACCCTTGCATATGGGCAAGATCGTCAATGGCGACAGCATCCAGTGTCCTTATCATGGGCTGGAGTTCGACTCGTCCGGCGCGTGCGTGCTTGAATCCGCATGGGACGAAAAATATTCCGCCGCGCGCGCGTGTCCGCAGCTATCCGGTGACCGAGAAGCACAAGGCGATCTGGATCTGGATGGGCGAGCAGCCGCCCGACCTCTCGAAGGTGCCGGACTTCAGCGTGCTCGACAATGTTCCGGAGATGCACGCGACCAAACGGGACCGAATTACCATCCGTGCCAACTATGAGCTCATCATCGACAATCTGCTCGACTTGAGCCACACGAGCTATCTGCACGACGGGATTCTGGGGAATTCGGAAACGGTCGAACTCCCAGATTACCGTCGAGCAAGACGGCAACGACGTGGTCGTCGGACGTCACGCCTCCAATGCGACCGCGCCGGGACTGTTCGCCATTCTCATGCCCTCGAAGCCGGACCGCGTCGACAAGTTCACCAGCATGCGCTGGATGGCGCCCAGCACGCTGCGTCTGTTGACGGGAATCTGCATGCCGGGGGCGGTCCCCGAGAGCGGAACCGGTTATCACGCCATCCATCTGCTGACGCCGGAGAGCGACAAGACCACGCACTATTTCTTCACGGCGGTGCGGTTCAATGTGCTGACTGCCGACGACAAGTTGAACGCGCAGATCCAGGACAAGATATCGACCACCCGCCGCTTCGCGTTCGAGGAGCAGGACGCGCCGGTCATCGAGGCGCAACAGGAGATCATCGACAACGCGCTGACGTCGGTCGATCCGGTCATCCTGGCGGTCGACGTGGGGCCGGTCCGATACAAGCAGATCCTGCAGAAATTGATTCGCGCCGAACAGCCGCAATAGTGTGGTCGTGCATCCGTGCAGCCAGGATCAAGGCGCCGTGAGACCGGACGCTAACATTGAAGATGATAGGGTCATCGGACGTAGAGCGAGCTCATGAGCGAGTCGCGTCCACGCATTCGTGTGGTCAATCCAAACTCGAATGAGGCGGTGACTCGCGGCCTCGATGCGACGCTGGAGCCCTTGCGGTTCGAGGGTGGCCCGGAGATCGTGTGCTCGACGCTCGCCGAGGGTCCATACGGCATCGAGACCGAGGCCGATGTCGCAAGCGTCGTGATGCCGCTGCGGCGGCTGGTCGAGGCGGACAATTCATCGGACGCGTTCGTGATCGCCTGCTACAGCGATCCGGGGCTGGATGTCTGTCGCGAAGGCACCGCCCGCCCGGTCTTCGGCATTGCCGAATGCGGCGTGCTCACCGCGCTCGCGCGCGCCGGCCGCTTCGGCGTCATCGCGACCAGCCAGCGCTCGATCGCCCGGCACATGCGTTATCTGCGGCAAATGGAGCTGATGGATCGCTTCGCGGGCGAGCGTTCGCTTGAGATGTCGGTCGCCGAAACCGCGAGCGGCGAGAGGACACTCGATCGCATGGTCGAAATCGGTCGACAATTGCAGGAGCAGGACGGAGCCGAGGCCGTGGTGATGGGTTGCGCCGGTATGGCGCGCCATCGCCGCCCGCTGGAGGAGGCGCTCGGCATCCCGGTCATCGATCCGACCCAGGCCGCGGTCACGATGGCTCTCGGGGTCGTGCAGCTCAGCCGCCCTTGACGCCACCCGACGCGAGCCATTCGGCATAGCTCTGCCGCACGAGCGTGAACGGCTTCCCGAGCGGGGCGTAAAGATTGGCGAACAGACGTGCCACGGGCTTGTAGGCGTCGAGATTCACGTACATCCGCACCGGATCGACAATACCTGCCCGCGCATGCAGGTGGATGACTTCGCCGAGACAGAGGCGGCGCTCGGCGCTGACCTCCAACGTCAGATAGTGACGGCACTCGAGCGCGGCGACCGCCTCCCCGATGCGCGGCACCGGAATGGCGACCCCGGGCAGCGTGGTCAAGCCGGCAGCGTCGAGCTCGCTCGTGCCGGGCGGGAAATCCACCGCGCAAATGTTCATTCGTTCCGCCAGCGCCTCGTCGACCAGGTTCACGGTGAACGAGCCGGTATGACGGATATGCGCCGACGTATCCTTCAGCGAGCCGTCGGGTCGCGCCTGCAATCCGAGCACGACGAGCGGCGGCTCCTCGGCAAACACATTGAAGAAGGAGAATGGCGCAGCATTGACGATGCCGCCGGGGCCGAGCGTCGTGACCAGGGCGATCGGCCTCGGCACCACGAGCGCGCACAAGAGCTTGTAGCGGTCCTGCGCGGGCAGGGTCGTAAAGTCGGCCTGGAAGGCAGCGGTCATGGCGTCAGGCCTCCGCCGGCAGGACGATGCCGGCCTGGCTGGTGAGCAGCATTCGGCTCATCGATTCCCTCCTGCAATCAACGGCTCAGGACGCCAGCCGCCGTTCGAGCCTGCTGACCAGGCGCACGACCGGCCACAGCATGACAAGGTAGATCGCGGCCGCCAGCACGATCGGCGAGCTGTTGAAGGTGACCGATCGTGCCATGTCGGCGGAATAAAGCAGTTCCGGCAGCGCCACAACGCTCGCGATCGAGGTGAGCTTCACGACTTCGACGGTGTTCGAGACGAGATCGGGCAGCACGTTCCGGATCGCCTGCGGCAGCACCACATAGGCGAGCGTCTGATAGCCCTTGAGACCGGTGGAGCGCGCCGCATCCCATTGTCCCGGGCTGACGCTCTCGATGCCGGCCCGATAGATTTCGCCGTAATAGCTCGACGTATTGAGGAAAAACGCGATGGCGACCGCCGTCCAAGGCGACGGCCGAAAGCCCGCAAAAGGCAGGCCCGAATAGATGAAGATCAACAGCACCAGCGGCGGGACCGCCCGAAAGAAATCGATCCCGATGATCGCAGTCCAACGCACCGGACGGATCCGCGAGCGCGACAGCAGCGCAAAGGTGAGCCCACCCGCAAGTCCGAGCGGGATGACCAGGAGACACAGCAGGATGGTCTGCTTCAGACCCATGAGCACGAGCGGCAGCGCCCGTTCCATGATCGCAATGTTGAGGAACTGCTGGGTAATCGCCTCCATCAGACCCTCCGCCAGGCGAACCGCGTCTCGAGGTAGCGCCCGAGCGCGACGACCGGAATGAACAGGATCACGTAGGCGACCGCGCCCATCATGAGCGGAGTGGCGTTGCCCGAGAACGATTGCGCGGTGGTTGCCTGATTGAGAATCTCGCCTACTCCGATCACGGTGCCGAGCGCCGTGTTCTTGGTGATGGCGACGGTTCGATTGGTGATCGGCGGAACGCTGAGGCGCAGCGCCTGCGGCAACACCACATAAGTCAAGGTGCCAAGAAAGCCCAAGCCGGTCGAACGCGCCGCCTCCCATTGGCCTTTCGGGACCGACAGGATGCCGGCCCAAAAAATCTCCTCGGCAAATGCGGCGAGCACCAGCGTGAGCACCAGCCACAGCACCGCAAAGGACGACAAGTTGATCCCGACATTCGGCAGCCCGAAATAGACGAGCAGCACGAGAACGAGCGGCGGAAGTGCCCGCAATACATCGGCGAAGACGACGATGAGCGCACTGAGCGGCAGCACGCGCCAAGAGCGCAAGATCGCGAGCGCAAGGCCGAGCACGAGACCGCTGATCACCACCGCGGCCGCGATTTCGATCGTCACCACCACGCCCTTCATGATGGCGGGGAAATACCGCTCGATCAGCTCCCATTTGAAGAATGCGTCGAGAAAACGCGACCAACCATCCATGACCGCCTCAACGCACCAGGTCGGTAATGAAGGAGCGAGTTCGCGCCTCGCAGGGCGCGGAAAAAATCTGCTCGGGGCGCCCTTCCTCGACGATCACACCATGGTCCATGAAGATGACGCGGTCGGCGGCGTCGCGCGCAAAGCGCATCTCGTGGCTCACGACCAGCATGGTCATTCCGCCGCGCTTGAGCTCGCGCATGACGTTGAGCACGCTGCCGACGAGCTCCGGATCGAGCGCCGAGGTCGGCTCGTCGAACAACATCACCTTGGGTTCGAGCGCAAGCGCCCGCGCGATCGCAACCCGCTGCTGTTGCCCGCCGGACAACTCCGCCGGATAGGAGCGCGCCTTTTCGGAAAGTCCGACGCGATCGAGCGCGGCGAGCGCGATGCTCTGCGCCTCGCGGCGTGGTTTACGCAGGACCCTGGTGAGCGCCAGAAGGACGTTTCCGAGCGCGGTCATGTGCGGATAGAGATTGAACGACTGGAAGACCATGCCGAGCTGCCGCCGCATGGCGTTGATGTCCGTCGAGCGCGCCATGATGTCGACGCCGCCGACCCGGATCGAGCCGGCGGTCGGCTCCTCCAGGCGGTTGCAGCAACGCAGCAACGTGCTCTTGCCCGATCCCGAAGGGCCGATGATGAAGACCAGCTCCTGCGGCAACACCGCCAGGTCGATCCCACGCAGCACTTCGACGTGCTTGAAACTCTTGCGAAGGCCGCGGATTTCGAGGATCGGCGGTTGGGCCGCTGTCATCGAAAGCCCCTGCCCCCCTCGGCCGGCACGCGCGATCGGGCGCGCATCACGTCCGCGCCAGCCTCATTCAACCACACGAGGGCGTGTGAGCGGTCGGATCGTAGCCCGGCATGTCGGGAACGCCGTAACCGGGGAACACGGTCACGGCCGCCGAGCCGGGCGCGGGCGCTACGCCGAACCATTTCTCGTGCATCTTCGCGATCGTGCGATCGAGCTTCATGCATTCGATCGCGTTTTCGATGGTCTTGCGCATCTCGCCGGAGTCCTTGCGCAGCGGGGCGGCCCACACGAGTCCGGTCGAATAGAGATAGGACAGCTCGAGCTGCGGATTGTTCTTCACCGCCCACGCGACGACGGTGTTGCCGGCCACGTTGGCGTCAGCGCGTCCGACCAGCACGGCCTGCACGGCGTCGGTCTGGGTGCCGAACGATTCGACCTTCCAGCCGATCTTCGCCTCGAGGTCGCGCGCCCATGAATCATAGGCCGATCCCTTGTTGAGCGAGACCACCTTTCCCTTGAGGTCCTCGAGCTTGGCGACCTTTGGCGAGCCCTTCTTGATCAGAAACTGGAAATCGGTGTTGAGATATCCTTCGGTGAACAGCATGTTCTCGGCGCGCTCCTTCGTCACCGTGGTCGGAGCCGCGAGAAAGTCATAGGTCCCAGCCAGCAGCGCCGGAACGAGACCGGAAAACTGCGCGGCGTCGATGACGATCTTGCGCTTGAGGCGCTTTGCGATCTCGTTGGCAAGATCGATGTTGAATCCCTCGTAGCCGCCCGACAGGCTTGGAAATGCGTGCGGCGCAAAGGTCCCGTCGACGGCCGCGCGCAACGGCGGGGGCTCCTGGGCAAACGCAGAAGGTGCAGCGAGAAACAGCGCCGCGCCGCCGAGCAAAAGTGCATATCGGGTCATGAAGACTCCCCTCTGAATCCGGCCAACCGCGGATCGTGGTGGTCTATTGGCAACTATAGCAACCGCATGGAACGGAACAAGACGAATGCACAGGCAACAGACGTGGGCGGGTGCTCATTACCCATGCAGAGCGCGGGTCTCAGCGCGTACGACGGCAAGGGTCTGGACGAGCGGCAGGTGGATCGATTGCTCTCCGGGGTGCGTGAGGTGTACATTTGGCAAACCGCAACGCCGCCGTCCGACGGCGCTTCCGCAACCGCGCTCGCCGCGACGGGCATCAACCGCTCGATATCACAGTAGCATTCTTGACAACTGCAAAGATTTCGAACCCGGGACGTCACGCCATGACCCAGCTGCTCGATGCGTCCGCGAAAGGGGTGTACACGATCTCGGCAACGCCGTTCACCGACGCCGGCGACATCGACTGGAAAAGCGTCGACAGCCTCATCGAATTCTATCTGCAATGCGGCGTCCACGGCCTCACCATTCTCGGGATGATGGGCGAGGCGCAGAAGCTCGGCGATGAGGAGTTGGCCGCGCTCACGCGCCATTACCTGCGTCGCGTCGATGGCCGCGTACCGGTCATCGTCGGTGTGTCGAATCCGGGCACCGGAAATCTCGTCACGCTCAGCAAGACTGCGATGGATGCCGGCGCATGCGGCGTCATGATCGCACCGCTGAACGGCTTGAAGACCGAGTTGCAGATCATCGCCTATTTCGGCGATGTGATCGCGCGACTCGGCGACAAGATTCCGGTCGTCTACCAGGATTACCCGCAGTCGACGCAAGCCGACATCTCGGCGCAAGGCTTCCTCGAGATCGTCGACTCGCATTCCAGCGTGGTGATGTTCAAGCACGAGGATTGCCCCGGCCTCAAGAAGCTTTCGCAAGTGCGCGACGCATGCAACGGCACCACGCGCCGCTATATCAGCATCCTGGTGGGAAACGGCGGACTATACGTGCCGCAGGAGCTGCATCGCGGCGCAGACGGCATCATGACCGGCTTTGCCTATCCTGAGATGCTGGTGTCCGTGTGTGCGCTGTTCCAGGCTGGTCGAAGCGACCAGGCTGAAGACCTGTTCGACGCCTATTTGCCGCTCATCCGCCATGAGCAGCAGCCCGGCTTCGGCCTCGCCATACGCAAGGAAATCCTGCGACGGCGCGGCGCCATCCAGTCGGCCGCGGTCCGCTCACCGGGCCCGAAGCTCGACGCCAACGACATCGCGGAGCTCGACCGGCTCCTCGCTCGCCTCGAGGCGCGCTTGAGCAAAGGCGTCGATGGCCGCCGGCTGGCCGTGGCCTAGCAGGACTTGCGGCCGGAAAGCACAATCATGGCCGACTACGATCTCGTGGTACGTAATGGAACGGTGGCGACGGCCTCCGACGTCTTCCGTGCCGACATCGGTGTGGTCGACGGCCGGATCGCAACGATCGGCACGAAGCTCGGCGCCGGCCGCCGGGACATCGACGCCGATGGCCGCATCATCACGCCCGGCGGCGTGGACAGCCACTGCCACATCGCGCAGCGATCCTCCGCCGGCGTCATGACGGCGGACGATTTCTTCACCGCGACGCGCTCGGCGGCTTGCGGCGGCACCACGACGGTCATCCCCTTCGCGGCGCAACACCGCGGCATGTCGCTGCGTCAAGTGGTGAAGGACTACCATGCGGCCGCGGAGTCCAAGGCCGCGGTCGACTATGCCTTCCACCTGATCATTTCCGACCCGACCGAGCAGGTCACCGGCCAGGAACTGCCCGCGCTGATCAAGGACGGCTATACATCGTTCAAGATCTACACGACCTACGATTTGCTCAAGCTCGATGACCGGCAGATCCTCGACGTGCTGTCGGTCGCCCGGCGCGAGCGGGCACTGGTCATGGTTCACGCCGAGAACCACGACGTCATCTCGTGGCTGAGCGAAAAATTGCTCGCCGCCGGTCATTCTGCTCCGCGCTTTCACGCCGTCGCGCACGCTGCCATTGCGGAACGCGAGGCAACCTCGCGCGCCATCTCGCTCGCCGAGCTGGTCGACGTGCCGATCCTCATCGTTCACGTGTCGTCACGCGAGGCGATGGAGCAGATCCGATCGGCGCAGGCCCGCGGCCTCAAAGTCTATGGCGAGACGTGCCCGCAATACCTGTTCCTGACCGAGGACGATCTCGATCGGCCGGGCTTCGAGGGTGCAAAATTCATGTGCAGCCCGCCGCCGCGCGACAAGGCGAACCAGGAGGTGATCTGGCGCGGCCTGGAGACCAACGTGTTCGAAGTGTTCTCCTCCGATCACGCCGGATACCGATACGACGATCCCGAAGGAAAGATGAAGCACGGCAGGAATGCGCCATTCAAGAAAGTAGCCAATGGAGTTCCCGGTCTCGAGGTCAGGACCGCGCTCCTGTTCTCGGAAGGGGTCGGCAAGGGACGACTCGATCTTCCACGTTTCGTGGCGCTGACCGCGACCAATGCCGCCAAGCTCTACGGGCTTCATCCGCGCAAGGGCACGATCGCGGTGGGCAGCGATGCCGATCTGGCGATCTGGGATCCGGACAAGGAAGTGACCATCAGTCAATCCATGATCCACGATGCCATGGATTACACGCCCTACGAGGGCATGAAGATCAAGGGCTGGCCGATCACCACGCTGGTGCGCGGAGAAGTGGTCGCCGACGCGGGCAAGTTCGTCGGGAGCGCCGGCAAGGGTCGGTTCCTGAAGTGCGATATTTCGCCCGCAACGCGTCCGCTCGGGCGACGAACCATCGGATTCGATCCCGCGACGGGATCGGTGCAGCCAGCCAAGGAACATTGACCGGGTCGGACCTCGCCGAACGCAACAATCAGCGTCCAACCGAAACGTCGGCCACCTCCGCGCCGATCGCGTCGAGCAGCACCTCGACCCAACGCTGCGGGACGCGGCGGGCAATGAAGACGATCCGACTGCGGCGATCATCGGACGGCCAGCGCTCGAGCCAGGCGGGCGGATGAAAGACGTGCTGCACGCCGTGGATCACCGCCGGCTGGTCGGGGCTCTCGGCAATGTTCACGATGCCTTTGAGGCGCAGGAGATCGGCGCCGCAGTGCTCGGCGAGCGTTTCGAGAAACAGCGTCAGAGCGACCGCCCGGATCGGTTGCTCGCGCACGATCGCATAGGTCTTGATGTCGGCGTCATGCCGGCCGTGCGAGTGTCCGTGGGCTTCCTCCGCCAGCCAGGACTTGACGTCGAGCGACCTGGTATGGGGATCGTAGAGGCCGCCATCGAACAGGCATGACGGGTCGATGCGGCCATGATCGGCACGCAGCACCGGCGCGGAGGCATTGAGCTCCGCAAGGCGGCGGAGCAGCACGGGCTGGGCAGCTCCGGCAAGATCCGATTTGGTCAGGACCAGCCGGTCGGCGACCGCGACCTGCTTTTGCGAGACCCCTTCGCGCTCCAGCGTGCCGGCGCCATTCACGGCATCTACGGTCGTCACTATACCGCCGAGCACGAGGCGGCCGGCGATGCCGGTGTCGGTCATCAGCGTTTGCAGGATCGGCGCCGGATCGGCGAGCCCGCTGGTTTCGATCACGACGCGTTCGAACGGCGGACAGGTGCCCCGATCGCGTCGCCGCAGCAGGTCTTCGAGGGTCTGCGCCAGGTCAGTGCGGATCTTGCAGCACAGGCAGCCGGTCTGCAGCTCGATGAAGCTGTCCTCGCTCGCTTCGACGAGCTCGTGGTCGAGGCCGATTTCACCGAATTCGTTGATGATGACGGCGGTGCGTGAGAACTGGGGCTGGCGCAGCAGATGGCCGAGGAGGGTCGTCTTGCCGCTGCCGAGAAAGCCGGTGAGAACCGAAACCTGGATCACGACGGCACCAGCGGAGAAACGGCGACGCGCACGCGGTTCGTCGCGAAGCCGGGATCGAGCGCCTCCCTGACCTGACGCAGAACGGCCACGAGCGAGATCGCCCCGCGCTTGCGGCCATCGACCGTGACCATCCACCGAAACGGCAAATCCGATGGTGACCGGATCGATCCGTATGTCCTTGATGCTTCCGCAAATCACGATCGCGCCGTCGCTCGAGCGGCGGACCGCAGCCGGCCACACGCCAGGCGACCAGGCTCTGCGCCAGCAATTCGCAAACCAGATCGTTCGGCGTCTCGCTCAAAAGGCCGACCCGTTCAAGACCTCGGGTGAAATCCTGCGCTTGAGATAGCGGCCGTCCTTCGGGCTCCCGAGATACTGGCCGTTCTCCACCATCACTTTCCCGCGCAGGATCGTGACGACCGGCCAGGCGAAGATGTCGTGACCTTCCCAAGGGGTGTAGTCGGTCTCATGCAGGTCGGCGGCGCGAACTTTGCCGCGTCGGGCCGGATCGAGGATCACGATGTCGGCGTCGCTGCCGGCGGCGATCGCTCCCTTCCTCGGATAGAGCCCCATGATCTTGGCGGCATTGGACGAAACCAGATCGACATATTGAGAGAGCGAGTAGCCGCGGCGCACGACCATCTCGGTGTACATGACGCCGAGGCGCGGCTCGACGCCCGAATTGCCGCCGGTGGTGTCGTCGATGCGGTTGCCCAGCGTCTTGTCCTTGAGCGTGCAGCAGAGCTCATCGGTGGCGATGCAGTGGATCGAGTTGCTCGCCGTGCCGTGCCACAGCGCTTTCTGATCCTCCTCCGACTTCAGCGATGGATAGGTGTGATAGATCTGGCCGTTGGGTCGCGTGTAGTCGTTCGCCGAGTAGATCAGGTACTGATGCAGCGTCTCGCCGTAGACCGGAAGGCCTTTGCGGCGCGCTTCGGTGATGGCGGCAACGCCCGTGCCGGCCGAAACGTGCATCATGTAGACCGCGGTGCCGGGCACGCTTTCGGCGAGCCGCAATATGCGGCGAAAGCTCAGGTCCTCCGACAGCTGATTGTGGACTTCCGCGAGATGCTCGAAACCGACGCGGCCTTCGCGGATGAGCTTGGCGTACATGTGCATGACGATATCGTTGTCTTCGGCGTGGATGACGCCAAGACCGCCCTCCTTCGCCATGACCTGGAACGCCTCCCAGATATCGCCGAAATCGATCATGCGGCCGCTGCGCGCGGGGAGGATGTTGGTCGTGAATATCTTGAGCGTCGGATAGCCGGCCTGGATTGCCTCCGCGAGCTGCCCCGAGAATTCGGGAGGCGGCTCCGAGTGCAGCATGATGTGGTAGGCCCAGTCGCACGGACTCTTTCCGACGAAGTCCTTGTCGCGCATCTCGATGGCCTGGAGCGCCGAGGCGCCGTCCCGCCAATAGGCGAAATCGATGAATGTCGTGGTGCCGCCGAAGAGCGCCGCGCGTCCGACCTGCTCGGGTCCGGCCGTGACGAGCGGCGTGCCGTCGGGTTTGATCCACACATGATGCAGATGCACATGCGGGTCTATGCCGCCCGGCATCACGATGTGCCCGGTTGCGTCGATCACCCGATGCGGCGGAGTCTGCCGGCAGCGCGCCGGCAGCGGCGATTGCGGCGATCGTCTCGCCCGCGATGGCGACATCGCAGCGGACCGCGCCCTGCGGGCGTCACCACGTCGCCGCCGCGAATGATGATGTCAAACATCGTGCCTCCTGGCGCCACGAAGGTAATGGCGCTTGCCTAGCACAGGCTCTGATCCACGCAGTCCTCGTACGTGTGCATGCGAGAAATGAACCCGCCGGACAGCAGGCTATCGGCAAGCCGCGCGAACCCCTGCCGCGACACCTCGGGATTGCGCGCCCAAAGTCCGGCATCACGATAGCGCCGAAGCGAGCTCGCCAGAACGTCGCGCGCGACGTCCCGGTAGAACGGCGCGACCACGTCGGCCAATTGCTCCGCGCTGTGCTCGGCGAGCCAGTCCTGCATGCGGCGCGTGGCTCGCGTCATGGCCGCAAACGCGGTGCGATTGCGGTTGATGCTGTCACGCGTGGCAAGGAACGTCGTATACACCGTCGGTCCGCGCGCGCTGGCCGCATAGAGGATGTCGCCCGCGCCCGTCTGCAAGGCCATCGACACGTACGGCTCGAACATCTGCGCCACGTCGAGCTGATGGTCGCGCAGCGCCTCCAGATTGTCCGCCATGGACGACTATGCTCCGGGCGTTGCAGCGATGGGTCGATCTGACGGTGGAATTGGATCGGAGCGAGGTATCGGCAATGAGGAGCTTGCGAAGTCTTTTACTCGTAATCGCGACCCTTGTCTTCGACCAGCCGGATCCCGCGCGTGCTCAAGCCAACTATCCAAACCGTCCTATTCAACTCGTCGTCACCGTTCCTCCCGGTGGGGCGGCCGATTTCGTCGCGCGGATCATTGGATCGAAGCTTGCCGACGCGCTCGGACAGCCGGTCGTCATCAGCAATCGTGGCGGTGCCGGCGGCACGACCGCCGCCGCGGCCGTCGCCAAGTCGGACCCGGACGGCTATACGCTGCTGTTGAATACGATCGCGGTGCTCGACGTCTGGTGCTTCCATGTGGGCGAAGCGTCGAACCCTCTGGTTATCGCGGCGCAGCAGGACCCCGAAAATGACTGGCACATCCACCCGTGATCGACGGCTGCGATAAGGAGCCGGTGATCAAGTGAGCAGCCCAACCTGCTCTCCCGCCCACGGGCCGTCATGCCCCACGCGCGATCTTATGGGCGCGAAGCGCGCGGTGCTTGCTCTTGCCCCGCCTAAGCCGCCTGCTTGGAGAGGCGGTTCATCTCCCGCATCACCAGCTCGCGGTAGAGGCCGTCGCGCCGCATCAGCTTGTCCGGCGGACCGTCCTGGACGGACGCGTCCTTCCTGCAGCACGACGATGCGGTCGAAGCTGCGCAAGCGTCGACAGGCGGTGCGCGATCGCGATCACGGTTCGTCCTCGCATCAGCCGCCCGCAGCGCTTCGCGGATCGCCTCCTCGGACTCGATGTCGAGCGCCGAGGTGGCCTCGTCGAGCAGCAGGATGGGCGCGTCCTTCAGGAACGCGCGCGCGATCGCGATGCGCTGGCGCTGGCCGCCGGACAGCTTCACGCCCCGCTCGCCGACGATGGTGGCGAAGCCGTCGGGCATGGTCTCGATGAAATCGTGGCAGCTTGGCGGCGATCGCCGCTTCCAACACCTCTTCGTCGGTCGCGTCCGGCCGGCCATAGCGGATGTTCTCCATCGACCGAGCGATGGAACAGCGAAATGTCCTGCGGCACGACCGAGATCGCCTCGCGCACGCTCTCCTGCGTGACGCGCGAGATGTCCTGGCCGTCGATCAGGATGCGGCCGTGCCTGCACGTCGTAGAATCGCTGCAGCAGGGCGAGCAGCGTCGACTTGCCGCCGCCCGAGCGGCCGACCAGGCCGACGCGCTGGCCGGGCTCGAGCTGCAGGCTGAAATTCGTCGAAGACTTCCCGTCCGTCGGGATAGTGGAACGAGACGTCGTCGAACGCGACGCTGGCGCCGCGGCGGACCAGCGGCGCCGCCTCCGGGTGATCGCGCAGCTCGTGCGGCACGAGGAGCGTGCCGAGCGCCTCCGACAAGCGGCGCCATGTGCTGCGTCACGTCGACGAGCGCCACCGCCAGATCGCGGGTGGCGTGCAGCACCGAAAGTCCGAGCGTGCACACGAGCACGACCTCGCCGGTGGTTGCGGCGCCGCGCTGCCACAGCACGATCGCCCAGGCCAGCAAGCCGATCGTCAGCACGACGGTGACCACCGCGTGGAGGAGTCGCAGCTTCTCGAGATAGCGCAGGCTGCGCTGCCGCGCGCCCATTTCGCGGTCGACCGTGGCGTCGAACCGGTGGTGCTCGCGTCACGATCCCGCCGAATGCCCGCACCACCGGCATGTTGCCGATCACGTCGATCATCTCGCCGTCGACCGCGGCGGCCTTGTCGGCGAAATCGTGATGCAGCGGCTTGCCGGCGGCGGCGAGACGGAACATCGCGATCACCACGATGACCGCGACGACGACCAGCACGGCGGCCATCGGGCCGCTGACCGTGAGCACGAAGGCGATCGGCGCCGACCGTCGCCGACGCAGGGCGGCAGCACGTTCCACACGAACATGTTCTCGACCGTGTACACCGCGTTCGACGTCGCCGTGATGCGGCTGGTCAGCATGCCGGGCAGCCGGTCCGACGAAATAGCTCGGGCGCGTGGCCGGTCAGGTGGCGGAACAGATCGCGGCGCAGGTCGCCGGTCACGCCGACGAAGGTGAAGCTCGCGATCCAGCTGGCGACGCCGCCACAACAGATTGTCGGCGGCGATCAAAGACGCGAGCAGCAGAAACGCCAGCCATATGCCGTTCGCCGGCGCGTGCCCGGCGAGCGTATCGACCAGAAACTTGACGCCGTATTGCGTGGTGACCGAGCAGCCGACGGCGGCGAGCACGAGAGCGACGATGGCCGCATGGGACCACGATCGACCGCGCAGGTAGCGGGCGAGGAACGCGAACGGGCGATTGGCGTAGCGGCAAAGATCGTCCATCGAAACGTCCATCCCCTCTATGCAATGAAAGTTCGCGCTATGTACTCACCAATTGTAACGTTGTGTAACATCGTTCGGAGCGCGGTCAGACCAGTACTGCAACGCACAAGCCGGCAATCGGTTTCCACGGAACCGCGAAGCGAGTTCTTCGTTTAGCGAAACGGATCAATTCCTGATTTGCATACCGGCTGGCCTGGCTGGCGCGTTTTCAGGCGAAGTGGGAGCTGACTGCATGCGATATTGCGCAAATTGCTCCGTTGACCGAGGCGATCCCTCCTCAAGCTGTATGGCGGCACCGAACGCGTCGTGTCCTGGCTGACCGAGGAACTGGTCGCGCTCGGCCACGACGTCACGCTGTTCGCCAGCGGCGATTCGCAGACGGCGGCCAATCTGGAGGCGGTGTGGCCGCGGGCGTTGCGTCTCGACGGCTCGGTGCGCGACGCCAACGCGCTGCACATGACCATGCTGGAGCGCGTCTGCCGACAGGCGCAGGACTTCGACGTCCTGCACTTCCATCTCGACTACTATCCGTTCTCGCTGTTTGCGCGCCAGCCGACGCCGTTCGTCACCACGCTGCACGGCCGGCTCGACCTGCCGGAGCATCAGCTGGTGTTCGACGACGTTTTCATCGGCTCCGCTGGTCTCGATCTCGAATGCGCAGCGGCAGCCGGTGCCGCACGCCGGATGGGTCCGCACCGTGCACCACGGTCTGCCCGAGCGGCTGCTCATGCCGCAGCCGGTGAAGCCGGCATACTTTGCCTTTCTCGGCCGCATCTCGCCGGAGAAGGCGATCGACCAGGCGATCCGGCATCGCCAGGCGTTGCGGGATGCCGCTGAAGATCGCCGCCAAGGTCGACAAGGTCGACCGCGAGTATTTCGAGGCCGAGATCCGCCCGCTGCTGGATTCGCCCGACGTCGAATATATCGGCGAGATCGCCGACGCGCGAGAAGTCGGCATTTCTCAGCGGCGCCGTCGCGCTGCTGGCGCCGATCGCCTGGCCCGAGCCGTTCGGCCTGGTCATGATCGAGGCCATGGCCTGCGGCACGCCGGTGATCGCGTTCAACCGGGGATCCGTTCCGGAAGTCGTCGAGGACGGCGTCACCGGCTTCGTCGTCGAGGACGAGACCGGCGCGGTTGCCGCCGCCGGCAAGCTGTCACGATTGTCGCGGCCGGCGATCAGAAAGCGGTTCGAGCAGCGTTTCACCGCGCGCCGGATGGCCGAAGACTATCTGACGGTCTATCGCAGGCTGATGGAGGCGACGGCGCCGAAGCTCAAGACGGTGCCCCGGCTGCGCGCAGCGTCGCAGGTGTAGATCGTAGCCCGCATGAGCGAAGCGAAATGCGGGGACTGTTTCCGGGAGCACGACGCCCCGGATTTCGCTCGGCTCATCCGGGCTACAAGGCCTCCTCCGCCTCCGGGCGGGTCTCCGGCATCAGCAGCCAAACGAGCGCCAGCCCGGCGGCCGCCACACCGGCCATGCTGAAGAACGTCGCGGCGTGGCCGAAGTGATCGAACATGTAGCCGGCCAATGTGGTGCTGATCGAAGCGCCGATTCCCACCGCGCTGCCGACGATGCCGAGCGCCAGGTTGAACCGTCCGGTGTCGCGCGTGATGTCGGCGACGACGAGCGCGAACATGATGCCGAAGATCGCCGCCGAGATGCCGTCGAGGATCTGCACGGTCACCACCAGGTACGGCTCCGTCACCACCGCGAACAGCGCGCCGCGGATCGCCACGGCGGCGAAGCACATGAGCAGCAGCGGCCGCCGGCCCAAGATTTGAGCTTGCCGGCCGACCCACGGTGCGCACGCCGCGACCACGAGCTGCGGCACGCACGATGCACGCCGCGATCACGGTCGTCGCCCACTCGCTCGAACGCATCGTCATGATGCTGCCCATGAGCGGGAGCATGGCCGCATTGGCGAGCTGGAACAGGACGACGCAGGCGCCGAAAATGAGCAGCCGGCGATTGCACAGCAGGCTGCGGAAGCTTGCTGCCGATGCGTCGGCGCCCGCGCGCCGAGATGGGGCTGCCGTCCGAGCGCAGCACGACGTCGCTCATTCGTATCTGCGCCAATGCCAGCAGCGCGGGCACGACCAGGATGGCGGTGAGAAGGAAGACGGCCTGGTTCGACAGCAGATAGCCGCAGGCGCCCATCGCCGCGGCGGCAACGGCACTGCCGATCGATGCGAAGCGCGCATTGCGGCCGATGCGCTCGCCCAGCGCCGCGTGGCCGGCAAGCCCGAGGCTGATCGCCGCGATCGCCGGTCCGAGCACGCAGCTGGCGGCCGCGTGCAGGGCGCGGGCGGCGATCACCATGACGAAGATCGGCCATACGGCGATGGCGAGCGCGCTCACGCAGATCGCCTACGACCGAGACGCCCGCGGCCAGACGCGCCGAGCGGACAGCGTCGACCAGCGCGCCGCCGGGCATCTGGCCGACCAGCGCGACCAGGCCGCCGGCCGTCAGCACGAGGCCGATATCCACCTGCGTCCAGGCATGCGCCGTCAGATAGACGGCGACGAACGGGCCGAACCCGGTCTGGATGTCGGCGAGAAAGAAGCTGAACCAGTCGAGCGCACGGGAACTCGCCCGCGACGGCGCGGAACTAGTCTCCGCCGCCGATGGAACAACCGGCGCCGGTAGCATGGAACCGCGAACGTCGCGCAGGTCCGCGGTCAAATCTGCTGATGCGATCGACAGCTTAACGCCCTCCGGCACCGTCGGGGGATACGGCGTCGGTTTGTCGCCGGATGCCCGAAAGTTCCGGCCTTCCCCTCGTTTCGCTGTGGCGCCTTCGGTTCCCGTTCTGCGACGGTTCCATTGAGAGCACGAATGGCGCGCGCGAAAACCCTGACAGCCCAATCGCGGCAATTTTGAGAAGTCCGGTAGAATTGTATGGAACTCGGCGGGCATTGGCGCAGCGTAGTCGCGTAGTTGGGTCGAGCGCTTCGCGAGACCCAACGCCCCGCAACACGTCTGGCATTGTTGGGCCCGGTCTGACAGCTGCTACCGCTCACTACTTCGCCAGCCGCCGCGCCACCTTCATCCGCTGCACGGTATCGCCGGCGAGATGGCTCCAGATGATGGAGTCGCGCACCAGCTTGTCGACGCGCGGATTCATCATGCAGCCGTCGGCGCCGTGGACGTCCATGTTGAGCTCGGTCACCTCCTGGATGACGTCGGTCGAGAAGTTCATGGCGAGACCGGCATTGGCCGAGTGCAGCTTGTGATCGTGCTCCCAGGCGACCCGCATCACCAACGAGCGCAGCGCCTCGGTCAGCATGTGCATCCGGTTGAGCTTGAGCTGGATGATCTGCTGGTCGAACAGGTACTGGTTGCCGCCCTGCTTGTGGGTGCGGGCATGCGCCAGCGCCAGCTCGCAGGCGTCGTCGCAGACGCCGAGCGCATTGGCGGCGAGCTCGAGATCGCCGAAGAGGTCGCCGCCGGTGGTGTCGCCGCCGCCCCGGCTGCCGCTCTTCCTGCGCCGCGCCGTTCACCTCGCCCACCACGTTGGCGTGCGGCACCCGCGCGTTCTCGAAGATCATCTCGCCGTTCTGGTAGAACCGCCAGCCGCTCTTGTTGAACACCTTGCCGATGCGGAAGCCGGGCGTGTCGCGCGGCACCAGGAACATGGTGGTGCCTTCCTTGACCGGCGCGTTCGGGTTGGTGCGCGCGTCGATGAAGAACAGCTTGCCGACGCTGCGCATTGGCGATGAAGCACTTCTCGCCGTTGAGGATCCACTCGTCGCCGTGGCGCTCGGCCCTGAGCTTCAGGCCGGCCTTGGGGTCGTCCGCCGGCGGCAGGCGGTTGTCGGAGCCGGCGCTCGGCTCGGAGATGCCCTTGCCCAGCAGAAAGGTGTCGTCCTCGAGGAACGGCTTGAGGAAGCGCGCCTTCTGCTCGTCGGTGCAGCTCGCGGCGATCAGGTGGCTCCATTTCCAGCACTGGCTGAAGGTCTTGGAGATGGCGCTGTCGGCCTTGGCGAGCTCGGTCATCACCAGCGCCTGCGTGACGAAATCGGTGCCGTGCCCGCCCCACTCCTTGGGCACCGCCATGGTGCGGAAGCCGAGCTTCGAGCCCTTCTTGATGATCTCCCAATCGAAGGTCTCGCGCGGATCGGCGATCGCGTCGCGCTCGAGCGAGATCGGCCGGATCTCGTCCTCGGCGAATTTGCGCGCCTTCATCTGCCAGGCGCGCTGCTCGTTGCTCAGTGAGAAGTCCATGGTCGTGTCCTGGTTGTTATTCGGCCGCGAGCACGGCGCGCCGGCCGCCGATAGCCGACCAGCGCCTCGGCGATGCGCAGCTTGGCGTCGCTGTTGCCGTCGCCGGCGTGCAGGCAGATGCGGGCGTCGTGCACGTATTTCTGCAGCGGCATGTCGCGCATCACGCCCATGGCGCCGAAGCACTCGGCCGCGTCCTTGGCGGCCTCGAAGATCGTCTCCGAGGTGAACACCTGGGCGATGGTCGTGCAGCGGCAGATCGGCGAGGCTGCGATCGGCGAGCGCCTCGGGGTGGTCGGCGGCCCAGGCCGCCTTCCAGATGGCGTTGCGCGCGACCTCGAGCTTGATCGCGATCTCGGCGAGCTTCGTCGCCGATCGCCTGGTGCTCGACGATGCGGCGGCCGCCCTGCACGCGCAGCTGCGCGTAGTCGAGCGCCGCCTCGTAGGCGGCGCGGCCGATGCCGAGGTTCATGGCCGCGAATGCGGGGCGCCGTGCCCGTCCGCACCGCCGAGCAGCGGCCCCGCGCCGAGCAGCAGATTGTCGGCCGGCACGCGGCAATCCTTGAACGTCACCTCGCCGCAGGCGCCGTGATACCAGCGCCGGCCGTGCTGCGGCTCGCGCACGGTCAGGCCGGGCGTATCGCGCGGCACCAGCAGCGTGCCGGCGCCTGTCCGTCGATCGCGACCGCGACGGCGAACAGCTTGGCGATCGGCGCGTTGGCGACGCAGTCCTTGGTCGCCGTTGATGACCCATTCGTCGCCGGCGCGCACGGCCGTCGTCCTGCGGCTCGGCGTCGATCGCCGTCGGCCGATGGTAGTTCACGCCGAGCGCCGTATCGGTCGCCGGGCTCGTGGCGGCGAGTGCCAGGTGATAGCGGTCGTCGTCGAGGAACGGCGGCAGGAAGCGCTCGCGCTGCGCCGGCGTCATCCGGGCGAACAGCACGCCGCCGAGCGCCGACGTCTCCACCAGCACCGCGGCGATGTCGGCGTCGCCCACCGCCAGCTCCTCGGTCACGATGCAGC
The DNA here is from genome assembly GCA_963708765.1 of uncultured Alphaproteobacteria bacterium. Classification (GTDB taxonomy): domain Bacteria; phylum Pseudomonadota; class Alphaproteobacteria; order Rhizobiales; family Xanthobacteraceae; genus VAZQ01. The sequence continues at coordinate 137,875 of CAVPTV010000010.1, read as the reverse complement.
AGGTCAGAGCGTCGGCGCCGGCGCCGCCGAGCTCCTCCGACAGCGCGAGCGTGCGCAGTCCCATCTGCGAGGCCTGGTCGAGCACGTCGGCGAGCAGGCTGCGGTCGCAGGCGTCCAGCCGCTCCGCCTTGAGCGCGACCGGCTTGATCTCCTGCGCGACGAAGTCGCGCACGGTGTCGCGGATCTCGAGCTGCTCGGCGCTGAGATGAAGATTGTACATTCGGTTTGCTCCCACACTCGGCGGCCGGCGCGGCTCACGGCCCTTTCTTCACGAATTTCTGCACCCGCCAGTTCAGCGTGTCGGCGACGTAGATGTCGCCCTTGGCGCTCACCGCGATGTAATGCGCCTCGCCGAACTGGCCGAGCGCCTTGCCCTGCTTGCCGGTGACGCCCAGCACCTTGCCGTCGAGATCGAGCTTGATCACCTGGCCGGCGTGCCCGTGCGCCAGCCAGAGGTGCTGGTCGGGGCTGATGAAGAGCCCGCACGGCGTGCCGGGATGCTTCGATTTCGCGCACGTAGTTGCCGTCGGCGTCGAACACCTGGATGCGCTGGTTGTTGCGGTCGGCGACGTAGACGAGGCCCTTGGCGTCGATCGCGATCGAATGCGCGATGTCGAACTCGCCCGGCCCGTTGCCCTTCTTGCCCCAGGCCTTGATGAAATTGCCGTCGCTGTCGAACTTGAGCACCTTCGGCTCGCCGCGGCCGTGCCCCTGGGTCACGAAGACATCGCCCGCGGGCCCGAACGCCACGTCGTTCGGCTCGTTGAACAGCCGCAGGTGGCCGTATGGGTGCATGTCGCCGGCATTGCCGCGCACGCCGAGCACCAGCAGGATCCGCCCTCCGGGTTGATCTTGTAGACCACGTGCGACGCGACGTCGGTCGTCCAGATGTTGTCCTGCGGCGTCGATCCGCAGCCCGTGCGGCCGGTCGAACAGCCGGCGCCGAACGCGCCGGATGAACTTGCCGCTCGGGTCGAATTCCATCAACGGATGCGGCCCGCGATGCAGCACCAGGATGTTCCCCTTGCAGTTGATCGCCACGCCCGAGGTGCTGCCGAACGTCATGCCGGCCGGCAGCTTGAAGCTCTCGGGCACCGCCACATAGTCGAGCGGCGGGTGGGCGGGCGATTGCGCGAAGGCGGGAAGCGGACATCAGCGAGCTCGTCATCAGGATTGCGAGGTTTTCATCGCAGCACCGCCAATCGACTGGTGGACTACTCTCCCTTGATGCCCGCGGTCTTGATCACGTTCGCCCACTTCTCCAGGTCCTTCTTGATCAGCTGCTCGAACTGCTGCGGGCTCGAGCGCCATCGGGGTCACCTGCTGGTCGGTCAGCAGCTTGATCACCTGCGGATCGCGCATGACCGCGAGCGTCTCCTGGGTGAGCCGCGCGACGATGTCCTTCGGCGTCTTGACCGGGGCGATGATGCCGATCCAGGGCGCCATGCTCGAAGCCCGGCACGGTCTCGGCGACGGTCGGCATGTCGGGCAGCGCCGGCACGCGCTGCGGCTCGGCGACCGCCAGCGCCAGCATCTGGCCGGCCTGCACGTTCTGCAGCAGCGTCTGGACGTTGTTGAACATCATCTGCACGTCGCCGCCGAGCAGCGCCAGCGAGGCGGGGCCGGTGCCCTTGTACGGCACGTGCAGCAGCTTCGACGCCGGTTGCGAGCGCGAACAGCTCCATGGCGAGATGGCTGAAATTGCCGACGCCGGCCGACGCATAGGCGAGGCCGCCGGGCTTCGCCTTGGCGAGCGCGATCAACTCGGCCACGCTGCGCGCCGGCACCGAGGGATGCGCCGCCAGCATGCCGGGAAATCTCACCATGGTGGCGACCGGCACGAAGTCGCGCAGCGCCTGGTAGGGCAGCTTGTCGTAGAGCGAGGGATTGACCACCAGCGGCGTGTCGGAGGAGGTCGCGATCGTGTAGCCGTCGGGGTCGGACTGCATCAGCGCCTGCAGGCCGATCGCGCCGTTGGCGCCGCCGCGGTTCTCGACATAGACCTGCTGGCCGAGCCGCTCCGACAGGTGCTTCGCGACCAGCCGCGCGATGAAGTCGGTGCCGCCGCCGGCCGCGAACGGCACGATCATCTTGATCGACTTCTGCGGCCAGCTTTGCGCGGCGGCGAGCGCCGGCGCAAGCACAGACGAGGCCGAGCATGCCGCCAGTCTTCGTCGAGATGCATGTCGCATCGTGCTGTCCTCCCATGGTGCGTCGTTGTCGTTCGTCGACGCGATCATGCACCGCGGCGGCGATCGCGTCTCCCATCTGCTGGGTGCTGGCCTCGCCGCCGAGATCCCGGGTCAGGTGCTTGCCTTCGGCGATCACCTTGTTGACCGCCGCCTGGATGCGGTCGCGCGGCGGCGCTCGCCTTCGGCTCGTCGTGCTTGCGGCCGAGCCAGGCGAGCAGCATCTGGCCGGACATGATCATCGCATAGGGATTGGCGATGTTGCGTCCGGCGATGTCGGGGGCCGAGCCGTGGGTCGCCTGCGCCATCGCCTGCTTCTCGCCGACGCACAGGCCGGGCGCGAGGCCGAGCCCGCCGACCAGGCCGGCGCCGATATCGGTGAGGATGTCGCCGAACTGGTTGGTGGTGACGACCACGTCGAACTGCTGCGGCGCGATCGACGAGCTTCATCGAGATCGAGTTCGATCATCATCTCCTCGAACGTCACGTCCGGAAACTCGCGCGCGACCTTGCGGCATTCCTCCGCGAACATGCCGCAGGCGAGCCGATAGACCGGCTCCTTGTGCGCGGCGGTGACCTTCTTGCGCTTGCGGGTGCGCGCGATCTCGAACGCCTCGCGCGCGACGCGGTTCGAGCCCTTGCGGGTGATCACCCGCATCGCGACCGTGATGTCGTCGTTGGGCCGGAACTCCGGCGCGCCGGCCACCACGGTCTCGGAATAGAGCATCCCCTCGGTGATCTCGCGGAAGAACACGATGTCGACGTCCTTGTGGATCGACGGGAGGGTGGCGTGCGACAGCGACGGCCGCACCGCCGCGAACAGGTCGAACTTCTTGCGCACCGGCGGCATCACCCAGGTGGCGTCGCCGCGCGGATAGGCGGCGTGCCCGATCGGCCCCATGATCCAGCCGTCGAGCTCGCGCAGCGCCTGCTCGGTCACCGCCGGCAGCGTGTGGCCGTGCTGCTCGTGGCCGGCCTTGCCGATCGGCAGCGGCTGCCAGTCGATCGCGAGCCCGGTGCGCGCGGCCGCCGCCTTCATCACCTTGACGCATTCCGGAACGACTTCGAGGCCGATGTCGTCGCCGAGCAGGATTCCGATCTTCAACGCCGATCCCCCCGAATCGATTCGATCGAGTCATTCATCGACGATGATGTTCGCTTCCGGCGATGTCGCGCCGCCAGGTCGCCATTTCCTCGGCAGCCAGGCCTTGGCATCGTCGACCGACGCCTGCTGCGGGGCGACCATGCCGCCCTTGTGGAACTTCTCCTGCATCTCCGGCGCCTGCGACGCCTTGACGAAGGCGTTGTGCAGCGTCTCGACGATCTCCCGCGGCACGCCCGACGGCGCAAAGGCGGCCACCCATTGCGCCGCCCGCAGGCCGGGAAAGCCGACCTCCTCGATGGTCGGAACGTCGGGATAGTCGGCGAGCCGCTGCGGCGCCGCGACCGCGAGCGGGCGCACGTGGCCCGCCTTCATCATGCCGACCGGATTGGTGATGTTGAACCACGACACGTGGATGTCGCCGTTGGCGAGGTCCTTGAGGATGCCCGGTCCGCCGTCCTTGAACGGAATGTGCACGAGGCGGAGGCCCGCCCGCTTGGCCAGGATCTCGGTGTTGACCTGCTGATAGGCGCCGATGCCGGCGCTGCCGTAGCGCACCTTGCCGGGGTTGGCCTTGGCGTAGGCGATGAACTCGGCGAACGTCTTGGGCGGAAAGCTCTTGGTCGTGGCCAGGAAGAACACCGGCACGTCGGCGAGCCGGGCGACGATCTGCACCTCCTTGTCGTAGTCGATCGGCATCTTCTTGGCGAGCAGGACCGGGGTGAGCCCGTTGGTCGAGATGTTGCCGATCATCAGCGTGTAGCCGTCGGGCCGCGCGCGCGCCATCGTCTCGATCGCGATGATGCCGGAGGCGCCCGGCTTGTTCTCGACGACGCACCTGCTGCCCGAGCTCCTTGCGCAGCTGCTCGGCGTAGTGGCGCGCCACCACGTCGGTGAGGCCGCCGGGCGCATAGGGCACGACGATCCGGATCGGCTTGCTCGGATACGGGACCTGCGCGGTGGCCGCGGTTGCGCCGAGCGCGAGACCGAGCGCCGAGATGAGCAGTCCGCCGAAGCGTCGCATGGTCATGTCCTCCCGGCGGGCCGCATGTCTGCGCGGCAGCGGCCAAGTGCTCTCATTTTCCAAGATTGTATGGACCGACCACGGCCTTGCACAAGCCGGAACTGGCGCGCCAGGCGTGGTCGCACGGCAAGGTGCCGCTGCCCTGCCACGACCATTCGAAACCGTGTTACGCTTTGCCAGGCCTTACGCGTGAACGAACTCCAATCGCGAACAGCGGACCACCGGGAGGATAAAGAGATGACGTCATATACGAGGATTGCCGCTGCGGTCGGCTTTCGTCTCGCGGGCGCGATCGGCGCCGGCGAGGCCTCGGCGCAGGTGAAGGTCGGTGCGGTGCTCGTCGGTCACCGGGCCCGGCCTCGTTCCTCGGCGACCCCGAGAAGAAGACGCTCGAGATGTACGTCGAGGAGATCAACGCCGAAGGGCGGCGTCAACGGCCAGAAGCTCCAGCTCGTCGTCTACGACGACGGCGGCGACGCCAACGATGCGCGCACCTTCGCCACCCGCCTGGTCGAGGAGGACAAGATCGTCGCCATGGTCGGCGGCACCACCACCGGCGCGACGCTGGCCATGATCCCGGTGTTCGAGGACGCGCAGATCCCGTTCATCTCGCTCGCCGGCGCCATCCAGATCATCGAGCCGGTGCGCAAGTGGGTGTTCAAGACCCCGCACACCGACAAGATGGCGTGCGAGAAGATCTTCGGCGACCTCAAGCGGCGCAACCTGACGACCATCGCGCTGATCTCCGGCACCGACGCCTTCGGCAAGTCGATGCGCGACCAGTGCGTCGCGGTCGCGCCGAAGGCCGGCATCACGATCGCGCACGAGGAGATCCTACGGGCCGCGCGACAGCGACATGACCCCGCAGCTCACCAACATCAAGCAACAAGGCCGGCGTGCAGGCGGTGGTCAATCCGGGCTTCGGCCAGGGCCCGGCGATCGTGACCCGCAACTACCGCCAGCTCGGCGATCGACGCAGCCGCTCTACCAGAGCCACGGCGTCGCCTCGAAGCAGTTCATCGATCTCGCCGGCGCCGGCCGCCGAAGGCGTGCGGCTGCCGGCGGCGGCGCTGCTGGTCGCCGACAAGCTCCCCGACAGCGATCCGCAGAAGCCGGTGGTCGTCGAGCTACACGCGCACCTACCAGCAGAAGACCGGCCAGCCGGTCTCGACCTTCGGCGGCCACGCCTATGACGGCCTGATGATCCTCGTCGCAGGCGATCGAGCGCGCCAGGAGCGCCGACAAGGCCAAGGTGCGCGACGAGATCGAGAAGACCAAGGGCTTCATCGGCACCGGCGGCGATCGTCAACATGTCGCCGACCGACCACATGGGGCTCGACCTCACCGCCTTCCGCATGCTGGAGATCAAGAACGGCGACTGGACGCTGGTGCCGACGGTGGTCGTGATGCGGAACCGGCGAGATACGCGAAGTCCGGCGAGTAGCGCAATAGCGAGCGGCGAACGACGCGAGCGATTTTGCCCATTCGCGTCGATTCGCCGATTACGCTACTCGCATCCCTACAGCCATGGCCGAATTCCTCCAGTTCGTCTTCTCCGGCCTGACGGTCGGCGCGGTCTACGCGCTGGTCGCGCTCGGCTTCACGCTGATCTACAACGCCTCCGACGTCATCAACTTCGCCCAGGGCGAGTTCGTCATGCTGGGCGGCATGACGACGGTGTTCCTCGGCGCTCGCCGGCGTGCCGCTGCCGCTTGGCCGCGCTGCCTCGCCATCGTGTTCACGGTCGTCGTCGGGCTTGCGCTCCACCGCTTCGCGATCGAGCCCGCGCGCGGCGCCAGCGCGGTGGCGCTCATCATCATCACCATCGGCGCCTCGATCTTCCTGCGCGGCGCCGCGCAGGTGGTGTTCGACAAGCGCTTCCACAGCCTGCCGCCCTGGTTCGGCAGCGATCCGATCCGCGTCGGCGGCGCCGCCATCCTGCCGCAGAGCCTGGTGGTGCTCGCGCGGCGCGGTCGTCATCGTCGTGCTGCTGTGGGCCTTCATCGACCGCACGCTGCTCGGCAAGGCGATCGTCGCGACCGCGGCCAACCGGCTCGCCGCGCGCCTCGTCGGCATCAATACCCGCCGCATCGTCGGCTTCTCGTTCGCGCTGTCGGCGGCGATCGGCGCGGTCGCCGGCATCCTCGATCACGCCGATCACGCTGACCAGCTACGACGTCGGCACGCTGCTGGCGCTCAAGGGCTTTGCCGCGGCCATGCTCGGCGGCATCGGCAGCGCCGCTCGGCGCGGTGGTCGGCGGGCTCGTGCTCGGCATTGCTGGAGGCATTCGCCGCCGGCTACCTGTCCTCGCAATACAAGGACGCGGTCGCGTTCGTGGTCATCCTGCTGGTGCTGTTCGCCATGCCGCGCGGGCTGTTCGGCCAGGCCGACGGTCGAGCGGGTGTGAGCGTGCGCGCGCTTGCTCGAGCCATCGGCTTGCCGCGCGTCGGCTGGCGATGGCCGTGCATCGTCGTCGTGCTGCCGCTGTTGTTTCCGTCCGCCTACTACTATCGCGTCGCCGCGCTGGTGTTCGTGTTCGCGCTCGCCTGCATCGGCCTCAACCTGCTGATGGGCTTCGCCGGACAGGTGAGCCTCGGCCATGCCGGTTTCCTGGGGATCGGCGCCTACGCGGTCGCCATCGGTCCGACCCATCTCGGCGCTGCCGTCCTGGCTTGCGCTCGTCGCCGGCGCGGCGCTGCTCCGCGCTGGTCGCCTTCGTGGTCGGCCGGCCGATCCTGCGGCTCAAGGGCCACTATCTCGCGGTCGCGACGCTCGGCTTCGGGCTCCTGCTCGCCATCGTGTTCACCAACGAGGCGCGCTTCACCGGCGGGCCGGACGGCATGTCGGTGCCGCGTCTCGTCCTGTTCGACTGGCCGCGTGCGCGGCGCGGAGACCTGGTACTGGATCGCGGCGGTGAGCTTCCTGATCGGCGCGGCGCTCGCGCTCAACCTGATCGACAGCCCGACCGGGCGCGCGCTGCGGGCGATCCACGACAGCGAGATGGCGGCGCGCGTGCTCGGCGTCGACGTCGGCGGGCAAGAAGCTCGAGGTGTTCGTGGTCTCCGCCGTCTACGCCTCGGTCGCCGGCTCCTATTTCGCGCTGCTCAACGGCCACATCACGCCGGACGTGTCCGGTTTCCTGCGCTCGATCGAGCTGGTCGCCATGGTGGTGCTCGGCGGCATGGGCTCGGTCGCTGGGCTCGCTGGTCGGCGCCGCGCTGCTGGTCGTGCTGCCGCAGACGCTGACCTTCCTGCACGACTACGAGCACATGGTGCTCGGTCTCATCCTGATGGGCGTCATGATCTTCCTGCGCGCCGGCATCGTGCCGACGCCTGGCGAGCGCGTTCGCCGCGAGGCGCGCATGACCATCCTCGCCGCCGAGCACCTGTCGATCGCCTTCGGCGGCGTGCAGCGCCGTCGACGACGTGAGCTTCGCGGTCGAAGCCGGCCTCGTCTTCTCGATCATCGGACCGAACGGCGCCGGCAAGACCACGCTGTTCAACCTGATCTCCGGCCTCTACCTGCCGGAGCAGGGCCGGGTGCGGCTTGCCGGCGAGGACGTCACCCGGCATGGCGCCCGAAGCAGCTTGCGCGCCGCGGCCTGTCGCGCACGTTCCAGAACCTGCAGATCTTCTTCCGCATGACGCGCGCTCGAGAACGTCATGGTCGGTCGCCACCGCCACGAGACCACCGGGATCTTCGCCGATCTCCTGCATCTGCCCGCGGTCGGCCGGCAGAACCGGCAGACGCGCGACGCCGCGGCGGCGGCGCTCGATCGCGTCGGCCTCGCGGCGGCGGCGAAGCGGCCGGCCGGCGAGCCTGCTCCTATGGCGGGCTCAAGCGGCTCGAGATCGCCCGCGCGCTGGCGAGCGAGCCCAAGGTCCTGCTGCTCGACGAGCCGGCCGCCGGCTGCAATCCGGTCGAGACCGCCGAGATCGAAGCCATCATCCGCGGCATCGTGCGCGACGGCGTCACGGTCGTGCTGGTCGAGCACGACATGCGGCTGGTGATGAACGTGTCCGACCGCATCCACGTGCTCGCCAATGGCCGCACGCTCGCCGAGGGCAGCGCCGCCGAGGTGCGCGCCGATCCGGCGGTGATCGAAGCCTATCTGGGCGTGCACGCCGCACAGGAGACCGCCGGTGCTGTCGGTTGAGAACCTGCAAGAGCGGCTACGGCCGCATCGAGGCGCTGCACGGCGTCTCGATCGCGGTCGCGGCCGGCGAGATCGTCACTCTGGTCGGCGCCAACGGCGCCGGCAAGACCACGCTGCTGCGCGCCATCTCCGGGGTGCAGCCGATCAGCGCCGGCCGAATCCTGCTCGACGGCCGGCCGATCGAGCGCCTGCCGGGCCACGCGCGCGTCGCGCTCGGCATCGCCCAGGTCCCCGAAGGCCGGCAATTGTTCGCGCCGCTCGCGGTCGAGGACAACCTCAAGCTCGGCGCCTGGACCCGGCGCGGCGCCGATTTCGACGCCGAGCTTGCACAGGTCTACGCGCTGTTTCCGATGCTGGCATCGCTGCGCCACGTGGCGGCCGGCACGCTCTCGGGCGGCCAGCAGCAGATGCTGGCGATCGGCCGCGCCTTGATGGCGAAGCCCACAGCTGCTTGCTGCTCGACGAGCCCTCGATGGGGCTCGCCCCGATGCTGGTCGACCAGATTCTCGGTGTCGTGCAGGGCTTCAAGCGCACCGGCCTGACCGTGCTGCTGGTCGAGCAGAACGCCCGCGCCGCGCTCGCCATCGCCGACCGCGGCTACGTGGTCGAGACCGGCCGGATCGCCGCGAGCGGCAGCGCCGCCGAGCTCCTGGCCGACGACCGCGTGCAGGCGGCCTATCTCGGGGTGTAAGACGACGGAATCAGGTTTCCCTGAAGCGGTACCCGACACCGTAAAGCGTATCGATCATGTTGAAGGCAGCGTCGACCGCTATGAACTTTCGACGTACTCGCTTGATGTGACTGTCGATCGTGCGGTCGTCGACGTGGACGTCATCGTGATACGCCGCATCCATCAGGGCGTTGCGGCTGCGGACCACACCCGGACGGGTCGCGAGCGCTTGCAAGATCAGGAACTCGGTGACCGTCAGCATGACCGGCTTGCCCATCCACGTGCAGGAATGCCGTTCCGGATCGATCAGTAGCTGACCATGCTCCAGGACCTTGGGGGTCTCTTTGGCGCCGTAGTTGTCCTTGTAACCCTCCTTCAACGATGTGCGCCGCAGGATCATCTTGACGCGCTCCAGCAACACCCGCTGGGAAAAAGGCTTACGGATGAAGTCGTCCGCCCCGATCTTGAGGGCAAACAGCTCGTCGATTTCCTCTTCCTTCGACGTCAGCAGGATCACGGGCATATCGGAGGTCTGCCGCACGCGACGCAAAAGCTCCATTCCATCCATGCGCGGCATCTTGATGTCGAGAATGGCAAGATCCGGCGGCGACGTCTTGAAGCCTCCGAGCGCGGAGACGCCGTCGGAATACGTCATGATCCGGTGTCCCTCGGCCTCGAGCGCGATGGATACCGAGGTCAGGATGTTGCGGTCGTCATCGACCAGCGCAATGAGCGGCATGAGCATTCTTTCGCTCGGTGGTCGCTTGCATGAGACCAAGCCGGCCACATTCAATCGGCAAAGCAGGCTCGAATTGTGTCCGCAGGCCGGTAAATGCAAGGCGTGAGAACCGGCTCGGGCACCAAGCCAGCAGGCAGGGACAGCCGCCCGCGGTCGTTCACTGCCGATGTCGGCCGCTGCCGGCGTCCTCCTTGGTCGACCGGCGGCGGCGCAGCTCCCGGAAGGAGACCAGCCGCTGCTGCGTCTCGTCCCACAATACCAGGGGGATACAACGAAGGCTCTGGATGAGCGTAAGCCGGCCCACCGTGCCGAGCTCGGGGCAGTCGCGCAGAACCTGCGGCAGCCGGTAAAACGGAATCCGGCTGCACAAATGGTGCACGTGATGCACGCCGATGTTGGCCGTAAACCAACGCAGAACAACCGGCAGGTCGTAATGCGAGCTTCCGTGCAGGGCAGCCTCGTGCAAGTTCCAGCCTCTTTCGGTTGCCCAGAATGTGTCCTCGAACTGGTGCTGGACGTAGAACAGCCAGACACCGATCGATGCCGCCAACAGCATGATGGGCAGGTGCACGAGCAGGAATGGACCCACGCCCACGAGCCAAATCATCAAGGCGAAGAGAACCGCGATGGTCGCGTTGGTGCCCATGGTGCTGAACCAGGGCAGCCATCCGGCACCACGCATCGAGCCCACCGGCGGCAGCCGCTGCTGCACAATGAAGAGATAGGCCGGGCCGATCCCGAACATGACCATCGGGTGCCGGTAGAGGCGGTATCCGATCCGTCGCCATCGCGACAACGCCAAATATTCGCGCACGGTCAGGGTGTCGATATCTCCGATCCCGCGGCGCTCGAGATTGCCGGACGTTGCGTGATGAACAGCATGGGTGCGACGCCACAGATCGTACGGCGTCAGTGTCAAGACGCCGATCACGCGTCCGACCCAGTCGTTCGCAAGCCGATGACGGAAGAAGGCACCGTGGCCGCAATCGTGCTGGATCATGAAAAGCCGCACGAGGAATCCTGCCGTCGGCACGGCAAGCAGGAGGCAGAGCCAATAGCCGACGAGATCGAGTGTCGCCCAGGTCACGGCCCAGAGCAGAACGAACGATCCGGCGGTGATGACGATCTCGCGCGTGCTGCGCCCGCCGCTCGGCTCACGGTAGCGGGCAAGGATCTGTGTCCAGACGCGCGCATCGCGCGTCGCAACCGTGCAGGCAGGATCTTGGGCGCAAGCAGACGATTGTGTGTTTTCCAACGATGAGTTCCATGGCGGTGGCCCGCCGATCCAAGAGGGCGCAGACTTGCGAGAACGGCCACCCAACGCGATCGCCGCCGTAAAACGAGTAAAATCAAGCTGAGAGGCGCCGTATATCGTGCCGCTTCGATCACTTTACAAGAGAGGTCCCCGAAAGTCTCGCGAAGATTGGTGCAACGCCCTTACATTCGAGCGATCTGGACCCCATATCGACGTGCAAGCGGGATGCTGCCGCAAGGCATCCTGAGCATTTTTAAGAAGAAGTGTGCGGCGGTTCGCCGCAGAAAATGCGACAAAGCGTATAGAGCCAGAGCATGTTCAGTTTCCGCGGAAACTGAACATGCTCTGGCGTTTCCTCATACTTTATGACCGGAATCCTCTCCGGACGTCCAGTGTCCTCGCGCCGAAGCATTTCGGACGAAAGGAACTCACGTGGCTCCGCCGAAGTTGCCGCCGGAAGTGGGAGCTGCGGCAACATGCTCCGCTTGCAACGAGGAAATGTTCGTTACTCGCGTCAAGCCGCTGCTGTTCAGCTGGGGCTACGAGCATTTGACGCTCGCATGCAGGAAATGCGGCGCCACGAAGACGCTGACGATCAAGTCGAGTTGACGACTGCAACCTCCGCCTCGTTCTTCTTGGTTTGATCCTGCTTTGTCCAAGGCGAACGAATTGAGTTGGCAGATTGTCGAGGGAGTAAATCTGAACGAATTCCAAATCCGACCGGAATATTAACTGTGAGGCGTCAGAGTTGGGCGCCCGCGATCATCGTGGGCTGCCTTCCAAGCAAAGGAAGAAAATGACATTTGGAAGACGAGTCCCGCTTCTCAAGGAAGAGCCGGTGACGAACAAGCACCTCTGCCCGACCTGCAAAGGGACGGCTCGCGTCAGAACGCGCGGCCAGACCTTGGTTTGCAAGGCCTGCAAGGGGACCGGGAAAGTACTGCCCGGCCAAGAGCCTGTGCGGTTCCATCCGTTTTCCTGAAAGCGCGTTCCTTTAGGCGCGCCCTGCCACCGGCCAACGGTCAGCCCGCGCTCTCGCCCTCGAGCAGGGCAAGCAGGCCCTTGAGCAATTGCTCCGGCCGCGGCGGGCAGCCGCGGATATGGAGATCGACCGGCACCACCGCCGCGACGCCGCCGACGACCGCGTAGCTGCCGGCGAAGATGCCGCCGTCGCGTGCGCAATCGCCGACCGCCACCACCCATTTCGGATCGGGCGTCGCGTTGTAGGTGCGCTGGAGCGCCTCGCGCATGTTCCTGGTGACCGGCCCGGTCACCATGAGCACGTCGGCATGGCGCGGCGACGCGACGAAGCGTAGCCCGAAGCGCTCGAGATCGTAGAACGCGTTGTTGAGCGCGTGGATCTCGAGCTCGCAGCCGTTGCACGAGCCGGCATCGACCTCGCGGATCGACAGGCTGCGGCCGAGCCGGCGGTGCGCGGCGCGATCGACGCTGTTCGCGAGCTCCGCCAGCGCGGTCTCGTCCTTGGCCGGCGGCGGCTCGGTCAGCGGTCGGCGCCACAGGCTCTCGAGCAGGATTTTGCGCATGCGACTCTCTAGAGATCGTGCCCCGAATAGGAGCAGTTGAACGACTTGTTGCAGAGCGGGAAGTCGGCGACGATGTTGCCCTCGATCACGGCTTCCAGCAGCGGCCACTGGAACCAGGACGGGTCGCGCAGGTGGCAGCGCGCGACGCGGTCGCCGTCGAGCCGCACCCACGCCAGCACGTCGCCGCGGAACGCCTCCGCGAGCCCGAGCCCCTCGCCGGCGCGACCGCCGCCGACCGCGACCTTGATCGGCCCCTCCGGAAGGCGCTGCAGGATCTGATCGATCAGCGCGAGGCTCTGCTCGACCTCGCGAATGCGGACCCAGACGCGGGCGTTGACATCGCCGGCTTCGAGCACGGCGATCTCGAAGTTGAGCTGATCGTAGGGCGCGTAGGCGAGCGTCTTGCGCGCATCGAAGGCGCGGCCCGAGGCGCGGCCGACATAGCCGCCGGCGCCGAACTGCCGCGCGAGCGACTTGCTCAAGATGCCGGTGGTGGCGGTGCGGTCCTGCAGCGAGGCGGTATTGTCGTAGAGCTCGACCAGCTGCGGGAATTGCCGGCGGATTTCCACCAACGCCGCGTGGACCTGCGCGCTGCCGTCGGCGTCGAGATCGCTCGCGACGCCGCCGGGAACGACCCGATCCATCATCAGCCGATGACCGAAGCACGCATCCGCGCAGCGCAGCACCCGTTCGCGCAGGATGCCGCACTGCGCATGCATGATCGAGAACGAAGCGTCGTTGCAGATCGCGCCGATGTCGCCGAAATGATTGGCGAGCCGTTCGAGCTCGGCCATCAGCGCGCGCAGAAAATGCGCGCGCGGCGGCACCTCGACGTCGAGCGCGGCCTCGACCGCGCGCGCGAACGCGATCGCATAGGCGACCGTGCTGTCGCCGGAGGTGCGGCCGGCGAGCCGCGCGGCCTTGTCGAGGTCGGCGCCCGCCATCAGCGACTCGATGCCCTTGTGCACGTAGCCGAGCCGCTGCTCGAGCCGCACGACGGTCTCGCCGTTGGCGGTGAAGCGGAAATGTCCGGGCTCGATGATGCCGGCATGCACCGGGCCGACCGGGATCTGGTGCAGGTCGTCGCCCTCGGTCGGCAGGAACTTGTACGGCGCGTGCGGGCGTGCAGCGTCGGGACGCGCGCCGAGCGGATGCTGCACGGCCCAGAAGCCGAGATCGAGCCAGGGCCGCGCGTCCGGCAGGCCCACCGGCTCGAGCCCGTAGAGATCGCGCAGCGCGCGTTCCAGGCGGATCGCCGGCGGATGCAGCGCGCCGACCGACGGGTAGCGCGCGTTCGGACATTCGATGGTGACGACCGCGATCTCGCCGTGCGCTCGTCGAGCACGGCCATGTGCGCGGCGCCGGCATCGCCCCACAGGCCGAGCAGGGTCCAGTAGCCGGCCGAGAGTTGGCTGATCGCGAAACGCCAGCCGTCCTCGCCCACCACGACGCGCGGCCACGGGCGATGCGCCTCGACCTTCTGACCCTCGATCGCGTCGATCAGCGCCGGCATGCGGCTATCCCGAGCAGCTTCGCGACGTTCTGGAACCAGGCGACCAGCGCCGGCGGCAGATAGACGCCGGCGACGAACACGATCGCGAGATGCGCGAACATCGGCACGTAGGACGCTTTCGCCGCGGCGGTGGTGCCGCGCGGCTCGCCGAAGGCGATGGTGTTGAGCCGCAGGAACAGCGCGGCGACGCCGATCAAGATGCCGAACACCAGCACCATCGCCAGCCACGGCTCGCGCGCGAAGGTCGAGCTCACCACCAGGAACTCGCTCATGAAGATGCCGAGCGGCGGCAGCCCGGCGATGGCGACCACGCCGAGCACCAGTCCCCAGCCGAGCACCGGATTGGTCTCGGTGAGCCCGCCCATATCGGCGATGCGCTGCGTGCCCTTGACCTGCGCGATGTGGCCGACCGCGAAGAAGATCGCCGATTTGGTCAGCGAATGCATGGTCATGTGCAGCAGGCCGGCGAAATTGGCGAGCGGGCCGCCCATGCCGAACGCGAACGTGATGATGCCCATGTGCTCGATCGACGAATAGGCGAACATGCGCTTGATGTCGCGCCGGCGGTACAGCATGAACGCCGCGAACACGAGCGAGATCAGCCCCATCGTCACCATCAGCGGGCCGGGCGCGAGCGCGGCCGGATTGAGCGCGAGCAGCATCTTGAAGCGCAGCAGCGCGTAGAGCGCGACGTTGAGCAGCAGTCCCGAGAGCACCGCCGAGATCGGGGTCGGGCCCTCGGCATGGGCATCCGGCAGCCAGGCGTGCAGCGGCGCCAGCCCGACCTTGGTGCCGTAGCCGAGCAGCAGGAACACGAAGGCGACGTTGAGCAGCGCCGGATCGAAGTCGCCCGCGCGCGTCGACCAGCACGGTCCACACCATCGCGTCGAGGCCCTCGCCGATCACCGGCCGCGCCGCCATGTAGACCAGGATGGTGCCGAACAGCGCGAGCGCGATGCCGACGCTGCCGAGAATGAAGTATTTCCACGCCGCCTCGAGCGCCTCGTGGGTGCGATAGATGCCGACCATGAGCACGGTCGTCAGCGTCGCGAGCTCGATCGCCACCCACATCAGGCCGATATTGTTGGCGACGAGCGCGAGGTTCATGGCGAACATCAGCACCTGGTACATCGCGTGGTAGAAGCGCACGGTACGTCGGCGTTCAGCCGGCCGATCTCGATCTCGTGCGCGATATAGCTGGCGCTGAAGACGCTGGTGGTGAAGCCGACGAACGTGGTCAGCACGATGAAGACGATGTTGAGGTCGTCGACCAGCAGGTACGGGCCCGGCTGCGGCCGGCCGAAGAACAGCGAGACCGCGGCGAGCAGCGTCAGCGAGGCGTCGCGATCACGTTGAGCGCGGCGGTCAGCCGGTAGCCCGGCAGCGCCACCAGCAGCGCCGCCGCCACGGCGGGAATGACCAGAACGGCGGTGACCGCGTCGAACGAGCGATCATCGCCGCTCTCCGCGGAAGCGGTCGAGCGCCTGGATGTCGACCGTGTCGAAGCGCTCGCGGATGCGGAACAGGAAGATGCCGATCACGATGAAGGCGATCAGGATCGAGAACGCGACGCTGATCTCGACCACCAGCGGCATGCCCTTGGCGCCGGTCGCGGCCAGCACCAGGCCGTTCTCGAGCGACATGAAGCCGACCACCTGGCTGACGGCGTTGCGGCGCGTGACCATCATCAGCAGGCCGAGCAGCACCACCGAGAGCGCGAAGGCGAGATCCTCGCGCGCCAGCGGATCGGCCTCGGCGGTCACCCGCAGCATCACCACCATCGAGAGCGCGACCAGGCCCATGCCGAGCAGCATGGTCAGGCCGACGCCGACCACGTTCTCGATCTCGCGATGGATGCCGAGCCGCACGATGATGCGATGCAGCGCCACCGGGATGACGATCGCCTTGAAGACGAGCGCGATCGCCGCGGTGACGTAGAGATGCGGCGCGTCCTGGATGTAGGCCTGCCAGGCCACCGAGAGCGCCAGCACCAAGGCATGCAGCGCGAAGATGTTGAGCAGCGCGTAGAGCCGGTCCTGGTAGAGCTGCAGGAAGCTCACCAGCACCAGCGAGCCGGCGAGCAGGTGGGCGATGTCGAAGGTCAGGCCGCGCATCAGAGGCTCCGCGACACGAACAGCAGAAGCGTCGCCAGCAGGCCGAGCATCAAGCGCGGCGCCGAGGAACTCGGGCACGCGGAACACGCGCATCTTGGCGATCGAGGTCTCGAACAGGGCCAGCAGGAAGCCGCCGACCGCGAGCTTGGCCACGTAGGCGCCGACGCCGATCGCCAGCGCCGCCGACGCCGGCGGCCGGCGCCGCCATGCCCCACGGCACGAACAGGCAGGCGATCAGCGACACGTAGAGCAGGAGCTTGAGCGACGCGGCGAGCTCGATCAGCGCCAGGTGGCGGCCGGAATATTCGAGCACCATGGCCTCGTGCACCATGGTGAGCTCGAGATGCGTCGCCGGATTGTCGACCGGAATGCGCGCGTTCTCGGCGATCGCCACCATGATCAAGGCGATGAGCGCGAGCCGAGCGAGACCCGCAGGCCGACCTCCGGCGACACCATGAAGCCGGCCATGGTCGAGAGCTGGGTCGAGCCGGCGATCAGCGCGAGCGTGAACACGATCATGATCATCGCCGGCTCGGCGAGCGACGCGATCATCACCTCGCGGCTCGAGCCGATGCCGCCGAAGCTGGTGCCGACGTCCAGCCCGGCCAGCGCCAGGAAGAAGCGCGCGCTGCCGAGCAGCGCGATGATGGCGATGAGATCGGCCGACCAGGAGAACAGCAGGCCGGTCGCGAAGGTCGGCACCAGCGACGCCGCCACCCAGGTCGCGGCGAAGATCAGATAGGGAATGACGCGGAACAGCCAGGAGGCGTTGTCGCGCCAGCACCACCTCCTTGCGCAGCAGCCGCACGAGATCGCGATAGGGCTGGATGCAGCGGCGGCCCCTGCCGGCGCAGCAGCCGCGCCTTCACCTTGCGCACGAAGCCGGTGAGCAGCGGCGCCAGCAGCAGCACCAGCAGCATCTGCGCGCCCTGCACGGCGAGATCGAGGATCACGGCCATATCGCGAGCACCAGCAGCAGCAGCACGAGCGCGGCGAAGACCAGGCTGAGGATAGCTGGCGGATGGTCAGGAACTGCAGATGGTTGAGCCGGTCGGCGGCGACAGCCGACGCCGCCGGCGATCGGCGCATAGAGCACGTCCCAGACCAGATCGCGCAGATTCACCGTCGAGCCGCGCCGGCCGGGCGTCGCCGGGCGGCGGCATGTCGACGTGCTCGCGGGCGCGGAACACGACGGTGCCGAACACGCGGCGGATCGGCTGCGCGAAGCTGTCCGCGGTGTACTGCGTCGCCGGGCTCGGATCGGGATAGCCGCAGTCCCAGGCCGGCGCGCGGCGCAGTCGGTCGCGAGGCGAGGCGGTGGATCGCGAAGGCGGCGAGCGATGCCCGACAGCGGCCATGAACAGGAAGACGAGCAGGCCGTTGTAGGAGCTGCGGCTCTCGGCGATCGGCACGATCGACAGCCAGTCGACGCCGCGTCTGCACCGGCATGCGGTCGCCGACGAGCGCCTGCACCACCGGCGCCAGCGCGTCGATGAAGAAGCCGGGCAGGATGCCGGCGACCAGGCAGAGCGCCGCGAGGAAGAACATGGCGGCGAGCGAGAACCGGTCGATCTCCTGCGCGCTGCTCGGCCGCCGGCGTGCGCGGCGCGGCCGAGAAAGGTGATGCCGAAGGCCTTGACGAAGCAGGCGGCGGCGAGCGCCGCCGAAAGCGCCAGCAGCGCGCCGACCGCCGGCACGAGGAACTTGAGGCCCCATGGACGGCAGCTGCGGGCTGAGCAGGATCGCCTGGAAGGTCAGCCATTCGGAGACGAAGCCGTTGAGCGGCGGCAGCGCCGAGATCGCGACGCAGCCGACGAGGAACACGAAGGCGGTCTGCGGCATGCGATGGATCAGGCCGCCGAGATGCTCCATGTCGCGCTCGCCGGTCGCGGTGAGCACCGCGCCGGCGCCGAAGAACAGCAGGCTCTTGAACACCGAGTGGTTGAAGACGTGGAACAGGCCGGCGGTCAGCGCCAGCGCCGCCGCCGCACGCCATGCCGTTGCGCCTTGAAGGCGAGCGCCAGGCCGAGCCCGATGAAGATGATGCCGATATTCTCGACCGTGTGGTAGGCGAGCAGCCGCTTGAGGTCGTGCTGCATCAGCGCATAGAGCACGCCCATCACGGCGGTGATGCCGCCGAGCGCGAGCACCACCATGCTCCACCACCAGGCCGGCTCGCCGAGCAGGTCGAAGCACGATGCGCACGAAGCCGTAGACCGCGACCTTGGTCATCACGCCGCTCATCAGCGCCGAGACGTGGCTCGGCGCCGCCGGATGGGCGAGCGGCAGCCAGACGTGCAGCGGCACGAGGCCGGCCTTCGAGCCGGCGCCGAGCGAGCGCGAGGATCAGCACGAGCGCGGCGAGCCGCGGCGAGGGACTGCGCGGCGCGGATCGCCGCGAAGGCATAGCCGCCGTCGGGGCCGGCGAGCAGGCCGAAGGCGAGCAGCAGCGCCAGCGTGCCGAAGCTCGCCATCACCAGATAGACGTAGCCGGCGCGCGCGTTGTCGCGGTCGCGGTGATGCGCCATCACCAGCGCCCACGACGACAGCGACATGAACTCCCAGGACAGCAGGAAGGTGAAGGCGTCGTCGGCGAGCACGACGAGGTTCATGCCGGCGAGGAAGGCCGGGATAGAACGGCAGCACGCGCTGCGGCGCCTGCTCGTGGCGGCCGTAGCCGAGCGCGAACAGGCTCGCGGCGGCGCCGCCGAGATTGACCACGACGAGGAAGAAGGCCGACAGCGCGTCGATGCGGAAATGCGCGCCGAGCCACGGCAGGCCGAGCGGCAGCGTGACGCCGACCGGCGCCGCGGCGGTGAGCAGCGCGTGCAGCGCCGGCGCACCAGCGCAACGAGCTGACGACGACCAGGCTCAGCGCCATAGACGATGGTGCGCGCCCGGCGGCGCGAGCCGACCGATCGCCACGGCCAGCGCCGCGACGGCGAGCAGCGACGGCGGCGCACGACAAGCACGAGCGCGACCGTCGGTCATCGTGCGCGCCTGCCTTCAGCCGCACGCCGCGGCCGCCGCCGGCGCTGACCGCATCCTCGCCGATCAGCTCGATGCCGGCGGCGTCGAGCGCGCCGACCAGCTTCATCAGCGAGTCGACATTGCCGCGGATCGACGCCGTCGCTCGCCTCCATGCGCTGGATGGTCGGCAGCGACAGGCCGGAGAGCTCGGCGAGCTTGCGCTGGTCGATGCCGAGGAGCGCACGGGCGGCCCGCAATTGGGCGGCCGTGATCATGTTTGAAACATAAAGATAGATGTTTTTGATGTCTATAATGATCGCTACTGAACGCGCACCGCCCACAGCGCATTCTGGGCAGATGCGCTCGTAGCCCGGATGAGCGCTGGCGAAATCCGGGACCTTCGGCTTCAATGGTTCGGGGACCGGTGGAGCGTCCAGCATCGTCGCCGCATGCAGATCCGTGAAGCCCGCATCGAGGACGCCGCCGAGGCGTGTGATGTGCTGCGACGTTCAATCGTCGAGCTTTGCCACGCTGACCATCGCGGCGACCCGTTCGCGTTGGAAAAGTGGCTTGCCAACAAGACACCGGAGAACGTGGCGTCCTGGATTGCCCACAGTCACGTGCTCGTTGCGATCGAGCGCGAGGCAATCCTTGGTGTCGGCTCAGTGACGTCTTCAGGAGAAATCACCCTCAACTATGTGTCGCCTGACGCGCGCTTTCGAGGGATCAGCAAAGCTCTCCTGAGGCAGCTAGAGGCAAGGGCACTTGGACTCGGCAACGATCGGTGTGTGCTGACCAGCACCGAGACGGCTCATCGGCTCTATCGATCGGCCGGATATGAGGACCAAGGCGCTCCCACCGTTGGATTTACCGGAAGCCCAAGCTACCGGATGGCGAAGCAACTCTCCGATACGCCGCGTTGACCGCCGCACGCGCGACGGCCATTGCGCGCGAATGCGAACGAGCCTACCAGACCAGCGCCATCAGCAGGTCGTCCTCGGGAACGCCACGCAAATTCAGCGCCTTGCGTTTGCGCGCCTCGATGACGAAGCCCAGTAACTCGTAAAGCCGGGTAGCCACCGTGTTCCAGGGGGCAACTTCGATTTCGATCCGGCAGAAGTCCGGCCACGCCTTGGCCTCTCGAATAGCGCGCTCGACAAGCTTCCTTCCAATTCCGCGCCTGCGCCAAGTGTTGGCGACCGACATGCCGAACCCACCGACATGCCGGTTGGAGGCGCTGCCCCCGGCCCGGAAATCGAGCATGCCTATCACCTCCTCCCCGTCGACAGCGAGAAGGATGAATGCGCGCTCACGGGCTTCCATCTTCCTGATGAATTCGCACTCCTCCTCGACCGTTGGAGCGGGCCGTTGCGAGATGGTATCGAGCTTCTCGGCCAGCAGAGCGGCCATGTAGACCGTCAAGGCCGGTGCGTCGGCGAGCCTCGCGTGACGAACGACGACGTTTTCGTTTGACATGGCGCGCACTATACTTCGCGACCTTGGCGTTGTCCGGAATACGAGGTTGAACGCAGACCGGGAGGAGACCGCGATGAAGACCGAGAAAACGACCTCACTGCGACGCCGTGAATTGCGACGTCGTGAATTCCTCGGCGTGCTCGGTGCCGGCGCCGGCGTTGCGGCGATGGCCGGCGGCTCGCTGCCCGCGTCGGCGCAGGCTCCCGCCGAGAAAGCCGATGCCAAAGGCGCGGCGCCCCTGCAGATCGTCGACTTCCACAATCACTACGTCGGTCCCTCGTTCTCGCTGACGACCATGGCGGCGGTCCCGCCCGCGCTTCGCGAGTACTGGGAAGGGGTCAATCGCAATCTTGCCGATCCGCGCGCGCTCCTGTCGTCGATCGAGACCGCGGGCATCGCCGCCAGGGTGATCAACACGCCGACGGCCTTCATCCAGAATGCCGACGGCGAGGTCCCGCCCGGAACCATCGAGCGCATCAACGATCAATTGGCGGAGCTGGTCGGCAAGCATCGGGGCCGCCTCTACGCCTTGGCGACCGTCGACGCCTATAGCGGAGACGCCGGCGCGCGCGAGCTGACCCGCGCCGTCCGTGAGCTCGGCCTGCGTGGCGTCTTTTTGGAGAGCGCGAAGAAGGATCTCCTGCTCGACGCGCCGCAGGCGCGTCCCACGCTCGCCGCGGCGGCCGCGCTCGGCGTGCCGGTCTTCGTCCATCCGGTCACCGATCCGCCCTTGCACAATCGGTTTCGACGCCATGGACGCCTCGGCGTGCGGCTGGCCCGCAGCACCATCAATTCGGCGGCGCTGTTCGCGCTGCTCGAGAGCGGCACCTTCGACGAGCTGCCCAATCTGCGGGTCGTGGTCACGACGCTGGCGCTCGGAGGGGTGCTGCTCGCCGGCGGCTTCGGCGACGGCCACCGGCTGCGAAAGGACGCTCCGGCGCTGACCCGGCGGCACGTGTATATCGACACCATGGGCCTGCACCCGGTGCTCGTGCGCAGCGCGGTCGACCTGCTCGGCGCGGACCACGTCCTCGCCGGCACCGACTGGCCGATCGCGATCGAGAAATCCATGCCGGAACGGCTGGCGCAGGCGCTGGCGGCCTGCGGGCTCGATGCCTCGGAGCAGCAGATGGTGGCCGGTGGCAATACGTTGCGGCTGCTGGGCGCGTCATGACGGATCGCCGTATTGAATGACCGATCGCCCACTCGCCGGTGCGGAAGCCGATCAGCCGACGTCATTGACTCTGAGCCGCTTCGCTGCCGTATGTCATTCAGGTGGTGCGGATGCCGTCCAAACCAAACGGAATAGCCCCACACTTTCTTGTCGAGGACGTGGTACGCGCTGCGGAATATTACCGCGACAAACTAGGCTTCGACATTGGTCCGTATTTCCAGGACCCGCCGTCTTCGTCATCATCCAACGGGATAGCGTGGCAATCCAGCTCTCACGCATGGAAGGCGGTCGCGGCGGCTCGAAATCGAAAGTGGAA
This sequence comes from uncultured Alphaproteobacteria bacterium, assembly GCA_963708765.1. Taxonomy (GTDB): domain Bacteria; phylum Pseudomonadota; class Alphaproteobacteria; order Rhizobiales; family Xanthobacteraceae; genus VAZQ01. Next base: position 115,631 of record CAVPTV010000010.1, on the reverse strand, counting down.
GAACGACGCTTTCGATGCCTACATATGGGTCGGCCAGGTCGATCGGCTGTACCATGACCTCGCGGCAAGGAATGCCGAGATATTGCAGGCGCCTCTCCTGAAAGACTACGGCATGAAAGAGATGGATGTGCGGGACGCCGATGGATATGTCATCCGCTTCGGCGAGGACGTTCCAATCCAGAATTGAACAATACCTACGGTAGCGCCGACTTGGCCTGGTTCGTCCCCATCCCATGGTCGATGTTCGAAACTGATCCGATGCAGGCGCATCTCAAGGCTGGATGATCCGCCGCAAGGTCGGAATGAGCTCGTCGATGTCGGCAATGACGTGATGCCCGCGCGCGCCGCACAGCTTGCGGCGCCTCGGCGGCGGTCATCTCGCGCTCGGCCGTGGCGCTGACCGCGAAGCCGACCACCAGCGGTTTCTTCACCGGCGCGCGGTCCCAGGCGCCGAGCAAGCCGTCGACCGCGATCTTGAGCGAGGTCGCGCCCATGTTCTGGTAGCACACGATCGCCTTCACATCCGGCCGCGCCGCCCGCTCCAGGATGACGTCGCCCATCGCCGCAAAGGCCTCCGGGCTGGCGCCGCCGGAGGCGTCGGCAAAATTGGCGGCCGGCATGCCGGCGTCGGCCAGCAGATCGACCAGCGCCATGCCGAAGCCGGCGCCGCCGGCAAACAGCGCGACGCAGCCGTCGAGATCGACCAGGGTGAGGCCGTTGTCGGCGGCGCGGCGCTCGAGCGGTTTCATGGCGGCGCGTTCCAGGCGCGCCGACAGGAGCTCGTGCCAGTCCCGGTGACGGAAGCGCGCGTTGTCGTCGAGCACGACCTTGGCGTCGAGTGCGGTCACCTGGCCGTTCGCCGTGATGGCGAGCGGATTGATCTCGATGAGCTCGGCATCCTCGGCGACGAACAGCTTGTAGAGCTCGGTTGCGAAGCGCGCGATCGCGCCCAACGGCACGGCGGCTCGCGCCGGCATCGAGCAGGAACCGCAGGAGATGGTGCGGGTGTAGCAACTGCAGCGGGTCCCAGACGAATTCGGAGAGCCCCTCCGCATGCGCCTCGATCTCGACGCCGCCTTGGGTCGAGAACAGCATGACGGGCGCTTGCCGCACGTCGTCGATCCGCCAGGCGAGGTAGCATTCGGCTTCGATCGCGATCTTTTCCTCGACCAGAATGTGCGGCGGCAATCCCATGGCCTGCATGCGCGCTGCGATTCGAGGCCGCGACCGAGCCGGCTGCATGCTCATTCGCGAGCTGCACCAAGCCCGTTCTTGCCTCGCGCGCCCGCCAGCAGTTGCGCCTTGATCGCCGCGCCGCCGGCGACGGCCTCCACGGTCTCATCCGGTCCGTAGAGGCGCCCGCGCGGCACCGCGAGCCCGCGCCGTGCGAGCAGTTGCTTTCCGTCAGCTTCGATCAGGCGCATGGCGGGCCCTCACTGCAAATTCCATGAGCGCGGCACCGCGATCATCGCGAGGCGTCGTCCTCAATAGGATCGCGGCAGGCCGAGGACACGCTCGGCGAGATAACAAAGGATCAGCTCGCGCGACACCGGCGCCAGGCGGGTGGCGACGGCCTCGCGGAAGTAGCGCTCCACGTGATACTCGCTGGCATAGCCCATGCCGCCGTGGGTCCGCACCGCGCGGTCGCAGGCGTGGAACGCCGCGTCGGCGCCGAAATATTTCGCGGCGTTGGCTTCCGCGCCGCACGGCTGTCCGCTGTCGTAGAGTTGCGCCGCGCGCAGCACCAGGAGCTCGGCGGCGAGCAACTCGGCCCAGCTTTCGGCGAGCGGATGCTGAATGGCCTGGTTCTGGCCGATCGGCCGGCCGAACACGACGCGCTCCTTGGCGTAGGCGGTGGCCTTGGCGAGCGCGCGCCGCCCGATGCCGACGGTCTCGGCCGCATTGATGATGCGCTCGGGATTGAGGCTGTCGAGGATGTAGCGAAAACCCTTGCCCTCCTCGCCGATGCGATCCTCGACCGGGATCGGCAGCCCGTCGATGAACACGCTGTTGGAATCGACCGCCGCGCGACCCATCTTTCGAATGCGGTGGACCTCCACATAGTTGCGGTCGAGGTCGGTGTAGAACAGCGAGAGGCCGTCGGTCGGCTGCGCGCATTGCTCGAGCGGCGTGGTGCGGGCGAGCAGCACGATCTTCTGCGCCACCTGCGCGGTGCTGGTCCAGACCTTGCGGCCGTGCACCACGTAGCGGTCGCCGTCGCGCACCGCGCGGGTCTTGAGGTGCGTGGTGTCGAGGCCGGCGTCCGGCTCGGTGACGCCGAAGCAGGCGCGCACCTCGCCGCGGATGAGCGGCGGCAACATGCGCGCTCTTCTGCTCCTTGGTGCCGTGCACCACGATCGCGTGCGGCCCGAAGATATTGATGTGGATGGTCGAGCAGGCCGGCAAACGTGCCGCCCGAATTGGCCACCGTCTGCATCAGGATCGAGGCTTCGGTGACGCCGAGACCGGCGCCGCCATATTCCTCCGGCATGGCGATGCCGAGCCAGCCGGCCTCGGCGAAGGCCTTGTGAAACTCGTCCGGAAAGGTCGCGGTCTGATCGCGCTCGGCCCAATAGTCGTCGCCGAAGCGGTCGCACAGCGCACGAACCGCGTCGCGGATCGCCACCCGCTCAGGCGTATCGGCGAGAGCTTCCATCGAGCAACTCCTTGACGCAATGCGGCAGCGCCAGAACGTCGTGGGCGATGTGCGCGCCGGCCTCGCGCAAGGCGTCGAGCTTGGCCTGCGCGGTGCCGCGGGTGCCTTCGATCAGCGCGCCGGCATGGCCCATGCGCTTGCCGGGCAGCGCGTGGCGGCCGACCACCACGGCCACCAGCGGCTTGCCGAGCGACCGGATGAGGTCGAGCATCTCGTATTCCTTGGTGCCGCCGATCTCGCCCAGGAAGACGATGATCTCGGTCGCCGGATCGGCCGCCGTGGCCTGCAGATACTCATGCGGATTGCGGCCGCACAGCGTGTCGCCGCCGATATGGGCCACGAGGCTCTGGCCGATGCCTTGCGCGGTGAGCAGCCGGGCGGTGGTCGACGTCAAGGTGCCGCTGCGCCCGAACAGCGCGACCGGACCCGGACGGGTGAACTCGGTCGGGATCGAGCCGAGCAGGATCTTGCCGGGGATCGCAAAGCCCAAGCTGTTGGGACCGACCACCCACATGTCGCGTGGCGCGCGCCCGCGCAAGTGCGAACATCGAATCGTGGACCGGCACGAACTCCGCCGCCGCGACCGCGAAGCCGATGCCGGCGTCCGCGCATTCGACGATGGCGTCGCGCACGCCTGCGGGCGGCGTGTAGATGACGGCCGCGCTTGCGCCGCGCTCGGCCACCGCGTCCGCGACCGTGTCGAAGATCGCAATGCCGTCGATGACGGTCGCCGCCGCGGCCCGGCGCCACATTGGCGACGATCCTGGTGCCGGCGGCGCGCATGCCGGCGATCTGCGCGCTGCCATAGCGGCCGGTTCCGCCGACCACGACGACGGGCGTATTCGCATCGGGAAACGGCGACGAGATGACCGAGCACTACTGATTTCCTGACGTTAGATCATGTAGTGGCCGCCGTTGACATGCGTCGCCTGGCCGGAGATGAAGCCGGCATCGGACGACGCAAGGAAGGCGACCGCGGCCGCGACCTCGCGCGGATCGCCGAAGCGGCGGCAGGGGATCTCGCTTTCGATCCGCTGCTTCTCCTGGTGCGGATACTGGCTCCAGTCGCGCTCGGTATCGATGGCGCCGGGCGCGACCGTGTTGACGGTGATGCCGTCGGCGCCGAACTCGCGCGCGAGCGCCTTCGCCAGACCGTGCAAGCCGGCCTTGCAGGTGATGTTGTGGGCGCGATGGGTCACCTGTCCCCAGAAGCCGTCGAACCCGGAAATGAGAACGATGCGGCCCCAATGGCGCTTGCGCATGTGCGGGATGGCATGCCGGGCGAGATAGAACGCCGCGCTCAGGTTGGTGCGCAGCACCGTGTCCCAATCGTCCGGCGAGATGTCGAGGAACGACTGATAGCGCCGAATGCCGACATTCGAGACCAGGATGTCGACCGAGCCGTAGCTCTCCGCGCACGCGGCAATCAAGCCTGGCGGCGTCCGCGTCCTGCGACACGTCCGCCATCACGCCAAGCGCGCGGCCGCCCGCCGCCTTGATCTCGCCGACGACGCGGTCGACGGCATCGCTATCCTGCGAGCCGTTGACGACGACCGCGGCGCCCTTCTCGGCGAGCGCGAGCGCGATGCTGCGCCCGATGTTCCTTCCCGAGCCGGTGACGACCGCGGCGCGGCCTGCGAGCTCTTGCTTCGACACTCCGATGAGCTCCTTCATTCCGGCGTGATGCCGATCGACGGGATGACGCGTCCCCAATGCGCGATCTCGGCCTTCATCCGTTCGCCGAGCTCCTCCGGCGAGCCGCCGACCGCGGTGGCGCCTTGCTGCCTGAGCCTCTCGATGATGTCCGGCCGCTTGAGCGCGTCGACCACGATCTTGTTCAAACGATCGATGATCGGCTTCGGCGTGCCCGCGGGTGCAAAGAGCCCGACCCAGGTCATCGTCACCACGCCCGGAACCGTCTCGTCGACGGTCGGCACGCCGGGCAGATCCGGGCTCCGTTTCGCTTCGACCAGCGCGAGCATCCTGATGGTGCCGGCGCTCGCCTGCGGCAGCACCGCCGGCGTGGTCCCGAAGCTGATCGGGATGTGGCCCGCCACCAGGTCCTGGATCGCCGGGCCGCCGCCGCGATAGGGCACGTGCAGCATGTCGATGCCGGTCTTCTGCTTGAGCAGCTCGCCGGCGATGTGATGCGCCGATCCGATGCCGGCGCTGCCGTAGCTCAGCTTCTTGCCGACGTTCTTCTTGGCGTAATCGATCAGCTCCGGCACGGTCTTCACCGGCAGCGACGCGGTGACCGCGAGCGTCATGAGAACGTCGGCCGCGGTGACGACCGGCGCCAGCGCCGTCCTCGGATCGAACGGGAAGTTCTTCTGCATATGGACGTTCATCGTCACCGGCGCGTTCACCGAGACCAGCAGCGTGTGGCCGTCGGGCGCGGCGTTCGCCACCGCGGCGGTGCCGGTGGTGCCGCCGGCGCCGGGGCGGTTCTCGATCACGATCGACTGGCCGAGCGCTTCGGCGAGCGGCTCGCGGATGAGCCGCGCGATGAAATCGGTCGAGGCGCCGGGCGGATAGGGGACGACGACCGTGACCGGTCGCGTCGGGTAGGTCTGCGCTTGCGCGGCCGCGCCCGCCAGTAAGGTCAGGAGCAGGACAGCGATGCCGCGCGCCAAGGCGGAGAAAGTCATATTGTCCTCCCGTTCGGGTCGCCAGCGTTGATCGCCGGTACGTCGCTGTTCACGTCGGTCTTCCAGTCCACTCAATACGAGCGCGGCATGCCGAGCACGTGCTGGCCCAAATAGGCCAGGATGAGGTTGGTCGAGATCGGCGCGATCTGCGCCAGGCGGCATTCACGCCATTTGCGCTCGATGCCGAATTCGCGCGCAACCGCAAAGCCGCCGAAGGTCTGCATGCAGGCTTCCGCCGCATGCCAGGCGGCCTCGGAGGCGAGCAGCTTCGCCATGTTCGCCTCCTCGCCGCAGGGCTTCCCGGCGTCGAACAGCGCGGCGGCCGCGCGCGTCACCAGGTCGGCGGCCTTCCACTCGGCGTAGGCGCGCGCAATCGGAAACTGGATCGCCTGGTTCTGGCCGATGGGACGGCCGAACACGACGCGCTCCTTCGAATAGCTCGACGCCCGCTCGACGAAATAGCGCGCGTCGCCGAGCGACTTGCCGGAAACCGAGAATCCGTTCCGCGTTCATTCCGTCGAGGATGTAGCGGAAGCCCTGGTCCTGCTGGCCGATCAGGTTCGCGGCCGGCACCTCGAGGTTGTCGAAGAACACCTCGTTGGTCTGATGGTTGACCATGGTGTCGAGCCGCCGCAAGGTCAGACCCTTGCCGATGGCGTCGCGCATCTCGACCAGCAGCACGGACAGGCCTTCCGACCGCTTCTTGACCTCGCCGGCCGGCGTGGTGCGCACCAGCAGCAGCATGAGGTCCGACTTGTGCGCGCGCGAGGTCCAGACCTTCTGGCCGTTGACGACGTAGTGATCGCCCTGCCGTTTGGCGTGGGTCTTGATCTGGGTGGTGTCGGAGCCGGTGGTCGGCTCGGTCACCCCGAACGCCTGAAAGCGGATCGATCCGTCGGCGATGCCCGGAAGGTAGCGGCGCTTCTGCTCCTCGCTGCCGTGGCGCAGCAGCGTGCCCATCATGTACATCTGCGCGTGGCAGGCCGCTGCGCTGCAGCCGGTGGAGTGGATTTCCTCGAGGATGACGCAGCCGGCCCGGATCGGCAGCCCGGCGCCGCCGTAGTCCTCAGGGATGAGCGCGCCGAGATAGCCCGCCTTGCTGAGCTCGGCGACGAACTCCTCGGCGTATTCGTCGGTATCTTCGAGATCGCGCCAATACTTGTCGGGATAACGCCGGCAGATCGCGCGCACGCCCTCCCTGATCTCGGGGAAATCCGCGCCGAACGGCACCATGATCAGGTTGTCCTGATCGTGCGCCGGGCTGACCGCGTGCGGCATGGCCATGGATCAACGTCCCTTGAACTGCGGCTTGCGCTTCTCGTTGAAGGCGCGCACGCCTTCGTGGCGGTCCTCGGTCGAGATCATGCGGTCGTAGCATTGCACCTCGAAGGCAAGCCCGGTCGTGCAGGTCGGCCTGTTCATCGAGACGTTGATCGCCTTCTTGATCTGCCGCACCGAGATCGGCGCGTTGTCGCAGATCGTGCGCGCGAGCGGCGAGACGCTTGCGGCATCAGCTCGGCCGGCTCGCAGATCTCGTTGACCATGCCCCATTCGTAAGCCTCGTTCGGCGGTGAAGGGCAGGCCGCTCATGATGATCTGCTTGGCGCGCCGCACGCCGACGGCGCGCGGCAGGTTCTGCGTCGCGCCGGCGCCCGGCATGATGCCGCGCGTGACTTCCGGCAGGGCGAAGCGCGCATGCCGCGCCGCGTAGATGAAGTCGCAGCAGAGCGCGAGCTCGCAGCCGCCGCCGAAGGCGACGCCATTGACCGCGGCGATCACCGGCACCGACGCAGTTGATGATCGAATAGGCCGCTTCCTCGATGATGGCGTGCTGCGCGCGCCAGGCCTCGTCGGTCATGCCCTGGCGTTCCTTCAGATCGCCGCCGGCGCTGAAGGCTTTCTCGCCGGCGCCGGTCAGGATCACGCAGCGCACGTCGCCCGGAGTGAAGGCGAGCTTGCCGAACACCTTGTCAGAGATCTTCGGAGGTCGCGGTGTTGAGCGCGTTGTGGACTTCCGGCCGGTTGAAGCGAACGATCATCAGGCCCGGTTCGGGCCGCTCGACCTGGAGATGCGTGCAGACCATGTGCGATGCTCATGCCGCGTTCACCGCACGACTTGGCGAGACGCGGAAACAGTCCGAAGATCGGCGACCGAGGTCAGTGCGGTCGAGACCCTGGCAGCGCGTCGAACAGCGCGCGCGCGCCGCGCTCGCCCAGCGTCGGCTTCGCGCAATCCTCGAACTTCTCCCACATCGTCTCGGTCTCGACGCCGCGCTGGAAGTGTCCGCGCGGACGCGTCACCGGCTTCGGTCGTCAGCATCACGGCCGTCGCGCAGCATCAGCGACACGCGGTCGAACGGCGAATGCGCGGGCTCATGGTCGTCCTTTTCGGCGATCGTGACGATGCGCACCTTGCGGATCAGGTCCTGCACGTCCGGGCGGTTGCACGAAGGCGTCGGTCAGTTCGGCATGGCCGCAGGCGCCGGCGACGATGGCGGACGCCATCGCGAATTCGCCGGAGATCTTCGCATCGAGCCCGTTGGTCGGGCGATGGATGCGCAGGATTTCGGCCTGCGTCTCGCCGATTTCGAGATCGATCGCCTCGACATCCTCCGGCTTGACCGGCTTGCTCCTGCGCATGTCGATCACGGCATCGAGCGCGCGATGCACGGCGTAGCAGACCGGATAGAGCTTGATGTTGATGCCGGTGCGCAGGATGCCCCAGTCCTTGCCGAGAGCTGGCGGGCTCGTGGTATCGACCTGGCCCTTCGGCGAGATCGCGCGCAGGAAGCCGAGATCGTCCTCGATCGCGGTATCGGTCGAGGTCAGGCCGGCTTCGGCGAGACGCGCCGCGAGCAGGCCGGACTGCGCGGCGCGGCCGACCTGATAGGGCTTGGTCATCGAGCCGAAATTGCCGACGATGCCGCCGGCGAGCGAGGCGGCGATGCCGATCGTGCGCGTTGCCATGCTCGGCATCGTGGCCGCGCAGCGAGGAGACGGCGCGCGGCGGCGGCGATGGTTCCGAACATCGCGGTCGGATGCCAGCCCTTGCGGTGATGCTGGTCGGGGTCGCGCCGCATCATCTCGGCCCAGAGTTCGTAGCCCGCGACATAGGCCGTGATCATCGCGCGGCCGTTGGCGCCGCGTCTCGGCCGCTTCCGACAGGATCGTCGGCACGAGGATCGCGCTCGGATGACCGGCAAGGCCGGTATCGTCATAGTCGATGCGCGTGCGCGGCGACGCCGTAGATCAGCGCGACGTTCGGGAGCCGGCGCCTGCAGCGCCGAGATCGGGCGTGTTGGCGCCATCGTGCGACGATGCCGAGCCCGCGCGCCGGCGATCGCGCGTGACCGGCTCGTTCCAGCCGGTGATCATGCACGGCGACGCAGTCGGTGAAGCCGAGCCGCACCGTCTTCGACGGCATTCGGGCGGCAGCGTGTCGTAGCGAACGCCGGGCGATGAAGCGCCCCATCTCGGCAGTCAGTCCCATGCTCGCGATCCTCGCTTCATCGTGTGCCGGACGCGCTCCGGTAGGAGATCAGCGTTTGTCATGTCAACGCAACGTTTGATATAGAAAACACGTAAGCCGCATGCCAGGAGGCACTGAAGCCGAGCATGCCGAGCCGAGAACCGCACCGAAAGCCGCAGATCGCGATCGATCCGCGCTATATCGTGCCGGGCCTCTCGCGCGGGCTTGCGCTGCTGCAGCTGTTCCCGCGCAGCAAGCCGGCCAAGACCCTGGCCGAACTCGCGGCCGGGCTTCGGGCTTGTCGCGCTCGGCGACCTATCGGCTGGTCTACACGCTGGAAGCCGACGGCTTCATCTGCGCGCGATCCCGAAACGCGGCGCTACCGGCTGACCTCGAAGACGCTCGATCTCGGCTTTCGAATATCTGCACGCGCAGCCGATCACCGAGATCGCGCAGCCGTTCCTGCGCAGCGCTCAGCGACCGCACGCAATGCGGCGGCGCATGTCGCGATCCTCGACGGCTGGCATGCGGTCTATCTCGCGCGCGCGCTGCCCAATGGTCGGGCTTGTCAGCAACCTGCAGCTCGGCGCGCGGCTGCCGGCGCACACGACATCGAGCGGCCGCGATCATGCTCGCGTTTCAGGACGAGGAGCGGCTGCGCAGCGTCTACGACAGACTGCGCGCGAAGGCCGCGCGGCGCGCAGGCCGGCGCCGCCGTGCAGGACTTCAACGCTCAGGTCGCGGCCGACCGCAAGCGCGGCTACGTGTTCCACCGCTCGACCGTCGATCCCGGTCTCGTCAGCCTCGCGTTCCCGATCCGCGATCACGAACTCGCGCGTCGGTTGCGGCGGTGACCGTGATCGTGCCGGAAAAGCTGTCCGAAAGCGATCGGCGGCGAAAAGGCGCTGCGGCCGATGGTCGGCGAGACCGCCGCGGCGATCTCGCGGAAGATCGGCTATCGCGGGTAGCGCATGTCCCGGAAAAGTGGGAACCGGTTTTCCGAAAAGGACATGCCAAGCAACGAATCTGGAGCGCATCCCAATCGGGATGCGCTCTAAGCGCGACGCTCGGTCAATTCGGCTTGGTGCCGGAAAACTTGATCACCTTGCCCCACTTCTCGATCTCGCCCGCGATCAGCTTCTCGAAGTCGGCAGGCGAGCCCGGCAGCACGGCGCCGCCGGTGTCGGCGAGGCGTGCCTTCATCTTGGGATCGGCGAAGGCCGCGTTGATCTCCTTGTTGAGCCGGTCGATGATCTCGGCCGGCGTCGCCTTGGGAACGCCGATGCCGGTCACCGCGCTCGCCTCGTAGCCGGGCACGAAATCGCCCATGGTCGGGACGTCGGGCAGCGCCTGCGAGCGCGCCGTGGTGGTCACCGCCAGCGGGCGCAGCTTGCCGGTCCTGATCGGCTCGATCGCCGCCGACATCGGCTCGAACATCATGTCCGCCTGACCGTCGATCATGGCGCGCAGCGCAGGACCGCCGCCGGCATAGTGCACGACCACCACGTCGACACCGGTCATCATCTTGAACAGCTCGCCGGTCACGTGCGGCGAGCTGCCGTTGCCGGTCGAGGCCATCTTGACCTTGCCCGCATGGGCCTTCGCATAGGCGATGAACTCCGGCACGGTCTTGGCCGGAACCGACGGATGCACGACCATGACCAGCGGCTCGCGGGTGATGCCCGCGACCAGCGCGATGTCGCGCCTGAAGTCGAAGCTGAGATTCGGATAGAGCGACGCGCTGATCGCGTTCGCCGGACCGACCAGGAGGAGGGTGTAGCCGTCGGCCGGCGCGCGCACGACCACCTCGGTGCCGGTATTGCCGGAGGCGCCCGGCCGATTCTCGACCACGAACGGCTGACCGAGCCGCTCGGTCAGCCATTGCGCCATCACGCGCCCGAGGATGTCGTTCGGCCCGCCGGCCGGAAAGCTGACGACGAAGCGCACCGGCCGCGCCGGATAGGCTTGCGCGCCGGCGGTCCGCGATACCGCAGGGAGCCCGGTAACGGCAGCAAACCCTGCCAGATGCAGAAACCGGCGGCGAGGAAGTTTCATGGAGGTCCTCTCTGCAATGCGCGCGACTGCGTCGTCGGAAGGCTGGCAGACCGGCGCTTGCGTGTCTACATCACGTCCGTGCGCAAATCGCATGACGGCCTGTTCGAAACCGCTCGCAAAGACCCCGAGGAAGTCCCATGTCCATCCTGTCGCTCCTGCTCAACGTCCTGTGGATCGTCTTCGGTGGCGTCTGGATGGCGATCGGCTGGGTGATCGCCGGAATCATCATGGCGATCACCATCATCGGCCTGCCCTGGGCGTGGGCGGCGTTCAACATCGCCCTCTATACGCTGCTCCCGTTCGGCCAGAAGGCGGTGTCGCGCGCCGAATATACCGGCCAGGAGGATATCGGCACCGGACCGCTCGGCATGGTCGGGAACATCATATGGCTGGTGCTGGCCGGCTGGTGGCTGGCGCTCGGCCATCTCATCATCGCCATTGTTCTTGCGATCACCATCATCGGCATCCCCTTCGCCTGGGCGCATCTGAAGCTCGCGGGACTGGCGCTCTGGCCGATCGGCAAGATGATCGTGCCGGCCGACGACGCGCCGCTCCCATACGGGCGCCCGCGCTGATTATCGGCGCCGCCGGCTGGGGTCTTCGGGGACTTCGAGCTGGTAGAACCCGTAGCCGATGATGGCGGTCGCAACGACCAGCACATGTCGATACGGCAGGTGCGAATTGCCGACCGGGATGTAGCCGATCATGGCGTTTTCCAGAGGCCCGAGGTCCCCCTGATAGGGATGAATGAAAAAGAAGCCGATGATAGCGAGAATGGCCCCCGCATAGACAAAGAGTTCGGATCGAGCTCTTCCATTGTGCGCCTCCGGACTCCCTGAGAGTTTGCGTGTCGGCACCGGCCGACGCCCTCGTTTGCACCTTACAGCATGGAGAGGGCGTCCACCATGCACAGGGGTGGGCACGCCACTGGCTGGCAGCACTACGCGAGCGCTCAGCGCTTCCGGTCCCGCAAGAAAAACGGCACGCAGCCCGCGATCAAGCACACGCACGCAGTGAACGCCGTCGTTGCCACCATGGGGCCCGGCGTGCCGCTCGCCAGCACACCGGAGATCTGCGCAAAGGCTGCGCCGCAGAAGAATTGGACGAAGACGCCGACACCGGCCGCCGTGCCGGACAGCTGCGGGAGCGTGGCCATCGCCCCCGCCTGTCCATAGGGAAGGGCAATGCCCTGGGCCATGGTGATGAAGAAGCCCGGTAGAAAGATGACCAGGGGATTCAAGTCGCCGGACAGCAGCAAGCTCGACTGAACGGCGACCGCCGCGACCGACAGCAGCGATCCGAGCAGGACCATGGTCTCGGTGGCGGCCCGGTTTCCCACCCGGGCCGTCAACAAATTTCCGAAGAAGAAGCCGACCGGAAACAACAGGAAATAAAAGCCGAACTCCGTGGAGGAACGATTCAACTGCTCCTTCATGAGCGTCGACGAGGCGGTCGCCACCACGATGAACGTGGCCGTGCTGAATCCGGTCTGCAGCACGATAGGCCGTGAACCGCACATGCGCGAACAGCGTAAGATAGCTCCGCAACATGCTCACGTCGCTGCCGCCGGCTAGCGCCCGCGGTCGCGTTTCGGGGATCGCCAAATACGCTCCGGTCGTGATGACCGCGCCGGCGAGCAACGCAAAGCCGAACACGCTGCGCCAGCCGAGCGTATCGATCAGTATTCCGCCCACGATCGGCGACACCATCGGACCGAGCGTGTAGAACATCGTCAGGTAGGCGATCGCCTTCACGAGGCGTTCCGCACCATAGGCATCGCGGGCGATGGTACGCACCAGCGTGGTGCCGCAGCCGGCGCCGATGGCCTGCACGAGCCGGCCGAGCACGAGCGTGGACACGCTCTCCGCCAAGGCCGAGATGACGCTCCCGATCAGAAACAGGCAAAGACCCGAAAGCAACACCGGGCGCCGCCCATAACGGTCCGCAAAGGCACCGTAGAAGAGCGTGGCGAACGCCATTCCGAACAGCGAAGCACTGAAGGTCAGCTGCGCCAGCGCGTCCGAAATGCCGAACGCCGCCTTGATCGCCGGGATGACGGGCAGATAGAGGTGGACGGCGAGCGGGCCGATCAGCGCGATCGATGCCAGAGCCAACCCGAATATTCGATTTGGCGTATGGCTCATGGTCCCCCTAGGCGCCGCTCCTCGATTGGTCGTATTGGCGTGCCGGCGCGCCGTCAATGATCGGCGGGGATGCGCGCAGGTGCCATGCGATGTTTGACCGGCCGTGGCCCATGGGCTTAAGGGCTTATGGCATTCGACCGGCCGCCAACCCTGACCGAGCCTGACCGATGACCCAACGATCCGCTTCCACGGCGCTCGAGACGCTGACGGTTCTCGATCTCACGCGCGTGCGCGCCGGACCGACCTGCGTTCGCCAGCTCGCCGACTGGGGCGCCAAGGTCATCAAGATCGAGATGCCGGAGGAGGGGGCGAGCTCGAGCCAGATGGATTTTTCCGCGCGCCACGAGCCCGATTTCCAGAACCTGCATCGCAACAAGCGTGGAATCACTCTCAACTTGAAGGGCGCCGATGGCGTGAGCGTGCTGCGCCGCATGGTCGCGCGCGCCGACGTGATCGTGGAGAATTACCGGCCCGACGTGAAGACGCGTCTGGGCATCGACTATGACGCGTTGAGCGCGGTCAATCCGCGCCTGATCTATGCGAGCATCTCGGGCTTCGGCCAGGACGGACCCTATCGGAGCCGGCCCGGCGTGGATCAGATCGCGCAGGGCATGTCGGGGCTGATGTCGGTGACCGGCGAGCCCGGCCGCGGGCCGATGCGGGTCGGTACCGCGCTCGCCGATCTGTCGGCGGGCGTGTTCGCCGCCATGGGGATCCTGGTCGCGCTCCATGAGCGGGAGCGCTCCGGGCGCGGACAATGGGTGCAGACCTCGCTGCTGCAAGCGCAGATCTTCATGCTCGACTTCCAGGCCGCCCGCTACCTGATGGCGGGCGAAGTGCCGGGGCAGGCCGGCAACAACCATCCGACCGGCGTGCCGACCGGCGTGTTCGAGACCAAGGACGGCTACGTCAACGTCGCGCCGACGCCGGTGATGTGGAAGCGGTTCTGCAAGGCGATCGCGCGTGAGGAGCTCGCCGATCATGCCGACTATCGCACACCCAAGGATCGCCGCCGCCATCGCGACCAGCTCAACGCCTTGATCGGGGAGGTCACCCGCACCATGACCGGCGGCGAGCTCATCGATCGATTGAACGAGGCGGGAATTCCCTGCGGTCCGATCTATTCGCTCGACCAGACCTTCGCCGACCCGCAGGTGCAGCATCTCGGCATCGCGCAGAAGGTCGAGTTCACAGGCGCTCGGGCCGATCACGCTGGTGGCGTCAGCCATTCACGCTCAGCCGCACGCCGAGCCGGCTCGTCGCCGGCGCGCCCGAATATGGCGAGCACACCGACCGAATTCTTTCCGAGTTCGGATACGGGGCGGACGACATTGCCCGCTTCCGCGCAAACGGGACGATTTGAGCCGCGTCAAGCGAGTAGCGAGTAGGCCCGCGCTTGCTATTCGCTACTTGCTATTCGCCGCCTATCTTGATTCACCGCCGCCTCCGGCGAGACGTAGCCGTTGTCGATGTCGCCGCGCACCAGCTCGGCGGCCGCTCGCGCGGATCGCCATAGCCGCCGCCGCCGGTCTGCTCGAGGCGGAGCACGGTGCCGGCCGGCACCATGCGCGTCTCCATGCAGTCCATCTCCTCCGCCTGCGGCGTGTCCGGATTGATCACCGTGCGCGAGAGCGGCGGGCCTTCGCCGCCATTGAGGCCCCAGGCGCCCTGCCGATGGTTCGAGGTGCGCGCGGTGAGGATGCAATCGACCAGCAGCTGATATTCGCGCACGTGGCCGATGCCGCCGCGCTGGCGTCCCGGCCCGGCGGAATCCCGCCAGATGTCGAAGCGCCGCACCATCACCGGATACTCGGTCTCGACGATCTCGACCGGCGTGCCCGGCGTGAAATGGTTCATCGGCAGCACGATCGAGGTTCCGTCATGGCGTGCTGGTGCCGCCGAGCGAGGTGACCATCAGCTCGTATTGCACCGTCGGCTTGCCGGCGCGGCCCTTGGTGTAGCCGATCGCGATCGCGCCGGTGCCGAAGCCGGCGGGCGCCACCGCGCGCGCGGGATTGAGCTTGCCGAGCGCGGCGAGCACGCAGGTGTAGACCACGTGCGAGGTCGGGAAATAGTGATTGACGGTCGCCGGGATATTGCGGGTTGACCAGCGTGCCCGGCGGCATCGACGAAATCGACCGCGTCGAGCACGCCGGAATTCATCGGGATGGTCGGGTCGGAGGCGGCGATCACCGCCAGCAGCGAGACCGCCTGGGCGGTCGGGCCGGGCGTATTGACCGGGCCCTTGGCCTGCGCGTCGGTGCCGGAGAAATCGAGGCGTCGAGCCGGTCGCCGCGCTTGCGCGCCGTCACCTTGATGCGCACCGGCTTCGAGCGGTCGGCGCCGTCGTGGTCGAGCAGCGCCTCGGCGGCATGCTCGCCGTCGGGCCAGCGGGCGAGCTCGGCCGCGCACCCGCGCCGCCGTGCGCTCGAGCAGGCTTGCCATGGCGGCGCGCAGCGTGTCGGCGCCGTACTCGTCGCACAGCGCGGCGAGCCGCTCGGCGCCGAGCCGCGTGCTGCCGACCTGGCCGCGCAGGTCGCCGATCACGACCTCCGGGCACCCGGCTGTTGTTGCGCAGGATCGCCTCGACCTCGCGGTTGACGCCGTCCTTGGTCCAGTAGCGCACCGGCGGGATCAGCACGCCGTCGTGGAAGATTTCGCGCGCGGCGGCGCCGGACGATCCGGGCACCAGACCGCCGACATCGGCCTTGTGGGCGACGCTGGCGCCGAAGGCGATGATCTCGCCGCCGATGAAAGATCGGCGTGATCACCACGATGTCGGGCACGTGCGAGTTGCCGGCCTTGTAGGGATCGTTGGAGATGAAGCTGTCGCCGTCGCGCATCTCGGCGACGCGGATAGCGCTCGCACACGCTCTCGACCGCGCGGGTGTAGAGCAGCGAATGATATTGCAGCCCGCCGCCCACCATGATGACGCGGCCGCTCGGCGTCGCATGAGGCCGGCGGTGCCGTCCTGCGACTCGCGCAGGATCGGCGAATAGCCGCTGTGGAACAGCGCATGCGCCATCGCCGCCGTGGTCTCGCGGATGCGGCTGATGATCGACCTCGGTGGTGATCGGATCGAGCTTCATCGCGCTTGCTCGGTGATCATGAGATTGCCGACATCGTCGACGCGTCAGGGTCTGGCCGGCGAGCACCACCGTGGTCGAATCGTACTGCTCGACGATGGCCGGGCCCGTCGATGCGATCGCCGGCGCCGAGGCGGGCGCGATCGTAGACGTCGCGCGTCGGCGAAAGTCGCCGCGCGCGAGATCGTAGAGCGGCCGCTGGCCGATGCGGGCCTCGGCGACGCGGCCGCCCGGCCGCGATCTGCGGCAGCCGCAAATGCGGGACCGGGACCTCGGCCAGGAGCCGCAGCGTGACCAGCTCGGCGTCCTCCTCGGGCGCGCTGGCGCCATAGGTGCGCCGGTGCAGCTCGTCGAAGGCGGACTTGATCGCGCCGCTTGTGCGCCTGCGTCACCTCGCCGTCCGGGCCGTCGACCGTGAGGTGGTAGCCCTGGTGCAGGTAGCGCAGGTCGAACTGCTGCTTGAGCCGGCAGCGCGCTCGAGGTCGAGCCCTTCCTCGCGCGATGTCGTGCAAGGCGCGGCGGCGCAGCTCGGCGAAGATGCCGTTGATCTCGTCCACCGGATAGGACGACAGCAGCCCGACGGCGGAGCGCAGATAGAGATGGCGCACGTCGGTCTGCAGCAGGCCCATGGCGCTGGTCAGTCCCGGATGCGGCGGCACGAGCACGTCGGGGATGCCGAGATCGCGCGCGAGATGGGCCGGCATGCAGCGGCCCGGCCCCGCCGAAGGCCAGCAGCGCGAAGCGGCGCGGATCCTCGCCGCGGCTCTGGAACGCGAGCCGCAGGTCGACCGCCATGTTGGTGTTGACGATCTTGAGAATGCCGGCGGCGGCCGTGATGAGATCGAGGCCGAGCGGCCGCGCGACGCCCTCCATGATCGCGCTGCTCGGCGAGCGTCGCGGTCGAGCGTCATGCGGCCGCCGAGCACGCTGTTGGTGCCGAGCGCGCCGAGCACGAGATTGGCGTCGGTCACGGTCGGCGCCGTGCCGCCGCGGCCGTAGCAGGCCGGGCCCGGCATCGCGCCGGCGCTGTGCGGGCCGACCTTCATCAATCCGTCGCGGCCGATCCAGGCGATGGTGCCGCCGCCGGCGCCGAGCGTGTGCACCGCCAGCATCGGCGTGCCGATGTCCTGCCCGGCGATGCGGCCGCTCGCTGGTCTCGCTGGCACGCCCGTCGGCGATCACGCTGATGTCGGTGCTGGTGCCGCCGATGTCGAAGGTCACGAGATTGCGGCCGGCCGGTGGCGCGCGCAAGCGCGCTGCCGGCGACCACGCCGGCCGCCGGCCCGACATCAGGGTCTGGTTGGGGAAGCGCGCGCCCATGGTGATGCGCATCAGGCCGCCGTTCGACTGCATCAGGAATACCTGCGGCGTGCGCGATGCCGCGTTCGCTTGCAGGCGCCGGTCGAGGTTGACCAGGTAGCGCTCCATGATCGGGCCCGACATAGGCGTCGATCACCGTGGTCGACAGGCGCGGATATTCGCGGATCACCGGCAGGACGCGCGACGACAGCGAGATGCGCCAGCTCGGCTCCTCCTCGGCGAGGATCTCGGCGGTGCGCTCCTCGTGCGCGGGATTGCGGAAGCTGAACAGGTAGCAGACCGCGACCGCCTCGACGCCCTTGGCCTTGAGCCGCCGCGCCGCGGCGCGCACCGCCTGCTCGTCGAGCGGCTCGAGCACGGTCGCCCTGATAGTCCATGCGCTGCGGGATCTCTTCGGTGCGCGACTGCGGCACCAGCAGCGGCGGCTTGCGGAAGAAGGTGTCGAGCAGCTCGGTCGGATCGGGCCGCACCCAGCCGCGCGCCTCGTAGACCGCGCGGAAGCCGCGCGTGATCAGCAGGCCCGGCGCGCACGCCGGCCGATTCGAGCACCGCGTTGGTGGCGACCGTCGTCCCGTGCACGAGAGAGCCGACCTCGCCCGGCGCGACGCCGGTGCGGAACAGCTCGTCGAGCGCGTTGATCACCGCGCGTCGACGGGTCGGCCGGCACCGACGGCACCTTGATCGTGCGCAGCTCGCCCGAAGCCGGCTCGAACGCGACCAGGTCCGTGAAGGTCCCGCCGGTGTCGACGCCGACCATCCACTCCGCCATTGCAGCCCTAGCCTCCGCCTGTTCGAGGATGCGCCAGAGCCCGACCCGGCGATCGAGCCAGGTGAGCCCGACATTGACCGCCACCGCCATCATCAGCGCGAGCACGATGCCGAAATAGACGTGCCCGGTGTTGAACAGCGTGCGATGGTACGAGATCACGTAGCCGATGCCGCCGAGCGAGGCGAGCATCTCGGTCACCACCACGCCGATGACGACGAGGCCGGTGCCGACCCGCAGCCCCGACACGATCGCGGGCAGCGCCAGCGGAAAGACGATGCGCGTGTAGGTCTGCACCGTGCGTCGCGCCGATCGAGCGCGCGAACACGAGGTAGCGCCGCTCGATCGCGCGCACGCCGTCGATGGTGTTGAGCGCGATCGGAAAGAAGCCGGAGAGCACGCCGAACACCACCTTCGACAGCGGTCCGATGCCGAGCCACGCCATCAGCAGCGGATAGAGAATGATCAGCGGGATCGCGAAGATCGACGACAGCACCGGGGCGGTCGCGCGCCGCCAGCGTGTGCGAGCTGCCGGCCACGACGCCGACGGCGATGCCGAGCGTCCAGGCGATGAGCGATCGCCGCGCACGATCTCGCATCACGGTGGTCGCAAAGGCACGCGAGAAACACGCCGCCGTCGGTCGCGGCCGCCATCACGATCGCGCTCGGCGCCGCCAGAATGATCTGGTTGACGAGGCCGAGCGGACGCACGGCTTCCCACGACGCGCCAGCGAGACCGCGGCGGCGATGAGCAGCGACCTTGATCCGCCGCGCTTGCATCACGTCTGCGGCCTCCGCGATCAGGTGCCAGATGCGGTTGCGGATGCGGCCGAAGGCTCTCGCTGCCGATGAGGTCGAGCTCGCGCGGGCGCGGAAAATCGATCGCGATCGTCTCGAGGATGCGTCCCGGGCGCGCGCTCATCACCAGCACCACGTCGGAGAGATAGATCGCCTCGGTCAGGCTGTGGGTGATGAAGAACACCGTCTTGCCGGTCTTCTCCCAGATGTCGAGCAGGTCGTGGCCCATGCGGGTGCGCGTCTGCTCGTCGAGCGCCGCGAACGGCTCGTCCATCAGGATCAGGCGCGGATCCTGCGCCAAGCCGCGTGCGATCGCGACCCGCTGGCGCATGCCGCCCGACAGCTCGTGCGGATAGTGATCGGCGAATTCGCGCAAGCCCACGAGCTCGAGCAGCGCGGAGCAGCGCTCGCGCCGCGCGGCGCGCGCGACCCCGCGCAGATCGAGCGGGAACTCCACATTGGCGAGCGCGGTCTTCCACGGCAGCAAGGTCGGGTCCTGGAACACCATGCCGATCTTGTCGGGCATGGGCGCCGAAATCGGCTTGCCGTCGATGCGCACCTCGCCGCGCGTCGGTCCGATCAGGCCGGCCAGGATCTGCAGCAGCGTGGACTTGCCGCAGCCGCTCGGTCCGACCAGGGTGACGAACTGTCCTTCCGCGACCGAGAACGAGACATCGGCGAGCGCCTGCACCGGCGCGCGGCCGGCGCGGAACTCCTTGGCCAGTTTGCTGACCTCGATGATCGGCGCGGGCATCAGGCGGCGGCCGTCCTGGCATAGAAGCGGGAGACGCGCAGCTCGGCGAGCCGCATCGTCTCGTTGACGGCGACGGTGAGCACCGAGATCAGCAGGATGCCCGCCAGCAGCTCGGGCACCTGGTAGCTCTCGCCCCAGCCGAAGATCAGCCGGCCGATGCCGTGGCGCGAGGCGTACATCTCGGCGAGGAGGACGCCGATGATGCAGAAGATCATGCCGAGCCGCAGCCCCGTGAGGATCAGCGGCAGCATCGCCGGCAGATAGATGCGCGTATAGATTTGCGCCGGCGTCGCGCCGAACACGCGCGCGGCCGAGACCAGCGGGCGCGGAACCGAGCGCACCGCCGCGAAGCTGTTCACCACGATCACGAAATAGGCATGCGTGATGCCGAACAGCACCTTCTCGAGAAAGCCGATGCCGAACGCCAGGATGAACACCGGCAGGAAGATCGACTGCGGTACGGCGAGGATGAAGTGGACCACCGGGTTGAATGCCTCGGCGAGATGCACCCGCTCGCCGAGCAGAAATCCGGTCGAGATGGCGAGCGGCGCGGCGATGACGAACGCGACCGCCACCTCGCCCGCGGTGACTGCCGAGGTCGGCAAGGAAGCGCGGATCCTGCAGGAACCGCCAGAGCAGCGCGCTCACCTCCGACAGCGGCGGCAGCAGGTCGGGATCGACGAGCGCGAGCCGCCCGATGAGCTCCCAGCCGCCGAACAGGACGGCCGCAAAGGTCAGATAGCCTGCGAGCGCCGCACCCATCGCCGGACGCCTGCGGCCGTCATTCGCCGCTCATGGTGCTGAAGCGGTCGGTATAGATCTCCTCGATCGGCGGCAGGTCGGTGATGCCGCCGAGGCGCGCCAGCGCGAGCGAGGCCTCGAGCCACTTGCGCTCGATCTTGGCCGCGGTCGGCCGGCCGCTCAGCACGATGTCGAATTCCATCTCGCTGACCTTCACGTCCTTCTCGCCGGTGAACTTGCGCAGGTACTCGATCGCGTAGGCGCGGTTCTTCTTCATGTAGGCGGTCGCCTTGTAGATCGCGCGCAGCGTGCCCTCGACCGCCTGTCGGGTTGCCGTCGATCAGTGCCTGGGTCGCCACCCACACGTCCGGCAGGGTCGGCTGCATTTCCTTGCCGAGGTCGACGAGCGAGCGGCCTTCGCCCGGCAGGATCATCCGGAACGGCAGCGGCGAGTTGAGCACGGCGGCGTCGATCTGGCCCGACTTGAGCGTCGGGATCAGCGACGGCGCGCCGACCGGGATGGTCTCGACCTTCACGCCGGCGCGGTTGGCCGCCCACAGCGCGAAGAAGTCGGTGGTGCTGCCTTTCGCCGTGACGCCGATCTTCTTGCCGGCGAGGTCCTTCACAGCCTGGTACGGTGAATTGCTCATCACCACGATGTGCCAGCCGTTCGGCGTCGACGATCCGATGCCGACGATTTTTTCCTTGATGCCCTTCTTCACCGCCAGCGCCACGCCCGGCGGGAAGAAGTTGATCATGTCGGCGGCACCGGCCGCGAGCGCCTCCTGCGCCGCGCCGCCGCCGCGATAGGCGGTGATCTCGACCTTGACGCCGTTCTCCTTGTAGTAGCCGAGCTCTTCGGCCACGTAGACCGGCGCATAGGGACCGTAGTTGGAGACCGCGAGCCCGATCCGCACGGTCGTCTGCGCGCTCGCGCTCGATGCGCATGCCGACACGGCAACGATGGCCAAGCTTCTTGCGATCAACCGGCCAAGGCCCAGGCGCTCCATCTTATCCTCCCCTGCAGCGTTGTTCGTGTTCTGAACGGGAGTATGTCCGCATCGCCGCGCATGTACAATGGTAGCGCGATGCGCCTGACCGAGCACGATCACGCGCCGGTTGACTTCCGACAACCCTGGCGCGCGTCGGCTTTGAAGTAATTCCAGACTAGGCGTCCATCACGTGCGCATGCGGATTGTTGAGCCGCGCACTTTGTCGATGACCGCGGCGGCATCCGCCGGCACGTCGTCGGCCCGCCACGCCACGTGTCCGTCCGGCCGCACCAGCACCAGCCGGCGCTCGTAGAGCTGCGCCGCCTCGGTTCGGTCACGGTGACGGTCTTGAGCGGCACGTGGCGCTCCGCTGCCGCCGCTTCGAATGCCGAAACATCGGGCGCATCGGCGCCGAGACGAAGCAGCACGAAGCCGCGCCCAAAGAGGTCGAGGATCGAGCGGCCATCACCGAGCCACACATGCGGCGCGCGCGAACCGGGACGCGCCGAAGGGATGAAATCTTCCGGGTCGTCCGGGTAGGACGGCGTGCCGTCGGGCACGCAGATCGGCGAATCCTCGTAGCGGTAGCCGATCTGGAGCCCGATGGTGCGGAACATCCGGCCGACGCCGCGCACGAGCGCTTCGCCGACGTGCTCGCGCACCTGCGCTCCCGCGGGCGCTGTCCTCCTCGATCGCCGCGAGTCCATCGCCGAATTTTTCGTGCTCGACATAGAATTCGGCGGTCATGCTGACGTTTCTGGTGCCGATCGGTCGCCGCTCGGCGTCGTAGGACGACAGCAGGCCGTCGCCGCCCCATCCGCTCAGCACCGCCGCGAGCTTCCAGCCGAGATCGACTGCGTCGGCGATGCCGGTGTTCATGCCCGAGCGCGCCGGTCGGCGACAATTGATGGACGGCGTCGCCCGCGAGGAAGACGCGACCGTTCGAATAGCGTTCGGCGACCACGCTGCGCCGCGTCCAGACGCTGGTGCCGAGCCATTCGACCTCGAAGCGGACGGCCGAGCGCGCGGCGCAGATAGCCTTCCCGGTCGACCGTCTCGGGCGTCAAGCTGCCGCCGCTATCGAGCACCATGAGGCGCCACATCGCATTCGCGGGATCGATGATGCGCACGTTCGACCACGCGCCGTCACGATCGACGGTGACGAAGAAGGTCGTGGGCTTGCGGCCGCAGCTCTCCAGGAGATCCGGCGCGCGGAAGTAGAGATGCACCGGATGCCCGAGCGTCTTGCCGTCGAGCCCGATGCCGAGCGCACGGCGCACCATGCTGTTGGCGCCGTCGCACGCCACCAGATAGTCGGCCTCGATGCGCTCGCGCCGGCCGCTCTCGAGATCGACGATCTCCGCGGTCACGCCGCTTTCGGACGCCTCGAAGGATTCGAGCCGTGTCCGGTAGCGCAAGCTGACGTGCGGAAAAGTGCGGGCGAAGCGCTGCAGGATCGGATCGAACCACATCTGCGAGCACACCTGCAGCCGCATCGGGCTATGGGGCTCCGGCTCCTCGCTCATGCGCGGCGGGCGCGGCATGCGGCCGAGCTCATAGCCCGAGAGGCTGGTCACGAACGCGACGTCGAGCGGATAGTCCGGCGGGAACGGGCAGGCGTGCACGGCGTCGGCGATGCCCCAGCGCCGGCAGAACTCCATGGTGCGGATATTCACCTCGTTCATCTTCGGCGTGACGATGGTGCCGTCGCCCTGCTCGATCAGCGTGCAGGCAATGCCGCGCCAGCCGAGCTCGCCCGCGAGGGCGAGCCCGACCGGACCACCACCGACGATCAGAACGGGAATTTTCTGCATTCGCGGACCCGGCATCCGGTGTGATCAAGCTCGGATTGTCCGTCTCAGCGCTCGCATCATCGGCTTTGGAGTGTCCAGGCGGGATTCTCGCATCAGTCCGGCTTCGCGCCCGAGAACTTGACGACCTTGCCCCTCTTCTCGGTTTCATCGGCAATGAGCTTGCCGAAGTCTGCCGGCGTACCAGAAGAATCGTGCCGCCCATCTCGGCAAAGCGCGCCTTCATCTTGGGATCGGCGAGGGTGGCGTTGATCTCCTTGTTGAGTTTGTTCGACAATCTCTAAGGGCGTCTCCTTTGGCGCTCCGATGCCCCACCAACCGACAAACTCATAACCCGGCAAGAACTCGGCCACGGTCGGCACGTCCGGCAACACCTTCGAGCGGGTCGCGGTGGTGACAGCAAGAGCGCGTACTTTACCGGTCCTGATGTGCTCGATCGCCAAGATCGGCGCGACGAACGTGACCTGCACCTGTCCGCCGATCAGGTCGGTCATCGCTGGTCCCCCGCCACGATAGGGCACATGAACCATGTCGATGCCTGCCATCATCTTGAACAACTCGCCGGACAAATGGGGCCCGCTCCCGTTGCCGGGCGACGCCATGTTGAGTTTGCCTGCATTGGCCTTGGCGTAGGCGATAAACTCGGGAACGCGTCTTGGCCGGAACCGATGGATGCACCACCATGACATCGGGCGCGTGCATGATGGACGCGACGGGCTCAATATCGCGAATGAAGTTGAAATTGAGCTTGTCGTAGAGCGTCGCATTGATCGCGTTCGGCGGTGCTGACCAGGAGGAGCGTATAGCCGTCGGGCGCCGAGCGCACCACCACCTCGGTGGCAATGTTGGTGCCGGCGCCCGGCCGGTTTTCGATGACGAATGGCTGGCTTAGCCGCTCCGAGAGCCATTGTCCCAGGAGCCGCGCGACGATGTCGGGCGCGCTGCCTGTGGCAGTGCCGACCATGATACGCACCGGCCGCGCGGGATAGGTTTGCGCCGTCGCCATGCGAGAGCCGGCCGGAAGCGCCGCAGCGCTGGCTGCCAGCTGCAGAAATTGACGGCGCGGAAGCTTCATCATGTTGCCCTCCGAATCCGGTGATGGGCTCCGGCCGCGAGATGGAGGTCTTGGCGCCGGGTTGGTGCGAGCCTTGGCGGCGACGATAGCGGGTGCTGTCATATGCACATAATGCTATTCTTTGATGGTGTCATACCGTAATGGCGATGGGGGGCCGAGATGCAGTTGAGCGATCGCATTGGACGGCGAATCAAGCTGCACGACCTGCATGTTCTGATGAGCGTGGTGCAGGCCGGCAGCATGGGCAAGGCGGCGGCGCTCCTGAACACCACACAGCCTGCCATTTCCAGAGCGATCGCGGACCTGGAACATGCCATCGGCGTGCGTCTGCTCGATCGTAACCGCCAGGGCGTCGAGCCGACCGCGTACGGCCGAACCTTGCTCGAGGGCGGAGCGGCCGTGTTCGATGACCTGCGTCAGGCGGTGAAGAAGATCGAGTTCCAGGCCGATCCGACGGTCGGCGACATCAGGGTCGGCGGGAATGATGCCAGCATTGCGGGTCTGGTCCCGACGGTGTTCGGCCGGCTGCGCCAGAAATATCCGGGAACCTCCATTCATGTGACGCCAGTGTTGACGATCGCGCAGCAATACCGCGAATTGCGCCAACGAAATGCCGATCTCATCGTCGGGCGTATCGCGTCGTCGATTGAGGACGACATTCATGCGGAAATCTTGTTTCACGACCGTATTATTGTCGTGGCGGGACCAAAAAGCAGATGGGCTCGCCGACGCAAGGTTGAGTTTTCCGAACTGGCCGAAGATCATTGGTGTCTTCCACCACCCGACACTCTCGTCGGCTCCCTCATCGGCGACGCGTTCCGTGCAAGCGGTATGAAATTTCCGCCGCGAGGCGTGGCGATGGGCTCGATCCTCCTATTCGGTGCGCTCCTCGCGAGCGGACCTTTCCTGGCGATTTTTCCGGCCTCTATGTTACGGTTCGGCGCAAATCTTCCGCCGCTCAAGGTGCTTCCGGTCGACCTGCCGATTCCACCTTGGCCGGTCGGGATCATGACCTTGAAGAACCGGACGCTCAGCCCGGTAGCGCAGCTGTTCATCGAGTGCGCCCGCGAGGTCGTAAAGCCGCTGACGAAGGGAAAATAGTGCTCGGCAACGCAATCTGTGGTGACGGCGGCTCGTCCCACGTTGTCGCGCGGCCTAGCCATGCCGGAGATTATTTGCTTTCCTTTCGCCGCCCATAGGCCCTCCATCGTTCGTCCGGTTCATGATCATCGACGTCTTCAATCACTTCATGCCCAAGGCGTATCTCGATCGCCTGGCCGATCTCATTCCGGGTCACGTGGCGGTCACCGCCTTTCCGCGGCTCAAGACCTTGGTTGACGTCGAGGCGCGGCTCGCCTTGCTCGACGAGTTCGGCGACCTGCAGCAGGTGCTCTCGCTCGCCAATCCGCCGCTCGAGCTGATCGCATCGCCCGACCAGACGCCGGAGCTGGCGCGCCTCGCCAACGACGAGCTGGCCGGGCTCTGCCGCCGGCATCCCGACCGCTTTCCCGCGTTCATCGCGGCGCTGCCGATGAACAATGTCGAGGCCTCGCTCGCCGAGATCGACCGCGCGGTGCAGACGCTCGGCGCGCGTGGCATCCAGCTCTTCACCAACGTCGCCGGCAAGCCGCTGAGCGCGCCCGGAATTCCGGCCGATCTTCGCCCGCATGGCGGCGCACGATCTGCCGGTCTGGGTGCATCCCATGCGCGGGCCGAATTTCCCCGACTATGCGAGCGAGCAGACATCGGAGAACGAGATCTGGTTCAGCTTCGGCTGGCCTTACGAGACCACCGCCTGCATGACCCGGCTGATCTATTCGGGGATGCTTCGACGAGCTTCCGACACTCAAGATCATCACCCACCACATGGGCGGCATGATCCCGTATTTCTCCGGCAAGATCGGGCTCGGCTTCCGGCAGATTTTCTTCGGCACGCCGGAGCGCAATCCGGCGGCCGAGGAGGCGGGCCTCAAGCGGCGGCCGATCGACTATTACAAGATGCTCTATGCCGACACCGCGCTCAACGGCGAGATCGCGCCGACGCGCTGCGGCCACGCCTTCTTCGGGACGGCGCGCACGCTGTTCGCGACCGACGCGCCGTTCGACTGCGAGCAGGGCCGGGCGCTGATCCGCGACACCATCCGGGCGGTCGAGGCGCTCGACATCTCCAAGGCCGAGCAGGCGCGCATCTTCGAAGGTAACGCGCGCGCGCTGCTCAGGCTGCCGGCCGCCGCCACCAGGAAAACCGGGACGCTCGCATGAGGACGCAGAACTATCCGGGTGAAGCTGCGCGACGGCGAGATGGGTGCCTACATCGCCTATCCGGACAAGACGCCGGCCGGCGCGATCATCGCCATCATGGAGATCTGGGGCGTCAACGACACCATGCGCCGCCATGCGCAGGAATTCGCCGAGGCCGGCTTCGTCTGCCTGGTGCCGGACCTGTTCTGGCGCCAGGAGCCGGGTGTCGAGCTCAGCGACCACAATCCCGAGCACGTCAACAAGGCGTTCGACCTCTACTACGACTTCGACTACGACCTCGGCGTGCGCGATATGGAGGACACCTGGCATTTCCTCGAGCAACTGCCGGAGTGCAACCGTAAGGTCGGGGCGGTCGGCTACTGTCTGGGCGGCAAGCTCTGCTACCTGATGTGCTGCCGCACCGACATCGACTGCGCGGTCGCCTATTACGGCACCTATATCGAGCACCGCATCCGCGAGGCGAAGAACCTGCACCGGCCGTTCGTGCTGCACATGGCGATGAAGGACCGCTGGGTGCAGGCCGAGGTCAACGATCTGCTCGAGCGCAGGCTCTCGCCCAATCCGCTGGTCACGATCCACAAATATCCCGGCGCCGACCACGCCTTCGCCCGTCACGGCGGCAGGACCTATTCGAAGCCCGAAGCCGATCGGGCGCTGGCGCTCACGGTCGACTTTTTCAAGGAGCATCTGGGCGGCGGTTGAGGTTCGTGATCGACAAACAAAATCCACCAAGAGGAAGCGTCATGTTGAGTAGCACGACCCGCGCCCGTCCCGCGCTATTCGCCGGGTTGCTGGCGCTGCTTGCGCTCGCGGGCGATGCGGCGCTCGCGCAAACCTTTCCGAGCGGGACCGTCAAGCTCATCGTCCCGGTGCCCGCCGGCGGCGTGACCGACACCATGGCGCGGATCGTGGCCCAGCGCTTGACCGAGTCATGGGGTCAGTCGGTCGTCGTCGACAACCGTCCGGGCGGCAACTACGCGGTCGGAGCGCAGGCGGTGGCGCGGTCGCCCGCCGACGGATTGACGCTCCTGGTCGCGCCCGACTCCACGGTCACCGCCAATCCGCATCTGTTCAGCAAGCTTCCCTACGATCCGCTCAAGGATCTCACGCCCATCATCGTGCTGTGCCGGATCACGCCGGTGCTGGTGATCAATCCGTCGCTGCCCCGTGCAGAGCGTGCCGGAGCTGATCGCGCTCGCGAAGGCAAAGCCCGGCAGCCTGAACTACGGCTCCTACGGCATCGGCACCTATGCGCATCTGAGCATGGAGGACTTCAAGCAGAGGACCGGCACCGACATCGTGCACATTCCTTATCGCGGCGCGGCGCCCGCGACGACCGCATTGCTGGCCGGGCGACGTCTCCATGCTGCTGCTCAATCTCAGCAGCATCGAGGCGCACGAGAAGACCGGCAAGGCGCGGATCCTCGCGGCGGCCGGTGAGAGGCGGGCGGTGCTGCGGCCCGATCTTCCGACCGTCGCCGAGGCCGGCGTGCCGGGCTTCTCGACCACCGCCTGGTTCGCGCTGTTCGGCCCGGCCAACATGGCGCCCGATCTGGTGGCGAAGATTCACGCCGATGTCGCCAAGGTTCTGGAGCTGCCGCAATCGCGCGAATTCTTCCGCACCAACAGCTTCGAGCGCCTCGACCTCACGCCGGCGCAATTCGCCAAGCTGATCCAGGACAATTCGAAGCACTGGGGCGCGCTGGTCAAGGCGGTCGGTGCGAAGCTCGATTGAGAGCCGGGAGGACGCAAATCGTGAGTGACAAGCCGAACTATCCGCCGATTCCCCGCTATGTGACCGGCCACGACGCAAACAACGTCGCCAAGGTCATCATGCAGGGACCGGCCACCAACGCGAAATATCCCGGCGCCGGCGCGGTCTCGACCTTGATCTGGTCGACCGATCGGACGCCGGCCGACATTGCGATCGGCGAGAACGTCGAGGACCTGGGCGCGCGCATCATCGGCACCGCGCCGCCCGCGAACGGAACCCGCTTCGCCGTCATCGATTTTCCGCCCGGCAACGAGCCGCGCATGCACCGCACCGAGACGATCGATTACGTGATCGTGCTCGAGGGCGAGATCGAGATGGACATGGACGGTTCGACCGTGAAGCTCAAGGCCGGCGACGTCATGGTCCAGCGCGGCACCAATCACGCCTGGGCCAACCGCAGCGACAAGCGGGCGCGGGTGGCCTTCGTGCTGATCGACGCGGTGCCGCTCGGCATCGGCCACCCGATCACCGGCGCAACCAACGCGCGCTGATCGCACGTGATCTCTTCGGTGCACTGCCCGACACCAGCGCCCGCTCGGCGACGGTAACTCGGTAAGTCCCATATTGGACTTCGGTCCGATTGATCTGTTTGGATCGCCCGTTTTAGGTTAGTCTTAAGTCTGGTCGCGCGAGGGTCGGGGGAGAACTGCGCTCGCCCTTGCCTGCACGCTTCGCGCATGGGGGAGGATGCAAGGCTTCGGGTCGCCCGCCAGAGGAGACCGGATCATGCGTCTCGATGAACTGCCGCGCAGTGACAGGGTCGAAGATCGGCGGGGTCAAGGCGGCGGCTTCCGCATGCCGGGCGGCCGCGGCGGCGGTATCGGCATCGGCACCATTGTGGTGCTCGGCCTGATCGGCTGGGCGCTCGGGATCGACCCGCGCATCCTGATCCAAGGCGCCGATAGCTCAGCCGTACCCAACAGCCGCCTCCCGCAGCGGAACGCGGCGGCCCGGCGAGCGCCGGCGCCCCCAGCGACCAGATGGGTCAGTTGGTCTCCGCGGTGCTCGGCAGCTCGGAAGTGCAATGGAAGAAGATCCTCGCGCAATACGGCCACGCCTACGAGCCGCCGACCCTGGTCATGTTCTCGGACGCCACGCGCTCGGCCTGCGGCTTCGCGCAATCCGCAATGGGGCCGTTCTACTGCCCGAGCGACCGCAAGGTCTATCTCGACACCTCGTTCTTCGCGGATCTCGAGCGGCGCTTCCGCGCCTGCGACGCCGGCAGCAAATCGTGCCAGTTCTCGCAAGCCTACGTGATCGCCCACGAAGTCGGTCACCACGTGCAGAACCTGCTCGGCGTCCTGCCCAAGGTGCAGCAGATGCAGCGGGGCATGGACAAGGTCGAGGCCAATCACCTGCAGGTGCGGGTGGAGCTGCAGGCCGACTGTCTCGCCGGAATGTGGGCGCATCATTCGCAGAAAGACTGGCAATTCATCGAACCCGGCGACGTCGAGGCCGCGATGCAGACCGCGTCGGCGATCGGCGACGACCGGCTGCAGCGGCAGAGCCAGGGCTACGTCGTGCCCGACGCCTTCACCCACGGCTCGTCGCAGCAGCGCACGCGCTGGTTCATGACCGGGCTGAAGTCGGGAACGCTGGAGAGCTGCGACACGTTCAGCGCCACGCAGCTGTGACGCGCGTGCGGAGGGTCCGCATGGTGGCACGCGTTCCGCGCTCGCGCGCGCACCCTGGAGCGTGTGCCGGTCCGCGTCATGCGGGCCGGCACGGCGCTCGACCCGAAGCGTAGCCTATTTCTTCAGGCTGTCCGGCACCTTGCCGCCGCTCTCGGCAAGCTTGGTCATCACCTGCGCGTGCAGCCAGACATTCATTGCCGCGGAGCCGTCGAGCGCGCCCTTGTAGCCGAGCTCCTGCGCCAGCTGCTTGCGGGCGGTCAGGCTGCTGTCGAGCTTGAGCAGCTTCATGAGATCGACGATCGACTCCTCCCAGTTCAAGTCCTCGTCCTGCTCGTCGGCGATCTTCTCGATCATGGCGTCGACTTCGGCGCGCGTCATCGGCTTGCCGGCCGTCGCACCTGCCGCCGGCGCTCCTCCCGCGGCGGCGGGCTTTGCCGCGCCTGCTGCCGCTCCGGATCCGAAAATCGCCGACATGATGTTGCCGAAAATGCTCATCGTTGCCTCCAGGGTTGGTCGTTTTCAGTCCATTGATGCGCCGCTCAGTTCACAGCCCAACGTAGTTCATCCAGCTCTTCATCCGCAACAGGATACGGCGGATGGCAGCGACCGGGCGCCAGTGCTCGGTGTAGACCGCAATCTGTGCGGTCGAGCCGGCGGGAAGCTGGAAGGCGGAGAGGTCGTCGGTGACGGTTACGGCGAGACGCCTGACCCGCCCTACAGCCCCAATAAATAATTTCGCAACTAAACCTTGACTGTATTGTCAGACGCTGTATATATCGCACATCCCGGCTCACGAGGGGCGTCTCCGGAGACGTTCTGAAGGCGGAGCCGGGAGTGGCGTCCGCGGCAGGCAATTCGTAACCGCCGGCTCGGATGGCTCGAGGAACCCGCCCGCCAGGGACCAAAAACCTGGCCGCGAGGAGCTCGCTGTACTGCCCCGGAGGAAATTCCGGGACCAGGAAGCGCGGGCCCGAGCCAGAAAACGCCACGGCAGAGCGCCGAGAGGCGCGCGTCCCCGATCGCAAGGGGGCGCGGGGCGCCTCGCAAGCGCCCCGGGCGTGCCGCGTCATAGCGTTCACGCGCTACGGCACGCCCAGCCGGTGCCTCGCAAGCGCCGGCGCGCCGTCTCGGCGCTCCGCTCCCCCTCGTTCGGGGGGAAATGGAATTGCGAAGGGAAGGCAGGAAGGGAAAGGGAAGGAAGGACCGGGGGAGCAAGAGACAAAGACAAGACAAAGGACAAAGACGAAGTGAGACACCGCGGCGCCAGCGCGTAGCTTTCGGCGAGCCAGCGGAGCGTTGTCTCGGGCTGTTTGACATCGTGAGAATGGAATGCGGCCGAGCGGGCCAGGGGCGGCGCTGTCTCGCACAGTGCAGAGCTATCAGATCACGAAATCGCCGCCGGTCGGCTGCTCGCCGCTCCACAGCACGCCCGCGGTCTCGAGCAGATGCTCGATCCGGCGCGAGCCGGCGTCGACGTCGAACCGTTCGGTGTCGATCTCGAGATCGGGTGCGCTCGGCGGCTCGTAGGCGGCGCCGACGCCGGTGAAGCCGGCGATCCGGCCGGCGCGGGCCTGTTGATAGTGGCCTTTGGGGTCGCGGGCCTCGCACATCTCGGCCGGGGTGGCGACGTAAACTTCATAGAACCGCTTGCCCCCGATCCGGCGCGCCTGCGCGCGGCCCGCTGCCGAGGGCGAAACGGCGGCGACGATGGCGATGAGACCGTTCCTGGCGAGATGGGCCGCGACCTCCGCCAGCCGCCGCACGTTCTCGGAGCGGTCGGCCGGCGTGAAGCCGAGATCGGCATTGAGGCCGGCGCGCAGCGTATCGCCGTCGAGCAGGACCGGCGTGCCGCCGCGATCGAACAGGCGCCGCTCGATGGCGCGCGCGAGCGTCGACTTGCCGGAGCCCGGCAATCCGGTGAGCCAGATGATCGCGCCGCAGATGACCGCCGCGCGCCGCGCGCTCCTCGGCCGAAACCGCCGATTTGACCGGAACGATATCGGCCTGGCGCGGGCGGTGCGTCTCCTCGACGTCCACGGACAGCACGAGCCCGCCGCCGGCGATGCGGCCGCCGAGCTCCAGCACGACGCGGCCGGTGCGCGGGTTCAGCGCATATGGGTCGACCGCGAGCAGCCGGAACAGCGCGATGTCGATCTCGCCGACATGGTTTTGCGCGACCGCGGGCGACGCGGTCGCCGAAAGGTGTCCGGGATCGACCGCATTCTCGATCGCCGTGATGGTGCCTTTCGCTTCGGCGGTGCCGATGCGCACATGGACGTTGGCGCCCAC
This sequence comes from uncultured Alphaproteobacteria bacterium, assembly GCA_963708765.1. GTDB lineage: Bacteria > Pseudomonadota > Alphaproteobacteria > Rhizobiales > Xanthobacteraceae > VAZQ01. Next base: position 83,356 of record CAVPTV010000010.1, on the reverse strand, counting down.
CGCGAGCGGCTCATCGTGCAGCCAAAAAACGCGCGCCCGCAGACGATGGACCGCCTTGGGGCGGGCGGCCGCCGCGGAGATGACGTCGCCGCGGTCGACGAAGATTTCCCGGTCGAGCGTGACGCCGACCGATTGTCCGGCGCCGGCCTGGCGCGGCGGCCGCGCTTCGTCGGGAACCGGCCAGGCTTCGATGCTCTTGACCCGCGCGCTCTTGCCGGACGGCATGGCGACGATCTCGTCGCCGACCGCAATGCGGCCGGTCTCGACCCGGCCCGCAATGATGCGCCGATCGTCGAACTTGTAGACCGCCTGCACCGGAAGCCGCAGCGCCAGCTCGTTCGCCTGCCGGGCGGGCGAGAAGCCGTCGAGCGCTTCGAGCACGGTCGGCCCTGCGTACCAGGCGATCGAACTCGGTGCGCCGCGCGACGCCATCGCCATGGCGGGCCGAAATCGGGATGACGGCGGTCGGGATGAGCCCGAGATTGATCAGATGCGTGGAGATTTCGTCCTCGATATCGCGGAATCGCTGCTGATCGAAGTCGACACGGTCCATCTTGTTGATGACCACGGCGACCTGCCTGATCGCCGAGCAGATGCAGCAGGTAGCCGTGGCGGCGCGTCTGGTCGCGCACGCCCTCGGTGGCATCGACGATGAGCAGCGCGGCGTCGGCCTGCGCGGCGCCGGTGATCATGTTGCGCAGGAAATCGGCATGGCCGGGCGCATCGATCAGCACCACGTCGCGCGTCGGCGTGCGGAAGCGGATCTGGCTGGTGTCGAGCGTGATGCCCTGGTCGCGCTCGGTCTGCAGCGCGTCGAGCAGGAACGACCATTCGAACGGCATGCCCCGGCGCGCGCTGACCGCGCGAGCTCTCGAGCTTGCCGTCCGGCAGGCTTCCGGTCTCATGCAGCAGCCGGCCGATCAGCGTCGATTTGCCGTGGTCGACATGGCCGACGATGACGATGCGCACGAGCGGACGCGTGATCGCCGGAAGCCAGGGATGACGGGGAGTGTGCTGGTCGGTGACGAGGATGTTCATTGCACTTTCGTGAGGTACGCAAGAGCGGGTGATTACAGATATCCGGACACGCGCAGGCGCTCGAACGCGTCTTCGGTTTCGTGGTCCATGGCGCGGCCGGAACGTTCGGGCACTTTGGTGGCGTCGAGCTCGGCGATGATCTCGTCGATCGTGCTCGCCTGCGATGCGACCGGAGAGGTGATGTCGGCATCGCCCAGCGAGCGATAGCGCTTGCCGTCGCGGGCGAGATAGAGCGGGATGATCGGAATGCCCTCGCGGCGCGTGTAGGCCCAGATATCGGCCTCGGTCCAATGCAGGATCGGATGGATGCGCAGATGCGCGCCGGGCGGCGGCGACGCGTTGAAGTGATCCCAGAATTCGGGCGGCTGGTCGCGGACGTCCCAGCCGCCTTCGAGCCCACGCGGCGAGAACACGCGTTCCTTGGCGCGCGTCGGCTCCTCGTCGCGGCGAATGCCGGCAATCAGGCCGTCGAAGCCGTGCTTGGCGAGCGCGAGCTTCAATCCTTCGGTCTTGCGCGCGGCGGAGCGCGCCGCGGGCGGCAGCGTCGGATCGACCGCATCGATCGGCGGACAAGGCTCGACCACGAGGTTGAGGTCCCACTCCACCGCGTAGCGGTCGCGGAAGCGTACATCTCGCGGAAACTTCTTGCCGGTATCGACATGCATGACCGGGAACGGCACGCGGCCGAAGAACGCCTTGCGCGCGAGCCAGATCATCACGTTGGAATCCTTGCCGAGCGACCACAGCAGCGCGAGCCGCTTCAGGCGCGCGAAGGCTTCGCGGAAGATGAAGATGCTCTGCGCTTCGAGCTCGTCGAGCCGGTCCATCTCTGTCACTCCGCGTTCGGGTTCGGAGCGACGGCGCGCCCGCCGGCGGGAGGCGCCCGGTGGGCACCGCCGGGTGGTCATCAGTCAAGGAAAGAAGTGTCTCATTCTTTGCTGATTTCGAGTTGATGCGTTCCAAGTCGGGACTTCTCATGTAGTAGAATATTCTTCTGTTTGCAGCGCTGTAATCAGTTCTATATAGAAAATAATTCTCGTCAACCGGAGAATTGTCCCGATGCGTTTCCTGCCGGTCTTTCTCGATCTTCGCCGCGGCACCGTCGCGCTGATCGGCTCCGGGCCGCCGGCGATGAACAAGCTGCGGCTCCTGCGCTCGGCGGGCGCCGACGTGCGCTGGTACTCGGACCGATGCGGACGTGGCCGAGGAAGTGCTGCTCGCCGAGCGCGCCGCCGGGTCGCCTCGAGCTTTCCTTCGCCGATCCGCTGCAGGCGGATTTCTCCGAATTCATCGCCGTGGTCGCCGCGGCCGGCGGCGCGCTCGATGCAAGAGGTCGCCGCGCGCGGCGCGCGCCGGCAACATGCCGGTCAACGTCGTCGACCGGCCGGACCTTTCGACCTTCATCTTCCCGGCCATGATCGATCGCGGCGATGTCGTGGTCGCGATCGGCACCGGCGGCGCCTCGCCGGTGCTGGCGCGCCGCCTGCGCGAACGGATCGAAGCGCTCGCTGCCGGCGCGCATCGGCGATCTCGCCGCCCTGATGGGCCGCTATCGCGAACGGTTCGCGAGCGCGCGCCACGCATCGCAGTCGCTGCGGCGCTTCTGGGAGCGCGTCATCGACGGTCCGATCGGCGCGCCGCGCTCGCCGGCCGCTGGCGCGAAGCCGAGGCCGCGCTTGCTGCGCGCGATCGAGAGCACGCGCCATCCGCAGCACAAGCGCCGGCATCGTGTATCTGGTCGGCGCCGGTCCGGGCGATCCCGATCTGCTGACGCTTGCGGGCGCTGCAGGCGCTGCAGGCCGCCGACGTCGATCTTCTACGACGAGCTCGTCGCGCCGGAGATTCTCGACCGCGCGCGCCGCGACGCCGAGCGCGTCTTCGTCGGCAAGCGGCGCGGCCAGCCCGGCATCGGCCAGGACGAGATCAATCGCCGCCTGGTCGAGGCCGCGCGCAACGGCCGCAACGTCGTGCGGCTCAAGGGCGGCGATCCCTTCATCTTCGGACGCGGCGGCGAGGAGCTCGAGTATCTGCGCGCCGCCGGCGTCCCGGTCGTGCGTCGTGCCGGGCATCACCGCGGCGCTCGGCTGCGCGGCGGAAGCCGGACTGCCGCTGACCTTCCGCAACGAGGCGTCGCGGCTCTCGTTCGTCACCGCGCATCGCGCCGACGAGGCGGCCGCAACGCGACTGGTCGCCGCTCGCCGATCCGCAGACGACGGTCGTCGTCTACATGGGGCTCGCCGTCGGCCGCCGCCGTGCGCGACGGCCTGATCGGCGCCGGCCGCGATCCGCAGACGCCGGTCGCGCGTGCTGGCGCGCGGCACGCGTCCCGATGCGAAGACCGTCGTCGGCCGGCTCGCAGAACTTGCCGGCGCTTGCGGCGCAGGCCGGCGAAGGCCCGGCGCTGCTCGTGATCGGCGATGTGGTCGCGCGTTCGGACGCGTGGCGGGAGGCGCATCGCCACCTCGTCGAGAAGGAGATGGCCGCATGACCTCGCCGCTGCAGCAGAAACTCAAAATCACCGGCCCGGTGGTGGTCACCGCCAACCGGCTGGGCGACGGCGCCGTCGTCTATCGCACGCGTCGACGGCCACTGGACGACGCGGCTCGAGAGGCCGCGGTGGTGACGCACGGCGCCGGCCGCGGGCGAGCTGCTCGCGGCGCGGCATCGCCGACGACGTCGGCGCGGTCGGCGCCTATGTGGCGCCGGTGCGTCTCGACGAGGACGGGACGGTGCGGCCCGGCAATCTGCGCGAGGCATCCGCCTGCGGGTCCGACCTTCGATCTGCCGGCAAGCTTCGGAATCTGAGCGACGCATGTACCTTTACGACGATTTCGACCGCACGCTGGTCGCCGAGCGCGTCGTCCGAGTTCCGCGACCAGGTGGCGCGGCGGCTGTCCGGCGAGCTGACCGAGGACGAGTTCAAGCCGCTGCGGCTGATGAACGGCGTCTATCTGCAGCTGCATGCCTACATGCTGCGGATCGCCATTCCCTACGGCACGCTGTCGTCGGATCAGATGCGCATGCTGGCGCATGTCGCGCGCCGCTACGACCGCAACTACGGCCATTTCACCACGCGGCAGAACATCCAGTTCAACTGGATCAAGCTCGACGAACTGCCCGACGCGATGGCCGACCTCGCGCGCGCCGGCCTGCACGGCATGCAGACCAGCGGCAATTGCGTGCGCAACATCACGACCGACCAATGGGCCGGCGTCGCGCCCGACGAGATCGAGGACCCGCGCATCTGGGCGGAGATCCTGCGCCAGCATTCGACCCTGCATCCGGAATTCTCGTTCCTGCCGCGCAAGTTCAAGATCGCGATGACGGCGGCGGCGCACGACCGCGCCGCGGTCCGGGTGCACGACATCGGCCTGCGGCTGCACCGCAACGGCGCCGGCGAGATCGGCTTCGAGGTGATCGTCGGCGGCGGGCTCGGCCGCACGCCGTTCGTCGGCAAGACCATCAAGCCGTTCCTGCACAAGCGCGATCTGCTGAGCTATGTCGAGGCGATCCTGCGCGTCTACAATCAGTACGGACGGCGCGACAACATCTACAAGGCGCGCATCAAGATCCTGGTGCACGAGCTCGGCGCCGAGAACTTCGCCGAGGAGGTCGAGGCGGAATGGCAGCCGATCAAGGACGGCGCGCTGGCGCTCGATCCGGCGGTCGATCGCCGATATCGCCGCGCGCTTCCGCTATCCGGACTACGAGCCGCTCGACGACAATCCGCCCGAGCTGAGCAAGCGCGCGCGCGACCGATCGCCGCTTCGACGCCTGGTTCGACAATTCGGTCGTCCAACCACAAGGTGCCCGGCTACGCCATCGTGACGCTGTCGCTCAAGCCGGAGGGCGCGCCGCCCGGCGACGCCACCGCCGAGCAGATGGACGCGATCGCCGATCTCGCCGACCGCTATTCGTTCGGCGAAATCCGCGTCGGGCACGAGCAGAACCTCGTGCTGCCGCATGTGGCGCAGCGCGACCTGCCGGCGCTTGTGGCGCGCGCTCGACGCGCATCGGCGTCGCGACGCCGAATGTCGGGCTCGTCTCCGACATCATCGCCTGCCCGGGCCTCGATTATTGCAGCCTCGCCAATACGCGCTCGATCCCGGTGGCGCAGGAACTGACGCGGCGCTTCCGCGATCTCGACCTCGCGCGCGATCTCGGCCGGCTGCACATCAACATTTCCGGCTGCATCAATGCCTGCGGCCATCACCATGTCGGCCATATCGGCCTTCTCGGCGTCGAGAAGAACGGCGAGGAGTATCTACCAGATCACGCTCGGCGGCCGCGCCGACGAGAATGCCGAGCTCGGCGCGCTGCTCGGACCGGCCGTGCCCTACGAGGAAGTCGCCGACGTGGTCGAGGACATCGTCGCGGCCTATCTCGAATTGCGCGAGCGGCCCGACGAGATCTTTCTCGACACCGTCAAGCGCGTCGGCGTCGAGCCGTTCAAGGAGCGCGTCTATGCCGCTCGTTAAGGGACGGGCAGATCGTCGAGGACCGCTTCGTGCGCGTCCTCGACGACGCGCCGATGCCGGACGGCGGGCCCGGTGATCGTGCCGGCGGCGCGCTTTCTCGCCGACTGCGCGGAGATTGCGCGGCGCGACGGCGCCGATCGGCGTGCTGTGGCCGAACAACCGCAAGGTCTCGGAGCTTGCGCCGTATCTCGACCGGCTCGCGCTGGTCGCGCTGGTGTTTCCGACCTTCAAGGACGGCCGCGCCTACAGCCAGGCGCGCCTGCTGCGCGAGCGCCATGGCTTTCGCGGCGAATTGCGCGCCACCGGCGAGGTGCTGCGCGATCAGTTCCTGTTTCTCCTGCGTGCCGGCTTCGATGCCTTCGAGGTCAAGAAGGACGCCGATGCGCCGGCCTTCGTCGCGGCGCTCGCGCGCTACAGCGTGTTCTATCAGCCGGCCGGCGACGCACGCACAGCGGTGCAGCGCGCGCGACGTGACCATGTGCGCCGGGTCGCCGCCGTGACCCGGAGCGAAACCGTGCGATGATCGAAGCCGAGGCTCTCCACAGCGCGGCGTTCATGCTCGACCGCATGCTGGCGGCTGCGTCACCCGCCGAAGTCATCGCCGAGGCGATCCACGCGGTGCCGCCGGGGCGGCTCGCGGCGGTGTCCTCGTTCGGAACCGAGTCGGCGGTGCTGCTCGAGCACCTTGCCGAGGTCGACCGGTCGATCCCGGTGCTGTTCCTCGACACCGGATGGCTGTTCGAGGAGACGATCGCCTATCGCGATGTCATTGCGCAAAGGCTCGGCCTGAAGGACGTGCGCAGCATCGCGCCGTCGCCGCGCGCCTTGGCGCGCAACGACCCGGACCGCGACCTGTGGTTTTCCGATCCGGACGCATGTTGTGCGCTGCGCAAGGTGGCGCCCTTGGACGAGGCACTGTGGCCGTTCGACGCCTGGATCACCGGCCGGAAGCGCTATCAGGGCGGGGAACGTTCCGCCCTTGCGATCGTTGAAGCAGACGGCCGGCGCCTGAAGTTCAATCCGCTGGCGCGCATCGCACGGGCGGACATCGATGCGGCTTTTGTCGCCAGCGGACTACCGGCGCATCCCCTGGCGGCGCTCGGCTATGCCTCGATCGGCTGCATGCCGTGCACGTCCCGCGCCGAGGTCGGGGAAGGTCTGCGGGCGGGGCGCTGGCGTGGAAGGGGGAAGACGGAATGCGGCATCCACAGTATAGTGAAATATTAGAATGGGCGTTCCGAGTTAGTGTCGAAATAAAAAACGCATTTTATTGACGATACGGGATATCGCAGCGCAACATCATCTTCAAATCGACGGTATAATCCGTCTCGATGATGGAGATATACATGTTACGGATGATAACCTGTATCGCCGCAAGCTTGGTCCTGGTCGGATCGGCGACCGCGGCGGACATCACTCTCTTGAACGTGTCCTATGATCCGACGCGGGAGTTCTATGCGGAATTCAACAAGGCCTTTGCCGCCAAATTCCAAGCGGACTCGGGCAAGTCGGTTGAAATCAAGCAATCGCACGGCGGCTCCGGCCGGCAGGCGCGCTCGGTCATCGACGGGCTGGCCGCGGACGTCGTGACGCTGGCGCTCGCCTATGACGTGGATGAGCTCGCAGATCGTGGTTTGCTCGCCGCCGACTGGCAGAAGCGTCTGCCGCAAAACGCTTCGCCCTACACCTCCACCATCGTGTTCCTGGTTCGCAAGGGCAATCCCAAGAACGTGAAGGATTGGGACGATCTGGCGAAGCCGGGCATCAAGGTGGTCACGCCGAATCCGAAGACGTCGGGTGGGGCGCGCTGGAACTACCTCGCCGCCTGGGGCTACGCGCTGAAGAAGCAGGGTAGCGAGGCCAAGGCGAAGGAGTTCGTCAAGGCGATCTACGCCAACGTTCCCGTGCTGGACACCGGCGCGCGCGGATCGACCATCACGTTCGTCGAGCGCGGCGTCGGGGACGTGTTCATCTCCTGGGAGAACGAGGCTTTCCTCGCCATCAACGAGCTTGGAAAGGACAAGTTCGAGATCGTCGTCCCCTCGCTGTCGATCCTGGCCGAGCCGCCGGTCGCCGTCGTCGACAAGGTCGTCGACAAAAAGGGAACACGGGCGGCCGCCGCGGCTTACCTCAATCTGCTCTACGGCAAGCAGGGCCAGGAGATCGCGTCGAAACACTACTATCGGCCGCGCGATCCGGACGTCGCGAAAAGGTACGAAAAGGCGTTCCCGCAGGTGGCGCTCTTTACCATCGACGACGTGTTCGGTGGCTGGCGCACCGCGCAGAAGAAGCACTTCGCCGACAAAGGCCTCTTTGACGAGATCTATAGCCAGTGACGCTCGCTGTCCCTAGTATCGGCGATCATCTGGACCGTCGCACGACGACCTCAGTGACTCGCCGCAAATTCAAACGTCATCCGAGCGTGATCCCGGGATTCGGGATCACGCTTGGTTTGACGCTGACTTGGCTCGCACTGATCGTGCTCATTCCGCTCGCCGGACTGTTTCTCAAGACCACTGAGCTCAGCTTCGACCAGTTCTGGTCGATCGTGACCAGCCGGCGCGCGCTCAATGCGCTGAAGGTCAGCTTCGGCATTTCGCTGGCGGCCGCCGCGACCAACCTGGTGTTCGGGCTGCTCGTCGTATGGGCGCTGGTGCGCTACGAGTTTCCCCTCAAGCGCGTCTTCGACGCCATCATCGATATTCCGTTCGCATTGCCGACGGCGGTCGCCGGTATCGCGCTGACCACCCTGTTCGCCGAGAATGGGTGGCTCGGCAGCCTGCTGGCGCTGGCGGGCATCAAGGTGTCGTTCACGCCGCTCGGCATCTACGTGGCGCTGGTCTTCATCGGCCTGCCATTCGTCGTGCGGACCGTGCAGCCGGTCCTCATCGATCTCGACGCCGAGCTCGAGGAGGCGGCCGCGACGCTGGGTGCCAACCGCTGGCAGACCATCACCAGGGTGATCCTGCCGGTCATGGTTCCCGCCCTGTTGACCGGATTTGCACTGGCATTTGCGCGCGCCGTCGGCGAATACGGCTCCGTCATCTTCATCGCCGGCAATTTGCCGAACGTCTCCGAGATCGCACCGCTGTTGATCGTCATCCGGCTCGAAGAGTTCAAATACGCCGACGCAACGGCGATCGCGGTGGTGATGCTGCTCGCCTCGTTCGTGATCCTGCTCGCGATCAATCGCCTGCAGCGCTGGTCCGAAGTGCGCGCCGGGCGAGTGTAAGGGGGCAATCGATGTCCGTCATCATCGGCACGATGGCGTCGCACCGCGAACCGTCCCACCGCCCGCCGCGCGAGGCGCGCGCCGAGCCGTTCCTCGTGCGCTGGATCATCATCGCGATTGCGCTGCTGTTTCTGGTCGTTTTTCTGGTCCTGCCGCTCGCGACGGTCTTTCATCAGGCCTTTGCGCGCGGCATCGGGCCTTATCTCGGCGCGCTCGCTCATCCCGACGCCGTCGCTGCGATCAGATTGACGCTCCTGGTCGCGGCGATCTCGGTTGGCCTCAATCTGACCTTCGGGGTGATCGCGGCCTGGGCGATCGCCAAGTTCGAATTCCCCGGCAAGACCTTCCTGATCACGCTCATCGACTTGCCGTTCTCCGTCAGTCCGGTCATTTCCGGGCTGGTGTTCGTGCTGCTGTTCGGCGCCCAGGGATTCTTCGGCGCCTTCCTGCAGGCGCACGACATCAAGATCCTCTTCGCCTTGCCCGGCATCGTCCTCGCCACCGTATTGGTGACGTTTCCCTTTGTCGCGCGCGAGCTCATTCCGCTCATGCAGGAGCAGGGCACGCAAGAGGAAGAAGCCGCGATCTCGCTCGGGGCGTCGGGGCTGCAGACGTTCTGGCGGGTGACGTTGCCGAACGTGAAATGGGCGCTGCTCTACGGCGTGCTGCTCTGCAACGCGCGCGCCATGGGCGAGTTCGGCGCGGTGTCGGTCGTCTCCGGCCATATCCGCGGCGAGACCAACACCATGCCGCTCCATATCGAGATTCTCTACAACGAATACCAGTTCATGGCGGCGTTCGCGGTCGCTTCGTTGCTGGCGCTTGCTGGCGCTCGTGACGCTGATCGCCAAGGTCGTGCTCGAGCAATACGCTCACTCGGAGTGAATGCGATGAAGATCGACGTCCTCAATGTCACCAAGCGCTTCGGCGCGTTCGCGGCGCTGGCCGGCGTCGATCTCAAGGTCGAGTCCGGAGAGCTGGTGGCGCTGCTCGGCCCGTCCGGGTCCGGCAAGACGACCCTGCTGCGGATCATCGCGGGCCTGGAATGGCCCGATGAAGGCCAGGTCTATTTCGACGGCCGCGACGCGCTGGCGCGCAGCGTCGGCGAGCGCCACGTCGGCTTCGTGTTTCAGCATTATGCCCTGTTCCGGCACATGACGGTGTTCGAAAACGTCGCTTTCGGCCTGCGGGTGCGGCCGCGCAGGGAGCGCCTCGGCGAGGCGGAAATCCGGGCGCGCGTCGAGAAGCTGCTCGATCTCGTCCAGCTCGAGTGGCTCGCCCATCGCTATCCGAGCCAGCTCTCCGGCGGGCAGCGCCAGCGCATCGCGCTCGCGCGCGCGCTCGCGATCGAGCCGCGCGTGCTGCTGCTCGACGAGCCGTTCGGCTCGCTCGATGCCAAGGTCCGCAAGGAACTGCGGCGCTGGCTGCGCAACCTCCATACCGAGATCCACGTGACCTCGGTCTTCGTCACCCACGATCAGGAGGAGGCGCTGGAGGTCGCCGATCGCGTGGTGGTGATGGATCGGGGCCGCATCGAGCAGACCGGCACGCCGCAACAGATCTACGAGCGGCCCGAAACGGCCTTCGTGCACGAGTTCATCGGCGAATCCATCGTCGTCCCGGTGGCGATCGAGGCCGGCGACGTGCGCTTCGACGGGCAATCGATCGGGCTCGACCCGCGCGGCGCGCCCAACGGCGCCGCCCGGCTGTTCGTGCGACCCTACGAGGTGACGATCGTGCCCTCCGCGGACGCGACGCCGCTCAAGGGTATCGTCAAGCGGGTGCACGGGCTCGGCCCCGCCCGGCGCGTCGAGATCGCGCTCGGCAACGAGCGCAATGAGACGGTCGTCGAAGTCGATGCGCCGCGCAGCCAGGACCTGCGCGTCGGTCAGACCGTCGGCCTGCGGCCGGAGCAATATCGGTTGTTTCCCGCCAACGGCCGAGATGCGCGCCAGGGTCAGTCGTGAGCGCTCACTCCGGCTGGATGCCGGCGGCCTTGATGATCGCGCCGTAGCGCTCGATGCCGTCCGCCATGAGCGCCGTGAGCCGCTCCGGCGCCCCGCCGATCACCGCGAAGCCGTTGTCCTCGAGCTTGCCGCGCACATCTGGGGCGTTGAGCGCCTTCACGATCTCGCCGTTGAGGCGCGTCACGATCAGCGGCGGCAGTCCGGCGGGTCCGAGAAAACCGAACCAGGACGACGGCTTGCGGAAGGCCGGAATGATCTCGGACATCGAAGGCGTTTGCGGCAATTTCGAATAGCGCGCCGGCTCGAGCACGGCGAGGATCTTCGCGCGGCCGTCCTGCACGGCCGGAAGCGCGTTGGAGACGGAGATGAACGTCATCGGAATATGGCCACCGGCGACGTCCTGCATGGCCGCCGCCACGCCGCGATAGGGCACGTGATTGATCTTCACGCCGGCGGTCTGGTTGAACAGCTCGCCCATCATGTGGAAGACCGAGCCGACGCCGGACGTCCCGTAGCCGAGCTCGCCCGGACGCCGCTTGGCGTAGTCGATCAGCTCGGCAACCGAGTTGACCGGCAGCGCGGCGTGCACGACCAGGCAGGTCACCGGCTCCACCGCGGCCGCGAGCGGCGTGAAGTCCTTGATCGGATCGTAGGGCAGGCTCTTCATCAGATGCACGGCGGTCACGTGCGTGCCGGCGGTGGCGGCCAGCAGCGTGTAGCCGTCGGGCGTGGCGCGGGCGACCAGGTTCGAGCCGATCGTGCCGTTCGCGCCGGCGCGGTTCTCGACCACGATGGTCTGGCCGAGCGCTTCGCCGAGCTTGCCGCCGACCAGCCGGGCCACCAGGTCGAGCGGGCCCGGGCGGAAACGGCACCACCATCGTGATCGGCTTCGCCGCCGGCCAGCCTTGGGCGACGGCCGCCTCGATCCCGCCGAGCCCGAGCACGGCCACGCAACACGCGGCGAAAGTCCGAAAGCGCTTCATCGCAGCGGTCCTCCCATCGTCACGGCGCCTCTGAACCAAGCGGGCTTGCGCTTTTCGCGAAAGCTCGCACGGCCTTCGTTCGCTTCGTCCGAGCCGAACCGTTGATCGAAATCGGCCTGCAGCTCGGCGATGAGCTCCGTCGATATCGGTGTCCGCTCCAGGCGGCGAAGCAGCTCCTTGGCGTGCGCCGCCGCGTTCGGGCCGGCCAACAGGATTTCGTCGAGCAGGCGCGACACTGCTTCCTCTTTGCCCTCGGCGCTGCAAAGCTCGTGGACGAGGCCGATGCGCATCGCCTCGTCGGCCTTGAACCGTTCGCCCGACAACAGATATCGGCGCAGGCTGCGGGCACCGATCGCACGCAGGAAGAATGGAATGAGCGGGCCCGGCGCGAAGCCGAGCCGCACTTCCGGCATCGAAAAGAATGCGTCGTCCGTAGCGATCACCACGTCGCAGCAGCACACCAGCGCCAGACCGCCGCCGATACACGCGCCATGAACCAGCGCGATGGTCGGCTTCGAGAATTTGTCGAGCGTGTCGCATACGACCGGGATCGTCGTGCGCGGCTTTCCGGGCTCCGCCGGCGGCGCCGCGGCAGCGCCGATCTCCGCACCGGCGCAGAAGTGCTTGCCGGCGCCGCGCAGCACGACCGTCCGGACCGCAGGCTCGGTGGCGAGCCGCGCCAGCTCGGCGAGCAGCGCATCGAGCATGGCCTGGTTGTAGCAGTTGCCCTTGTCGGGGCGATCGAGCAGCAAGGTCGCGATCCCGCGCCCGTTGGTCTCGCAGCGTATCGTCGCGGCAGATGTCGACGGCGCGCTCACGACGCACCGCCTGCATGCGCCCGGGCGGCGCGCGGCTCGCCGAGCGTGAGGTCCGAGAACCGGCCGGTGTGATGAAGCTCGTTGCCGTAGCGGGCGGCGAGCGCGATCGCGCGCTTGTAATAGAGCCCGATGTCGTGCTCGTCGGTATATCCGATGGCGCCGTGCATCTGCAGGGCGCCGCGGATGATCTCGAGCGCCGCGCGCGAGGTGCGCGCCTTGACGGCCGACACCATCGCCGGATCGTGCTCGCCGGCGTCGAATGCGGAGAGCACCCGGTAGGCGAGCGACCGGTTGAGCTCAATATCGATGAAGCCGTCGACCGCGCGGTGCTGCAGCACCTGGAAGCTGCCGATCGGGCGTGCCGAACTGCTGCCGCAGCTTGATGTAGTCGAGGGTGAGATCGAGCGCCGCGGCCGCGACACCGAGCAACTCGACGCCGGCGCCGAGCATCAGCATCTCTTGCAGTTGCCGGGTGAGCCGCTGCGCAGCCGGCGCCGGTTGCGACCAGGTCGCGTCGGCGGAATCTCGACGTTGTCGAGCACGAGCGTGCTCGACGTCGAGCCGTCGACATTGCGGTTGGTCGTGACCGAGAGCCCAGCCGTAGCCGCCGGCACGACGCAGACGACGGGATCGGGGCGGCTCTCGAGCGCGACCAGAAATACGCCGGCCGACTGGCCGAACGGCACGAACGGGATCACCGCGCTCAACGCGCCGGCCGCAGCGTCGTACGCGGCGGCAGCCGGGGGATCGCCGAAGCTCCAGAACGACGCGGTGGTGGCCGGAACGAGCACGCCGACGCCGTCGAGCATTTCGGCCAGCACGGACTTCGGCGTCTCAGCGGCCATCGACAGCGTCCGTGCCGCCGCCGCCGCTTCCACCAGCGGCACCTGCAGGAGCTGCTTGCCGGCCTGCTCGGCGAGCAGCGCGAGATCGAAGGCGCCGAGTCCGCTGCCGTCGTGATGTTCGGCGACGGCCGTCGCCAGCCAGCCTGCGAGGATCACTTCGCCGCCACGCGTCCTTGTCGATCGCGGCCTCGACGGCATTGAGTGCACGCAAGCGCTTGCGGACCGCCGCAGTCCGCGCACAGGCGCGCGGCCGTCTCCACCAGCATGTTCTGCTGTTCGTTCAGCAGCAAGTCCACGGCATGTCCCTTCCGTCAGCTCGGCAGGCCTAGCACGCGCTTGGCGATGATGTTGCGCTGGATCTCGACGGCGCCGCTGCCGACCGTCACCCGGCGCATCTCGAACATGTCGGCGGCCGGGTTGACGCACGTGATTGCCGATCGTCATGTCGTCGACCTGCGGACCGAACGGCCCGGCGGCATCGACCAGCAGCTCGGAGGCGCGCTGGCCGAGTTCGCCGCCGGCGATCTTGATGACCGGCGCCATCGAGGCCGGCGCCTTGCCGTGGGCGTGCAGGCTGGCGGCGTGGCGGTAATAGGCCGAGAACGCGAGCAGATCGATCTCCAGCGCGGCGAGCTGGTGCAAGAAGAACGGCTCGCGGATCGCGCCGGTGAGATTCGGCGACCTGGCGCGCCTGGTTGAGGTAGACCGCGGCGTTGCGCGGATGGCCGGTGGTGAAGCGCTCGGAGCCGAGCAGCTTGTTGGCGACGCGCCAGCCGCCGTTGAGCTCGCCCAGCATGTTCTCGCGCGGCACCCGCACGTTCGTCGAAGAACTCCTCGGCGAACTCGGCGTCGCCCTGGATGGTCTGGATCGGCCGCACGGTGATGCCGGGCGACTTCAGGTCGATCAGCAGCATGGTGATGCCGGCGTGGCGCGGCTGCGCCTTCGGGTCGGTGCGCACCAGCGCGAACATCCAGTCGGCGAAATGGCCGTTGGTGGTCCAGGTCTTGTGGCCGTTGACGACGAAGCTGTCGCCGTCGAGCTCCGCGCGCGTGGTCAGGCTGGCGAGGTCGGAGCCCGCGCCGGTTTCCGAATAGCCCTGGCACCAGGTCGACGTCGCCGGTGAGAATCGGCGGCAGATGCTTCGCCTTCTGCTCCGGCGTGCCGGCATCGATGATCAGCGGCCCGATGAAGCTCAAGCCGTGCGGATAGGGCGTGGGCGCGCCGACCCGGCTGATCTCCTCGAACAGGATGATCTGCTGGGTGAGCGTCGCGCCCATGCCGCCGTGCTGCTTTCGGCCAATGCGGCGCGATCCAGCCGCGCTCGTAGAGCTTGCGATGCCACGGCTTGAGCTCGGGCGGATCGACGCGGGCCGGCCGGTTGCAGAGCTCGGCCGGCAGGTTCTCGGCCATCCAGTCGCGCACCTCCTGGCGAAAGGCGCGGTCGGCCGGATCGTCGTCGGACGAACAGCGTGGTGTTGTCCCACGACATGCGGTCAGTCCGCAACGTCGCGAGTCCGTTGCTCGAGCACGATCTCGCCGCGCTCGACCACGCGGCAGTGGAACGGCACGCGCGCGCCATCCGGCCACATCTCGGTGCGGATGGTCTCGCCCGGGAACACCGGCCGCGAGAACCGCGCCTCGATGCTGGCGAGCTGCTCGGGCTGGTAGTCCGCAGCGTGCGCAGGATCGCGTGCGCGGCGACGCCGAAGCTCGCCACGCCGTGCAGGATCGGGCGCGCGAAGCCCGGCGACCTTGGCGCGCTCGCGGATCGGCGTGCAGCGGGTTCTCGTCGCCGTTGAGGCGATACAGCAGCGCGAGGTTCGGCGGCGTCGGCAGGTCGCAGACCGCGTCGGGCGCGCGTGTCGGGGACCGCGGGCGGCGCCGGCGACTGCCGTCACCTTGCCGCCGAAGCCGCCGTGCTTGCGCGCCATGGTCGCTGCTCTCGACGGTCGCGACCAGCGTGCCGTCGCGCGCCGATCAGGTCGCGCGTGACCTGGATGATGGCGGCGTTGCCCGGCCCCTTGTCGATGACTTCCGGATGCGCGGGCGGCTGATCGAGCGGCGCCTCGGCTGCAGCGGCCGATGCAGCACCACCTTGAGGTCGGCCTGCACCACCATCCGCTCGTCGATGCCGAACGCCGGGTCGGTCATGCGCCCAGCCAGCCGAGCACCGCCGCCATGGTGGGAAACGCCGCGAGCCGGCGCGCTCGTAGACGAACTTGAGCTGGCCCGGATCGAGCGGATCCATGCCGAGGCCGATGCCGAGCGCATAGAGGATGCAGTCGCGCTCGCCGTAGGTCACGGCGATGTCGGGCGGCCGGTAGGCCATCACCCGTTCGTAGTTCAGAGCATGTCGCGATCGCGCGTTCCGACTTCGCTCCAGCTTCACGCCGGAGATGATCGACCAGCTTCTTCGCGGTGGGCTTGTCCTCGACACAGGAATTTGGCGAAGTCATCGGCGAGTTGCCGACCGGCGTGAAGCCCTTCGACGTCAGGAACTGCTCGGCGAAGTCCGGCGTCGTCGACGATCGCGTTGAGCTCCGCGTTGAGCTTGTCGACGATCGTCCCGGCGTGCCTTTCGGTGCGAACATGCCGAACCAGGTCTCGTACGTCGGTCTCGTCGGCCGGCAGGCCGGATTCGGCGAACGACGGCACGTCCGGGATGAGCGGCGATTGCGCTTGCAGCCCGGCACCAGCAGGCCCTTGACCTCGCCGTCGTTGATCTGCCGCGTCAGATCGAGATTGCCGACGATCAGCTAGATCATCTGCACGTCGCCCGCCTTGAACGCCAGCATGGCCTCGGACGCGCCCTTGTAGGGCACGTGGGTGATCTTGGCGCCGGTCTCGTGCTTGAGCCACTCGATGATCAGATGCGAATCGCCGCCGACCCCGAACGAGCCGAAGTTGAGCTTGTCGGGATTCTGCTTCGAATAGGCCACCAGCTCCTTGAAGTCCTTCACCGGGACGTTCTTGTTGAGGATCAGCGACCTGCTGCGCGAAGACGCCAGTTGGTGATCGGCTCGAAATCCTTCAGCGGATCGTAGGACAGCGTCTTGTAGAGCGCCGGATTGATCGACACCGTGCTGCGCGACAGCAGACAGATCGTGTAGCCGTCGGGCGCCGCCGCCCTTGCAGGCATTGGCCGCGATGATGGTGTTGGCGCCGGGCCGGCTCTCGACCACGAAGCCGTGCGGGTTGCGCTGCTCGAACGCCTTGCCGAGCGCGCGCACCATGACGTCGATGGCGCCGCCGGGTGCGAGCGGAATGATGCACCCGGATCGGGGCCGCGCGGATAGCCGGCCTGCGCCGAGGCCCGGGCGCGGCCGCGATACACGAGCATGCACCGACCACAGCGCGGCGCAGGCCGGCGTGCTTGCGAAACTGCATCGTTTCCTCCCTTGCCCTCTCCTGATCGAGAGCGCTTTGTCGTCGGCGGTCCTATCGCCGAGACTGTAGCCCGGTGGCGGACGGTCGATCCATTGGACGACGTAAGCTGACCGGAAAGGCTTTCATGCCGCTCGTGAATGCGCTCCTCTATATCACGGCGCGCTGCCGTCGGCCGCGTCGCGACGCTGGATGTGCGCGCGCGTTGCCCTTGAGCGGATCGGCCACCATGTCGACCACGAGCTTCGCCGGCGCCTCCGTCACGTCGGCCAGCAGCGTCGTGAAAGGCGCGGCGGGCGGCGTCGTTGCGCAGCTGCCACCTTGGCGGGCTTTCCGCACATCGGTGAGCGGCATCTTGTCGACGATGACGATCTCCTTGGGCGCGGCGGCGCGCTCGGGGATGTGCTGCCGCGAAGTCGCGCAGTCTCGTCGGCACTGGCCTTGGCGCCCGCGCACCAGCTGCACATAGGCGATCGGCAGTTCGCCCGCATAGGCGTCGGGCTTGCTCACCGCCGCCGCCAGCATCACCTCGCGGTGCTTGAGCAGCGTCTCCTCGATCACCGACGGATCGATATTGTGGCCGCCGCGAATGATGACGTCCTTGGCGCGGCCGGTGAGCCAGAGATAGCCGTCGGCATCGATGCGGCCGAGGTCGCCGGAATTGAACCAGCCGTCGCGGCGTGAACATGCCCTCGTCGTATTTCGGGTCGACGTAGCCGGGCGTGATGCTCGGGCCCTTCACCACCACCACGCCGATCTCGTCGACCGCGCATTCGCGCGCTGACACGGCCGTCGCCGTCGAGCTCGACGGTCTTGACCTGCGTGTAGGGCAGGCGGATGCCGGGCGAGCCGTATTTCGGATCGCCGTCGCGCGGCGCCTGCGCTGACGTTCTGGGTGTATTCGGTGGCGCCATATGTCAGAAGCACGCGCACGCCGATCATGGCCTCGATCTGCCGCGCGACCTCGGCCGGGAAGGCGGTCGAGCCGGTGCAGGCATAGTCGCGCAGCGAGCTCGAGTCGTTCGCCATGCGGCCTGCTCTTCGCCAATTGCGCCAAGGTGGTCGGCACGCCGGAGAAGATCGTGATGCCGGTAACGTCTCCACGAACTTCCAGTAGTTGTCGATGAAGCGCTTGTCGCGCGCGCCGAGCGGCGACGGGATCACGATCGACATGCCGTGCGCGATCGCGAAGTAGCCGCTG
This sequence comes from uncultured Alphaproteobacteria bacterium, assembly GCA_963708765.1. Classification (GTDB taxonomy): domain Bacteria; phylum Pseudomonadota; class Alphaproteobacteria; order Rhizobiales; family Xanthobacteraceae; genus VAZQ01. The sequence goes on along the minus strand of CAVPTV010000010.1, from coordinate 65,409 downwards.
CCGAAGATGCCGGCGATGTGGAACATCGGATAGTCGGCGAAGATGACGTCGTCGGCGGTGTGCGCCATCACCACCGCATTGGCCCAGCACTTGTAGGCGAAGCCGCGGTGGGTCAGCTTGCACCAGCTTGGGCGAGCCGGTGGTGCCGCCGGAGTGGATGTAGGCGGCGACGTCGTCGGGCGCGATCTTGCGCTCGAACGACGAGCTTGTCGCCCGGATGGCGGGCGGCGAGCGTGTCGAGATCGCTGTCGGGGATGCGCCTCGACCGCCCGGTCCGGGCACCGAGAGAATGCGCATCGATGCGGGAATCTCGCCGCGGATCGCCTGCACGTTCTCCCAGATTTCGTAGCCGGGCGTCGGGCCGAGCGCGACGATGACCTTCGCCTTGGTCGATCGGATCAGCTCGCCCAGTTGCTCGGGCTTGAGCATCCAGTTGACGCTGCAGGCGATGCCGGCCGCGAGCGAGCCCAGCATCACCACGAACAGCTCGGGAATGTTCGGCAGCAGGAACAGCACCGTGTCGTCCGCCCGACGCCCGAGCGAATGGAACAGGTTGGCCGCCTGGTTCGGTCGCCTGCTGCAGCTCCCGATAGCGTCACGGTGACCGGCGCGCTGTCGGGATCGCCGTCGGCGACGTAGCTGGATGGCGATCTTGTCGGGATCGCGCGCGCAGCCCTGCGCGATCCAGTCGTTCAGGTTCCACGAGAAGATCCGCTGCGTCGAGGGGGACGCTTTCCAGCTCTTCGACGTCGCGCAGCGTCCGCAGCGGGGAGTAGGTCGACTGCATTCCGTACCTTCGTGCGGCGTGGCGCCGACCGGGGGAGTTATCGTCGCATCATAGAGTGGATCGGCGGCGGAGGCGAGATGCACGTGTCCGATACGGCGCTTTGCCGCGCCGCGTGCGAGCGCTTGATTCCACACCGCAGGATGGCGCAAGCTCAAAGCCCGCATGGTCTCCGGGGAGCCAGCCATGAGCATTGCTGAAAACGTATCATCCGCCGCGCCGAATATTCCGACCGGCGAGGAGCTGGTGGCCCGAGCCCGCGCGCTGGCGCCGCGGCTGCGCGAGCGCGCGGTGGCCTGCGAGCGCGATCGGAATATTCCACGTGAATTGGTCGAGGAATATATCGACGCCGGCCTCATCCGCACCATCATGCCCAAGCGCTGGGGCGGCTACGAGCACGACCACGAGGTCGCCTTCAACGTCGCGATCGAGCTCGGGAAGTCGACCTGCGGCTCGTCGGCCTGGTGCCTGAACTACCTGAGCGACCACGCCGGCATCCTGTCGCATTTTCCCGATGAGGCACAGCACGACGTGTGGAGTTGAAGCAAAGATGCTTGCATCGCCACCTCGGCGGCGCCCACCGGCAAGGCCGCGATCGCCTCCGGCGGCTATCGCCTCGACGGCAAGTGGTCCTGGTGCAGCGGGCTGCGCCACTCGCAATGGATCATGATCGGCGGGCTCGTCCACCGCGAGGGTGAGCACCATCCCGATATGCGCCTGTTCCTGGTGCCGGTGAACGAGGTAAAGCAGCTCGACACCTGGTATTGCGCGGGGCTGCGCGGCACCGGCTCGAACACCTCGGCGCTCGACGGCGTGTTCGTGCCCGAGCACCGCAGCGTGTCGTTCTCGACGTTGCGCGACGCCTGCTCGCCCGGATCGCAGATCAACAGCAACCCGATCTACCGCACGCCGTTCATCGCGGTGCACACCTACGCGCTGCTCGGTCCGGCGCTCGGCGTCGCCCGCGGCGGCTACGCGGATTTCGTGCAATGGACGCGTCAGCGCTATCTCACCTATACGCAGCTCGCCATCGCCCAGCACGTGCCGGTGCAGATCGCGGTCGCCGACATCTCGGCGCAGGTCGATGCGGCCGAGCTCCTGGCACGCCGCTGCCTGGCGACGGCGCGAGGAAACTACGCCGGCATGACCATGGAGAACCGCATTCTCATCCGGCGCGACTTCACCTTCGCGATGAAGACGCTGCGCAACGCGATGGATGCGCTGATCAAGCTCAGCGGCTCCAGCGGCCTGCTCGACGACAATCCGGTGCAGCGCGCCTGGCGCGACGTGCACGCTATTTCCTCGCACGTGGTGATGAACTGGGACGTGCCGGCGGAGAACTTCGGGCGGATGGAGTTCGGGCTGGGCCGCAACGAGGCCTATCCGGCGTTTTGAGTTAAGGCTGTTGGCTGGGGTTCTTGGATGCTTGTCGAACTCTCTGTCAGGCCCCAAGTCCAGTGAAGTGTCGTGGGTGAGACAACTTCAAAGTTGCGGGTCGCGCTCGATAGAATTTCGAGATGGCAAAATACATTGCGCTGCTGCGCGCAGTAAACGTCGGGGGATCGGGCAAGCTTTCCATGGCTGACCTGAAGGCCATGTGCTGCGATGCCGGGTTCGCCCAGGTCCAGACCTACATCGCGAGCGGCAACGTGGTCTTTGAAAGCAAAGCATCTCCAAGGAAAGTGAAGTCCGAGCTGGAGGCACGCCTTCTTGCTTATGCCAGGAAGCCGGTGGGCGTTGTGGTGCGCACGGCGTCTGAAATGGCGGCCGTTCTGAAGGCAAACCCGTTTCCAAAGGCCGCTCCCAACCGTACCGTCGCAATCTTCCTCGATGAAGCGCCGCCATCCGACGCCTTGGCTCATGCGACCGGGGTGAAGGACGAGGACATGCATCTTGGCGCACGTGAGATCTATGTCCATTACGTCGCCGGGATAGGCACCTCCAAATTGAGAATCCCCGCCGCCAAGACCGGTACGGCGCGCAACATGAACACGATCGCGAAGCTCGCAGAGATGGCTGCAAGACTTTGAGTGCAACGATCGCGTAACGGCACACCTCAGTTCTTGAGGCAATTCCGCTTGTAATACTCCACGATCTCGCCGCCGGTCGCCACCCACACCTCCTGCCGCGCGCGGATGTGGGCGAGCGCCTGGTCGAGATACTTGGCTGCGATGCGGGTGGCCGATCAGGAACGGGTGCAGGCAGATCGACATCACCCGGCCGGTCTTGGCGCCGTCCTCGTACAAGACGTCGAACTGGTCGCGGATCATCCGCCCGAACCCTTCTGCGCTCTGGTGATGCTCGAGCATGGCCGGGATGTCGTTGATCTCGGCCGAATAGGGCATCGAGATCATCGTGCCGGTCTTCACCCGCATCGGATAGGGCTGCTCGTCGTTGACCCAGTTGCCGACATATTCGATGCCGGCCTCGGCGAGCAGGTCGAGGGTGCGGTGGGTCTCGCTCAGCGCCGGGCTCAGCCAGCCGCGCGGGCGCGCGCCGGTCGCCGCCGCGATGGTCTCGACCACCTCGCGGATCAGCGCGCGTTCCTCGTCCTCCGACTGCTGGTCAAGAAGGATCGAATTGGTGGTGCCGTGGCCCATCCATTCCCAGCCGAGCTTGTTGCCCTCCTCGATGATGCGCGGATAGTGCCGGCAGACGTCGGAGTTGAGCGCGACCGTGCCCTTGAAGCCGTGCTTCTGCATCACCTCCATCAGCCGCCAGATGCCGACGCGCACGCCGTAGTCGCGCCAGGAATAGTTCAGCACGTCGGGGACGAGCCGCATGGTGGCGTGGGTGATCGGCGTCGAAGGCCGGTCGAACAGGAAATGCTCGATGTTCGGGATCACCCAGACGGCGACGCGGGCGCCGTGCGGCCAGCGCAACGGTGCGCGATCGACGATGGCCGAATAGGGAAAACGGTCGTGCTCGCGGGGAGGGGGCGACTGCGGCATGGGGATTGCTCTTTCGATCGTGCGTGCGGCTGACTGTAGAGGACAGTCGCGTTCAGGGCTTCTCCCGCCGGCCATTTCCAGCATATGATACACATGGGTCCAGCTTATGGTACACATGGGTCAACGCCCAACGTGGCCAAAGATCAAGAATTCGCCAACGCGCGAAGGGAAAAGGGAGGAGAAAATGAAGTCGATGTTTCGGATCCTGTTAGGCGCAGCGACGCTGGTCGGCGGCATCTCCGCGGGCACGCAAGAGACGCGCGCGGCCGCGGACGGCAAGCGGGTCGCGGTGTTCATGGGGCCCACGCAGGACAAATATCTCGGCGCCTTGAGCGGGAGCTTCCAGACCACCGCCACCGGCTACGGCATCAAGGTCACGGTCTATTCGAGCCCGTTCGATCCGGCCCTGCAGGCGCAGCAGATCGACGACGCGATCGCGCAGAAGTTCGACCTGCTGGTGGTCCAGATCATCAGCCAGCGCGCCATCATCCCGGTGCTCACGCGGGTCAAGAATGCCGGCATCCCGGTGGTGCTGGTGGTCGCGCCCATGGTCGGCAACGAGGCCAATGCGCAGGATCTGTATCTCACCCATGTGGGCTATGACGACAACACCTTCGGCCGGCTGATCGGCGAAGCCATGGTGAAGGCGCAGAAGGAGTCCGGCCGCAGCAAGGCCAAGATCGCGATCCTCGCCGGCTCCATGGCCGAGGGCAAAGCCCCGCTGCGGGAGAAGTCCTTCCGCGAGGCGGTCGCCAAGCACCCCGGCATGGAGGTGGTGGTGACCGAGGACGTGAAGTGGAATCCGGCGATCGGCGAGCGCGCCGCCGGCCAGCTGCTGGCGCGGTTCGCCGCCCAGGGCGGGCTCGACGGCTTCTACGGCATGAACGACGTGGTCGCCAACGCGGCCATCCAGGCGGCGGAGGCGGCCGGCGTGAAGGTCGGCACCGCGTCCGGCAACCTCATCGTGGTCGGCGGCAATTGCCAGGCGCCCGGCGTCAAGAACCTCGAGGCCGGCAAGCAGGCGGCGACCCTGCTGATGCTTCCGGTCGAGGAGGGCAAGCTCGCTGCCGCGCGGGTGAAGGATCACTTCGAGGGCAAGAAGCCGGAGAAGATCACCTTCCTGCCGACCGAGACCATCACCAAGGCCAACCTCGCCAAGCACGCGCAGGCGTGCTCGTATTGACTCGGCGAGTAAGCCAACAGCGGCGCAACACACTCGGTGCGCTCCCTCTCCCCGTTCTTCACGGGGAGAGGGATGGGGTGAGGGGGCTCTCGATAAATTCAGCTCGCGGAGTCCCCCTCACCCGCCGCGCTGAGCGCGGCGACCTCTCAGCCGAAGTCGGATGTATCCGACTTCGGCCACTCAAGAACGAGTGACCGAACTCGGGTAAACCCGAGTTCGGTGGCAAGCGGAGAGGTGGATGCCCGCGGCACACGCGTACGTTACCCGATCAATGCCCCTGCGGCGCGGCCGAGCGGATGCGGCTGTTGTAGACGTCGAGCGTGAGGCCGCAGACCTCGAACCGGCAGAGATAGCCCATCAGGAAGGAGTTCGCCCCCATCCGATAGAGCGCCGCCACGTCGCCGGCGAGCAGCGCGTCGCGCTCCGCTTTCGTCAGATCGCAGGCCGCGAGCGCCGCGGCCGGATCGGATTTCATCGCCGCGCGGAACTTGTGGTCGCGCAGGAGCTCACGGCAGAGATAGTTGACGGCAAAGACCGACATGTTCAGCTCCATCGCCACACGGCATAGGCATGACCGTTCTGCATCTGCGGCTTGACGAAGACCGGCTTGCGCTCGCCGATCGTCCCCAGCATGGCGATCCAGTTGAGCAGCTCGCCGCCGACATTGCCGGCCTTGAGCATCTGGTCTTCGGTCGCCTCGTCGATCAGCGGGCGGACCTTGGCCTGCTCGAGATATTCGCACACGCGCTTGGCCCAGTCGGGATCGGGCACGCCGTCGGAGCGGCCGGGCGCGATGCGCGGGCCCCACACGTCGAGCGAGAAGCTGCCGCTGCCCATGGTCACCACCCGCAGCGGCTGCGGGAAGGTCTCGATCGCGCGCTTGACCACCCGCCCGAGCTCGAAGCAGCGCTCTGCCTTCGGCAGCGGCGGGATGTGCCCGTTGATGAAGATCGGCACCACCGGGATCTGCATCTGCGGGGTCATGAAATGCAGCGGCACCACGACCGAGTGGTCGACCGTGAATTCCTGCACCAGCGCCAGGTCGAAACCCGCCTCGATGCCCAGACGCCGCACATGCGCGCCGAAGTCCGGCAGCGACTTGATCGTGTAGTCGGGCACCTCGCGCGGCTCGTCGTTGGGACCCTTGAAGCGTTCGGTCACGCCCACCGCGAAGATCGGCAGGTTGTCCAGAAAGAACGTGTTCAGGTGATCGGTGTCGAACATCACGATCAGGTCCGGACGCAGCGCCGCGAGGTTCTCGGTCAAGGACGCGAACAGCTGCGCGGTCTCGCACTGCGGGCCATCGCGCTTGACGAACCACGGAAACACCGGCGTATGCGGGACCCCGAACGCACCAACGAGCTCTGCCACGATTCAACCTCCAAGCGGCGAGTAGCGAATAGCGAATGGCGAATATTACGCGGTCTACTCGCTATTCGCTACTCGCTATTCGCTACGTCGCGCCGATTGCCATAGCGCCGTTGCATTCGTAAGCTTCGATCCACGCGTACAGGGGGAAAATCCGATGACTCCAGAGGCGAAGTCGGAGGAGCTGCGCCGCAAGACCAACCCGGTGTTCAACGACCGCAAGCTCAAGCTCGGCACGTTTGGAACCAATCTAGACCGCGGCTGCGCGATCTCGACCATCGACCGGGTGCTGGAGATCAACTGGCCGAATACGCTCGAGCTCGCCCGGATCTCGGAAGAAATGGAGTTCGAGGCGCTGGTGCCGATCGGCCGCTGGCGCGGCTTCGGCGGCGTCACCAATTTCAACGGCCCGGGCTTCGAATGCTTCTCCTGGGCGGCCGGGATCGGCGCCTCGACCAGGTATTCCGGCATTTTCGCTACCTCGCACGTGCCGACCATCCACCCGATGATGGCGGCCAAGCAGGCCACCACGATCGACCACATCACCAACGGCCGCTTCGCGCTCAATCTGGTCACCGGCTGGCACCGGCCGGAGATCGAGATGTTCGGCGCGCCGCTGCTGGAGCACGACGACCGCTACGAATGCGGCCGCGAATGGCTGGAAATCATGAAACGGCTGTGGACCGCCGAAGAGGAGTTCGACTACGAGGGCCGTTTCTACCAGATCAAGAAAGGCTACCTGCAGCCGAAGCCGATCCAGCGGCCGTTCCCGGCGGTGATGAACGCAGGCGGCTCCGACAAGGGCCAGCACTTCGCCGCCAAATATTGCGACATGGTCTATGTGGTGTTCGGCTCGCACGACTTCGACGACTGCAAGGCGAAGGTCGACTCCTACCGCGAGCTCGCCCGCAAGGAATACGGCCGCGAGATCCAGGTCTGGAGCTACGCCTATGTGGTGCAGGGCGAGACCGAGCAGGAGGCCAAGGACTATTTCGACGAATACGTGAACCAGCAAGGGCGACTGGGAGGCGGTGACCAACCTGGTCGACACCATGATCGCCAATGCCAAGACGCTGCCCTCCGCGGTGCTGGCCGAGATGAAGAAGCACTTCATCGCCGGCTGGGGCGGCTACCCGCTGGTCGGCAGCAAGGAGCAGATCGTCGATGGTCTCTTGACGATGCACAAGATGGGCCTCGACGGCACGCTGCTCAACTGGCCGCGCTACATCGACGACATGCGCTGGTTCAAGACCCACATCTACCCATTGGTCCAACAGACCGGACTGCGGTAGGCACGCCGATGGCCTCGGTCCTCGGTGTCCGGAATCTCTCCAAGAGCTTCGGCGCCATCACGGCGCTCAAGCAGGTCTCGCTCCAGGTCTCGGCCGGCGAGGTGCGCGCGATCTGCGGCGAGAACGGCGCCGGCAAGAGCACGCTGGTCAAGGTCCTGACCGGCGTCTACCGGCCGGACGGCGGCAGCGTGACGGTCGCGGACGAGCCGCATGCGATCACGACGCCGCGTCATGCCCAGGAGCTCGGCATCGCGCTGGTCGCCCAGGAGCTGAGCCTGTGCCCCGACCTTTCGGTCGAGGACAATGTCTGGCTCGGCTCGTTGCAGGTGCCGTTCCTGCACAAGCGCGCCAGGCTGCGCCGGCTGGCGCGCACGGCGCTCACGCTGCTCGGGGCCGGCCACATCGCGCTCGAAACGCCGGTCGGCCGCCTCACCATGGGTGAGCGCCAGCTGGTCGAGATTGCCCGCATGCTCACGCGCGATGCGCGCGTGCTCATCCTCGACGAGCCGACCGCGACGCTGTCCGACGTCGAGATCGACCGCATCTTCGCCGCGCTGCTGGCGCTGCGGCGCGAAGGCAAGTCGGTGATCTACATCACCCACCGGCTGGCGGAAGTCTTCCGCATCTGCGACACCGTGACCGTGCTGCGCAACGGCGAGCTGGTCGGCACGCGGCCGGTCACCGGCCTCGACCGCACGACGCTGATCGAGATGATGCTGGGGCGAAGCTTCGTCGAGATGTACCCCGAGCCGCCGCGCGCCGACGGCGAGGCCGCGCTGGTGGTCGAGGATCTGTGCGTGCCGGGCCGCGTCGAGCACTTCGGCATGAATGTGCCCAAGGGCAAGATCGTCTGCATCGCCGGCCAGGTCGGCTCCGGCGCCGCCGAGGTGATCAATGCGCTGGCGGGGCTCGTGCACGACGCCAGCGGCCACATCGTGGTGCACGGCCGCCGGCTGACGCCAGGCTCGGCCGCGCGCGCGCTCAGGAGCAACATCATGTTCATCTCGGGCGACCGCGCCGAGGAGGGCGTGTTCCGCCGCCTGAGCGTGTTCGACAACCTGGTCGCCACCCGGCTTGGCGCCTATACGGGCGCCGGGATCCTCAACCGCGCCGCGCTGCGGGCGGCGGCGCGCGAGCTCGCCGACAAGGTGGGCGTCGACCGCCGGCGGCTGTGGTCGCTGGCGGACGAGCTCAGCGGCGGCAATCAGCAGAAGCTCGCCTTCGGACGCTGCGTCGATCGCGGCGAGCCCGGCGTGCTGGTCATGAACGAGCCGACGCGCGGGATCGACGTCGGCGCGCGCGCCGATATCTATCGCATCATGCGCGAATTCTGCGCGCAGGGGCATGCGCTGGTGATGACGTCGAGCGATCTCGAGGAGATCGTCGGCCTGGGCGACGTCGTCATCACGATGTATCGCGGCCGCCAGGTCGGTTGCTATGCGCGGGACGACGTCGCCATGCACCGCATCGTCTCCGACATCACCCACCCGATCGAGACCGCCGCGGCAAGCTGATGTCCGTGACCACCCACTCAGCAACGCCCGGGCGCCGCCGCTGGCTGCCGCCGACCCGGCGCAAGCGCGCGCTGCTCGCGATCCGCCTGCTCGCGCTCGCCGCGCTCGTCTGGTTCGCGCTGCGCACGCCCGGGTTCCTGTCGACCGTGAGCGTGATCTCGCTGCTCACCACCATGTCGTTCATCGGCTGCGTCGCCATCGGCATGACCTTCATCACGCTCTCCGGCAACATCATGTCGTTCGCGCTCGGCGCGACGCTCGGCGCCACCACCATCGTGTTCATGGTCGCGTTGCCGCTCGGGCTCTACGGCGCCCTGTTGGCGGCGTTCGCCTTCAGCGCGGCGCTCACCGGCGCGCAAGGCTTCATCGTCGGCTATTTCCGTGCCAATCCGATCATCGTCAGCATGGCGGCGCTGGCGTTGATCCTCGGCTTCGTCACGCTCATCACCGGCGGCCGCGGCATCTATCCCTCGGGCTCGGAGGCCGACGTGCTCAAGGGCAACTTCGGACCGGTTCCGAAGTCGCTCGCCGCCTTCCTGCTCACCGTCGTGGTCGGCCAGCTGATCCTGTCGTTCACTCGCTTCGGCCGGAATATCTACATGGTCGGCAGCAATCTGCGCGCCGCCGAGGCGGTCGGCATCGCCACCTGGCGAACCGTCACCGGCGCCTATGTGTTCGCCGGCCTGTGCACGGCCTTCTCGGCGGTGCTGATGGCGGCGCGCTATGCCTCCGGCGACATGGAGCACGGGCTGGGCTACGACTATCACGCCATCAGCGCGGTCCTGGTCGGCGGCACCGCGATCGCCGGCGGGGAGGGCTCGGCGCTGCGCACGCTCGCCGGCGCCTTCATCATCGCGGTCGTGGAGGGGCTGCTGCTGCTGAACGGCTTCAGCACCCAGTGGCAATACCTCACCATCGGCATCATCGTGCTGGCCGTCATCATGCTGCAGACCTTGGGCGAGGAGCGCTGAACCGATGCTGCGCTGGCTGTCAGCCCCTTCGGTGCGCCCGTTCGTGCTGCTCGCCGCGATCGTCGCGGTGCTCGCGCTGGTGGATTTCGGTCAAGGCCGGTTCTGGAACGTCGCCACGGCGTTCAGCGTGCTGCAGCAGTTCGCCACCATCGGGCCGGTTGCATTGGCACTTGGTCTCTCGATGATTGTCCGCGAGTTCGATTTGTCGGTGGGCGGGATGCTGAGCCTCGCCGGCTGCCTGGCGGTGATGACCGGCACCGACGTGCCGGCGCTCGGCGTCGCCATCGCCATCCTCGCCGGCTGCGTTGCCGGCCTCGTTCAGGGCGGCATCATGGTGTGGCTGGGCTTGAGCTCGGTGGGCGTCACGCTCGGAGGTTTGCTGACGCTCGGCGGGCTGACCTACGTGCTGACCGGGAACGCCACCATCGGCTATGATCGGATGGACGTGGCCATGCTGGTCAACCATCCGGTGCTCGGGGTTTTTTCGTTGCGCAACGGCGTGGCGATCGGCGCGTTCGTGATCGCCGCCGTGCTGATGGCCTGGACCCGTATCGGCCGCGACGTCGTCGCGGTCGGCAGCGACCGGCGCGCCGCGCTGGTCGCCGGCGTCGGCGTCGATCGCATCCTGATCGGGGTGTTCGTCGTCTCCGGCATGCTCACCGCGCTGGCCGGATCGTTGCTCAGCTACAGCCTCGCTGCCGCTTCGCCGGTGGCGCTCGCCGACACGCTGGTGCCGGCCGCCGCGGCGGCGATCATCGGCGGCGTGTCGCTGTCGGGCGGCAAGGGCACGCCGATCGGCATCGCCGGCGGCGTGCTGGTGCTGGCCGTGCTGCGCTCCGGTCTCACGGCGATCGGGGTGCCGCCGTTCGCCCACGACATCGTCACCGGCGCGGTGCTGCTCGCGGTCGCGCTGCTCGACGCCGGCGACCTCGAGCGGCGGCTGTTCGGCCTTGCGTCGTGCCTTTGGCGGCACCCGCGACCGGAAGAGCTCACCGCCGTCGTAGGGCGGGTCATCAGGGCGTTTACGCCCGTCTTCGACGGGCTGTGGGCGCGCGCCTGGCGGCATGCACGCGTGGGCAAAATCGCGCGCGCCATGCCCACCCTACTCACTCGGATCAATCGAAGCGCTGGCCCATATGCTCGCGGAAGAAGCGCGGCAGCTCGCCGATATCCTTGTCGCCCCAGCCGTGGGCGACCGCGGCCGAGAGCGCCGCCAGCATGCCGGCGGACAGCGGCAGGCCGGCGCCCGCGATCGCGCCGGTCGCCACCACCGAGGTGATGTCCTTGCGCAAGGTCTTGAGATCGAGGGTGATGTCGGCCTCGCCGCCGAGCAGCAGCCCCTTCTTGCTCGCCAGCCACGCATTGGCGGTCGGCGCTTCGCTCAGCACGTCGAGCATCCGCTCGAGCGTCAACCCTTCGCGCTGGCCGAGCGCGAGCGATTCCGCGATCCCCTGGATATAGGCCGCGAGCCCGAGATTGACCGCGAGCTTCATCGCATAGCCGGCGCCGTTCGGTCCCATATGGACGATCTTGCGGGTGAGCTTGTCGAGCACGGGGCGCGCCCGCTCCACGTCCTCGGCGTGGCCGCCCGCGAGCGCGAGCAGCCTGCCTTCGCGCACGGTCGGGATCGATCCCAGCACCGGCGCCTCGATCAGGCGGGCGCCGGCGGCCTCGACCAGCGGCGCCAGCTCGCGACCGGTCATCGGCTGCAGCGTGCTCATCTCGATGAACAGCTTGCCGGTGACATCCGCTTGCAGGAATCCGTTCTCGCCGCGGAACAGCTGCCGCACGCCGTTGTCCTCGGTGATGATCGAGATCACCACGTCGGCCGCTGTCGCCACCGCGCGCGGATGCTCGGCGACGCGCAGTCCACGCTCGGCGGCGCCCTTCGTGGCCGCGCCGTCGCGATCCCAGCCGATCACCTCGAAGCCGCTTGCGGCCAGCCGCGCGTGAATGGCGCGGCCCATACGGCCCAATCCAACCAGTCCAACCTTCATGGTCCGTGCTCCCCCATTGGCTATTTTTTCGGATCGCCGGGCGTGCTGCCGGCACTCTCCGCCATCACGGCCTTCAACTTGCGCATCGCAAACAGCGCCTTCGGCATGCCGAGATAGATGGTGGCCTGCAGGATCACCTCCTTCATCTCGTCGAACGTGATGCCGAGATTGTGCGCATGGCGCATGTGCAAGGCGATGCCGTCCGCCTTCGCCGCCATCAGGGTGGCGAGCGTCACCAGCTCGCGCTCGCGCAGGCTCAATCCGGGCCGCGACCAGATCTCGCCGAACAACACGTCGGTGGTGAGCTGCCACAAGTCCTCGTCGAGCTCCTTGACCACCGTGTTCTCGCCCCAGCCCATCTGCTTGTAGACGGCGAGGCCGCGCGCTCTTCGATCCTTCGGATCCAACATGGCATCCTCTCGTTGGCGACTACTGTCCGGTTACTTCGCCGATAGATTGGCTTCGCGGGCGACCCGCTGCCATTTGGCGCGATCGTCCCGGATGAATTGCGCGAACTCGGCGGGCGTGCTGCGGGCCGCGGTGTTGCCGAGCTCCTTGAACCGGTTGACGACCTCGGGGCGCATCGCCGCGGCGCCGAAGGCCAAGGAAATCTTGTCCACGATCGCGGCCGGCGTGCCGGCAGGTGCGACGATTCCGACCCAGGACACCGCCTCGAAGCCGGGCAAGGTCTCGGCGATCGCCGGGACGTCCGGCGCCAGCGGCGTGCGCGCGCGGGTGGCGACGCCGAGCGCGCGCAGGTTGCCCTGCTGCACCTGCGGCCAGACCACCGGCATGTTGTCGAAGGTGAGGTCGACGTTGCCGGCCAGAAGATCGCTCAAGGCCGGAGCGCTGCCCCGATAGGGGACGTGCGTCATCTCGGTCTTGGTCATCAGCTTGAACAGCTCGCCCGCGAAGTGGACCGAGCCGCCGAGCCCGCTGCTGGCGAAATTGAGCTTTCCGGGATTGTCCTTGAGATATTTGATCAGCTCGGCAACGCTCGCGGCCGGCACCTTCTTGGGGTTGACCACCAGCATGTTCGGGATGATCGCCACCAGCGTCGCCGGCGCAAAGCTCGTCACCGTGTCGTAGGGCAGGTCGGTGCGATAGGCGGGCAGCACCGCGTGGGTCGAGCCGGTCGCCAGGAGGAGCGTGTATCCATCGGGCGTCGCGCGCGCGACATATTCGGACCCGATGGCGCCGGTCGCGCCGGCCCGGTTCTGGATGACGATCGGCTGGCCCAAGCTCTCGCTCGCGATCTGCGCCGACCATGCGGGCGCTGACGTCGGCGCCGCCGCCGGCCGGGAACGGCACCACCAGCTCGATCTGACGCGTCGGATAGCTTTGCTCCTGGGCGTGCGCCGGCGCGCCGGCGACGTGCAGGATCGCGAGCGTGACGGCGGCAGCTACGAATGATCCCCGCGGCATGTCGGCGTTCCTCATCTATCCGGCGGCGAAATACGCTTCCGCGTTCTTGTACAAGACTTTTTCGAGGATCTCGCGCGGGTAGCCCTCCGCGTTCCAGTCGTCCATCACCTTCTCGTAGCGCAGCACGGGGAAATCGCAGCCGAACATGACGCGGTCCTGCAACCGGCCGGCAATCGCCTTCTTCAGCGCCGGCGAGTACTGGCGCGGACCCCAGCCGTGCAGCTCGTAGCTGACATTGGGCTTGTGGGCGAGCACGGCCAGCATCTCGTCCTGCCACGGATAGGCCGGCCGCGCCGCCAGGATCCGCAGGTCGGGAAAACGGGCCGCCACCTCGTCGATGTGACGGGGATGGCCGTGATCGAGCACGATGCCTTTGCCGCCCGGCAGGCCCTGTCCGATGCCGGTGAGGCCGGTCAGGATCATGATCGGCCGGCTTGCCTCGATGGAGAGGTGATAGAGCGGGTCCCAGCGCGCATCGCTGGCCGGGATACCGAGCACCTGGCCGTTGACGCACAGCCCGACGAAGCCGGCGCCCGCCGCCAGCGCCCGGTCGAACTCGCGGATCGCTTCCAGCGCGCGCCGCGGATCGAATTGCAGCCAATGGCCGAGCACGACGTCCGCGTGCTTGCGCCCAAACGCGAAGGCGTAGTCGTGGTGATCGCGGATCTCCTCGATCGGCAGGAACTTGGTGAACGAAAGATCGAGGATCACGCGGGCATTGCTGCGCCGGAAATAATCGGCCATCTCGTCCTCGGACCAGAACGTCGCCTTGGTCTTCCAGACTTTCTCCTGCTGGGCGAGCTCGGCCTCGGTGCGGAACAGGTAGCCGCGCTTGGTCCCCCAATGCGAATGGCAGTCGAGCAGCCTGGTGACCTTGTCCATGGGATGGCCTTACGCGGGCGCTCGCCCGCGCTTGTCAATGAGACGCTTGATCTTGGATGTTTGCGACAACCCGGTGAGATGATCAAGGCCGCCGCGCTCGACCGCCTTGACCTTCAATCGCAAGCCGACCGCCTCCTTGAGCCGCTCGGCAAGCTCGCGCTCGAGCGCCTGTGCTGGCACGCTCGCGTCGAGCATCTCGACCAGGACGCTCATGTCCTCGCGGCCGGCCTCAACGCCTTCGAGCATGCAGACATATTCGCCGTTCGTGCGACGGTCTTCGCTCACGATCGCGCCGATCGCTTCGGGGAAGACGTTGACCCCGCGCAGCTTCACCATGTTGTCGCTGCGGCCGAAAATCTTGGTGATGCGGGTGTGAACGCTGCCGCAGGCGCATTCACCCGGCGCGACCGCGGTGATGTCGTTCATGTTGTAGCGGATCATCGGCGCGGCGTATTTGAACAAGGTCGTGATGAAGACCACGCCCTTTTCCCCCGGTGCTCTTGGCGCGAGCGTTTCTGGATCGTTCACCTCGAGCACGAAGGCATCCTCGAACACGTGCATGCCGCGCTTGTGGCTGCACTCGGCCGCCATCGTGCCGCACTCGTTGCAGCCGTAGGTGTCATAGGCGTCCGCTCCCCACAGCTCCTCCAACGACGCGCGGTCGTCCATGCCGAGATGCGCGATCAGGCCCTTCACCCCGAGCTCGCGCGGATCGATCTTGAGCTCGTCGCGCGCGACCAGGCCCATGTGCCGCAGATAGGCCGGGAACCCGACCAGGAATTTTGCCTTCCAGGCTTTGATGAGCTCGATCTGCCGGCGGGTCGGCGTCTGCGCGCCGGATCCGGTCATCACCGGAATTGCGCCGGTGTATTTCCAGATGCCCTCGCGGGCCAGCACGCCGCCATTGGTCAGGCCCATGCTCAGCGCCACCTGCACCAGGTCGAAGGGACGCACCCCCTGCATGTAGAGACGCCGGCCGGTGATGATGTTCATCACCTCGCGGTCGCGTGGCGTAAAGATCATCGGCCGCGGCAGCCCGGTGGTGCCGCCGCTCGTCTGCAGGATCAGCGGCAGCGGCGGGTGCTCGCCGGGGTCGATGCCGATATAGTCGGCCCATGGCGGATTGTCGGTGACGCTGTCGCGCAGGTCGTGCACCGAGAACGGCGGGACTTTCGCCAGATCGTCCAGGCCGCGAATGTCGCCCGGCGCCATGCCGGCCGCCGACCAGTGACGCCGATAGAATGGAATCTGCCAGGCGCGTTCCAGCTCGCGCAGGAACCGCTGCTCCTGCAGCGCGCGCAATGCATCGCGCGACATCCGATAGGTGCTGCCGAAATAGTCCGGCGCCGGCGGGAATTCGCGCCACAGCGCCTCGAAATCGAGCGACGCGTAGTAACGCGGGATCGAGTGCTCCTCTTTGGTCACGCGCTTCCTCGAGACTACCGTTCGTCGATCTTGATCCCGGACGTCTTGATCACCTCCGCCCATTGCGCAATCCGCGCGTTGAGAATGCCTTTGACCTCCTCGGGCGGACCCAGGCGCGGTTCCACTCCAGCGGTGCGCAGCCGTTGGTAGACGGTTTCGACTTCGAGCGCGTGCTTCACCTCGGCATAAAGCTTGTTGACGATGTCCTCGGGCGTACGCGCGGGCGCGAACAGAGCGTAGGTGGTCGACACGTCGTAATCGCCGAGCCCGCTCTCCTTGAGCGTCGGCACGTCCGGCAGATCGCGTGCGCGCGACGGCCCGGCCACCGCGAGCGCGCGCAATTGCCCCGCCTGGATCTGCGGCAGCACGGTTGCGATGGGAGATATCCAGAACGAGATGCGGCCGGCGATCAGATCGGTGACCGCCTGGGACACCACCCGATAGGGAACGTGCACGGCATCGATCCCGACCAGCCGCCGGAAAAGCTCGCCGTTGAGATGGCCGGGGGTGCCGTTTCCGGTCGAGCCGAACAGCAACGCACCCGGCCGGCTTTTCCCCAGCGCGACGAATTCGTGGATGGTACTTGGCCGGCAGCGCATTGGTCACCGAAAGCACCGCGCCGGACGAGCCGACCAGCGCGATCGGCGCGAAGTCCTTCGCCGGATCGTAGTTCAATTTCGGATAGAGGCTGGCGCTGGCGGCGAGCGAGCCGGCCGGGTCGGCGATCACCAGCGTGTAGCCGTCGGGTGCTGCGTGTGCCACCAGATCCATGGCGATGGTCCCGCCGGCGCCCGGCCGATTGTCGATGATGATCTGTTGCCCGAGCGACTGGCCGACCTTTTCGAGCACGATGCGGGCGACGATATCCATGACGCCGGCGGCTGCGAACGGCACGACCGCGCGGATGTTCCGGGTCGGATAGGGCTCGGCCGGCGCGCTGCCGCTTCCGGCAACGAGCGCGATCGCAATCGGCGCAATCCACCTGATGCACGGCGTGGCTCTGCCCAACATGCCGATGCCACGTCTGATTGCTCTGGGCGCTGCCTTCACGTCGTATTCCCCGGACTGCTGTTACGGACTTTGACCAGTCTCGATCGAACGGTCCAGCGGAATATCCACGCTGCGGATCAGGCCTGCGGCGGCCATCCGATCGGATGCGCCTGCTGCACGAGCTTGGCGACCGACAGGATGCGCGGCTCCTCGAACCGCGGCGCCACCACCTGCAGCCCGACCGGCAGCCCGTCGCGGGTCAGGCCTGCGGGCACGCTGCCGGCCGGCAGGCTGACCAGCGTGATCAGGAAGGCGGGCGCGATCCAATCGACGTAGTTTTCGAGCTTGCGGCCGTTGATCTCGCTCGGGAAGTTCATCTCGACCGGATAGGGCTTCACCGGCGCGGCCGGCGTCAGCAGGACATCGTAGCGCTCGAACAGCTCCCGGAACCGGTGGAAGACCTGCTGGCGTTTCTGCTCGGCCGCCGCGAGGTCGAGCGCCGTGACCTTCATTCCCGTTTCGACATTGCCCTTGAGGTTCTCGCCGAACTGCTTCGAGTTGCGCAAGGCGCGCAAATTGCTGCCCGACCATCCAGGCGCCGCGCCAGGTCTGATAGGGCTCGCGGCCGTCGGAAACGTCGAACGCGATCTCCTCGACCGCCGCGCCGGCACTTTGCAATCCACGCGCGGCCTGCCGGCAGATCGCGTCGATCTCGGCGTCGACACCGATCCCGGCGATGTCGGGCGCATAGGCGATGCGCAGACCGCGGGCGTCCTGGCAGCGCTCGACCTCGGCGAGCGCGCTCGGCCACGGCGGCGCGACCGAGATCGGCGAGAGCCGGCTGAATCCGACCATGGCGTCGAGCATGAGCGCCGCGTCCTCCGCGCTGCGCGTGAGCGGCCCGTTCACCTGGCCGGGATCCCATGCGAGCGGCATCGGATAATTCGGCGTCAGGCCGGGCGTCGGCCGGATCCCGACGATGCCGCAGAAGGCCGCCGGAACCCGGATCGACGCGCCGAAATCCGTGCCCTGCGCGATCGGCACCATGCCGGTCGCCACCGCGACCGCCGACCCGCCCGACGACCCGGCAGGGCTGAGCGCCGGGTTCCAGGGATTGCGGGTCGCACCGAACAGCACGTTGACGGTGTTGGCGCCGGCTGCGAATTCCGGCGTGTTGGTCTTCGCCAGCACGATGGCGCCCGCCGCCTTGAGGCGGCGCACCACCTCCGCGTCCTGCTCGGGGACATGGTCCTGGTAGAGCGGCGACCCGAACGTGGTCCGGATGCCGGCGGTCAACGTGATGTCCTTGACGGCGAGCGGGAGCCCATGCAGCAGCCCGAGCTCTGCGCCGCGCATGACGGCCGCTTCCGCGGCCCGTGCGAGCTCGCGCGCCTGATCGGCAACCAGCGTGACGATCGCGTTGAGCTTGGGGTTCACCCGCGCGATCACCGCAAGGTGCGCATCGAGCACCTCGACCGGGCTCACGGCGCGCGACTTGATCAGCGCGGCGAGCTCGCAGGCGGATTTTCGTGTCAGGCTCTCGTCGGGCATCGCTCGCTCGGTCATTTGCCGGACCAGTGCACGAACCGGCGCTCGACCAGCATGAACAACAGATTGAAGCCGTAGCCGAGCGCGCCGGCCGCGAAGATCGCCGCGTACATGTCGGGCATGGCGAACAATTGCTGCGACTCGAACACCCGGTGGCCGAGGCCGTCGGTCGAGCCGATGAACATCTCGGCGACCACGACGATGACGAGCGCGAGCGACACCCCGTTGCGCAGGCCGACGAAGGTCTGCGGCAGGGATTCGAGCAACATCACGTCGGTGAGCACGCGAAACCGCGATGCTCCCATGACCTTGGCGGCGAGCAGCCTGGTCTTGCGCGCGTTCATCACGCCATAGGCGACGTTGAACAGGATCACCAGCGCCGCGCCGAACGCCGCGACCGAGATCTTGGTCTTGTCGCCGACCCCGAACAGGACGAGAAAGAGCGGAAACATCGCCGATGCCGGCGTCGAGCGGAAGAAGTCGACCACGAACTCGACCGAGCGATAGAGCTTCTCCGACGAGCCGAGGAAAATGCCGAGTGGGATGGCGATGGCCGCGGCGATCAGCGTCGCCAAGGTCGTGCGCTCCACCGTCCGCCAGAAATCGAAGCCGAGCCGGCCGCTGGTCATGCCGTTCCACAGCGCCCGGAACGTCTCGGTCGGCGACGGCAGCAGCACCGGATCGACCACGCGGTACCACACCGCGACGTACCAGATCATGATCAGGCCGATCACGCCGATGATCGGAAGGTATGGATCGAAACGGATGCGTTTCATCCCTTGCGCACCTCGCGCTGGAACACCTCGAGACAATGCGCCTTGACGCGCACGAATTCGGCTTCCGACAGGGTCGCGTCCGCGCGCGGTCGCGTGGCGTCGTAGTGCACGTAGTCCGCGATCGACGCCGGTCGGCGCGAGAGCAACAGAATACGGTCGGCGAGATACACCGCCTCCTCGAGATCGTGCGAGACCAGCACGGTGGTGGTGCCGGTCTCGACGAAGATGCGCTGCAGCTGGTCGCGCATGAACAGCGTCATCTCGTAATCGAGCGCCGAGAACGGCTCGTCGAGGAACAGGATTTCCGGCTCGACCACGAGCGCGCGCATGATCGAAATGAGCTGCTGCTGGCCGCCCGAGAGCTCATAAGGGTAGCGCTTGAGGTCGATCTTGACGCCGAGATGGGCGACCAGCCGCTCCGTGCGCGCGCGCCGCTCGGCCTTGGCGAGCTTCATGAACTTGAGCGGATACTCGATGTTGTCGATCGAGCGCAGCCACGGGAACAGCGCTTCGCGATAGTTCTGGAACACGTAGCCGAACTTGATATCGCGCAGCGGCTTGCCGTCGAACAGGATTTCGCCGGCGTCGGTCGGAATGAGTCCGGCGATCATGTTGATCAGCGTGCTCTTGCCGCAGCCGTTCGGCCCGAACACCGAGATGAGCTTGCCGCGCGGAATATCGAGATCGAACCGGTCGTAGACGACGGCGTCGGCGAAATGCTTGGTCAGGCCGCGGATGGTGACGTGAGCCGACGCCGACGTCGGCGCGCCGCGGGCGCGCCGCTACGCGCAACTCGGTTCGCCGAGCCAGATCGCTCGCGAAACCGAGCCAGCGATCATCGCGCTCCGGCAGTCAGAACGTCTGCATATATTTGGTGACGTCCACCTTCTCGGTCAGCGTGCCGGTCTTGACCGAGAAGTCGATGAACTTCTGGAAGTCGGCCTTGTCCTTGGCGGTGAGGTCTTTCGCCATGAAGTAGCGGACCATCGGCACGGTATCGACCACGTCCTCGGGCGTGAACGTGTTCTTCACCAGGTGCTTGCGTGCCTCTTTCGGGTTATCGTTGATCAGCCGGGCGGCCTTGTCCCAGGCCGCGGTGAAGCGCTTGGCCACGTCCGGCCGGTTCTTGATGAAGTCGGTGGTGAGCGCGCAGCCGCCGACGAAGGCGTTCGCATTGGGATCGCCCAGCACATAGGTTGCGATCACGCCGGCCTCGATCGTGGTGGCGACGCCCAGCTTGCGCATGGTGGACGCGTTCGGCTCGAGCGTGTAGCCGGCGTCGAACGTGCCCGCCGTCATGGCGTTGACGTGCTGGCCCATGTCCAGCTGATCGATGCTGTAGTCGCCGTCCTTGAGGCCGACGGCGGCGAGCGCGGCCTTCGCCATGGTGACGTTGGCCGGCCCGGGCGCCGACATGATCTTCTTGCCCTTGAGATCGGCGAGCGTCTTTGCATCGAAACCCTTGCGGGCGACGAACTGCTCCATCTGGTAGGTCTTGTTCTGGCTGTTGACCGAGATGTACATGGCGACGCCCGGCTTCTTGATGTTGGCGTTCATGCCCTCGATCGTCACCAGCACCGCGGCGGCATCGATCTGGTTGGTGATCATCGCCGCCACGTTGGGCGGGCCGCCGATCAACCGCACCATCTCGGTCTCGATATTCTGCTCCTTGAAGAAGCCGCGCTCGACCGCCACGAAATAGGGCAGCGTCGAGCTCACCGGAAAGACGCCGACCTTGACCTTGTCCTGCGCCGCCGCGGGCGTTGCCAACGCCAGGATCGCCGCGAGCGCGGCGACCACGTGCCGTATCGTCGATGTGTCTGTTCATCGTACCGTCTCCATTTTGACGTGTCGTACCTGGTATCTCGATGCAAGTCAGCCTCGTGCCGTGCGACTTAGGTCGCGGAGCTTGCCGCTCGCTTCGCTCGCCAGCGCGGCAATTCATTCCCCCGCATCGATGATGGCGATGACCGGCCCGCCGCCTTGCGGACCCTGGTGCATGGCGTCGACCGACACGAACACCGCGGGATCGCCGATCGCCGCCGCCGCCACGCCGCCGACCGCAGCCTTCGAGTGCCGGTGGTGATGGACGTCGGAATCGTCGAGCATGATCTGGCGGCGACCGCGCAACGTGCCGCGCCGGTCGGCCTCGCACTTTATGAACACGTTCACCAGGCGGCCCTTGAGATCGTCGGAGCGTGGCCGCTCGGGCAGCTCGAGCCCGGCGTCGCGGATCGCGTCGTAGATGCCGTCGACGTCGAGCGCGTCGCGCATCACCGCATGGCCGATGCGATAGCGCCCGCCGGCGCCGGCCTTGTTGCCGAGCAGCACGATCTGCGCCTGGGTCAGCTCCACGCCCGACGAGCACGACGCCACCGCCGAATAGAGCTCGAGGTCTTTGCAGATTTGTTCTGCCCGCGGCATCTTGATTTCACCGAGCGCGACCGCGATCCCGAGCGCGGTGGTGCCGTTGGAGACGCCCATCGAGTCGTGCACCTCGCACGCGACATGCTGGCCGCGCGTCTCGGCGTCGCGCACGGAATCGATGGTCAACAGCGGCGTCTTGGTCTGCACGTAGTGCACGTCCTTCGGATCGGCGATGCCGGCGTCGCGCATCGCGGCCTTGACGGCGGCGGCGACCTTCTCGACCATCGCCGGCCGGCCGATATCCTCGGGGAGGAGCTCCGCGCTCATCGCGGTGCCGATCGCCAGCCGCGACTTCGACGACGGACCGGTCTTGCCGTTGCGGGCGAACACCGTCGCGTGCGGCGTGATGACGCCGTCGCAGCCGCCCGACCAGACCATCGGGATGCTCGCGATCTCCGCCTCGCTGCGCTTGCCGAATTTCGCCAGCACGCGGCGGAACGCCTGGTCCGCGAGGATGCGGGTGAAATCGTTGACGCCGCCGTTGCCTTCGGTCTTGCCGATCACGGCGATCACCTCGTCGGCGGTGAGCTGGCCCTTGGCAATGCAGGTCTCCAGTCCCGAGGCATCCTGCACGCTCTTGAGCTCGATCTTCGCGACTTCGATCGCCATCTCGCTCTCCTGTTACTCGGCGGCGGTCGGTTTGGTCGCCGCGTCCAGGCGTTCCTTGATCGGGCGGAACACGAGGTTCAGCACGATGCCGACCACCGCGGCGGTGGCGATCGCCGGCAACCCGTTCGGGAAGATGCCGGGGATCTTGATCGGCAGGAAGCCGCCTTCGAAGCCGATATTGCCGCCGATGCCGATGACCATGATCGTGGCGCCGACCGCCAGCGTCAGCGGATCGAACAGATCGACCTTGTTCTCCTGCATGAGGGCGATGCCCTGCATGCCGACGACGCCGAACAGGTAGAGCGCGAGGCCGCCGCTGACGAAGACCGGGATGGTGGCGACGAAGGCCGACAGCGTGCCGACGAAGGCGAGCAGGAGACAGATCACGCCGGCGACCAGCAGCGCCGGACCGGAGTAGTTGCGCGTGATCGCCATCAGCGAGTTGTTCTCGCCGTAATTGGTGCCGGCGGTGGCGCCGAAGAGGCCGTGCAGCACGTCGCCCACGCCGTCGAAGACCAGGTTCCAGCCGACATACTTGTCGAGATGGACCCGCTCGCGGCCCTGCTCGTCCGCCAGTCGGTCGACATAGAGGCTGATCTGATAGAGATGCGCCGTCGATTCCGGAATCGTCGCCAGCGCCATGATCGAGATGCTGAAGATCGCCGTCACGACCAGCGGCCCGGTGAAGTCCGGCAGCGTGAGGTGCGGCGCGGCGATCAGCGGCGCCGCCGCGAGGTTGGCGAAGCTGATCTGGCCGGGCTCGATGATGAGCGTCAGCACGTAGCCGGCGGTGGCGCCGAGCAGCACCGGAAGCATGCCGATGAAGCCCTTGCCTTGCAGCAAATACGAGCATCCGATGGTCGTGACCAGGGTGAAGAGGGCGATGCCCCAATAGGCGCCGCCGCCGAAGAACGCCATGTCGAGCGCCGCCTTGGACAGCCCGATGCCGATGACGCAGGCCACCGAGCCGGTCACGATCGGCGGCAGCACGCGGTCGAGCGCCGGCTTGCCGCTTATTGAGGGGGTGCCGGCTGCAGCGTCGCGATCACGGCGTCGCCATCGCCGGCGATGCCGAGATAGCCCGCGATCGATCATCGGCAGCTTGCCCTTGCGGCGCACCTTGATCTGTTTGCGGAGCCGAGCAGTCTTGGCGTCGTCCACGACATAGTGGCCCTTTCGTTTCGTCAGCGCCACGCCGTAGTCCTGGCGGGCCGCTTTGAGCGATACCTTGTCGTCGATCACGTCGCGCTGCACGAGCTCCGGCTCGCGCTCGAGTGGATCGCCCCAGCCGCCGCCGCCGGTCGTCACCACGCGCACGACCTGCCCCTTGAGAACCGGCTCGCCGTCGACCAGACCGCCGAGGTCGCGCGGACTGCCCTCGGCATCGATCGTGACGCAGAACGGCTGGCCGGCCTTGCCGCCGTTGAGCCCGTAGCAGCCGAGCCGCACGCGGTCGGCGGTGACGATGGTGCGACAATCGACCAGCGCGCGGTAGTGCTTCTCGTATCCCAACCCGCCGCGGCGCTTGCCGGCGCCACCCGAAATCGGTGCGCAGCGCGAGCTTCTCGACCAGCAGCGGAAAGCGCGTCTCGGTGAATTCGGCCGGCTGGTTGCGCGAATCCGGCACGATGTGGATGGCGTCGTTGCCGTCGGCGTAATAGCGCCCGCCGGAGCCGCCGCCGAGCACCTCGCGCGAGAGAAACGGCTTGCCGTCGGCGTCGTCGCCGAAGAAGCCGGTGTAGCGGATGGTCTCCTGGTCCGCCGGCATGCGGCCGTCGACCGCCTGCGCGACCACGCCGGCGAGGAGCCCGAGACAGCGCAGCAGCACGAACGAGCGCGCATTGGTGGCCGCCGGCCATTCCGGTGTGATCAAGGTGCCCTTCGGGGGAAACACCACGTCGAACACCTCGCAGACGCCTTCGTTGACATGGATCTCGGCGGCGCGTTCCGGCGTGTCGGCGAGGTTGCGCAGGATCGGTGCGATCCATTTGATCAGGAATGCGCCGCCCGCATAGTCCGCCGGCCAGTTGATCGGCCCGGTCGATTGCGGATCGGTGCCGGTGAAATCGAGGGTGATGCGCTCGCCCTGCTTGATCATCTTGAGCGCGAGCTTGTGCAGCTTGGGATCGCTGACGCCGTCGTGCTCGACATAGTCAGCCCAAGAATATTCGCCGTCGGCGATCTTCGGCAGGAGCTCCTTGCGGTAGATGTCGCGGCACTTGTCGAGGATGGCCTGGAAGCAGGCCTCGACCGTGTCGCGCCCGAAGCGCGCGAACAGCCCTTCCATCCGGCGCGCCCCCATCACGCAGGCCTGCACCTCGCTGTCGAGATCGGCGGCGAGCATTTCGGGGACCCGGGTGTTGCGCTTGATGATGGTGAACACCGCGTCGTTGCGCACGCCCGCGTCGTAGAGCTTGATCGGCGGTACCGCGAGGCCTTCCTCGAACACGGTGGTGGCGGTGCCCGGCATCGAGCCCGGCACGCGCCCGCCGATGTCGTCGTGATGGCCGAAGGCCTGGATGTAGGCGACCACCTCGCCGTCGTGGAACACCGGAACGGTGCTGCAGAGGTCGGGCAGATGCCCGATGCTGCCCTCGGTGAGATAGGTGTCGTTCATCAGGAAGACGTCGCCCGGCCGCATGGTCTCGGGCGGAAAGTCGCGCACCACCGCGTTCGGCATCGCCGAATAGGAGCGTCCGGTCAGCTTGCGGCAATGGCGGTCGAACAGGCCGACCCGGTAGTCGTGCGCCTCGCGGATCATCGGCGAGCGCGCGGTGCGCTCGATGGCGTATTCGATCTCGGCCTCGATCGAGTTCAGCGTGCCTTCGACGATCTGCAGCACGATCGGATCGACCTCGCGCGCTGCGCGTGCAGCGAACTCGGTCTGCTCCCTCCGCGCTTGCGGGGGAGGGTTGGGGAGGGGGCGAGTTGAGTGCGTTGCGCGCTCATCGCATGTCCTCCGGCCTGCCCGTCGATCGTATGACCAGGATGCCGTGCGGGTCGACCTCGAGCTGCTGGCCCGGGAACACGACCGTCGTGGAGCCGAACTCTTCGACCACCGCCGGCCCGTCGAGCCGGAAACCAGGCGGCAGCGCCGCGCGGTCGTAGACCGGCGTATCGCGGAACGCGCCGTCGAAATAGACCGGCCGGACCGACTTGCGTGCCGGCGTTGCGCCGCCGCGCGCCGCGAGCTTGGGCAGCTGCGGTCGCTCGATCAGCCCGAAACCGGAGACGCAGAAATTCACCAGCTCGACCTTCTGCTGGCCGGCATAGTTGTAGCCGAAGGTGCGCAGGTGAGCGGCATGGAACGCATCGATGAGGCCGGCGAGGAATGACGCGTCGACTTTTCCGCGCCGGCGCCGGCACGCGCACTTCCATCGACTGGCCGGCGTAGCGGATGTCGGCTTCGCGCACGAGGCGGATGCGCGCGCGATCGATGCCGTCGCGCTCGAGCGTATCGACCGCGTCCTGCTCCAGCTCGGCGTAGAGCGCGGCGATCGTCGCGAGATCGATCGCGTCCTGGTGCATCACCTTGGTGACGATATGGTCGGTGCGCCAGTCGACCGCGAGCAGTCCGAAGGCCGACAGGTTGCCGGGATTGGGCGGCACGATGCAGGCCTTCATGCCGAGCAGCTCCATGACCGCCGGCGATTGCGCCGGCCCGGCGCCGCCGAACGGCGAGCAGCGCAAAGCCGCGCGGATCGATGCCGCGCTGGATCGTCATCTGGCGGATGGCGTTGGCCTGGTTCCAGTTGGCGATCTCGATGATGCCGTGGGCGAGCTGCTCGGCGCTCATGTTGCCGGGCAGGCGCTTGGCCAGCGCCGCGAGGCCCGCGCGCGAGCGCGCGGACATCGAGCGCGATGCCGCCGCCGATCAGCGCCGGCGGAATGCGCCCGAGCACGAGATTGGCGTCGGTGATGGTCGGCTCGGCGCCGCCGTTGGGGTAGCACATCGGTCCGGGCTCGGCGCCCGCGCTCTTCGGCCCGACCTTGAGATGGCCTTCGCGGCTGATCCAGGCGATCGATCCGCCGCCGGTGCCGATGGTCTCGATGTCGATCATCGGGATGCGCACCGGAAACGTGCCGACCGCGCCGCCATTGGTGACGTGCGGCTTGCCGGCCTTCGATCAGGCAGAGATCGGTCGAGGTGCCGCCGGCGTCGAGCGTCACGACGTCGGGGAAGCCCGCGATCTCGGCCATCACCGCGCTGCCGAGCGCGCCGGCCGCGGGGCCGGACAGCGCCGTGGTGATCGGCTTGCGCACCACCTGGTCGGCGCTGGCGACGCCGCCGCTCGACTGCATCACCAGGAACGGCTTGTCCTTGAGGCCGTCGCCCAGCTCGTCGTGCACGCGCCGGAGGTAGCGCTCCATGTGCGGCTTGACGAACGCATCGACCAGCGTGGTGACCGCGCGCTCGTATTCGCGGTACTCGGGCAGCACCGTCGCAGGACAGCGACAGCGCGCAGTCCGGATATTCCTCGGCGACGATCTCGGCGACGCGCCGCTCGTGCGCGGCATTGGCATAGGAGTGGATCAGGCAGACGCCGACGGCGCGCACGCTCTGCTCGCGGAAGAAGCGCGCGGCGGCGCGCACGCTCGGCTTCGTCGAGCGGGCGCAGTTCCTCGCCGCGGAAATTCAGGCGGCCGCCGACCTCGCGCACGAAATCGCAGCGGCACGATGCGCTCGGGCTTCACCCAGAAATAGGAATTGCCGTAGCCCTCCGGCACCGACTGGCGCGCGATCTCCAGAATATGGCGGAAGCCCTCGGTGACGATCAGGCCGAGCGCGCTGATCTCGCCCTTGCAGCAGCGCATTGGTCGCGACCGTCGTGCCGTGCGCGAGGCCCGCGACGCTCGTCCGGCGATTGCCGCCGACCTGCATCGAGGATCGCCTGGACGCCGCGCACCAGCCCGATCGCCGGATTGGCCGGCGTGCTCGCCACCTTGGTGACGGCGATGGCGCCCGAGCGCGGTATCGACCGAAACGATATCGGTGAACGTGCCGCCGGTGTCGATGCCGATCCGCAAACGTGGCTGCCGGGCCGCCTATGCCATGTGGGCTCCCTTTACGCCGGTGCCGAAACCGCCGTTTCAGGCGGGTTTCGGTCCCGTCGCGTCCCGCCGACCGGTCCGCCACCGGCCAATGAGCGCCGTGCCGGCCGGAGTCAAAAGCGTTTGTCGATGCTCCTATCGGAATTTCCGATGACGACGTCGTCGCCCGGCGGCGCGCTCTGTGCAGGGTTCGCATGACGCCGCAGCGCTCGACCGGCCGCGCGAACGGCGCCAGCGCTCACTTCACCTTGACGGCCGTCGCGTCGAACTGCCAGCTATCGGCGTCGACCTTCTTGGCCGCCGAGTCAGATCGAGCTTTTGCTGAACCGGCGGAGGAACAGGATAGATCTTCAATTCGCCGGCTCGCCTGGCCGAGCCCCAGATAGCGCTCCAGTTCCGCCTCCGAAAACGACACGCGTATGTCCTTGATGCTCTTTGCGCTCCATTGCGGGATCGTAAGCAGTCGTCTTCTCGACCACCTCCGATGCTGAGTTGGCTCGCAACTTCCGGTTCCTGAAACCACTTGGTCTGGTCATGGTTGGTGGCGGCAAACAGCAGCGCTTCCTTGTGAGCGCGAAGGAACCGCTCGGCGGCCTCGGGATGCGCCTTCTTGAACTCATCCCGCATCGGGATGACCATGGTCAGACCTGTGTCTTCGGCTATGACTCGCGCGAGCCCCTTCTCGACGAAATTCTCGATCCAGGGATCCCAGACGAAGGCCGCGTCGATCTTGCCCGCGCGGATCGCGTCGGAGAGGTCGGCGAAGCCCATGTTGGTGATCTCGACGTCGGTGCCAGGTTTCAGGCCCGCTTTCTCGAGCATAGCCAGGGACGCGAGATAGATCGAGCTGCCGACCGGCCCGTGGAGCTTCTTGCCCTTGAGGTCCGCGAGCGTCTTGATGTCCGATTTGGCGGACGCCACGATCGCGCCACGGAACACCGACTGGCGGCCGATCACCGTTATCGGCGCGTTGACGGCCGCCAGGGAAACCGATGGCATGTCGCCGACGAAGCCGACATCGATGGCACCCGACACCAGCGCCTCGTTCACCGCCGGTCCGAACGAGAACATCGTGAACTGTCCCTTGAGCCCGTTCCGCTCGAGAATGTCGGTCTTTTGCAGAACGTGGGCGATCTGCGCCTCGACCGTCGTGGTGGGCTGCCAGCCGACGCGTACGGATATGGGGTGCTGCGCCTTGTGTTGGTGCTTTGCAGCATCACCGCGCAGAGCGTCAACAGAGCGATACAGCCGCGACGCATTGCGAAGCGGTTGAGCCGAACATCGTAAGGTCTCCTTTCGAGGCTGCATGCTTGTTCACGAGCTGCGCCCTCGGTGCGCCGCTCTGTTGATCGTCCCATTGGGGTTTGAGGGCATGCCACAGCTCCCGGGTCATGTTGATGAATTGCGGAAGCGCCCGGGTTCGTTCGCTGCGTGGACGTGGCAAGCCGACATCGTAGATCTCGCGCACTCGCCCGGGATGAGCGCTCATGACGACGACCCGATCGGCGAGAAAGACCGCTTCCTCGATGCTGTGGGTCACGAACACCACGGTGCGTTTCGACTCCGCGACGATCCTGGCGAGCTCTTCCTGCAGAAGCACGCGGGTCTGGGCGTCGAGCGCCCCGAACGGCTCGTCCATCAGCAGGATGTCGGGATCGGGCGCCAGCGCCCGGGCGATCGCCGCGCGCTGCTTCATGCCGCCCGAGATCTCGTAAGGGTAGCGATCTTCGAATCCGGTGAGCTTGACGAGCGTCAGGAAGTCGCGGGCAATTCGCTTGCGTTCCGTCCGGCGGACGCCTTGCGCCTTGAGCCCGAACTCGACGTTGCTTTGGACAGTCATCCAGGGGAAACAGCGCATAGTCCTGGAACACCACGGTTCGGCGCCGGTCCGGCCTGGTCACCGAGACGCCGTCGTGCAGCACCTGCCCCTCCGTGGGTGGCAGGAAACCGGCGATGATGTTGAGCAGCGTCGACTTTCCGCAGCCTGACGGACCGAGGAGAACGACAACCTCTCCCGTCGCCGACGCGTAGGCTGACGTCGTCGAGAACCTTCAGGCCCGCTCTTGCCCGCGCAGGGGAAATCCCTTGGAGACATGATCGACATCGAGCTGCATCAGGCGGTTCACGAGTCCTCGCGAGGACTGCTGCCAGGGAACCAATCTGCGCTCGATCATGTCATGACGCCGTTCATCGCAAAGCCGATGACCCGATCACGATCATGCCGGTCACGACGTACTGTGTCTGCAGCAGCAGACGGCTCTGCTGGATCATAGTAGCCCAGGCCCGATTGTGCCGCGATCAGCTCCGCTGCCACGACACACATCCAGCCGACGCCCGAGCGCGATCCGCAGACCGGGAAAGATCACCGGCAGTGCACCCGGTATCAGGACGTCCCAGATCAGCATGCTCGGCGTCGCGCCCAGGCAAAGGGCTGCATTGATCTGCGTCTGCTCGATGTTGCGCACGGCCGAAAACGTGCTGACGAACACCGGGAACACCGCGCCCACAAAGACCAGAAAGTAGCTCGGAGCGTTGCCGATGCCGAACCAGAGTATGGCGAGCGGCGTCCAGGCGATGGGCGGGATCGGCCGCAGCGCCTCGACGAGCGGCTTGAAGAAGTCGGACAGCGTCCGGAACCAGCCGAGCAGCACGCCCAGCGTCAGGCCGACAACCGCGGCCATGGCAAACCCGACCAGGACGCGCTCGATGCTGGCGCCGACATGTCGAAGCAGGGTTCCGCTGCGCAAGAGATCGTCGGCGGCCCAGAACAATGTCGTCGGAGCCGGAAGCAGAACGGCGTTGATCCAGCCGACGGACGCCAGCAGCTCCCATGCGCCGAGGAATGCCGCCAGTCCAAGCGCGCCGCGCAACCCGTTGCCCCCGACGCGGCTCAAGAAGGCAGGCGCGCGATGCGGCACGATAAGCGTGGCCTGACCTTCCGGCTTGTCTTGCAGCGGACGCGTCCTTCCCGGCTCACCGCCGGCATAGTGCTGGAATTTCGTCCCCCTGTCACCCGTGCCGGGCAGCGTGGGTCGGCGGCCGGATGGCGTCGTGCCTATTTTGGATGCTGCATGTCGTTTTGATGAGCGCGTGGCAGCAGGTGCCAGCATTGCGGGAACATCACGGCCCGAGCCTGGGCTCCAGCTTCACCGACCACAGCGCGTGATCTGCGACGTCCTTCAGCGTCACCGTCATCACCTCGCTCGCGCCGTCGATCGCGACCTGGCCGAAGAACTGCAGGCCCATGGACGGCGGCAGGTTCTGGCCTTGCCCCTGCGCCGGCGCCTTCACGTAGCGCAGCTGCGGACCGAACGTGTTGTCGAGCGTGTCGGGCCCGAACGTGCCGGCATGCAGCGGCCCGGAGACGAACTCCCAGAACGGATCGAAGTCCTGGAACACCGCCTTGCCCGGATCGTAGTAGTGCGCGGCGGTGTAGTGCACGTCGGCGGTGAGCCAGACGTGTTGCGGATGTTGGCGTGCTTGATGAAGGCGAGCAGCTCGGCGAACTCGAGCTCGCGACCGAGGGCCGGGCCGTCGCCTTGCGCGATCGCCTCCGAGCCCTTCTTGCGCGGTGAAGTTGTCGTAGACGATCGAGGCCGAGCGGCATGTCGGCGGCGATCACCTTCCAGGTCGCGCGCGAAGTCAGCAGCTCGCGCTTGAGCCAGGCGAGCTGCGTCGCGGCCGAGGAACACGGTCTCCGGCCCGGCCTCGCTCTGCACATTGTCGGTGTTGGGGCCGCGATAGGTGCGCATGTCGATGAAGAAGATGTCGAGCATCGGCCCGTACGCGACCTTGCGGTAGACGCGGCTGGCTTCCTGCGGCGTGGCGCGATCGGCATGAACTCGTGGAACGCGCGCGCCGCGCGGGCGGCGAGCAGCGGTACGATCTTCTCGGTGTAGCGCTTGTCCTCCATCAGCGACTTCGAGGGCGACCAGTTGTTGGTGACCTCGTGGTCGTCCCATTGCGCCAGCATCGGGCACCTCGGCGTTGAAGGCGCGCACGTTCTTGTCGAGCAGATTGTACTTGTAGTTGCCGCGGAACTCGGCGAGCGTCTCGGCGACTTTCGCTTTCTCCTCGATCGACGACGTTCTTCCATATGCCGCCGTCCGGCAGCTTCTTCTCCGCTTCGATCGGTCCGTCGGCGTAGATCGTGTCGCCGCAATGGATGAAGAAATCCGGCCGCAGCTTGCGCATCGTTTCGTAGATGCGCCATGCCGCCGCGCGCCTCGTCGATGCCCCAGCCCTGGCCCGCAGTGTCGCCCGACCACACGAACGAGATCGAGCGCCGGTCGGCCGGCGCGGTGCGAAAACGGCCGCCGATCGGCTCGCCCGCAATCGACGAGTGCGCAAGGTCGGTGCTGCGCACGCGGTAGAAAATGTCCTGGCCCGTGGGCAAGCCGTCGATCAGCGCCTTCACGGCGAAGTCGCTCTCGGGCAGCGCATCGAGCGTCACCGAGCGCAGCAACGTCTTGAAGCTATCGCTGGTCGCAATGTCGAAGGTCAGGCGCGCGGGACGGTCGGCGCGCGCCCAGACCACGCCGGAATCGAGCGACACGTCGCCCGACTGCACGCCGTGGCTGATGACCGGCCGGTCGGCGGCGCGGGACAGATACGGCGCAGCAAGACCGCCGAGCGGGGTGACGGCGGTCGAGGCTGCGGCCGTCGCCAGAAAACGGCGCCGGCTCATTGGCGGAAGGACGCGAATGGTCATGGCGTGTCTCCTGTTTGGAATGGGTCCAACTCATGGCCCTCGGACCTGACACGGCGCCGACCGTTGTGCGACCGTATTGTGACCACCGCACATGATGGTAGTGGATGGTGGAAGCATGATTTTGCTCAGCTCCCTTTGAGCGCCTCGCGCACGGCGGTGAGATAGCCTTCCTTCCTTCGCGACAGCGGCTGCCGGCGGCGGAAGAGGCTGAGCATCACGCTGCGCGCCGGCACGATCGACAGCGCCTTGAGCACGCCGAGCGCGACCTCGTTGTCGGCGCAGGCACGCGGAACGATGGCGATGCCGCGGCCCGACTGCACGATCACCTTCATGGTCTCGATGTCGTCGGCAACCGCCACGATGTTGGGGCGGATGCCGAGGTCCGCGAACAGCGACAGCACGACCTGCCCGTAGCCGACGCTGAGCTCGCTCATGATGATCGGCTCCGCCACCAGCCGTCCGACGTCGACCGGCTGACGCGAGCGCGCGAGCGGATGCTTCGGATGCGCGATCAGCGCCATCTCGGCTTCGGTCAGGCGATCGTAGACCAGTCCGGCCGGCACCCGGTCGGGGTCCGACTCGATGGCGATGCCGGCGTCGAGCCGCTCCTCGTGCAGATCGTTGAAGATGGTCTTGGTCGGCGCCGTGAGGATGTCGAGGCGCACGCCGGGCAGGATCGACTTGCGAAACAGGCGGGGAATGAAAATCTGCGCCATTCCCGAGCCCATCCCGATCACCAGCGTGTCGGACGGCGCTCCCTTCAGACGGCGCGCGGTATCGGAGAGGCTGAGCACGTCGCCGACCACGCGCTCGGCCTCGTACAGGAACGTGCGGCCCTGCTCGGTCAGCTCGATGCCGCGCGGCGTCCGGCGGAACAGCGAGAAGCCGATCTCCTGCTCGAGCAGATGCACCTGCTCGCTGACCGCCGATTGCGAGATGTTGAGCCGTTTGGCGGCCGCGGTGAAGCTGCGTTCCTTGGCGACCGAGAGCGCGTAACGGATCTGTCGGAATTCCAAGATCTCACCATCTCGGCAATGCGGCACCTGCTTACATCGTACACTTCTACGCCAGGTTCCTGCGCAAACTCACCCGCATCGGCATTCCGTTTTTTGGGACCAGGAACATCCGCCCCGACGGTTGCGGATGGAAATCCGGATCCGTCTCGAAATGGGCCGCTCGAACAAAATTGGCCAACATGATCGTCGCCTCGATCATTGCGAACGCAGATGCAATGCAAATCCGCGGCCCTGCCCCAAATGGCATGAATTGAAACCGGTCATGCTTTTTTACGTTCTCGGGTGAGAATCGGGTCGGATCGAACCGATCCGGATCATCCCAATAATTCCGGTGACGATGAATGGCATAGATCGGAATGATTCCGATCGTGCCGGCTGGGATCGAGATGCCATCGAACTCGAAGTCCTGAACGATATCGCGAATGATCACCGGTGCGGTCGGATAGAGCCGCAGCGACTCGTTCAAGACCTGCCGCGTGATGATGAGACGATCGACATCGCTGGTCGTGATAGGTCCGGATCCGGCGACGCTCCTCGATTTCGTGGAGCATTCGAGATTTCCCATTCCGGGGATCGCGAAATCAAATAAAGCGTCCACGTCAAGGACAAGGCCAGAGTTCCGTAGCCCGACATCAGAAATGAGACAAGATTGTCGACCAACTGCTCATCGCTCATGCGCCGGCCCGTTTCGACATCGGACGCCCTCAACAACCGCGCGAGCAGATCGTCTTCGTTGGTGCCGGCGGCGCGGCGTGCTCGCACCAGCCGGGCAACGGCTTCCCGCACGCGGGTTTCGTGGGCGCGCATCGATATTCCACCCGGGCGCGGCAGCCAGTGGGGCAATCCGAAGAACGAATACATGACCCACCAGTTCATGCCGTTGTAGTAGTCGGCGTGCCCTTGCTCGATATCGTGGAGCATTTGCTCGTCACCGCCGGCCAGCATCGTCTTCGAGATGACATGAAAGGCCGCCCGCATCATATCCTTGTTGATGCTATGGACGGTCCCCGGCGGGGCTGCCTGCCAATTCGCAACGATCGCTTGCGCCGCCGCGTTCATGATCGGTCCGTACTGAACGAGCTGGTCGTACCGAAACAACGGTGCTGCAGCGCCTCTCTGCCAGCGCCACTCCCGCGGCTCCAAGGCGTGCATGGCGTTCCCGAATACCGGTTTGAGTATTCGGAGTTGCAGTTCGCCTTTTGGGAACTCGGGCTGGCGGGTGAGGAGCAGCGTCTTCACCAACTCGGATCCGGTGCAAAAGACCGTCCGCGGTGGACCGGGAGCGTAGACGATCGGCTCCCGGTACGCTTGCTCGGGAATGACTTCGAGATTGTCCTTGATCAGCTTGATGGGGAAGAATGGAAATTTCAGCGGCTTGGCAGGGGGAATGATGCGCGGCGGATAGAAGGGCTGCTCTTCCTGGCTCGCTGTTGCAGGCATGTGGCTCGACTCCGGTGGTCTTCTCGCGGCGGCGAGGTGTCTCGTCAGAATTTCACGCCAGGCAGCGCGGCTGCGAAATAGCCCTCAGTTTTGTAAGGGGTCTCTCGACACGAGTTGATCATAGAGACCGGCTGGCCGGCCGGCATTTTGGCGGAACGAACCCAACGGGCGAAAGCCCAATGACGACAGCGGCCGACGTCAACTCACGCCGGCACGTACTTTCGCCAATTGTCCACGACGAGCGGCATCTGCGCAAAGGTCTTGCGGCGATCCGCGGCGAGACCGATGAGCTCGGCCGCCGTCACGTTCTTCCGCTGCAAATACGTCTCGAGCTCCGACAGCGCCTCGGAAAGCGCGCCATAGCCGCGCAACATCACCGGCGATGCCATCGCCACGGCGGATGCGCCGGCGAGCATCATGCGGGCGACGTCGAGCCCGGATTGTGCGCCGTTGATGCCGATCAGCGGCTTGTCGCTGCCGATCTGCGCGCGGGTGAGCGCGAGCCAGTGGCAGGTGAGGGGGAGGTTCCAGAACCCGCCGATGCCGAGCGTCGTCCCGAGCATCGGCGCGAAGGTCTCGACGTCCGGGATCAATCCGAGCAGGCGGCCGGCCATGACGACGGAATTGGCGCCGGCGTCGAATGCCGCGCGCGCGAGATCGGGCACCCGCTCGCTCTGACCGGTGAGCTTGACCCACAGGGGGATGTTGATCGCCGTGCGCACCGCCGCGACGATCGACTGCACGCGCGCGGGATCGAGCTCGGTCGCCACCACGCCGCGTGCCTGGCTCGCATAGGGGGTGCCGATATTGAGCTCGAGGATCCGCACGCCGGCCTGCTCGATCGCCCGTGCCATGTCGATCGCGGGATCGAGCTGCGCGAGGATCAGGCTCGCGACCGCGTAGGCGTCGGCGGCCTTGGCTTCCCGGTCGAGCGCGACCGTTTGATCGAGCCACGCCTCGAACGATTGCGGCGTGAGGCCCGACCGGCACGCCACGGTCACGGTCGGAGGCGCCTGCGGTCCCCATGGCACCGGACGCCACGCGTCATCGAGCACCATGTATTCGGCGCGCTGCAGCTGATCTTTTGCCGCCTGCGATTTATTGGTCGACTTGACGACCACCGCGCCGACGCCGGCGGCGAGCGCGCGCCGCACGCCGTCGGCATCGATCAGGTGCTCGGCCGCCGCCGCGATCAGCGGGTTCTTGAGCTCGACGTCTCCAACCCTCGTCGTCAGTCGATCGGCCATTCGAACCTCACAAGCTAGGCACTGTGCCGCGGCGTCATGCGCGGGCTTGACCCGCGCATCCATCCTCTTCGAAGAGTTTTGTGAAGAGTGATGGATGGCCGGGTCAAGCCCGGCCATGACGTCGAGCATTCCAAAAGCGCGGGGACGATAACCACTTTTCGGTATTGCCCGGAAGCCGAGCCCTACGCTATGGCCGGTGCCCCACATTGCAGCGTCCCTGGCTGCGGCCCGCGAGCTCGAGCAATATGCCACGCCTTTCCGCGCTCGCGCCCTTCCGGATTCGCAGCTTCCGCTTCCAGTGGCCCGCCGATCTGCTGACGTCATGGGCCTTCGAGATGGAGGCGCTGATTCTGGGCTGGTACGTCCTGGTCGAGACCGGCTCGGTGCTGTTCCTGACCGTGTTTGGTGCGCTGCAATATGGCGGCACGCTGATCGCACCGATCCTCGGCGTGGCGAGCGATCGTCTCGGTCACCGCAACCTCTTGTCCGGCATGCGGGCCATCTACGCGGCCATTGCCGCCACGCTGATGGCTCTCGCTTTCGCCGGCGCGCTGAACCCGCTGCTGGTCTGCTGCTTTGCCGCGCTCACGGGCATGGTTCGCCCCTCCGACATGGGATTGCGCGGCGCGCTGGCCGCCGAGACCATGCCCTTCAGCCTGCTGACAGGCGCGATGGGCATTTCGCGCACCACCTCGGATTCGGCCCGCATCGCAGGCGCGCTCGCCGGCGCAGGATTGTTCGCCGCATTCGGCATGGGGCCGGCTTACGTCGCGATCACTGCTCTTTATGTCCTCGGAGCGCTGCTCACCCTCGGCGTGCAACAGACGCGATCCGTATCCGCTCCAATGCCCGTCGCATTAGAGATCTCGCCAAGCCAGTCGCCCTGGCGCGACCTTCGGGAAGGGATCGTCCACATTTGGAACGCGCCGAGCCTGCTCGCGATCGTGTGGCTCGCATTCCTCTTCAACCTCACGGCGTTCTCGATCACCAACGGCTTGCTGCCATATGTCGCGAAGGACGTCTATCACATCGATCAGACCGGGCTTGGATACCTGGTCGCAAGCAACGCGTTCGGTGCGCTGCTCGGTTCGATCGCGCTGAGCTGGAGCGGGATCGTGACCCAGCTGCCGCGCGTGATGATCGTCTCCGCCGTGGCCTGGCACACGCTCCTCCTGATATTCGCGCAGATGCAAAGCATGCCCGGGGGGATCGTCAGTCTCATGCTCGTTGGCGTCATGCAGAGCCTGACCATGGTCTCCCATACGGTCATATTGTTGCGCGCCTCGGAGCAGCGCTTCCGTGGTCGGGTCATGGGCGTCCGCATGCTCGCGATCTACAGTCTTCCGCTTGGTCTGCTGGCCTCCGGCGCGCTCATCGGCCGCATCGGCTTCCATGCCACCGTCTCGCTCTATGCCGTGATCGGTCTCACCTTCACTCTTCTCATCGCGGTGCGTTGGCGCGCTTCGCTGTGGCGGCTGCAAGTCCCAAAGGATGGCGCGTGATCGCGCTCATGCGAGTACTCTCGTTCACCACCTCACTGATGGAGGACCTTCGATGCTGACGCTCCCCCAGCACCACCGCTACGACTATTCGGTCATCGGCGAGCGCAAGGACTATTCCTGGCCGGGCGGCAAGCGGCTGGCGTTCTGCATGACCACCAACATCGAGGTCTACGCCTATCGCAAGGGCACCGGCTGGGACCCGGCGAAAAAGGGCGAGCCGCAGCAGCAGCGCAACTATTCCTGGCGCGACTACGGCAACCGGGTCGGCATCTGGCGCCTGTTCGACCTGTTCGAGCAGTTCAAGCTGCCGGCGGCGCACAACATCAATTCGCTGCTGTACGAGTATCACCCGCAGATCTGCGACCGCATCCGGCGGCGCGGCGACGAGATCATCGGCCACGGCCGCACCAATGCCGAGCGCCAGGGCGATCTCTGGGAGCTCGACGAAAAGCGGCTGATCGACGACGTGACCCAGGAGATCGTCAAGCGCGAGGGCCATCCGCCGAAAGGCTGGATGGGCCCCGCCGCCGCTGAAAGCAACGTCACGCCCGACCTGCTGAAGGAGGCCGGCTACACCTACGTGATGGACTGGCCGGCCGACGATCAGCCGTTCTGGCTGCGCACGCGCTCAGGGCCGATCCTGTCGGTGCCGTATCCGGCCGAGCTCAACGATTTCGCATCCATCATCCATCGCGAGAATACCGCGCGCGAATTCGCCGACATGATCGTCGATCAATTCGACGAAATGGTCGAGCAATGCGCCGCCCAGCCGCTGGTGATGGCGCTGTCGCTGCATCCGTTCGTGGTTGGACAGCCGTTCCGGCTGCCGCCGCTGCGCCAGGCGCTCCGCCACTGCGTGGAGCATGCCAGGCGCGACCGGGTCTGGTGGACCACGCCGGGCGCGGTGGCGGACTTCTGCTACGCGCTGCCGCCCGGAACCATCCCGGGCGAGGGGCCGAACGGCCGCCCGTAGCCCGGATGAGCGTCAGCGAAATCCGGGGCGGTCGTACCGCGCGGTCAGGCTGATCCCGCATTTCGCTTCGCTCATGCGGGCTACGAATCGAACTGACACCGCTCGATCGCGCTATTTGTCGCCGATCACCGCAACGGCCGAGATCTCGAGCATCATACCGACCGCCGGCAGGCTGTGGACCGTGATGGTCGTGCTCGCGGGGAAGTTGGCCCGAAAGCCGGACACGGTGCCGGGTCCGGATGCGGCAAAAACCCCCTGCGCGACCGCCGGCAAATGTGACACATTACAAGATCGAAGCGAGAGGATCGGAGCGGGATCGGGCCGCATGCCAGCCTATATCCAGGGTCGCAACGTCAACCTCACCTTCCGGCCGCCGAACCGCGGACCGGTGCGCGCGCTGCAGGGCTTCGACATCGAGGTCCGCGAAGGCGAGTTCCTGTCGATCGTCGGGCCCTCGGGCTGCGGCAAGAGCACGTTTCTCAACGTCCTGCTCGGCTTGATCAAGCTCGATTTCGGCGACCTCACGCTCGACGGCAAGCGCATCAGCGGTCCGGGCACGGACCGCGC
The DNA here is from genome assembly GCA_963708765.1 of uncultured Alphaproteobacteria bacterium. Lineage (GTDB taxonomy): Bacteria > Pseudomonadota > Alphaproteobacteria > Rhizobiales > Xanthobacteraceae > VAZQ01. The sequence continues at coordinate 26,759 of CAVPTV010000010.1, read as the reverse complement.
CATGGTGTTCCAGGAATTCGGGCTGCTGCCTTGGCGGACGGTGCAGAACAACATCGAGCTCGGGCTCGAGCTCAAGGGGGTGGCGGTCGCGACCCGCCGGGACATCTCGGCGCGTTTCATCGATATGGTCGGCCTCGTCGGCTTCGAGGGGCACTACCCGCATGAATTGTCGGGCGGCATGAAACAGCGCGTCGGGCTCGCCCGGGCGCTCGCCACCGACCCCGACGTCCTGCTGATGGACGAGCCGTTCGCCGCGCTCGATGCGCAGACGCGCGACATCATGCAGGTCGAGCTGCTGCGCATCTGGCAGGAAGCGCGCAAGACGGTGCTGTTCGTCACCCACCAGATCGACGAGGCGATCTATCTCTCCGACCGCGTGATGGTCATGACCAAGCGTCCGGGCCGCGCCAAGAAGATATTTGCGATCGATCTGCCGCGACCGCGCGACTACGAGATGCGGGTGACGCCCGAGTTCAACGATCTCAAGCTCGAGATCTGGCACGCGCTCAAGGACGAGATCACGGTCTAGCCGATGACGGACGACACCGCTCCACGCCTGAGCTTCGGCGAGCGCCACCGCAAGGTGCTGCTCGGCTGCCTCTCGGTTGCGCTGTTCTTTGCCGCCTGGCAGGCGGTGTTCCTGGTCGTCCCGTTCAATCCGCTGTTCATCAGCAAGCCGAACCTGATCGCCGAGAGCTTCTTCGATTTGCTCGCGAGCGGCGACCTGCTGCGCGATCTCGCCGTCAGCGCGGTGCCGTTCCTCTACGGATTCACCGCCGCGGTCGTGGTCGGAGTGTCGCTGGGCATCGTCATGGGCTGGCGCGTGCGGGTGGGCTACGCGCTCGACCCGCTGATGATCGTGTTCTATGCGAGCCCGCTGGTCGCGCTGGCGCCGCTGGTGATCGTCTTCTTCGGCGTCGGCGTCTCGGGCAAAGCCATCATCATCTTCCTGCTCTCGGTCTTCCCCTTCATCTTCAACGCCCATGCCGGCGTGCGCGCGGTCGACCGCCTGCTGATCAATGTCGTGCGCTCGCTGGGCGGGAGCGAGAAGGATCTCTACCTCAAGGTGATCGTTCCGAGCGTGCTGCCCTATATCGTCGCCGGCGCGCGGATCGCGGTCGGCCGCGGCCTCATCGGCGTCCTGGTGGGCGAGTTCTTCGCGGCCTCGGAAGGCATCGGTTTTGCGATCGCCCGCTACGGCGATCTGTTCGCGCTCGACAAGATGTTCGCCTGCATCCTCACCATCATGGTGATCGCCGTCGTGCTCACCGAAGGGATCAGGTGGGCCGAGCGCACGGCCTTCCCCTGGCGCATCGGACAATAAGGCGATGAGCGAATTGAGTGCACTCGAGGCTGATATCGCGCGGTCCGACGATCGCGACGCACCGACCAAGAGCCTCTGGCACCGCTTCGAGCCGACGGTGCTCGGCGCCGGCAGCATCGTCGCTCTGCTGCTCGTGTGGGAGCTCGTGCCTCACCTCGTCACCCTTGCCCCCGGAACCAAGCTCTTCTTCACGACCCCGAGCCAGATCGCCGGCACGCTCTGGAGCATGTTCGCCACCGGCACGATCTGGAAGCCGCTCGGCGTCAGCGCCTCCGGTTTCGGGCTCGGCCTGGGTCTCGCGATCCTGGTCGGGCTGCCGCTCGGCGTCCTGATCGGGCGCTCGCGGACGCTCAACGCGATGTTCGATCCGTTCATCACCGCGTTCAACGCGACCCCGCGGCTGGTGTTCCTGCCGCTCCTCATGCTGTGGCTCGGGCTCGGCCTATGGTCGAAAGTTGCGATCGTGTTCATCGGGGCCTTGTTCCCGATCTTGATCAATACCTATGAGGGCGTGCGCAACGCCGACAGGGTGCTGATCAACGTCGTGCGCTCGTTCGGCGCCAAGGAATGGGACATTGCGCGGCTGGTCGTGGTGCCGAATTCGCTGCCCTACATCATCGCGGGCTTGCGGCTGGCGATCGGCCGCGCCGTGCTCGGCGTGGTGGTGGCCGAGTTCTTCGGCTCCGAGTCGGGACTTGGCGTCATGATGGTGCAGGCGGCCGGCCGCTATCAGGTCGCGGTCGTGTTTTCCGGTCTGATCGTGTTCGCGGCGCTCTCGCTGATCATGACCGCGCTGGTGCAGATGCTGGAGAACCGGCTCGGGCGCTGGCGCCCGCAGCCGCACGGCGAGAGTTGAGGCCCCCCTAATTCGCCGGGCCGTCGAGCTTGGTCGGAACGTAGCCCATCTGCTTCAGCGTCGTATCGAGCAGATTGCGCGTCAGGAACCCCTCCGGATCGGGCAGCGGCTTGTCGGCCGGCCACTGCTTCGCCGCGATCATCTCGAGGTGGCGCGATACGAAGATCTCGCGGAACAGCTCCTTGGGGAGCTCGGCGCCAACGTGTTGTGGGTCTGCTCCCAGATGAGGCCGGCGTCCTTGTCGTTCGTCGACGCCGAGATGCTCCTTGAGGGTGCCGAGCGAGCCCGCCTTGTTGTCACGGTAATGCATCACGCCCCTGGCGATGGCGCGGATGAACTTCGCGACGGTTTCGGGGTTCTGATCGACAACGGCCTTGCGCGTCCAGAACGTGCCGCCGGCGCGCTGGATGTGGTCGCCGACGCGCACGAGGATCTTCATCCCGGCATTGAGCGCTTTCGGCGCGTGCGGCACCGAGATCAGCGCGGCCTCGATGTCGCCGTTGATGAGCGCCGCGATCCGCTCCGGCTCGCCCTGGAACGAAATCACCTTGTAGTCCTTGCCGACCTCCATGTTGAAGGCGCGCCGCATGACGGCGGCGCCCTCGTCGTAGTCGGCGGAGCCGGTGCGGCCGTAGCCGATGGTCTTGCCCTTGAGGTCCTGCACCTTGCCGACGTTCGGGCGTGCCACGATCAGCCATTGCGACTTGAGCGACTCGCCGACCACGTAGCGGATTTCGGCGCCGCTCAGCGCCGCCTGCGCGCCGCCGGACGGGATCGGGATGAAGTCGGCGCTGCCCGAGAGCCCGGCGGTGACCAGCGCCCGCCCGGTCAAGGAGACGAAGCTCGGCATCGAGTCCCTCCGCTTTGTAGAAGCCCTGGTCCATGGCGACGTAGCTCGGAACGTGGAAGCCGTTGCCGCTGATGATCTTGCCGACCGTGATCTTGGTCTGGGCCTGGGCGGCGCCGAGCGACGAAGGGGACGGTCAGTGCCACGGCTGCCGCGAACGCGGGCAGGGATCGGAGCATCCGCATGAAACTCTCCATCTCTAGGGTCGACCGAAACGGATCGGCACCCTGGGCAGATGAAGTGTTCCGGTGCCGCACCGGCTTGTCAACCTGACGGCTCGTCACAGTCGGCAGCGCGGCCGTTTGGTTCGCCGCGTTTGGGATATTCGCAATATGGCCGGCTATGACCCGGAACGGGCCGCGGCGCGGGCGTCACGCGGGCGCAAGCGATGCTCGAAGTCGTCCATCAGATGGGGTCGGCACCGAATTGCTGATGCGGCAAGTCCTTCGCCTTCTTCATCAAGTCGAACGGGTCGATGATGCTGCCGAAGGCGGCGACCGCTTCGCCGCGATGATTGGAGTGAGTCCTCGCAGTTGCCCAGGTTACGATTGCTGCGAGTGTCAGCACGGCGATTTCCGAACGAGATGATCTTGCGCATCTTATGCCTCCTTTGTGATTGAACGGCGACCTCTTGGGTGCCCCACAGAGTCGTCGCGACGGATGGTCGTCAGTACGATGGCCGCTAGATGTGCGAGAGTTTGCGCAACGGTGCTTTGTTGGTTAGTCGTGCGGGCGATCAGCATTCCTACCCGTGGCGCTGTCGTTCTTTGCTTTCATCGCGCTTGCTGCCCGATCGATCGCCAGCTTTCGCCGCATCTCCTGTGATTGATCATGCGATGCAGCTAGAGTGCTCTGGCGAGCAATCAATTGGTTGATTGCTTCTCTGGCTTCGGGGGCAAGAGTTTGTGCGCGCTCGATCTGAGGTACCAGGCGCTCCAGTTGAATAATGTCCTCAGCGTTTCTGTCGCGAGGACTAAAGAAGAGAATAGAGAGTCCGATGATGAACGCCGCCGTATAGCTCCAGCGCATTAGGATCGGGTGAAAGTCGGCAGCAGCGACGCGCGCGGCTCGGGGATTGGACCCTCGGCCTGCGTTTGAGGCGGTAGGCCCGTATTCATCGATGGCGCTCATGTTGGTCCTCCTCGTTCGCTCGAAGATGACCACTCACCCACGCCGCGCCGGTCCTTCTCTGCCGGCAAGCGACGCATCGTGCCCAGGCTGGACCGTACTGTGAGAGCCGCTTAAGGTCCTTGGTTCAGGAGCTTAAATGTTCTGAATTCGCGGCCAATACGGGTTCGTTCGATGAGCGGCGAGGAGGTAACGATTCGGCCGGTTCAGGTTCGACCTCGGGCGGCGCGAGCTGTCGCGTGATGGGTTGCCGGTCCGGCTGGGCGGCCGGGCCCTGGACATCCTGTCGGTGCTGGCCGCGGCCAGGGGAGATGTCGTCGGCAAGGACGAGCTTCTGGCGCGGGTCTGGCCGGGGCTGGTGATCGAGGAGAACAACCTCCAGGTGCAGGTCTCGGCGCTCCGCAAGGCGCTCGACGAGGACAAGAGCGGGCAAAGCCATCTGGTCACCGTGCCGGGGCGCGGCTACCGCCTGATCGGTCTCATCGATAGCCCGCACGGCCCGGCGCTTCCCGACAAGCCGTCGATCGCCGTGCTGCCGTTCCAGAACATGAGCGGCGACCCGGAGCAGGAGTACTTCGCCGACGGCATCGTCGAGGACATCATCACCGCGCTGTCGCGCATCCGCTGGCTGTTCGTGATCGCCCGCAACTCGAGCTTCGCCTACAAGGGCCGGGCCGTCGACGTGAAGCAGGTCGGCCGCGAGCTCGGCGTGCGCTACGTGCTCGAGGGCAGCGTGCGCAAGGCCGGCGCAGCGGGTGCGCATCACCGGCCAGCTCATCGACGCCGCGACCGGCGCGCATCTCTGGGCCGATCGCTTCGACGGCAGCCTCGAGGACATCTTCGACCTGCAGGATCAGGTGACCGCGAGCGTCGTCGGCGCGATCGCGCCGAAGCTGGAGCAGGCCGAGATCGAGCGGGCCAAGCGCAAGCCGACCGAGAGCCTCGACGCCTACGACTACTTTCTGCGCGGGATGGCGAGCGCGCATCGAGTGACCCGGGAGGCGACCACCGAGGCGCTGCGGCTGTTCGCGCAAGGCGATCGAGCTCGATCCCGACTTCGCCTCGCCCTATGGCGTGGCGGCGTTCTGCTACGTCGTGCGCAAGATCAACGGCTGGACGGCCGATCGCGCGCAGGAGGTCGCCGAGGCCGCGCGGCTGGCTCGGCGGGCGGCGGAGTTGGGCAAGGATGACGCGGTCGCGCTCGCGTTCGGCGGGCTTGCGCTCGGCTATGTCGTCGGGCGACCTCGAGGGTGCCGTCGCGCTCATCGACCGGGCGCTCGCGCTCAATCCGAACCTGGCGGCCGCGTGGTACGCGAGCGGCACGGTGCGGGCCTTTCGCGGCGGCGAGCCCGATCTGGCGATCGAGCACCTGGCGCGCGCGATGCGCCTGAGCCCGCTCGATCCCTTCATGTTCTCGATGCAGGGCGTGACCGCGTTCGCGCATTTCTTCGCCGGCCGCTACGACGAGGCGTCGGCATGGGCCGAAAAGGCGTTCTGGCAGCGGCCGAACATCCTGGCCACGTTGCGGATCGCCGCGGCCAGCAACGCCCTCGCCGGCCGGCTCGAGGAGGCGCAGAAGGCCGTCGCCCGCGCGCTCGAGCTCGATCCCGAGATGCGCCTGTCCAATCTCAAGGATCGGATCGGAACGTTTCGCCGGCCGGAGGACTACGCCAAATATGCCGAGGGCCTGCGCAAGGCCGGCCTGCCGGAGTGATCATCTTGCTCACCCCTTCTTCGGCGCCGGCGCGTATTCCTCCCGCAACGGCGTGAAGACATCGAGATTGAGCACCGGCTCGTCGCCGACCACCTCGCCCCAGTGCTCCACGTTCGGCGGAATATGCAGCAGACCGCCGGGGCCGAGCAGGTGGCTCTCGCCGTTCATATAAAAGCGGATCTGGCCGGCCAGGATGTAGACGATCTGCTCGTAGGTGTGGCTATGCGGCCGCGGCTCGTGCTTGGGCATCAGCCGGTGCAGCGCGACGGTCGCGCCTTCGCCCGAGAAGGCCTTGCGTTCGACACCCTGGCGCACCGGCGTCCACGGAATGGCGCTCCAGTCGATCTTGTGCACGTCCATTGTGCTCTCCTTTGCGACGGTGGGTTCATTTGGCTTCCCCCAGAATGCCTCCGGGGCGGATGAATAGGAAGATCAGCAGGACCGACAGCGCCGCCACGTTCTTGAGCCCGGCGCCGAACGCCACGATGGCGAGTCGACTGCGTCAATCCGAGCATGATGCCGCCGACGAAGGCGCCGAGCGGACGGCCGAAGCCGCCGACGATGGCGGCGATGAAGCCCGAGATGGCGAACGGCACGCCGACATTGAAGGCGGTGTATTGGGTCGGCGTGATCAGCACGCCCGCGACGGCGCCGAGCGCCGCGCTCAAGGCGAACGACAAGCGCCAGCATGCGCGCGACCGGAATGCCTTGCAGCGCCGCGGCCTCACGGTTGATGGCGCAGGCGCGCATGGCCTTGCCGGTCCGCGTCGTCTTGAAGAAGAGGTCGAGCAGCGACGATCAAGAGCAGCGACAGCGCGACGATCCACAGGAACTGGAAATTGACCGCGACGCCGCCGATCTTGAGCGGCGGCAGATCGGTGAGCGGCGGCAGCGTCTTCGGCTGATCGCCGGCGCCGATCAGGGTCAGGCGCTCGACCACGATCTGCACCGCGAGCGTCGCCAGGATCATCACGAACATGGTGACGTTGCGGTCCCACAGCGGGCGCACCACGAGCCGCTCGATGACGACGCCGAGCGCGGCGACGATCACGATCGCCAGCGCGGCGGAGACCAGAACCGGGAGCCCGAGCTGCTGCGAACGCGATATGCGTGAGCATGCCGCCGAGCATCACGAACGCGCCCTGGGCGAAATTCACGATGCCGCTGGCATTGTAGATGACGCAGAACCCGATCCCGATCAGCCCGTAGATGCAGCCGACGCCGATGCCGCTCAGCGCGATCTGCGGCAGATAGGAGAAGTCAGGCATAGGAAATATCAAGCACTTGCCGCCTCCGCCGTTCCGAGATAGGCCGCGATCACGGCCGGGATTCTCGCGCACGCTGCGCGGCGTGCCTTCCGCGATCTTCACGCCGAAATCGAGCACCGCGACCGTGTCGGCGGTGCTCATCACCAGGTTCATGTCGTGCTCGATCAGCAGCACGGTGGTGCCTTGCGACGACGATCCTGCGGATGGTCGCCGAAAGGAGCCTGGTCTCCTCCGAATTGAGCCCGGCCGCGGGCTCGTCCAACAGCAGCAGCTTCGGTTTTGCCGCCAGCGCGCGGGCAATCTCGAGCAGCCGCTGCCGGCCATAGGTCAAGGTCGCCGCCGGCAAGTCGGCGTAGGCGTCGAGCCCGACGAAGCCGAGCAACTCGCGCGCGGTGGCCTCGACCCGGGCCTCGGCCTGCCGCGCCCCCTTCGAGCGGATCAGCGCCGTGAGCACGCCGCCGCGCGTGTGCAGGTGACAGCCGACCTTGACGTTCTCGATCACCGTCAAGTCGCGGAACAGCTGCACCAGCTGAAACGTCCGCACCAGCCCGTAGGCGGCGATCTTCTCCGGCGGCGATCCGGTGATGTCGTTGCCTTCGAACGTGATCCGCCCTTCGTCCGGCGTCTGGAAGCCGGAGACGAGGTGAAACAGCGTGGTCTTGCCGGCGCCGTTGGGGCCGATGATGGCGGTGACGGCGCCCGGCTCGACCCGCAGGTCGACGTCGTTGACGGCGACCAGGCCGCCGAACCGCCGCGTCACGTGCTCGAGCGTCAGCAAGGTCATCGCGCCTTCCCTCGCGGCAGCAGGTCGCCGAGCGCGGCGAGCCCCTTGGGCGCGTAGATCAACAGCAGAATGAGCCCCGCCCCGTAGGCGAGGTCCTGGTAGTCCTTGAGCGCGCGGAAGGTCTCGGGCAGCAGGCTGATGATCACCGCGCCGATCAGCGGACCGGCGGCGGTGCCGATGCCGCCGACATAGAGCATCGTGAAGGCCAGCACCACCATGTGCAGGCCGTAGACCTCGGGACTGACGAACCCCACCACGTGCACGAACAGCGATCCGGCGAGCGCCGCATAGGCGGCCGAGACGAGAAAGGCCATGAGCTTGTAGTGGGCGACGTCGATGCCCAACGCGCGCGCCGCGTCCTCGCTGCCGGCGATCGCCGCCAGCGCGCGGCCGAAACGCGACGAGCGCAGGCGGATGGCGCTCCAGGTCGTCAGCACCACCATCAGCGACAGGAATGCGAGCTGCGCGCGGTCGGACACGATCTCGAAGCCGCCGATGCCGATCGCCGGGATGCCGGAAATGCCCATATAGCCGCCGGTCACCGACTGCCATTGCACCGCCACCTCGTAGACGATGAGCCCGATCGCCAGCGTCGCCATCGCCAGATAGTGACCCTTGAGCCGCAAGGTCGGATAGCCGATGAGCAGCGCGCCGCCGAGCGCGAGCGCCATGCCGGCCGCGAAGGCGGGCAGCACCGGCCAGCCATAGGCCGTGGTCAACACCGCCGAGCCGTAGCCGCTGAGCGCCGCGAACGCGTTGTGGCCGAAGCTCACCTGTCCGGCATAGCCCATGAACAGGTTGAGGCCGGTCACGAAGATCGCATAGATCAGGGCGAACGACATGACCGTGACGAGGTAGCCGCCGACGACGAAGGCATAGCCGAGCATCGCGACCGCGATGACCCACGGCAGCGCCGGCGCCAGCGCCCGCAGCCGCTCAGGAAAGGTAGTACTGGGCGATGTCGTCATAGGATTTGACGGTGCGCGGATCGATCTCGGCGATCATGCGGCCGAGCGACATCAGGTAGGCGCGACGCGCGAGCTTGAGCGCCAGCGGCGCCTTCTGCTCGACCAGGATGATGGTCAGCCCCTCCTGGTTGAGCAGCGCCAGCGTCCCCAGGATGTCCTCGGTCACGCGCGGCGCCAGGCCGAGCGAGGGCTCGTCGAGCAGCAGGATGCCCGGATCGGCCATCAGCGCGCGGCCGACCGCGAGCATCTGCTGCTCGCCGCCGGACAGCGATCCGGCGACTTGGTGCAAGCGTTCCTGCAGGCGCGGAAACAACTTGAACACGCGCTCGCGCCGGCGGGCGAGCTCCACCTGGTCGCGCAGCGAGATAGGCGCCGAGCTCGAGATTCTCCGCCACCGTCATCGGCGCGAAGATGCCGCGCCCCTCCGGCACCAGGACGAGCCCGCGCGCCGCGCAGACGTCGGGCGCCGCGCGCGGCAGCGTCTCGCCGCGAAAGCGCACGATGCCGGAATTCGCGATCAGGCCCATGATCGCGCGCATGAGCGTCGACTTGCCCGCGCCGTTCGGCCCGAGGATGGCGATGAACTCGCCGTCCGCGGCCGCCAGGCTGGCGGAGTGAAGGGCCTCCACGCTGCCGTAGCGCGCCGAAAGCTCCTTCACCTCCAGGATCGGATGGGTCGGGAGCTCGCTCGCTCACTGGACGACTTTGACCTTCCCGTTGATGATCGCCGCGATCAGGAACGGATTGACCGTGATGCCCTGATGCACGGTCGGCGACATGTTGTAGACGCCGGTCGTGCCTTGGAATCCGGTGATGGTCTCGAGCTGGTCGCGCACCTTGGGGCCGTCGAACGACTTGCCCTGCTCGATCGCCTTGGCGGTGAGCATGACGCCGTCCCAGCCGCGCGCCGCCCAGTTCGGATCGCGCTCGCCGTGCTTGGCCTTCCAGGGGCCGAGGAACTTGGTGATCTCGGCCTTGAGGGCGTTCTCCGGCAGTGCATCATAGATCTGCGACGGCGAGGCGACGAAGAAGAACTTGTCGCCGAGCACCTCCGCCACCGGGCGGAACACGGCGAAATCCTCGACGCTGGTGAGCATGATCATGTCGAGGCCGAGCTGCTTGATGTTCTTGGCCGCGGTCAGGTCGTCCCGCCGAGCCCGATCTTGAGGATGGCGCGCGCGCCGGCGGCGTTCATCTTGCTGATCTGGACGCTGAGATCGGCGTCGTCCTGCTTGTATTGCTCGATGCCGACGATCTCGAGCCCGTAGCTCGCCGCGTGCCGCTCGGCCGCGGCCTTCTGCAGGCCCGCATAGGGGGTCGGATCGTGCAGCACGCCGACCTTCTTGATCTGCGTCTTTTCCTTGAGATACTCGAACCGCTTCTCGACCTCGAAGCTGGCCGGCGGCAACGTGCTGAACGCCCATTTCACGTGATCGGGCTGCTGCGGCAGGATCGAGCAGAGCACCATCGGGATCTGCGCGCGCACCACGATCCCGGCGGCGGCGAAGTTGCCGGCGGAGACGCAGCCGCTGATGAAGACGTTGACGTTGTCCGAGCTGATCATCTTGCGGTAGACGGTGACCGCCTCCTGCGGCTCGGACCGATTGTCCTCCGCCACCACCACGAGCTTGCGGCCCATGATGCCGCCCTTGGCGTTGAGCGTGGCGGCCGCCACCTCGACGCCGTCGCGCCAGCCGCGATCCACGGTGGCGGCATAGCCGGTGAGGCCGGCCGAGATGCCGATCTTGTACTCCTGTGCGGCCGCCGGCAGCGCGAGCAGCGCGGCCGTCATCGTTGCGGTGACGATGGGCAGTTTGTGACGCATTGTTCTTCCTCCCTTGTTCAATCTTCTTGCATTGATCAACCTGCGGCCGGCGGGCCATAGCCGCCGCCGCCGGGCGTTTCGAGCAGCACGACGTCTTCGGGGTTGAGCGCAAGCTTCTTGGCTGTGCTCACCGGCCGTCCGTTCACCAGAAAGCGCCCGGCCGCGCCGGGCTTGCCGCCGCCGAGGCCCTCCGGGCCGTCGTCGAGACGGCTCGGCACCGCGTTGAGCAGCCATGGATCGTCGGTCTGCATGCGGAACTGGATGATCTGGCCGTCGCCGCCGCGCGATGCGCCGGGGCCGCCGGAGCCCAGCCGCAGCTCCTTGCGGTCGAAGATGATCGGCATCACCGCTTCGAGGATCTCGATCGGCACCGCCGCGATGCCGGTCGGATAGCAGGTGGCGCTCGGCCCCGGCTTGGTCGCGCGCGCGCCCATGCCGCCGGAATAGTTGAACATCGAGGAGGTGAACGGCTTGCCGTCCTGGCGCTTGCCCTGGATCTGCATCGTCCAGACCGCGCCCGAGCCTTCGGCGAGCACGCGATCCGGCATCACGCCATAGAGCGCCTTGAGGATCGGCATCGGCACGTACATGCCGACGACATGGCGGGCGTTCACCGGCGACGGATAGGTGCAGTTCACGATCGAGCCTTCCGGCGCCTTCACCTTGATCGGCGCCAGGCTGCCGGTGTTGTTGGGCAGATCGGGATTGAGGCAGCTCCTCACCGCGAAGGTCGAATAGGCATGGGTGTAATTGAGCACCACGTTGATGCCGCTCGAGGTCTGCGGCGAGCTGCCGGCAAAGTCGATCGTGACCTCGCCTTCCTCCGGATCGATCGTCACCGCCGCCTTCAAGGTGATGATCTCGCCGCCCGGGACGTCGAACTTGCTCTCGCCCACGAAGGTGCCGGCCTTGAGCTTGCGGATCGCCGCGCGGGTCGCCTGCTCGGAGCGGCGGATGATCTCGTCCGACAGCTGCTCGATGTCCGGCAGGCCGTAGCGCCGGCACATGCCGATCAGCCGCTCGCTGGCGGCTTGGCCGCTCGACACCTGGGCGGCGAGGTCGCCGAACACCGCGTCCGGCGTGCGCACGTTCGAGCGGATCATCGCATGCAGGACCTCGCACGGCTCGCCGCGCTGGTAGAGCTTGAGCGGCGGAATCCACAAGCCCTCCTCGTGCACGTCGCGGGCGCCGGCGCCGATGCCGTAGCCGCCGATATCGGTATGGTGGATGGTCGAGCCGATGAAGGCGATGACCTTGTCGCCGTCGAAGATCGGCGTCAGCACCGTGATGTCGAAGAAGTGCCCGGCCGACAGCCAGGGGTCGTTGGTGACGAGAATGTCGCCCGGCTCGATGCGGTTGTGGAACCGGCTCACCAGATGCGCGCCGGCGATCGCCAGCGAGTTGATGTGGCCGGGCGTGCCGGTATTGGCCTGCGCCACCATGCGCCCGCGCCGATCGAACAGCGCGCAGGCGAGGTCGCCGGCCTCGCGCACCACCGGGCTGAAGGCGATGCGCTGCAGCGCCTTGGCCCGCTCGCTGACGATGCCGATCAGGTTCGACCAGAGGATTTCGAGCTCGACCGCGTCCATGGCTCAATCCTGCTCTTTATTGTCTCATTCGCTCTTGGCGATGATACAGCCGATTTGATCGACCGTCGCCGACCAGCCCGGCGGGATCGCGGTGGTGGTCTCGCGCTCCTCGATGATGGCGGGGCCCGCGATGGTCTGGCCGGCGGCCAGCGATTTGCGGTCATAGACCGGCGTCTCGGCGCCGTCGCTCCAGGCATGCACGGGCCGCGACGTCCGCGGCCGGCCGGGGATGGCGGGCAAGCGTGGTGGCGCGGTTGAACGGGATGATCGGTCCGCGCGCCGTGACCCGCCACGTCACCAGCTCGAGCGGCACGTGCGACGGATTGACGCCGTAGAGCTTGCGATAGGCCTCCTCGAACACGCGCGTGATCCGCCCGGTATCGCGATGCGCGCGCGGATCGGCGTCGAACGTGACGGTGAGCTCGCTCTGCTGGCCGAGATAGCGCAGGTCGGCGCCGAAAATGAGCGTGATGCTCGCCTGCGCGCAGCCGGCCTCCATCAGCGCGGCGGACGCTTCCCGGACGAGCTCGCTCAGGATGCGGTCGACCCGCTCCCAGTCGAGCTCATTGATGCGGACGAGATCGCTGCGCACCAGATCGAGCCGCAGCGACGTCACCAGGGTTCCGAACGCCGACAGCACGCTCGGCTGCGGCGGCACGATCACGGACGTGCTCTGCAGCAGGCTCGCGACCTCGCAGGCGTGCACCGGTCCGGCGCCGCCGAACGCGAACAGCGGCATGCCGCGGTAGTCGACCCCGCGGTCGGTCGCGTGCGCGCGCGCCGCCGCCGCCATCGCCTCGGTGACGACGCGGAAAATCCCGCGCGCCGCTTGCGTCGGCGACAGATCGAGGGTGCTCGCCAGCGTCGTCATCGCCCGATCGGCCGCCGCGCGATCGAGCTTCATGTCGCCGCCGAGGAAATTGTCGGCGTCGAGCAGCCCGAGCACCAGGTCGGCGTCGGTGACCGTCGGCTCTTTGCCGCCGCGGCCGTAGCAGGCCGGGCCGGGATCGGAGCCGGCGCTCTGCGGACCGACCTTGAGCAGGCCGAGCGCGTCGGCGTGCGCGATGCTGCCGCCGCCGGCGCCGATCTCGATCATGTCGATCGACGGGATGGTGACCGGGAGCCCGCTGCCTTCCTTGAAGCGGTAGCGGCGGTCGACCTCGAACAGCCCGGTGATGAGCGGCTCGCCGTTGCTCGATCAGGCAGGCCTTGGCGGTGGTGCCGCCCATGTCGAACGACATCAGCCGGTCGAGGCCGAGCACCTCGGCATAGTGACAGGCGGCGAGCGCGCCCGCCGCCGGTCCGCTCTCGATCATGCGCACCGGGTTGCGCCCGGCGGTTTCGGCGCCGACCACCCCGCCGGAGCTCAGCATGATCAGCGGCGCGTTGGGAAACTGCTCGCGCGCGAGACGGTCGCTCAGCCGGCGCAGATAGGGCTGCGAGATCGGCATCGTGTAGGCGTTGACGCTCGCGGTCGAGGCGCGCGGGAACTCGCGGATCTGCGGGGCGACGTCCGACGACAGCGTGACGAACAGGTCGGGCAGGAGCTCGCCGATCCGCTTGCCGACGGCGCGCTCGTTCGCCGGATTGGCGAAGCTGTTGAGAAAGCAGATGGCGAGCGAGCGCACATTGCGGGCCTTGCAGTTCCTCGGCGACCGCGTCGACCTGCTGCATGTCGGGCTCGACCAGCACGCTGCCGTCGGCGCGGATGCGCTCCACCACCCCGAAGGTCAGCTCGGCGGGGACCAGCGGCTCCGGAAACTCGATCTGCGGGTCGTACATCTCGTAGCGATGCTCGTTGCGGATGCGCAGGACGTCGCGAAAGCCGTCGGTGACCAGGAGCGCGGTCGCAAACCCCTTGCGCTCGATCAGCGCGTTGGTGACGATCGTGGTGGCGTGCACGACGACGCCGTCGACGTCGCGCGGCGAGAGCCCGGCCGACTCGAGCACGGCATGCACGCCGGTGAAGAAGCCCTCGATGAGGTCGTGCGGCGTGGTGAGCGTCTTGTCGACGGTGAGCTGGCCGGAGGCGTGCCGGAGCACGATGTCCGTGAACGTGCCGCCGATATCCACCGCCAGCGAATAGCTCACGATTAGTGCCGCCTCCAGCCGAGTGCGCGGGAGATGCGCTGGGCGGCGCCGACCACCGCGTCGATCTGCTTGCGGCTCGGCTCCGGCGCGATGAATTGGGTGGGGCCGACGATGGCGATCGAGCCGATGATGTGCCCGGAATGGTCGAGCACCGGCGCTGCCAGCGCATTGACGCCGTCGATGACCTGATTGGGCGCGGTCGCCCAGCCGCGCTTGCGCGTTTTCGCGATTTCCGCGGCGAGTGCCGTCGACTTCGCGGTCGTCCGTGGCGGCGCGCGCGAGACCGCCGAGGTCCGCTCGATCGGCGCGCCGGCGCCGAACGCCAGCCAGACTTTTCCGTGCGCGCTGTTCTCGAGCTCGAGACGGGTGCCGGGCCGGGTGCCGAACTCGATCACGGTGTGGCCCTGGATGAGGTCGAGCACCACCAGCGCGTCCTGCACCATGCCGCACACGGTGGCGGCCTGCCGCGTGGCGTCGCGCAAGGCGATCAGCTCGTCGCGCCCGGCGCGCACGATGTCGAAGCGCCCGCGCGCCGCCTCGCCGAGCACCACCAGCTTGATGCCGACCTCGTACATGCCGGTGCGCTGATCCTGGTGGACGAAGCCCTGTTGCACCAGTCCCTGCAGATGCCGGTAGACCGTGGCCTTGGAGGCCGAGAACGCCTTGGTGATGGCGCCGAGCGAGGCGGGGTGGCTGCTATGTGCGAGATGCTCGAGGATGCGCAGCGCGAGATCGAGCGTGCCGGTCCCGGCGCCGCGGCGCAGCGGCCGCCGTGCCGGCGCTTGGCCCTTGAGTGCTGGAGCGGCTCGAATGTCCATGTCCTTGGCGTTTCACATATCGAAACGATATTTTGATATATGAAATGCATTTGCGCCCCGGGCGTCAAGCGTCTTCGATGGGCCGGATGGTCCTATCGTCACGGAGCACCGCTCGGTCCACAGCCTCTCCATCGGGAGCAAGAATTGCCAAGCTGCCCTGGGCCGCGCTATCGGGCGCTATGGACCGCCGTCATTCCGGGGCGCGCCGAAGGCTCACCGTCGCCACGCATCGGGCCCCGGAATGACAACAGAGAAGTACGCCAATGTCGCGCACCAGCATTCATGTCGGCGAGATTGCGCACCAAAGCCCGATTCCGAATGCGAGCCGCATCGGCAACATCATCGTCTCGGGTCTCATTCGCGGCGCCGATCCGGCGACGTCGAAGCTGGCGACCACGTTGGAGCAGCAATGCGCATTCATGTTCCTGCACATGCGGCAGACGGTCGAGGCCGGCGGCGGCACGGTCGAGGACATCATCAAGGTGACGGTGTGGATGAAGGAGCTGCAGCGCCAGCCGGTCAACGACGAGTGGGTGAAGATGTTTCCCGATCCGGCATCGCGCCCCGCCCGCCAGATCATGGAGGTGCCGATGGAGCCGGGCGTGCTGGTGCAGTGCGATTTCATGGCCGTGATCGAGCGCCTTGATCGGGAGACGAGCATGAACTTCGGCATCACGCTTTCGAACCGCGGCGTACTGGTCGGGCTCTGCAGCACGCGCGACCTGCTCGCGCTGGCGGACGCGGTCGAGGCGTCGGACGTGATGGATTCGGTCTGGTGCGGCGACGCGCTGTTCGTCAATCGCCGGCTCGATGCGTTGACCCTGCTCGCCGCGGTCGCCGGCCGCACCGAACGGGTGCTGCTCGGACCGGCCTGCATGGGCTCGTTCGCGCTGCGCAATCCGCTGGTCTTCGCCTACGAGTGGGCCTCGCTCGACGTGCTGTCGAACGGCCGCACCCGGCTGGTCGCCTGCGCCGGCGGCGGCGCCGGGCCGCTCTGGGAGGCGGAGACCGCCGCGCTCAACATCGCGCCGGGAGAACGGCGCAAGCGGATGATCGAGAACATCGCAGGTGCTTCGCCATCTCTGGACCAAGGACAACGCGCCGTTCGTCGGGCCAGTTCACCAACTTCGCGAACGTCACGCTCGAGCCGAAGCCGGTGCAGTCGCCGTGTCCGATCTGGCTCGCGACCAATGCCGAGCGTCTCTCGAAGGGACAGGCCGATTCCGGCGGCTCGGAGATCGCGCTCACGCGCGTCGGCAAGATCGCGGACGGCTGGATGACCCATTCGGTCAGCCCCGACGGCTTCCGGCGGTCGTGGGATTTCATCCTGCAGGTCGGGCGCGACCACGGCCGCGACATGTCGGGCTTCGACAACGTGCTCTATCACCACATCAACGTGAACGACGACAAGGCCGAGGCGCTGGCGGATTCGAAACGGTTCCTGGACCTCTATTATTCGGCCGACTACAGCAAGGAGCGGCTGGAAGCCTGGCTGACCTACGGCCCGCCGCGCGACTGCATCGCGCAGCTCGCGCAATTCAAGGCCTCCGGCTGCCGGCGCATCACCTTCCGGATTTCCACCATGGGCGATCCGATGGCGCAATTGCGCCGCGTGGTCGAGGAGGTGCTGCCGTACGTGTTGATAGGCCGAGTCGGCGATCGCCGTCACGTTGACGGCGCCGACAGGCCGTACCATAGCCTTTCGACATCGCTCTCTGCGCCGCACGGAGGAGCCTCATGCACCGTTACGTCATTCCCGAATCCGTCAAGGCGCGGGTGATCCGCCGCCAGGGCAAGCTGCTTCAGCCACGACACCATCGACGCCGGCCGCACCGCGCTGGTCGTGGTCGACATGCAGAACTATTTCGTGGCCGAGGGCTTTCCGCTCGAGGCGCCGGTGGCGCGCGCGATCGTGCCGAACATCAATCGCATGGCCAAGGCGATGCGCGCCGCCGGCGGCACCGTCGTCTGGGTGCAGACGACGTCGGCGGGCGCGCTCGAGTACTGGGGCAACCTGCACAGACACATGCTCACGCCGGAGCGTTCCGATACGCGGCTCGCCGGGCTCGACGAGGCGTCCGAGGGCTTCAAGCTCTATCGCACGCTCGAGCCGCTGGCGACCGACCTGTGGGTCAAGAAGATCAAGTACAGCGCGTTCATCGCCGGCTCGTCCGACATCCACGCCCAGCTCGCGAGCCGCGGCATCGACACCGTGCTGGTCACCGGCACGGTCACCAATGTCTGCTGCGAGTCGACCGCGCGCGACGCCATGATGCTCGACTACCGGGTGATCATGCTGTCCGACGGCAATGCCTCGCTGAGCGACGAGGAGCATGCGGCGTCGCTGAACAACTTCCTGTGCTATTTCGGCGACGTGATGACGACGGACGAGGCGCTGGCGCGGCTCGCGCCGGTCGCGCAGCGCAAGACGGCGTGACCCTACGAAACTGAACCTCGTGTCCGGGTGGTCGCCCCCTTGGCCGACGCTGCGCGGCCACGGCGCAGGGTTGCGCTCGGCGGCTCGCCGAAAGCCGCCTGGTACTGGGCGCTGAAGCGGCCCAGATGCACGAAACCGTGCCGGGTGGCGATCGCCGTGACGTTGATGTCCGCGCCGGAGCGCAGCAGCTCGTCGCGCACCAGCTGCAGCCGCACCCGTCGCAAGTGCGCGCTTGGCGTGGTGTCGCGCCACTGGCGAAATCCCGCCTGCAGCGAGCGCAGGCTCAGTCCGAGGTGGGCGGCAACGTCCGAGACGGTGACCGGCGTATCGGCGTGGTCGGCCATGTAGCGCTCGGCGCGGCGCACCATGCCCGGAACGGGCGTCGAGTCCGTCTCCGCCATCTCCTCGCTGTAGTTGTGCGGATGGTGATGGAGCAGCAGCGTCAGCAGATATTCGTCGAATGCGGCCTTCGCCGCCCGCGACAACGGCAGGCCACCGTGCTCGCTGCTCCACAGGTAAGCCAATGTCCGGCGCCAGATCTGCTCCAACTCGTCCGAGAAGGGACGCAGCGCAAACCGGAGCGGCTGCTCGAGCGGGTGGCCCAGCCAGCGCGCACATTGCGTCTCGAGCTTGTCGATGTCGAGCCGGACCGACCGCTGGACGAAGGCGCGGTCGAACCAAAGCCGGGTGTCGAACCCGGCCGAGAACGGCATGGTCTGGCCCTTCCGCCACTCCGCCGAGCGATGCTCCTGGGTGGTCGCGGCCGCGCCGCGCTCGCAATGCATCGTGAGAAACAGGCGCGAGAAGTTCAGCGCGTCGATCTTGACCGGCACGCTGTAGGACAAGCGGACCAGAGGTTGGGATGTCGGACGGTGGATCTCGAGGAACGCATCGACGTCGCGCGCTGGACCCACGACCTCAACCGTATGCGGGCAGTAGACTTTCGTTACAGCTTCAATGGCTTCGTCGAGATTGCGGGTGCGCACGACGCCTTTTCCTTTCCCGACCACCACCATCATCCCCGCCAATAGCTAGGCACCAGATTAGCGGGAAAGAAGTGCCGCCTCCTGCCTCTTCTTTTTGCGCAATTTTTGCGCAATCCGGACAATTCTGCGCATGGCGGCTATCGCCTTGTTGGTCCAATTCTAATCTCAAGGCGGTCGGCATCCCTGGCCTGCATTTGATCTGTGTCGTGGTATGAAAATACCGGGTCGTCGGGCAGTTGGACTTCTGCTGCGCCGGGGCTGATCTCCGACGAGCCGGCATTGGTTTGGAGGCGTAGATGGCTGATCGTGACGCGGATTCCAGGTCCCGCTATTCCGGCCAACCGACGCGCCGCGAGATCGTGGCGGCCGCTGCGGTCGTCCCGATGGTGATGGGAATGTCCTCCGGCACGATGGCGCAATCACAGACGAGGAGCACCATGGCTCAGTCGCAGACGAGCGGCGACGCGCCGACCTCCATCCCGGTGAATCTGACGGTGAACGGCACGCGTCACGCGCTCACGCTCGATCCGCGCTCCACGCTGCTCGACGTGCTGCGCGAGCATCTCGACCTGACCGGCACGAAGAAGGGCTGCGACCAGGGCCAATGCGGTGCCTGCACGGTGCTGATCGACGGCCGCCGCGTCGTCTCGTGCCTGACACTGGCCGTCATGAAGGACGGCGCGAGCGTCACCACGATCGAAGGGCTGGCGAAGGATGGCACGCTGCATCCGCTGCAGCAGGCGTTCATCGATCACGACGCATTCCAGTGCGGCTACTGCACGCCGGGCCAGATCTGCTCGGCCGCGGGCCTGATCGCCGAAGGCAAGGCCAAGACCGCAGACGAAATCCGCGAGCTGATGAGCGGCAACATCTGCCGGTGCGGTGCGTACCCCAACATTGTCGCGGCGATCCAGCAGGCGATGGGGCAGTCATGATCAGCTTCCAGTATTCGCGCGCCGGCAACGTCGCCGACGCGGTGCGCCAGATGGCTGCAAGCCCGGGGGCGAAATTCATCGCCGGCGGCACCAATCTGGTCGATCTGATGAAGATGGACGTCGAGCGGCCGGCAAGGCTGATCGACATCTCGCAGGCTTCCCCTGGACAAGGTCGAGGAGACCGCCGGAGGCGGCCTCCGCATCGGCGCGCTCGTGCGCAACTCCGATCTCGCCTATCACCCGCTGGTGGAGCGGCGCTATCCGGTGCTGTCGAGCGCGCTGCTGGCCGGCGCGTCGCAGCAACTGCGCAACATGGCGTCGGCCGGCGGCAATCTCCTGCAACGCACGCGCTGCGCCTACTTCTACGATATCGCGACGCCCTGCAACAAACGCGAGCCGGGCAGCGGCTGCTCGGCCATCGGCGGCCTCAACCGCATGAACGCGATCCTCGGCACCAGCGACGCCTGCATCGCGGTGCATCCCTCCGACATGTGCGTGGCGCTGGCGGTGCTGGAGGCGAAGGTCCATGTGACGGGCCCGCGCGGCGAGCGCGTCATCGCGTTCGCGGACTTTCACCGGCTTCCCGGCGACACGCCGCAGCGCGACACCAACCTCGATGCCGGACGAGCTCGTCACCGCGATCGAGCTGCCGCCGCGGGGATTCGCGACAAACTACACCTACCTCAAGATCCGCGACCGGCTCTCCTATGCGTTCGCGCTGGTCTCGGTCGCGGTCGGCCTCGAGCTCGACGGCGGCGCGATCAAGGAGGCGCGCTTCGCGCTCGGCGGCGTCGCGCACAAGCCCTGGCGCAACGCGCAGGCCGAGGCCGCGCTGCGCGGCCAGCCCGCCAGCGAGGCGACGTTTGCGCAGGCGGCCGATCTCGTCCTGCGCGACGCCAAGGGCTTCGGGCACAACACGTTCAAGATCGATCTGGCGCGCCGGGCCATCGTCCGCGCGCTGTCGCAGGCGGCGCGCGGCACCCCGCAGTCGCAGTCCAACAAGAAGATCGCGTGAGCAGGACCATGGCACCCTATATCGGAACCGCCACATCCCGCGTCGACGGCATCGCGAAGGTCACCGGCGCCGCAAAATATGCCGCCGAGTTCAACGTTCCCGGCCTCGCCCATGCGAGCGTCGTCTGCTCGACGATCGCGAAGGGCCGCATCACGCGCATCGACACCAGCGCGGCCACGCGCGTCAAAGGCGTGCTGACCGTGCTGACGCACGAGAACCGTCCGCCCATGGCGGACAACGATCAGGCCTACAAGGACGACGTGGCTCCGGACGGCTCGCCGTTCCGGCCGCTCTACGACAGCAAGATCATGTTCAACGGCCAGCCGATCGCGCTGGTCGTTGCCGAAACGTCGGAGATCGCGCGCTTCGCGGCGTCACTGGTCCAGGTGGAATACGAGAAGGAGCCGCACGTCACGGACATCTATCGCCAGCGCGACGCGGCCGTCCCGGTCAGGGCTCCCGCAAATCCGATCGAGGCCCTGTTCGCGCCGCCGAAGACGCGCGGCACGCCCGAGCAGGCGCTGGCTGCGGCCGCCGTGCGCCACGAGGCCGAATACTTCGTTCCGATCGAGCATCACAACCCGATGGAGCTCTATGCCTCGACGGTGGTCTTCGAGGCAGGCGGCAAGCTCACGGTCTACGACAAGACCCAGGGCGTGCAGAACGTGCAGAAGTATCTCTGCGGCGTGTTCGGCATGAAGCCGGAGGACGTGCGCGTCATGTCGCCCTTCATGGGCGGCGGATTCGGCTCGGCCTGCGCCCGCAATTTCAGGTGGTGCTGGCGGTGCTCGCGGCGCGCGCGCTGCAGCGCTCGGTGCGCGTCGTGCTGACGCGGCAGCAGATGTATGCGCTGGGCTACCGGCCGGCGATGATCCAGCGCATCGCGATCGGCGCAAACACCGGCGGAACGCTCGACGTGATCACGCACGACGCGGTCACCGTGACCTCGCAATACGAGGACTTCCATCGGCAGGAGACCGGCTGGTCCGGTCTGCTCTACAAATCCGCCAACGCGAAATACGCGCACCGGCTCGCGCGGCTCGATCTTGCGACCTCGTGCGATATGCGCGCGCCCAGCGCCGCCACCGCGCTCTTTGCGCTCGAATCCGCCATGGACGAGCTCGCGGTCGCGCTCAAGCTCGATCCGCTCGAGCTTCGCCTGCGGTGCTATTCCGACCGCGACCAGCACGAGGACAAGCCGTACAGCAGCAAGGCGCTGCGCGAATGCTACCGCCAGGGCGCGGAGGCGTTCGGCTGGGACAAGCGCAATCCCGAGCCGCGCTCGATGCGCGACGGCAGCGATCTGGTCGGCTGGGGCATGGCGACGGGCGTCTGGGAGGCCCTGCAGGTGCCGATCACGGTGCGCATCGTGCTCACCGCCAACGGCCATGCCGAGGTGGCGTGCGCGACCTCCGACATCGGCACCGGCACCTACACCATCATGGCGCAGGTCGCGGCCGACATGCTGGGTCTGCCGCTCGACAACATCAGCATCAAGCTCGGCGACTCGAGCCTGCCGCAATCGCCGGTCGAAGGCGGATCGTGGATTGCGACCTCGGTGTCGAACGGGATCGTGACCACGGCCGACGCGATCCGCGACGAGCTGCTGCGCCTGGCCAAGCAGATGCCGAATTCGCCGCTCGCGAACGCCGCGCCCGACGATGTCACGCTCGCGGACGGCAAGCTGGTGAGCAAGCGCGACGCTTCGCGCGCGGTGTCGATCGCCGATGCCATGCGGCACGGCGCCGTGGACCGCATCGAGCAGGAGAAAACGACCAACCCCGTCCATGACGCCATACGCGCGAACAACACGCATGCGGCGCACTTTGTCGAGGTGAAGGTGGACGAGCAGCTCGGCGTGATCCGCGTCACGCGCGTCGTCAGCGCGGTTGCGGCCGGGCGCATCCTGAACACCAAGACCGCGGGCAGCCAGATCCTGGGCGGCGTGGTCTGGGGCATCGGCATGGCGCTGCACGAGGAGACGCAGATCGATCACAGGCTCGGCCGCATCATGAATGCCAACATCGCCGAATATCATGTCCCGGTGAACGCCGACGTGCACGACATCAAGGTCATCTTCGTCGACGAGCCGGACGACAGCAATCCGCTCGGCATCAAGGGCGTCGGCGAGATCGGCATCGTCGGCGTCGCGGCGGCGATCGCCAACGCGGTCTATCACGCCACCGGCAAGCGCGTGCGCGACCTGCCGATCACGCTGGACAAATTGCAGGCGTGATGGGGCCGCGGAACGCTACCGCCGCCGCATCACGGCGGTCTCCAGCCACGAGATCGCCAGATACATCAACGACGAAAACACCGCGAGCACCGTGATCGCGGTCATCACGATGTTCATCTTGAAGATCTGGCTGCCGTACTGGATCAGGTAGCCGAGCCCCAGATTCGCCGACTGGAACTCGCCGACCACGACGCCGACCAGCGACAGTCCCGCGTTCACCTTCAGCGCCGCAATCAAGGTCGGCACGCTGCCGGGCAGCACCACCTTGGTGAGGATCTGGCCCTTGCTGGCGCCGAAGGTCTGCGCCAGCTTCACCTTGTTCGGATCGATGCCCTGGAAGCCGCTGTAGATCATCAGGATGGTGATGAACAGCGAGATCGCCAGCGACATGCCGTAGATCGACAGCGTGGCGCCGAGCCAGATGTAGAAGATCGGCACGAACGCGGTCTTCGGCATGGCGTTCGCCACCACCAGATACGGATCGAGCACCTGGTAGAGCCGGTGCCACCACCACAGCGCCGCGGCGATCGCGGTGCCGAGCACCATCGCGGCGGAGAATCCGAGCACCGTGGCGAGCACGGTGGACCAGGTGTGAGCGAGGATGCTGGCCTGCTGCGGCGTGGTCTTGAGCAGCTCGAGGAACGTCGGCCACAGCGCCGACGGATAGCTGGTCAGCACCGGGTTGATGATGTGCGACTTCGGCAGCACCTCCCAGAGCACCAGGAACACCACCAGGATGGCGAGTTGCGTCACCCGCACCGTGATCCGGCCGCGCCGCTCGCGCTGCAGCCACTGGCGATATTGCGGGCTCGTGCCCGCGGCGGTCGCGGTCTCAGCCTTCGACATGGACTTCGAGCTCCTGCCAGAGCGTGTTGAAGTAGCCGTTGAACTCGGGCGCGTTGCGCGCCGCGAACGGCGCCGGGCGGGCGCCGTCGGGGGTGGCGAAGCGGATCGGATGCTCGGATTTGACCTGCCCGGGGCGGCGCGACAGCACGATCACGCGCTCGGCCATGCTGATCGCCTCGCCGATGTCGTGCGTGACCAGGATCGCGGTCTTGCCCTCGCGCCGCAGGATCTCGGTCACCTCGTCGGCCAGCGCCAGCCGCGTCTGCGAGTCGAGCGCCGAGAACGGCTCATCGAGCAGCACGACGTCGGGCTCGGTGCAGAGCGTGCGCGCGAGCGCCACCCGCTGGCGCATGCCGCCCGAGAGCTGCCGCGGCAGATAGTGCAGGAACTGACCGAGGCCGTAGCGGGTGAGCAGCGCCGTGGCGCGCTGGCGCGCCTTGGTCATGTCGGCGCCCTGGATCTCGGCGCCGAGCACCGCGTTCTCCAGGATGGTGCGCCACTCGAACAGGTAATCCTGCTGCAGCATGTAGCCGACCTTGCGGCTCGGTCCGGCGACCAGCTTGCCGTCGACCAATACGGCGCCTTCGGTGGGCGCGAGAATGCCGGAGATCAGCGAGAGGAGCGTGCTCTTGCCGCATCCGCTCTGCCCGATGATGGCGACGAACTCGCCCGGTGCGACCGAGAGCGAGATACCCTTGAGCGCCTCGGTCTCGCCTTCCAGGCCGAAGTAGCGCAGGTTGACGTCGCGCAGCTCGACCTTCGGCGAAGCCAGAGCCGATCGCTGCACGGATCACTTCGCCTTGCTGGCAAACTCGGTGAGCACCAGATCCTTGAACTTCACGCGCTTGGCCGGGTCGAGCACGTGGCCTTGCACCAGGATGTCCTGGAATTTCTCGATCGCCTTCTCTTCGATCACCGGCGTCGATTTCCAGATCTTCAGCCGGTGGTAGCGCTCGGCGGCGGCGACGAGCGCGCGCGGGTTCACGCCCGGAAAGAACGGCTCCAGCACCTTGGCGATCTCCGCGGGCGGGGCGGACTTCGTCCACTTCATCCCCTTGTAGATCGCGTTGGTCCAGCCCTGGATCACGTCCGGGTTGTCGCGGATGTATTTGTCGGTCGCCATGAAGGAGGTGTAGTCGGCGGGTCCGACGGTCTCGCCGATCGAGGCGAGGAAGTGCGCCTTGCCGTCGAGCTCGAGCTGCGAGGCGTCCGGCTCGATGAAGATGGCGTACTGGTTCTGGCCCGCGTGCCAGGAGCCCACCCGCGCCGGAATGGCGACGTTGTTCATGAGCTTCACGTCCTTCTGGGGATCGAGTCCGTTCTGGCGCAGCGCCGCCTCGAGGAACAGGAGCGGCGTGCTGCCGGGGCGGAAGCCGAGGATCTCCTTGCCCTTGAGCATGCTCCACTCGAACTTGCTCACCTTCTCGCGGCCGACCAGCATGAAGCCGTCGGTCGACGTGAGCCCGCAGAAGATCGGGATCTTGGTCGGCGAATCGCTGACCTGCACGTAGATGCTGGTCTCCGGGCCGATCAGCGCGATGTCGGCGCTGTTGGAGAGGAGCGCCGCCAGCGACTTGTCGCCGCCGAACGCGGTCGAGAGCGTCTGCTCGATGCCGACTTCCTCGAAATAGCCCTTGGCGATCGCCACATAGGCCGGCGCGTACAGCATCGAGCGCACCACCTCGTTGTAGCGGACCTTCACCGCCGGCTTGCGTTGCGCGAGCGCGCCGAACGGCGCGGCGACGGAGAGCGAGCCGAGGGCGGCGAGACCGCCTTTCAGGGCGCGGCGGCGATCGAGCATGATGATCCTCACCTTGAATGCATGGCGGCAACGTCGGCCGCGCGCGAAATCCGGCACGCGAAAAGCCTAGCACCGACGCCGGTGCATGGCCACTACCGCGCGTCCCGCTCGTCGGCGTACCAGGACGGCTTCTCCGGGTAATGCGGGCCGTCGTAGACCTCCACCACCACGGTCTCCTCGTGCGCGATCGCCGGGCCATGCACGTTGCCCTTGGGATTGCAGTAGAAACATCCGGCGGTGAGCACGACTTTGGTCGAGGTGTATTCGTAGCGCCCCTTCAGGCAGAACATGAACTGGTTGGACGCGTGGTAATGCGGCTGCGGAATGCCGGCGCCCTTGTCGAACTTGATCAGGGCGATCGAGGCGCCGGTCTCCTCGTTGCGCCAGAGCATCTTCTCGTGGACGCCCTTGAGGGATTTCTCCCGCCACGGCACCGCCTCGGATTGGATGAGGATTTCGTCGAGCCTGGGTGCGCCTTCAGGAAGCATGGTGAGCCCTCGCGTGATTTTGCATTACCCGTTGTAGCCACTCGATGTCGTCCCCGCGAAAGCGGGGACCCATCGAGCAGCACGTTCCGCTGCACCATCGGCCCCCGCGCCAGCGGCGGCCCATCGCGCAACACGTTCCGCTGCGCCATGGGTCCCCGCTTTCGCGGGGACGACAGTCTAGTTGCCTTTCGCCTCATTGGCCGACCAGGTGACGCTGCGTTCAACTCGATCAGGCGCGACAGATAAGTCACCTGCGAGCGATTGGTGAGCCGGTGCACGGCGCGCATGTCGTTGATGGAAAACGGTCGAGCCCGAAGGCTCCTCCACCTTTATCTTCTGACCGAGATCGTCTCGATCTCGTTCTCGCCGCCGCCGAGCGAGATCACCACGTAGGGATGGTAGTAAGATGGAAGTCGACGGTCTCGCCCGGCTCGAGACGCACTTCCCAGATGCGCACGTGCTCGTTCTCCAGCACGATCCGCTGACCGACCTCGCCCAGCGCAATGCCGCGGTCCGCGGCGGCTTTCAGTCCATAGCTGTCCGACATGTCGTTACCAATCCGCCTTGTCCGACGACGCGTTACGCTCGGGTATGTCCGGTGTCCTGTCGACCGGAATGCGAATCGAACGGTGCGGCCGAAACGCGAAGCTCGCGCGCGAACCTGACCAGCATGTCGGCAACCGCCGGGGCAAGCTCGACGGTGCCGCCGGAACGCTCGCGCTTGCGCGATTCCGGCTCGCCCGGGGCAAACAGTTGCTCGACCCCCGGCGCGCGCTGCCCGGACCTGATCCGATCCGCAGCGG
>CAVPTV010000009.1:0-271577 GCA_963708765.1 uncultured Alphaproteobacteria bacterium | reverse complement strand
GCGGGCTGCAGCCAATGCGCCTGGCGATTGGCCGGAATATTGACGCAGCAGACCGATGCGCGGCTCTCGGTCCGGCCGACGCCGGAGATGTCGTCGTGCTCGCCTTCGATGGTGAGCAGGGAACACGGCGGATCTGCGCGGATCGACGCGCGCACGCATGAGTCTTATTCTCGCCCTTCGGTGACGTGTGACGCACGAAACACGCGTCTCGACGGTCTGCAGATAGTAACTCGGCGCGCAGATCCATCACGGCGAAATACTCGTCGATAGAGGTCGCGGTGCTTCTGGGCGGAGTCGCCGTTGCCCTTGACCAGATCGCAGGAACAGCTCCGGTGCGCCTCGATGTGGCGGTCGAGATTCACGCTGACGAAGCCGTGAGCTGGAGGAAGCCGCGGAAGACGGCGCGCACGAAGCGGATTTTGGGAACGGTACCTTGGTGATGACGTTGCGACGAAACCAGTCGATGCCGCGGCGCCCGGCGAGCTGTTCGACGCCGGTCGGGATTGCCGCGCGTGTCGATCGGCGCGCCCATCAGGACCATGGAATGGGGCAGGTAGCGGATCGTCCGCGCCTCCATCGGGTGACGGCGGCGAGCACGGAACCGCACGGGCTGAGCACACCGCAATGACGTGGGAGTCGCCGCCAGTAGGTGCAGCATGACGATGACGTAATCGATGTAGTCGTCGAGGTCGAAGCGGCCCTCCGACACCTGCACCATCCGGGCGTCGATCCATTCGGTGATGTAGACGTCGTGATTGGGCAGGAAAGCCTGGACAGTACCGCGCAACAGGGTCGGATAGTGGCCCGACATGGGCGCGACGATGAGCAGGCGCGGCTGCGGGCGGCGCGGCACGTGCTCGAACGCGCGCTCGAAGTGCAGGAGCCGGCAGAACGGCCGCTCCCAGACCGAGGCGATCCGCACCGGAACGCGCTCGCCGTTGACCATGGTGGAATTGATGTTCCAGTCGGGCTTGCCGTAGCGGCGGGTCGAGCGCTCGAACAGCTCGCTCGCCGCCGCCATCGCCTTGCCGTACGGCGTGTGAGACAGCGGGTTGGCGGGGTTTCGGAAGAACAGGCGGGTGGCATCGGATAGCGCGCGGGCCGGCTCGAGCGCCGCGTGGCTCATCTCGTAGAGCCAGTAGTACGGCGTCGCCAGCATCGGGCCAGCATGGCTCGTTGCGGCCGGCGCGCCGCCGAATTCACCAATTGCCATTGCCCCGGCCCTGCTATTTTGCTGCGCTGCAGCATTTTGTCGTTTTTCTGTCATGTAGTCAACAATAGCGAGGACTGTTTGTCATCCGGTTACGTGGGATAGATAACGATTGTCGGGGCACTGTAGCTTTTGCGCCGCAGCAAGGCTGCCATGCTCTCGGCCCTCAAGGAGTACCTTTGGGGGGAGAAACGGTTCATCCGGCTCCGGCCGGGACCACTTTATTCACCAGTCTGCAGCAGCGAGCCGGCGCGGCGGGCGCTCTTGAGCAGTTGCAGGAACGCGAGCACGGCGGCGGCGAAATAGAGCGCATTGAGCGCGAAGGCCGCCATCATCAGGTCGGCGCGGAACACATGCTCCATCACCAGCGCGCGCATGCCCTCGAACACGTAGGTCGGCGGCAATGCCCAGGCGACCAGCTGCAGCCAGCCCGGCAGCACGCTGACCGGGTAATAGATGCAGGCGAGCGGCATGATCACGAACATCAGGGTCCACGCCAGGCTCTCGGCGCCCATCCCGTTGCGCAAGAGCACGCCGGACACGACGATCCCGACCGCCCAGCTCGTCAGAATCAGGTTCATGAAGAACGCCGCCAGCGCGAAGCCCAGGCTGTAGATGTTGAAATCGAAGAACGCGATCGCCAACAGCGTCACCGGCACCATTCCGATGGCGAGCCGGATGATGCTCATGATCATCAGCGCGCACACGAACTCGATCGGCCGCAGCGGGCTGATCATCAGATTGCTCAGATTGCGCGACCACATCTCCTCGAGGAACGACACCGAGAAGCCGAGCTGCCCGCGAAACAAGATGTCCCACATCAGCACGGCGGCGATGAACACGCCGCTGGCACGGGCGAAGAACCCCGAATGCTGGGCGAGGTAGAACTGCAGGAACCCCCACACGAACAGCTGCACCGCCGGCCAATAGATCAGCTCGAGCAGCCGCGTCCAGGACGAGCGCAACAGATAGAGATAGCGCAGCACCATGGCGGCGACGCGGTGCGGCGCCAACGTCACCGCGCTGGTATCATGGACGCTCATTGTGCGGCCTCGCGCGCTTCGCCGCGGCCGCGGGCGACGTCGAGGAACACCTCTTCCAGCGTCTCGCGGCCGTAGCGGGTGAGCAGGCGCGCCGGCGTGTCGTCGTCCTCGATGCGCCCGCGCTTCATGATGATGACGCGCTCGCACAGGCGCTCGACCTCGGCCATGTTGTGGGAGGCGAGCAGCACGGTGGCGCCGCGCTCCCGGCGGAAGTCCTCCAGGCGGCTGCGCACCCAGTCGGCGGTGTCGGGATCGAGCGAGGCGGTGGGCTCGTCGAGCAGCAGCACCCGCGGCGAATTGATCAGCGCCTTGGCGAGCGCGACCCGGGTCTTCTGGCCGGCCGAAAGCTTGCCCACCGGCCGGTCGAGGAACTCCACGAGGTCGAGGTCCTGTGCGAGCGCGGCGATGCGGCCTTTGAGATCCTCCACCGCGTAGAGCCGCCCGAACACCTTGAGGTTCTGCCGCACGGTCAGCCGGTGCGGCATGTCCACATAGGGGCTCTCGAAATTCATCGTGTGCAGCACCTGGTAGCGCTGGCGCGGCATCTCGGCGCCGAGCACCTTCACGCGGCCGGAGGTGGGCATCACCAGGCCCATGATCATCGCGATGGTGGTGGTCTTGCCGGCGCCGTTGCCGCCCAGCAGCCCGGTGATCGAGCCCTGCTCGAGCGCGAACGAGATGCCGTCGACCGCACGGGTGGTTTTGTAGACCTTCACCAATTGGTCGACGGCGATGGCGGGCTCGTGCGATACGGATTGGGGCTCAGGCGGCTCGATCATGCCCGGCAGATGTGACCTCGCGCGCCGTTTCGCGCAAGGCCCGTCGCGATGGCCCCGGACCATCGACCACGTTTGAGCTCGCGCCGCAAAGGACTACATTCGGGCCATGTCCGACCGACCCGCCAGGGCAGCCCGACCGACCGGGCGCAGCGTGCGCCTCGACACGCTGGTGCGGCTGCGCTGGCTCGCGCTGATCGGCCAGACCACCGCCGTGCTGGTGGTCTATGTCGGCCTCGACTACGAGCTGCCGATCTGGGCCTGCCTCTCGGTGATCGCGCTCGCCGCCTGGCTCAACGTGGCGCTGCGGGTGCGCTTCCCGCTGACCCAGCGGCTCGAGCCCGACCGGGCGGCCTGGCTGCTGGCCTTCGACATCGCCGAGCTCGCGGTGCTGCTCTACTTCACCGGCGGGCTACAGAACCCGTTCGCGATCCTGCTGCTCGGGCCGGTGCTGCTGTCGGCGCCGGCGCTGCCGCCGCGGATGACCTTGATGCTCGGCGGCTTCGCGATCCTGTGCGCCACCGTGCTGGTGTTCGTGCACGAGCCGCTGCCCTGGGATGTCGCACCGCCGCTGGTGCTGCCGGCGGTCTACGTGATGGGGGTCTGGCTTTCGATCCTGCTGGCGATCGGCTTCATCGGGGTGCACGCCTGGCAGATCACCGAGGAAGGCCGCCAGCTGGCGGACGCGCTGGCGGCGACCGAGCTGGTGCTCGCCCGCGAGCAGCATCTCTCGCAGCTCGACGGACTGGCGGCCGCCGCCGCCCACGAGCTCGGTACGCCGCTCTCCACCATCACGGTGATCGCCAAGGACCTGCAGCTGGCGCTCAAGCCGAACTCCGAGCACGCCGACGACGTGCGGCTGCTGAACGAGCAGGCCAAGCGCTGCCGCGGCATCCTGGCCAAGCTCACCGAGCTCTCGTCGAGCGGCGACCCCTACGACCACATGAAGCTCTCGACCCTGCTCGAGGAGGTGGTGGCACCGCACCGCAATTTCGGCGTCGCCATCGATGTGGCGCTGTCGCCGGGCGACGCCGCCGAGCCGGTCGGCGGTCGCAATCCGGCCATCCTGTACGGTCTCGGCAACCTGCTCGAAAACGCGGTCGATTTCGCCCGCGAGCGGGTCGAGGTCGCGGCCTCCTGGAGCGGCGAGGACGTGGCGGTCACCATCAGCGACGACGGCTCCGGCTTCGCCCCCGAGATCATGGAGCGGATCGGCGAGCCCTATGTCACCAGCCGGCGCGGCCAGTCGGCGAGCTTCGAGGGCGAAACCGGCGGACACGAGGCGAGCGAAACGAGCGGACTTGGGCTCGGCTTCTTCATCGCCAAGACCCTGCTGGAGCGCTCGGGCGCCAGGCTCGATTTCGAGAACCGCGCGTTTCCGGACCGCGGCGCGGTCGTGCGGGTGCGCTGGAACCGCGGCGATTTCGAGCAGCGGATCGCATTCGCCTCTTGAGGCCGCGCGGCCGGCGTTTACCAAGCGGCGAGTTCGCCCCACGCCAACACGGGGAGTTCATGACTTGTGATTCCTAGGTGCGGTTTTAGAGGGTATACGGTATTACGGGCGCTTATCGATGTCGCCGGTTCGTCGGCCCGGCGCTGTTGGAGAGCAAAATGGCCACGGCCGATCTCGCACCGGCATCGGTGCCCGGCGATCGCTCGCTGCTGATCGTCGAGGATGACAAGTCGTTCCTGCAGCGGCTCGCGCGCGCGATGGAAAGCCGCGGCTTCACGGTGACCACCGCCGAGACGGTCGCCGAGGGCCTCACCCAGCTCGAGACCTCCTCGCCCGCCTTCGCGGTCGTCGACATGCGGCTCGATGACGGCAACGGTCTCGACGTGATCTCGGCGCTCAAGCGCCGGCGTCCCGACGCCCGCGCCATCATCCTCACCGGCTACGGCAACATCGCGACCGCGGTGAACGCCGTGAAGCTCGGCGCCATCGACTATCTGTCCAAGCCGGTCGACGCCGACGACGTGGTGGCGGCGCTGCTCGCGCTCGAAGGCCGCAAGCCCGAGCCGCCGGAAAATCCGATGTCGGCCGACCGCGTGCGCTGGGAGCACATCCAGCGCATCTACGAGCTGTGCGGCCGCAACGTCTCGGAGACCGCGCGCCGCCTCAACATGCACCGCCGCACCCTGCAGCGCATTTTGGCCAAGCGCGCGCCGAAGTGATTGGCGGACATCCGCCAATGGCGCCACCCGGACCGCGCCCGCGAGGCGGGCGCGGCAGGTTTGGCGCGCTACGGCACTTTCATCACCCATGCGCCCCGGTTTCGGGTGCCGCAGATGAGCATGCGATCCTGCTTGTGGAAGAGCAGGTCCACCGCCATGGCGTTGGGTAGGCCGTTCGAGGCGCTGGCCCAGCTCGATCCCAAATCCATGGTCTCGTAGACGCCGACATCGGCGGCGACCCACACCCGCTTGAAATTGGCCGGGTCGACCACCACCGAATTCTTCGGGATGTTCGGGAGGCCCGCCGTGCAGTTCACCCAGGCGGCGCCGCCGTTGTCGGACCGATAGACCGTGCCGCCGCCGATCTGCGAGAGCGTGACCCAGAGCCGCTGCGGATTGCTCGGATCAACCGCGATGCAGCTGATGTAGCGTGGCGCGGGTGACGTGAGGTTGCTTTTGATCCAGGCGGCGCCGTTCCATGCCAGCTTGAGCATGCGACCGCCCGACGTGCCGACCAGGAACATGTTGGGGTCGACCGCCCGCATGGCGGACGCCACTTCCGCGCCGGGCAGGCTGAGCGCGACCGTGGTCCACGGCGGCCCGCCGGTGCGTGTCACCAAGAACGCACTGCCGCCGATCGCCACCGTGTCGCCGGCAACCTCGACCGGCGGATAGAACAGCGACGCCATGGCAGGCGGCGCCAGCCAGGTCCAGGTGTTGCCCCTGTTGTCGGAGCGCTCGAGCGACACGTTGTAGTACGAATGGTAGACCACGTTCGGATTGTTCTGGTTGACCCCGCAATCGCCGCCGTCGCCGTCGGCGATGTGATCCCAGACCGTGGAGCCGGTGAAACGGATCGTTCCGTTGTCCTGGGTTCCGGCCATCAGCCATTTCCAGGTGTTCGGATCGCTGCCGAGAAATTCGATCTCGGTGATGCCGAGCCCCTTGTTGAGCTCCTTCCAGGCGGCGCCGCTGCTCGCCGATCGATAGATGCCGCCGTCATTGCCGGCGTAGATCAGCCTGGAATTGTCGGGCGCGAAGGTCAGGCAGTGTTGATCCGGGTGAATGCTGTTGGCGCCCTGGCTGGTGATGTTGGTCCAGCTCCAGGTGGTGCCGGAGAGATCGCCGCGGAACGTATCGATGGCGCCGAGAAAGACCTGTCCCTTCTTGTCCGGCGTCGCGGCCACGTACCAGTCGTACCAGGCCTGATTGATGCTGAGCGCCGGCAGCGAAGTGATCTTGGTCCAGGTGGTGCCGGACCTGCGCCACAGATGCGCTGCGGTGCCGGCAGCGCCGAACACATAGGCGATGTCGGGCGCCGTCGTCACCCGATCGACCGCCAACCGTGCCCAGGCGGCCGTCGGCGCCCGCGGCAGGGCAACGCGGCGTAAAGGAACTGCCCTGGTTGGTGGAAACGAACAGCCCATCCGCGAAGGCGGCGAGAATCTCCACCGTCCCGCCGCCCGGATGAACGCTGATGTCCCAGCAGCGGCCGCCGCGCTTCAAGCTCCACGACCCGCCGCTGTCGGTCGATACATAAAAGCCGTTGGTGGTCGCGGCGTAGAAGATCGTCTTCTTTTTCGGATCGATGACGAGATCGTAAAAGCCGACACCGATCAACGGCGTCGTCGCCAGCACTTTCCACGTCGTGCCGCCGTCGGTGGATTTGTACACGCCGGCGCCGAGATTGTAGTAGAAGTTGCCCTCGCCGCTTCCGGCATAGACCTTCTTCGGGTCGGTGGGGTCGAACGCGATCGCGCCGATCGCGAGCGACGGCATCTGATCGGTTCGCGGCCGCCCAGGTCGCGCCGGCGTCATTGCTCTCCCAAATGCCCCCGCCGGCCGAACCCAGCAGCAGGTGCTTCCCGTTTCTCGGATCGATCGCGATGCTCGACACGCGGCCGATCACGTCGACGCGCGAGGTGCCGTAGGTCTGTCCGTTCGGGATATTCGAGGGACCGATGGCCTGCCATGTCGACGGCGTCGCCGCCGGAGCCGGAGCCGCCGAGCGGGCCGCCGCTGCGCCGCGACCGCGGCGCGCGGTGCGGCCTTGCGTCCGGTTGCGGGAAGCGCGGCAGCCGCCTTGAGGAGGGCGGCCGCGAAGGGCTTCGACGCCGGCGGTCCTCGCCGCGGCTTGGCCAGGGTGGCCGCGTTGACCGGCTTGGCCCGCAGGGCTCGGCGGGTGAGGGCAAAGCGCGGTCGCGCGACTTTGGGGACCGGAATGGTGGCGACGACTTCGCTGCTGAGCGTCGGGTCGCGCTCGGTGAAGTAGCTGAACAATCGTTGCAGCACCTTGCCGCCTGGAAGCGGCTTCGGCTTTTGCTTGCGTCCGCGCGTGTCAATCTTTACGTCGAGCTTGCTCCTCATTGGATTTTGCTCCGCTGCTCCGGGGCCCGCGCTTTTTCGGGCCCTTGCCAGACCTTTTGGTCTTCTTGTCCGGTGAATCTTTGCTTGGTTGGCGGGCTTGCTCGAACATGCGCAGTCTTTCGGCCGCTCGGCCGCCCGGAGGTTCCGGTGTCGTATCGCCTGGTCGCCTGATCATTTCACGCTCCGTGAAAATGACGGCCCGCCATCGCCGACTCTATCTCAGTCAACGAGCATATGCTACAAGAACAATCATAGATTGTAGCTATCGGGGCCGGCCAATGCCCCCGTGGCGCGCCTGTTGGGCCAAGCATGATTGTGACCCTCGGCTTGGCCAAAAATGGGCGTCGGGCGAACCAGTTGCGGAAACGTCACGTTGTGGAGACGTCATCGGCAATCTCCGATGCGGGGTCGCGGTGTCGTTGGGGACATGCTCAGCGTGACGGCTCGCGACGCAATACCGACTCCTTGGTCTTGCCGCTCGAGCCAGGATCGCAGCCGCGCTCGGATCGAGTTCTCCTTACTCCCGAGCGATGGATCTATGAGCCGCCCAACATTTAAGCATGAAACGATTTTGGGCTCCGGGCGTTAGGGACCTGGAATGATGGACGATTTCGATCGGGAGATTTGATCATGTATCCGAATCAGGATGAGATCTTCGAGCGCCTGGAGACCACCAAGAAGCACGGCCTGCTCTCGGATTACCTGGTGAGCTGGAGCGGTCGCGCCGGGCGGCTCAGCGCCAAGGTCACCGTGTGGGGCAATGACGGCACGCCCGAAGACGTGGTTCAAAACTACATCTCGCAACTGCTGAAGGGATTGGTGTCCGACGGCAAGATCACGGTCGCGGCGGACTAGACCCTGCAATTCCAGAATCCGAATCCTATCGACGTCATTCCGGCTGCGCGCGCGCAAGTATACGCAGCTGGTAGACTTGCGCGTGGGCGCCCCGGAATAACCACCCACCGGGCGGCCTGCGCACATCTGGAGACGTGATCCATGACTTCCGAGGTCCATCGCTACAGCATCGGCGACATCGCCGTGACGGTGCTGTCCGACGGCTTCCGCATCGCCTCGCCCGACGGCTACATCCGCAATGCCGGCAAGGACGAGCTCGCCGCCACGCTCAAGGCCGCGGGACTGCCGACCGACCACATGCGCAACACCTACGCGCCGATCGTGCTCGCGACCGGCGGCAAGCGCGTGCTGATCGACACCGGCAACGGCGAGGCGATGTTCGAGCAGAGCAAGGGCGAGCGCGGGCGGCTGCAGCACAACCTCGCCGCCGCCGGCATCGACCGCGACGCCATCGATCTGGTGGTGATCTCGCATTTCCACGCCGATCACGTGAACGGGCTCCTCACCGCCGACAACAAGGCGGCGTTTCCCAACGCCGAGATCAAGGTGCCGGAGGCCGAATGGTCGTTCTGGATGGATGACGGCGAGATGAGCCGCGCCTCGCCAGGCCGCATGAGCGAGCTGTTCCACAACAATCGCCGGGTGTTCGACGCGCTCGGCCGTCACGTCACGCGCTTCGCGTGGGACGTCGAGGTGGCGCCCGGCGTCACCGCGGTCGGCACGCCCGGCCACAGCATCGGCCACACCTCGTTCGTGGTGGCGTCCGGGAGCAGCCGCGTGCTGGTGCAGGGCGACGTGAACAACAACGCGGTCGTGTTCGCGCGCCATCCGGACTGGCAGGGCTGGTTCGATCAGGATCCGGAGCAGGCCGTGGCGACGCGGCGGCGGGTCTACGACATGCTGGTGGCGGAGAAGATGCCGGTGCAGGCCTATCACCATCCCTTCCCAGGACTGAGCCACGTCGAGCGGGACGGCACCGGCTATCGCGTCGTGCCGGCGACGTGAGCAGCCGGTCGCGCCGGCCGCCGGTCAATCCACCGAGACGCCGCTCGCCTTGATCGGACCCGCCCACTTCTCGATCTCGCGCTTGAGGAAGTCGGCGAGGTATTGCGGCGTGGCCTGCTGATCGAGCACGACCTGCGCGCCGAGGCCGGCGAGCTTGTCACGCAGCGCGGGAGTCTTGATGGCGTCGCGCGCCGCGGCGTTGAGCGTCTCGACCACCATCTCGGACGCGCCCTTCGGTAGAAAGATCGCATTCCACGTATAGGCTTCGACCCTGACGCCCTGCTCCACCGCGGACGGCAGGTCCGGCATCACGGGCGAGCGCACAGTGCTGAAGATCGCGAGCCCTCTGATGGAATCGGCATCGATCAACGGCTTGGCGGTGGTGATGCCCGCGCAGGTGAAATCGATGCGGCCGCCCATCAGATCCTGCATCGCCGGCGCCGACCCGCGATAGGGCACGTGGGTGATGCTGGTGCCGAGCGCATGGTTGAGCAGGATGCAGCCGAGATGCGGGGCGGCGCCGGTGCCGCCGGTGCCGTAGGACATCTTGCCCTGGTTCTTCCGGGCGTAGTCGACGAATTCGCCCAGGTCCTTCACGGGCAGGTCCTTGCGCGCCGCCAGCACGATCGGCACATCGGCGAGCAACGCGACCGGCGTAAAATCCGTCACCGCATTGTACAGCGGCTTCCGATAGAGGGTTTGACCCTGGGCATGGGTGCCGACGGTGCCGAGCCCCATCAGGTAGCCGTCGGGTGGCGCGTCGGCCACGCGCCGGGAGCCGACCTGCCCGCCGCCGCCGGCGATGTTCTCGACGATGATCTGCTGGCGCAGGAGCTCGCTCATGCGCGCCGCCACGATGCGGCCGAGCACATCGGTCGGGCCGCCGGCCGCGAACGGGATGATCATCGTCAACGGCCGCGCCGGATAGCCCTGCGCGCCGGCGCTGCCGGCCCACGCCAGCACGCCGGCGAGTGCCGCACCGACCAGCCTCCTGCGCATCACGCGTTTTCCTCTTGCAGGGATAGAACGTTGCGGTACCGCTATCCTATGGTCAAGCGGCTATGCTCAGTGAAGATCGCCGCCGAGATCGCACCGTCGCGCAGCTCGCGGCGCGCTCGTCAGCGTGAGGTCTGGTGGTGTTTGCCGAGAACAATGGCGGCCTGGGCACGACGGCGGTCGAGACGTCCGCGCGCCGGCGCATCTGGCTGTGCGCCGACGATTACGGCATCTCGGGCGCGGTCAACACCGCGATCCGCGACCTGATCGTGCGCGGACGGCTCAACGCCACCTCGGTGATGGTGGTGGCGCAAGCGTTCCACCGCTCGGAAGCCATTGCGCTCAACGTGCTCAATTCCGGCACGGCGCGGGCCGCGCTGGCGAGCGAAGCGAGCGGCCAGCGCGGCTCCTTAAGTGCGCGCGCGCATAGCGCGTCGGAAGACGCGCGTGAACGCGCTGATGATACTCGCCCTGAACCGGGCTCGTCGGCGCGCGCCGCGCTGGCGAGCGAAGCGAGCGGCCAGCGCGGCCACTCCTTAAATGTGCGCGCGCCGGATACTCGCCCTGAACCGGGCTCGTCGGCGCGCGCCGCGATCGGCCTGCACCTGACGTTGACCGCGCCGTTCCGGCCCGCGAGCGCGGACTACAGGCCCCTCCACGACGGCGCCTTTCTGCCGCTCGCCAAGACCTTCACCGAGGCCTGCCTGCATCGGCTGTCGCGGGACGCGCTAGCGGCCGAGATCGCGCGCCAGCTTCACGCCTTCGTCGACGTCTTCGGCCGCGCCCCCGATTTCATCGACGGGCACCAGCACGTGCACCTGTTCCCGCAGGTGAGCGAAGCGCTGCTCGATGTCGCGAAGACCGCGGCGCCCGCTGCCTGGCTGCGCCAATGCGGGCGCATGCTGCCGCTCAGGCAGCGGTTCGGCGACCGCAAAGGGCTCGTGCTCGACATCTTGAGCTACCGGTTCCGTCGCCGCGCCGCGGCGCTCGGCCTGCGTACCAATCCGGCCTTCGCCGGCACCTACGACTTCAGCGAGCGGCCGGATTTCGCGGCGCTGTTCCCGCGTTTCCTCGACGGACTGCCGGACGGCAGCCTGGTGATGTGCCATCCGGGCTTCGTCGATGCGGAATTGGAGCGGCTCGATCCGCTCACCACGTTGCGCGAGCAGGAATACGCGTTTTTCGCCGCCGACGCCTTCCCGGCGCTGCTCGCCGCCCACGGCGTGGCCCTGGCATAGCCGGAAGTCTCTTTCCGTTCAGCCAGTTGGAGCGGTCCCAAAATATTTGCCCACCCGGTCATTCCGCGGCCATGGGGGTTACCTACATGAGTCCGGTCGTCACGGGAGGAAGGAAACGACCAATGACCCCAGAGGAACGCAAACTCGTCACCGACCTGTTCGATCGCCTCGCCACCTTGGAGGACGCCCCGCGCGACCCCGAGGCGGAGCGCGCGATCAGGGACGGCCTGCGGCAAGCCCCCAACGCCGTCTATGCGCTGGTGCAGACCACGCTGGTGCAGGATGAGGCGCTCAAGCGCGCCGATGCCCGTATCCGCGACCTCGAGGGCGGCGGCGAGCCCCCGCGCGACACGAGCTTTCTCGGCGGCGTGCGCGACACCCTGCTCGGGTCGCGCGACGGCCGCGGCTCGGTGCCTTCGGTGCGGCCGCCCGATGCGCCGGGCGGCCTGTCGCCGGCGTGGCGCAGCGGCGCGCAGCCGATGGCGCCCGCACCCGAGCCGGCGGCGGCAGCGGCGGCGCCGGGCCGACCGGGCAGCTCCTTCCTCGGCACCGCGGCAGCGGCGGCGGCCGGCATGATCGGCGGCTCGCT
The DNA here is from genome assembly GCA_963708765.1 of uncultured Alphaproteobacteria bacterium. Taxonomy (GTDB): domain Bacteria; phylum Pseudomonadota; class Alphaproteobacteria; order Rhizobiales; family Xanthobacteraceae; genus VAZQ01. Next base: position 259,326 of record CAVPTV010000009.1, on the reverse strand, counting down.
CCTGCTGAGCGGCATCCGCGGCATGATGGGCGGCGGTTCGGGCGGCGCGCACGCCGCCTTCGATCCAACCGCGGGTGGGCGGCGGTGGCGCGTCTCCCTGGGGCGGCGGTGGCGGCAGCATCGCGGGCGGCGACCTCTCCCGCCAGGCCGGCCTCGACGACATGGGTCGGAACCCCTCCGGGGGCGGCTCCGGGCCTGCTCGATGCGACCGGCGGCGATGCCCCGTTTGAAGAGGAGAGCGGCGCCGGCGACTTCGACGACGACCTGGGCGACATGACCGGCGGCGGCAGCGACGACTGAGCCGACGTCACGACGATTGTAATGCTCGAGCAAGAGGCCGCCGTTTCCGGCGGCCTCTTCGTTTGATCGACCGCGTCGCAACGACTTGCGTCGCCACGACGTCAGATGACGATCACCTTGGTGCCGATCTTGACGCGGCTGTAGAGGTCGACGACGTCCTCGTTGCGCATGCGGATGCAGCCGGACGACACCGCGGTGCCGATGGTCCAGGGCTCGTTCGAGCCGTGGATGCGGTAGAGCGTCGAGCCGAGATACATCGCGCGCGCGCCGAGCGGATTGTCGGGGCCGCCGGGCATGTGGCGCGGCAGGTCGGGGCGGCGCCGCAGCATCTCGTCGGGCGGCGTCCAGTCCGGCCATTCGCGCTTCTGCGAGATGTGGTGAACGCCCGACCAGGTGAAGCCGGGACGGCCGACGCCGATGCCGTAGCGGATCGCGCTGCCGTTGCCCTGCACCAGGTAGAGCAGGCGATCGCGCGTGTTGATGATGATGGTGCCGGCCGCCTCCTTGCCGTCGTACGGCACCTCCTGCTTGACGTAGCGCGGGTCCATCACGGCGCGGCCGGGAGAGTCCGGCGACTCGACGTAGCCGGGGCCCATGTCGTAGCCGGGCGGCGCATAGGCCGGCGCCTGCTGGTAGCGCGGGCCGCCGCCCGGCGGACCGCGGAACAGAAACTCGAAGAAGCCGCCGCCCATGTTCTGGGCCGCGGCGTAGCGCGCGCGCGGCTCGGGCGACGCAGGCTCAGCCAGAGGCTGTTGCGCGTAGGCCTGCTCGGGCGCCGCTTGCGGCGCCGCGACAGCGCGCGCGGCGGCGTAGGGGCGGCCGCCGGGTTGGGACTGGGGATTGAGGGAGAGCGGGCCGGCCAGCGCCGTGCTGCCCGCGCAGATCGACGAGAGGAGCGCGAGGGAAAGAACGCCAAGACGTTGCTGCATGGATGTACTCTGAACTCGTACGCGACACGGGGACACAAACAAGCGACCGATCTGGTTCGGCCGCGACATGGCCGCAGTACATCCGCAAACCTCGTTGGAATGGTAAACGCAGAGCCGAGAATTTTAACGACGATCGGAAGTGCTCGTTGTTTCATAAAGTTATAGTTTCTTTTGAGTAAAGAGCGAGCCGTCATGGTTAATCGATGGTTGCCGGAGCGCCGAACGTCGACCGAAGCGGAAGCGCGCCGCGTTCTTGCGTTCGATGCGTTTGTTACGGCGCGCCGGTTTCCATGAACCCGGCATTAAGCGCATGCTCGCTAGAACGGGCGGCCGGTTACGATGACGGTCGCGGGCAATGCCGATACGACGCAAGGTCTTTCGCATCGAAGAAATGAATTTCGCCGGTCGCGCCTCCGCCGTTGCCGGCGGCGAATCTTCGCACGCACCAGTCGCGATCACGCCGCGCGACGCCGGCGCGCGGCAGGCGATGTCGCAAAGCAGCGTCGAGGCGATCGGCGCGAGCGGTTTGCGTCAACTCAAGGACGAGACCGACACCATTCACCGCGCCATCGTCCGCACCAAGCAGGAGATCGCGACCCTGCACGCCAGCGGATTCAGCAACATGGAGCACGGCCGCGTGGTCCGCGAGCTCGACGCGGTGGCGGGCGGCACCGAGCGCGCCACCCAGCAGATCCTCGCCGCCGCGGAAGAGATCGACGAGGCCGCCAACAATCTCTCGGCGCTGCTCAAGCACGGGCAGGAGCAGGCGCTCGCCCACGACATCCGCGATCAGGTGATCCGCATCTTCGAGGCCTGCAACTTTCAGGATCTCGCCGGCCAACGCATCACCACCGTGATGGCGACGCTGAAATTCGTCGAGGATCACGTCACCCGCATGATGGAGATCTGGGGCGGCATCGAAGCGTTCAAGGACTATGCGCCCGCGGCCGCTGCCGAGCGCAAGCGCGAGACGGTTGCGGCCAACGGCCCGAAGCTCGACGGCGACACCGGCCATGCGACGCAGGACGAGATCGACGCGATGTTCAGCGTGGCGAATGGCGAATAGCGAATAGGGAGCAGTCCGCTCGCTACTCGCTACTCGCTATTCGCTACTCGCCCCCTGGCCTCCTGATCGCCACCAGCCCGATGAACGACAGCAGCGCGAAGGCCGCGACCACCGCGAGCACGGCCGGATCGGACGTGCGCTCGGCCACGAAGGCGAGGGCGAGCGGCGCGATCGCCTGCATCACCAGGAACGGTCCCCCGATGCGGCCCATGAGGTGGCCGTAGCCGGCGGGGCCGAACAGCGCGAGCGGCACCGCGCCGCGCGCGATGGTGATGAGCCCGTTGGCCATCCCGAACATCAGCGCGAAGGTCGCGGCGATCGCCACCGAGATCCCGAACAGCGCGACCAGCGCGAAGGCCGCGAGCAGCATGCCGACCGCGAAGCGCGCCACGTTGAGCGGATGGATGCGGCGCGCGAACACGAGCTCGCAGATCCGCGCGCCGACCTGCGCCGGACCGAACAGGGCGCCGATCGCCACCACGGTCGCCGCGTCGATGCCGGCGCGGCCGAAGATCGCCAGCAGATGCGCGGAGAGGCCGGACGGCACGAACGCGTAGGCGGCAAACGCCGCCGCCACCAGGATGAACGGCCAACCCTTCGGCGGCAGCACCACGCTCGGCACTTGCGGCTGGCCGTCCGGGCGCCGCGCGGGATCGGTGCGGGTGCGCGGCAACGCGAAGGCGTGCAGCGGCGCCGCGACCAACGCGAGCAGCCCCGCGTAGACCAGATAGGTGCCGCGCCAGCCGACCGACTGGATGAGCAGATGGGTCGCGGGCCAGCTCACGGTCGAGGCGAAACCGCCGGCAAGCGTGAGCGCGGTGATCGGTCGCCGCGCGGCCGCGCCGAAAATGCGTCCGAGCGTGGCGAAAGCCGGATCATAGAGCGAGGCCGCGATCGCCACGCCGAGCAGCATCCAGACCGCCAGGTAGGCGGCGGGATGGTCGGCGTAGACCAGGCCGAACGAGACCGAGCGCGCCGATGAGCGATCCGAACGGCATCACCCGATGCCCGCCGAAACGGTCGATGAACAGCCCGACCCGCGGCGAAGCGAGCCCCGCCGTCAGCAGCGCGAGCGAGAAGCCGCCCATCGTGAAGGTCATCGACCAGCCGCGATCCGCGGCGATCAGCGGCACGGTCAAGACCGGCGGATAGAAGATCGCGCCCCAGGCCAGAATCTGGGTGACGCCGAGCACCAGGACGGCGCGCCAGGGGCCGGCGATCACATCGCGGAGGTTGGGCATGGCGCGGACGCGGGAGGAAGCGGAAAGGAGCGCGACCCTAACACGACCGGCCGATCAGCCCACGCGCTTGATCATCACGTCCGCGGTCGCGGGGCAGAGCGTGCCGAACTGGCGGCTCGCGCGAATGCCCTCCGGCACGTCGCGGCGCTCGCAAGGCGCATAACCGAGCCGCGCGAAGAACTCCGCCTGCGACGTGGTCAGGAGATAGATCGCCCGGCATTGGCGGGCGGCCGCCTCGGTCTCCAGCGTCTCCACGATGGCGCGGCCCATGCCGATCTCGCGCAGCCGCGGCAGGATCACCACCGAGCGCAACAGCGCGTCGCGGCCATGAATTTCGAGACCGCCGAAGCCGACCGGGACATCGTTGCGGCTCTCGAAGCGCCAGAACAGCAGCCCCGCATCGCCGACGTCGTCGGCCGGCAGCCCGGTCTTGACCAGTGCGGCCTTGAGCCCGTCGCGCTCCCATGCCGCCAGCGGGGTGGCCAGCAGCCGCGGTGCCGCCATGTCAGGCGCGCGGGGCGCAGCGCACGAACACACCGGTGCCGTAGCGGCCGTCGATCTCCGGATCGACGTATTTCAGCAGCATCACGCGCCCGTCGAAGGACAGGATCTCGCGGTCCTGCGGACCCGGCGTCTCGCCGGCCGGACCGATATAGTCCTTGCCGCCCTGGCTGCCCTTGAGCCGCAGCTCGGTCAGCTGGGTCGAGTTGGCGAGATACATCATGACGCCGCCGCTCGGGCCCTGGCCGATCGTGAACGGCTGCTTGCACTGGCCGCGGGCGTTGGCCTCGACGCGCGCCCGGTCCTGCGGCTTATGGAACGCCGCATAGCCCCAGCGGCCGACGATCTCGGTCGCGCGGACGCGGGACGGAAGCTCGGGCTGCGGCAGCGCGGCCGGCGTCGGCTCCGGCTGCGAGGTGCTGGTCGCGCAGCCGGCCAGCGCGAGCCCGACAACGATGGCCGCAACGGCCGGCGAGCCGAAATGCAAATTTTCCCATGGTGCCCTCCCCTTAACTCCTGCGCGCAGTCGGGGGCAAAACGCCAAGCCTGCGGGCAGACCCATCCACTCATACCAGTCGCATGGTTAACGAGACGGCAATCCCCAACCTCACGGAACCCGCCACGGCGGGCCCGGCCCCTCGATGCCGGCGACTACCCCCCAGAATAGGGCTGGGGCAAGGCGGATGTGAGGCAGACGGAAAGGGGTGAGCTCGGGCGGATCCGGGGCCAAATTGGTCCGACTTGGAACTCGCGGCATGCGGCGTGGCCTTCGCCCCGTCTACCCCTTGCGCGGGTCCTTGAGCGGCGGGTCTTTCTTGATGTTGAGCCGCTTCGCCGCGCTGGCGTCGAAATCGTCATCGGCGCGGAAGCCGCCGGCGTGGATGCCGTCGATGGCGCAGAGGTCGTCGACCTCGTTGACGTCGCCGGTGACGCCGATGGCGCCGACGATCTCGCCGGCGCCGTCGCGGATGAGCTGGCCGCCGGCCTCGAGGAACAGCGGCCCGTCGGCGAGCTCGGCGAGCGATTGCATGAAGGCCGGCTTCTCCTTCGCCTTCTGCAGCACCTGCCGCGACGACCGGTTGAGCGCCAGCGCCGCGAACGCCTTGCCGTAGGCGATCTCGAAGCGCATCAGCGAGGCGCCGTCCTGCTTCTGGAACGCCTTCACGCGGCCGCCGGCGTCGAGCACGATCGCCGCCAGCGCATGCGCCTTGCGCTTCCTGGCGGACGCGAAGGTGCCGTTGATGATCTTGTTCGCCTCCGCCAGGGTGATCGCGCGCATTCCTTCTCCCGTCTCTCCCCGTCGTCCCGGCTTTGCGCTAGGATACCGTCCGAAGAATAAGCCGTCCGACGCAGCAGTCCAAATCGCCCTCGTGCCGATGGCTCGCATGCTCGCTTCCCTGTCCGGCTCCGCGCGCGCGTCTCGCGGCCGCAACGCTTGCGTTCGTTCGCTTGCGCTCGCTCTAGGCGGCGCGGCGACAGCCGAGCCGGTCTATTCGTTCGCCGCGACGCCCGGCAAGCTGCCGAAGAGCGTGGTGCCGATCCATTACGCGATCGAGCTCGAGCCGAACCTCGAGAGCCTCACGCTCGCGGGCGCCGTGGTCGTGGACGTCGAGGTGCGCGAGCCGACCGCGCAAGTGGTCGCTCAACGCGGTCAACATGACGCTCGCCGGCGCCACCGTCGACGAGACGCTGAGCGCCACCATCGCGCTCGATGCCGCGGCCGAGACCGCGACCTTGACGTTCCCGCAGCCGCTCGCGGTCGGCCCGCACAAGCTGCGCATCGGCTTCACCGGCGCAGATCAACCGGTTCGGCCGCGGGCTGTTCTACGTCGATTATCCGACCGAGAAGGGCAAGAAGCGGATGATCTCGAGCCATCTCGAGCCCGCCGATGCCCGCCGCGTGTTCCCGTGCTGGGACGAGCCCGCCTTCAAGGCGACGTTCGCCCTCACCGTCACGCTGCCGCGCGCGATTCCTCGCGGTCTCCAACATGCCGGTCGCGCACGAGGAGCCGGTGACGCCGAGCCTGAAGCAGGTCACGTTCGCCACCACGCCGAAAATGTCGAGCTACCTGTTCGTGCTGGCGGCGGGCGAGCTCGAGCGGCTGTCGGCGCAGGCCGACGGCGTCACGGTCAGCGTCGTCACCACCGCCGGCAAGCGCGCGCAGGGCCGCTTCGCGCTCGACAGCGCGGTCGACCTGCTGCGCTACTTCAACGACTATTTCGGCATCAAGTATCCGCTGCCCAAGCTCGACCTGATCGCCGTCCCGGGCGGCTTCGGCGGCGCCATGGAGAACTGGGGCGCCATCACGTTCTTCGAGGGCCGTCTGCTGTTCGATCCGGCCGCGAACGCGGATGCCGCGCGGCGCGGCATTTTCAGCCTCGTCGCCCACGAGATCGCGCACCAGTGGTTCGGCAATCTCGTCACCATGGGCTGGTGGGACAATCTCTGGCTCAACGAGGGCTTCGCCACCTGGATGCAGGTGAAGGCGGCCGAGCACCTCTATCCGCAATGGCAGAGCTGGCTCAACGGCAACGCGCGCAAGCAGAACGCGATGGGCGTCGGATGCGCGGCGCACCGCGCACCCGATCCAGCAGCCGGTCGCCGACGAGAGCGAGGCGATGACGGTGTTCGACGGCATCACCTACAGCAAGGGCCAGGCGCGTGATCCGCATGCTCGAGCGCTATCTGGGCGAGGACACCTTCCGCGCCGGCATCCGCAAATACATGGCCGATCACGCCTACGGCAGCACCACCACCGCCGATCTGTGGCGGGCGCTGGACGGCGGCGTCCGGCAAGCCGGTCGCGAGCATCGCCGCGACCTTCACCGAGCAGGCCGGCGTGCCGCTCGTGGTCGCGCAGGCGCGCTGCGACGGGCGACGAGCAGCGCATCACGCTGCGGCAGGAGCGTTACACCATCCGCGACCCGGACGCCGGCGCCGCGGCGCTGGCAGGTGCCGATCGCGATCGGTCCGCTGCGCGCGCTGCGACCGGCCGAGACCGTGCTGCTCGCCGACGAGCCGCGGGAGATCGTGGCGGGCCGCTGCGGCGAGCCGGTGAAGCTCAATCTCGGCGACGTCGGCTATTACCGGGTCGAATACGACGCCGCGAGCCGCGCGGCGCTGGCGAAATCGCTTCCCCTGATGTCGGCGGCCGACCGGCTCAATCTGATCGCCGACGGCTGGGCGCTGGTGGAAGCGGGCCGCGCCGAGCCCGCCGCCTATCTCGAGCTGGTCGAGGAGATCGGCAGCGACGACGCCCGCGCGGTGTGGGAGCAGGTGATCGGCACCTTCAGCTGGCTCGATTGGCTCGCGCGCAATCGCCCCGAGCGCGCGGCGGTCGCGGCCTATGCGCGCGCCAAGCTGCGCCCGGTGCTCGACCGGCTCGGCTGGGACGCGGCCGGCCCCGATGCCGACGACAGCGCGCATGCTGCGCGCGCGCCTGATCCGCGTGCTCGGCGATCTCGGCGACCAGGAGATCCGGGCCGAAGCGCGCCGGCGGTTCGACGCCTTCCGGCAAGATCCGGCCTCGCTCGAGCCGGCGCTGCGGGACGCCGTGACCGCGCTCGTCGGACGCACCGCCGACCGCGCCACCTATGAGGCGCTGCTGGCGCTCGCGCGTGCAACGACGAGCACCAACGAGCGAGTGCGCTACTATTCGGCGGCCGCGAGCGCGCGCGATCCGGAGCTGGCGAAAGCGACGCTCGAGCTGACCTTGACCGACGAATTGCCGCCCTCGCAGGTCGGCAGCATCATCGGGACGATCGCCGGCGGCCGGCGAGCAGCCCGAGCTGGCCTGGGCCTTCGTGCAGAAGAATTTCGCCGCGCTGGCGGCCCGGCAGGGGCCGTCGTTCCGCAACAATTTCGTGGCCAACTTCATGACCAATTTCAGCGACGCGGCGCGCGCCGAGGAGCTGGCGGGCTTTGCGCCGGCGCACGCGACCTCGGGCGGCAAGATCGTCGCCGCGCGGGCACAGGAGACGATCCTGATCAACGCCGACCTGAAGGCGCGCGTGCTGCCGGCGATCGATGCCTGGATCAAGCGGCGCAACGGGCGGGATTAGAGCATTTTCCGGAAAATGCCTGCCCCGGACTTGATCCGGGGTGGACGCCGGTTTTCCGTTAGAAAATGCGACCACTAAAGGAATTCCGCCTTCACCTAATCGGAATGCGCTCGAGATCGATCGTCGATGATCGATTGACCGCGCCATCGACACTGGTACTCTCATCGCTCGATCGCGCTACACCGATCGAGGATCGCAATGGGCATCTTCCGACGAAAAGTGCCAAGCCACCTGGTCGCCGTCCATCCGGATAACGCCGCCAAGAACGACTGGGTTATCCTGTTGGAGGCCGGGACCATCGTGGGTCCCTCGCCTGAAAGACTCCGCGTTGCCCGCGCCACGCTGGAGAGAAAAGTCGTAAAAAAATACAACATTTTCCTGCGAGCCAGGCACTTCCTGGTCGTGGAGGGATATGATCCACGAATTCACGCCATGTATTTCTGTCCGCAGCTCTACAAGTATGACCCCGACAAGAGGCTCGTGCCTCTGCAGGGCGAAGAAATCGGCAGATTGATTGCGCAATCACTCGAGGGTGGAGTTGTCGGCAGACGACCTTGGTATGAACCATCGGAGCAATTGCCCGATCAGCCGATCATCAACGCCCCTGAGCAGACGGAATTCGATACCGTCGTTGTCGAGCTGCCGAGCGCGCGAGGCTCTACCGCGACCGGCTCATAACCGAGCTTTCCTCGGTATCCGGATTGTCGCGCAATCGTGGATGCCACGCTGCGCAAGCTTGCCGCCACCATCGCGGTGACGCGGCGATCCCCCAAGATCGCAATGAGATCGCAAGGAGGTTTCATGGCTCATCTGGCTCGAGTTTCCGCGGCGGCCTGCGTCGCGCTCGCCTTCGGGCTCACCTTCGTCACGGGCCGGGGTCATGCCGCCGAGCCGACGGCCATCCGCGTCAACGCCTTTCCCAACGCCAAGGCGCTGCCGCTGCATGCCGGCATCGCCAAGGGCATCTTCGCGCGGCGCGGCTTCGAGATCGAGCTGCACCTGACGGAGAATTCGCGCAGCCAGCGCGAGGGCCTCGCGCGCCGGCAAGTTCGACATCGTGCATTCGGCGGTCGACAACGCGGTGGCGATGATCGAGGTCGCCAAGCACGACGTGGTCATCGTCTCCGGCGGCGACAGCGGCATGAACGAGTTCTTCGTGCAGGCCGACATCAAGTCGTTCGCCGACCTGCGCGGCCGCATCGTCGTGGTCGATGCGCCGGACACCGCCTATGCGCTGCAGGCCAAGAAGATCCTGCTCCAGCACGGGCTCAAGGACGGGCCGACTACACGGTCAAGCCGGTCGGCGCCGGCGTCTACCGCTTCAAGGCGATGGCTGGAGGACAAGGAGCAACGCCGGCGGCATTCTCAATCTGCCGTTCACCGTGCAGGCCGAGCAGCTCGGCCTGAAGAGCCTCGGGCCGCACCGTCGACATGCTCGGGCCCTACCAGGCGGCCGGCGCCTTCGTGATGCGGACCTGGGCGGAGCGCAACCAGGCCGACGTGCTCGAGCGCTATCTCGCCGCCTATGTCGAGGCGCTGCGCTTCGTGCGCGATCCCGGCAACCGCGCCGAGGCCGTCGCCATCCTGGTCGACAAGCTCAAGCTTTCGGCCGAAGGAGGCGGAGCGCACCTACGAGCTGCTGATCGATCCCGCGCTTCGGCTTCACGCCGGACGCCGCGTTCGACCGCGAGGGCTTCAAGAACATGCTGGCGCTGCGCGCCGAGATCGAGCGCAAGCCGGGCGACCGCGGTGCCGCCGCCGGAGCGCTATGTCGACCTCGGCTACTACGAGCGGGCGATGAAGCTGGTCGGCGGGTCAGCTGGCAGCGATCATTTCGGCAAGTCTGACGCCGTCATACCGCCGCTCGGCGCCACGCCTGCCGTGGCTCGCAACGCGCCTGAAGCCGCGCATCGCGCGTCCTTGACACCCAGACCGAGAGGTCCTATTTCCGGCCAGCGGTTGGCACTCGCCTATTGAGAGTGCTAGCAGCACCCCAGATCGAGCCGATCGGTCAACGACTTAGCCGCGTTCAAAGCGCCCACGAGGACATGAGGTAACCATGGCCAAGACCAAGTTTCGTCCCCTGCACGACCGCGTGGTCGTGAAGCGTATCGATGCCGAGGAGAAGACCAAGGGCGGCATCATCATCCCCGACACCGCCAAGGAGAAGCCGTCAGCAGGGCGAGGTCATCGCCGTCGGCCCCGGCGGCCGCGACGAGGCCGGCAAGCTCATCCCGATCGACGTGAAGTCCGGCGACCGCGTGCTGTTCGGCAAGTGGTCGGGCACCGAGGTCAAGCTCGACGGCGAGGAACTCCTGATCATGAAGGAGTCCGACATCATGGGCGTGATCGCCTGACGATTTCGTCGGCCGGCTCTCAGACCGACTTCCCGAGACGCGGCAGCCGCTCCTCGGACAGTCAAGCAAATGGAGTGACTGAAATGGCTGCCAAGGACGTACGATTTCGGCGGCGACGCGCGCGACAGGATGCTGCGCGGCGTCGACATCCTCGCCAACGCCGTGAAGGTGACGCTCGGCCCCAAGGGCCGCAACGTCGTGCTCGACAAGAGCTTCGGCGCGCCGCGCATCACCAAGGACGGCGTGACCGTCGCCAAGGAGATCGAGCTCGAGGACAAGTTCGAGAACATGGGCGCCCAGATGGTGCGCGAGGTCGCCCAGAAGACCAACGACATGGCCGGCGACGGCACCACCACCGCGACCGTGCTGGCGCAGGCGATCGTCCGGGAAGGCGCCAAGTCGGTGGCCGCCGGCATGAACCCGATGGACCTCAAGCGCGGCATCGACATCGCGGTCGCCGCGGTCGTCAAGGACATCGAGAAGCGCGCCAAGAAGGTCGGCTCCTCCGCCGAGGTCGCCCAGGTCGGCACCATCGCCGCCAACGGCGACAGCAAGATCGGCAAGATGATCGCCGAGGCGATGCAGAAGGTCGGCAACGAGGGCGTGATCACGGTCGAAGAGGCCAAGTCGCTCGACACCGAGGTCGAGATCGTCGAGGGCATGCAGTTCGACCGCGGCTATCTCTCGCCCTACTTCATCACCAACGCCGAGAAGATGGTGGCCGAGCTCGAGGACGCCTACATCCTGCTGCACGAGAAGAAGCTCTCGCAGCTGCAGGCCATGCTGCCGGTGCTCGAGGCGGTGGTGCAGTCCGGCAAGCCGCTGGTGATCGTCGCCGAGGACATCGAGGGCGAGGCGCTCGCCACGCTCGTCGTCAACAAGCTGCGCGGCGGCCTCAAGGTCGCGGCCGTCAAGGCGCCGGGCTTCGGCGACCGCCGCAAGGCCATGCTCGAGGACATCGCGATCCTCACCGGCGGCCAGCTGATCTCCGAGGACCTCGGCATCAAGCTCGAGAACGTGACCCTGCAGATGCTCGGCCGCGCCAAGAAGGTCATCATCGAGAAGGAGAAGACCACGATCGTCGACGGCGCCGGCAAGAAGAAGGAGATCGAGGCCCGCATCGGCCAGATCAAGGCGCAGATCGAGGAGACCACCTCCGACTACGACAAGGAGAAGCTGCAGGAGCGGCTCGCCAAGCTCGCCGGCGGCGTCGCGGTGATCCGCGTCGGCGGCGCCACCGAGATCGAGGTGAAGGAGAAGAAGGACCGCGTCGAGGACGCGCTCAACGCCACCCGCGCCGCGGTCGAGGAAGGCATCGTGCCGGGCGGCGGCGTCGCGCTGCTGCGCGCCAAGAAGGCGGTCGGCCGGATCACCAACGACAACTCCGACGTCCAGGCCGGCATCAACATCGTGCTCAAGGCGCTGGAAGCGCCGGTGCGGCAGATCGCCGAGAACTCCGGCGTCGAAGGCTCGATCGTGGTCGGCAAGATCCTCGAGAACAAGTCGGAGACCTTCGGCTTCGACGCCCAGACCGAGAACTATGTCGACATGGTCGACAAGGGCATCATCGACCCGGCCAAGGTCGTGCGCGCGGCGCTGCAGGACGCGGCCTCGGTCGCCGGCCTGCTGGTCACCACCGAGGCGATGGTGGCCGAGGCGCCGAAGAAGCAGTCCGCGCCGCCGGCGATGCCGGGCGGCGGCGGCGGCATGGGCGGGATGGACTTCTGAGTCCGATCCGCTCGACGTTCGGAACATCGCGGCAGGCCCGCCTTCGCTGGCCGGAGGACTTCTGATCGCGCTCGAGCCCATGGCGTCAGCGCACGCAGGGCGTGGCGCAAGCCGCGCAGCCTGCTGATCACGGTCCTACCCCACCAGCTCGCTTCACCGCGCGCGCGGCCTGATCGATCGCGAGATGCGCGTAGGCGTCGCCGCCGGCGTCGGAATTGGCGATGGCGACGCGGCCGGACTTCTGCCGGCGCCCGCGCCAGCACCTGCTCGTAGTCGTCGCGGTCGAACAGCGAGTTCGCCACGTAGCCGTAGCCGTGCGGCCAGCGGTTGACGGTGATCGCCGCGATGTCGCGCGCGCTCGCGAACCCGCCGGGCCCGAGCATGCGGTCGAGCTCGTCGCGGATCGTCGCCTCGAAATCCGCAAACGTCATGTCGCAGCAGCTTCGCCTGGCCGATGCGGAACTGGGCGCGGGCATCGAGCCCGCGGTTGGGCGCGCCCGGTACATGCACCAGATGCAGGCAGATCGGCTCGGACGGATCGCGCGCATGGCGGTAGCCGCCGAGGCTCACGGGAAAATCGAGCTTGACGCGGCTGTGGAACGACATCGGCGCCGAGATGTCGTGCACGCCGAGCCGCACCCACGGCTGCCAGTTGCGCGTGAGCACGTTGGTGTAGACGATCGGCGTCTTGACGTTCTGCGCCAGCGCCGTCGCGCTGCGCCGCCGGCAGCTCCGGCATGATGTGCGGGATGACCATGTGGAAGCAGGCGAGCACCGCGTGCGTGGCCTCGACCCGATGCGGCACGCCGCGCGCGCACATAGCCGAGCAGCACCCTCGTCGCCGGCGTTGCGGACGTCGATGCAGGTCGAGTCGAGCCGGATGCGGACGTTCTGTCCGTCGCGGTCGAGCTTGCCGTAGTCGAACGCCGCCAGCACCACGTCGTCCATGGTGCGGCCGGGCGCGACATCCGGGATGAGCGCGCGCACCAGCAGGCGCGCGAGCGAGGCGTTGCCGTCGGGGAAATGATAGATGTAGGGCTCCGCGCGCCTGCGAGCCTGCCGGCGCCGGCAGGCCGAGGCCCTGGAAGCCCGGATAGCCGAGGTCGCGCGCCTCCGCGGCCGGCACGGCGTCGCAGCCGAGCCCGAAGAAGCCGAGCGTGCGGCCCTGGAAGCAGTTCGCCACCTCCTCGCTGCAGCCGCAGACCTTGGTGAGGTAGTCGCGGTAGCTCGTGCGCTTGAGGATCGCGAGCTTCTCCTCGACCGTCTTGCCGGCGAGCGGGTCGCGCGTGCCGTCGTAGAGCGCGAGCAACTGCGCCTTGCTCGCATCCGAGATCGGAAACGCGGCCACGAGCTCGGCCAGCGGCCTGGCGTTGGCGAGGCGGCGCGTGAGCTCGTCGGCGCCCCGCGACGGCGGCTCGCCCGCCACCAGCACGTCGCGCCCGAAGGCCTCGCGCGCAAAGAACACGCCGCGCGACAGCCCGAGCGAGGAATAGAGCGTGCGCTCGAAGGCGGTCTCGAACCGCTCGACCTCGACGCCGAGATCGCGCAGCAGCCCCTTGGCGACGTCGCTGTAGTTCGTCCTCGGGGAATCGATCGACTCGCTGCCGCCGTAGCCGATCACGCAGGCGGCCATCGAGCGTGAACTCGTTGCGCTTGGCGTGGCCGCCGAAGTCGTCGTGGTTGTCGAGCACGAGGATGCGCGCGCGACGGTCCGGCGGCGCGGCGGTAGAACCAGGCGGCGGCAAGCCCGCTGATGCCGCCGCCGACCACGACCAGGTCGTAACGCTCCTCGATCGGCAGCCGGTCGAGCGGAAAGCGCCCGTGCTCGCGCGCCTGCGCGTGCGCGGTCTCGAACGAGCCTGCGTGCTGACCGCGCAGCCCGGTGAGCGCCGGCGGATAGCGGACGGGCTGCGCGGCGATCTGCGCCGCCGGCGTGAGGCCCGGCCGCGATGGTCAGGGCCACGCCGTTGAGGAAATCGCGGCGCGAGATCGACATCGCGCGTCGCAATCGGCTAGCTCAGGCGGCCACCGCCTGCGGCAGGATCACGGCGTCGGCGTCGTAGCGCTTGCCGGCGCGCAGGCAGAACAGCGGCTGCAGCAGGCGTTCCGCCACGACCTTGGTCTTCTCGTTGTCCTGCAGAACGAAGCGGCCGCGCTCGTCGGAGAGCACCGACACGTCGGCCGTCCGTGCCGGGACGCAGCGTGCCGATCTCGTCGGACAGGCCGATCATGGCGGCGGCGTTGGACGTGACCATCGGAACCACCTGCTCGAGCGACAGGCCGAGCGCCAGCATGGAGCTCATCGCCTGCGTCAGGCTGAACTTCGCCTGCCCGGCGAACGGATGGGCTCTCGTCGTCGGCGTGCTCCGCGGGCGTGCCGGGAGGCGGCGGAACGTAGGTGTTGTAGCCGTGCATGTCGGCGCCCAGCGTGTCCGGCACGATGCCGGCGTCGAGCGCCTTGCGGGCCAGGCGGTAGGAGAAGTGGCTGCCGTGACCGACGTCGACCTTGAGGCCGCGGTCGAGCGCGGCGCGGATGACGTCGTGCACGTGTCCCTCGCGGTTGACGAAGCCGCCGGGATGGCGGGTGAACGGGTGCGCGAGGATATCGCCCGGCCGCAGCACCGGGATCACGCGTTCGATGATGGTGTCGGCGTCCTCGCCATTGGCGCCCGCTCCTGGGCAGGCCCCAGAGCTGCCCGAAGTGGACGTAGAGAGGAAGCGAGGTCTTGCGCCCGATCTCGGCCGACATTTCGAGGACCTTGATCCCCCAGCGTGCGAAGCCGCCGATCTCGGCATGGCCCTTGATGCCGCGTACGAGATCGCGGTTGGCATTGGCGGCCGTCACCGTGGCATCGATGTCGATGCCGTCCGGACTGTAGAGGTTCGGGTAGAGGTGTCCCTCCAGCCCGCCCACGAGATAGGACGACAGGAACGCATAGACCCGGGTCTTGGCCGGCTCGGCCACGAAGTGGCGGAAGCCCGGAAAGGTCATGCAGGAGGGGCCGCCCTGATCGACCAGCGTGGTGACGCCCGAATGAACCCCCACCATGTCGGCGTTCAGGCCGAAACGGCCGCTGACATATTGGTAGCAGTGGGCATGGGTGTCGATCATGCCCGGCAGCACCAGCCGTCCGCGCACGTCGACGAACCTCCTTGGCGCTGGACGGCAGGATGTCCGGCTGGACGGCCGCGATCCGACCGTCCCGGA
Organism: uncultured Alphaproteobacteria bacterium; assembly: GCA_963708765.1. GTDB lineage: Bacteria > Pseudomonadota > Alphaproteobacteria > Rhizobiales > Xanthobacteraceae > VAZQ01. The sequence continues at coordinate 243,934 of CAVPTV010000009.1, read as the reverse complement.
TCGCCACATCCATCACGCCGTCGAGCTTGGACGCGGGACAAATGACGTGTCCGCCGCGCAGCAGCAGGTCAAAGGGCTCGTTTTCCATGGGATGGCTCCGTCAGCGGCCGACTGGTGTGGTGGAGATCAGTATACCGGATGGTCTCCGGCATTTTCCAGCATGGCTGCCTTACGTTCTTGTCGTGGCCGTTCTTGCCTTGGCCAACGCCGCCAGGATGCGCGGCGGCGTGATCGGGATCTCGCAGAGCTCGACGCCGAGCCCCTGCAAGGCGTCGTTGACCGCATTGGCGATGGCGGCGGCCGGACCTATGGCCCCGCCTTCGCCGACGCCCTTCTGTCCGAACTCGGTGTAGGGCGACGGCGTTTCCATATGGAGGATGCGGATGTTGGGAACCTCGGGACATGCCCGGCAGCAGGTAGTCGGCGAGTGTCGCGGCCAGCGGCTGTCCCTGCTTGTCGAACGGCATTTCCTCGAACAGCGCCGAGCCGATGCCCTGCGCGGTGCCGCCTTGAATCTGTCCATCGACCACCATCGGGTTGACCAGCACGCCGGCGTCCTCGACCACGACGTAATCGAGAATCTCGACCCCGCCGGTTTCCGGATCGACCGCAACGACCGTGGCATGCACCGACCCGGTGTGAACGCCGGTGAGCCGCGTCGGCGCATAGCCGCCGGTGACCTCGAGCCCATGCGGATCGATGTCGCCCGGCAGATCGGCGGGCGCCAGGTAGAACGCCCGGGCGATATCGCCGAGCGAGACGCTGCCGCGCGGACCGAACACGCCGCCGTCGCGCACCTCGACCGACGCGACGTCGGCCTGCAGCATCGCGGCGCCGATCTTCGCCACCCGGCCGGCCAGTTCCTGGCAGGCGCGCGCGGTCGCGCCGCCCGCCCACACGATGCCGCGCGATCCCCAGGCGCCGCTCGAATAGGGCGAAAGCTCGGTGTCGCCGAGCTTGACGTGCACGTCGGATGGATCGAGCCCGAGATATTGGCTCGCGATCTGCGCCAGCGTGGTTTCGAGCCCCTGCCCGATGCTCTGGATGCCGGCGCGGACCTCGAGCCGCCCGTCGGGCGTGAGCCGCGCGAATGCCTGCTCGTAAAGCGCGCGCCGCTTGCCGTCGGCGGTGGTGCCGTGCGCGGTCTGCTCGGAGAACACCGAGATGCCGAGGCCGATCAGACGGCCGTCCGGCTCGCCGCGCTGCTGCCGGGCCCGCACGGCCGGCAGGCCGATCGCCTCGATCGCCATCCGCAGGAGTTGCGGGTAGTCGCCGCTGTCGAAATGCTTGTCGGTGACGTTGTCGTAGGGCATCTGCTCGGGGCGGACGAGATTGGCGAGGCGGACCTCGTAGGGCTCGCGGCCGATCCGCCGGGCGATCGCATCGATCATCAGCTCCATGGCGTAGCAGACGTTCGGCCGGGCGACGCCGCGGTACGGCAGCTGCGGACACTTGTTGGTGACGACCGCCGCGGTCTTGCAGCGGTAGGCCGGGATCACATAGGGACCGGGCAGGATCGCGCTGACCTGGGAGGGCTCGATCGCGGACGTGAACGGATAGGCCGAATAGGCGCCGGAATCGACCGCCGCCTTGGCCTCGAACGCCAAGAGCTTGCCGGTCTCGTCCGCATAGGCCGAAAGCGCGTAGTGATGCTCGCGGCAGTTGGCATTCGCGGTCAGCTGCTCGCGCCGGTCCTCGAGCCAGCGCACCGGATGGCCGCACCGCATGGCGAGCCAGCACAGGCAAATCTCCTCCGCGGCCAGGATCGCCTTGTAGCCGAAGCCGCCGCCCACGTCGGGCGAGATGACGCGAATCTGGATCTCGGGCAGCCCGAGCACCTGCGCAAGCCCGGTGCGGACGACGTGCGGGAACTGGGTTGCGCCGTGGAGGATCAGCTGGCGCACCCGCTCGTCCCATTGCGCGATGAAGCCGCGGCATTCGATCGGCGACATGACCTGGCGGGCGGTGCGCAGCTCGCGCGTGACCTTCACCGGCGCGGTCTGCGCGACCGCCTCGATCGGGCCGTCGAAGCCGACCTCGAGGTAGACGTTGCGCTTGACCGTGTCGTGCACCAGCACGCAGCCGGGCGCTTGCGCCTCGAGCATGTCGACGACCGCCGGCAGCTCGTCGTATTCGACGACGACCTCGGCGGCGATGTCCTCCGCCTCGGCGCGCGTGTCGGCGACGCACATGGCGATCAGCTCGCCGACGTGGCGGATCCGGTCGGTCACCAGCGGCGGCTGCTCCGACGCCTGAAAGCCCGGCAGCGGAGAGACCGCCCGGATCGGACGCACGTCGCTCAGATCGCGCGCCGTAAAGACGCAGGCCCGCAGATGCTCGGGAATGCGAACGCCGGTGAGCCGGGCATGCGCGACCGGGCTGCGGACGAAGGCCACCTCGCGCATGCGCGGAAAGCGGATGTCCCCGATATATTGGCCGCGACCGCGGAGGAAGCGGTCGTCCTCCTTGCGCCACAGCCGTGCGCCCACACCGGTCTTGCTCAAGGTCCTGCCCCCTGTCCGTTCGACCTGCACCGAAGAACGAGCCCTGACATCTTAACGGCAACCGCCGACGCTCAACAGCAAATCCGGCCGCGGACGCCGTACTTTTCACGCCAGATCGGGGCCTGGGTTTCGAATGATAGGCGCATTATGATGCGAGCGACGAGCTGATCGGGGATCCCATGCCAAGCGCCGCGTCCAATTTCGACAACCAGAGCCTGCGTAGCTTCCTCGCCATGGTGGAGACGGACTACCCGGACGAGCTGCTGCGCATTCGTGCGCCGGTGGACACGCGGTTCGACATGACGGCAATCGTCTACGAGCTGGAACGAGCCGGGAAAAGCCCCGTCGTCATATTCGAGAAGCCTCTTGCAGATGCCGATGCCCACGCAGCCGGCAGTTTCGCTGCAAACGGCATGCCGGTCGTCACCAACGTGGCGGGAAACCGCAAGCTGCTCGCCGCATGCCTCGGCGTCGAGGTGCAGAGCTTGCCCAGCGCGTTCCGCGAGCGGTGCCAGAAATACATCCCGTGCGAGCTGGTGCACCGAGGCGGCCTGGAACGAGGTGGTGATCGAAGGCGACGAGGTCGACCTTTCGAAGCTGCCGATCCCGCTCCAGTTCGCGGTCGACGGCGGTCCCTACATCACCGCCGGCCAGCTTTCCGCGCGCGACCCGGTCACCGGCGTCGACACCACCGGCTTTCACCGGCTGATGCTCAAGGGGAAGAACCGCCTCGGCGTCTCGCTGCATTCGCGCCGCCGCATGTACGAATTCCAACGCCGTGCCGAGGAGCGCGGCGAATCGCTTCCCGCCGCGGTCACCATCGGAACCCATCCGCTGCACTACATGGGCTCGATGGTCTACGCCTACCCGCCGCAGGTGCGGAAATTCGAGATCATCGGCGGCCTGTTCGGCGAACCGTATCGGGTGGCGCGCTGCGGGGTCGGCGAGCTCGAGGTCCCGGCCGGCGCCGAGATCGTCATCGAAGGCGAGATCCTGGCGGAGACCCGCGAGCCGGAAGGCCCGTTCGGCGAGTTCACCGGCTATGCCTCCTATCGCAGCACGCAGCATGTCTTCGTCGCCCGTCGCGTGCGCATGCGCCGCGACGCGATATTCCAGAGCGTCACCTCCGGCATGTCCAAGGATCACATCCTGGTGTCCTGCATCACGCGCGAAGGCGAGATGCTGAACGCGCTGCGGCGCAACTTGCCCAACGTGCGCGCGGTTCATGTCCCGCACACCAGCTGCGGCGCCTTCACGGCCTATGTTTCGATGAAGAAGGTCGCCGATGGCGAGCCGCAGACCGCGATCATGGCGGTGCTCGGCACCGAATTCTACACCAAGCACGTCATCGTCGTGGACGACGACGTGGATATTTTCGACACCAACGACGTGATGTGGGCGATTGCGACCCGCGTGCGTCCGGACAAGGACATCTTCTTCATCCCCGGCGCCAAAGGCGCGATCCTCGATCCGACCTCCGATCCCGAGAACTTCACGGTGACGAAGATGGGGATCGACGCCACGCGCCCGGCGGGCCGCGATTTCGCCGAGCGTCTCGTCATCCCGGACGATCAGCGCGCGCGGGCGCGCGCGCTGCTGGCGGCGGCTGGCGTCGGCATCTGATGGGCTCGTGCATCCGAGTCGCGATGCCACTCGAAAGCACTGGCTTCCTGACTCATCGTCCCACGAGCTCCTTCACGGCGCGCTCGGCCTGGTCGATCGCGGTATGGGCATAGGCGTCCCAGCCGGCGTCGGAATTGGCGATCGCCACGCGTCCGGAGGGCTGGCGCGCGCGCTCGGCGATCTCGTCGGCATCGTCGTCGAACAGCGAGTTCGCCGTGTAGGCATAGCCGTGCGACCAGCGGTTGACGGTGATCGCCGCGATGTCGCGGCCGCTCGAAAATCCGCCGGCGCCCAGCATGCGGTCGAGCTGCTCGCGGATCTCCTTCTCGAATTCGGCAAATTCCATCGCCAGCAGCTTGGCGCGCCCGAGAATGAACTGGGTGCGCGCATCGTGGCCGGGCGCGACCGGCACGTAGACCATGTGCACGCACATCGGCTCGGACGGGTCGCGCGGGTGGCGATAGCCGCCGAGGCTGACCGGGTAATCGAGCTTCACCCGGCTGTAGATCGACATCGGCGCGCTGATTTCGTGCACGCCGAGCTTCACCCAAGGCTGCCAATTGCGCACCAGAACCTTGCTGTAGACCAGCGGCGCCTTGACGTTCTTCGCCAGCGCCTCGCGCTGCGACTTCGGCAGATCCGGCATGATGTAGGGGATGACCATGTTGAAGCAGGCCAGCACCGCATCGTTCGCCGCCACGCGGTGGAGCTTGCCTTCGCGGACATAGCCGAGCTCGACGCCGTCGGGCACGTTGCGAACGTCGACGCAGGTGCTGTCGAGGCGGATGCGCACGTTGCTGCCGGCGACGTCGAGCTTGCCGTAATCGAACGGCGCCAGCACCACGTCGTCCATGGTGCTGCCCGGTGCCGCCGCCGGAACGAGCGAGCGCACCAGAAGCCGCGCGAGCGACGCATTGCCGTCGGGAAAATGATAGATGTAAGGCTCGTCCTTCTCGGGATTGTCGGGTGGCGGCAGGCCGAGCCCGGCGAAGCCCGGATAGCCGGCGTAACGCGCCTCGCTGGCAGGCACGGCATCGCATCCGAGCGCGAAGAAATCGAGCGTGCGTCCCTGGAAGCAGTTCGCGACCTCCTCGTTGCAACGCAGCACCTTGACCAGATAGTCGCGGTAGCTCGTCTTCTCCAGCAGCTCCGTCTTTTCGTCGTCGCTCTTGCCGGCGAACGGATCCTTCTTCTGCTCGAACAAGCCGATCAATTGCGTCTTGCTCTGCGGCCGAGATCGGGAATTGTGCGACGAATTCGCGCAACGGCTTGGCGTTGAGCAGGTCCGGGCCGAGGTCGTCGGCCAGCATGATCATCGGGTCGCCGGTGGCGAGCACGTCGCGCCCGAACGTCTCGCGTGCAAAGAACACGCCGCGCGACAGCTTGAGCGACGGATAGAGCCGGCGCTCGAAGGCGGTATCGAAGCGCGCGATGTCGACGCCGAGATCCTTGAGCAGACCCTTGGCCACGGCGCTGTAGAGCGCCTTGGGCGATTGCAGCGACTCGCTGCCGCCGTAGCCCAGGATCAGGCGGCCATCGAGGCGGAACTCGTTGCGCTTGGCGTGGCCGCCGAAGTCGTCGTGGTTGTCCAGGATCAGGATTCGCGCCCCGCGATTGGCGCGCCGGTAGAACCAGGCCGCCGCCAGTCCGCTGATGCCGCCGCCGACCACGACCAGATCGTAGCGCTCGTCGATCGCCACTCGCGTCGAGGGAAAACTTCTTGCCGTCGCGCAGATCATGGCCGACCTCGAACGAGCCGACGTGATGACCACGCATGCCGGTGAGCGCCGGCGGATAGCGCAACGGCTGTGCCGCGAGCTGCGCCGCCGGCGTCAATCCCGCCGCAATGGTGAGGGCCACCCCATTGAGAAAGTCACGACGGGTGATGTCGGTCATGGCAACTCCTCGAACAGTCGCGCCGGCCGGCCGCGATTAATCCACAATGGTCTGTCGCCCGCAAATGCGGCGGACGAGCGGCGCATCCCGACGATCAAGCGAGGCCGTTCCGCAGGCTCGGCGCCTACTGCCGCAGTTCCTCCGGGTCCGACATCGGTCGCTTGGCAAGGCGCGCGATGATGGGACGCCGAAAGACGCGTTTCGCGCTTTGCCTCTTTTGCGCTGGTGTGGAAGCCTGCCGACCCGGTCGTATCAGTTGGTCGCCTGGCGGAAGCGCAGCGTCTTGCCGCCGCGCAGCATGAGGACGTCGCCTTCGCGCCGCCAGCTGGTGACCTGCAACAGCGTTGCGAGCAGCTCATCGTCGCTGCGCATGCGCGCAGGATCGCATTGCCGGTCGGTCTTCCGCCCGGTCATGATCGTGATCGTGCTTTCGACCACGACGAGCTGCGCCTCGATGCTGTTGCACCACAGATCGATGGCCGCCTCGCCTTTCGGTCCGATGCCGAGGATCGGGACGCGCTTCGAGCCCTTCATGGGCTTGACGTCGAGCAGCAGCTCGCTGTCGAAGGGAAACGCGCTGTCGGCCGCCGAGCTCGCCGGCATCGCACAGAGCAAAGCCAAGCAGAGCGCCCCGAACCATGCCGGCCGGCGCAATGCGCACAAGCAGGAACGAACCATCGAGAACTCCAACCCTTCGATCAAAATTGCGCAAAACGTGCTGCGCTGTCGGCAAGACGGACCGAGTCAGATTTTCGCCCGAGGCCGGCAGGTCCGGCAATGACCGAAAAACCACACTCACCGGATTATTCGCTGCCTAAAGCTTGGGCAGGCCCAGCCATTCGCCCACGGCGGTCAGCACCACGCTGACCGCCAGCGCGGCGAGCAGCATGCCCATGACCCGGCTGATGACGCTCACCCCTGCGGCGCCGATGACCCGCGAGATCGGCCCGGCCGTCAGCAGGACGAGGAGCGTGATCACCAGCACCGCGGCGAGCACGCCGACGGTCGCCAACTGCCCCAGCGGATTGAAGCGATCGTCATCGGTCAGCAGCACCACCGTCAGCATGGAGCCGGGCCCCGCGATCTTCGGGATGGCGAGCGGATAGACCGCGAGCGCCATGCTGCCCTCCTTGGCGAGCTGAGCGGGCGTATAGCTTTCGCCGCGGATCATCTCGAGCGCGACCAGGAACAGCAGGATGCCGCCCGAAATCTGAAAGGCGCGGATCGAGATGCCCATCTGCTCCAGCAGGAAGCGCGCCGGCAAAGATGAAGAAAACCAGGACGAGAAACGAGATCACCACCGCGCTGAGCGCAAGCTTGCGCTGGGCAGCGAGGAGCGAGCGTGCCGGCGACCGACAGGAACACCGGCAGCACGCCGAGCGGATTGATGACCAGGAGCAGGGTCACGAACTCGCTGAGCTTTTGCTGCCACCACATGGCGTGTCCGAATCGTTTGGCCCGAGGTCGGAGTCTCCGGCCGCCACCGGCGGCATGCAAGGGAATACATGGCGGCACGCCGTGTTATAGTGGGCGGGAAAATAGTGGTGTGGAGGAAAACCATGGACCAGCGAATCATCAATCTTTACGACCGCTTCACCCATGGCGGCATGAGCCGCCGCGAATTTTTCGACCGGCTGGCCGAGCTCGCGGGCTCGGCGGCGGCCGCCGCCGCGCTGGTGCCGCTGCTGCAGAACGACTACGCGCAGGCCGCCATCGTCGCCGACGACGACGCGCGCCTGGCGACCGAACGGCTCGCCTACGATTCGCCCAAGGGCAAGATCAACGGCTACCTCGCGCGCGCCAAGGCCAAGGGCAAGCGCCCGGTGGTCCTGGTCATCCACGAGAACCGCGGGCTCAACCCGCACCTCGAGGACGTCGCCCGCCGGTTCGCGGTCGAAGGCTACCTCGCCTATGCGGTCGATCTGCTTTCGCTGGTCGGCGGCACGCCGGCCAGCGAGGACGCGGCGCGCGAGCTGCACCCGAAGATGAACCAGGACGACGCGGTCGCGGCGCTGGTCGCCGCGGTGTCGTTCCTCAAGACGCATCCGGAATCGACCGGCAAGGTCGGCGCGGTCGGCTACTGCTTCGGCGGCCTGATGATCAATCGGCTGGCTGCCTCGAGCCCGGAGCTCGACGCCGGCGTCGCCTATTACGGGCGCCAGATTCCGGCGGCGCAAGTCCCCAACATCAAGGCCGCGCTCCTGCTCCACTATGCGGAGAAGGACGACGCCGTGAATGCCGGGATCGCCGACTACGAGGCGGCGCTGAAGGCGAACAACAAGACCTACACGCTCTACATGTATCCCGGCACCCAGCACGCCTTCAACAACGACACCGGCGCGGCGCGCTACAACAAGGCCGCCGCCGACCTCGCCTATAGCCGCACGCTCGCCTTCTACGCGCAGCACCTCGGCGCGCCGCCGAAGGGCGCATGATCCGGCGGACAGGCGCGATCCTGCGGGCGGTCATGTGATCTGTCGCCCTCTGGCGGTGGGCAGGAGCGATCCTGCGCCGTGATCACTGTCGCTTGGCGCGGCGGCTGCTTTTCGTCGGCGCGGTCAGCATCTCGATGAGCGCGCCGGCCGTGCGCAGGAGGCGCGCGTCTTGGCCGGGCGCGCCGACAAGCTGCACGCCGAGCGGAAGCCCGCGCTCGCCCGCGAGCAGCGGCAGCGACAAGGCCGGCAGGCCCGTCAGGGTCCACAGGGTGCAGAATGCCGGATCGCCGGTGGAGCTGAGCCCCTTCGGCGCCACCCCGGCGGCCGCGGGCGTCAGGATGGCGTCGAACTCATCGAAGACTTCGGCAATGCTGGCGGCGTAGCGCGGCGCCTTGGCGAGCGCGGCGAGATAGTCGACCGCGCTCACGCTCCTGCCGTGGGCGAGGAGCTTGCGCATCACCTCGGTAGGCTCGCCGCGCGCGACGTAAGGCGCGAGGTTATGCGCCATATCGGTCGCCATGATGGTGCGATGCACGTCCCAGGCTTCCGCCAACGTCTGCGGAAGGTCGACCGGGGCGACCTGGGATTCGAGCGCCGCCGTCAACTCCTCGAACGCCGCCTTGGTGCCGGCATCGGCCTTGTCCCAGACCGGCGTCCGCACGAAGGCGAAGCGCGGCGGCAACTGCGGTTTCTCGCCCTGCAGCTTGCGGAAATCGGGGGCGGCGAACGGCCGCGTGTCGGGGTCGGACGGATCGTAGCCGGCGATCACGTCGAGCACGAGCGCGAGGTCGGAGAGCGAGCGAGCGAACGCGCCCACGTGATCGAGCTTGCGCGAGAGCATCAGCACGCCCGCCCGCGACACCAGGCCGTGGCTCGGCTTGACGGCGAACACGCCGCAGAAGGCCGCCGGCCGGATGACCGATCCGTTGGTCTGGGAGCCGAGCGCGAGCGGCACCATATGGGCCGCCACCGCCGCCGCCGAGCCCGATGACGAGCCGCCCGGCGTGCGGGTAGGGTCGTGCGGGTTGCGCGTCTTGCCCGGATGAAAGTAGGCGAACTCGGTCGTTACCGTCTTGCCGACGATGACCGCGCCGGCGGCGCGCAGCTTCGCCACCACGGTGGCGTCCTGCCACGGTCGCCGGCCGGCGCCGAGCGGGGAGCCGAGCTCGGTCGGATAATCGGTCGTGTCGATGATGTCCTTGATCCCGACCGGGATGCCGTGCAGCGGCCCGATCGGGCGACCCTGCGCGCGCTGCTCATCGAGCGCGCGCGCCTGCGCGAGCACGTGGTCGCGATCGAGATGGGCGAACGCCTGGACCTCGCCCTCGACCGCATCGATGCGCTCGAGGCAGGCGCGGGCATAGTCCTCGGCCGAGAGCGCGCCGCGGGCGATCTCCGCGGCCGCCTGCGTTGCGGTCAGCGACGTGAGCCCGTCGTCGGCCAAGGTTGCGCTCCTGAGCTTTGCTTGGGACCGGCCGCTCAAGACATCCAGCGACCGGCTCGCGGCAGGGGGCCGGCGGTCACGTGCCGAGCAAGTTGAGCGCGCCCGACAACGTCATGGTAAATCCCAGCGCCACGCCTGCGCATATCGCCACGCTGATATACGGCTCGAATTCGGTGTCGACCCATCGATGCCGCTTTTCCCCGCGCGGCAGCAAGGCCCAGAACACGCCGGCGGTGACGATGAAGACCGCGATGCCGGCAATCAGCAGAAGCATTCGTTCCTCCCGATCGTGCGCATGGCGTCAGCGATAGAGCTGTGTCGGCAACCACAGGCCGATCTGCGGGAAGGTATAGAGCATGATCATCGATATGATGACGATGATCATGAACGGCAGCACGCCGCGGAAGATGTCGTTGATGTTGACCCAGCTCGGCGCCACGCCCTTGAGATAGAACGGCGCCATGGCGACCGGCGGCGACAGGAACGAGGTCTGGATGTTGAGCGCGACCAGCAGCCCGAAGAACAGCGGATCGACGTTGAAGGTCTTCAACAGCGGCAGGAAGATCGGCATGAAGATGACGATGATCTCGGTCCATTCGAGCGGCCAGCCCAGGATGAAGATGATGATCTGGGCGAGGATCATGAATCCGGTCGTCGACAGGTTCATCGCCAGCATGAACTTCTCGATCGGCTCGTGGCCGCCGAGATAGGCGAAGACCGCAGAGAACGTGAACGAGCCGATGAACAGCCAGCACACCATCGCGGTGGTGCGCGCGGTCAGAAAGACGAACTCCTTGAGCTGACCGAGCGTGAACGAGGTTCCCGGCAGCAGCACGATCCCGACCACCAGGGTCGCGAACAATGCGACGGTGACGACACGGCGATCGACCTCAGATCGGTGAAGCCCGCAGACGATCAGATAGACGAAGAACGCGGCCGCCAGCAGGCCGTAGGCCTGGACCAGGATCACGTTCCATCGACGCGAATAGTCCGCGCCATAGGCGACCGCGAGCAGCAGCGCGCCGAGCGAGCCCATGGCCGCCGCCTCCGACGGCGTGGCAAGCCCGAAGATGATCGAGCCGAGCGCGGCGCCGATCAGCCCGGCCAGCGGCGCGAACGAGGTCAGCAGCGCCCGGACCACGATCATGACGGGCACGTTGCGCTCTTCCGTCCGGCAGCTGCGGCGCCAGCTTCGGATTGAGCAGCGTCATGATGATGACGTAGAGCATGTAGAGCCCGGCCAGCATGATGCCGGGGAAGAAGGCGCCGGCGTAGAGCTTGACCACCGACACGCCGGCGGTCGCGCCGTACAGGATCAGCATCACGCTCGGCGGAATCAGAATGCCGAGGCAGCCGCCGGCGCAGACCACGCCGGCCGAGATCTTGACGTCGTAGCCGGCGCGCAGCATCGCCGGAAAGGCGAGCAGGCCCATCAACGTGACACAGGCGCCGACGATGCCGGTCGCGGTCGCGAAGATCGCGCAGGTCGCGAGCGTCGCGAGCGCCAGCGACCCCGGCACCGGGCCGGCCGCGAGCTGCAGCGACCGGAACAGGCGGTCGAGGATGTTGGCGCGCTCGATGATGTAGCCCATGAAGACGAACAGCGGGATCGAGATCAGCACGTCGTTCGTCATCACCGAATAGGTGCGCTGGACCAGCAGGTTGAAGACGAGGTCGCCCATCGCCCAGTAGCCGAAGAACACGCCGAGCGCCATCAGCGTGAACGCGATCGGAAACCCGAACATGATGAAAACGACGAACAGGCCGAGCATCAGCACGCCGAGCTCGGGATTCCCGATGCCGAACATCAGATGTCCCCCTTGCGCTGCCCGATCTCCTCGAGCTCCTTGACCACCTGATATTCGCCGTGCTCGGCCTTCTCGAGCATGACCTTGTCGAGCTCCTCCACGTCATGCAGGCGCTTCGGCCATTCGCCGGTGCGGATGCACAGGACGCAGCGGATGACCTCGACGATGCCCTGCATCACCATGAGCACGCCGATGATCGGAATCAGCGATTTGAAATGGTAGATCGGCGGTCCGAATGGGCTCGCCGACGAGTGCTCATTCATCATCCACGACAGCTTGGCGTAGCCGTAGCCGGCATAGACGAAGGCCAACATGCCGGGGAAGAAGAACAGGAAATAAAGCACCAAGTCCCATTTGGCCTGCGTGCGCGGCGACCACGCGCGGTAGAGGAAGTCGCCGCGCACATGGCCGTTGCGCGAGAGCGTGTAGGCGCCGGCCAGCATGAACAGCGTGCCGTAGAGAATGTAGCTGGCGTCGAACGCCCACTCGGTCGGCGCCAGGAACAGGTAGCGCATGAACACTTCGTAGCTGGTGGTGAAGGTCAGGATGAGGATGCACCAGCCCGCGGTCTTGCCGACCCAGGTGCTGATCTCGTCGACGATCAACAAGATGCGGTTCATGGCTCCCCCGCGCCCCTATGCTCCGGTCTTGTCTTTCGGGGAATAGAGAAGTCGCTGCTCTTGGATGAGGCCCGCGCGTCAACCACGCGCGGGCCTCATGATTCGCCGTGCGATCAGCCGTAGAAGTGCTTGTAGGCTTTCTGCAGCTCGGCCGTCGTCAGATTGTTGGTGTGGAAATAGGGCGCGGTCCGCTTCACCCAGGCCTTCTGCGAGGCCAGGACCTTCTGGAAGAACGGGTCCTTGTTGGCTTCGACGATCTTGTCCCAGGCCTTGAGCTGCGCCTCGAGCACGTTGTCCGGCGTCCTGAGCACCTGTACGCCGCGCTTCTTGATCTCTTCGAGGTCCTTCGAATAGCGGTCGTGCGCCATGGCGAACTGATCGGCGGTGGCGGCGAACGCCGCGTATCGCAGGATCGCCTTGATCTCGGCCGGCAGCGCGTTGTACTTGGCCTTGTTGAAGATGAGCTCGAACGTCTCCTGCCTGCTGGTGATGGCTTCCCACCATGAAGACCTTCGACACGTCCGGGAAGCCGAGCAGGCAGGTCGGACGACGGATTGTTGAACTCGGCCGCGTCGAGCAGACCGCGGTCCATCGCCGGCACGATCTCGCCGCCCGGCAGGATGGTGACCGCGGCGCCCATTTCCTTGAACAGGTCGGCCGACAGACCCACGGTGCGATACTTGATGCCCTTGAAGTCGTCGGGCGGGTCACCGGCTTCTTGAACCAGCCGAGCGGCTGCGTCGGCATCGGGAAGTAGAGGAGGCCGACGAGATTGAGCTTGAGGATGTCGTTGATGAGCTCGTTGTAGAGCGCCTCGCCGCCGCCGTAGTAGAACCAGGCGAGCATGCTATGGGCGTCCCAGCCGAACGACGGCGGGGTGCCGAACAGCGACGACGCCTTGTGCTTGCCGTACCAATAGACGTAACGCCGTGGCCGCCATCGAGAACGCCGGAATGCACCGCGTCCTGCATCTGGAAGGCGGGCACCACGGCGCCGGCGGCGAGCACGTCGAGCTTGAGCCGCCCGCCGGTCATATCGTTGACCTTCTTGGCGTAATCGACGGCGAACTCGTGGAAAATATCCTTGGTCGGCCAGGTCGATTGGTACTTCCAGGTCGTGGTCTGTGCGCGCGACACCTGCGGCATGGCGACCGCGGCCGCGCCGGTTATGGCGGCGCCGGCGAGGAATTTGCGCCGGGTCGTGGATTTGGACGTGCGAGATCGTTCGGTGGTCATGGGCGTTGCCCTCCCTGGCTTTCCCTTAAGCTACCTCGCGGCCTTCTCGGAGCCGCTTGGTGATATGAACCGTCCGGACAGGTTCCCTATTCCGGTAAGGCAGGTTGTACGGGCTGATTTCGCCCCACACAAGGCTCGAATTGTCTCGCCCCCCGTGCGAGGTCCAGGGCGCGCCGCAAGGTCGAAAATCACGCCTTGACAGCGCATATGAGCCGGTCGCAAGCGAGACCTCCGCCGATCCATGAACAACCCCTCATTACCGCCTTATGCTAAAGTCGAGCTTCGCGGGTGCGACGAACACGGCCACGGCCGCCACGGCCGTGAAAGTAGCTTGCTGCCCACGTCGGGCTTGATCCATTGAGCCACCGCCCGTGCCGCTGCAGTATTTCAACTCGTTCCCGGCAGACAGGAGAAAAACCCCGTGTCAGGCCTTCTCTCGACGCTCGCCATCATCTGGCGGCTCGCCCGTCCGTACTTCTCCTCGGAAGACCGCTGGGCCGGCCGCATCCTGCTCGGCGCCGTGATCGCGATCGAGCTGTCGATCGTCGGCATCGCCGTGCTGATCAATCAGTGGAACGCCCGCTTCTACAATGCGCTGCAGGACCGCAACTGGGACACCTTCGTCAGCGAGCTCCTGTTCTTCTGCGGGCTGGCAGGCGACCTTCGTCGTGCTCGCGGTCTATCAGCTCTATCTCAATCAATGGCTGCAGATCCGCTGGCGGCGCTGGATGACGCAGCAGTATCTCGACAACTGGCTCGACGGCGCCAACCACTACCGCATGCAGCTGCTCGGCGACGCGGCCGACAATCCGGACCAGCGCATCGCCGAGGACATCCAGATGTTCGTCGAGAAGACGCTCACGCTCACCGTCGGCCTGCTCAGCGCCGTGGTCACGCTGTTTTCCTTCGTGCTGATCCTATGGACGCTCTCGACATGCGGCGCCGCTCTACCTGTTCGGCTCGACCTTCTCGATCCCGGGCTATCTGGTCTGGGCGGCGCTGCTCTATGCCGTGGTCGGAACCTTCTTCACCCACATCGTCGGCTGGCCGCTGATCGGGCTCAACTTCCGCCAGCAGAGATTCGAGGCCGACTTCCGCTTCAATCTCGTGCGGGTGCGGGAGAATTCCGAGCAGATCGCGCTGCTCGGCGGCGAGAAAGCGGAGACCGACCGCCTGCTCGACCGGTTCGGCAGCGTGGTCGCCAACTGGCTCCTGATCATGTCGCGCACCAAGCGGCTCACGTTCCTGACCACGAGCTATATGCAGATATCGATCGTGTTTCCCTTCGTGGTGGTCAGTCCCGCCTATTTCGCCGGCATGCTTCAGCTCGGCGGGCTCATGCAGACCGCATCGGCATTCAACAGCGTGCAGACCGCGCTCTCGTTCTTCATCACCGCCTACCGCCAGATCGCCGAATGGCGGGCGGTGATCGAGCGGCTCGACGGCTTCAATCTCGCGGCCGAGAAGGCGCGGGCGGCCGCGACCAGCAAGCCGGTGATCGAGGTGGTGCTGGGCGACGCCAAGGGTCCGGTCAAGATCGATGACCTCCTGGTGCGGCTGCCGCAAGGCACCCCGCTGGTCGCGGCCGACGACATCGTCGTGTCGCCGCGGCGAGCGGGTGCTGGTGACCGGCCCGTCGGGCTCGGGCAAGTCGACGCTGTTCCGTGCCATCGCGGGGAAATGGCCGTTCGGGACCGGCGTCGTCACGGTGCCGAAAGGCGCCAGCGTGATGGCCTGCCGCAGCGACCTTACTTCCCGATCGGCACGCTGGCGGCGGCGGTCACCTATCCGGCCGAGCCGGGGACCTTCAGCGACGACCAACTCGCCGACATGATCACCGCGGTCGGGCTGCCCGGCGCTGGCCGACCGCCTCGACGAGGAGGCGCATTGGAACCGGATGCTGTCGCTCGGCGAGCAGCAGCGGCTCGGCATCGCGCGCGCGATCCTGCAGGCGCCGGACTATCTGTTGCTCGACGAGGCGACCGCCTCGCTCGACGAGCCGTCGGAGGCCGATCTCTACCGGCTCTTGATCGAGCGGCTACCGGCACGACCATCGGCTCGATCGGTCACCGCTCGACGCTGATCGCGTTCCACACGCGCGGGCTCAAGCTCGCCCGCGACGGCGATCATTCCCGGGTGCGCGAGAGCAAGCTCGAAACCGTGAACGCATAGCGCTCACCACCAGCGCTCCGGCACCACAAAAGCAGCGGGCGGCGGCTCGTGGGAGCCGCCGCCCGTAGATCGCCGGATCAGCGAATTACTTGAGGTTCGCCATCGCGGTGAGGTCGAAGCTGCCCTTCACGACGAAGGATTTGCTGCACCAGTTGGAGCCGGCCCCGCTCGGATTGATCGGGGTGAAGGCGCCGGTGAGGCTCGCGGTATGGTCGCTGGTGAAGGCGTTGCAGTCGCCGTCGCTCAGGTCGGTATCGTAGTAGCGGAAGTCGAGCGTGAACACGCTCTTGGTGAAGCCGAAGCCGACGTTCCAGGTCGTGTAGCTCGCGTACGGAATGCCGGCCGGGAACGGCGCGGCACACCCATTCGCGGGCTGGGTGCAGTAGAAGGCGTCGGAGGTTCCCAGGAACCAGTGGCCGACCTCGGCAGAGGCGTAAAGCCCAAGCCGTTCGGCAGCGCGTTGCTCGGGGCCGTGACCTTCACGTTGCCGAACACGTAGGTGCCGTCGGCGCCCGAATTGAGCACGGAATTCGAGTAGTAGACGCCGCCGCCGAACGCGAGCTGATCGTTGACCGTGAACGTGCCCTTTGCGTACACCTCGAAGAAGCTCACGTCGGCCTTGATGACGTTGAAGTTGACCGGCAGGTAGCCGTTGGCGACGCAATCGGTGCCGAAGACCGGGGCGAGGCTGCCGTTGAAGCATTGCCCGCCCGGGTACCAGTAGTAGATGGCGCCGAAATCGAGCGCGAGCTTGTCGAACGTCGGCCGGATGCCCGCGTAGAAATCGATCTCGGCGGCGGCGCGGTTCGGGAACGCGATGCTCGAGCCGGCGATGCCGGCATAGAGCTGCAGATCCTTGGTGACGTTGTAGCGCGGCTCGTAATAGGCGCTGACCGACGCGTTGTGAGCCGATTGCGTGATGCCGCGGAAGATGTAGTCGCTCGCCAGCGATGCGCCGAAGGCGATATCCCACGGACTGGGCGGCGGCGGCGGTGGCGCCTTGGTGACCATCCTGAGATCAGCCGCCAGCGCCGGCGTCGCAAGCGCGACGGCGGCCACTACAGACATAAGCAACTTTTTCATCTTCTGCCCCTTTCGCCAAAACCGGCTGAGTTAAGTGGTTTGCCGATTGCGACTGCCCTTCCCCGAACAGCCGCGTCCCCTGCATTTCGATTGGAAATTAACAACACGGTGACAAATGGGAGCAAGGTGAAAGCCTCAGCATTTGCTGCATTTTTGGGCGAATCCAGGCGTTTCCGATTGAAAAAGTCCGCCTGTTGCAATTGGACCACAGCGATTCCGCGGGAATTGGCTGGCAACACCGCAACGGACCGCGCGGACGGCCTGTCCAAGCACCCGGCGTCGGGGTGCCGGCGCACCTTCCAGGCGTGGTCGCGATCCCACCACCAATCTCTGAGGGGCGGACCGTCCGTTACCGTACCGTCTATCGGAACCGAGTCGCGAGGGCGCGCCCGCCGTCTTCGCTAGCGATTCGCTCGGCGGCAGCCTGATCAGGCGGCCGCCTTCTTGCGGTTGGCCTCGAGCCGGGCATCGACCAGCGCGACCGTGGCATCGATGACCGGATGGCGCAGGCCCTTCTGCGCGGCGATCAGCTGCACCAGCTTGTCGGCGCGCTCGATGTTGGGCACGCCGTTGTTGAGCGCGCGCGCGGCCGAGGCCGGCCGCGTACAGGCTCTGCGCCGCCGCGGCGTATTTCTCGAACGGCACGAGATCGTCCGGCTTGGCGCCGAGCTTGACGCAGAGGTCGAACACGAAATTGTAGACCGAGCGCGACGTCTCGATGTCGCTGTGCACCGCCTCCTGGGCGGTTCGCATGCCGTCCTTGGTCACGCAGCGGTAGTTGCCGGCCAGCAGCATCGCCCATTTGGCGAGCGGCACGAAGATCGAGTCGTAGACCCTCAGCTTCACCGGCAGCTCGATCTTGCCTTCCGGCGCGTCGAAGCGAATCGCCTCGATGTCCTTCTCGAGCTGGCGCAGGATGGCGGTGCTCTTGTCGCTGTCGAAGCGCGCGACCTTGAAGTTGGTCGGCAGCGTGACCTGCAGCACGTTGACCTTCTCGTCCGGCGGGCGGATCGCCTGCGGGTCCGGGCTGCACAGTGTCAGCAGTCGCGGGATCGAAACTGTCCCAGACGGTCGGGTCGGTGTAGGCGGCCTTCAGCGCGTCGTAGTTCAGGCCGGGGATGCGCTTCACGTAGGGCAGCGGCGGCATGTTCATGATCGACATGCAGGGCACCTTGGACTTGGCCACGCGCGTCCGAGCAGCTCGCGCACGCCGGGGGAGCGGTATTGCGGCTCCTGCATCGCGAGGCCGACGAGATCGTAGTCGGCCGGGTTGACGTCGCGCGGACCGGCGGCGGACACCTTGCCCGGCAGCTTGCGCGAGTTGAGCTCGACCGGATCCTTGCGGCCCTTGACCGGCAGGCGCACGCGGAAGCCCTCGGCGTTGATCAGGTCGGCCTCGGCCGGCAGGCACACCAGCTTCACCTTGTGACCGCCGAACAGCAGCTTGGAGGCCAGCAGCGACCCGTAGGACGCGCCCATGATCAGGATGTTGTAAGTCGCCGGCATAGCGAACCGCTCCGTGTTCGAGAGTGAAAAGGGGGAGAGTTCCGGCCCGTGGCCATCCTTCTCGGCTCGGCAATGCTATTCGGCTCGCCATCCCGATGCAATCCACATCGCCAGGGCATGGGCCAGGCGAGGACCAAGCCAAGCCGGAGCACTCGAGGCCCGGCGGCAAGCTCGCTTTCAATCGGGATCAGACGCGCACGCAGGCGCCGCTGCGCGGGCGCGAAGCCCGCTCGCGTCCGCCGCCCGATCGAAAATGCTGAAGGAGCGAGACCGCAGGCCCGCAGCGCGTGCGGGCCTGTCTGCCCGGTCGGGCGTGGCTCTTACGTGTTGCCGTGATCGGAGCCGCCGCCCGAACCGCCGCCGATCGAGGACCACGAGGGCGGGCTCGGTGGCGGAGTGTTCGCAGGCGCCGGAGCGGGAGCCGGAGCGGGCTTGGGCGCGGCCGCCTTCTTCGGAGCCGGAGCGGCTTCGGCGCGGCAGCCTTTTTCGGAGCCGGCTTGCGGGCCTTCTTCGCCTTCTTGGCGGCCGGCTTGCGCGCCGCGCTCTTCTTCGCAGCCGCGCGCTTCTTCTTGCGCGCCGGCGCGGCTTTTTTCGCTCGCTTGGTCTTCTTCGTCTTCGACTTTGCCTTCTTCGCCTTCTTCGCCATGATCGACCTCCCGATCGTTGCGGCTCAGATCCCGGTACGGATTGACCACGCTGCCGTCGAGCCAAACAGCGCCGTTGCCCCTTGCCGTACCGTCACATCGCCGCCGCGACGGCTTTTTCCGACGCGGCGGAAACTCGTTTCTCCGTCAAGACCTCCGGCGCCGGCCCTCCGGTCGCCCAGTCGATCAGCTCGACGGTGTGGACGACCGGGATGGCCGTTCCTGCCGCGATCTGCGTGATGCAGCCGATATTGCCGGCGGCGATCACATCGGGCCTGAGCTTTTCGATATTGCCCGACTTTGCGCTCGCGCAACCTCCTCGCAAGCTCCGGCTGGAGAATGTTGTAGGTCCCGGCCGAACCGCAGCACAGATGTCCTTCCGGCACATCTTTGACCACGAAGCCGAACTTGGAAAGCAATTCTTTCGGCTGACGCACTGATTTTCTGCCCGTGCTGCAGCGAGCAGGCCGCGTGATAGGCGACCACGAGGCCGGTCGGGCCGCGCTCGGACGACAGATTCAGCCGCGCCAGATACTCGCTGATATCCATGGCGAGCCGCGACACCCGGGCGGCCTTGTCCGCATAGGCCGGATCGGTGCGCAGCATGAAGCCGTAGTCCTTGACCGTGGTGCCGCAGCCCGACGCGGTGACCAGGATGGCGTCGAGCCCCTCCCCGTTCGGCCTCGGCGGTCCAGGCATCGACATTGGCGCGGCACCGAATCGAGCGCCTCGCGCTCGCGGCCGGCGTGATGGGCCATCCCGCCGCAACAGCCTTGGCCGTTCGGCAGCACGACCTCGACGCCGTGGCGATTGAGGACGCGGATCGCGGCCGCCTGCATCGGATGGTCCGATCACCGGGGTGACGCAGCCCGTCGAGCAGCGCCACCCGGCCCCGCCGTGGGCCCTGCGCCGGAAAGCTCCTCTGCGCCGCCCCCGTGGGCGCGCTCGGGAGGCGCGCAGGGGCGAGCCGCAGCATGGCGGCGAGCCGCCGAAGGCCGATGCGGTCCAGGAATGGCGCCAACGGCTTGGCGAGCCGGGCGGCGCGCAAAGCCCGCCGAAACCGCCGATTGTCCGGCAGCACCTTGAGCAGCAGGGCGCGCATCCAGCGGTCGGCCAGGGGACGGCGATAGGTCTTCTCGATGTGCACGCGGGCGTGGTCGACGAGGTGCATGTAATGCACGCCCGACGGACACGTCGTCATGCAGGCCAGGCAGGAGAGGCAGCGGTCGATGTGCTTGACCACCTCGGCGGTCGCCGGGCGGTCGTTCTCCAGCATGTCCTTGATCAGGTAGATGCGCCCGCGCGGCGAATCGAGCTCGTCGCCGAGCAGCACATAGGTCGGGCAGGTGGCGGTGCAGAAGCCGCAATGGACGCAGGTGCGCAGGATTTGCTCCGATTCCGCGACCTGCGGATCGGCCAGCTGGGCAAGGGTGAATGAGGTCTGCATCAGGGAGCTACCAACGCCTCAACGTAGGCGCATGTGCGACGCGGGTGAAGAGCCTCGATTCAGAAAACGGACGACAGACGACGGAGGGCGAGGTCGTCGGTCGTCGGTCATCAGACTCCGGCCCACATCCGCCCCGGGTTGAGCACGCCCTTGGGATCGAAGTTGTCCTTGACCCGCTTGGTCAAGGCGGCGACCGCCGCCTCCTGCGGCTCGAACACGTCGACCGCGGCGCGCAGCGCGGCCGGCGCGCGGACGAGCGTCGCGTGCCCGCCGGTCGCCGCCACGGCGCCGCGCACCAGGGCGGCGCCGCCGTCGTCGCAGGGGTCGAGCGCGAGCCAGATCAGGCCGCCGGCCCAATCGTAGAGCATCTGCGCCTGCGAGCGCCGCGCGACCAGCGCGGTCAGCTCGGCGCCGCGGGTCGGGGCCGTCGAGATGCGCCACAGCGGCTGCTGCGCACCGCCGGCGCCGGCGGCGAATGGGGTCGCGTCGCGCACCGCCCGCCAGAGCGCGCGCGAGACCACCTCGCCGACGCTGGCGAGCTCGCCGTACGGCTTCATCAGCGCCTGCAGGCGTGAGCCGGCGGTGCTCGACCGACGGCGCGACGCCCTCCAGCCGCAGCGCGGTCACCGCGCGTGCCGGCGCGGGCGACGCCGCCGACCGGGATGCGGGCGGCGACCGCCGCCGGCAGATGCGCCGCCCCCGAGACGTCGCAGGAGGAGCCCATGGCGGCCGTCATCGCCTCGACCGCGCGCGCCGGCTCGAGCCCGTGGATGAGCAGCGTCTTCTCGGTCTCGGGCCGCGGCAGGGTCTTGATCGTGACCTCGGTCATGGCCGCGAGCGTGCCCCAGGAGCCGGCGATGAGCTTGCAGAGATCGTAGCCGGTGACGTTCTTGACCACCCGGCCGCCTGATTTGAAGGTCTCGCCGCGGCCGGAGACCGCGGTCACGCCCAGGAAATGATCGCGCGCGGCGCCGGCCTTGATCCGGCGCGGGCCGGAGAGATTGGCGGCGAGCGCGCCGCCGATGGTGCCGCGGCCGGCGGCGCCGCCGAGGATCGGGCTCGTAGTCCATCGGCTCGAAGGCGAGCTGCTGGCCCTTGGCGGCGACCAGCGCCTCGATCTCGGCGAGCGGGGTGCCGGCCTTGGCCGACAGCACCAGCTCCTCCGGCTCGTAGAGCGTGACGCCGCGAGAGCCCGGAGAGGTCGAGCGTCACATCGGTTTGCGCCGGCCGGCCGAGCGCGCGCTTCGAGCCCTGGCCGACCAATCTCCAGCGCCTTGCCCTCGGCCAGCGCCCATTGCACGGCGGCCTCGACGTCCTTCGCGTCGCGGGGTTTGAGCGCGCTCATGTTCCCAACTAGAACCGCGGAATATCGGGAAACGCCACCTTGCCGGCGTGCACGTGCAGGCGGCCGAGCTCGGCGCAGCGGTGCAAGGTCGGAAACACCTTGCCCGGGTTGAGCAGGCCCTTGTCGTCGAAAGCGCATTTGAGCCGCTGCTGCTGCGCGAGTCGGTCTCCGAGAACATCACCGGCATCAGGTCGCGCTTCTCGACCCCGACCCCGTGCTCGCCGGTGAGCACGCCGCCGACCTCCACGCACAGCCTGAGGATGTCGGCGCCGAAGGCTTCGGTGCGCTCGAGCTCACCGGGCTTGTTGGCGTCGTACAGGATCAGCGGATGCAGGTTGCCGTCGCCGGCATGAAACACATTGGCGACCGCGAGCCCGTATTGCTCCGACAGCTCGCGCATGCGCTTGAGCACCTGCGGCAGCCGCGCGCGCGGGATGGTGCCGTCCATGCAATAGTAGTCGGGCGAGATGCGTCCGACCGCCGGGAACGCCGCCTTGCGCCCGGCCCAGAACAGCAGCCGCTCCTCCTCGGAGGCCGAGACGCGGCAGGTCATGGCCCGGCAGGACTTGGCGATCGCTTCGACGCGCGCGATCAGGTGATCGACCTCGGCCTGCGGGCCGTCGAGCTCGACGATCAGCAGCGCCTCGACGTCGAGCGGATAGCCGGCATGCACGAATTCCTCGACCGCATGGATCGCCGGCCGGTCCATCATCTCCATGCCGCCCGGGATGATGCCGGCGCCGATGATCCGGCTGACGCACTCGCCCGCATCCTCGGACGACGAAAAGCCCACCAGGACCGCGCGCGCGCATTCCGGCTTCTTGAGGATGCGCACCGTGACCTCGGTGACGACCCCGAGCAGCCCCTCCGATCCGGTGATGATGCCGAGCAGATCGTAGCCGCCGGCATCGAGATGCTTGCCGCCGACGCGCACGATCTCGCCGGTGATCAGCACCATCTCGCAGCCGAGCACGTTGTTGGTGGTCATGCCGTATTTGAGGCAATGCACGCCGCCGGAATTCTCCGCCACGTTGCCGCCGATGGTGCAGGCGATCTGCGACGACGGATCGGGCGCGTAATAGAAGCCGGCCTGCTCGACCGCCTGCGTGACCGCCAGATTGGTGACGCCCGGCTCGACCACCGCGACGCGGTTGTCGTAGTCGATCTCGCGGATGCGGTTGAACTTGGCCATCCCGAGCAGCACGCCGTCGGCGAGCGGCAACGCGCCGCCCGAGAGCGAGGTGCCGGCGCCGCGCGGCACCACCTTGATGCCTTCGGCGTGGCAGAACGCCAGCACGCGGCTCACCTGCTCGGTGGTCTCGGGCAGCACCACCACCATCGGGAGCTGCCGGTAGGCGGTCAGCCCGTCGGTTTCGTAGGGCCGCATCTCGCGCTCGGTCGCGATCACGCCCTCGCCCGGGACGATGGCGGACAGCGCCGTCACGATGCGGTCGCGCCGCGCCAGCACGGCCTCATCGGGTGGCGGCATCACGACTGACACGTTGGCGCTCCTCGGGCCGGCCGGTCGATCGAGACCGGGGCAGGCCCCGGATCAGGTCGAGGACAAGCCCGCTCGTTACGCCGTCCTTATAGCGTCAAGGCGGCATGAAATCGCTCCCATGCATGCAAAAAAGCGACGCTGCGCATCGCACGCACGAAACGAATTGTCCGTTTGGGCCGTTGACAGCGCGGGCGCTTGACGCCATCGAAAAGGGCGCCGTTTGGCGTTGGGTGCTTGGCCGGACGCGCCATCGATTGGAATGAAAAAAGGGAGAAAATGATGAGGACGTGGGTCATTGCCGTGGTCGTTCTTGCCGCTTCGACCGGGACCGCGCCGGCGCAGGATCTCGCCGCCGGCGAGCAGTCATTCCGCAAATGCGCGCCCTGCCACGACATCGGCGAAGGCGCCAAGGTCAAGCTCGGTCCGCCGCTGAACGGCCTCGACGGCCGCAAGGCCGGCACCATCGAGGGCTTCAACTATTCCGAGGTCAACAAGAACTCCGGCATCACCTGGAGCGACGAATCGTTCGCGACCTACATCCGCAACCCGATGCAGGTGATGCCGGGCACCCGCATGGCGTTCGTCGGCATCCGCAACGACAAGGAAATCGCCGACCTGTGGGCCTATCTCAAGCAATTCAAGGCGGACGGCACCAAGAAGTGAGCGCACCCGCAATGGGTCCGCCTTGAACCGTGTCGCCCGGACGCTTCAGGCGCAGCAGAGGAGCTCGGGCCATGCTCAAGGACGTCGTCGTCAACCTTTCGGGCGCGACGCCGCAGGACTTCGCGGCCGACTACGCGGTCTCGGTCGCCAAGACCTTCGGCGCGCACATCACGGGCGTCGCCTTCGTGTACGAGCCGGTGATCCCGGACACGGTGATGGGCGGCATCCCCATCGACCTGATCGAGATCCAGCGCGAGGAAAACACCAAGGCGGCGAAGACCGCGGTCGACCGCTTCGAGGCCGCGGCCAAAACGGCCGGCGTGTCGGCGGCGGCGCGCATGCTCGACGCCAGCCTCGCCGGCGCCGCCACCACGTTCGGCCAGATCGCGCGGCGCTTCGACATCTCGGTGGTCGGCCAGGCGAACCCCGAACGCGGCGCGGCCGAGGAGCTGATGATCGAGGGCGCGCTGTTCGAGTCCGGTCGTCCGCTGATCGTCGTGCCCTATATCCAGAAGCAGGGGCTCAAGCTCGACCGCATCATCCTGAGCTGGGACGGGGGGCGCATGGCCGCGCGCGCGATCGCCGACGCCATGCCGCTGATCGCGCGCGCCAAGGCGGTCGACCTCGTCATCGTCACCGAGCGGGGCAAGAACGACGAGATCACCGGCGCCAACATGAGCGAGCATCTGGCTCGTCACGGCGTCGCGGTCGAGGTCAAGCGCATCGCCAAGGGCGACATCGCCGTGCAGGACGCGATCCTCGACTATGTGGCCGACAGCGGCGCCGACCTGATCGTCATGGGCGGCTATGGACATTCGCGCCTGCGCGAATTCATCCTCGGCGGCGTCACCCGCAGCATCCTCAAGTCGATGACGGTGCCGGTGCTGATGTCGCACTAGCGAGTGTACGTAGCCGTAAGTCACTGTGTTCACTAGGATTTATGGCCTGGAACCGAGGTTCCTGGAAGCGCGTTGTCAGCCGGCTTCGTCAGCGTAGTTTCCGTCCGCATCACCGTTCACGTTTTTGCTGATACGCGGTCAGTATCAGGATCGATCGATTTCGAGCGCGGCGCGAGCCGATCCAGCAAGGGCGACGAATGACCAACACATTCTCCTTCGGAATCGAAGAGGAGTACTTCTTGGTCGACGCCGAGACCAAGCTGGTCGCGCACGACGTGCCGCAGGCATTCTTCGAAGCCGCGCGAGCGGCGAGCGACGGTCGGGTCTCGCCCGAATTCCTGCAGCCGCAGATCGAGGTGATCTCGTCGCCTCACACCGACATGGCGGCGGCGCGCGCCGAGCTGCGTCATCTGCGCCGGACCGTGGCGGCGGTGGCGGCCGAGCACGGCTTCGCCATCCTGGCCTCCGGCACGCATCCGACCGCGCTCTGGCGCAGCGCGCAGCAGACCGCGAAGCGTCGCTACGACACCGTGATGCACGACCTGCAGATGATCGGCCAGCGCGACTTGCTGTGCGGTCTGCACGTCCACGTCGCGTTCCCCGATCCGGACGAGCGTTTCGACGTGATGTACCGGATGCTGCCCTACCTGCCGCTGTTCCTGGCGCTGTCGACGTCCTCGCCGTTCTGGCAGTCGCGGGCGACCGGCCTCAAGGGCTACCGGCTCGCCGCCTATGACGAGCTGCCGCGCACCGGGATCCCCGAGCTGTTCCGCACGCGCGAGGAATTCGACGCCTATGTGGCGGCCCTGGTGCGCGCCGGGGTGATCGAAGGATTCGAGCTATCATCTGGTGGGCGATCCGCCCGTCGCTCAACCATCCCGACGCTGGAATTGCGGGCGCCCGATTCCTGCACGCTGGTCGAGGACTCGATCGCCATCGCCGGGCTCTATCGGACCGTGGCCCACCATCTCTATTTCAATCGCTGGCGCAATTCCGAGCTCAACCCGGTCTCCCGCGCCATCGTGGTCGAGAACAAGTGGCGGGCGCAGCGCTACGGCGTGCACGGCACGTTCGTCACCGAAGAGGGCGCGGTCACGGTCGCCGAAATGCTCGACCGCGTGGTCGAGGACACGGCAAAGGACGCCGAGGCGCTCGGCTGCACCGCCGAGATCAGGCGCTGCCGCGCCATCGTCGGCTCCGGGACCTCGGCCGACGCGCAGCTCGCGGTGTTCGAAGCGCACAATGGCGGCGAGAGCCGCGAAGCGGCGCTGCGCGCGGTCACCGACTGGATCGCTGCCGCCACGCTGCAGTGAGGGCGTCGGCTACCGACTTACCTTTCAGACCTGCCCACAAGATCGCTTGTCCGCGAAGGATCGGGCTCCCACCTGCGTATCAAGCCTGGCTTTGGCAGCCCACCGCGTGCCGGGGGACGATGCTCGAAAGGGAAAGCGATGAAGAGCTCTTGGCACGGGCTGCGTCCGGCGACCAGCGGGCGTTTCGCCCGCTCATCGCACGCCATATGGGCCGCGCCATCCGGCTGGCGCAGGCGATCCTCGGCAACGCCACCGAGGCCGACGATATCGCGCAGGAAGCATTCCTGCGGGTGTGGAACCAGGCGTCGTCGTTCGATCCCGGCCTGGCGCGCTTCACCACGTGGCTGCACCGGATCGTGCTCAATCTGGCGATCGACCGGATGCGCCGGCCCGGGTCCGAGCCGATCGAGCAGGCCGGCGATGTTGCAAGCGATGCGCCGAGCGCGCTTGCTCACATCATCGCCGAGCAGGAGCAGGAGATCGTTCGCAGGGCGCTGTTCGAGATTCCCGAGCGGCAGCGTGCCGCGATCGCGCTGTTCCATTTCGAGGGCTTGAGCGGGCGGGAGGCGGCAACGGCGATGGACCTGAGCGAAAAGGCGTTCGAATCCCTGCTGATCCGCGCGCGTACGGCACTGAAGCAGCGGGTGCTCACGGTGACGCGACGTCAGCAACCCTGATCGAGACCCGCATGCGGACAGCAATTCTCGAGGACCGACCATGACGATCGACGAATTCAAGACGCTGGCCGAGGCCTGGGGCGGCGACATCGCGCGCTGGCCGCCGCACCTGCGTGCGGCCGCGCAGGCGCTGGCGCAGACGCCCATCGGCATGTCGGCGCTGGACGAGGCGCAGCGGCTCGATCGCCTGATCGCCACGGCCACGCCGGAGATCGGCGCCGAGCGGATCAACCGCGCGCTGTTCAATGTCGCGACCGCGATCGCAGCCGTGGATCGACCGCCGCCCGGTCGCGCGTTGCGCGCTGGTGGCTCGTTCCGGCGGCGAGCTTCGCCTGCGCCGCCATGGTGGGTATCTCGCTCGGCGTCATGCATCCGTTGAGCTCGTTGCGGCGCTCGGCGGACGCGACCAGCGTGCTGTCGATCATTCTGGGCGACGATTCGATCGAGACGAGTTGGGTGGGACGATGATGACGGATGGCCGAGAATCACGCTGGTCATGGGCCCGGCTGGCGCCGAGCGGGACCGCCCTGATGCTGTTCTGCTCGCTCTTCCTCAACGTCGTGCTCGGCAGCTACGTTGCGGTCCAGGCGCTGGTGGCGCAGCCGCAACGGTCTCCGCCGCGCGGGCCGCAGCAGATGGTCGCGCGGCTGGCGGAGCGGCTGCCGCCGAGCGACGCGGCGATCCTGCGCGAGGCGTATCTCGCCAAGGAGGCCGAGATCCTGGCGGCCGAGATGGCTGCGCAGCGAGCGCGGACGCGGACGATGGAGATTCTCGGCCGGCCCGAGCTCGACATGGCGGCGCTACGCGCCGCCGCCAAGGAGATGGGCGAGCACCGCAGGCGCATCGGCGAGCTTGTGTTCGAAACGATCACCGAGACGATGCAGCACATCTCGCCGGAAGCGCGGCAAAAGCTCGTCAGGGAGGAATTCCGCCCGCGTTGACGCGATGAGGTCACCCGACTTGCAGGCGCATACGCGGAACTCGGGCAAGTCCGGTTCCGGTGCGATCCATCCTCTCGAACGGTCGATGCGATGGGTCCCGACGCAGCCGCCGTCTTGCGGGCGCCGGCCTTTGCCATCCAATGAGCCTCGGCGAAATCTGCTAAGCTGGCGACCTGCGCCTCGCCCGCCTTCCACGCCGGTCGCATTTCCGCCGGCGCCGTCCCGCTTGCAAAGGAGAACAACATGAACGTTCAAGGCAAGGTCATTGTCGTCACCGGGGCCGCGCGCGGGATCGGCCAGGAATACGCGCGCTATCTGGGCAAGCTCGGCGCTCGCATCGTGGTCGGCGACATCAACGATTGCGCGCAGACGCTCGACCTGGTGAAGGCCGAGCACGGCACCGCGGTGGGCGCCAAGCTCGATGTCGCCAGCGCCGCCTCCGCGATGGAGCTGGCGCGAACCGCGCTCGACGCCTTCGGGCGGATCGATGCGCTGGTCAACAACGCCGCGCTTTACGGCAGCCTCAAGGGCGGGCGGTTCGATGCGATCAGCGAGTCCGACTGGGATGCGGCGATGGCGGTGAACGTCAAGGGCATCTGGAACTGCTGCAAGGCGGTGGTGCCGGCCCTGCGCCAGGCCGGCGGCGGCAGCATCGTCAATATCGCGTCGCTCGCCGCCACCTACGGCATGCCGTATGGGCTGCACTACACGACCTCCAAGGCCGCCGTCATCGGGCTGACCCGCGGCCTCGCGCGCGAATTGGGCCGCGACAAGATCCGCGTCAATGCGATCGCGCCGAGCGCGGTGCTGACCGAGGGCACCCGCGAGTTCTTCGCCGAGAAGACCGACAAGGCGCTCGACACCATCAAGATGAACCAGGCGATTGCCAGAAACCTGGAGTCGTCGGATCTGGTCGGCACCGTTCACTGGCTGGTATCGGACGCCAGTCTGCTGGTCACCGGGCAGACGATCGCGGTCGATGGCGGAACGGTAATGCATTAGGAGCACAGTCGATGGACTTGAAGTTGCAGGGGAAGCGCGCGCTGGTCACCGGCGCAAGCAAGGGGATCGGGCTGGCGGTCGCGCAGGCGCTGGCGGCGGAGGGCTGTCACCTCGACATCGCGGCGCGCGGCGCGGCTGCGCTCGAGCAGGCAGGCGAAACGCTTCGCCGATCCGCGCCGGGCATCGAGGTGCGCACGCACCAGGCCGACCTCTCCCGGGTCGAGGACCAGGAGCGGCTGGCGCAGGCCTGCGCGGGCATCGATATCCTGGTGAACAACGCCGGATCGAATCCGGCCGGCGACCTCGATGATACCAGCGACCAGGTCTGGCGCACCTCCTGGGACCTCAAGGTGTTCGGATACATCAATCTCACCCGCTCGATCTTGCATGCGATGAAGGCGCGGCGCGCGGGCGTGATCGTCAACGTCATCGGCTATGCGGGAGAGCGGCTCAACGCCCGCTACATCATCGGCTCGACCGGCAATGCCGCGCTGATGGCGTTCAGCCGCTCGGTCGGCAGCCAGGCGCCGGATTTCGGCGTGCGCGTGGTCGCGGTCAACCCCGGCTACACCGCAACCGACCGGGCCGAGAGCATGTTGCGCAAGATCGCCGAGAGCAAGCTCGGCTCCGCCGAGCGCTGGCGCGACGTCGAGCGCGAGCTCAACCTGCCGTTCGGCCGCATGGGTCAGCCGAGCGAGGTCGCCGACGTGGTGACGTTCCTGGCGTCGCCGCGCGCGTCCTACGTCAGCGGCACGGTGGTGACCGTGGACGGCGGCGCCGCGCATCGGAATGGGTGAGGAGGAGCCCGCTCAATAAGCGGCCTCCTGGTGGGTTCGTTCGGGCCAAAATGGCTGCGCACGGCTCCGAGCCGTTGCTGACCCGTTTGCGTCGCGACGCGCTCGACCGCACCTTCGCGTGCATCGCCCCAGTCGCGATCTTCGATCAGCAACCGCCGCCCGCTGTAATCATTGAGCTTTTTGGGTTTGTTCTGCCAAAATGGCGGCAGTCTCGTGCGCGGGCCTCGAAGGAAGATCGGCCCGCGCCGTTGCCGCTTGCTCCCCGCGCAGCGACAGCCGGGCCGTCGCCCGCCGATCGCTCAGCCGGCTCTATTGATTTTGGACCGCAAGGCCTATGCCCCGGCGCGCTCCAGAGAGCGAAGCCGCGTCAGAAAGCCGTTTGAAATCGCTTCGGCAACCCGAGCCGGAAATCCGGCCGGAAGCGCACCGAGCACCCGATCGACTGCATCACGCATAAATCATCAATATGCGCTACAGCGTATATTTCGCTTTACTCGCGTGGCGTATGGCCGTTTTCTGCGCCGGGCATCCGCGTCTCGAGACCGAGGCGAAGAAGACGTGGATGGCCGGGACGGGCCCGCGGGCGTCCGACTATTTGCGCGCCGCCGACCGCTCGACAGAAGCCACGCTGCCCGCGCCGACAAGATCGAGATCGAGCATCACGCGACGCGCAACAAGGCGCGGAGCGCGCGTGCGGCCGGGCCCTTCCTCGAAGGCAATAATTCCGACCTCTTGCAGCTTCTTGAGCGTCCGCGACAGATTGGACTCCTTGCGCCTCACCAGCATTGCCAGCTCGCGCACCGAGCTCGGACGCGTCGTGGCGATGAGATGGAGGAGCTTGAGGTTTACGGAGGACAATAGCTTCACCATGGCCTCGGGCGAGGTCCTGGTCCCAAGAGCTTTCTCGGCGGTTTCGTCCGAATCGAACCAACGCCTCGGCATCTTGTCCACCGCCTTGGGGTCGGTGATGACGCGCTTGGTCCACCGCATGAATTCACCGACCGATCCGGTCTTATAGGTCATTGGGTATCTCCTTTTCATGCATCACGCGTTTCACCTCGCGCCAGAAGTCATCGAGGAGTTGCGTCGCCGTCGTGAACGCGTAGGGCCGTCCTTGATCGGTTTCCGTTCGGTGCCAATGATCGTAGGCTTCAGGCCCTTTCATGAACCTTCCGCCAGGACGCTCGACCGCGTGTGCGTTATCGAACCGGACATACGGCTCGCCATCTTTCGGTCGGAACACGAGCGCGTAGCTGATGCCGTGTGGCCGCGCAGCGGTCCTCTCCGTCCGCCGGACCACGAACTCGACCACATATCCCGCCGCGGCCTCGTAGCTTTGTCCGTCCAAGGACAGCAGCACCTCGAGCTCGGCATCTTCGTCCATCAATATATCATATCGTCATTAGATATATCAAGGCAAGGCCCGTCCCCTGTCGTCGTGCTCCCGCAGTTCAGACGATGCCGTCGCGCGTGAACTTGGCCGGGCGCTTCTCGCGCAGCGCCGCCACGCCTTCCGGCAGCTCGGGCCCGGAGAAGCCGAGGAATTCCATGCCGAGCGACGCATCGAAGATCGGCCCGGCCGCGCGCAGCCAATTGTTGAGCGCGTATTTGGTCCAGCGGATCGCGTTCGGCGGACCGTCCGCCAGCCGCTTGGCGACGTCGAGCGCGCGCGCCTGCAGCTCGTCGTCGGGCACCGCCAGCGAGACGAGGCCGATGCGCTCGGCCTCCTCGCCGGTGATGGTGTCGCACAGCAGCAGATAGTATTTGGCCTTGGCCATGCCGCAGAGCAGCGGCCAGATGATCGCCGCGTGATCGCCGGCCGCGACCCCGAGCTTGGTGTGGCCGTCGATCAGCCGCGCGGATTTGGCGGCGATCGAAATGTCGGCGAGGATCGCCACCACCAATCCTGCGCCCACCGCCGCGCCGTTGATCGCCGAGACCACCGGCTTGCTGCAGTTGATGATGTTGTAGACCATGTCGCGCGCTTCCTTCCAGACGCGCATGCGGGTGTCGAAATCCGTCATCATCTTGTCGACCAGGTCGAGATCGCCGCCGGCCGAGAACGCCTTGCCGGCGCCGGTCAGCAGCACGGCGTTGACGCTCGGATCGGCGTCGATCACCCGCCAGATCTCGGTCAGGTCGTGGTGCATCTCGGCATCGGCGGCGTTGAGCTTCTCGGGCCGGTTCATGACCAGGCGCAGGACCTTGGGGTGCGGCCGATCGATCAGCAGCCGTGAAAAGCGCGCGTAGCGGTCATCCATGTCTCGTTCTCCGAATTCGTGTTGGATCAGCCGGCGGCGGCGATCCGCGCCACGACCTCGCGCACGAGCGCGTGGCGCTGGATCTTGCCGGTCGGGGTGAAGGGCAACTGGGTGAACAGCTCGAGCCGCTCCGGCAGCTTGTAGGTGGCGACGCTGTCGCCCAGGAAGGCGACGAGGCTCTCCAGCGTCGGCGCCTCGCCCGGGCGCGGCACCAGGCAGAGGCAATTGCGCTCGCCGAGCCGCGCATCCGGAATGCCGACGATCGCCGCGTAGAGCACCTGCGGATGGGTGTAGAGGATTTCCTCGATCTCGCGCGGGAAGAACTTCTTGCCGCCGCGGTTGATCATCTCCTTGAGCCGCCCGACGATGCGCAGGTGTCCGTCGGCGTCGATCACGCCGAGATCGCCGCTGCGGAACCAGCCGTCGGGCAGGAACGCTTCGGCGTTGGCGGCCGGATTGTTGTGATAGCCGAGATGCACCGAGGGGCCGTCGCAGCAGATGTCGCCCTCCTGGCCGGGCGCGACGTCGCGGCCGTCGAGATCGACCAGCCGCAGCCCCATATGGCTCGCCGGAACACCGACCGAGCCCGCGACCTTCTCGGGGTCGTCGGTCTGCCGGCGTGTAGGCCTGGTATCCGGTCTCCAGCATGCCCAGGAGCTCGAGCAGGGCGCCGGGCGCGGCGCGGCGCCAGGCGCGGATGGTCTCGACCGGCGCCGAGGCGCCGCCGCTCACCACGATTCGCAGGCTCGACGAGATCGCGCCGCGCGAGATCGGGCTCCTGCAGGATGGTGGTCAGCGACGCGGGCGCGGTCGGGATATAGGTGACGCGCTCGCGCTCGATCAGGTCGAGCGCCGACGCCGGCCGGAAGCGATCGAGCAACACCGCCTTGGCGCCGGCCAGGATCGACTGCACGAGCGTCAGATAGCCCCAGTTGAGCCCGAGCGGCAGCCAGATCAGCATGACGTCGTCGGCCGCGAGCCCGAGATCGCCGTTGAGAATGCGGCACGCGGCGAGCGTGGTGTTGTGGCTGTGCATCACGCCCTTGGGGTTGCCGGTGGTCCCGGACGTGAACGCCATCCGCATCACGGTGTCGGCATCCATCGCCACCGGCGTAAAGCCCGCGGGCTTCCCGCTCGCCGCCGCGACGTCGTCGAGGCTCACCATGCCGGGGAGCGGCGTGCCGCGGATGATGCCGATGGTGGCGAGCGCCGGCAGCCGCGGCTTGAGCTCCGCCGCCATGGCGGCGTGATCGAAGTCGCGGAACTGCGCGCAGCAGACCAGCATCTTGCTGCCCGCAAAGCGCATGATGTATTCGAGCTCGCGGCTGCGGAAGTCGACGCTCACCGTCACCGCCACGGCGCCGAGCCGCTCCAGCGCGAAGAACACGAACGCAAACTCGATCCAGTTCGGCAGCTGGATGGTGACGACGTCGCCCTGGCCGATGCCGAGCGCGCGCAAGCGCGCCGCCATGCGATCGATGCCGTCGGCGAGCTCGCGGTAGCTGAGCCGGCGGGTCCCGTCGGTCAGCGCCTCGCGCTCGGGGGTCTCGCGCACGCGGCGGGCCAGCACCGTCGCCAAGGTCTCGTCGCCCCACAGGCCGGCGCCGCGC
The DNA here is from genome assembly GCA_963708765.1 of uncultured Alphaproteobacteria bacterium. Lineage (GTDB taxonomy): Bacteria > Pseudomonadota > Alphaproteobacteria > Rhizobiales > Xanthobacteraceae > VAZQ01. The sequence continues at coordinate 210,508 of CAVPTV010000009.1, read as the reverse complement.
CAGCGCGCGGCCATCGCCGGCGTCAGCCGCGTCTCGAACGCCATGACCTGCTCCTGCTCATGCGATGCGCCTCACGCCGCGATGATCTGGCCGCCGTCGACCTGCAGCACCTTGCCGGTGATATAGGCGCCGTCGGGCCCGGCCAGAAAGCAGACGACGCGCGCGACCTCCTCGGGCGTGCCGATGCGGCGCAGCGGGATGCCGCGAATGACCCGCTCGGTGGTCTCCGGCCCCCATTCGGCGAAGGCGACGCGGCCCATGTCGGTGTCGGTCAGGCCGATGGCCACCGCATTGGCCCGGATGCCGCGCCTCCCCTCCTCGCGTGCCACCACGCGCACCATCGCCTCCAGCCCGGCCTTGGCGGCGGCGCCCTGCACGTTGCGGGCCTGGCACATCTGCGCGGCGATCGACGAGATCGCCACGATCGCGCCGCCGCCGGCCTTGCGCAGGTGCGGCAGGGTCGCGCGGATCGCGTAGAACGCCCCCGACAGGTCGACCGCCAGGTAACGGTCCCAGTCGTCGACCGAGAGCTCCGCGGTCTCGTGCCAGGCGCCCATGGCGCCGGCCGCCTGCACCAGCAGGTCGAGCCGTCCGAATTCGGCGGCGGCGCGGTCGACGGCGGCGCCGACCCCGGCGGCATCCGCGAGATCGGTCTTGAGCGCGAGCGCCTGCCGGCCGAGCGCGCGGATCTGCCCGGCCACCGCCTCGGCCTCGGCGTCGCGGCTGCGATAGATGAAGGCCACGTCGGCGCCCCGCCGCGCCAGCTCGAGGCACACGGCGCGGCCGATGCCGCGGCTGCCGCCGGTCACCAGCGCCTTCTTGCCGGCGAAGTCGCCCTGGTCGCTCGCGGTGTCGGGGTTGGTCTGAATGTCACTCATCGTTCCGTCACAGCGTCAGGTAGCTCGCCTTGACCGTCCTCGCGCTCGGCGCGGAAGCGCTCGAGCGGCGCATGATAGACCATCCGGCCCTTGACCATGACGTAGACCACGTCGGCCACGGCTTCGGCGAGCTTGAGGTTCTGCTCGACCAGCAGCAGGCTCACGCCCTCGTCGCGCAGCCGCGGCGATCAGGCGCGTGAGCTCCTCCACCACCAGCGGCGCCAGCCCCTGCGAGGGCTCGTCGAGCAGGATGACGCGCGGATCGGTGACCAGCGCGCGCGCGATGGCGAGCATCTGCTGCTCGCCGCCCGAGAGCTGCGAGCCCTTGCTGCGCCGCCGCTCGGCGAGCGCCGGGAACAGCCCGAACAGCCGCTCCATCGTCCATTGCTTCGCCGGCACGCGCTGCGGCCACCTGGATGTTCTCGACCACGGTCAGGTCGGGAAAGATCATGCGGCCCTCCGGAACGTAGCCGACGCCCACGCGCACGATGCGGTGCGGCGGCCAGCCGGCGACATCCTGGCCGGCGAGCAGCACCTGGCCGCGCCGCGGCGGGGTGAGCCCGACGATCGAGCGCAGCGTCGTGGTCTTGCCGACGCCGTTGCGGCCGAGCACGGCGGCGATGCGGCCGGCCGGCACCTCCAGGTCGACGCCCTGCAGGACGTGACCTTGGCCGTAATAGGTGTGCAGGCCCTCGACGCGCAGCATCACTCGGATGCCTCCGAGATAGGCGCTGCGCACCTCGGCATTGGCGCGCACGGCGGCGGGCGGTCCGTCGGCGATGACGCGGCCGCGATGCAGCACCGTGATGTTGTCGGCGAGCTTGAACACCACTTCCATGTCGTGCTCGACCAGGAGCACGCTCAGGTCGCCGGCGGCCAGCATGTCCTTGAGGATCTGCACCGCCCGGCCGGTCTCCTCGATCGACAGGCCCTGGGTCGGCTCGTCCAGCATGAGCAGGCGCGGCTTCTGGGCGATCGCCATGGCGACCTCGAGCAGCCGCTGGTCGCCGTGCGACAGCATGGCGGCGGTCACGTCGGCAAAGCGCGAGAGCCGCATGCGCTCGATCGCCTCGTCGGCGACGGCGGTGGACCGGCTCGAGCACGCTGCCGCCGCCGAGGAACCGCCAGCGCCGCCTGGTCGCGCGCCTGCGCGGCGATGCGGACGTTCTCGCGCGCGGTCAGGGCCGGAAAGACGTGGCAGAGCTGGAAGGTGCGCGCGATGCCCTTCTGCGCCACCTGGTAGACCGGCATGCCGGTGATGTTCTCGCCGGCGAACACGACCTCGCCGGCGCTCGGCTTGAGCATGCTGGTGATCAGGTTGAAGACCGTGGACTTGCCGGCGCCGTTGGGGCCGATCACGGCGCGAATCTCGCCCGGCTCGACGCGTCAGGTCGACGTGGTCGACCGCGACCAGCGCGCCGAAGCGGCGAACGAGCCCTTTGCATTCAAGTAGCGGCACCGGATGCCTCCTTGCCGCTGTCCGGAGTCGGGGCCTCGCGCTTGCCTCGCAATCGGCTGGTCAGGATGCCCCAGATGCCCTGCGGGGCGAACATCACGAACAGGATGAAGATGGTGCCGAAGATGAGCGGCCAGAGGTCGGTCACCTGCGACAGGTGATGCTCGAGGAAGACGAAGGACACGCCGCCGAGGATCGGGCCGATCAGGGTGCCGGCGCCGCCCACCACCACCATGATGAGGACGCGGCCCGAGGTCAGCCAGAAGAACAGCTCGGGCGACGCGAAGCCCGCAAAGGCCGCATAGAGCGCGCCGGCGAGCCCGCCGAAGCCGTAGGCGAGGACCACGGTGGTGATCTTGTAGGCGCGCGTGTTGTAGCCGAGCGCGATGGTCTTGGCCTCGTTCTCGCGGATGCCGGCGAGCACCGCGCCGAACGGCGAGCGCACGATGGCGCGGCACAGGAGATACGAGCCGAGCAGGCAGCCGAGCACCAGATAGTAGTAGCCGAGCTTGCCCTGGAACCAGTCGATGCCGAACGGGCCGGCAAGGCGCGGGATGCCGACCAGGCCGTCGGAGCCGCCGGTGACGTCGCGGAAGCGGAACAGCATCGCATAGCCGAGCTGCGCGAAGGCGAGCGTGAGCATCGCGAACGACACGCCGGTCGAGCGCGTGCAGATCCAGGCGATCGGCACCGCGATCACGGTGGTGACCGCCACCGCCAGCAGGATGCCGGCCGGCAGCGGCAGCGGCACGTGGGTGAGGATCAGCGCGTACGAATAGGCGCCGAGCCCATAGGCGGCGGCGTGGCCGAACGAATAGAGCCGGCAATAGCCGACCAGCAGATCGAGGCTCATGGCGAACAGGCCGAAGATCAGCGCCTCGACCAGGATGGTCAGCGAATGCCCGCGGCACCACGAACGGCAGCACCGCGCAGGCGGCCGCGGTGACGGCGAAATGGAATTTCCAATTCACTCATTCCTCCTTGCCGAGCAGACCGCCCGGCCGGATGACGAGGACGAGCAGCATCAGCAGGTACATGAACGCCAGCGCGAGATCCTGGAAGTAGTAGGCGCCCATCACCTGCACGAACGCGACCAGCACGCTGCCGATGATCGAGCCGAGGAACGAGCCCATGCCGCCGATGATGACGATGACGAAGGCGTCGATCACGACGGTGGTGCCCATGCCGAGGAACGCCGTGACCAGCGGGGTGGCGAGCACGCCGCCGAACGCGGCCAGCGCGCAGCCGAAGCCGAACACTCCGGTGCGCACCAGGTCGACGTCGGTGCCGAGCGCATGCACCATCTCGGAGTTCTGCGAGACCGCGCGGATCAGCAGGCCGGCGCGGGTGCGCTCGAGGAACTGCCAGATCGCGATCGCGGCGGCGATGCCGAGCCCGATCAGGAACAGCCGGTAGAGCGGGAACGGCTGGTCGAGGATGATGACGATGCCGCGCAGGAAATCCGGGATGCCGGTGCCGAGCGGCTGCACGCCCCAGATCAGCCGGATCACCTCGCTCAGCACCACGGCGAGCCCGAAGGTGAGCAGCAGATAGGCGCCGCCGTCGCGGCGGCCGTAGAGGTGGCGCAGCAAGGTCCACTCGAACGCCATGCCGACGAGCCCGACCACGATCGGCGCGATGACCAGCGACAGCAGGAAGCTGCCGGTGAGCACGTTCGCCGTGTAGCCGACATAGGCGCCGAGCATGAAGATGACGCCGTGGGCGAAATTGACGATGCGCATGATGCCGAAGATCAGCGTCAGCCCGCAGGCGATGAAGAACAGGATCGACGCCTGCGAGAGCGCGTTGAGGCACTGCGCCAGGATGAAGCCGAGCCAATTCATCGGACTTGATTGAAGCGAGCGGAGTATCGGTTGCGATTGATGTGCAGCGGAGCCGCAATCTCGGTGCGCTCCCCTCCCCCTTGTAGGGAGGGGTTGGGGGTGGGGGTGGCTGTTAGGCAATACGATCATCGCACCACCCCCCTCCCCAGCCCTCCCCCACAAGGGGGGAGGGAGCAGACCGAGTCCGCTGTGCGCGCTGACTCCAATTCGCCGGCTCAGGTCGCCAGGCGAACGCGTCACCGGTTGCGGTAGCTGGCGCTGCGGCAATCCGGCGTGGTCTGCTCGCGCGGGTAGATCTTGATGATCTCGCCGACCGGATCGGCGAACTTCTCGTTCTTGCCGACCTTCACGACGAAGCCCTGGTTCTCGCCCTGGTGGTCGCACTTGCGCATCAGCACCGGTCCCTTGACGCTGGTGACCTCGAGGTCCTCCATCGCCTCGACGATCTTCATCGGCTCGGCCGACTTGGCCTTCTCGATGGCGGCGAACAGGATCATCAGCGCCTGGTACATCTCGCCGTCGGACCAGTCCGGGAGCTCGTTCTTGTACTCGGCCTGGAAGGCGCGACAGGAACGCCCGGTTCTCCGGGATGTCGTAGGTGACCGCATAGCGCGAGGAGCCGACCAGCCCGAGCGAATCCTTGCCGAGCACCTTGATGTCGGCCTGCGCGACGATCTCGGTGAAGAACTGCACCCGCTGGGCGAGGCCGTACTGGGCGGCCTGCGAATAGAAGGCGCGCGCCTCGTCGCCCTGCAGCGCGACGTAGCAGCCCTGGGCGCCGGACTGCAGGATCTTGGTGATGTAGGTCGAATAGTCCTTGTTGGCGACCGGCGCGTAGATCTTGTCGACCAGGTCCTTGCCGACCGTCTTGATCTGCTCCTCGAAGGCGGCGTTGCTGGAGCGGCCCCAGGCCGCGTCGGACGCGATCGCGATGAACTTCTTCTCCGGCGCGTCCTTGAGATAGAGCGCGAGCGTGCGCGCGCCCATCGGCGCCGAGGTGTTGGCGCGGAAGAAGCGCGGCACGAACAGCTCGGCCGTGAGCCGGCCGTCGCCGTTGCCGTGCGAGAGGAACACCGCGTTCCATTCCTCGAGCTTCGGCAGCATGGCGGCGGCCTCGGACGAGACGATGACGCCGGTCAGGATGCGGCAGTTGTCGCGCTCGACCAGCTCCTGGCACTTGCGCACGCACATCGCCGGGTCGCCCTGCGTGTCCTGGAACAGGAACTCGATCGGGCGCCCGATCACGCCGCCCTTGGCGTCGGTCATCTTCTTGACCAGCCGGCAGGTGCGCATCACCTGGCTGCCGAGGATGGCGTAGCCGCCGGTGATCACGGTCGGGATGCCGATCTTGATCGGACCCGTCTGCGCGTCTGCGTGCCGCAGAAACGCCGGCGCCGCGATCAGCGCCGAGCCCGCCAGCGTCGCTTCGAGCACGCTGCGGCGCGTGATGGCCTTGACCCGATACTTTTGTTTCGTCGTCACGATATCCTCCCTGATTGTTTCATCTTATGACGGCAAGCGGTCCTGTCGCCGTCGCAGCCTATTCGAGCTCCACGGTGTCGAACTCCGCCGGCAGGATGATCTCGAGCAGCTCGCAGTCGTCGGAATAGTCGAGCACGGTGTGCTTGATGCGCGGCGGCTGCAGCCAGCGCGGCGCCTTCGCGCATCGTGACCACCTGCCCGTCGTACTCGCCTTTCATCCAGCCCTTGAGGACGTAGATCATCTGCACGTCGACGTCGTGATAGTGCCGCTTCGACACCACCTTCGGGTCGCACGGCGGGATCATGCGGATGACGTGCGCCTGCAACAGGCCGTTGGTGGCCTTGCTCATGCCGAGATCGCGGTACTGGGCGTAGGTCCGCAAGCCATCGGCCCGGAAGTCCTCCGCCCGGAACTGGTTGACGTTGAACGTCTGCTTCGGCCGCGCCTTTGCTTTCGGCTTGGTCTTCGGTTTCGCGCGCGACGCCGGCGCGCTTTTCTTGGCGGACGTCTTGGTCGCCCGCGGCTGCAGCTTCGCCATTGTCCTGCGTTTCGGCTTGCGTCCTTTGTCTTCGCCATGGTCGGTTTCCTCCATGTGGTCTCGTGACGCGGATTCCGATTACGCGGATCCTTGCGGCCGCAGCTCGATCAGATCCGGGCAGCAGTTGGGCGTGGCGGTCGCCGCGTAGACCACCGCCTCCGCGACCTCTTCGGAGGTGAGCGCCTCGAATTTTCTGACCTTGATGGCCTCCAGCACCGCCGGATGGTCGCTGCTGGCGCGGATGTCGGTGTCGACCATGCCGGGCGCGATCTCGGTGACCTTGATGCCGTGGCCCTGCAGCTCGATCCGCAAGCCGCGGGCGAACGCCGACAGCGCGTGCTTGGTCGCGCAGTAGATCACGCCGAGCCGATAGACCTCGCGGGCCGCGATCGACGTCATGACGATGATGTGGCCGCGCCGGCGCGCCACCATCGACCTCGCCACCGCCAGCGTGACCCGGAACGAGGCCAGCACGTTGGTGCGGAACATCGTCCTCGCAATCGGCGTCGGTCATGTCCATGAGCGGAGCGTATTTCAGCACGCCGGCATTGCTGACCAGGATGTCGACGCCTCCGGCGCGCTTGGCCAACTCGTCGACAAAGCCCGCATCGTTGAGGTCGCCGGCGATCGTCTCGATGGCGCCGCCGCCGCATTGCTGCGCGAGCGCATCGAGCTCGGTCCGGCGGCGCCCGGTGGCAATGATCTTTGCACCCTTCTGCGCGAGCGCAACAGCGGCTGCCCTGCCGATGCCGGCGCTCGCCCCGGTCACGAGCACGGCCTTGCCGGCCAACGGCGTGCTCATTCGGTCTCCCCTATGCCGATGTCTTATGGACTATACACAACGCCGCGATGGCGCAAAGCATGGATGGCGAGTATGCCGCAACCTGCCGTCGCATGCCTGCCAGACCTAATTGAGTGGCGCATGTTCTTCTCGGAAAACCGGTTCCCACTTTTCCGGAACATGCGCTACCGCCCGCCGAGGATCGTCGCCGCCAGCGCGCGCGGATCGCGCTTCGGCCACTTGCCGACGTCGACGGCGTGGAAGAAGTCGGCGAGATGCCGATTGAAGGCTTCCGGCTCCTCGAGGTTGATGAGATGGCCGGAGTTCGGCATCACCACCAGCGCGGAGGTCGGGATCGACCGCTTCATCAGCAGCGCGGGCTCGAGGCAGGACCAGTCCTCGTCGCCGGTCATGACCAGGGCGGGCGCGGTGATGGTCCGCATCTTGTCGGTGAGGTCGAACAGCGACGGCCGCCGCTTCTGCACGCCGCGCATGGTCCGCGCCGCGCCTTCGGCGGAGTGCTCGGCGAACTGGTCGGCGAATTCCTTGAAGCCGCGCGGGTCCTTGTTCTGGAACTGAACCCGCGTCGGGCCGAGCGCGTAACCTTCACTGGCCTTGGCCATGCCCAGCGTCTCGAATCGCTTGGCCGAGGCTTCGGTTTCCTCGGTGAATTTTTGCCGCTCGCCCGGCGCGGCGCCGTAGCCGCAGCCGGCGATCACCAGCGAGCGTGCGCGGTCCGGATAGGTGAAGCCGAAATGCAAGGCGGCGAACCCGCCCATCGACAGCCCGACCACGTGCGCTTGCTCGATCTTCAGGGCGTCGAGCACGGCGCGGATGTCGTCGCGCGCGCGCTCCTGCGAATAGCGCTCGCCGTCCGCCGGCACATCCGACGGCGGGTAGCCGCGCGCGTTGTAGGTGATGCAGCGATAAAGCCGGCCGAAGTGGCGCACCTGCGGCTCCCAGGCGCGATGGTCGCCGGCGAATTCATGGACGAAGACGATCGGAATCCCGGCCCCCGTCTCCTGGTAGAACAGCTTGACGCCGTCGTCCGTCGTCAGATGTGGCATGATGTTTCCCACCCGTACGTTCAACCGCGCAACCATCTTGGCGCGCTTTGTTCGCGCCGCTCAACACCATTGTTTGGAATACGCGCGTCGATGGATCACGGCTCGGCGCTCGCCGGCCGGTTGCATCGAACGCGTCAGGCGCTCGGCTCCGGCATCGCGGTCTGCACCACCAGGCCGCGCGCCCGCGCATCGACCACGCCGAGACCGCGCAAGGCGAACAGCGTCAACGCCTGCACGCGGGCGCGCGCCGTTGCCGGATCATCGCCGGCGGCAGGCGCAAGCGGACCGATCAAGCCCTCGATCAGCGCGCCGATCAGCGCCGGCGCCGTCAGCGCGGCATCCTGCTGGGGGAGGTGTCCGGCCGCGAGCGCGGCGCGGATGAGCGTCTCGAGCTCGCCGGCGAGCGCCTTGCGGTAGGAGACCCGCGCGGCGTCGAGCTCGGGCTCGACCGGCTCGGCGATCAGCGCAAAGGCGAGCCGCCGCCGGGCGAGCGCGCGCGCCGCGAACGTGGTGATCGCCGCCGCCAGCGCCGAGAGCGGTCCGGGCGCGGCCGCCGCCGCACGCGCGAGCGCGCCGATCTCGCGCTCGGCAAGCTCGGCCACCAAGGCGGCGACCAGCTCGGTCTTCGAGGGGAAATAGCGATAGACCGTGCCGGCCGCGATGCCGGCGCGCTCGGCGACCGGCGCGATCTGCACCGCCGCCATGCCGCCCTCGGCGGCGGCGTCGCAGGCCGCCGCCAGGATCGCGCCGTGGCGGGCGGCGAGCTTGCGGGCGACGTTCTCGGTCCGGCGATAGGGCATGACGAATCGGGCCTCGCGCGACAAAGAATGAAGCATGATTCATGGCGATACAACGGCCGGCCCGTGGCTGCGATCGGCCCGGTGCTACGCTGCGCGCCAGAACAGCGACCACCGGGAGAAAGGCATGCGCCTGCCGACATTCGCGCTGACCTGCGCGGCCGCCGTCGCGTTGCTTGCGGCCGGATCAGCGCAGGCGCCGACCGGCGGTCCGCCGGTCCCCGTTGATCACCTCATAGGTCGCCGCCCGAGGTCGCCGCCAATGACTCCCGTCACGTCCGCCGTCAGCCGAACCGCCAAGCCGAACATCGACGCGGCCGAGTGGGAGCAGCGCGTCGCGCTCGCCGCCTGCTACCGGCTGGTCGAGCATTTCGGCTGGACCGACCTGATCTACACCCACATCTCGGCGCGGGTGCCGGGCGAGCCGGGGCACTTCCTGCTCAACCGCTTCGGGCTGTTGTTCGACGAGGTGACGGCGTCGAACCTGATCAAGGTCGACCTCGACGGCAACCTGATCGGCGACACCGACGCCCCCATGCACAAGGCCGGCTTCGTCATCCACAGCGCGATCCACGGCGGGCGCGAGGACGTCGACTGCGTGATCCACACCCACTCGAAAGCCGGCGTCGCGGTCGCCGCCACCAAGGACGGGCTGCTCCCGATCAGCCAGCACGCGCAGCTGTTCTACGGGCGCGTGAGCTATCACGACTACGAGGGGCTCGCGATCGACATCGACGAGCGGGCGCGGCTGGTGCGCGACCTCGGCGACAACCCGGTGATGATCCTGCGCAACCACGGCCTGCTCGCGGTCGGACCCTCGATCCCGCTCGCCTTCAGCAACCTGTTCAATCTGCAGTTCGCCTGCGAGACGCAGGTGCTGGCGACGCGCCGGCGGCGCCGCGCTCAACATCCCGCCGTCCAAGGTGTCGGCGCACACCGCCAAGCTCGCGGTCGATCCGCAGGCGCCGTTCGGCACCGAATGGCCGGGACTGCTGCGGATGCTCGACCGCAAGGATGCGTCGTACCGGACGTGAGCGAATAGCGAATAGCGCTGCTCGACCACTATCGCTACTCGCTACTCGCTCCTCACCCGCCCGCCTGCGCCTTCGCGCGGATGGCGGTGAGCGACATGGTCGGTGTGAGCGCCTCGGGGTCGACCTTGAGGTGGATGATCGCGGGCTTGCCGGATCGCTGCGCCGCCTCGAACGCCGGCAGGAAATCCGCGGTCTTCTCCACGGTCGCGCCATAGCCGCCGAAGGCGCGCGCATAGGCGGCGAAATCCGGATTCTTCAGCGCGGTCCCGATCACGCGGCCCGGATAGTGGCGCTCCTGGTGCATGCGGATGGTGCCGTACATGCCGTTGTCGACCACCACGATGATGACCGGCAGGTCGTATTGCACGGCGGTGGCGAATTCCTGCCCGGTCATCAGGAAGTCGCCGTCGCCCGCAAAGCAGACGACGGTGCGCTCGGGCGCGAGCCGCTTCATCCCGATCGCCGCCGGCACGCCGTAACCCATCGAGCCGGAGATCGGCGCCAGCTGGGTGCCGTAGCGGCGATAGCGATGGTAGCGGTGCACCCAGATCGAGAAATTGCCGGCGCCGTTGCAGATCACCGCGTCGGCCGGAAGCCTGTCGCGTAAACCTACGACGATCTCGCCGAGATTGACGGCGCCCGGCAGCGCGGTCGGCTTGTCGGTCCAGGCGAGGAAATCGGCATGCGCGGTCGGCGTCTCGCCACGCCACTTGATCTCGTTCGGCGGCTGCAGGCCTTCGAGCGCGGCCGCGAACGCGGTCGGGGTGGCGTTGATCGCGAGCTGCGGCGCGTAGACGCGGCCGAGCTCCTCGATGCCGGGAAAGACGTGCACCAAGGTCTGGCGCGGTCCCGGAATGTCGATGAGCGTGTAGCTCTGCGACGGCATCTCCCCCAGTCGCCCGCCGACGAGGACGATGACGTCGGCGCCCTTCACGCGCGCCAGCAGCTTGGGATTGGGCCCGATGCCGAGATCGCCGGCGTAGCAGGGGTGATGCGGGTCGAACAGATGCGCGCGCCGGAACGTGGTCGCCACCGGAAGCGCAAAGCGCTCGGCAAAGCGCCCGACCGCGGCGGTCGCCACCGGCGACCAGCGGCTGCCGCCGAGCAGCACGATCGGCCGCTCCGCCGCCCACAGGAGCTTCTGCAGCCGGCTCATGTCGGTTGCGCCCGGCCAGGTCTCGACCGGCTCGAAGGCGGGCGCATCCGGCACCGCGATGCGCTCGACCAGCATGTCCTCCGGCAGCGCCATCACCACCGGCCCCGGCCGGCCGTTGGTCGCGGTGTAGAACGCGCGCGAGACCAGCTCGGGGATGCGGGCGGCATCGTCGATCTCGGTCGTCCATTTGGCGATCGAGCCGAACACCGCGCGGTAGTCGAGCTCCTGGAACGCCTCGCGCTCGCGCATCTCACGCGCGATCTGGCCGACGAACAGGATCATCGGGGTCGAATCCTGGCGCGCAATGTGCAGGCCGGCCGCCGCATTGGTGGCGCCCGGCCCGCGGGTGACGAAGCAGATGCCGGGCCGCCCGGTCGCCTTGCCGACCGCCTCCGCCATGATGGCGGCGCCGCTCTCCTGCCGGCAGACCGTGATCGCGACGTCGCGGTCGTGGAAGGCGTCGAGCGCCGCGATATAGCTCTCGCCCGGCACGCAGAAGGCGTGGCGCACGCCGTGCACGATGAGCTGATCGATCAGGACCTCGCCGGCGGTCCTGGTGCCGTCATTGGCGCGCATGCACGGTCTCCGTACATCCGTATTTGTAGCGCATCAGCGCGCGACATGCGCGGGCTGACGCGCGCGCAGGATGGCGCTTCGCTCACCGCTACAGCGGCTACGCGATCAGCGCTTGATCGGGCAGAACTTGGTCGGGATCATCAGCGAGTTCTTCTGCTCGACCAGGTAGCCGGATTCGTTGAGCTTCTGAATATAGACGAGCCATTCGGGATCGCCCCACATCGCGGTGCGGCGGCGGGTGCGATCGGCCGCGTCCTCGTAGCCCCACTGGTGCACGATGCTGTTGACCTCGCCGCTCTCGGCATACATGTAGGCGATCGGCGCGCCGAGATGCCGCGACTGCGCGGCAAGCCCGTATTTCTCGTAGATGTCCAGATGCGCTTGCGTCATGCCGGGCTTGATGCGGTAGGTCCGATGATCGACGAGCACGCTGTCCTCCATGGGTGAGCGATTGTGGCGGCGAAATCATAATGAATGATACGACTGAATCCCAGGAGCCGGTGTTCGCGCTGCTCGCCGAGCCGGCGACCCATGGCGGGGCGCCGGTCAAGCGCATCGACACCCATGCGGCGTCGGTGTTCCTGGCCGGCGACCGCGCCTGGAAGGTCAAGCGCGCGGTGCGCTTCCCGTTTCTCGACTATTCGACCCTCGACAAGCGCAAGGCGGCCTGCGAGGCCGAGCTCGAGGTCAACCGGCCGTTCGCGCCCGACATCTACCGCCGGGTCGTGCCGATCACGCGCGAGGCGGACGGGCGGCTCGCGCTCGACGGCGACGGCACGCCGGTCGAGTGGGCGGTGGAGATGCGCCGCTTCGCGCGAGGATGCGACGCTCGACCGGCTGGCGGAGGCGGGCGCGATCGATGCGGGCGCTGGCGGATGCGCTCGGCCGCGCCGTGGCGGCGGCGCATGCCGGCGCCGCCGCGGTCGACGCCGGCGCCCTGGATCAAGGCGCTCGCGGACTATATCGAGGAGCATGTCGCGGCCTTCGGCGAGACGCCCGAGCTGTTTCCGCCCGCCGACGTCGATGCGCTCGCGCGCGCGAGCCGCGCCGCCTACGGGCGCATTCATCCGCTGCTGGTCGAGCGCGGGCGGCGCGGGCTCATCCGCCGCATCCACGGCGATCTCCATCTCGGCAACATCGTGCTGATCGACGGCCGGCCGGTGCTGTTCGACGCGATCGAGTTCAGCCCGCTGATCGCGTCGGGCGACGTGCTCTACGATCTCGCCTTCCTGCTGATGGACCTGACCGAGCGCGGGCTCGGGCCCGCCGCCAATATCGTGCTCAACCGGTACCTGCTCGAAACCACGCGCGCCGAGGACCTCGACGCGCTCGCGGCGCTGCCGTTCTTCCTGTCGATGCGGGCGGCGATCCGCGCCAAGGTGACGGCGGCGCGGCTCGCGCAGCCCGCAACGCGAGGACAAGGCCGCGATCGCCGCAAGCGCGCGCCGATACTTCGATTGGGCGCGGCGTTTCATCGCGCCGGCGCCTCCCGTGCTGGTCGCGGTCGGCGGCCTCTCGGGCACCGGCAAATCGGTGCTGGCGCGCGCGCTGGCGCCGGAGCTCGGGCCGCCGCCCGGCGCGGTGGTGCTGCGCTCCGACGTCGAGCGCAAGGCGCTGTTCGGGAGGCAAGAGCACGAGAAGCTGCCGGAGGAGGCCTACGCGCCGATGGTGACGGCGCGCGTCTATGCGACCATCGTCGACAAGGCGCGCCGCGTGGTGGCGGCCGGCCATGCGGCGATCGTCGACGCCGTGTTCGCGCAACCGGGCGAGCGGCGCGTCGTCGAGCAGTCCGCCGCCATCCTCGGCGTTGCCTTTCACGGCCTGTTCCTCGACGCCGACATCGCGATGCGCCTCGCGCGCGTCGGCGCGCGCGGCCGCGATGCCTCCGACGCCGACGCCGCGGTCGCGCGCCAGCAGGAGAGCTACGACCTGAGCGCGCTCGACTGGCCGCGCGATCGACGCCTCGGGCAGCCCGGACGAGACGCTGGCCCGCGCACGCGCGGCGATCGACACGCTGATGCGCGTAGACTGCATCCCATGCATCCTCGATTCCCGCAAGATCGCCGTGGCGGTGGCCGGCTTCTGCGCCTTCCTCAATCTCTATTCGCCGCAGGCGCTGCTGCCCGAGCTCGCCCGCGAGTTCGGCGTCGGCGCCGGCCGAGATCAGCACGATCATGACCGCGAGCACGCTCGCCATCGCGCTGACCGCGCCGTTCACCGGCGCGCTCGCCGACGTGCTCGGGCGCAAGCGCGTCATCACCGCCGCGATGCTGGCCGTGGTGGTGCCGATGGCGGGGGCGTCGTTCGCCGCCGACGTGCAGGCGCTGATCGCCTGGCGCTTCGTGCAGGGCCTGCTGCTGCCGCCGATCTTCGCCGTCACCGTCGCCTATATCGGCGACGAGTGGCCGCCCGCCGAGATCGCGGGCGTCGCCGGCATCTACATCGCCGGGTCGAGCATCGGCGGATTTTGCGGCCGCTTCGTGCCGGGCGTGCTCGCCGACATCATCGGCTGGCGCGGCGCCTTTCTCGTGCTCGCGGCGCTCTCGCTCGCCGGCGCGATCGCGGTGGCGGCGATGCTGCCGCGGGAGCAAGGCTTCGTGCGCTCCGAGGGGCTCGGCGCCTCGGCGCGGCAGATGCTGCGGCATCTGCAGGAATCCGCAGCTCCTCGCCACCTATGCGATCGGCTTCGGCACCCTGTTCAACTTCCTCGCGGTGTTCACCTATGTGAGCTTCCATCTCGCCGCGCCCGCCCTACCGGTTCTCCTCGACGCTGCTGGGCGCGATCTTCGTGACCTACCTGGTCGGCACCGTGATCGCGCCGATGACCGGCTGGGCGATCAGGCGGCTCGGACGCCGGCCGCTTCATCATCGCGCGTGATCGCGCGTGTGGGCGTGCGGCGCCGCTGCTGATGCTGGCGCCGCCGGTCTCGGCGATCGTCGCTGGGGCTCACGCTCTGCGCGGCCTGCGGCATGCTCTGCCAGACGATCGCGACCGGCTACGTCACGACGATCGCGAAGGAAGGCCGCTCCTCGGCGGTCGGCCTCTACGTCACCTGCTTCTATGTCGGCGGCAGCGTCGGCGCGTTCCTGCCCGGCCTCGCCTGGGACGCCGGCGGCTGGCCGGCCTGCGTCGCCATGGTGGTCGCCATGTGCGCCGCTCATGGCGGCGATCGCGGCGCTCGCCTATCGGGGCGCGACCGCCTAATCTCATCCATCGACCGCAATCGAAATCGCCCAGGGGGAACCATGACCACGCCGAGCAAGGCCCAGTTCGAATTCCTGCAATCGATCGACACGCCGACCGTGTGCAACCTGATCGAGATCGTGGCGCCGGAGCGCCGCGGCTTCGGCTACACGGTCAAGCACCTGCATTGCCCGTTTCCCGACCTGCCGCCGATCGTCGGCTTCGCCAAGACCGTGACCGTTCAAGGCCAAGGACGCCGTCCCGCTCGGCCAGGCCGGCTACATGCAGAAGCGGCTCGACTATCTCGACTATGTGGCGGACGCGCCGCAGCCCTGCATCATGATCATGGAAGACCTCGACGGCGAGCACGTGGGCTACGGCGCGTTCTGGGGCGAGGTGCAGTCGAACGTGCACAAGGCGCTCGGCGCGCTCGGCGTCGTCACCAGCGGCTCGATCCGCGACATCCCGATGATCGCGCCCGGCTTCCAGATGCTGGCCGGCTCGATCGTGCCCTCGCACGCCTACGTGCACGTGGTCGACTACGGCATCGACGTGAACGTCGCCGGCATGGCGGTCAAGAGCGGCGACCTGATCCACGCCGACCGCCACGGCGCCGTGGTGGTGCCGACCGACAAGATCGACGCCATGAAGACGGCGCTCGACGGCCTTGCGGCGCGCGAGGCGAAGATCATCGCGGCCGCCAAGGCCGGCGGCGACGTCGCGGCCATCAAGGCGGCGATGAAGGGCTAGACCGGACGATGGCAAGCCGGCGACGCGATCGGCGCGAGACCAATCCGGCATTGAGCAGCCGCCGGCTGAAGCTCGGCACCTTCCAGACCAATCTCGACAGCGGCTGCGTGATGTCGGACCTCGACGGCCGGCTCGACATCACCTGGCCCAACACGGTCGCGCTCGCCCGGCTCGCCGAGGAGATGGAGTTCGAGGCGATCGTGCCGGTCGCCCGCTGGCAGGGCTTCGGCGGCGCCACCAATCCGCAGGGCCCCGGCTTCGAGGCCTATACCTGGGCGGCCGGGATCGCGGCCTCGACCACCACGCCCGGCGTGTTCGCCACCTCGCACATCACGCTCAATCATCCGATCATCGCCGCCAAGCAGTCGACGGTGATCGACCACATTTCGGGCGGCCGCTACGCGCTCAACATCGTGACCGGATGGAACCAGCCGGAAATCGACATGTTCGGCAGCCCGATGCTGGGACACGAGGACCGCTACGCCTGCGCCGAGGAATGGCTCACGATCATCAAGCGACTGTGGACCGAGGACGACGCGTTCGATCACGACGGCCGGTTCTACCAGATCAAGAAAGGCTATCTGCAGCCCAAGCCGATCCAAAGCCCGTATCCGGCGGTCATGAACGCCGGGGCGTCCGAGCGCGGCCGCCACTTCGCGGCGAAATATGCCGACCTGGTCTATACGGTGATCCGCGCCGGCAGCCTCGACGACTGCCGCGCGCACGTGCAGGCCTATCACAAGCTCGCGCGCGAGGAGTACGGCCGCGAGGTGCGGGTCTGGACGCTCGCCAACATCGTGCAGGGCGAGACCGAAAAAGAGGCGCGCGACTTCTATCGGTACTACGTGCACGAGAAGGGCGACTGGGCGGCCGCCAAGAACATGATCGACACGTTCTCGCTCGAGATCAACGCTCGCGTGATTCCGCCGGAGCGCCTGAAAGCATTCCAAGAGGCCTTCGTCGCCGGCTGGGGCGGATTTCCGCTGATCGGCACCAAGGAGCAGATCGTCGACGGATTGGCGGCCCTGTCGCGCGCCGGGCTCGACGGCGTGCTGCTCGCCTGGCCGCGCTTCGAGCAAGGCATGCGCGAGTTCCGCGACGTGACCTATCCGCTGGTCAAGCAGGCGGGGCTGCGGGAGTTCGGGTAGTCGTAGCGGCGGCTCTGAATCGGCGAAATTGAGCGGGCTGATCGCGCAAAGGTGACGACATGAATGCGGCGACCAACGCGCTGCTCACCGATCTCTATCAGCTCAACATGCTGCAGGCGTATCTGGAGGGCGGCGAGACCGAGCACCGCGGTGTTCGAATTCTTCGTGCGCAAGCTGCCGGCGCGACGCGGCTTCCTGATCGCCGCCGGGCTCGAGCAGGTGCTCGATTTCCTCGAAAACCTGCGCTTCACGCCCGACGAGATCGACTGGCTCGGCAAGAGCGGCCGCTTCGGCAAGGACCTGATCGACTATCTGGCGGCGTTCCGCTTCACCGGCGACGTCCACGCCATGCCGGAGGGCACCATCTTCTTCGCCGACGAGCCGATCCTGCGGGTGACGGCGCCGCTGCCGCAGGCGCAGCTGGTCGAGTCGCGGCTGATGAACGACCTGCATTTCCAGTCGATGGTCGCCGCCAAGGCGGCGCGCATGGTGCTGGCGGCGCCCGGCAAGCTGCTGGTCGATTTCGGCCTGCGCCGCGCGCACGGCGGCGAGGCCGGACTGCTGGCGGCGCGCGCGAGCTACATCGCGGGCTTTGCCGGCACCGCCACGGTGCTGGCCGACAAGCAGTTCGGCATCCCGATCTTCGGCACCATGGCGCATTCGTTCATCGAGGTGCACGACGACGAGAGCGTCGGCGTTCGAGAACTTCGCCCGCGCGCGGCGCGAGAACCTGACCCTGCTGATCGACACCTACGACACCGAGGCGGCGGCCCGCAAGGTGGTCGCGCTGGCGCCGAAGCTCGAGGCCGACGGCATCACGGTGCGCGCCGTGCGCATCGACAGCGGCGATCTCGCCGCGCTCTCCAGGACGGTGCGGCGGATTCTCGACGACGGCGGGCTCGCGGATGTGAACATCTTCGTCAGCGGCGGCCTGGACGAGGACAAGCTCGCGGCGCTGGTGCGCTCCGGCGCCCCGATCGGCGGCTACGGCATCGGCACGAGCCTCGTCACCTCCGAGGACGCGCCGACGCTCGACTGCGCCTACAAGCTGCAGGAATATGCCGGGCTGCCGCGGCGCAAGCGCTCCACCGGCAAGGCGACCTGGCCGGGCCGCAAGCAGGTCTGGCGCCGCTACGGCGCGGACGGCCGCATGATCGGCGACGTGCTGTCGCTCGAGGACGATCGCCAGCCGGGCGAGCCGCTGATCCGGCCGGTCATGCAGGCGGGCCGGCGACTCGACGCCGTTGCCGACGCTGGCGGACATGCGGGCGCACGCTCGCGCACGACCTCGAGCGCCTGCCGGAGGGCTTGCGCCGGCTCACCCCCGGCACATCTTATCCGGTGGAGGTGGCGGACGCGTTGGTGCGCCTCGCCTCGGAGGTCGACCGTCGCCTCGCGGCTACCTGAAGGGCGCGCAGATGACGACGAAAATCGCGATCGGCGAGAGCGACGTGCTGCTGGTCGTCGACGTCCAGAACGATTTCTGCCCCGGCGGCAGGCTGGCGGTCCCGGGCGGCCACGAAGTGGTGCCAGCGCATCAACCGCACCGCCCGCCATTTCAAGCACGTGGTGCTGACCCAGGACTGGCATCCGCCCGGCCACCAGTCGTTCGCCTCCTCGCATCCGGGCAAGCAGCCGTTCGAGATCGATCGAGGTCGCCTACGGGCCGCAGATCCTGTGGCCGGACCATTGCGTGCAGGGCACGCCGGGCGCGCAATTCCGCGACGACCTGCGACATCCCGCACGCCGGGCTCGTGCTGCGCAAAGGCTTCCGGCCGGCGATCGATTCCTATTCGGCGTTCTACGAGAACGATCGCAAGACTCCGACCGGGCTCGCCGGCTACCTGCGCGAACGCGGGCTGACGCGCGTGTTCGTTGCCGGCCTCGCGCTCGATTTTTGCGTGCGATATTCGGCCGAGGATGCGCACCGCGAAGGGTTCGCCGTGGTGGTGATCGACGAGGCCTGCCGCGGCATCGACGTCGACGGCTCGGTCGCCGCCACGCGCCGGACCTTCGCCGCATTGGGGATCACGTCGGTCGCGGAGGGCGCGCTCGATTGAGCCGGCAACCGATCGGATGGCGATGCGAGGTCCGCTATGAACAGTCCCGATCAGCTGCGGTTATGGCACGCGCTCTATGAGCTCGAGGCACGATATTGGCACGACGTCGATTTCAACGGCGGGAGCAAGGCGCATGAATTCTTCCTGCCGGACGGCGTGATGGTGGTCGGCCACAACCGGTTCCCGGGACGCGACAAGATTCGCGAATTCTACGCCTGGCGCGAGCGGCAGACAGCGACCGCCATCAGCAGCGTGAAGACCACGCGCCACCTGATCAACAATCTGTTCGTCGCATCGAGCGATCAAGCCCGGGCCAAGGTGCTGGGCATCGTCAGCTTCTATGGCGCGTCCGTGCGGCCGCCGGCGCCGCAATCGAAGCCGCCGATGCTGGTCGCCGACCTGATCAACGAATGCGTGTTGGACGCGGACAACGGCTGGCTATTCCAGTCCCACACGCTGCAGCCGGTGTTCATGGGACACGAGGCGCCGCTGTCGATCGCGGTCGATACCCACCGGTGAACCATCACTGGCTGTCGAGATAGGAGACGTGGCTGACCGGCGCGGGCCGCGTGTCGGCGGATTGCAGCACGAAGCCCGAGGCGCGCGCGGCGCTCGCGACCTGCGGGCGCGCGTCGGCCACCAGCGTCGGCTTGTCGTCGTGGTGATAGACGTCGTCGCGGAAATGGATGACGCCGTCGCGCGTCGACCAGCCGGTGAGATAGACCCAGGCGACCGGGACCTTGTGCGTCAGGCGGACGTCGGTGCGCTGGCCCTTGGCGATGGCGGCGTCGATGTCGCGGCGGCTCCAGCCCGGATTGTCCTCGAGCAGCCAGGCGGCGAGGTCGCGCGGGCTCTCGACCCGCGTGCAGCCCGAGGACTGGAAGCGGTAGTCGACGCTGAACAGCTCCTTGTGGCTGGTGTCGTGCATGTAGACCGAATACGGATTGGGCATGTCGATGCGCACCGCGCCGAGCGCGTTCCAGGCGCCGGAATCCTGCCGGATGGTGAAATTGGGCGCGCGGTCGGAATGCCAGTCGACCGACCTGGGATCGATCTCGGCGCCCGAGGCGTCGAGCACCCGCATGTGCATGCGCGCGACGTAGTCGGGGTCCTTGCGCATCTTGGTGATGATGTCCTTCTTCATGATCGACAGCGGCACCGTCCAGGTCGGATTCAAATTGACCGTGGTGATGTGGGTGGTGAGCGTCGGCGACGGCCGGTCGGGCTTGCCGACCACCACCACGTAACGCCGCACCACCTTGTCGCCGTCGACCGCCTCGGCGAAGGCGGCCGGGATGTTGACCACGACGTAGCGCTGCCCGAACGTGAAATCCATCGCCGACCAGGCGGTCGAGCGAGGCCGCCAGCGCGCGCAGGCGCTGGCTCGACCGGAACGTTGAGCGCCGTGAGCGTCTTCGGACCGACGCTGCCGGTCTCCTCGAGACCGTGGCGGGCCTGGAAGCGCCGCACCGCGGCGGCGACCGCATCGTCGTAGAGATCGCCCGTGGCCTTGTCGGCGGCCAGGTCGTCGGTGACGGCGAGACGCTCGCGCAGCAGCGTCACGTCGGGACCTCTCGACCCCGGCGCCAGCTTGGCGTTCGCCGGCAGCGTCGGCCAGCCGCCGCGCACCTCGATCGTCGAATAGCTCAGCATGGCGGCCGCGATGCGCGGCACGGTGCCTTCGTCGAAGGTCGGAACGGGCGAGGTCGACACCAAGATCCTGGGCGCCGCAGCCGGCGGCTTGGGCTTGAGCGAGGGCGTCGGCCCCGCGGCCTGGGCGAAAGCCTCGCCGGCCAGCATGGTCGCGACAAGCAGCGTGAATGAAGCGAGCCTGATCGCCTGCGTCACAGGATGTCCCCCTCAAGCGGCATTGTTTGGGGTCGCTCCGCACCGCCAATGGGTCGACGGGAGCGTCACAATGCCTTAAATTTCAAGCACGTAGGTCATTCCACCGATTCCCGCCATGGGCTTTGGCGGCCCCGGCCGGGTCATCGTCGACGGCCAGATTCGGCAAAAAGTGTGGCCCTCTGATGGAGGACGGGATGCGATTTCCGAGCTTTTTCAGTGTGGTGGGAGCAGCCGTGCTGTCGGTGTCGGCGAGCCTGTCGGCCGCGACCCCGGCCGCCGCACAGGCCCGCACGCCGCTGTTCACGGCCGATCAGGAGGCCTGTTTCGGCCGCGTCTACGACCAGTCGCATCTCGCCGGCCACCCCGATCAGAAAGTCACCGGCATCCACATTTTTCGATCCCTGAGCGAACGGCCCGAGGCCGAGAACTGGCGGCCGAACCAGCGCGAGGAGACCATCAAGCGCTTCCGCGAGACCGGTGAAACCAGCGTCCAGGCGTTCGTCACCTTCCGCGACCGCAGGGGCTATTTCCACAATGCGCTGACCTGCAACAAGGAGACCAAGAACGGCGTCGGCTGCTACATCGAGTGCGACGGCGGCAGCTTCGACCTCAAGCGCGAAAGCCCGACCACGGCGCTCCTGCACAACAACGGTTTCGTCCTGATCGGCGGCTGCGGCGAGGAGGTCGACGAATCGCAGATGGTCTATTTCTCGCCCGGCAAGGACGACAAGGTGTTTCGGCTGGAGAGCAAGCCGGCAGGGATCTGCCGCACCGAGGAGCAGAGGGCGAGGCCGATCCGCGCCGGCAAGCCGCTGCGCGAGCGGTTCGGCGAAAAAGAGCCGTTCTGCTTCGGCCGCGACTACGACGCCGCCCACCGCGCCAAGCATCCGCAGCAGAAGGTCACGTCGATTCGGGTCGGACGGCTCACGCCCGACCAGGAACGGCTCGACAAGGACAACCCGCAGCAGTGGCCGGAGGACGTGAAGCTCTCGGTCTCGCTCATCCTCAACGCCGGCGCCGCGCGGCGGGCGGCGAAATACGCCTGCCTGCCGCAGGAAGCGAGCTGGGAATGCTACGCCGAGCTCCTCCGCGAGCACGCGGTCGACCTGCGACGGCAATATCGTCCAGCTCGCGCGCGGCCCGGGCAACGACATCATGCTGATCAATCGCCAGGATGGATTGCCGATCGACACCGCCTGCCAGGCCAAGCCCGATACCGAGCCGACCGCCGGCGAGTTCGCGAGGCGCCAGACGCGCTCGGACGACAAGATGTTCCGGCTGACCCGGATGCCGGTCGAAGCGTGCCGGTAATCCATCAAATGGATTGATCCGCGCTTGGATGCCAGTGCGGGCGATAGCCGGCGCCAAGCGCCGCCAGCACGGCGGGCGGCGTCAGGACCTCGGCAACGATCCCGCGCGGCCGCGAGCGCCGCGCGACGTAGCCTGACGGCGTCCAGCGCAGCAGCGAAGCGCCGCGCAACGCGAAGACGCGCTCCGGCTCGTCCGCGAGGGTGAGAAAGGCGCCGTCGGGCAGATCGTCGAGCGGCGAGGCGGTGCCGCCGCTTGCCCCTGCCCTCGCAGGCGCTCGGCATGCAGCACCGCGGTCCATCTCGGCGGCGCGCGGCAACGGCGCCAAGAGCCAAGCCGCGCGCGAACGCCGCCGCGAATGCCTGCGCCTCGTGCCGCCGGCATTCGAAGCACGGCCGGTGACCGGCGGAGAGCGCGGTCGGCTCGTCGAGGAAGAACAGCTCGGTGTAGCCGGCGCCCCAAACCGTCGCGATGGCGGCCCTTGAATGCGAGCCGGCAGCAGATCCAGGTGCGCGACACCCAGCGGCGTGATCCGAGCGTGCGATCATCGCGATGGAAGCGGCCGCCGCGGTTGCCGAAGAACAGGCCGCGGGCGGAATCGGCGAAGAGAGCGCCGAACGGATCGACGCGATTTGGCAGCGGCATGCGATACCATCGAGCCTATCGACCGCCGCCGCAATGGAGGAAGCGGGCGGCCGCACATCGTACCGCCGCCCGCTTCGCTTCCCAACATCACCACTACGCAACGCTACTTGATTCGTTGGCCATCGTTCACTTGGCCTTCAGGAGCTCGGCCGCCTCGACCAGGATCAGCTCGTTGTCGTCCTGCTTGCCGAGCGTGCGGCCGGAGGAGTACGGCAGGTTGTTGTCGTTGGCGACGATGATGTGGCGCTCGTCGACCACGTCGACGCCCTCGATGGTGACGAACGGGAAGGTGAACACGCCTTCCTTGGCGCCTTGCTTCGCCTTCTTGTCGGGGTCCTTGATCGCCAGGAGATCGATGTGGCCGATCTTGCGCACGAAGCCGCCGGCATTGGCGTCGGTCATCTCGATCTTGTAGACGCGCTTGAGCTTCGCCGGCACGTTGAAGCAGTCGGGTCGCGGCGCACCGGCGCAGGCCTGCCAGGCCTCGCCTTCGCCGTTGTCGCGCTCGATGATCAGCCCGCTGCTGGCATCGATCATGTTGAAGTCGCCGATATTGTTGCCGTTCGCCTCCAGGCGGTATTTCCAGAACCGGCCGGTCCACTTCTGCTGCCCGACGTCGAATTCGAGGATGCGCAGATATTCGCGGCCGTCGTCGGTTTCCCACGCCTTCTTGTCCTCGTCCCACAGCGGACCTTCGAGCAGCGGGTAGAGGAAGCGGCCGTCCTTGGCGGCCGCCATGCCCTCGTAGCCGCGCGAGCGGCGCACGTTGAATGACACCGGGCCGGGAACCGCGGGGGTGGACACCAGGTAGTGGTCGGGCGAGCGCGCCGGCTTGCCGTCGACCATGGTCTCGAAGAAGGCGGTGACCTTGCCGCCGAGGTCGACCCGGATCAGGTAGGGACCGAACTCCTCGCCGAGCCAGATCGAATCGCCGATCGGCTGGAAGCTCTCGACGTCGAGGTCGGCGCCGGTGAGATAGCGCTTGGCAGTGCCTTCGAGCGTAATCTGGAACGGGATTTTCTTGTCCGGGTCATGCAGGAAGATCGTCTGCCGGACCTCGACCTTGCCGCTCGTCCAATCCGGCTTGATGCGGTGGAGCACCAGCATGGCGTCGGCGGAGTTCGCCTTGGTGCCGTAGCCGTTGTCCTGCAGCACCCAGAAGGTGCCGTCGCCGACCGACTTGAGCCCGGAAAACCCCTGCAGCGGCTGGCCCTTGAACGGCAGCTTGATCCCGGTCTCGCGCGGCGCCTCCTTGGCCGAGATGAACGAGGTGCCCATGATGGCGCCGACGGCATCGACGCGCTTGCGGTCGGCGGCGGTGAACTTTCCCGAGATGGCGAGGTCGGCCGGCGCGTCCGCCGGCGGGTCGAAAAAGCTCAAGGCCGGCAGCACGGCGTGACCGGCAAGCTTGGCCGGAAAGGCCTGGTCGGCCGCCGCCGGCATGGTCGCGAGCAAGCTGGCAGAGTGTCGCAACCGCAAGACGCATGGTCGCCTCCTCCTCGTCGAGTGACGGCGGGAGACTTGCGCGCGCCGTTGTCAGGCGTGTTGCCGGCGGATGTCAGGACCGTGACAGCCCACAGGATCGGTGGCGAGCAACGCCGGTCTGGTTGCGAGGATCACCGAAAAGCCGAAGTCCCGCTCATCGCGGGCCGCTGCGGCGCCGCGCGCCCGGTGCCCTCGCGGACACATGATCGCGAGATAGCGGGCTTGCTTCGTCGCGGAAAGCGGGGGTTTACTTCGTTCGACCCGATAGAACCCCGATGACCAGACGCGATCATGAACAACCCGAACATGAACCGCCGACGTAATCTCGGGTTTTTCTTCGACGAAGCGATCCGGCGGTTGCCCGACAAGGTCGCCATCATCGATCTGTTCGGCGGCCGGGAGCGCCGCGCAACCTACCGGCAGCTCGACGAGCGGATGAACGGCGTGGCGAGCATGCTGGCGCGACTCGGCGTGCGTCCGGGCGAGCGCGTCGCCATGCTGATCGGCAATCGGGTGGAGTTCGTCGAATTCTTCTTTGGAGCGATGCGCGCCGGGGCAATCCCGCTTCCTCTCAACACACGGCTTGCAGCCGATACGCTCGAGCACATCATCCGCGATGCGGCGTGCGTGCTCGCGATCGTCGACCCCTCGAGCAATCGGGACGCGGTCTCGATCGCGCAGCGTGTGCCGCTGCGCCAGCGGCTGCTGCTCGATCAGAGCAAGGACGGCTTCCTGTCCTTCGACGACGAGATGGCAAAGCCCGGCGCCCCGGTCGAGCCGCCTCCGATCGCGGAGGATGCGCAAGCCTTCCAGCCCTACACGTCGGGATCGACCGGCCGCCCCAAGGGGGCGATCATGACGCATCGCGGCATGCTGTGGTACGTCGCCTACAACCAGCGCCATTGGCCGGCCGCCGAGAGCGACCGCGGACTTGTCGCGCTGCCGCTGTTCCACAAGAACGCGTTGCGCGGCACGGTGAAGCCGATGCTTTTTGCCGGCGGCTCGTTCGTGCTGATGCCGGCCTACGAGCCGCGCGCCTATCTCGAGGCTCTGGCCAAGTACAAGTGCACCTATTCGCGCGGCGTCGCGGCGGTGTTCACGATGTTTCTTCAGCATCGTGATCATCTGCGCACGCTCGATCTCAGCGCGTTGCGCGGCATGACGATCGGCTCGGCCGTGGTGGCGCCGGAGCTGCTCGACGCGGTCGAACGCGCGCTCCCGCATATCAAGGTCTCGGAAAGCTACGGGCTGACCGAGGGCGGCAGTCCGTTGCGCGCGCCGATCGATGGGCGGCCGGTCCCGCGCGGCAGCCCGGGCGTGCCGGCGCCCGAGATCGAGCTCAGGCTGATCGATGCGGACGGCAACGAGACCGACGAGGGCGAGCTGCTGATCCGATGTCCCTATGTCTGCCTCGGCTATCACAACGAGCCGGAGATCACGCGCGCAAAGCTCACCGATGGGTGGCTGCACACCGGCGACATCTTCCGCAAGGACAAGGACGGGTTTTTCTTTTTCCGCACCCGCGTCGACGACATGTTCAGCTGCGGCGGTGAAAACATCTATCCGAAGGAGGTCGAGAACCTGCTGTTCGCCCATCCGGAGGTGGTGAACGCCGTGGTCGCACCGATATCGCACCCGGTGAAGGGTTTCGTGCCCGCCGCGATGGTGATCGTGCGCGAAGGCTCGAGCGTGACCGCGGAGGATCTCAAGACCTATTGCCTCGACAAAGGCCCGGCCTATTCGCATCCCCGTTTCATCGACATTGTCGCCGCCCTACCCCTGAACGGCGCCGGCAAGATCGATCGCGGCGTCGTTGCGACCAAGCTCAATGCTGCGCATCATGCGGTGGCCGCGAGTTGATCGCGCGGTCCTTACCAAGGCCGCTCTCCAAAAGCCGAACGCCCGCCGGTGGCGGGCGTTCGTTTCACGGGCCGCGTGAACTGCGGCTTACGACTGCGGCTGCGGCTCCGGCTCCAGCGGGCCGGTCTCCGGGCCGCGGCGGCCCTTGCCGGCGGTCGGCACCGCCGACGAGCGCGGCGTCGCCGGCTCGATCACGGATTCGCGCGTCGGCCGCTTGCCGACGAGCAGGTCCTTGATCTCGTCGCCGGTCAGCGTCTCGAACTCGAGCAGGCCCTTGGCGAGGGTTTCGAGATCGGCGCGCTTGGTCTGGAGGATGTGCTGCGCCTCGGCGTAGCCGGCCTCGACCAGCCGCCTGATCTCGCCGTCGATCTTGCGGCTCGTCTCCTCGGAGACGTTCTGCTGGCGCGCCACCTGAGTAGCCGAGGAACACCTCGTCCTGGTTCTCGCCATAGGCGACGGTGCCGAGCGTCTCGGACAGGCCCCAGCGCGTCACCATCATGCGGGCGAGCTTGGTCGCCTGCTCGATGTCGGAGGCGGCGCCCGAGGTCACCTTCTCGCGGCCGAACACCAGCTCCTCGGCGACGCGCCCGCCCATCATGATGGCGAGCCGCGAGGTCATCTGCTCGAGGCTCATCGAGAGCTTGTCGCGCTCGGGCAGCTGCATGACCATGCCGAGCGCGCGGCCGCGCGGGATGATGGTCGCCTTGTGCAGCGGGTCGGTGGCCTTGACGTTGAGCGCGACGATGGCGTGGCCGCCCTCGTGATAGGCGGTCAGCATCTTCTCCTCTTCGGTCATGACGAGCGACTTGCGCTCCGCGCCCATCATCACCTTGTCCTTGGAATCCTCGAACTCGATCTGCGTCACCATGCGCTTGTTGCGCCGCGCCGCCATCAGCGCCGCCTCGTTGACCAGGTTCATGAGATCGGCGCCGGAGAAGCCGGGCGTGCCGCGCGCGATGGTCTTGAGGTTGACGTCGGGCGCCAGCGGCACCTTGCGCACGTGCACCTTGAGGATCTGCTCGCGGCCGACCACGTCCGGGTTCGGCACGATCACCTGGCGGTCGAAGCGGCCGGGCCGCAGCAGCGCCGGGTCGAGCACGTCGGGGCGGTTGGTGGCGGCGATCAGGATGATGCCTTCGTTGGTCTCGAAGCCGTCCATCTCGACCAGCAGCTGGTTGAGCGTCTGCTCGCGCTCGTCGTTGCCGCCGCCGAGGCCGGCGCCGCGATGGCGGCCGACCGCGTCGATCTCGTCGATGAAGATGATGCAGGGCGCGTTCTTCTTGGCCTGCTCGAACATGTCGCGCACGCGGCTGGCGCCGACGCCGACGAACATCTCGACGAAGTCGGAGCCCGAAATGGTGAAGAACGGCACGTTGGCCTCGCCGGCCACCGCGCGCGCGATCAGCGTCTTGCCGGTGCCGGGCGGGCCGACCAGCAGCACGCCGCGCGGAATCTTGCCGCCCAGGCGCTGGAACTTGCCGGGGTCGCGCAGGAACTCGACGATCTCCTGCAGGTCCTGCTTGGCCTCGTCGACGCCGGCGACGTCCTCGAAGGTGACGCGGCCATGCGCCTCGGTGAGCAGCTTCGCCCGCGACTTGCCGAAGCCGAGCGCCTTGCCGCCGGCGCCCTGCATCTGCCGCGACAGGAATATCCACACGCCGATCAGCGCGATGAACGGCAGCCATGAGACCAGCAGCGACACGAACCAGGGCACGTCGGTCTGCTGCGGGCGCGCGGTGATCGCCACGCCCTTGCCGTAGAGCCGCTGCACCAGGCTCGGGTCGCTGGGCGCATAGGTCTGGAAGACGCGGCCGTCCGTGAAGGTGCCGTGAATCTCCGGTCCCTGGATCAGGACGTCGCGCACGCGGCCCTGCATCGACCTCGGTCAAGAGCTGCGAGAACGAGATGTCCTGCGCGCTCGGGCGCTGGCCCGGATTCTGGAACAGCGTGAACAGCGCCAGCAGCAAAAGGACGATGATCACCCACAGGGCGAAATTGCGCAGATTGGCATTCATCCTGGTGTCCTTTGCCGTCGACGGCGCGGCAGCCCCACGGTTTGACGGTTGCTTGCTATTTTGCCCGCAGGTTGAGGCCGATTCACGTCCGCCGCGATCCCAATTTAGGTCTCCGGCGGCCCCCTGCCAAGGGAAGCCACTGCATTTCTGCCAGTCTAGTCTGCCAGTCTAGCGCCGTTTGGGGCCGCCGCGCCTGCCATATTTGGCCGTGGTTAAGTTAGCGCCACCAGTTTCGGCGGACCGCGGCGGAGCGCGCTCGACCGTGAGCCGGCCGGCGGCGAGGGTCACCAGCGCCCCGCCCAGCGTGCGCCGCAGGCGGAAACCGCGCCGTTCGCAGCAGCCTTGGCGCTTGCCAGCGCCTCGATAGAGCGCCTCGAGCTTGCCGAGCTCGGATCGGCCCCTCGTCGCCGGCCTGCGCGATCGCACGGCCGAGCAGGCGCAAGGCCACTTCGGCGGGGAGGCTGCCGAATTTTTCGGCATCGAGCACGATCGGCCCCGATCGGGCCACTGGCGCTCGCGACAGCGCAGCGCCGTGCCGCAGCGTCGACCGCCGCGTCGATCGCCGCATCGGCGCGCCGCAAGCGGCGGGCCAACAACGCCAGGCGGCGGGCGTCGAGCCCCTCGCGCGCGAGCGCCGGCATCAGCGCGCGCAGCCGCGCCCGCGTGAAGCGCGGATCGCGGTTCGACGCATCGTCGGCAAAATCGATCTTGGCGCGCGCGAGCGTGGCGACGAGTCGCGCCTTCGGGATCTCGAGCAGCGGGCGGACGAGCATGATCTCGCCTGTCGCCGCCGACCGGCAGCGGCGACATGGGCGCCATGCCGGCGAGCCCGGTGAGTCCGCTGCCGCGCGTCATCCGGATCAGCACGGTCTCGGCCTGATCGTCGAGCGTGTGCGCGGTGAGGATGTGGCGCGGCCTTCGCGGACTTGGCGACACGCCGCGAGCAGCCGGTAGCGCGCCTCGCGCGCCGCCTCCTGCAATCCGGTGGTCGGCTTCTTGCCTTGCCAGCGCAAGGTGCGGTGGGGGACGCCGAGCCGGCGCGCCAGCCGCTTCACGGCGCGCGCCTCGCCGGCGGATTCCGGGCGCAAGCCGTGATCGACGGTCACGGCGAGCAGCTTCGGCCCGGCTTTGCGCGCCGCACGCCAGCGCGCCGCCAGCATCAGCAGCGCGGTCGAATCGGGACCGCCGGAGACGGCAAGAACGAGAACCGGGAGATGCGCGAGAGGACCGAACAGCGTCTTCGCCTCGGCGGACGAGACCGGCGCCGCCGTGTCAGCAGCGGACACGCTTCTGTTCCCGCTCGACGCTCTGCTTCAAGCTGGTCGATGCGCGGGGAAACTTGCGCGAGACTTCGCCGAGCGACGCGCAGGCCGCTTCCTTCTCGCCGAGCGCGGCGAGCGACTGCCCGAGGCGCAGCAATGCGTCGGGCGCCTCTGGGGTTGCGCCTCGAACTTGGTCGAGACGTTGAGGAAGGACTCGGCCGCGTCGCGGTAGCGCTGGCGCTGGAACAGGCTCTCGCCGAGCCAGAAGGTGGCCTCGCCCGCCATCTGGTCGCTCGGATATTTCTTCAGGAAGTTGCGGAAGGCCTCTTCGGCCAGCGCATAGTCCTTGCGCAGCACATAGCCGTAGGCGAGGTCGTAGTCGTCCTTTCGCGGACGCCCCAGGCGGCAGCGCCGCAGTCACTGCGCGCACCGGCGCGCGCGGCGCGCCGGCGCGCAGACCGACGGATCGTCCGGCGGTTGCAGGTCGGCGGCGGCACCGGCGCGTGCCGCGGCTGCCCGCGCGGGCACCGAGCCGAGCGTTCGCGGCACGCCGGGCGCGTTCGGGTGCTGCGCGGGATCGAAGGCATCGCCGCGCCGTCCCGGCGCCGGCGATGCGGCGGGAGCGGTGGGCGCAGGCGTGGCCTGCGGACGGGTTGGCGCCGGGCGGGCGGTGCCCTTCGAGCCCAATTCCTGGAATCGGTACTCGGTGTCCTCCTGCATGCGCCGCACCTGCTGCTCGAGCTGCTGATTGCGGAACTGCAGTTGCTCGATCGCGCCGGTGAGCTGCCGGATCTGGCCTTCGAGACGCTCGAGCTGCAGCACGACATCCGAGGCCGACGGCGCGGCACGCTCCTGGCCCGGCTGGGCGGCAGGTTGCGCGGCGCGCTCGCCGCCGCCGAAGCGTTCGCTGCCGCCGAAGATGCGATCGAGCAGGCCGCCCGGGGAGCGTTCGCCCTCCTGTGCGGAAGCGGCGGGTACCACCGCGGTCACCACGCAGGCGAGCGCGAACACCCTGATCGCGCTGAGGAAAGCGAAGGACCATGAGCTCGTGGCTCGGGCTGGGAGAATGGCGCCGCATACCATACGAATCCCTGCGTCCAAATTGTGACTTGTGGCCGGACTCGAGCGACCCGTGGCCGGTGATCAGAGCGCAGCACCGATCATCGAGGTCTGATCGCTACGCCGCCGGCACGCTCTGCGGCGTCGGGCCCTTGCGCGCCTTGAGCCACTCCTCGAAGCGCTGCACCACGACGAAGAACGGCGGCACGAACAGCACCGCCAGGCAGGTCGAGGCGATCATGCCGGTGAACACCGTGATGCCGATCGATTTGCGCGCGCTGGCGCCGGCGCCGCTCGCGAGCACCAGCGGGAGCACGCCGAGAATGAACGCGAACGACGTCATCAGGATCGGGCGGAACCGCGCCCGCGCCGCCTCCATCGCCGAGTCGAGGATCGGCCGGCCTTCGCGCGCGCAGCTCGCGCGCGAACTCGACGATCAGGATCGCGTTCTTCGCCGACAGCGCCATCAGCAGCACGAGCCCGATCTGGACGTAGAGATTGTTGTTGAGCCCGCTGCCCGCGAGCGCCGAAAGCGCCGCCACCGGACCGATGAACGACAGCGGCACCGCCAGGAGCGACCGAGATCGGCGCGTACCAGCTCTCGTACTGGCCGGCGAGCACCAGATAGACCAGCAGCAGCGCCAGCGCGAACACGATGTACATCTGATTGCCGACGATCTTCTCCTGGTAGGACATCGCAGCTCCATTCGAAGCCGGTGCCGGGCGGCAGCGTGCGCTGCGGCGATCTCCTCCATCAGCTTGAGCACCTCGCCGGACGAGAACCCGTCCGCCGGCAGGCCGATGATCGTCGCCGACGGATAGAGATTGAACAGGCTGATCAGCGACGGGCCGACCGTCGGCGTGATCTTCACCAGCGTGCCGAGCGGGATCATGTTCCCGTCCTTGTTGCGCACGTGGAGGTTCTGGAGGTCTTCCGGCCGCAGCCGGAACTGCGAATCGCCCTGCACGTAGATCTGGAACACGCGGCCGAACCTGTTGAACTGGTCGACGTAGCTCGATCCGAGATAGCCGGACGAGCGCGGAGAACACCTGGTCGAGGGTGACGCCGAGCGTCTGCGTCTTCACGCGGTCGACCTCCACGGCCAGTTGCGGGACGTTGGCGCGGAACGACGCCAGCACGCAGCTGGATCGCCGACTGCGACTTGGCGTTCTCGACGATCGCGTTGGTGACGCTCTGCAGCTTGGCCATGTCGAAGCTGCCGTCGCGCAGCTCGACCTGCATGGTGAAGCCGGCGTCGTTGCCGACGCCCTGGATCGGCGGCGGCGGCATCACCAGGATGCTGGCTTCCTCGATCGCGCCGAGCGAGGCGTTGAGCCCCTTGAAGATCGACAGCAGGTCCTCGCCTTTGCCGCGCTCGCTCCAGTCCTTGAGGATGATATAGGCGACGCCGGCGCTCGCCAGCGTCGCGCTGTTGTCGAGCGGCGACACGCCCGCGATGGTGATCACCTTGTCGACGCCCGGCGTCTTGCGGGCGATCTCGTAGACCTTGTCGAGCGTCTGCTGCGTGCGCTGCAGCGAGGCGCCGTCCGGCAACTGCACGAGCGCGATCAGATAGCCCTGATCCTCGATCGGCAGGAAGCCGGTCGGGACGCGCGAGAACCCGTAGCCGGTGGCGGCGATGAGCGCGAGCGCGACCGCGGCGCTGATCCCGCTGCGGCCGACCAGCGGCCGATCAAGCGCGCATACCGTGCTCGAGGCGGTCATAGACGCGATTGAACGCCGCGATAGAAGATGTTGCGCCGCTCGCGGCGGGACCGGCGCGCGCAGCCACATCGCGCATTGCGTCGGCTTCAAGGTGGCGGCGTTGATGGCGCTGATGAGCGCGGTCGCGGCGATCACCAGCGCGAACTGCGCATACATGCGGCCGGTCAGGCCGGGCAGGAACGCGGCCGGCAGGAACACCGACATCAGCACCAGCGTGATGCCGATGATCGGGCCGAACAGCTGCCGCATGGCGGCGCTCGCCGCCTCGTGGCCGGACATGCCCTTCTCGATGTTGTGGGCGGCGCCCTCGACCACCACGATGGCGTCGTCCACCACGATGCCGATCGCCAGCACGATGGCGAACAGGGTGGAGAAGTTGATCGTGAAGCCGAGCGCCGCCATGGCGGCGAAGGCGCCGATGATGGTGACCGGCACGGTGGTCGCCGGCACCAGCATCGCGCGCCAGTCCTGCAGGAACACCAGGATGACGATGAGCACCAGGATCGCGGCCTCGTACAGCGTCTTGTAGACCTCGTGGATCGATTGCTCGACGAACTTGGTGGTGTCGAACGGGATGCCGTATGACCAGCGCCTGCGGAAACTCGCGCGCCAGCACGGTCATCTTCTTGTTCACCTCGGTGGCCACATCGAGCGCGTTGGCGCCCGGCGCCTGGAAGATCGCCAGGCCCGCCGCCGGCTTGCCGTCGAGCGTGAAGACCTGGCCGTAGCTCTGCGAGCCGAGCTCGACGCGCCCGACGTCGTTCACCCGCGTGACCTCGCCGGCGCGGCCGGTCTTGACGATCACCTCGGCGAATTCGGCCGGGTCGCTGAGCTTGCCGGCGACGTTGACGCGTGTACTGGAACGCCTGGCCCGCCGGCGTCGGCGGCATGCCGATCTGGCCCGCGGTGACCTGCTCGCTCTGCTGCTGCAGCGACTGGATGACGTCCTGCGGGACCAGCCCGCGCGCCTGCATCTTGTTCGGATCGAGCCAGACGCGCATCGAATACTGGCCGGCGCCGAACACGAACACGTTGCCGACGCCGGGCAGCCGCGCGATCTCGTCCTTGAGCCTGATGGTCGCGTAATTGGCGAGGTAGAGGCTGTCGTAGCGCGCGTCGGGCGACGTCAAGGTCACGATCTGCAGGATCGCGGTCGAGTTCTTCTGCACGATGACGCCCTGCGCCTGCACCGCCTGCGGCAGCGAGGACAGCGCGCTCGAGACCCGGTTCTGCACCAGCACCTGCGCGATGTTGAGATCGACGCCGATCTTGAACGTCACGGTCAGCGAGTAGCTGCCGTCGGCGCCGCTGTAGGATTGCATGTAGATCATGCCCTCGACGCCGTTGACCTGCTGCTCGATCGGCAGCGCAACGGTGTCGATGACGGTGCGCGCGCTGGCGCCCGGATAGCGGGTCGTGACCTGCACGGTCGGCGGCACCACGTCCGGATACTGCGCGACCGGCAGGCCGAACAGCGCGACGATGCCGACCACGATCATCAGGATGGCGAGCACGTTCGCCAGAACCGGCCGCTCGATGAAGAAATTCGAGATCATGACGGCCGCCGCTACTTCGCGCCGGCGGCGGGCGCAGGCGTCGCGGCGGCCGTCTGCAGCTGCGGATCGACCTTCTGGCCCGGGATGGCACGCAGGATGCCCGCCACGACGACGCGATCGTCGGCCTTGAGGCCGCTGTCGATCGCGCGCAACTCGCCGACCCTGGGGCCGAGCGTGACCTTGCGCTGCTCGACCACGTTGTCCTTGTTGACGACGAGCACGTAGCGTCCGCCCTGGTCGCTGCCGAGCGCCACGTCGGGCACCAGCAAGGCCTCCTGCGGGTCCTCGGCCACGCGCACGCGGACGAAATATCCCGGCAGCAGCACCTGGTTCGGATTCTGCAGGATGGCACGCACGGCGAGCGTGCCGGTCGACTGGCTGAGCGGTCGGCGCGGCGTAGTCGAGCGTGCCTTGGTGCGGATATCCCTCGTCGGTCTGCAGCCCGACCTCGACCGGCACCTTCTTGAGATCCGCCGGGGTGAGACCGAGGCGCCTGATCTCGGCGCGGACGCGCAGGACCTCCTGCTCGCTGATGCTGAAGTTGACGTAGATCGGATCGGTCTGGACGATGGTGGCGAGCTGGGTCGGGCCGCTGGCGCCCACCAGTTCGCCCAGCGACACCTGGCGCGCGGTGACGATGCCGTCGAACGGCGCCTTCACCTGCGTGTAGCCGAGATTGATCGCGGCCTGCTTGGTATCGACCTGCGCCTGCTTGAGCTTGGCCTGGGCGGCATCCCGATTGGCGAGCGCGTTGTCGAGCGCCTGCTTCGATGCGACCTGGCGGCTCGACAGATCGGCCTGCCGCTCGTACTCCGCCTCGGTCTGCTTCAACGTCGGCCTGGGCGCCGGCCTCGGCGGCCTGCGCCTGCTCGAGCTTGAGCTTGTAGGGCTCGGGCTCGATGGTGAAGAGGGTGGCGCCCTGCTTCACCTGGTCGCCGTCCTTGTAGTTGATCTCCTGCAGGAAGCCCGAAACGCGGGCGACCAGATTGGTGGTGTTCACCGCCGCGGTGTTGCCGGTCGCCTCGAGATAGCGCGTGACCGGCTGCTGCACCGGCACCACGACGGTGACCTTCGGCGGCGGCGGCGCCACGTAGCTGATGTCCCGGCCGCAGCCGGACAGCAGCAGCAGCGCCGCGAGCGTGGTCGAGGCCACGAGACACAAGGGTGAAGTCGGCATGGCCATCACGGCGCCCCCAAACACCCGGCTTTGGAAACGAAAGCGCTATGCATCGCGGCATACCCAGCGCCGGGACTTACGATCCTTGGATTCGGCGACGGATTGGCAAGCTGCCGATGGCCCCAAAACACAACCGGCGCCCCCTGGGCGCCGGTTGTCCCCTTACCCCCGCACGTACCCCTGCTAAGAACTGGTATTGAGCACCGTGACCGCGCGCCGGTTCTGCGACCAGCACGAGATGTCGTTGCAGACCGCGACCGGACGCTCCTTGCCGTACGACACGTGCGCATGCGCTGCGCCTGGATGCCGCGCGAGATCAGATAGTCGCGCACCGTCTGCGCCCGCCGGTTGCTGAGCGCGATGTTGTATTCGCGCGTGCCGCGCTCGTCGGCGTGACCTTCGATCGTGAAAGCGTATTGATTGTAGCTCTGCAGCCACTGCGCCTGCCGCTCGAGCGTCGCGATCGACTGCGGCGTGAGCTCGGTCGAATCGGATTCGAAGAAAACCCGATCGCCGACATTGACCACGAAATCCTGCTGGCTGCCGGGCGGCGCATTGCCGGCGCCGGCGCCGGCCAGGGCCGGATCAGTGGGCTTGTTGGCACAGCCGGCCGCCACCAGCGCCAGGGCCAACAAACCAGCGAGCTGGGCGGCCCGAACGACACGCATGACACTCGTCATTCCGGTGCCTCCATTGTTGCGTCGTTACCGGACATGCCGCAGGTCTAGCAGGTGCTTGGTTAAGCGAAAGTTCTCGTCAACGTTGTTGAGGTGTTGCCCGGATCACTCAAATCCAAGGAAAATGCCCAAACCCCTCGCGATGGTTAATGACGCGTGAATACGGCGCCTTCTGGGCTTCCAAAGTTCCACTTGAGGTCAAGGCAACAGCGGCGACCAGGCGGGATCGGAGGCGTAGCTCGGGGTCGGCAGGCGCTGCTCGTTGCGGCCGGTGACGTCGACCGTGTGCAGCGTCGGCCCGGCTTCGCCGCCGGGGTCGCGGAAGAACATGATCACGCGGCCGTTCGGCGACCAGGTCGGGCCTTCATTGTGGTAGCCCTCGGTCAAGATGCGCTCGCCCGATCCGTCCGCGCGCATGATGCCGATGGCGAACCTGCCCTGAGACTGCTTGGTGAAAGCGATGTAGTCGCCGCGCGGCGACCACACCGGCGTCGAATAGGTGCCATCGCCGAAGCTCACGCGCTGCGCCGGCCCGCCGCTGCGCCGACATGACGTAGATCTGCTGCTTGCCGCCGCGATCGGACTCGAAACAGATGCGCGAGCCGTCCGGCGAATAGGACGGCGCGGTGTCGATCGCCGGTGTGTCGGTCAAGCGCGTGGTCGCCTTCGAGCGCAAGTCCATCACGAACAGGTTGGAGTTGCCGCGCTGCTGCAGGCTGAAGATCACGCGCTGGCCGTCGGGCGAGAAACGCGGACTGAAGCTCATGCCGGGAAAGTTGCCGATGGTCTCGCGCTGGCCGGTCTCGATGTTCAGCAGATAGACGCGCGGATCGCCCTGCCCGTACGACATGTAGGTGATGGTGTCGGCCACCGACGAGAAGCGCGGCGTCAGCACGAGGTCGTCGCCGCGCGTGAGATAGCGCACGTTGGCGCCGTCCTGATCCATGAGCGCGAGCCGCTTGACGCGGCGCGATTTCGGTCCGGATTCGTCGACGAACACGACGCGGGTATCGAAATAGCCTTTGTCGCCGGTGATCCGCTCGTAGATGGCGTCCGAGATGATGTGCGCGATCCGCCGCCAGTTGTCGGGCGTGGTGGTGTATTGCTGGCCGTGCAGCGGCCCGGCGGCGAACACGTCCCACAGCCGGAACTTGGCGGTGAGGCGGCCCTCCGATTGCGCGAGGCTGCCGGTGACCAGCGCCTGGGCGTTGATCTGCCGCCAGTCGGGAAACCGGGGGGTGGCCTCGAAGTTGGAAATCTTTTCGAGATAGGCGGCCTGATCGATCGGCGCGAACAGGCCCGAGCGCTGCAGGTTCGAGGCGATGATCTGGGTGACGCCGCGGGCGGTGCCGGGATCGGGCAGTCCGGCACCGAGAAAATCCGGCAACGCGATCGTCACCGGCTGGACATTGCCCTGGGTGACGTCGAGCTTGAGCACCGCGGCGGCCCGGCGCGGCGGAAGGCCCACCAACCCCCCTGCCGCCAGGCCCGCGCCCAGCATGATCAGTCGGCGACGACTTAGGGACTGCCATCTTGTCATGGAGGATCGCTCGCTCATGGCTTGGTCGTCTCTGCTTCCGGCGCGTCGAAAATGCCCTTCTCGCCGGTGAACCGCTCGTAGATGGCATCGGAGACAATATGGGCGAGGCGGCGCCAGCTGTCCCAGGTTGTCACGTACATCTGACCGAGAAGGTGCTGACCGGCGGGCACGTCCCATATTCTGAATTCGGCGCGCAGGCGTTCGTCGGGCCACCCCGCAAGGCGGCCGATGACCAGCGCCTGGGCGTCAAGCGCACGCCAATCGTCAAACTGCGGAATCGCGTCGAGCGTTATGCTCCTGCCGCTATATGCGGCCGGGTCGATCGGTGCAAAGCGACCGGTATGCCGGAGGTTCGACGCGATGACATGCGTCACCTCGAGCGCGACCTGGGGGTTGCGTACGGTCTCGCGGGTCGATGCACTTACTTGGATGAATTGAGGAAGCGCAATCCGCAGCGGCTGGCCGACCGCTTGATTGACATCGGCCTCGAGCGCCGCTGCCATTCGTCGCGCCGCAAGGCCGGCACCAACAGCAACGCCGGCACTGAGCATGATCAGTCGGCGACGACTCAATCCGCTTATCGTCAAAGAGGAGTAGCTCATGGCTCGATCGTCTGCGCCTGCGGCGGTCATCCGCGGATCATGTCGCGCGGGTCGAAATTGATCTCGATCTCTTTCCATTGCTCATAATGCTCGGGCTTGAGCATGTCGAAAGGCTGGCCGCGGAACAGCGCGCGCACGGCGCTGTCGCGGGCGGCGGTGAACAGGGGGCTTCTCCCGCTGGTGAGCACCATCGGCGGACCCGCCAGCGTGCCGTCGGGCTTGAGCTTGACCCGGATCAGCACCACCAGCTCCTCGGGCGTCCTGGCGCCGGCCGGCGGATTCCACAATTGCGCGAGCCGCGCGCGCAAGGCATCGAGCTCGCTCTGCGATATTTGCGCGGCGGTGCCGGTGGACAGGCCGAGCGACGCGGTGTTGTTGAGCGAGTCGCCGGCGGCCGCGAGCCGGGTCGGTTCGCGCTTGTCGAGCAGCGCCCGCATCTCGCTGGCATCGAACTTGGGCGCCGGCGGAGGCGGCTTGCGCGGCGGCATCGGCGGCTTCGCCTCGACCTTCTTCGGCTCCGGCTTCTTCGCCTCGTCC
This sequence comes from uncultured Alphaproteobacteria bacterium, assembly GCA_963708765.1. Taxonomy (GTDB): domain Bacteria; phylum Pseudomonadota; class Alphaproteobacteria; order Rhizobiales; family Xanthobacteraceae; genus VAZQ01. The sequence goes on along the minus strand of CAVPTV010000009.1, from coordinate 172,459 downwards.
TTCTGCAGCGCTTCGGCGATCGGGTCGGGCTTGGGTTGCTCGGCCTTCTTCTTGTCCTGCACCTTGGGCTCGGCGGGCTTCGGCTCCGGCGGCGGCGCCGCCTCGCGCGCAGCCGTCACTTCCTTCTTCTCGACCACCTTGGCCTTCGGATCCTCGACCGGCTTCTTCTCGCCGATCTTTTCCACGAGCGGCTTCGGGGTCTCGACCTTGGGAGCGTTCGGGGTGCCGGCGGTGATCTGCGAGAACTCGGACGCGGTCACGATATCGACCGGCAACGCCTGGCTCGGCGGCGCAGCGAGCGGCTTGCCGGTGAACGACCAGACGCTCCACAGCAACACGGCGGCGTGGCCGATCCCCGATATCGTGTAGGCGGTCCTCATATCCCCGTCGTCACACCCTCAGCGGGCACGCCCTCAACGCGGCGAGCCCTGCTCGATCTCCGTCACCAGGGCCACGCGGCGGAAGCCCGCGGCCGATATCCGCCCCATCACCTTCATCACCGACCCGTAATCGACCTGGCGGTCGGCGCGCACATAGATGCGCTCGTCCAACCCGCCGCGCGCGTCGGTGACGGCCTTGAGCTTGGCGACCAGTTCCTCGATCGGAATCTCGGTATTTTGAAGGAAGACCTGGCCCTTGACGTTGAGCGACACGGTGAGCGGCTCGCGGTCCTGGTCCAGCGTCTTGGCCTGGCTCTGCGGCAGGTCGATCGGCACGCCCACGGTGAGGAGCGGGGCCGACACCATGAAGATGATCAGCAGCACCAGCATGACGTCGACCATCGGCGTCACGTTGATTTCCGCCATGACCGGGCGGCGGCGATGCCGCCGCCTTCCGGCGGCCGCAGCAACTCCTGCGCTCATCGCCATGCCGGATCCCCTACCCCCGCTCGTCGATCTGCCGCGACAGGATGGCGGCAAACTCGTCGGCGAACCCCTCCAGACGCTGCGCCTGTTTGTTCACGTCGGATACGAACTTGTTATAGAAAATGGTCGCCGGTATGGCGGCGACGAGGCCGATCGCAGTTGCGAACAGGGCCTCGGCGATGCCCGGGGCGACCACCGCCAGCGAGGTGGTCTGCTGGCCCGCAATGGCCCGAAAGCTGGTCATAATGCCCCAAACGGTCCCAAACAGGCCGATGAACGGGCCGGCCGAGCCGATGGTCGCCAGCACCAGGAGGTAGCGTTCCAGCCGCGCGATCTCGCGCTGAATCGTCACATCCATGACCTTCTCGATGCGCATCTGCAGGCCCGCAAAGGAGCGCGGATGGCCCTCCAGGCTGCGCTTCCACTCCCGCATGGCCGCCACGAACAGGGCCGCCATCGAGTGGGTCGGCCGCGACGAGATCGACCGGTAGAGCTCGTCCAGCGACTGTCCCGACCAGAACGCCTGCTCGAAGCCGTTCATGGCGCGGCGGGTGCGCGAATAGAGGACGACTTTGTCGATCGCGATCGCCCAGACCGCAACCGAGGCGACCAGGAGCCCGACCATCACCAATTGGACGACAAGATCCGCGTTCTTGAACAGCTCCCAGATCGAAAGCGGCGCGGCCGACGGCTGCATGGCATCTCCTTCCGGCTGTCCAGTTTTCCGCGCCTGGTCTCGTGGTCGAGACCGGGCGGCGTGTCGCATGGACCAAAGGGCGTGCCGGGCGGCGTCGCCATGCGCCGCGGAAGACCCGAAATTGCGCAAAAAATCGTGCCGGCCCCCACCGGTGGGGTACCGATACCCCGCCAAAGGTGTCCAAACTAGGGCGCCAAACCCTCCAGTCCGGGCGCTAGCTGGCGCCGATTGGGTTAATCCCTGGTTACCGAGGCGGACCTGTTCGTGTAACCAAGCGGGCCGCCATTGCCGGATGGGTCAATACGAGGCGATGCATGACCGACCCCGCCAGCGAGGTGCAAGGTGCCGGCGCTCTGCTGCGGCTCGCGGCGACCGGAACCACGCTCGTCGGCAACCTGATTCCGCTCGTCGGGGTGCTGTTCTGGCAATGGGACACGTTCCAGCTGCTGATGCTCTACTGGATGGAGACCGTCATCCTGGCGTTCTGGACGATGCGACGGCTCGCCAGGCTCCCTGCGGATCAGGCCGGCAACATCACGATCAATGGCCGCGAGCGGCCGGCGAACAACGCCATGCTGGTCGGGTTTTTCACCCTGCACGCCGGCATCTTCATCCTCGTGCACCTCATCTTCCTGTGGGCCATGTTTTCCGGCGAATGGCTCACGAAGGTGCATGGCCCGGCGAGCTTCTTTCGCGAGTTGTTCGTGGCCAACGGATTGTGGCTGGGATTGCTGTTCTTCCTGATTGCCGGCTGGGTCTCGTTTCGCACCGAGGCCAAGCCCGCCTTTCAGCGGCGCCTCGAAGGCAAGCTGCAATCGACCAAGCTCGTCGAGCAGGCGCAGAAGAAGACCGGCGGCGACGCGGTCGGCGCGGTGGTGGGAACGCTCTACACCCGCATCGTCATCATGCAGATCGCGATCATTTTCGGCGCCTGGTTCGCCGGCGCCATCGGCTCGATGGCCCCGCTGCTCCTGGTGATCGGCCTCAAGACCGTGGTCGATCTCGGGCTCGGCTCGCACGTGCCGCTGATCAAGGACCTCAAGTTCTCGGCCGGCAACACCTCGGTCGAGCGTTGAGCGGCGGCGCCCCTGCGCGGCAGCCGAACTCCGGATAGAGTCCTCCGTCTCCGATCGAAGGCCGAGGCGCCGCATCCATGGCACGCTATCTGCTGCAGCCGTCCAGCCTGATCCTGATCGCGGCCAATCTGGTGCCGCTGATCGGCGTCATCTTCTGGGATTGGGACGCCTTCATCCTGCTGATGCTCTATTGGCTCGAGACCGCGGTGATCGCGTTCTGGACCGTCGTGCGCATCGCGACGCTTCCGCGCGAGGCGCTCGGCGGCATTCGCTTCTCGGGATCGGACAAGACGGCGTCGCCGCTCGGCTTCGCGATGTTCGTTACGCTGCATGCCGGCATCTTCATGTTGGTGCACTTCTTGTTTCTTTGGGAATTGTTTTCCGGCGACTGGTCGCGACGAATTCACGGCCTGCGCGACTTCGTCGAGCAGGTGATCGTGGCGACCGGGCTGTGGGTGCCGCTGATCGCGCTCTTCGTCGTGCGCGGCATGCTGATGATGTTCGCGGCCGTGGAGCCGTCCCTGCGGCGCCTGTTCCGGCTTGCGCCGCGCGCGGACGACAGCGCCGCGACGCTGGGCCCGGCCGAAACCGTGCTGTTCGGGCTCTATATCCGGATCATCATCATGCAGGTGACGATCATCCTCGGAGCGTGGTTCGCAATGCTGATCGGAACGGCGGGAGCGCTCATCTTCCTCATCGCCATCAAGACGGCGGTCGATCTGGCGTTCCAGATGATCGCCGAGCGCTTTCATGCCGCCTGGGTCGAGGCGAAGCAGAAGGCCGCGGCGAAGCCGCGGGCCTGACGTCAGCGAACTCTCATGCAAATCGGGCCGCCCGCCTCGCGAGAGGCGGACGGCCCGAGCGTCTTGCGAATAGCGTCCGACGTCAGCCCTGCGGCGGTGGCGAGGACGGCGCGGTGCGCGAGCGGCGCTCGGCCATGAACTGATCGAACTCGGCCTTGTCCTTGGCCATGCGCAGGCGCGCCAGGAAGTCGCGAAACTCGCGCTGCTCCTCTTCGAGACGCTGCAAGGTCTCGCTGCGGTATTCGTCGAACGCCCGGTTGCCGCTCGATCGCGACGGCTGCCACCAGGTTCCCGGATTGCGCATCTGCTCCGCGGCACCGTGCCAACGGCTCATGCCGCCGCCTTTCCAGCAACTCATTCGTCCACTCCCGATGATGAAGGCCAAGGTGGCGAGACCCAGCGGCCACCACACGACAAAGCCGAGGATCGTGAGTGCGATCCAGGCCGGTTTTCCCAGTTCGTCGAGCTTTGCAACGATAGGCATGAGCGCCTCGCTTGTGAATGTTAATTACATTCACATACCTAAAACGCAGCCGCAGGGTTGTCAAGTGCGCCTTGCCGGCAGCGTTTCAAGTCCACCCGCCAACGCCGTTTGCCTACGGCGCCGCCGCCCCGGTCGGCGTGTCGACGATGCCCAAGCCGCGCAGATAGATCAGCACCGCCGCCTCCAACAGCTCTTCCGGCGACATCGGGAGCGCGCGCCGCCCGGCGTCGCCGCGTCCGAACAGCGAAGCGATGCCATGCGACAGCGCCCAGATGTGCAGCGCCATCATCAGGACCGGCGGACGATCTTGCGCCGGCAAGGTGGCGACCAGCCGCTCGGTGGCGGTCCGCAGCACCGCGAAGGCGCGCTCGCCGGCTTCCCGCAGCTCGGGGTTGGTCTCGAGCGGAATGCCGGCCTCGAACATGGCCGAATAGAGCGCCGGTTCGGCGCGGGCGAACTCCAGATACGCCCTTCCGACCCGCTCGAATGCTTTGAACGGATGCGGACGGCCGTCATCCCAGGCGCGCGCGAGCGCGGCCGCGAACTGCTCGAAGCCGCGCTGCGCAACGCTGGCCAGCAATTCGTCGCGGTCGCGAAAGTGCCGATAGGGGGCGGCCGGGCTGACCCCGGCCCAGCGGGCGGCTTCCGCAAAGGTGAAGCCCGCCGGCCCCTTTTGCGCAATCAGCTCGAGGGCGGCGCGGACCAAGGCCTCTTTCAGGTTGCCGTGGTGGTAGCCGCGCTCGCCACGGCCGTGCTTCGACCAGATCATGTAAATAGCTCTTACATGACTCGTGCCGGAGCGTCGACTGCAGCGAAGGGACGAAACGACGGAAGATGTCGCCGTCTTATCCGTCCGCGGTTGTCCGTCCTGCGTTGCCGGCTTGGGTCTTCATCGCCACCCGCAGCGGCTTCGGGATCGGCCGCGCCCGGCCGCCGGACACGAAGGCGACCCGCACATGCGCCTCCACCAGCAGCTCCTCGCCGCGCCGCACCTGCTGCTTGAGGGTGATCGAGGCGCCCTTGATCTCTTCGTATTCGGTGACGACCTCGAGCACGTCGTCCATGCGCGCGGGCTTGAGGAACTCGATCTGCATCGAGCGCACCACGAAGGCGAAGCCGGGCGCCTCGCGCTCGGTCTCCTCGAACAGGCTGCGCTGATCGGCGCCAATGAGCCGCAGATGGTTCGAGCGCCCGCGCTCCAGGAAGCGCAGATAGTTGGCGTGATAGACGATGCCGGAAAAGTCGGTGTCCTCGTAGTAGACGCGCACCGGCATCACGTGCCGGCCGTCGCGAATCTCGCCGTCGAGAGCGAACGAATTCATCCGCGAGCCTTGCCCATCTGGTGACCTGCGGCGGTCGACATGCGCCTCAAGCGCTGTTCCCGCCACCGCCGCGCAGCGTCACGAGAACGACCTCCGGCGGCACGCCGAGACGGAACGGCACGATGCTGCAGCCGAGCCCGCCCGAGACGATCAGATCACATCGCTCGCGCACATGGCCATACGCGAACCTGTTGCCGTAGCGCGACGGCACCACCGGCGACCAGCCGAACAGCCTGACCTGTCCGCCATGGGTGTGGCCGCTCAAGACCAGCGCGACACGGTCCGGCACCCGCGCGGCGACGTCCGGCTCATGCGCGAGCAGGACGACCGGTGCGTCATCGGTCACCTTCGCCAACGTGCCGGCGAGGTCATCGACGCCGATGCGCCGATCGGGCCACCGGCGCCGCGACGGCAGAAAGGCGATCTGGTCGCCCAGCCCCGCCAACCAGAATGCGTTGTTGCCCTTGGTGAGACGCACCGCGTCGTTCTCGTAGACCGGAATGCCGACCGCCTCCAACACGCGCCGGCCGGCCGGGACGCCTTGGCCGGTCCGCTGCACGGCGCGGTCCGACCACCATTCGTGGTTTCCGAGAATGGCGTGCACGCCGAGCGGCGCCCGCAGTCCCGACAGCGCGCCCGCCCATTCGCTCGAATCGACGTAGCCGGTCACGAACCGGTGGCCGGCCACATAGTCGCCGAGCAGCACGATGATGTCGGCGCCGAGCCCGTTGGTCTCGTCCACGATCGAACGGATATGCTCCGGCGTCATCCAGGGGCGGCAGGCGTGGATGTCGGCGAGCGCCGCGATCGTCAGCTCGAGCCCGGCCGGCCAGCGATCGGGGCGCAGGACATAGCGGGCGATCCTCGGCCGCAGCAGCGGCTCGATCACGAACCCATAGGTGGCGGCGAGCGCGCCCACCGCGCCCGCCGTGGCGAGCCATCGCAGAAACTGCCGGCGTGAGATCATGAGGCGGGATGAACAACGAAAAAATGAGCGAACGATGAATGGGTGACGCGTCAATCGAGCGAAAATGCGATCAGGCCTCGTCGTCCGGGCCGCCAAAAAGTCCGAATTGCGCCGGATCGCGCGCCGGCTCGGCGAGGCCGAGGTGGCGGAAGGCGTGCGACGTGAGCAGCCGGCCGCGCGGGGTGCGCTGGATGAAGCCCTTCTGGATCAGGAACGGCTCGATGATCTCCTCGATGGCGTCGCGCGGCTCGGACAACGCCGCCGCGATGGTCTCGACCCCGACCGGACCGCCGCCGTAATTCACCGCGACGGTCGTGAGGTAGCGACGGTCCATGGCGTCGAGGCCGGCGGCGTCCACCTCGAGCTCGAGCAGCGCGCGGTCGGCGGCCTTGCGGTCGATCGACGCGGTGCCGCCGACCAGCGCGAAGTCGCGCACGCGGCGCAGCAGCCGCCCGGCGATGCGCGGCGTGCCGCGCGCGCGGCGCGCGATCTCGTTGGCGCCGTCGGCGGTCATGCCGATGCCGAGCACGCGCGCGCCGCGATTGACGATCTCCTCGAGCTCCGCCTCCGAATAGAAATTGAGCCGCACCGGGATGCCGAAGCGGTCGCGCAGCGGATTGGTGAGCAGCCCGGCGCGGGTGGTGGCGCCGACCAGCGTGAACTTGGCGAGATCGATCTTCACCGAGCGCGCCGCCGGCCCCTCGCCGATGATCAGATCGAGCTGGAAATCCTCCATCGCCGGATAGAGGATTTCCTCGACCGCCGGATTGAGCCGGTGGATCTCGTCGATGAACAGCACGTCGCGATCCTCGAGATTGGTGAGCAGCGCGGCGAGATCGCCGGCCTTGGCGATCACCGGCCCGGAGGTGGCGCGGAAATTGACCCCGAGCTCGCGCGACACGATCTGCGCCAGCGTGGTCTTGCCGAGCCCGGGCGGGCCGACGAACAGCACGTGATCGAGCGCCTCGCGGCGCGTGCGCGCCGCCTCGATGAACACCGAAAGGTTCGAGCGCGCCTGCTGCTGGCCGATGAACTCGGAGAGCCGCTGCGGGCGCAGCGAGGTCTCCGCGGTGTCTTCGTCGCGGCGCTCGGCGGTGACCAGGCGGCGGGGCGGCGAGCTCAATGAACGATCCTCAAAGGGTCCGCTCCCGGCTGTACTTGTTGGGCAGCAGCTCGGCGATGGTGACGATGACCGGACCGTTGGCGCTGGGCACGATGATGCGGGCGTTGCGGTCGTAGTCCCAGATCAATTCGCGGCAGCTCCCGCACGGCGACACCACCGTGATGGTCTGATCGGGCTCGGTGGGCTCCGGATGCCGCACCGCCACGATCGTGTCGATCCCGGTCTCGCCGCTCTCGGTGATCGCCCGCCCGAGCGCCACCGCCTCCGCGCAGACCGCCATGCGGCCGAGATAGGCATCGAGATTGACCCCGGTGTAGATGCGTCCATCACGGGTGCGGAACGCGGCGCCGACTTCCTGCCAGTCGTTGCGATAGCGCCGCTTGATCGCTTCGGTGGCGGCCGCGATCAGCTCCTGGTCCTGCTTGCTCAGCATCGAGCCACGTCTGTCATTTCGCCAGCTCCTTCAGCCCGAGCCGGATCAGGCTCGCGGTATCGGCCTTCTCGCCCGCGTTGCGCGCGGCCGCCGCGATGGCGGCCGCCGCCTGCGGGTGACCATAGCCGAGATTGATCAGCGCCGAGACCGCATCCGCCACCGGCTGCGGCGCGCGCCTGTCCTCGACCGCGCCGGAGAGCCTGATCACCGCCGGATCGACCGACGCATAGGCGGGCGCCTTGTCCTTCAATTCGGTGACGATGCGCTCGGCGACCTTGGGCCCGACGCCGGGCGCGCGCGCGACCATGGCCTTGTCGCGCAGCGCGATGGCGGACGCGAGGTCGGCCGGCTTGAGCGTGCTGAGCACCGAGAGCGCGACCTTGGCGCCGACGCCCTGCACGGTCTGCAGCAGGCGGAACCACTCGCGCTCGACGTCGGTGAGGAACCCGAACAGCCGGAGCTGGTCCTCACGCACATAGGTTTCGATCGCCAAGGTCGCCGGCTGGCCGGTCCCCGGCAGCTCCTGCAGCGTGCGCGCGGAGCAGTGCACCAGATAGCCGACCCCACCGACGTCGAGGATGACGAAGTCCTCGCCGTAGGTGTCGATCATGCCCTTGAGCTTGCCGATCATGGCGCGCCTATTTGGTGGCCACCGCCACGGCGGCGCCCGCCATCAGGGTGCCGCTGGTGCGGTTGAGCAGGCGCATGGCGCGCGGGCTGCGAAACAGCGCGCGGGCGCGGGCGGCCGCGACGACGTAGGCCCCGTAGACGACCGTGAGGATCGCCACACAGATGCTGGCGAGCTCGATGCCGCCGACGATACCGACGCGGGCGAGGTCGATGAGGCTCGGCAGCAGCGCCAGGTAGAACGCTCCGACCTTGGGATTCCCCAGCGTGAGCGCGAGACCGGCGAAGAACAGGCGCGTGCCGCCGTCCGGACGCGTATCCGCGGCGATGTCGCGGGCCGCGACCGGCGCCGTCCACATCCGGTAGGCGAGATAGAGCAGGTAGGCGGCGCCGGCATATTTGATGACGAGGAAGACCTCGTGGAAGGTCTGCGCCACCACGGCAAGCCCGAGGATCGCGGCCGCGAGCCACACCAGGTCGCCGAGCACCAGCCCGGCCGTGAAGGCGGCGGCGCCATCGAGGCCGCGCCCGATCACGCGCGCGACCAGCGCCGCGATGGTGGGCCCCGGCGAGGCGGCGGCGACCACCAGAGCGCCGGCGAAGACCAGAAGAGCGGCGAGCTCCATGCGCGATATCCCAACAAAACGAGGCTGCAATCTAATCAACCGCAGCCGCCGGAACAGCCATCATCTTATCCTGGCGCTCAGCGCCGCGCTCTGCCGGTGATGGGCGTGGCACACCGCGATCGCGAGCGCATCGGCGGCGTCGTCGGATTGCGGGTCGGCCTTGGGCAGCAGCACCTTGACCATCATGCGGATCTGCACCTTCTCGCTGTGGCCGGCGCCGACGATGGTCTTCTTCACCAGGTTGGGCGCGTATTCGGCGACCGGCAGGCCGGCGATCGCCGGCACCAGCATGGCGATGCCGCGCGCCTGGCCGAGCTTGAGCGTGGCGGCCGCGTCCTTGTTGACGAAGGTCGCCTCCACGGCGGCTTCGTCGGGGCGTAGTCATCGACCACGCGCCGCAACCCGTCGTGGATGGCGAGGAGACGCGCGGCGAGCGTTGCCTTGTCGTCGGTCGCCACCGAGCCGCAGGCGACGAAGGAGAGCCGATTGCCCTCGATCGCCACCACGCCCCAGCCGGTGCGGCGGAGCCCCGGATCGATGCCGAGGATGCGAATCGGGCGGCGCATGATGGCGTGTTGATAGCCCCGGCGGCGATTCGCGCATAGGGCGATGCGTGGCCGTGCTCGGTGACTGGCTGCACGGCGGCTGTCGCGGCTGGCCGCCCCGTGGCCTCCCGGCTATCATTTGCGCGGCGTCCAAGTCCGGGTCATCCCATGCCATCCTCGTCACGCCGCCGCCGGCGCGCCGTCATCGTCGGCGGCTCGATGTCGGGCCTGTTCACCGCGGCGTTCCTGCGCCGGATCGGCTGGGACGTCGACGTGTTCGAGCGCTCGGCCGTCGAGCTGGTCGGCCGCGGCGCCGGCATCACCACCCATCCCGAATTGCTGGAGGCGCTGGAGAAGAGCGGCGCCGGCACGCGCGACCTCGGCATCGAGGTCGAACGGCGCATCACCATCGACCGCCAGGGGCGCGTGATCGGCGAACGCCCGCTGCGGCAGATCCTCACCTCCTGGGACCGGCTGCAGCGGCTGCTGCGCGAGACCATCGACCCCGCGCACTACCATCTCGGCCACACCTTCGAGCGCGTCGAGCAGGAGGGCGGGCAGGCGGCGGTCCGCGTGCATTTCGCCGAGGGCCGGGTCGAGCGCGCCGACCTGCTGGTGGGCGGCGACGGCATCCGCTCCGGCGTGCGCGCGCAGGTCGCGCCGCAGGTGCAGCCGATCTATTCGGGCTATTACATCTGGCGCGGCGCGCCGAACGAGGCCGACCTCGCGCCGGAGACGCTGCGCGAGCATCTTTCCCTACTTCGTGTTCTTCCTGCCCGAGCGCCAGCAGGTGATCGGCTATCCGATCTCCGGCTTCAACAACGACCTGCGGCCCGGCCACCGGCGCTACAATTTCATCTGGTACCGGGTCGGCGACGCCGGCACGCTCAAGGACATGTGCGTCGACGAGAACGGCCACCAGCACGACTACTCGGTGCCGCCGCCGCTGATCCGCCAGGACCTGATCGCGCAGATGCGCGCCGACGCCGAAGAGCATCATGCCGCCGGCTTTCGTCGATTGCCTGCGCAACATCGAGCGGCCGTTCTTCACGCCGATCTACGATTTCTCCGCGCCCGCGCATCGTGTTCGGACGGGTGGCGCTGGTCGGCGACGCCGGGTCGTCCGCGCGCCCGCACATGGGGTTCGGCGTCGCCAAGGCGGGCGGCGACGCGCAGGCGCTGGCCGATGCGCTCGCCGCCCACGACGACGTCGATGCGGCGCTCGCCGCCTACAATGCGGTGCGCCAGCCGATCGGCGAGCGCATCATGCTGCACGGCCGCAAGCTCGGCACCCATCTGGGCGTCGACCTCAAGACCGACGAGGACCGCAGGATGTGGAAGCTGCTGCAGGGATACGACGCCATGATGGACTGGATCGCGGTGCCGAATTTCCTGGCCGCCTACCGATGAGCGTCGACCTGCCGAGGCCCGACTACGCGCGCAACATGCGCCTCGTCGGCCATTGCGATCAGGGCGGCCGGCCCGACGGCGTCCAGATCATGGTGCATCGCGGCTACGCCTATGTCGGGCACATGTTCTCGAAGGGATTCAGCGTCATCGACGTGCGCGATCCCAAGAACCCGCGCGCGGTCGACTATCTCGCGGCGCCGCCCGGCACCTGGAACATCCACCTGCAGACCCACGACGATCTGCTGCTGGTCATCAACGCCAAGGACATGTTCGCGGCGGCCGAGTTCGCCGACGAGCGCGCCTACTACCGCGGCCAGCTCGGCACCGTCGTCGGCACCGCGCAAGCCGCGAGCGTCGACGCGCAACTGGACGGCCGGGCTTGCGGTCTACGACATTTCGCAGCCGGCGACGCCGCGCCGCATCGGCTTCATGCCGGTCGAAGGCGGCGGCATTCACCGCATCTGGTACGTCGGCGGACGCTGGGCCTATGTCTCGGCGCTGCTCGACGGCTTCACCGACTACATCTTCATGACCGTCGACATGGCCGACCCGACGAAGCCGCGCGCGGCCGGCCGCTACTGGATCCCCGGCATGAACCTCGCGGCCGGCGAGACGCCGAGCTGGCCCGCCAGCAGCCGCTACGGGCTGCACCACGCGATCGTGCATGGCGACACCGCCTATGCGGCCTGGCGCGACGCCGGCATGGTGGTGATCGACGTCGCCGACCGCGAGCAGCCGAAGCTCGTCGTCCACCGCAACTGGTGCCCGCCGTTCGGCGGCGGCACGCACAATTGCCTGCCGCTGCCGGACCGCCAATTGCTGGTGGTGCTCGACGAGGCGGTGCTCGACCACCAGGAGGACGGCCTCAAGCTGATCTGGGTCTTCGACAATCGCGATCGCGCCAACCCGGTGAGCATCGCGACCTTTCCGACGCCGGCGGAGGCCGACTACGTCGCGCAAGGGCGGCCATTTCGGGCCGCACAATATCCACGAGAACCGGCCGGGCAGCTTCGTGAGCTCCGAGCTGATCTTCGCCACCTATCAGAACGCCGGCGTGCGGGTGTTCGACATCCGCGACCAGTACCGGCCGAACGAAGTGGGCGCCTGGGTGCCGCCGGCGCCGGCGCGCATGATGGATCATCGGCCGAACCGCGCCCGCGTCATCCAATCGGCCGACGTGTTCGTGGACGAGGGCGGCCTGATCTACAGCACCGACTACAATGCCGGGCTGTTCATCCTGGAATACGGCGGCTGATCGGCAGGTCTACGCGCTCAGCCTGTGCACCAGCGCGTCCGACATCTCGAAATTGGCGTAGACGTTCTGCACGTCGTCGTGCTCGTTGAGCGTCTCGATCAGCTTCAAGAGCTTCTCGCCCTGCTCGTCGTCGACCGCGACCGTGTTCTGCGGCTTCCACACCAGCGCGGCCTTGCGCGGCTCGCCGAATTTCGCCTCCAGCGCCTTGGCGACGTCGCGCAGCGTGTCCTGGGTGGTGTAGATTTCGTGGCCGCTCTCGCTCGAGACCACGTCCTCGGCGCCGGCGTCGATCGCGGCTTCCAGCATGGCGTCGGCGCTCGCCGCCTTGGCGTCGTACTCGACCACGCCGACGATGGTCGAACATGAACGAGACCGCGCCGGTCTCGGCCAGGTTGCCGCCGTTCTTGGTGAAGGTCGCGCGCACCTCGCCGGCGGTGCGGTTGCGGTTGTCGGTCAACACCTCGACGATGACCGCGACCCCGCCCGGCCCGTAGCCCTCGTAGCGGATCTCGTCATAGACTCTCGGCATCGCCGCCGGTCGCCTTCTTGATCGCGCGCTCGATATTGTCCTTCGGCATGTTCTCGGCGCGGGCGGCGATGATGGCGGCGCGCAGGCGCGGGTTCATGGCCGGATCGGGCAAGCCCATCTTGGCCGAGACGGTGATCTCGCGGGCGAGCTTGCCGAACAGCTTGGATTTGACCGTATCCTGCCGCCCCTTGCGGTGCATGATGTTCTTGAACTGCGAATGTCCGGCCATGGCCTTCTTCCCTATTGCTCGACAGCGCGGCGCCCCGTTTCGGCAAGCGCGCGCGGCGAACCGTTGGAATGCATGACGGCGGCGCGTTATAAGTCGCGCCGCGGCAAAATCCAGAACGGCGCGCAAGATCGCCGGATCGACCGCTGCGCGCAAGCGGCCTTACAGCACCAGCTGCATCGGCGTCGGGAAGAAGCGGAAGCCGTCGCCCTGCTTGGCGAGATGCCCGATGCCGGCCACGGCAGGTGATAGACCAGCGCCGGGATCCGCTGCGCCGCCAGCATGTCGAACAGCTTGACGCGCGACTCCGCGCCCTGCTTCGAGTCGGTGTCGAAGGCGACCTCGATGCGCGGCTTGTCGATGCAGCACGGCATGATGGGCGACGTCGCCGATATTGCAGATGGTCTTGCCGCCCGACGTGATCATGAAGACGGTGTGGCCGACCGTATGCCCAGGCGTATGCATCGCCTGCACGCCGGGCAGGATCTCCTGGCCGTCCTTGATGAAGATGATGCGGTCGCGGTAGGGCGGCAGGTTCTTGCGCGCGGTCCGCGCCGAGCCCTCGGCCGGGGTGCCGAGCCGCTTGTCGTCCATCCAGAAATCGAAGTCGATCTGCTGCATGTAGACCTGCGCGTTCGGGAACAGGCGGCTGCCGTCGTCCGCGAGCATCCCGCCGCAATGGTCGATGTGCGGGTGGGTGAGCACGACCGCGTCGATATCCTTGGGTCGATGCCGGCCTGGCTGAGGCTGGTCAACAGCCGGCCGGTCTGCGCATTGGGCCGCTTCACCGTGCTCATGCCGGTGTCGAACAGGGCGAGCTTGTCGCCGGTATTGATCACCAGCGCGTTCTGGTCGAGCACGACGTTGTCGGTCGGCAGGAAATGATCGGTGAGCATCTTGTCGAGCTCTTGGGTCGTCGGGCCGCGGAAGGTCCGCGACGGCGCGCCGATCGACAACGGCCCGTCCGACACCACGGTCGCCTCGATGGTCCCGAGCTTGAAGCGATAGAAGGACGGCGCCTGCGTATTGAGCATCGGCGCCTTGGCGAGCGTCGGCGCCAACGCGGCGCTGCCGGCGAGGCCTGCACGTCGCCGCGGCACCGGCGAGCAACTGCCGGCGTGAGAAGGAAACGTGGTCTGCCTTGGACATTTCCGCCTCCCTGTTTGTCTGGGGGCGGACGGTGGTCCGCCCGCGGCAAGCTTATTCGCAAATGGCGGTCGCGGTTCACGCCCTTCGGAACGCTCGGAGCAAGATGCTCAGTCCCAGAATGTCGGCCGCGCCTCTTCGAGCTGGCCGCCGAGGCGCACCGCGGCGACGCGCCGGGCGAGCCCGGTGGCATCGTCGGTCTCGACCGCGACCGCGCACAGGGTCGCCGGCCCGAGCGCCGGCTCGAAGCGGGCGCCCGGAATCTTGCGCAGGAACCGGTTCATCGGCTCGTCCTTGGCCATGCCGATGACCGAATTGTAGTCGCCGGTCATGCCGACGTCGGACATGAAGGCGGTGCCGCCCGGCAGGATCTGGTGATCGGCGGTCGGCACATGGGTGTGGGTGCCGACCACCAGGCTGGCGCGGCCGTCGCAGTAGAAGCCCATCGCCTGCTTCTCGCTGGTCGCCTCGCAGTGCACGTCGACGATGATGGCGTCGGCCGCGCGCTTGAGCGGACAGGCGGCAAGCTCGCGCTCGACCGCCGCGAACGGATCGTCGAGCGGCTCCATGAAGATGCGGCCCATGGCGTTGACCACGAGCACGCGCGCGCCGTTGCGCGCCTCGATCAGGGCCGCGCCGCGGCCGGGCGTGCCGGGCGGGAAGTTGATCGGGCGCAGGAGCTTGCGGCGCGCGCTCGATGAAGACCAGCGCCTCCTTCTGGTCCCAGGAGTGGTTGCCGCCGCGTGATCACGTCGGCGCCGGCATCGACGAATTCCTGGTAGATCGCCTCGGTGATGCCGAAGCCGCCGGCCGCGTTCTCGCCGTTGACGGCGACGAAATCGAGCTGCCATTCGGCGATCAGCCGCGGCAGCCGCTCGAGCAGGATCGCGCGCCCGCTGCGGCCCACGATGTCGCCGATGAAGAGGATGCGCATGCGTCTAGCTGTCCCGGCAGTCGATCACCTCGCGCTCGGTTAGCACGAGATCGAGGCGGGCGTCGCGGGGGGTTGTGGGAACCTCGGCGATTTCCTGCGCCGCGAAGGCGATGCCGGCGGCGATGATCGGCTTGCTGGCGCGCAAGGCCGTGATCGTCAGGTCGTAGTAGCCGGCGCCGTAGCCGATGCGGTGGCCGCGGCGGTCGAACGCCAGCAGCGGCACGATCAGAATGTCGGGCGCGACCTCGGGCGCGTCCGGCGTCGGCTCGCGGATGCCCCAGACGCCGGCGGCGAGCGGCTCGCCGAACGCCCAGGCGCGCATGATCAGCGGCTTGCCCTTGCCGGCGACCACCGGCAGCGCGAGCGCCGCGCCTGCCTCGGCGAGCTTGCGCAGCAGCGGCAGCGGATTGATCTCGCTCTTCATCGGCATGAAGCCCGACACGATGGTGCCGGGCGCGATGGCGACCGGGAACGGCCGCGCGGCGATCGCCTCGGCAGCGGCGGCGCGCAGCGCCGGCGGCAACGCGTCGCGCCGCGCCAGCGCCTCGCGGCGCAGCGCGGCCTTGGCGTCTTCAATCGAAGCGGACGGAGAGCATTCAAACCGGCGCAAGAGTGCGGAGCCGCGATGGCCGTCGGAGTTGCGACCCCGGGAACCTACAGAAGTAGGTGGGCGCCATATGTCCGAGCCCAGGGGCCCGGTCAGGGACAGCTCCCTTCAGGATCGTAAGGCCCCGGGAGTATGACTCCGTCGCACCCCGCAGCCCCGCGCAGACAATGTAGTGTGTCGCGCAGGACGCAGCTTGCCACTGCATTGCGTCTCAGCCCATCGCCACTTTGTCGTCGCGCAGCGTCTCGTTGAGCCTGCCGGGTGATGCCCTCGATGCGCTCGGCCGCCGAATTGAGCGCGGCGGCGACCGCCGCCTGGGTCGCCTTGGCGCGCTCGGCCGATTGCGACGCGGGCGTCCTGCAGCGACGCCAGCTCCGGCTCGAACCGCTGCAGCTTCTCCTTGGTCTCCGACAGCTCGTCCGCCAAGGTCAGCGCCGCCATGACGGTGAGCCGGGTATCGCCGATCTCGCCGAAGCGCGCGCGCAGCTGCGAGATGCGCTGGTCGAGATCCTCCGCCAGCTGCAGCAAATGCGGCTCCTCGCCGTCCTCGCAGGCCATGCGGAACTGGCGGCCGTTGATGGTGACGCTTACCTGCACCATGGCATTCCCGATTTGCGGCAAAGCCGGCTTTCTTGCGTTTGACGCGCTTTCTGCGGCGAAGTCCCGCCAGGCCGAAGGCGCCGTGGTCATGGCTCGCTCGTCGCCAGCACCGAGCGGATGGTATCGATGGCGGCGTCGAGCCGCTCGGCGACCTCGCGGTTGGTGGTCTCGAGCGCGCGCGCCCGCGCCGCCGCGAGGTCGAGGTCGGAGGCCAGCCGCGAGCGATCGGCGACCACCGCATGCAGCTGGGCGGTCAGCCCATCGGCGCCGCGGTCGGCCTCGCGCCGGCGCTCGACCGCCGCCTCCAGCGCATCGAGCGCGAGCGCAAGACGTTTGGTGGCGGCGTCGATCGCGCTTGGCTCGGTCATTCCCCCGAATTCCCCCTGTTTCGGCCAATACCCCCGGGATTCGTCAGCCTTATGGCCGCGAAAATCCGTTGCATCGGCAAGCGGTTGGAGAGGGAATCTTACGTTGCATGGCGGCTTTCCGTCAACGTTTGACCCCATTTCCCCCCGCTGTTTGTGCATGGCGAGCCGCGCCGCGACCCGCGTTCTTTGACTCCCCGCGCCCGCGTGCTAGAGGCTCGCCGAGCAACCCTCTTGGCCCCAGCATGACCAGCCCGACGTCTCCCCTCGCCGCCGCCTCGGCAACCGTTGCGCCTTCCGCCGCAAGCCGCGATGCCCGACCGGCCGAAGCGGCGCGTGCGCTGCACGACCGCATGGCGAACGCCATCCGCGCGCTCGCGATGGACGCGGTCGAGCAGGCGAAATCCGGCCATCCCGGCCTGCCGATGGGCGCGGCCGACATCGCGACCGTGCTGTTCACGCGCTTCCTGAAGTTCGATCCGGCCGATCCGGCCTGGCCCGACCGCGACCGCTTCGTGCTCTCGGCCGGCCACGGCTCGATGCTGATCTACGCGCTGCTCCATCTGCTCGGCTACGAGAAGATGACGATCGAGGAGATCAAGCGCTTCCGCCAGCTCGGCTCGATCACGCCCGGTCATCCGGAGAACTTCGTCACGCCGGGCGTCGAGACCACCACCGGGCCGCTCGGCCAGGGGCTCGGCAATGCGGTCGGCATGGCGATCGCCGAGCGGCATCTCGCCGCCGAGTTCGGCGACGACGTCGTCGACCATCACACCTATGTGCTCGCCTCCGACGGCGACCTGATGGAAGGCATCAGCCAGGAGGCGATCGCGCTCGCCGGACACCTGAAGCTCGCCAAGCTGATCGTGCTGTTCGACGACAACGGCATCTCGATCGACGGCCCGCTGTCGCTGTCCGATTCGGTCGACCAGGTGAAGCGGTTCGAGGCGGCGGGCTGGGCGGCGTCCCGCATCGACGGCCACGATCCCGACGCGATCGCGGCCGCGATCGAGCAGGCGCAGGCGCTCCGATCGCCCGTCGCTGATCGCCTGCCGCACCATGATCGGCTTCGGCGCGCCGACCAAGGCCGGCACCGAGAAATGCCACGGCTCGCCGCTCGGCGCCGACGAGATCAAGGGCGCGCGCGACAAGCTCGGCTGGATCGGAGCCGCGCCTTCGAGATGCCCGCCGACGTGCGCGACGCTGTGGCGCGCGGCCGGCCAGCGCGCGCAAGGCGGCGCGCACGGCCTGGCAGCCAGCGGCTCAAGGCGCTCGCCGCCGGACCAGCGCGCCGAATTCGAGCGGCGCATCGCCGGCGAGCTGCCGAAGGACAAGCTCGCCGCCGCGGTCCGCGCCGTGAAGGAGAAGCTCGCCGCCGCGCCGAAGGAGATCGCGACCCGCGCCGCGTCCGAAAGCGCGCTCGAAGCCTTGACGGCGGCGGTGCCGGAGATGATCGGCGGCTCGGCCGACCTGACCGGCTCCAACAACACCAAGCCCAAGGGCATGACGGTGCTGTCCGCCGCCGACTACGGCGGCCGCTTCATCCACTACGGCGTGCGCGAGCACGGCATGGCGGCGGCCATGAACGGCATGGCGCTGCACCGCGGCATCATTCCCTATTCCGGCACCTTCCTGGTGTTCTCCGACTATTGCCGCCCGGCGATCCGGCTCGCCGCGCTGATGGGCGAGCGCGTCATCCACGTGATGACGCACGACTCGATCGGGCTCGGCGAGGACGGACCGACCCATCAGCCGGTCGAGCATCTCGCCGCCTTGCGCGCGATCCCGAACCTGCTGGTGTTCCGGCCGTGCGACGCGGTCGAGACCGTCGAGTGCTGGCAGCTCGCGCTCGAGCATCGCGGAAACGCCGAGCGTGCTCGCGCTGACGCGCCAGAACCTGCCGCAGCTGCGGCTCGGCCACGACGAGGCCAACCGCTGCGCCGCCGGCGCCTACGAGATCGTCCCGGCCGACGAAGCGCGCCCAGGTGTCGCTGTTCGCCACCGGCTCGGAAGTGTCGATCGCGGTCGAGGCGCGCAAGTTCCTGCGCGAGCGCGGCGTCGCGGCGCGGGTCGTGTCGGTGCCGTGCTTCGAGCTGTTCCTCGCGCTGCCCGAGGCCGAGCGGCAGACGTGATCGGCGATGCGCCGGTCAAGGTCGCGGTCGAGGCGGCGGTGCGGCAGGGCTGGGACGCGATCATCGGCTCCGACGGCGCCTTCGTCGGCATGACCGGCGTTCGGCGCCAGCGCGCCCTACAAGGAACTCTACCGGCACTTCGGCATTACGGCCGAGGCGGTTGCCGAGGCGGCGTTGAGCAAGCTCGGCAAGAATTGCGACTGGCAGCGGCATCAGATGCGCGCAGATCGCGTTGATCGCCATCCGGGCATAAGCCGAGCGACGCGGGATAGGAGCCGGGAATGTCCGTTCGGGTCGCCATCAACGGGTTCGGCCGCATCGGCCGCAACGTGCTGCGCGCCATCGTGGAAGCGGAGCGCAAGGACATCGAGGTCGTCGCCATCAACGACCTCGCGCCGGTCGAGACCAACGCGCATCTGCTGCGCTTCGACTCGGTGCACGGCCGCTTTCCCGGCGAGGTCAAGGTCGACGGCGATTCGATCAGCGTCGGCAACGGCGCCGATCAAGGTGACCGCCATCAAGGACCCGGCGCAGCTGCCGTGGAAGGAGCTCGGCATCGACATCGCGCTCGAATGCACCGGCATCTTCACCGCCAAGGACAAGGCCGAAGCTGCATCTCGATGCCGGCGCCAAGCGCGTGCTGGTCTCGGCGCCGGCCGACGGCGCCGACCTCACGGTGGTCTACGGCGTCAACCACGACAAGCTCACCAAGGAGCACAAGGTCGTCTCCAACGCCTCCTGCACGACCAACTGCCTCGCGCCGGTCGCCAAGGTGCTCAACGACGCGGTCGGCATCGACAAGGGCTTCATGACCACGATCCACTCCTACACCAACGACCAGCCCTCGCTCGATCAGGTGCACAAGGACCTCTACCGGGCGCGCGCCGCCGCGCTCAACATGATCCCGACCTCGACCGGCGCCGCCAAGGCCGTCGGCCTCGTGCTGCCGGAGCTCAACGGCAAGCTCGACGGCGTCGCCATCCGGGTGCCGACGCCGAACGTCTCGGTGGTCGACTTCAAGTTCGTCGCCAAGCGCGCGACCTCAAGGACGAGATCAACGGCGCGGTCAAGCGCGCCGCCGAGCAGCAGCTCAAGGGCATCCTCGGCTACACCGACGCGCCCAACGTCTCGAGCGACTTCAACCACGACCCGCATTCCGTCGGTGTTCCACATGGACCAGACCAAGGTCATGGACGGCACGCTGGTGCGGGTGATGTCGTGGTACGACAACGAGTGGGGCTTCTCCAACCGCATGGTCGACACCGCGGTGGCGATGGGGAAGCTGATCTGAATCGTAGTCCGTCATACTGACGCGAATGCTTGCGATTCCGCACGCTCGATCAGGCCGACGTCAAGGGCAAGCGCGTGCTGGTGCGCGTCGACCTCAACGTGCCGATGGAGAACGGCAAGGTCGCGCGACGCGACCCGCATCGAGCGCGTCGCGCCGACCATCCGCGAGATCGCCGACAAGGGCGGCAAGGTGATCCTGCTCTCGCATTTCGGCCGGCCGAAGGGGCGCGATCCGAAGCAGTCGCTGCAGCCGGTCGCGGCCGCGGTCGCCGACGTGCTCGGGCGGCCGGTCGCGTTCGCCGAGGATTGCGTCGGCGAGCCGGCCGAGGCGGCGGTCGCGGCGCTCGAAGCCCGGCGACATCCTGCTGCCTGGAGAACACCCGCTTCCACGCGGCGAGGAAAAGAACGACCCGGCCTTCGTCGCGCGAGCTCGCGGCGCTCGGCGACATCTACGTCAACGACGCGTTCTCGGCGGCGCACCGCGCGCATGCCTCGACCGAGGGGCTCGCCCACAAGCTGCCGGCCTATGCGGGCCGCAGCATGCAGGCCGAGCTCGAGGCGCTCGGCAAGGCGCTGGAAGCGCCGCAGCGGCCGGTCGCCGCCATCGTCGGCGGCGCCAAGATCTCGACCAAGCTCGACCTGCTCGGCAACCTGATCGCCAAGGTCGACGTGCTGATCATCGGCGGCGGCATGGCCAACACCTTCCTGGCCGCGCAGGGCAAGCCGGTCGGCAAGTCGCTGGCCGAGCACGACCTGGCCGGCACCGCGCGCGACATCCTCGCCAAGGCCAAGGCCAGGGGCTGCGAGATCGTGCTGCCGGTCGACGCCGTGGTGGCGCAGAAATTCGAGGCGAATGCGCCCTCGCGCGTGGTCGCGGTGGACAGCGTGGGCGCCGACGACATGATCCTCGACATCGGCCCGCGCAGCGTCGAGCATGTCGTCTCGGTGCTGGCCCGCGTGAAGACGCTGGTGTGGAACGGGCCGTTCGGCGCCTTCGAGCTGGAGCCGTTCGACAACGGCACGGTCGAGGTGGCCGAAGCGGCGGCGGAACTCACCGCGGCCGGCAAGCTTGTCACGGTCGCGGGCGGCGGCGACACGGTTGCGGCGCTCAATGCGGCCGGCGTGCGCCGAGCGGTTCACCTATGTGTCGACCGCGGGCGGCGCCTTCCTGGAATGGCTGGAAGGCAAGGCCCTGCCGGGTGTGGAGGCGTTAAGGGTGACGTGATCCGGCCCTTTGCAAGCGCGCGAAGAGACGGCAAAATCCCGGTCACGTTCAAGATCAAGCTCCAAGACATGACGAAGGAGGCTCCGATGAACCTCGCCGAACTCAACAAGGTCGCCGAGGCCATGGTGGCGCCGGGCCGCGGCATTCTGGCCGCCGACGAATCCTCCGGCACCATCAAGAAGCGCTTCGACGCGATCGGCGTCGAGTCGACCGCCGACAGCCGCCGCGACTACCGCGAGCTGCTGTTCCGCTCGACCGAGGCGATGTCGAAATACATCTCCGGCGTCATCCTCTACGACGAGACCATCCGCCAGAACGCCAAGGACGGCACGCCGCTGGTCAAGCTGATCGAGAAGGCGGGCGCGCTGCCCGGCATCAAGGTCGACAAGGGCACCAAGCCGCTGCCGTTCTGCCCGGACGAGGTGATCACCGAGGGGCTCGACGGCCTGCGCGAGCGGCTGGTCGAATATCGCGGGCTCGGCGCCAAGTTCGCCAAGTGGCGCGCGGTCATCGACATCGGCGCCGGCATCCCGAGCTACGCCGGCATCAAGGCCAATGCGCATGCGCTCGCGCGCTATGCGGCGCTCTGCCAGGACGAAGGCATCGTGCCGATCGTCGAGCCCGAAGTGCTGATGGACGGCGATCACGACATCGACCGCTGCTACGACGTCACCGAGTGGGTGCTCAAGACCGTGTTCGAGGAGCTCTACGACCAGCGCGTCGCGCTCGAAGGCATGGTGCTCAAGCCCAACATGGTGATCGCCGGCAAGAAAGCGAAACAGCGCGCCGTCGGTCGACGAGGTCGCCGAGAAGACCGTGCGGGTGCTCAAGGCCTGCGTGCCGGCCGCCGTGCCGGGCATCGCGTTCCTGTCCGGCGGCCAGTCGGACGAGGAGGCGACCGCGCATCTCGACGCCATGAACAAGATCGGCGGCCTGCCGTGGAAGCTCACCTTCTCGCTACGGCCGCGCGCTGCAGGCGGCGCCGCAGAAGGCCTGGGCCGGCAAGACCGAGAACGTCGCCGCCGCGCAACGCGCCTTCGCGCATCGCGCCAGGATGAACGGCCTCGCGGCGCTCGGGCAGTGGAAGCAGGACCTGGAGAAGAAGGCCGGCAGTAGGCGACCAGCCTGAAAGCCGCCTACGGCCGCGCGAGCGCCCGCACCTCCGCGAAGCTCAACGCACGGATCCCATTCTCGTCGCGGTAGATGAACCGCAGGCGGCGGCGGCGCGTCACCAGCGTTGCGGGCAGCGGATCGTAGCGGAAGGTCTCGCCGCCGAGATGCGGCATGACGCTGCCGACGTCGGTGACGAAGTCGGCCTCCACGCGCAGCAGCACGAGCTTCGCTTCCGTCGGCCGCCGTCGCCTCGAACGGCACATTGGCGAGGCGCAGAAAGCTCGTCGGATCGCTCGCGGCGGCGAAACCTTCGACGAAGGCGGCTTCGACCTGGTCGAGATCGGGCTCGCTTGCGCGTCGCCGTCGTGCGGCGTGCGCGCCCTCGCCGAGATGCGGCGTCTGCCACTGCGCCACGCCGCGGGGCTGGTGCGCGTGGTTGTGGCCGGGGCCGGCCGCCGGCAGCTCGTGGACGCCCGTGGCCTGCGCCGGCGCCGTTGTGGTGATGGTGATCGTGGTCGTGTCCGCGATGCATGGCGCGCCTCAATAGCTGACCGGCTTGTCGATCATGGTCTTGTGGCTGCCGAGCTTGCCGTGCGCGACCAGCGAGCCGAGCGCCTCGACGACGACGCGCACGCCCAGCAGCGCCGTGATGTCGGAGGTGTCGTAGGGCGGCGAGACCTCGACCACCTCGAAGCCGCAGATGCCTTCGCGCGACCACGAGGCCGAGCAGCTTCAGCGCCTCGCGCGGCAGGAAGCCGCCCGGCTCGGGCCAGCCGGTGCCCGGCACGAAGCCGCAATCGACCGAGTCGACGTCGAACGAGATGTAGACCGCGTCGGCGTCCTTCCAGGCGAGCTCGAGCGCGATCTCGGCGGTCTTCTCGAGCCCGAGCTTCTCGATGTCGGCGATGGTCAGCACGTTGGTGCCGCGCTTGCTCGCCTCCTGCACGCCGTCGCGCGGCACCTGCCAGCCGCCGATGCCGAGCTGGACCAGGTTCGAGGCCGGCACGTTGGGAAGATTGGTCGCCCAGTACCAGGGCGTGGTGTGCATGCGCTCGTCGAGGTCCTTCTCCTGGATGTCGATGTGGCGGTCGAAATGGATGATGCCGATCCGCTTCGACGTGCACTGCGCGATGCCGCGCATGCAGGGAAAGCCGATCGAATGATCGCCGCCCAGCATCAGCGGCAGCGCGCCCGACGAGAACACGTGCGCGACGCCGCGCGAGATCTGGTCGAAGCTCTTTTCCAGATTGGCCGGGAATGGTGAACACGTCGCCGGCGTCGCACAACGTCATCTGCTCGCGCAGATCGACGCCGAGCTCGTAATTGTAGGGATTGTAGAGCGCCGAGATGCGCCGGATGCCCTGCGGCCCGAAGCGCGTGCCGGGCCGGTAGGTGGTGCCGGAATCGAACGGGATGCCGATCACCGCGGCGTCGTATTTGCCGACGTCGCGCACGTTCTCGACATAGGGCGCCTTGAGAAAGGTGTTGATGCCGGCGAAGTGCGGCAGCTCGCCGCGCGCGAAGGTCGGGATCGTCTTGTCGGTGAGGCACTCGGCGCCGGGCAGCCCCATGTCGAGCGCCCATTGCTGCTCCTTGCGCCAGCCCTGCCTGGACAGTTGCCCCTCCGCTTCGAGCGCCTTCCAGCCTTGCGTCGACAGCCGGTCGAAGTCGGGGTGATGGCGGCGCCCGCGCTGCCGGCGCCGGACGGGTGCCGGCCTTGCGCGAGCGCGCGTGTCGGTTGACCGAATTTCATGCGGTGGCTCCTCGGGTGGTTGGGCTTGTTGCGCTGGGCCCGCTCTGGTGTCGGCATCGAGCGGCTTCGAGAAGCCGAGCACCGGAACGGCGCTGTCGCGGGTCAGATCGAGATCGTAGGTGATGATGGCGCCGAACCGTCCCGGCGCCTGCGGGTCGATGCGCGGGCGGTCGAAGGCGATCAGCCGCGTGCCGAGCGCGAAGGCTTCCTTGAGGTCGTGCGTCACCATCAGGATGGTCATGCCGCGCTCGCGCCAGAGCGGGCGGATGAGCGCGTGCATCTGCGTGCGCGTGCCGGGATCGAGCGCCCCGAACGGCTCGTCGAGCAGCAGCACGCGCGGCTCGCGCGCGAGCGCCTGCGCGATCGCGAGCCGCTGCTGCATGCCGCCCGAGAGCGCGCTCGGATACTTGTCGCGATGCGCGCCAAGCCCCACCGCGGCGAGCAAGGCTTCGCTCTTGTCGATCGCCTCGCGCCGCGCCGCGCCACGCAGGCGCGCCAGCACCGGACTTTCGGCGAACTCGTAGCCGACCAGCACGTTGCCGAGCACGGTGAGGTGCGGGAACACCGAGTAGCGCTGGAACACGACGCCGCGGTCCGGCCCCGGCTCGTCCGGCAGCGGCGCGCCGTCGAGCAGCATCGTGCCGCGGGTCGGCCGCTCCTGCCCGAGCACCATGCGCAGGAACGTGCTCTTGCCGCAGCCCGACGGGCCGACGATGGAGACGAAGGCGCCGGACGCGATCTCGATATTGATGCGCTCGAGCACGATCTGGTCGCCGTATTCGACCCACACGTCGCGGACCGTGATCGCGCTCATCGGCGCCGCCCCTACTTGTGGGCCCAGGGAAACACCGCGCGCGACAGCCACGCAAGCGCGTAATCCATCAGGTAGGCGAGCAGCGTGATCCAGGCGACATAGGGAAGGATCACGTCCATGGCGAGAAAGCGCCGCACCAGGAAGATGCGGTAGCCGAGCCCGCTCTCCGCCGCGATCGCCTCGGCCGAGATCAGGAACAGGAACGCCGGGCCGAGCAAGAGCCGCACCGACTCGATCAGCCGCGGCATCACCTGCGGCAGCACGACCCGGATCGCCACCTGCCAGGTGGATGCGCCGAGCGACTGCGCCTTGACGATCTGCTCGGCCGGCAGCGCGTTGACGGCAAACGAGAGATCGCGGATCAGGAACGGCGCGACGCCGATCACGATCAGCACCACCTTCGAGAGCTCGCCGAGCCCGAACACGATGAACAGGACCGGCAGGATCGCCATCGGCGGGACCATCGAGATCACCGCGACCAGCGGAGCGAGCGTCGCGCTCACGAGCGGCAGGACGCCGATCGCGAGCCCGAACGTGAGGCCGACGAGGGTCGCGATCCCGAGCCCGAGCACGAGCCGCTGCAGGCTCGCCGCCGTGTCGGTCCACAGCACGATCTCGCCCGAGCGCCGGTCGGGTTGGAAGGCGACGCGCCGCACGGCGTCCGCCATCTCGCCGACCGGCGGCAGCAGCTTGTCGTCGGGATTGACGGCGCGCCGCTCCGCCGACGCCGACCACGTAGATGATCGCAATCAGCACGAACGGCAGGAGCGCCAGCAGCAGCCGGCCGGCGCGACCCGGCGCGATGTTCATGACCCGGCGGATGCGCGGCGCTCCTGTGCTCGCGAGCGCGCCGTCTAGAGCTTGCCGTCGGCCGCCATTTGCGTGAACGCGGCGTCGAAGCGCAGCTTCACGTTCGCCTTCCTGCCCATGGTTTCTCCCGAGGGGAACGCGATCCCGATCGCGTCCTTGCTCTTGACGCCCTCGCCGAGGAGATTGTGCTCGAAGCAGAACGTGCGCACGAGCTCCATGGTCTTGACCAGATCGGCGCTCTTCGCGAACGTGACCGCCTCCTTCGGCGTGTAGAACATCCGCGTGGTCTTGAGCTGGGCGTCGAACCCGGCGAGGTCGGTGCCGGAGAGCTTCGCCATCGCTTCGCGCGCGGCCTTGCCCTTGTCGCCGGGGTCGGACATCACCGCCATGGTCTCGTACCAGATGCCGACCAGCGCCTTGCCGAAATCGGGATTGTCCTTGAGCGTCTCGGTCTTCACCACCAGCGTATCGATGATCTCGCCGGGGATCTTGCTGGAGTTGAAGACGAGCGTGGCGCCCGGCTCCGCCTTCACCTCCATCAGCTGCGGATTCCAGGTGACCACCGCGGTCGAGTCCGGCGACTTGAAGGCGCCGACGATGTCGGCGTCGGAGGTGTTGACGACCTTGATGTCCTTCTCCTTGAGCTTGACGGTGGCTCAGCGCCGCGCGCCAGCAGATAGTGCGACACCGACAGCTCGACCATGTTGATCTTGCGGCCCTTGATGTCGGCGAGCGTCTTGCCCTTCTTGAGCACGATGCCGTCATTGCCGTTGGAGAAATCGCCGATGATGAGCGCGGTGGTGTCGACGCCGCCGGCCGCCGGGATCGTCAAGCGCGTCCATGTTGGTGACGGTCACGCCGTCGAACTTGCCGGCGGTGTATTGGTTGACCGATTCGACGTAGTCGTTGATCTGCGTGACGTTGATCGTGATGCCGTATTTGTCGGCCCATTTCTTGACGATGCCGGACTCGGCCGCATAGGGCCACGGCATCCAGCCGACATAGATGGTCCACGCGATATTGAATTCCTTCTTCGGCGCCGCCCACGCAACCGAGCCGGCGCCGACGGCGATCATCAGAGCTGTCAGGAGCGATGTTACGCGTTTCATGGTGCAATCCTCGTCGTTGACGCGATCAGACAGAGATGCGATCCGACCGAGGATTGGCGAGACTCGAGTGACGCCAATCCTGGCCACCGAGGTCTCCCGGGCTTTTGTCCCGCCGTGCACCCGGGCGGATGTCTCCCGCGCGGGCGGCAGCTCTCGGACCAGACGTTCCGCACGACGGCGGAACCGGAACCCTAGCCACCAACTCGATGGCCCACGAAGCAATCGCTGTGCCAGCCAAAAGACGCGCGTGGCCGGAGCGGCGTCCGCGTGCCCTGCCCGTTCGCCGGGCAGGACGCACAACAATTAGGCTCACGGCGCATCGCGGCTTCGCCCTGAGCCGATGATTGCGGCACCTTGCCGATCATGGGAAGGTTCCCTGCGCTGGGAGGAAACATGACCATCCCTGACCCGATCTTTCGACCCGCCTTCGCGATCACCCGCGCGAGCCACGTGGTGCTGCGGGTCGCCGACCTGCCGAAGAGCCGCGCGTTCTACGTCGACACGCTCGGTTTCGTGGTGAGCGACGAGGACAGGGCCACGCTCTATCTGCGCGGCCTGGAGGAAGGCTGCCACCACAGCCTGGTGCTCAGGTCCGGCGCTGCACCGGCCTGCGAGCGGGTCGGGATGCGCGTGCTCACCGAGGACGATCTCGATCTCGCCGAGGCGCATTTCAGAAAATCCGGATTGCCCACGCAGTGGGCCGACGTGCCGTTCCAAGGGCGCACGCTGCACACGGTCGACGTGGTCGGCACTCCGCTCGAGCTATGCGCGACCATGCAGACCCAACGTCGCCGCATCATGGACTTCGAGCTGTTCCAGGGCGCCTGCCCGCAGCGCATCGACCACGTCCAGGTGCTCACTCCCGACGTCCGGGCGGCCTGCGAGTTCTACATGGGCATGGGGTTCCGGCTATCCGAATATATCGTTCACGACGGCAGCGACGATCTGCGCGCGGTCTTCCTGCAGCGCAAAGGCAATCCGCACGACATCGTGTTCGTCAACAATGCCGGTCCGCGCCTGCACCACGCCGCCTTCACGATCCCGGAAGTCTATCACCTGATGTATATCTGCGACCTGCTCGGACGGAACGGCTTCGGGGCGGGCGTCGAATGGGGGCCGGGCCGGCATTTCGGCCCGGGCTATGCGCGCTTCGTCTATCTGCGCGACCCCGACGGCCACCGGATCGAGCTGTTCACCAACCACTACCAGACGATCGACATCGAGGACGAGCCGATCCGCTGGCAGGCGTCCGATCTCAACACCGGGCGCTGGGGAACGACCCCGCCTGCCAGCTGGCTGCAGGAGGCGAGCGCGTTCGCCGGCGCGTCGCTCCGTCAGCCGGACATGAAGCCCGAGCCGGCAGCGGCCTACGCGCGTTGATCCAACAAGGCGGCCGCCGCAAACGGCGGAACGAAAAACCGGGAGGAAAGCAATGTCGTGGTCATCCACGCGAGGCTGCGCATTCGCGCTGACGCTCGGGCTCGCCGCGTTCCACCCGTTCGAACAGGCCCGCGCCGACAACTATCCGACGCGTCCGATCACCATCATCGTGTCGTTGGCGGCGGGCACCGGGATGGACACCCTGGTGCGCCTCTATGCGGACAAGCTGTCGCAGAGTCTCGGCCAGCCGGTCGTCATCGACAACCGACCCGGCGGCGCCGGCGTCGTCGCCGGCGAAAGCATCCTCAAGGGCGCGCCCGACGGCTACACGCTCGCGGTGGCGACCAGCGCCATCATGTCGATCAGACCTACTCTGTTCAAGCAGCGGCCGTTCAATCCACTGACCGACTTCGTGCCGATCTCCAACTACGTGAAATCGCCGTTCGTGTTCATCGTCAATCCGTCGCTGCCGGTCCGTTCGGTGCCGGAATTCATCAAATATGCCAAGGAGCGGCCGGGACAGATCAGCTACAGCTCGTCGGGTATCGGCGGCGCGCCTCACCTGACCGCCGAATTGCTCAAGCAGAAGTTCGGCTTCGACATGGCGCACGTGCCGTATCGCAACAGCCCGCAATCGATCGCCGACGTCGCCGCCGGCCACGTGCAGGCCTCGGTCGCCGAGGCGGGCGCCTCGCTGCCGCTGATCAAGGACGGCAAGCTGCGCGCCATCGCCGTCACCTCGGCGACGCGCTTCCCCACCCTGCCCGATGTCCCGCCGATCGCCGAGGCGGTCGGGATGCCGGACCTCGAGGCGGTGTCTTGGCACGTGCTGTTTGCCCGTCACGATACGCCGCGCGAGATCGTCGACAAGCTCCATGGCGAGATGAAGCGCATCATGGCGGCGCCCGACATGCAGGAAAAGATCAGGAATATCGGCCTCATCCCGCACGAGTCGCCCTCGGTCGAGGGCCTCCGGCGCTACATCAAGGCGGAGACCGACAAGTGGGGCGCGCTGGTTCGGCAACTGGGGCTGGAAGGCTCGCAGTAGTGTCGGTTGATCCAACAAGGCGGCCGCCGCAAACGGCGGAACGACAAGGGAGGGAGGAAGCAATGTCGTGGTCATTCGCCCGCAGCAGCGCGCTCGCTCTGACGCTGGTGCTCGCCGCGCTCCACTCATATGGGCCGGCCTGCGCCGACGACTACCCGAGCCGCCCGATCACCGTCATCGTGCAATTGGCCGCCGGCACCGGCATGGACACGATCGTGCGCCTCTATGGCGACAAGCTTGCGCAAAGGCTGGGCCAGCCCATGGTCATCGAGAACCGTCCCGGCGGCGCCGGGCATGCCGCCACCGATGGCATCCTCAAGGCGCCCGCCGACGGCTACACGCTCGCGGTGATGACCAGCTCGGTCATGGCCATCCGGCCGACGATGTTCAAGAAGCTGCCTTACGATCCGTTGAAGGACTTCACGCCGCTCTCGCTGTACTTGAAATCGCCGTTCGTGCTGGTGGTCAATCCGGCGCTGCCGATCCACTCGGTTCCGGAGCTCATCGCCTACATCAAGCAGCGGCCGGGCCAGATCAGCTTCAGCTCGCCCTCGGTCGGCGGCGCGCCCCACCTGGTCGGGGAGTATCTCAAGCAACGGTACGGGATCGAGATGGCGCATGTCCCCTACCGCAACAGCCCGCAGGCGATCGCCGACGTCGCCGCCGGTCACGTGCCGCTGACGTTCGCCGAAGCCGGGGCATCGCTGGCCCTGATCAGGGACGGCAAGCTGCGCGCGCTCGCCGTGACCTCGACGGCCCGGCTCGGCACGCTGCCCGACGTTCCGACCTTCGCGGACGCGTCGGGCATTGCCGACTTCGAGGCCGTCTCGTGGCATGTGCTGATCATCCGGGCCGCCGCGCCGAAGGAGATCGTGAGCAGGCTTCACGCCGAGATGAACCGCGTCATGGCGGCCCCGGACATGAAACGGGGGATCGCGAGTCTGGGCCTCATTCCCCAGGACCCACCGTCGATCGAGGAGACGCAGCGCTACATCAAGTCCGAGATCGACAAGTGGGGGACCCTGGTGAAAAGCCTTGGGCTGGAGGGGTCGCAGTAGGTTGGGGATGCCCCTTTACCCTCTCGTAGGGTTGATGGACTATAAATGCCCCAATTTCCGCCCGATTGCGGGGGCAATCGATCCATCATGGCGTCCCGAGGGAAACCGGCCGAAGCGAGGCGCCCTGCCCCGCGCCTCTATCTTGTGACCCCGCAGGCCACCGATCCTGACGGGCTGCGGGACGCCCTTGCCGGCGCGCTCGCCGCCGCCGATATCGCGGCCGTGCTGCTGCGCCTCCCCGCGGCCGATGACCGCACCCTGATCAACCGCGTAAAGGGGCTGGCACCGGCCGTGCAGGACAAAGGCGCGGCGCTGGTGCTCGACGGACATGCCGGAGATCGTGGCGCGCGCCGGCGCCGACGGCGCGCATCTCGCCGGGATCGACGCATTCAACGCCGCGCTGGCAACGCTCAAGCCCGAGCGCATCGCCGGCTGCGGCGGTCTCGACACCCGGCACGACGCCATGCTGGCGGCCGAGGCCGGCGCCGACTACGTCATGTTCGGGGAGCCGGATGCGGCCGGCCGCCGGCCCGCGTTCGAGGCGATCACCGAGCGGGTGGCGTGGTGGGCGGAGGTGTTCGAGGCGCCCTGCGTCGGATTTGCCGGCTCGCTCGACGAGGTCGAGCCGCTCGCGGGCGCCGGCGCCGACTTCGTCGCGCTCGGCGATTGGGTCTTGAGCGACGCACGCGGCTGCGCCGGCGCGGTGGCCGAGGCGGCACGGCGGCTCGCGGTTGCGGAGACGATCGCATGAGAGCCGCGCGCGCAGTCGTGACGGGTCTGATGGCGGCCGGCCTGACCGCCGCGTGGATGACATCCGCCGCCGCTCAGGCGCCGACCCCGCCCGCTCCATCCGCCGCGCCCGCCGCCAAGCCGGCCGCGAAACCGACGCCGCGCCGGCCGGCTCCACCGGCAGAGACCGCGCCGACGGCTGCCGCGGTGCCGGCGCCCGCCGCGGGACGGAACGAGCCCGACCTTGCGTTCGGCGCCTACCAGCGCGGCTTCTATCTCACCGCCTTCAGCATCGCGACCCGCCGGGTCGAGGAGAAGGGCGACGTCAAGGCGATGACGCTGCTGGGCGAGCTTTACGCCCACGGCTTCGGCGTCGGGCGCGACGACAAGAAGGCGACCGATTGGTACAAGCTCGCCGCGGCGCGCGGCGACCGCGAGGCGATGTTCGCGCTCGCCGTGTTCCACCTCACCGGCCGCGCGGGCGCCGTCAACCGCGAGGAGGCCGCCAAGCTGTTCGCCACCGCCGCCAAGCTCGGGAACATTTCCGCCGCCTACGACCTCGGCCTGCTCTATCTCGAAGGCCAGATGTTCCCGCAGGATTTCAAGCGCGCGGCCGAATTGTTCCGCAGCGCCGCGCAAGCCGGCAATCCGGAAGCGCAGTACGTGCTGGCGACGCTCTACAAGGACGGCCGCGGCGTCACCAAGGACGTGAACGAAGCGGCGCGGCTGCTCGCCGCGGCGGCCGCCGCCCACAATGTCGACGCCGAGGTCGAGTATGCGATCGCGCTGTTCAACGGCAGCGGCGTCGCCAGGAACGAGACCGCGGCCGCGGCGCTGTTGAAGCGAGCCGCGCGCAAAGGCAATCCGGTGGCGCAGAACCGGCTCGCCAATATCCTCGCCATCGGCCGCGGGCTGCAGGCCGATCCGGTGCAGGCGATCAAGTGGCATATCGTCGCCAAGGCGGGCGGCGTGAGCGACTTGCCGCTCGATGCCTTCGTGCAGAAGCAACCGCCGGACGTCCGCGCCGCCGGCCAGAAGGCGGCGCAACCGTGGCTCGACGTGATCAAAGCGTCGCGGTCTTGACGTAGCTCGGCGCGGCGGGCAGACCGTTCACCCGAAACAAGCAGCTGCACCGTCATGGCCGAGATCGTTCGCACATGACGAACGAGAGAGCGCCATGCTCCGCTCCCCCCTCCTCAATGTGATGATCAAGGCCGCGCGCAAAGCCGGCCGCATGCTCAAGCGCGACTTCGGCGAGGTGGAGCATCTGCAGGTCTCGCTCAAGGGCCCGGGCAATTTCGTCACCGCCGCGGACCGGCGCGCCGAGGAGATGCTGCGCGAGGAGCTCGGGCACGCGCGCCCGGGCTACGGCTTCCTCGGCGAGGAAGGCGGCGCCCGCGAGGGCCCCGACAAGACCCACCGCTGGATCGTCGATCCGCTCGACGGCACCTCCAATTTCCTGCACGGGATTCCGCACTTCGCCATCTCGATCGCGCTCGAGCGCGAGGGCACCATCGTGGCCGGCCTGGTCTACAACCCGGCGAACGAGGAGCTGTTCACCGCCGAGCGCGGAAAAGGCGCCTTTCTCAACGATCAGCGGCTGCGGGTGGCGGCGCGCAAGCGGCTCGCGGACGCGGTGATCGCCTGCGGGCTGCCGCATCTCGGCCGCGGCGATCTCGCGCTCGGGCGCAAGGAGATTGCGGCCGTGCAGGAGGAGGTCGCCGGGCTACGGCGGTTCGGGGCCGCCGCGCTCGACCTCGCCTGGCTGGCGGCCGGGCGCTTCGACGGATACTGGGAGCGCAACCTCTCGCCCTGGGACGTGGCGGCGGGCCTGATCCTGGTGCGCGAGGCCGGTGGCTACGTCACCGACCCCGAGGGCGGCGAGGCGCCGTTCCTGACCGGCGACGTGGTCGCCGGCAACGAGACCATGCACCGCGAGCTGCTGCGGCTGCTCAAGCAGGCAGGCAAGTCCTGACGTGCGGCCGCGGGCTCGCGGGCGAGCGGTCGCGGCAGCAGGCCGGCCGCCGGTGCGATATTAACGATTTTCCGGCCGGGCCCGGCTTTGTTGCACCGCCGCGCCTGTGCCATATTGTGAGTCGAGTTAGGACGCGCTGATCCATCACCATGGCGCAAGATCTCGATCCATTTAAGCTTTCATCGCCCCGGATTTTTCTCGTCCGGATGATGGTGTTCCTGATCCTGTGCACGCTCGTCGTGGTCGTGCTCAACAAGCAGATCTGGGCGGCGTTCCTCGCCAATCCGGGCCTCAATGCGCTGATCGTCGGCGTGCTCTTCATCGGCATCGCGCTCTCGTTCCGGCAGGTCATCCGCCTGTTCCCGGAGGTGAACTGGGTGAACGGCTTCCGGCTCGCCGATCCCGGGCTCGCGGTCGAGCGCCCGCCGGTGCTGCTCGCGCCCATGGCGGCCATCCTCGGCGACCGCATCGGCCGCATGACGATCTCCCAGCAGATGATGCGCGGCATCCTCGACTCGATCGCGGCCCGCCTCGACGAGGCCCGCGACATGTCGCGCTACATGACCGGCCTGCTGGTCTTCCTCGGCCTGCTCGGCACCTTCTGGGGCCTGATCGAGACCGTCGGCTCGGTCGGCAACGTCATCAACGGCCTCAAGCCCAGCGGCGACGCCGGCGCGATCTTCGACGCCCTCAAGGAGGGTCTCGCCGCGCCGCTCAGCGGCATGGGCATCTCGTTCTCGTCCTCGCTGTTCGGCCTTGCCGGCTCGCTGGTGCTCGGCTTCCTCGACCTGCAGACCGAGCCAGGCGCAGAACCGCTTCTACACCGATCTCGAAGATTGGCTCTCGACCACCGTGCGCGATCTCGGCGGCGAGCGTGAGGGCGGCGCCGGTCGCGCCCGCCGCAATGTCGGGCGATTTGAAGGGCACCATCGAGCGCTTGCGGGACGCGATCGCCGAAGGCGGCTCGAGCCGCGGGGCGACCACCGCCATGGCCAATCTGGCCGAAGCAATTCAGGGGCTGGTCCACCACATGCGCACCGAGCAGCAGATGATCCGCGACTGGGTCGATTCCCAGGCCGAGCAACATCGCGAGATCCGCCGCCTGCTCGAGCTTCTGGTGCGCGAGAACGTCAACAAATAGGTGCCCGCCATGGCCATCGCACGCGCCCGCCGCGACCCCGGCATGAACTACTGGCCGGGCTTCGTCGACGCGCTGTCGACGCTTGATCCTCGGCATCATCTTCCTGCTCACCGTGTTCGTGGTCGTGCAGTTCTACCTGACGCAGGAGGTGACCGGAAAGGACACCGCGCTGACGCGGCTCACCGCGCAGATTGCGCAGCTGACCGAGCTGTTGTCGCTGGAAAAGACCGGCAAGATGAGCCTCGAGGAGCAGATCGCGCAGATGCGCGCCAACCTGGCGAGCGCCGAAGGCGAGCGCGACCGCTACCGCGGGCTCTACGAAGGCGTCGGCACCGGCGCCGCCGATGCGCAGGGCAAGGTCACCGAGCTCTCCGGCCAGCTCGACTCCGAGAAGCGGCTCACCGCCCGCGCGCTGGCGCAGGTCGAGGTGCTCAACCAGCAGATCGCGGCGCTGCGCCGCCAGCTCGCGGCGCATCGAAGAAGCGCTGGACGCCTCCTCCAAGAAGGACCAGGACGCCCAGGCCCGCATCGCCGATCTCGGCCAGCGACTCAACGTGGCGCTCGCCCAGCGGGTGCAGGAGCTCTCGCGCTATCGCTCCGACTTCTTCGGGCGACTGCGCGCCATTCTCGGCAACCGGCCCGACATCCGCATCGTCGGCGACCGCTTCGTGTTCCAATCGGAAGTGTTCTTCGACACCGGCCAGGCGGTGCTCAAGCCCGAGGGCCGCGCCGAGCTCGACAAGCTCGCCGCCGCGCTGCTCGAGCTGGAGCGGAGGATTCCGGGCGAGATCGCCTGGGTGCTGCGGGTCGACGGGCACACCGACGTGCGGCCGATCAGCAGCCCGCAATTCAAGAACAACTGGGAGCTCTCGGCCGCGCGCGCGATCTCGGTGGTGCAATATCTCATCAGCCAACGGGTGTCGCCGCAGCGGCTGGTCGCCGCCGGCTTCGGCGAATTCCAGCCGATCGATCCGGAGAAGACCGAAGAGGCCTACAGCCGCAACCGCCGCATCGAGCTGAAGCTGACGGAGCGGTGACGGCGAGCGCATGCTCCGGAGAAGTGGGAACCGATCTTCCGAAAAGCACATGCGCAAGATCAAAGAAGCCGGAGCGCAGCACGGTACGACCCGATCGAAACGCGCTCCAGCGCCGACTTCGTGCTCCCGGGACACGATGCCGAGCCAGTCTTTGACATTGCGCCCCTATGTGCCCGCCGACGAGGACGCGGCGATCGAGCTGTGGCGCCGTACCTGGCAGCTCGCCTATCCGCAGATCGACTTCATGGCGCGGCTCGACTGGTGGCGGGAACGGTGGCGCAGCGAGCTGGTCGCGACGACGACCATCACGGTCGCCGAGCTCGACGGGCAAGCTCGCGGGCTTCGTCACCGTCGATGCGCGCACGTTCGATCTCGATCAGATCGTGGTGGCGCCCGAAGCCTGGGGCAGCGGCATCGCGCCGGCGCTCATCGTCGAAGCCAAGCGGCTATCGCCGCAGGGTCTCGATCTGCACGTCAACAAGGACAATGCGCGCGCCATTCGCTTCTACGAGAAGCACGGCTTTACGATTTCCGGCGAGGCGATCAATTGGCGCTCGGGCGCGCCGGTCCACAAGATGAGCTGGCGGCCGTAACCGCCGCTCGTGTCCGCTCGTGTCCTGGGCGCCGTGGGCGACGCCACCGGGTCGGCGCGAAGCGCGCCGACCGTCGACGGCTCCGCGCTCACTTCGCCAGATAATTGCGGTGCACCCAGGCCGCCGGAGCGCTCGGCGAAGCCGCGCGCGCGGTCTCGAAGAAATAGGCCTTCTCGCCCTCGCGGGTTTCCAGCCGCACCCCGGCGTTGAGCGGCTTTTCGCTCGACTTGCCGGCTTCCGCGGCCGCCAGGAACGCCGTCACCGCCTCGATCGCCGGCGCCGCCGCGGCCGGATCATTGCGGTGGCCGATCGCCTCGATCGCGCTCGCATTCAACAGCTTGGCCCACATTTTCCGGAACAGGCCGTTCGAGGTGTAGACGTCGGCGCTGTTGAGCTCGCCGTTGATGGCGAACACATAGCCGATGATGTCGTCGCCGCTCTCGCCGGCGGCTTTGAGCGCCTTGACGTAGCCCTTCTGCGCGTCGACGAGCTTCTCGCTCTCGAGCGCGAGCTGCAGGCTCGATGCCGATTGCGCCGACCGCACCGGGGCGCCGACCCGCTCGGCGAGCGCCGCCTGCGTCTTGCGCACGTTCGTCCCACACCTGCTGCTGGCGCACGCTCGTTTCCGACGCGCCGGCGGAAGCGACCGCATAGGCCGTGCCGGGACTTACCGGCCGTGCGTGCCGCACGCGGCTGTCGATCGCCGCCGAGCCCACCGGCGCCTGCGTCGGGTTCGGCTCGGCCGCGGTCGGCGGGGTCGGCAACGGCGCCTTCATGGCGATCTTCATCTCGCGTGACGGCACCGCGGCGCTGGCGGTCGAGAAACTCTTGACGTCCTCGCGGCCGCGCGCCGACCAGCGCCCTTGCTCGACGCAGAACGACGCGATCGGGATGCTGCCCGACTGCGGCGGCAGCAACAGGCTGACCATCAGGGTGCGATCCTGCTGACCGCCCTTCACGATGTCGCCCGACTGGACGAAGACCTCCTCCTTGCCGAGGTTCTCGATCTCGAGCTGATTGACGTTGCCGGTCTCGCGCACCTTCACGACGCCCTTGGCCATCGCCTCTTCGAGGGTGAGCGGCACCTTGCCGGGCGCCGACTTGCCGTGAATGAAATAGACCGCAAGGTTTTCGTGCACGACCGGGCCGGACACCCGAATACCTTCCGGTGTTTGCGCACCGCCGAGGCCGGCGAACGAGAACATCACCAGAGGCGACACCGAGACAGCAGCAAGCAATGACCAGCGCATGAATTCCTCCCTGGAATCACCGATGAGGTGACGCGACAGGTTCCACGCCTCCATGGCTGGCGTTGGGAGCGCCGGTGTTCGAAATTCGATGGCAGTGACGGAATTTCGATGGCAATGACCGAATTTCGACCCGGCAATGTCAAACCGCAGCGCCGATGCAAACGGAGCCACAATTCGATCCTGGCAGGTCATGCCGCTCACCGATAGCTCGCCAGCAGCGCGTTGTAGATGATGGCGATCTGCCGGAGCCGATCCTGCTGGTCGGTGTCGTCGCCGCCCAGCCGGAAAAGCTGATTGCGCGCGGCGTCGACCGCGACGATCACCTCGTATTGGACGCGGCCGCTGTCGGTGAGGCAGTCGGTCGAGAGCCGCCGGAAGACGATCCCCTTGACCACCTCTCTCGGCCCGTCATTCGCGCGGAAGGTCTTGCAGTCGTCGCGGCTGCGCTTGAGCAGATCATCGACCACTTGGGTCTCGGTGCGCGCCCGATTGGGCTTGTCCTCGAATTGCGCGACCGGCAACGCTGAGAGGTACGACGTCTCGTCCTTGCCGTGCTCGCCGACGTCGCGCAGCTCGATTTTCGCAATGGCGCGGGCGAACAGCCCGTTGACCTCCTGCAGTGAAGGCTTGGGCCGCAGCGACTGCGCCGACGCGCCGCTCGTGCAGAGCACGAATGCGAGGGCGATGAGCGCGCGCATCGCGACGCCTCAACAGTTCTGGAATTGCAGCTTGGCGAGGCGCGCGTAGAGCCCGCCGGCGGCCGCGAGCGTCTCGTGGGTGCCTTCCTCGACGATGCGGCCGGCCTCCATCACCAGGATGCGGTCGCAGGAGAGCACGGTCGCCAGGCGATGCGCGATCACCAGCGTGGTGCGCTCGGCCATCAGCCGCTCGAGCGCGGCCTTGATGAGGGTCTCGCTCTCGGCGTCGAGCGAGGAGGTCGCCTCGTCGAGCAGCAAGAGCGGTGCGTTGCGCAGGATCGGCGCGCGCGATGGCGATGCGCTGGCGCTGGCCGCCCGACAGCGTCACCCCGCGCTCGCCGACCGGCGTGTCGAATTTCTGCGGCAGGCGGCCGATGAATTCGAGCGCGTGCGCGAGCTCGGCGGCGCGCTCGACCTCGGCGTCGCTCGCCTGCGGCCGTCCGAACCGGATGTTGTCGGCGATCGACGCCGCGAACACCACGGCATCCTGCGGCACCAGGGCGATGCGCTGGCGCAAGGCGAGCGGGTCGACGTCGGTGAGCGGCGCGCCGTCGAACGTCACCACGCCGGTGACCGGATCGTAGAACCGCAGGATGAGGTGGAAGATCGTGCTCTTGCCGGCGCCCGAGGGGCCGACGATCGCGACCTTCTCGCCGCGCCGCACGCGAAACGACACCCCGTCGAGCGCGAAGATTCCCGGCCGCGTCGGATAGGCGAAACGGACATCCGCGAAGGCGACCTCGCCGCGCGCGGGCGCGGGCAGCGCGACCGGGCGCGCGGGCGGCACGATCGCCGGCCGCACGCTCGAGGATCTCGAACAGCCGCTCGGCCGCACCGGCCGCCTGCGAGACCTCGCCCCACACCTCGGACAGCTGGCCGAGCCCGGCGGCGGCGAACACCGCGTAGAGCACGAACTGGGAGAGCCGCCCCGCCGTCATGTGCCCGGCCAGCACGTCCTGGGCGCCGACCCACAGCACCACGACCACGCTGGAGAACACGAGAAAGATCGCGACCGCCGTGAGGATCGCGCGCACCCGCGTCGACTCGCGCGCGGCGACGAATGCGCGCTCGACCGCGGCGCCGAAGCGGCTCGCCGCGAGCTTGCTCATTGGTGAAGGCCTGCAGCACGCGCACCGCGCCGATCAACTCCGACGCATAGGCGGAGGCGTCGGCGAGCGTATCCTGCGCGGCGCGCGAACGCCGCCGCACCAACCGGCCGAAGCCATAGAGCGGCAGCACGATCACCGGAATGGCGCCGAGCACGAAGAACGACAGGCGCGGGCTCGTCACCACCATCATGGCGGTGGCGCCGACGAACAGCACGACATTGCGCAACGCGATCGACACCGAGGCGCCGACCGCCGCCTTGATCTGGGTGGTGTCGGCGGTCAAGCCGCGAGAGCAACTCGCCGGTCTTGGCCTGATCGAAATAGGCGGCGGAGAGCGAGACGATGTGGCGAAACACGTCGCTGCGCAGATCGGCGACGATGCGCTCGCCCAGCGTGGTGACGAGGTAGTATCGCGCGGCGCTCGACAGCGCGAGCACCGCCACCACCGCGATCATGACGGTGAAATAGCTGTCGATCAGGGTGGCGCTGTCGCGCGAGAACCCGAAATCGATCATGCGGCGTACCGCGATCGGCACCAGCAGCGTGGCCACGGCGGCGACCAGCAGCGCACACAGCGCCGCCGTCGCCTGCCAGCGATAGCGTGCGATGTAGGGGACGAGCGAGAGCAGCGGGCGGAGCTTCACGGCGGGCGTGGCGGGCACGGCCGCGGCCGTTGATGCTTCTGCGCTCTTGTCGGCCACGGCCTGCGGCCGGGCGGCTTCTCGCTCGACGACGTTCATCAGTCCCGGCCCTTGCGGCTGCGGCCAAACCGGGCCAAAGCCGGCGCGACAATGCCCCGGCAGGGCGCGAGTGGCAATCGTGGCGATCCGACCTCGGAACACCCGAGATCGGCCCGCTCGACATACGTAACTCGGCTTGTTTCGACGCTAGCCGTGCGGTATAGACCCGCAACTTTTCACCGACCAGACGACGGCGCATTGCTGCGCCAGTGCAGGACCAACGACATGAAACCCGACCTTCACCCGGACTACCACACCGTCAAGATCGTCATGACCGACGGCACCGAATTCACCACCCGCACCACCTGGGGCAAGGAGGGCGACACGATGCGCCTCGACATCGACCCCAAATCGCACCCGGCCTGGACCGGCGGGCAGCAGCAACTCCTCGACCGCGGCGGGCGTCTCTCGCGGTTCCAGAAGAAGTTCGCGGGCCTCGGGCTCAAGAAATAGCGGCTGCGCTTGCTTGCAAACGACAAACCCCCGCTCGCGCGGGGGTTTTGTCATGGGCACGTTCCGCTGGCGGCGGCTACGCGTCCTGCTCGAAGGCGGCCTTGAGCAAGCCGAGCTGCCGTTCCACCGGATTGCCGATATTGCTGCGCGCCGCGGTCCGGAGCGGCGTGGATGGTCGCGTCGAGCCGGCGCACCGCGCTTTGGAGCTCCTTGGAGCGCAGGATCAGTGCGCGCAGGCTCTCGGGCAACAGCCTGACGTTCTGCTCGTCGCCATGCTCGCCGGCCGAGAGCTTGACCTTGGCCTTTTCCTTGTTGGCCTGGGCGAGCGACATCTCGCCTTCCTTGACCGCGCGGTGCAGCAGCAGCCAGGACGCGAGCTGCATCAGCCGCGTGGTCAGCCGCATGCTTTCGGTCGCGTAGGCGAGCGCGCCGGAGCGCTCGAGCCTCTTGGATTCCTTGCGGCCGGGACCGTCGAGATAGGCCGCGGTCTCCTCGACCAGCGCCATGCCGTCGCGGAACAGGTCGGTGAAGGCCTGTGAGCTCGCGAGCCTTTCCCCGAACGACACGGCCTCGTTGAGCGACTTCTCGGACATCGCTTACGCCTCACGCCTACAAACACATTATTAATCTTGCGCCAGCCCCTGGCGAGGCGACCCAGCATCGCGCGGCCAAGCCCCCCTGTCCAGCGCCCGCGACG
This sequence comes from uncultured Alphaproteobacteria bacterium, assembly GCA_963708765.1. Classification (GTDB taxonomy): domain Bacteria; phylum Pseudomonadota; class Alphaproteobacteria; order Rhizobiales; family Xanthobacteraceae; genus VAZQ01. The sequence goes on along the minus strand of CAVPTV010000009.1, from coordinate 131,664 downwards.
CAAAGCTTAAGACATAGTTGCCGCGAGGGCCACGGTATCCGATGACGGAGCGATGACGATCGGGCGCGAAACGCCACTCGGAATGTCATTTGCCCGTCAATCGTCCAAAAACGGGACAGAAAAACGAAAAAAGGAGCCGCCGTTGCCGGCGGCTCAAAGTTTAAACAGGGAGGCGTCAAACAGAGTGGACAGGAGCCACTCAATGTCCAGAAGATGGACAATCAGAGTAATGATCGAGAAAGCTTAACAACACGTTAAGGGCTTTAAGAATTTTGCAGGCGACCCGGCAGGCGCCAATTTACCGTTTGGGCGCGCGGCCGTAAGTGCCTGTCGAAGCTCATTTTTTGAAGAATGTGTCGGCGACGTTGCGGGACGCCTGCTTGCCGGCTTTGGCCGCCTCGAGCCGGGCGATCTCCTCCTTGAGCAGCGCCACGCGCTCGTCGATCTCCTTGACCGAAAGCAGCGCGAGCTCCTGCCCGATCTCGTGCGTGATCTTCTTCTTCGGGCGATCCTCATCGTCGATTGCCGGCATCGCGGGCCTCCGTCTTGGTCGTCCCTTGAAAAATACCCGTCGTCGGCCGCGGTTGTCACACGCGCGGACGCCCATTAGACAAGCGCCTTTCCAGCTCAAGGACCGGTTCCATGCCCGCATTGCCTGCCCAGATGACCGTGATCGGCATTCGCGCGCCCGGCGGGCCCGAGATGCTCGCCGTGGAGCAACGGCCGCTGCCGCAGCCGGCCGAGGGCGAGGTGCTGGTGAAGGTCGCGGCCGCCGGCGTCAACCGGCCCGACGTGATGCAGCGCCAGGGCCTCTATCCGCCGCCCGAGGGCGCGTCCGACATCCCGGGGCTCGAGATTGCCGGCGAGGTGGTGGCGCTCGGCGCCGGCGTGACGCGATGGACGCGCGGCGACAAGGTCATGGCGCTGGTGGTCGGCGGCGGCTACGCCGAGTATTGCCCGGCGCACGAAAGTCATTGCCTTCCGGTGCCGCCGGGGCTGACGCTCATCGAAGCCGCCGCGATCCCCGAAACCTTCTTCACGGTGTGGCACAACGCGTTCGAGCGGGGCGCGCTCAAGCGCGGCGAGACGCTCCTGGTCCACGGCGGCTCTTCGGGGATCGGCACCACCGCGATCCAGCTCGCCAGGGAGCTCGGCGCACGCGTGATCACGACCGCCGGCTCGCCCGAGAAACTGGCGGCCTGCCGCAAGCTCGGCGCCGCCGTCGCCGTTAACTACAAGACCGAAGATTTCGTCGCCGCGACCAAGGCGGCGACCGACGGCAAGGGCGCCGACGTGATCCTCGACATGATCGGCGGCGACTACATCGCGCGCAATTACGAGGCCGCCGCCGTCGAGGGACGCGTGGTGCAGATCGCCTTCCAAGCGAGCCCGAAGGCGACGGTCGATTTCCGCCGCATCATGTTCAAGCGCCTCACCCACACGGGCTCGACGCTGCGCGCGCGCTCGATCCCCGACAAGGCGGCGATCGCGCGCGCAGTCGAAAAGAACGTCCTGCCGCTGATTGCCGCCGGCAAGGTGAAACCCCTGATCGACAGCACCTTCCCGCTCGCGCAGGCGGCCGCCGCGCATGCCCGCATGGAAACGAGCGCGCATATCGGCAAGATCGTGCTGGTGGTGGTCTGATTGCCGACCGATTGGCGTCAGCGCGTTGCGCTCGGCCTCACTGTCGTCAGGCTCGCCATTGCGGTTGCATTGCTGCCGTTCGCGATCGGCTGGCGCTCGCCGCTGCTGGCAGGCCATCGGCCGCTGGCGCTGTTCGTGCTGATCGCGGTGCCGCTGCTGTTGATCGCCATCGACGCGTGGATGCTGCGGACGGCGCCGCAACGCTTGATCGGCCGCGCGGCCAGTATCGCGGTGCTGATGGCCGCCGGTGCGGTTTTCACCGTCACGCTGTTGCTCGAAGCCCGGTTCCAATGGGTGCGCGGGCGAGTGCTTGCCGCCGATCCGGCGCGGTTGGAATTGCTCGGCCGGCATTTCGTCGTCGGCTATCGCGATCCAGCGGAGCTCCAGCGCTTGCTCGACCGTCGCGCCGTCGGCGGCGTGTTCATCGGCGCTCGCAATGTCGAAGGACTTTCGGCCGACGCTGTCCGCGGACAAATCGCGTCGTGGCAGGACACCCGCCGGCGTCAGGGCCTGCCCCCGCTCTTGATCGCCACCGACCAGGAAGGCGGTGCGGTGTCGCGCCTGTCGCCGCCGTTGCCACGGCAGCCGCCGATCTCGTCGGTCGTCGACCAGCATGCGGACGAAGCCGCGCGCAACGCCGCGGCGCACGAGTACGGCTTGGCGCAAGGTCGCGCGCTGGCGGGCCTCGGGGTCAATCTGAATTTTGCGCCGGTCGTCGATCTCAACAGGAACCTGGTCAATCCGAACGACCGCCACACCCGCATCCGAGAGCGCGCGATCTCGGGTGACCCGGCGATCGTCACCGACATCGCCCGGCACTACTGCCTCGGCCTGCGGAAAGCGGGCGTGCGCTGCACCTTGAAGCATTTCCCCGGGCTCGGCGGCGTGTTCGAGGACACCCATGTCGAGGCCGGCCACCTGCGCGTTCCGCTCGCCGAGCTGGAGCGCAGCGACTGGTTCCCTTCCGCGCCCTCATGGGCGACGAGCACATTCACCATGCTGAGCCATGCCCGGCTCACTGCGCTCGATGCGGAGCGGCCGGTTTCATTCTCGGAAGCCGTCGTCGTCGAGCCTACTGCGCAACGATTGGGGCCATGACGGCGATACTGATCACCGACGATTTCAGCATGGACGCGGTCTATGGCAGCAGGGAGGGGATCGCCGCGGCGAGCGTCGCGGCGCTCAATGCCGGGGTCGACCTGCTCCTGATCGCCTATGACCCGGCGCAATACTTCGCGATGATGGACGCGGTGCTCGCCGCCGACCGCGACGGGAGCCTGCGACCGGCCGTTCTGGCGCGCAGCGCGCGCCGGCTGGCGGCGGTGGGCGCCTTGAGCTTGCGCTACGCGCCGATTTCTCGCCCGGTCCGCGGCTATCGCCGCGGGACCGTGCCGCTGATCCGATTGCTCGCCCGCGGAACGCGGGCGTTAATCATCGAAACTTGTACCAGCGTCGCAACAGCTTGAAATTCTTGCCCTTTCTTGTCCCCTCGGCTACTGCTTGGCGAGACCCTCGAAGCCCGTGGCGGCTCGTACAAGCCGCGAAATGGGCGTAAAGTTGGCTAACTTGGAGGCCGGCTCGCGGGACTGCGCCGCTCGGCGAAGCCCAGCAGGGGGTCGACAGGGGTGGAGCCGGGAGGTCGTCGGTTGAGTTTCGTCCGCGCCGTCTGCCGGATGGCGATGCTGGCCATTGTGTTGGTCGGCAGCGTGCCCGCATGGGCGGTCGAGGCGATCAACGTGCGGCCCGACGCCTCGGCGATCGACCTCACCGACGCCGCCGAGCGCCATCGCAGCGAGGACGGCCGCATCCTCGTTTCGGCCGCACCGGGACCCGACGGCATCATCCGCCGCATGGACGTGCGTGCGCGCGAAGGCAACACCAACTGGGCGGTGTTCGCGCTCGCCAATTCCGGCGACGAGCAGATCGAGCGCCTGATCGTCGTGCCGCATTACCGCATGGTGGGCTCGGGCGTGCTGTGGCCCGATCTCGGACTGTCGCGCGTCGCCAACATCACCTCGAGCGGCGAGCGCCCGGAGCGCCAGGACAGCGCGACCGCCGACATCTTCCGCGTCACGCTCGATCCCGGCGGCGTCATGACCTACGTGCTCGAGTTGCGCACCGACAAGCTCAACCAGCTCTATCTGTGGCAGCCGGAAGCCTACAAGGACAAGATCAACAGCATCACGCTCTACCACGGCATCGTCATCGGCATCGCCGGCCTGCTGGCGCTGTTCCTGACCATCCTGTTCGTGGTCAAGGGCAGCGTCATGTTCCCGGCCGCCGCCGCGCTCGGCTGGGCGGTGCTGGTCTATATCGGCATCGACTTCGGCTTCTGGGGCAAGGTGTTCGACATGTCGGCCGGCGCCGAGCGGGTGTGGCGCGCGTCCGGCGAGGCGATCCTGGCGGCGACCTTGGTGGTGTTCCTGTTCGCCTATCTCAATCTCAGCCGCTGGCACGTGCGCTACGCCCACATCACGATGGGCTGGCTCGCGTTCCTGGCCGCGCTGGTCGCGCTCGCGCTGTTCGACCCCTCGGTCGCCTCCGGCATCGCGCGCGTCTCGCTGCTGGCGGTGGCGGTGCTCGGCTTCGGCGTCGTGATCTATCTTTCGTTCCACGGCTTCGATCGCGCCGTGCTGCTGATCCCGACCTGGCTCCTGCTCGTGGTCTGGGTGATCGCGGCCGCGCTCGCCGTCATGGGGGTGCTGACCAACGACATCGTCGGCCCGGCGCTGCTCGGCGGCCTGGTGCTGATCGTGATGCTGATCGGCTTCACGGTGATGCAGCACGCCTTCGCGGGCGGCGTGACCACCGGCATCGTCTCCGACGTCGAGCGCCGCGCGCTGGCGCTGACCGGCGCCGGCGACATGATCTGGGACTGGGACGTGTCCGCCGACAAGGTCTACACCAGCCCCGAGACCGAGGCGCTGCTCGGCCTCAAGCGCGGCACGCTGGAAGGCCCGGCGGCGCGCTGGCTCGACGTGCTGCATCCGCTCGACCGCGACCGCTTCCGCGCCGCGCTCGACAGCGTGCTCGAGCAACGGCGCGGGCGCCTGACCCAGGACTTCCGGCTGCGCACGCCCGACGGCCATTATCTCTGGTTCGCCCTCAAGGCGCGGCCGGTGGTCGGCTCCGACGGCGAGGTGGTGCGGCTGGTCGGCACGCTCACCGACGTCACCGAGTTCAAGAACGCCGAGGAGCGCCTGCTGCACGACGCGGTGCACGACAACCTGACCGGCCTGCCCAATCGCGAGCTGTTCCTCGATCGGCTCGAGGCGGTGCTCAACTTCGCCAAGGCCGACCCGGCGATCAAGCCGACCGTGATCGTGATCGATCTCGACCGCTTCAAGCAGGTCAACGATTCGGTCGGCATCGCGGTCGGCGATTCGATCCTGCTCACCCTGGCGCGGCGGCTCGGACGGCTGCTGAAGCCGCAGGACACGCTGGCGCGGCTCTCCGGCGACCAGTTCGCGCTGATCCTGCTGTCCGAGAAGGAGTTCGGAGCGCATCATCGCCTTCGCCGAGACGCTGCGCAAAGGACTGCGCGCGCCGATCACCTTCAACGACCGCGAGATCTTCCTGACCGCCTCGATCGGGCTGGCGCTCAGCGACGGCCAGCCGAACCGCACCGAGGAGGTGCTCAAGGACGCCGAGCTCGCGATGTACCACGCCAAGCGCATCGGCGGCGACCGCATCGAGGTGTTCAAGCCGTCGATGCGCGCGCGCAAGACCGACCGCCTCACGCTCGAATTGGAGCTGCGCCGCGCGCTCGAGCGCGACGAGATCACCATCCTCTACCAGCCGATCGTGCGGCTGGAGGACCGCTCGGTCGCCGGCTTCGAGGCGCTGGCGCGCTGGGACCATCCCAAGATGGGCCGCACCTCGCCGTCGGAATTCATCGCGATCGCCGAGGAGATCGGCCTCATCGTCGATCTCGGCATGTTCGTGCTGGAGCGCACCGCCAAGCAGCTCGCGCAGCTGGCAGCGCACGGTGCGCCAGCGCGAGCCGGTGTTCGCCAGCGTCAACATCTCGTCGCGGCAATTGCTGCGCCAGGACCTGATCCACGATCTGCGCACCGTGATCGCGCGCTCCGGGCTCGCCCGCGGCACGCTCAAGCTCGAGCTCACCGAGTTGCTGGTGATGGAGAACCCCGAGCACGCGGCGCAGATGCTCACCCGCATCCGCGAGCTCGGCGCCGGCCTCGCGCTCGACGATTTCGGCACCGGCCATTCCTCGCTCGCCTACCTGCAGCGCTTCCCGTTCGACACCATCAAGATCGACCAGTCGTTCGTGCGCACCAACGGCAAGGGCACTCGCCCGGTGATCCTGCGCTCGATCGTCTCGCTCGCCCACGACCTCGGCATGGAGGTGGTGGCGGAAGGCGCCGAGACCGACTCGGACGCGGTCGAGCTCTACCAGCTCGGCTGCGAATACGCGCAGGGCTACCACTTCGGCGAGCCGATGACCGCCGATGCGGCGCGCGCGCTGCTGCAGGCGGAAAGCTCGCGCGAGCAGAGCGAGACGCCGCGCAAGCGGATCGTCCAGTAGGTTCCCAACCCTCGCCCGTGGTTTGGCGCGTCAGTCGGCGGCGGTTGAATCGTCGTAGAATTGTCGCGAGCGACGGCGGGCGGTCCGGCAGCCCGAGCTCGGACCAGCGCTGCGTCACGCGCGCATAGGTGCTGCGCCGCAGGAACGTCCTGATCGGCGATTGCTGGCGGTAGCGATACGGCGTGCAGGCGTCGACCAGCACCTTCGAGCCATAGGGCTTGGCGTCGGGCGCGAGGCTCGGGTCGGCACGGAACGACATCGTCTTGCGCAGCACGTCGAGGTCCTCGCTCGGATTGCAGCGCGTGCTCAAGGCCCACACCACCTCGTCGAAGTTGGTCGGGTCGACGTCGTCGTCCACCGCGATGATCCACTTGGTGTAGTACGACGCCGTCGGGCACTGCGCCGTCAGCGCGAGCGCCTGCGCGGCATGGCCCGGATACATCTGCTGCAGCGACACGACCGCCATGCAGTTGCCGGAGGCGGCGGCCGGGTGACAATAGACGCCCTTGATCCCCGGGATGCCGATGCGGTCGAGATCGTCGAGGATGCGGGCGGCGCGCATGATCGACTGATATTCGCCGATCTCGCAGGACGGATAGGTCGCCATCAGCGCCGTCGTCATGATCGGCGATCTGCGAAGATGAACCGCCTTGACCTCGATCACCGGCTTGCGGGCCGCGGCGCCGCTGTAGAAGCCGTGAAACTCTCCGAGCGGGCCTTCCGTCTCCAGGTCGCCCGCGTGCGCAAGTCCTTCGATCACGATCTCGGCGCGCGCCGGGATCGGCAGGCTGACATACTCGGCTTCGGTCAATTCCACCGGATGTCCCATGATGCCGCCGGCGGCGTCCAGCTCGGACTCGTCGGGACCGAAGCGCATGCCGGCGACCATGAACAGCACCGGGTCGATGCCGAACGCGGCGACGATCTCGCACGGCTTGCCCTGCGCCCATTGGGCCTGGCAATCGACCTCGCCGTGACGCCCCGGCACGAAGTTCAATCCGATGCGCGTGGCCGAATAGAGCTGCTGGCGATAGCAGCCGACGTTGAGCCGTCCCGACGTCGGATTGGCCGTGATGGTGATGCCGCCGGTCCCGATAAAGGGACCGCCGTCAGCCGGCCAGAACGTCGGCACCGGCAGGCGCGTCAAATCGATCTCGCTTCCGCGCAGCACGACCTCGTTGACCGGCGCGTCCTCGCGCGGGATCCAGACCGGGGGAATTCGCTTCTTGGTGATCTGGCGCGTCGCCGCCACCATCTCCAGGATCGAGAGACTCGGGGTCGAGCCCGACCGCGAGCGCGTAGCGCTGCTTGCTGGCGCCCAGCATGTTCGAGAGCACGCGCGCGTTGAGCGGATTGTTCGGGAACTTGTCGAACAGGAGCGCGGGCGACACCCGATTGCGCGTGGCCATGAAGGTGATGGCCGACAGCTCCTCGTTGGGATCGACCTCGCCGGTGATCCGCAGCAGCGACCGGTGCTCTTCCACCAGCGCAAGCCACTCGCGCAGGTCCTTCCAACGCGCGCCCGCATGCACAGCCGTGGGCCGAGGCGACGGGTCCGAGATGGTGACGTCTTCCATGATGGTTCGCCGAATGCCCTATTCGATCTTGAAGCCGGGAGCCGTGACGATCGGCTTCCACCTCGCGATTTCCTTCTGGATCAACTTGTCGAAGCTGTCAGCGCCCGGCTCGCCGGCGCTGGTTCCCTGCTTGACGAGGCTCTCGCGGTAGGCCGGATCATTCTGCGTCGCGAGCACCGCGGCTTTCAGTCGCGCGAGCGCAGGCGCCGGGGTGCGAGAGGAGACCACCAGGCCGTACCAGTTCTCGGCCTCGATATTGGGCAGGCCGGCTTCGGCCATCGTGATCAATTCGGGCAACAGCGGCGAGCGCTGCGGCGCCGCGATCGCCAGCGCGGTGATCGTCCCCGCCTGCACATAGGAGGCCAGCACCGAGACGTCGCCGAACGCCGCATCGATGTGGCCGCCGATCAGCGCCGGCAGCGTTCCCCCGGTGCTGCGAAACGGGACGTGAGCGAGGTCGAGCTTCGCCTCGCGCTTCAGCAGCTCGATCGACAGGTGCGTCAGCGCGCCCACGCCGGCGGAGCCGAGCAGGACCTTGCCGGGATTGGCCCGCGCATGCGCGACGAGCTCGGCCATCGTCCTGATGCCGAGCTTCGGATTGACGGCGAACAATTGCGGCGAGCGCCAGATCGTGCCGAGCGGGACGACATCGCGCTCGACCGAATAGGAGACCGGCTTGGTCGGCGGAATGATCGCGAACGGGCCGACGGCGCCCAGCAGCAGCGTGTAGCCGTCGGCGGGCATATGGAAGAACGCCTCGGTCGCCGTCAGCCCTCCGGCTCCGCCCCGGTTCTCGACATAGACCGATTGGCCAAGATGGCGGCCGAGCGGCTCGCTGACCAGGCGGGAGGCCGTGTCGCTCGTCCCCCCGGCCGAATAGGGCACCAGGATGCGCACCGCGCGGGATGGAAAATCCTGAGCGAAGGCCGGGCCGATCAGCGCGAGGAGCGCGAGCTTGGCGACCAGCCACGTCGCAACCGAGGTCATGCGCCCTTTCCTCGTCCGTGTCCGCATCACTTGCCGATCAGTCCCAGCTGCTCGAGCACCGGCTTCCAGCGCGCGGTCTCGGCGTTGATGTATCGCTTCAATTCCTCGACCGACATGGTCTCGGCGATCAAGCCGTCCTGGCGCAGGCGCTGCTGCACTTCCGGCTTGGACACGGCACGGATGATCTCGCGATTCATCTTCTGCACGATGTCGTCGGGGAGCTTCGCCGGTCCCGAGATGGTGAACCAGGTGGTGGCGACGAGGTCGATTCCCATTTCCTTGAAGGTCGGCACGTCCGGGAAATCGGGAAGCCGGGCGGTATGCGAGTGCACGATCGCATTGAGCGCGCCGGCGCGCACCTGCGCGGCCGACGACGACACCGTCTGCGCCGAGAAAAAGATGTGACCGGCGACCAGGTCCATGAGGCCTTGCGAGGCGCCCTTGTAGGGCACGTGCTCGATCCTGATCTTGGCCTGTTGGGCGAACAACTCGGCCACCAGTTGTCCCGAGCTGCCGACGCCGGACGACGAATAGGTCAGCGGGCTCGGGCCTTGTTGGCATGCGCGATGAAGTCCTTGAAGGTGCGCACGCCGCTCGCCGCATTCACCGACAGCATGATCGGGGCGCCGGCGACGAATGCGATGTTGGTGAGATCGCGGTGCGGGTCGTAGCCGAGCTTGGGATTGCTGATCGGCAGCAGCACCAGGTGGGTGATGTTGGTGAGCGCGAAATTGTAGCCGTCGGGCGGAGAGCTCGCCACCGACTGCACGCCGATGGCGCCGCCGGCGCCGGCGCGGGTCTCGACGAAGAACTGCTGCTTGAAGGCGACGGTCAGATGGTCGGCCACCAGACGCGTGAGGACGTCGGCGGTGCCGCCGGCCGCGAAGGTGTTGACCATGCGCACCGGACGGGACGGCCATTCATCGGCCGTTGCCGCCGTCGACATCATCAACACGGCGGTGGCGAGGGCAGCGCGAAGCCGCTTCATGCTTTTTCTCCGGACTCTCCGAGGTCTTCGATCGCGCAGTCTAACACGTCACCACCGTCTCGCCATGGCGCACGCGGTTCGGTCAGTACTGCGGCGCGGACAATGCTTGCACGGCCTGCGTCAAAATGTCTGTATCCTTGATCGAAGCTCGCCGAGGAGGAGGAAGAGATGGCCACGCGCCTGTTTCGTCACCTGTCGCCAGCGGGCCTCGTGCTGCTCGCGCTCGTTGCGATCGCGATGCCATCGCCCGCCGGCGCGCAGCCGTATCCATCGAGCATGATCCGCATCGTGGTCGCGGGCGCTGCGGGCACGCCGCCGGACACCATCAGCCGCATCGTTGCGAACGAGCTTGGCGAAAGCGAAGGCTGGCGCATCGTGGTGGAGAACAAGCCCGGCGCAATGCAGACGATTGCCGGCGGCGAGGTTCTCAAACAGCCGGCGGACGGCTATACGATCATCTCGACGAGCCTGCCCGGAATGGTTGCCCCGGTGCTGCTTCCCAACGTCGGCTATCGGCTCGACACCGATTTTGCCCCGGTGATCAAGCTCTCGACCTCGTACAACGTCCTGGTGGTTCACCCCTCGGTTCCGGCCAGGTCGCTGCCGGAGCTTGTCGCCCTGCTGAAGAGTCAACCGGACAAGCTCACGTTCTCGTCCGGCGGCTTCGGAACGCCGGCGCATCTCGCCGGCGAGCTGTTCAAGCTGCGCACCGGCGTGCGCGCCACCCATGTGCCCTATCCGGCGCTCCCGCGCGCCATCGCCGATCTGCTCGGCGGCATAAATCAGTACCAGTTCGTCACCACGCTGCCGGTGCTCGACCTGATCGCCACCGGACGGTTGCGCGCGCTCGCGGTCGCGGCGCCGACGCGGCTTCCGACCCTCAAGGATGTCCCGACGGTGGTCGAGGAGGGATTCCCGGAGCTGATCGTGCAGGATTGGGTCGGATATCTCGTGAAGAGAGGTACGCCCGGGCGACCTCGTCGCTCGGTTGAATGCGGCCATCAACAAGGCGCTGGCGAAACCCGGCGTGCGTGAGGCAATGGCGAAGCTCGGCGCCGAGCCCGCCGGCGGGTCACCCGCCGAGTTCGGCGACGTTCGTCGGCTCGCAGCTCGCCTACTGGGAGAAGGTGGTCAAGGACTCCGGGATGAAAATGCACCAATGAGTGCGGCGAACGATTTCAAGGTCACGCTGCTCGGGACCGGCGTGCCGATCCCGAGCCCGCATCGCTTCGGACCGAGCACGCTGATCGAAGCCGGCGACCAGAAGCTGCTGATCGACGCCGGCCGCGGCGCCGCCATCCGGCTCTACCAGCTCGATGTGCCATTGGGCCGGATCGATGCATTGCTGCTGACGCATTACCATTCGGATCACACCTCGGGAATTCCCGACGTCTGGCTCACCGGCTGGCTGCAGTCCCATTTCGGCACCCGGACCTCGCCGTTCCGCGTGATCGGGCCGGTCGGCGCCAAGACCCTGATGTCGCACCTCGAGCAGGCCTATGCGCTCGACATCCAGATCCGGATCGCCGACGAGAAGCTTTCGCGCGCCGGCATCGCGGTCGAGGTCGCCGAGTTCGACCGGGACGGCGTGGTGTTCGAGCGCAACGGCGTCAAGGTGATTGCGTTCGAGGTCGACCACGGCGACGTGATCAAGCCGGCCTACGGCTATCGCATCGAATATGGCGGGCGCGCCGCCGTGATCTCGGGCGACACCCGCTACAATCGCAATGTCATCAAATACGGCGCCGGCGCCGATCTGCTCGTCCACGAGGTGGCGGCCGCGCGACCGCAATTGATGCAAGAGGCCTATATCCAGCGAATCGTCGCGCATCACACGACGCCGCGCGAAGCCGGCGAGGTGTTCGCGCAAACGAAGCCGAAGCTCGCCGCCTACACGCATCTGGTATTTCTCGCCAGCAAGGACATCCCGCCGGTGTCGGTCGACGATCTCGTCGCCGAGACCCGGACCACCTATGGCGGGCCGCTCGAGGTCGGCGAGGACCTCATGTGCTTCGAGATCGGCGACACCGTCACGGTCCGGCGGCATGCCGCGCAGGCCAAGTAGGTCGCCTGCGCCCTTGCGCTACTTCGGCGGCTCGAAGCCCGCCGCCTTCCAGCGCTCCGCCATCGCCGGCCCGGCGAGCACCGCGATGAAGGCGCGCGCGGCGGCCGGATCGGTGCTGCTCGCCGGGGATCGCGGCGGCATAGACCGAGTAGAGCTGCAGCGCTTCCGGGACCGGAGCGGCCAGCCGGGCGCCCTTGATCGCGAACGATCTCGCTGATGAAGGTGACGGCGATCTCGGCTTCGCCCTGCGCGACCTTCTCGACCGCGGCGTGGCCGCCATTGGTGAGCACCGCCTTCTTGGCGACGACGTCGGCGATGCCGAAGCGCTCCAGCACGCCGAGCGAGGTGAATGCCGGACTGCCCGCCCTCGCGCGGATCGCTGTAGGCGACCGAGCGCGCGGCGATGAGCGCCTGCTTGAAGGCCTCGGGCGTCGCGAGGTCGGGCGCGGTCGCGCCCTCGCGGATGGCGACGCCGATGCCGACGCGCCCGAGATCGGCGCGGCTTGCCCGGCAGCATCTTTCCGGACTGCTCGAGCTCCGCCATCAGCGGCGCCGAGGCGATGATCAGATCGGCCGGCTCGCCGGATGCGATGATGGCGCGCAATTGGCCGGTGGTGCCGACCTTGAAGTCGAACTTGTGCCCGGTCTGCCGCGAATAGTCCGCGATCATCCCGCCGATCAGGCCGCGCACGGCGCCGGCCGAGATGACCTTGATGTCGGCCGCGCCGGCCGGTGCCGCCAGCAGCGTCGCGATGATCGAGATCGTGAAGCCGAAAATGCGCATCATCGCAATCCCCTCCGGCCGATCCGCGCGGCCGACCCGGCGACACCGGACCTCAGATGCGTGATCGCCGAGCTGGCGTGACAGCCGCGATGCGCCACGGCCGTTACGCGTGGCCGGCTTCGCTCGAGAGCATGCCGAGATCGATGCCGATCTTCTTCATCGCCTTGACGTATTTGCCGTCGGTGTCCTGGCCGAAGATCAGCTCCGAATCCGCCGTGCAATGCAGCCAGCCATTCTGGTTGATCTCCTGCTCGAGCTGGCCCGGCGCCCAGCCGGCGTAACCCAGCGCGAGGATCGCGCTCGCCGGTCCCTCCCCGCGCGCGATCGCCTTGAGGATATCGAGCGTCGCGGTGAGACAGATGCCCTCGTCGATCGGCAGCGTCGAGTTCTCGATGAAGAAGTCGGCCGAATGCAGCACGAAGCCGCGCTGGGTGTCGACCGGGCCGCCCTTGAGCACCTTCACGCCGCCGGCGCGCGACGGCAGCTGGATCAGGTCGGTGGCCGGGATCACCTCGAGCTGCACCAGGAGATCGGGAAAGCTGATATGCGGCGCCGGCTGGTTGACGATGATGCCCATCGCGCCCTCGGACGAATGGGCGCACACATAGATCACCGCGCGGGCGAAGCGCTCGTCGCCCATCGATGGGCATCGCGATCAGCATCTGGCCGTCGAGATAGCCGCGCTTGGCACCCCGGCGCTGCGCCTTGGATCTGCCGGCGGCGGGCTGGGCGCGTCGAGCGTAGCTGCCGGTGCCGGTCGAGGCCGCGCCTTTCTCGTCCTGCATGCCTGTCTTGCGACCGAACTTCATGCCGAAATGCTACCTGATTGCCCGCCGATTGCAAACGATGCCAACCGCGAAAAGTTTATGCATGCTTTGCGCCACAATTGACCATCGGATGGGAATCAAAGGAGGATATGTGTCTTTTTCAAGTATCCGTCCGGACCATCCTCGTGCGATCACGCGTCTCCTCACGATGAATTCAATGGCACGCGAAAAGTTTCACCCATAGATCGAGCGTCATGATCAGCATCGATCGCCTGCGACGGCCGGCCACCGCATGCGCGATCGGCCTGCTGCATCGGCACGAGCGCCGCGACGGCGGCCGAGGACGCGTCGCGCTGGGACGGCGACGTGCGCAGCGCGGTGCGGCTGATCGCGGGATCGCAGCCGGCCGGCGCCGCGGTCATTCGCGCCGGCATCGAGATCAAGCTCAAGCCGGGCTGGCACACCTATTGGCGCTATCCGGGCGACGCCGGCGTGCCGCCGCGGTTCGACTTCCAGGGATCGAAGAACGTCAAGGCGGTCGAGGTGCTCTGGCCCGCGCCGCAGCGCATCCCGGAAGCAGGGCATGATCGCGATCGGCTACACCAGCAGCCTCGATCCTGCCGCTGCAGATCACGCCGCAAGACCGCGGCAAGCCGGTGACGCTGCGCCTCAAGCTCGACTATGCGGTCTGCGAGAAGCTGTGCGTGCCGGCCGAGGCGAAGGCCGAGCTGGTCGCTGGCGGGCGGCACGTCGTCGCACGACGCCGCGCTCGCCGCCGCCGAGGCGCGCGTGCCGAAGAAGGTCGCGCTCGGGCGAGGGACGGAACGCTCGTCATCCGCTCGGTCCGACGCGACGACGGCGCCGTGCCGCCGCGCATCGTCGTCGATGTCGCCGGACCTGCCGGCACCGATTTGTTCGCCGAGGGGCCGACGCCGGAATGGGCGCTGCCGCTGCCGGCCCTCGATCGCCGGCGCGCCGGCGGGCTTGCATCGGTTCGCCTTCGCGCGCGACGGCGCGCCGCCGGGCGCCAAGTTCCAAGGCGCGCAGCTCACGCTCACGGCGGTCGCCGGACCGGAGGCGATCGAGGTCGTGACCCGTCTCGACTAATCCGCCGGGCACGTTAACTTGAGGCCCGGCAGGTCCGCGCGGCCGCACATTCCGGCGGCGCGGGCGAGGCTGTAAACAACGGTTCAACCGTTCAAGCGAGAGGATGACAACCATGCCCATCAAGGTCGGCGATCGACTGCCCGAGGCGAAGTTTCGCGTGATGACGTCGGAAGGACCGGCGTGGAAGACCACCGACGAGATCTTCAAGGGCAAGAAGGTCGCGCTGTTCGCGGTCCCGGGCGCCTTCACCGGCACCTGCCACAAGATGCACGTGCCGTCGATCGTGCAGAACGCCGACGCCATCAAGGCGAAGGGCGTCAACACCATCGCGGTCACCGCCGTCAACGACGTCTTCGTCATGGACGCCTGGAAGAAGGCGTCGGCGCGCCGACAAGGTCGATTTCCTGGCCGACGGCAACGGCGAATTCGCCAAGGCGATCGACCTCACCTTCGACGGCTCGGGCAATGGTCTCGGCACGCGCTCGAAGCGCTATGCCATGCTGGTCGAGGACGGCGTGGTGAAGAAGCTCAACATCGAGGAAGCGCCCGGCAAGGTCGAGGTCTCGGGCGGCGACGCCCTGCTCAAGCAGCTGTGACCGGCTCGCGTTCGATTTAGCGATCCTTGCGGCCCTCTCCCCGTTTCGCGGGGAGAGGGTTTTTGCTCGGCGGCTCCTCCGCCGACAGCGCGCCGCGCGCGCCTGCCCGCACCGCCGCGATGCCTTCGCGCGCCAGCTCGTCGGCGCGCTCGTTCAGCGCGTGGCCGGCATGGCCCTTCACCCAGTGCCAGCGCACGCGATGCTGCGCCAGCGCCGCGTCGAGCCGCTTCCACAGATCGACGTTCTTGACCGGCGACTTGTCGGCGGTGCGCCAGCCGTTGCGCTTCCAATTGTTGATCCACGACATGATGCCGTTGCGCACGTACTGGCTGTCGGTGTGGATGTCGACCAGGCAGGGCCGCTTGAGCGCCTCGAGCGCCGCAATCGCCGCCATCAGCTCCATGCGGTTGTTGGTGGTGTGCGCCTCGCCGCCCTTGAGCTCCTTCTTGTGGTCGCCGAAGGCCAGGATCGCGCCCCAGCCGCCCGGCCCGGGATTGCCCGAGCAGGCGCCGTCGGTGTGGACGACGACATGCGGCTCGCTCGTGATCGCTCGCTCATCCGTCATCCCGTAATCCCGCACGCTCGCGACCGCCTGGTGGAAGCGCAGCTTGCGATAATATTCCAGCGGATCCTTCGGCCGCACCAGCGCGCCCGGCGGCACGTCGAACCAGTCGACCAGCCGGGTCAGCAGAAAGCGCAAGGCCGCGCCGCGGGCGAGCAACGGCAGCGCGTTGCGCTCCGCGTCGGACAGCGGCCGCACCGCCGCATAGGCCTGCAGCAGGCTCCTGCCCTTGGTCACGTTGTAGGACTGGTCGGTCTCGAAGCACCAGGCATTGAGGCAGATGGCGACGTCGTAGGCGAGCGCGTCGGTGCAGGCGAAGTAGAAGTCGATCAGCGCCGGAGAGCTTGTCGCCGAGAAAGAACACGTTGTCGGGAAACAGATCGGCATGGATCACGCCCTGCGGCAGGTCGCGCGGCCAGGCGCGCTCGAGCTGCGCCAGCTCGGCGGCGAGGAACGCCTGCGAGGTCGCGCTGCACCTCGTTCGCCCGCGCGCGGCAATTCTCGTAGAGCGGCCGCCAGCCTTCGACCGACAGCGCATTGGTGCGGCTGCGCTTGAAATCGAGCCCGGCGAGATGCAGCTTGGCCAGCGCCTCGCCCAGCGCCGCGCAATGGCGCCGCGGACGGCCGGCGGATCCACATGCCGTCGAGAAACGTGATCACCGCCGCCGGGCGGCCGGCGACCTTGCCGAGCACCTCGCCGGCCTTGTTCTTGACCGGCTGCGGGCAGGTGATGCCGCGGCCGTGCAGATGCTCCATCAGGCCGAGGAAGAACGGCAGGTCCTTGGCGGCGACGCGGCGCTCGTAGAGCGTGAGGATGAAATAGCCGCGGCTGGTGTGGACCAGGAAGTTCGAGTTCTCGACCCCCTCGGCGATCCCCTTGTAGGCGAGCAGCTCGCCGATGTCGTAGCCGGCGAGAAAGGCCGCGAGGTCTTCCGCCGCGACGTCGGTATAGACGGCCATCGCTTACTCCGCCGCCTCGGTCTCCCTCAGCACGCGCGGCAGCGGAAAGAACATGCTCTCCTCCGCCGTGGTCACGGTCTCGACGCTCACCGCATAGCGCTCGGCGAAGGCGCCGATGACCTCCTCGACCAGGACCTCGGGCGCCGACGCGCCGGCGGTGATGCCGAGGCTCGCGATCGAGCCGAACACCGACCAGTCGATCTCCTGCGGCGCGCTGCACCAGCGCGGCGCGCGGACAGCCGGCGCGCTCGGCCACCTCCTTCAGCCGCTGCGTGTTGGAGGAATTGGGCGAGCCGACCACGACCATCGCCTCGACCATCGGCGCCACCTTCTTGACCACCTCCTGGCGGTTGGTGGTGGCGTAGCAGATGTCCTCCTTGTGCGGTCCGTGGATGTGCGGAAAGCGCGCCTTGAGCGCCGCGACGATGTCGGCGGTGTCGTCGACCGACAGCGTGGTCTGCGTCACATAGGCGAGATTGGCCGGGATCGCGCGGGACGAAGGCCGCCACCTCGGCGACCGACTGCACCAGCGTGATGGCGCCGGTCGGGCAGCTGGCCGAGCGTGCCGACCACCTCGGGATGGCCGGCATGGCCGATCAGCACGATCTCACGCCCGCGCTTGTGGTGGATCTCGGCCTCGCGGTGCACCTTGGTGACCAGCGGACAGGTGGCGTCGAGCGCGAAGAAGTTGCGCTTCTTGGCCTCCTGCGGGAATCGACTTCGGGCACGCCGTGGGCGGAAAAGATCACCGGCGCGTCGGTATCGGGAATCTCGTCGAGCTCCTCGACGAAGATCGCGCCCTTGGCCTTGAGGCTCTCGACCACGTAGCGGTTGTGGACGATCTCGTGCCGGACGTAGACCGGCGCGCCGTAGCGGGCGAGCGCCCGCTCGACCGAGTCGATGGCGCGCACGACGCCGGCGCAGAAGCCGCGCGGGGAGCACAGCAGCACCTTGAGCGGGGGCTTTTGGCCGGGCGCAGCGGGCTGGGACATGGTCGTCGGAACCTCGTTCGGCGGCCTCGCCGCCACATCCGACATGGCCTTGCGCCCGCGCGCTGTCAAGCGACGGGCCGATAGCTTGCACCGCTGGGAGTATGATCTCTTTGCGCTAGGTGTCACCGAGCCAGGCGTCGTAGCGCGCGTAGAGCTGCGTCGTTTCCGGCGCGCCGTCGCAATAGACGACCGGCGCGAGCGCGCGGCCCGCGGCGACGAGGCGCGCCGCCATGTAGCGGTACTGCTCCGGATAGATCGAGAGATCGGTCGTCTTGAACAGCTGGTCGAAGGCCTCCGACGGCTCGACCGGATCGAGCCGGTCCGCTCGTAGATGGCGGTGCGCTCGAGGATCACCCAGCGGCCGCCGCGGCGCTCCAGCCGATCGAGAAAGCGCGCGTAGGAGGTCATGTCGACCGGCACGCCGCCGATCTTCTGGCGCACCAGGATCACGATGTTGGTCTCGGCGACCGCGCGCTCGCCCGTCGACCCGCACGGTCGAGGGCAAGATGTGATGCTTGGAGCGCTGCCCCGCCTCGAAGCTTCTGCGGCAACGATCGACGAATTCGCGGAAGCGCCGCTGAACCAGGAGACCGAAATCTGCCCCTCCGGCGCGAAGGTCGCGAGCAGCTCCGGCCACTTCCCCTGATCGCGATAGAAACCCCAGGCCTGGATCAGCTCGGCGCAGGCGTATTTGTCGCTCTCTTGCATCTTGTTCTGCCCCATCCTTGGCGAGCCAAGCGAATAGCGAGTCGCGAATTGGGAGTTGCAAGCAGGCCCTTTCTATTCGCTATTCGCTATTCGCTATTCGTGCAATGGGGCCGCATATCGAGCTCGTCCGCCAGGGTGAGGGTCGATTGAGAAGAGCGAATGGCGAGTAGCGAATGGCGAATAGCAAGTGAGCGTTTCACTATTCCCTATTCGCTACTCGCCATTCGCGTGCGCCCCCCGACGCCCAAGAAAACAGGCTCTGCATGAAAGCGATCGTGATCCATCAGTACGGTCCGCCGGACGTTCTCGAAGTACGGGACGTGCCGGATCCCGCGCCCGGCGACGGCGAAATCCGCATCAGGATTCATGCCGCGACCGTCAATCGCGTGCTCGACGTGAGCGTGCGCGCCGGCAACGAAGGCGCGCGCGGGCCGGTGCTGCCGCTGATCCTGGGGGTCGATTGCGCCGGCGTCGTCGATGCGGTCGGGCCCCGGGTCACGAAGTGGCGAACGGGCATGCGGGTCGCGGCCGCCGGGGTCATGCCGCTCGAGACCTGCGCGGAGGACGGCGAAGGCTATGCCGGGCCGCTGGGCATGATGGGCATCAAGCGGCCGGGCGGCTTCGCCGAGATGGTCGCGGTGCCGGCCTGCGCGGCGGTCGAGCTTCCGGACGCGCTCGACTTCCACCAGGCGGCGGTGGTGATGCGGCACGTGCCGACGGCCTGGAACCTGCTGTTCAACGTGGCCGAGCTCAAGCGCGGCGAGACCGTGCTGATCATGGGCGCCGGCGGCAATCTCGGCTCGATCGGCATCCAGATCGCCAAGAACGTGATCGGCGCCAAGGTGATCGCGGCCGCCGGCTCGGACGAGCGCGTGCGGCTCGGCCTCGATCTCGGCGCCGACCACGGCGTCAACTACAACACCCACGACATCCAGGCCGAGGTGATGCGCTTCACCGGCGGCAAGGGCGTCGACGTGCTCTACGACAACGTCGCCAACCCGAAGGTGCTGCCGCAAGGCGTTCCACGCCATCGGATTCGGCGGCCGCCTGGTGACCGCCGGCGCGCATGCCGGGCCCAACGTCACGGTCGACTTCGCGCACCTCTACCACAAGCAGATCACCATCAAGGGACGGCCGGGCTATCACCCGCCCGACGTGCCCAAATGCTTCGCCGCCGCGGCCGAGCGCAAGGTCACCGCCCAGATCGAGCGCATCCTGCCGCTGTCGCGGGCGGCCGAGGCGCACCGCCTGATCGAATCGGGGCAATCGCAGGGCAAGATCGTGCTCGATCCGACCCTGGGATGACGCGGCCTAAGCGTCCGGAATCGCCGGTCAATGCCGCCGTTGCGCCGGGCCAGGCTGGGCAGTGCCTATATTCCGGCCACTTCCGTCATCATCGATGACAAAGGCTTCGCCTACGAGGGCGGGCGGAGCGCAGAGGAGATTTACCATGGTAGCAGCACCCCTGATGCCGAAAGCGACCGCCGTCTGGCTGGTGGAGAACACCGCGCTCTCGTTCGATCAGGTTGCCGATTTCTGCAAGCTGCACCCGCTCGAGGTGAAGGCGATCGCCGACGGCGACGCCGCCCAGGGCATCAAGGGCCTCGACCCGGTGCTCACCGGCCAGCTCAGCCGCGAGGAGATCGACAAGGCCGAGAAGCAACCGGAGCTACAAGCTCAAGATTTCCGATCCGAAGGTGCGCCTGCCCGAGCCCAAGAAGAAGAAGGGCCCGCGCTACACGCCGGTGTCGCGCCGCCAGGACCGTCCGAACGCCATCCTCTGGCTGGTGCGCAACCATCCCGAATTGAAGGACAGCCAGATCATGCGGCTGGTCGGCACCACCAAGTCGACCATCCAGGCGATCCGCGAGCGCACCCACTGGAACGCCTCGAACCTGCAGCCGATGGACCCGGTGACGCTCGGCCTGTGCTCGCAGATCGATCTCGACCTCGAGGTGCACCGCGCCGCCAAGGAGAAGCCGGTCGACGTCAGCGAGCAGGGCGCGACCCTGCTGCCCGCCTCCGAGACCACCATCCGGCCGCGCGAGCCCGAGCCCGAGGAGAAGAAGCCGAGCGAGGAGCTCAACGTCGACGCCGTGTTCGCCAAGCTCAAGCAGATCGGCGGCGCCAAGAGCGAGTGACGCCGTCGCCTTTCGCGGCGAATCGTGCTAGGCGCCGGCTGCGCGCATCAGGCAGCCGATCGAGCGAGTAGCGGCCGGCGCCGGTGACGAACAACAGGACCTGGCCGCCCATCATCGAGACGTTCTTCCAGAACTGCGTGTGCTGCTGCTGGCGTTGCGCCGCGTCGGTGAAGTCCCAATAGCGGTGCGAGCTGAACGTCGCGACGATGGTGAACAGCAGGATCAGCAATGCGGAGTAGCGGGTGGCGAGCCCGAGCAGGATCAGGACCCCGCCGATGAACTCGACCGGCGGGGCGATGTAGCCCAGCACATCCGGCAATCCCCGGCGCGGCATCGTGGCGACAAAGCCCGGGATGTCCATGAGCTTGCGCCAGCCGCTTTGCACGAAGATCCAGCCGAGCAGCACGCGCCCCAGCAGCAGCAGCACGTCCTGCGACTGCGCCGCCACGCCATCGGTGCGCGACAGCATCCACGGTGCCGACGATTCCGGTTTGGACGTCCCAAGAGCCATGTCTCTCCTCCCCTGAGGTTGCCGACGACTTCCCGCGTCGGAATTGCTCGAAGCATCTCAAATCGAGCAGACGTCGTAAAGCTCTCGCTGAACTTTGGATCACCCGAGCTCGAACGTGGTCACGCCGAAGACCCGCTCGAGCCGCAGCGGGCGGATCGGCCCGGTATACATGCGGGCGGTCTCGAACACCGGCGCCAGCCCGTGGCCCTGCGCCAGCGCCACCGCGTCGCGATTGACGCTCGGGACGTCGAGAAAGACCTGATCGGACAAGCCTTGGCCGCCGCCGATCGCCGCCACCAGCGCGCCGAAGACGGCCTCCGCGGCGGCGCGGTCGTCCGCCACCAGCGGCCCGATCTTGTGGCCGGTGCGGCAGGGGCGGATCACGCCCCAGGCGGCGAGCCTGCCGTCGCGCATGAGCGCGCGGCCGACATGCCCGCGCGTTCCGATCCAGGCGCGCAGGAATGCGGCGCGCGGCGCCGGAAACACCGTGGCGTCGTCCGCCTCGACGAGCCGCGAACGCAACATCCGTCAGCGCAACGACGCCCGCCGGCGGCGCAGCCGTCGCCGCGACCCTGCCGCCATAGCGGATATTGCGGATAGGCGAGCACGAATCCCGACTTCTTGTAGTTCTCCTGCTGCGCCACCACGCCGTCGAGGCCGACCGTGCGCGCGCCCGCATGCGCGATCGCCGCGTTCCAGATGCGCAATCCGTAGCCGCGGCCGCGCAGATCCGGCCGCACGATGTAGAAGCCGAGAAAGGAGAAGCGGTCGTCGTAGTTGACGCACGAGATGGTCGCGGCCGCCGCGCCGTCGAGCTCGCCGATGAGAAAGCCTTGCGGGTCGACGGTGGCGAAGCATTGGGCGTCCGCATCGCCCGGATTCCAGCCTTCCGCCGCCGCCCAGTCGGCGGCGAGCGCCATGTCGTCGGCGCTCATCGCGCGGATGCGGAAGCCGTCTTGCTGCGTCACGCTGGTTGCTCGAATCGGTGTGAACGTCCGCTAGTGTCCCGGTTCCGACGTCGTATCACCTTGCAGCACGCACTTTACGAACGTCGGAACCAAAGGGACACTGCACTCTATGATTTAGTGCGGCTTTGGATTTGACGTTCCTATGACGGGCTCGCGGCAATACGATAGGAACGTCAAATCCGCCGCACTGAATCGACGATTCGCGTTCTCACCGTCCGCTCAGCACTGCACCTCACCCGACGATGACGAAGCGCCGCTACTCCTCCGCCGATCGCCTTCTTCACGCGCGTCACCAGGTCGGGGGGCGCGGAGGTGATCTTGTTGACCAAGGCGTGGGCGTAGGCCGCGTTGCGCGGATCGATGTCGATGTTGCGCTTCTTGGCGTCGGCCAGGAAGGCCGGATCCTTCATGACGTCGTCGAACGCCTTGCGCAGCGCGGCGACGCGATCCGCGGGCACGCCCGGCCCCACCGCCATGGCACGGCCGAACGGCGTTCCGGCGGCGAGGAATTCCACGATGTCCCGCTTGTCGGGCGGCGCCAGCTCGAGCAGCGTCGGCACGTCCGGAATCTGCTTCTTGCGCTCGAGCGTGAACGACAGCAGCACCGAGACCTTCTTCTCGGTCAGCCACTGTGGCCGCGTGCCGGCCAGATTCTCCCAGGAGGCGGCCCAGCCGTGAATCTCGCCCCGCTCCATCGCCAGGTTGCAATCGCTGCCGCTGCGGTAGCCGGTGATGACCTTGAAGCTCGTGCCGAGCACGTACTTCGTCATCGCGGGCCATTGGTAGGTCAGGTGAGCCTTGGCGAACGAGCCGAAGGTGAGCGGCTTGGTCCTGAGATCGTCGATCGTGTTGACTTGCGCCTCGTGCCAGATGGCCATCGTATGCGCGATGGCGTCATAGGTGCCGAGCCACTGGAGCTTGGCCGATTCGAAACGCACGCCCTTCGGCTCCAGCTTCTCGGCCAGCGGTATGGAGTGGGAGAGCAGTATCCTGGTGCCATCCTGCGCCCCCGGACCGTAGATATGGTTGCCGGCGATCACGCCGCCGGCGCCCGGCATGTGCTCCATGATGATGGTCGGATTGCCCGGGATGTGGCGGGCGAGGTGCTCGGCGATGACGCGGCCATAGAGATCGTAGCTGCCGCCCGGATTCGTCCCCATCAGGACAGAGATGGTCTTGCCCTTGTAGAAATCGGCGACGTCCTGGGCCGCGCAGGGCGAAACGCAGAGCACCGCTGCCAGACCGGCGTAAGCGCAAGCGTACGCGCGCGTGGAGTCAAGCATACTCGACCTCCCTGGTGGATGCGCGCTTGGACGCGCGCTTCTTTCGTTCAGCGTTTCACAGGCGTCCGGCCGCTTCAAGCCGCAAGCTGCGCGGCAAATCGCATCGCTCGACCACCCGGCGGGCTGCTACGACGCTCCGACGCCCTTCCCCTTCAGCGCCCCGCCGATCTCGTCGAGGATCGCCGGATCGTCGATCGTCGCCGGCATGGTCCAGGGCTCGCCGTCGGCGATCTTCTTCATGGTGCCGCGCAGGATCTTGCCCGAGCGCGTCTTCGGCAGCCGCGCCACCGTGATCGCGAGCTTGAAGGCCGCGACCGGGCCGATCTTCTCGCGCACCAGCGCGACGCACTCCTTCTCGATCTCGGTCGGCGGCCGGTTGACGCCGGCCTTGAGCACGATGAAGCCGCACGGCACCTCGCCCTTGAGCGCGTCGGCGATGCCGATCACCGCGCATTCGGCGACGTCCTGGTGCGCGGAGAGCACCTCCTCCATGCCGCCGGTCGAGAGCCGGTGGCCGGCGACGTTGATGATGTCGTCGGTGCGGCTCATGATGTAGAGGTAGCCGTCCTCGTCCTTGAAGCCGGCGTCGGCGGTCTTGTAGTAGCCGGGGAACTCGGCGAGGTAGCTCTCCGTGAAGCGCTCGTCCTGCTGCCACAGCGTCGGCAGGCACGACGGCGGCAGCGGCAGCTTGACCACGATCGAGCCCATCTGGTTGGCCGCCACCTCCTTGCACTGCTCGTCGACGACGCGCACGTCGTAGCCCGGCATCGGCACGCCGGCCGAGCCGTGCTTGACCGGAAGCTGGCCGAGCCCGACCGGATTGCCGGCGATCGCCCAGCCGGTCTCGGTCTGCCACCAGTGATCGATCACCGGCTTCTTGAGCAGCTTCTCGGCCCAGACGACGGTGTCGGGATCGGCGCGCTCGCCGGCGAGGAACAGCGTGCGGAATTTCGACAGGTCGTACTGCGCGAAGAACTTGCCCTGCGGGTCCTCCTTCTTGATGGCGCGGAACGCGGTCGGCGCGGTGAACATGGCGACGCAGCCGTGCTCGGCGATGACGCGCCAGAACGCGCCGGCGTCGGGCGTGCCCACCGGCTTGCCCTCGTAGAGGATCGAGGTGCAGCCGTGGAACAGCGGCGCGTAGACGATGTAGCTGTGGCCGACCACCCAGCCGACGTCGGAGGCCGCCCACCAGACCTCGCCCGGCTCGACGCCGTAGAGGTTCTTCATCGACCATTTGAGCGCGACCATGTGGCCGCCGTTGTCGCGCACCACGCCCTTCGGGCATGCCGGTCGTGCCCGACGTGTAGAGGATGTAGAGCGGATCGGTGGCCGCGACCGGCACGCAGTCGTAGGCCGACTTCGCCCAGACCAGCGCCTTCTCGCGCAGGCTTCGCCCAGTCATGGTCGCGGCCGGCCACCATCGGCGCCTCGACCTGCGGCCGCTGCAGGATGATGCAGGCCTCGGGCTTGGCGCTCGCGAGATCGATCGCCGCGTCGAGCAGCGGCTTGTAGTGCACGATGCGGCCGGGCTCGAGCCCGCAGCTCGCCGACAGGATGACCTTCGGCTTGGCGTCGTCGATGCGGGTCGCCAGCTCCTTGGCGGCGAAGCCGCCGAACACCACCGAGTGGACGGCGCCGATGCGCGCGCAGGCGAGCATCGCGATCACCGCCTCCGGCACCATCGGCATGTAGAGGATGACGCGGTCGCCCTTCTCGACGCCGAAATCCCGCAGCATGCCGGCGAGCACCTGCGTCTCGGTCAGCAGCCGGTCGTAGGTGATGACGCGCTTCGTCCCGGCGAGCGGAGAATCGTAGATGATCGCCGGCTGCGGGCCGCGGCCCGCCATCACGTGGCGGTCGACCGCGTTCCAGCAGGTGTTGCAGACGCCGCCGACGAACCAGCGGCCGTAGACGCCGGCGGTCGGGTCGAACACCGGCTTGGCCGGCTCGATCCAGTCGATCTCGGCGGCGGCCTCGGCCCAGAATCCTTCCGGGTCGCGCTGCCAGCGCCCATAGACGTCGTGATAGCGGCTCGTGCGGGCATCCATGGCGCCCCTCCGTTCGGATCACCGTTGCTTGCCGCCATTGTGAAGCCGCATGCGCGGTGTTTGCAAGCCGCGCGGGCCTCGGCAATTCGGCCATGCGGCGACAGGCTGGCGCCGGCCGCGCGGCCTGCGCTTTGATCGCCGCGCCCGGCCGCCTCACCTCCACCTTCGCCCGATGGACCTGCTTGTCAGATCCGCTGTTCGTGGCCGCCTCGCTGGTCGGCGTGTGCCTGCTCGGGCTGTCGAAGGGCGGCTTCTTCGGGCTCGGCGTGATGGCGCTGCCGCTGATGGCGCTCACGGTGCCGCCGATGCAGGCCGCCGCGATCCTGCTGCCGACCGTGCTGGCGCAGGACGCGCTCACCATCTGGGCCTATCGGCGCGACTGGAGCGCCTGGAACCTGAAGATCATGATTCCCAGCATGGCGGTGGGCATCGCCGTCGCCACGCTGGTCGCGGCCGCGCTGTCGGCCGCCCACATCCGGCTGGCGATCGGGCTGATCGCCGCCGCCTTCGTGCTGCGGCACTGGCTCGGCCAGCGGTTCGACGCGCCTGGCCGCGCACGCCAATACGATCGACCGGCATCGTGTTCGGGGCGCTCGGCGGCTTCACCACCTTGCTGGCCAATGCCGGCGGGCCGGCCTGGCAGATGCATCTGCTGCCGCAGCGGCTCGACAAGCTCACCTATGTGGGCACGCTCACGATGCTGTTCGCGGCCAGCAATGTCATGAAGATTCCCGCCTATGGCGGCGATCGGCCAGCTGACCGTCGGAGAACCTCGCGGTCGGCGCCGCGCTGCTGCCGGCGGCGGTGATCGCCAACTATGCGGGCATCTGGCTCGTCCGCCGCACCCCGACCGAGCTGTTCTTCCGCATCGTCTACGTGCTGATGTTCCTGATCGCGATCGAGCTGATGCGCGGCTCAATCACCGAGTTGCTGCGGGGCTGACCTCGCGCGATGCCGCCATGCACAAAACCGGGTGGCGCGATCGGCGCTGGTCGGCTTTGATCCGGATCTACGCGGGGGACGCCCTCTCCCGCTGTCCCGCGAGCCGCCGTGATCACCGACCCGCTGTTCTATCTGCTCGCGATTCCCGCCATCATCTTGCTCGGCCTCGGCAAGGGCGGCTTCGCGGGCATCGGCATGATCTCGACCCCGCTGCTGGCGCTCATCGTGCCGCCGCTGCAGGCCGCCGCCGTGCTGCTGCCGATCCTGTTGATCCAGGACGTCATCTCGTCCTGGATCTACCGCCGCGAATGGAGCGCCTGGAACCTGAAGGTGCTGCTGCCGGGCGCGGTGGTCGGCGTCGGCGCCGCCTGGCTCTATGCGGCCCACGTGTCGAACGCCTATGTGTCGATCACGGTCGGGCTGATCGGGCTCTGCTTCGTGCTCTATACCTGGCTCGGCAGAGTGCCGACCGCAGCCGCGCCGGCCGAGCGTGCCGCTCGGCATGTTCTGGGGCTCGCTCGCCGGCTTCACCTCGACCCTGATCCAGGTCGGCGCCCCGCCCTACCAGGTCCACATCCTGCCGCAGCGGCTCGACAAGCCGACGCTGATCGGCACCACCATCATCTTCTTCGCGCTGGTGAACGTGATGAAGATCGCGCCCTATTTCGCGCTCGGCCAGTTCTCCGCGCGCAATCTCGCGACCTCGGTCGTGCTGCTGCCGCTCGCGGTCGCCAGCAATTTCCTTGGCATCTGGGTGGCGCGCCGCACGCCCGACCGAGCTGTTCTACAAGATCGCCTATCTGCTGGTATTCTTCATCTCGCTCGCCTTGATCTGGCAGGGCACCTACGAGCTGCTCAAGCGTTGATCAGCCGGCCTTCGTCGCCCGTGCGGGCGCGCGTCATGATAGCTTCTCAGAGTGCTCGTAAGGGTCCGGTGACGTCGGGGTCGGGCCCGAGCGGAGCGTCCACATGGCAAAGATCATCGGACCCACGATCGTGGCGGGGAGCCTGCTGGCATTGACGGCCGCGCTACGCATTCGACCTGCAGGGCCATCGCGGCGCGCGCGGCTTGGCGCCCGAGAATACGCTCGCGGGCTTCGAGACCGCGCTGTCGATCGGCGTGACCACGCTCGAGCTCGACCTGGGCGTCACCAAGGACGGCGTCGTGGTGGTGAGCCACGACACGCATCTCAATCCCGACCACACCCGCGGCCCCGACGGCAAGTTTCTCGACGCGCAGGGCCCCGCGATCCGCTCGCTCACGCTTGGCCGAGCTGAAGCGCTACGACGTGGGCCGCCTGAAGCCGGGCACGTCCTACGCGACCACCTTCCCGCAGCAGCGCCCGGTCGACGGCGCCACCATCCCGACGCTTGGCCGAGGTGCTCGATCTGGTGCGGCGGCTGAAGGCCGACCATGTCCGCTTCAACATCGAGACCAAGCTGACCCCGACCTCCGGCGCCGACGTGGCCGATCCCGAAACCTTCGCGGCCGCGGTCGCCCAGGTGGTGCGCGAGGTCGTGGTGCGCGAGGCCGGATTTGCGGCACGCGTCACCGTGCAGTCGTTCGATTGGCGCACGCTCCTGGTCATGCGGCGCATCGCGCCGGAGATCGAGCGCGTCTGCCTGACCATCGATGGCGGCAACCCGGATACCATCCAGCGCGGCAAGCCGGGCGCGTCGCCGTGGACGGCCGGGCTCGACGTCGACGACTACGGCGGCTCGGTGCCGCGGCTGGTGGCCGCGGCCGGCTGCTCGGTCTGGTCGCCGCACTACCGCACCTTCACGACCGCGTCCTTTGCGGAGGCCAAATCGCTCGGCCTCAAGCTCATCCCCTGGACCATCAACCAGCGCCCCGACATGGAGCGGCACATCGCGCTCGGCGTCGACGGCATCATCACCGATTACCCCGATCGTCTGCGCGCGGTGCTGATCGAAAAGGGGATGCCGGTCCCGCCCGCGGTGCCGGTCCGCTGAATTGGCCGCAAGACACCGGATGCATGACACCGGATTGATGGGGTCCGCACCTCTCGGCTAGGCTCCTCGGCTGCATCGCAAGCGCCGCCGAGGACTGCCGTGGCGAAGACACCCTACGACATCGATCTCGACCGCAACCCGGCGAACTTCCAGCCGCTCACGCCGCTGACCTTCCTGGAGCGGTCGGCCTCGGTGTTTCCCGACCGCACCGCCGTCATCCATGGCGGCCGCCGCACCAGCTACGCCGAGTTCTATGCGCGCGCGCGCCGGCTCGCCTCGGCGCTGGCCAAGCGCGGCATCGGGCGCGGCGACACCGTCTCGGCCGTGCTCGCCAACACGCCGGCGATGCTCGAATGCCACTACGGCGTGCCGATGGCGGGCGCGGTGCTCAACACCGTCAACACCAGGCTCGACGCCGCCCTGATCGCGTTCCAGTTCGATCACGCCGAAACCAAGGTGCTGATCACCGACCGCGAATTCTCCAAGGTGGTGAAGGAGGCGCTCGCGCTCGCCAAGGTGAAGCCGCTGGTGGTCGACTACGACGATCCGGAATTCACCGGCGCGGGCGAGCGGCTGGGCACGATCGAGTACGAGGATTTCGTCGAGGCCGGCGATCCGGGCTTCGCCTGGAAAATGCCCGACGACGAGTGGGACGCCATCTCGCTCAACTACACGTCGGGCACCACCGGCGACCCCAAGGGCGTGGTCTATCATCATCGCGGCGCCTATCTGCTGGCGATCGGCAACGTGCTCACCGGCAGCCTCGGCAAGCACTGCGTCTATCTCTGGACGCTGCCGATGTTCCACTGCAACGGCTGGTGCTTTCCGTGGACGATCTCGGTGGTGGCCGGCACCCATGTGTGCCTGCGCCAGGTGCGCGCGCGCGGCGATGTACGACGCCATCGCCGACCACAAGGTGACGCATCTCTGCGGCGCGCCGATCGTGATGGCGACCCTGCTCAACGCGCCGCGCCGCGGAGAAGAAGCCGCTGCCGCACGTGGTCGAGTTCTTCACCGCCGCGGCGCCGCCGCCCGAGGCCGTGCTGGCGGCGATGAAGGAGGCGGGCTTCAACGTCACGCACGTCTACGGCCTGACCGAAACCTACGGGCCGGCGACCACCAACGAATGGCACGGCGGCTGGAACGCGCTGCCGCCCGCCGAGCAGGCGGCGAAGAAGGCGCGCCAGGGCGTGCGCTACGTTCCGCTCGAAGCGCTCGACGTGCTCGACCCCGACACCATGGCGCCGGTCGCCCGCGACGGCGAAAGCATGGGCGAGGTCATGTTCCGCGGCAACATCGTGATGAAGGGCTACCTCAAGAACAGGCCGTCGACCGAGAAGGCATTCGCGGGCGGCTGGTTCCACTCCGGCGACCTCGGCGTGATGCATCCCGACGGCTACATCCAGCTCAAGGACCGCTCCAAGGACATCATCATCTCGGGCGGCGAGAACATCTCGTCGATCGAGGTCGAGGACGCGCTCTACAAGCATCCCGCCGTGCAGGCCGCCGCCGTGGTGGCGAAGCCCGACGACAAATGGGGCGAGACGCCGTGCGCCTTCGTCGAGCTCAAGCCCGGCCAGCAGGCCACCACCGACGAGCTCATCGCCTGGTGCCGCAAGAACCTCGCCGGCTACAAATGCCCGCGCTACGTGGTGTTCGCCGAGCTGCCGAAGACCTCGACCGGCAAGGTGCAGAAGTTCAAGCTGCGGGAGATGGCGAAGGACGTGTGAGCGCCCGCAAGCTGCGGTCTGATCGAAGAACAAGAAACCCGTCGAGGAAGGAAACGAAATGCACGGACTTTGGAGGCGCATCGCCCTCGCATTGGCGTTGGCGGGATCTTGTTGCGTAGGTTCCTCGCGCGCCGATGAGTACCCGTCGCGGCCGGTTCGCCTCATCGTGCCGTACGCTCCGGGCGGCGGCGCCGACACGGTTGCGCGCATCGTGGCGCGGCGCGTCAGCGACACCATCGGCCAGACCGATCGTGATCGAGAACCGCGGCGGCGCCGGCGCCATCATCGGCACCGAGATGGTGGCGAAGGCCGAGCCCGACGGCTACACGCTGCTGCTCGGCCAGTCCGGGCCGATCTCGATCAATCCGGCGGTCTACAAGGACCTGCGCTACGATCCGATCAAGGACTTCTCGCCGATCACGATGACCACCGCCTATCCGTACATCCTGGCGGTCAACGCCAAGCTCCCGGTCAAATCGCTGCAGGACTTCGTCGCTCTGGCGAAGAGCAAGCCGGGCGCGCTGAACTACGGGACCACCGGCATCGGCGCCGCCAACCACCTGGTCACCGAGCTGTTCAGCAGCAAGGCCGGACTGAAGATGACCCACATCCCCTATCGCGGGACCGCGCTGGCGGTGGCGGACCTGATCGGCGGGCAAGTCACCATGGTGTTCAGCGATCCGGTCAGCGTGCTGCCGCATCTGCAGGCCGGCACCTTGCGCGGGCTGGCGGTGACCAGCGCCCAGCGCTCGGCCGTGGCGCCCGACCTGCCCACGATCGCGGAGAGCGGCTATCCGGGCTTCGACGCGCTCGCGTGGCACGGCATCCTGGCGCCGGCGAAAACGCCGCCGAACGTCATCAACAAGCTCCACGCCGAGATCGTGAAGGCATTGCAGCAGCCCGAAACCAAGGACGTGCTGGTCAAGCAGGCCATGCAGCCGGTCGGCAGCACGCCCGAGGAGTTCGCAGCCTTCATCAAGCAGGACATTGCGATCTGGAAGGCGGTGGCGACCGAGGCCGACGTGTCGGTGAAGTGAATAAGGCTGTCGTCCCCGCGCAAGCGGGGACCCATGGCGCAGCGGGGTTGTGTTGCTCGATGAGTCGCGGCGCGAGCCGCGGCTGATGGTGCAGCGGACCGTGTTGCTCGATGGGTCGCGGCGCAAGCCGAGGCCGACGGATCGGCGAATTGCTCGATGGGTCCCCGCTTGCGCGGGGATGACACCGAGATCGTGTGTGCGCAGACGCTCAGCCGCTCGGCACGGTCAGCGCCAGCAGCGTCGACACGTCGCTGCTTTCCTCCAAGGTCCAGACCGCGTCGATCAGCGGCCCGACGTCGTGGCCGGGACGCCACGCGTCCGCAACCGTGCGGAGCTTGTCCTCGATGTCCTGGTCGCTCATCGGATTGGACGGGCTGCCGCGCGCCGCCGGGGTCGACAGGCTGTGCTGCTTGCCGTCGGTCGTCCACAATTCGACTTGCGCCGCAATGGTGGCGATCGCCGGATCGCGGATCACCTCGACCTTGCGGCGCATCGCGATCACCGCCGGATCGCGCGCGCAGGCGTCGGTGAATTGATCGAGCCCCGCCCGCCCGAGCACCAGCGCGGCGGCCAGCGCATGCTGCACGCTGACCTGCGATTCGCGGCCGGTCGAGATATCGGGACGGTCGGTGCGGTCGCTGAGCAGGGGATTGCCGCGCGCGACCACGCGCTCGACCGCCTCGGTCGGGTGTCGGCGCCGCCAGTCCAGCACGCAATCGAGAAACGGATGGATCACGAAGCCGCAAGGGTAAGGCTTGATCGAGTTCTGCGCGATCTCCCAGGTCTCTCCGAAACCTTCGGTGAGCGACGCCCAGCTCGGCGGCTCCGCCATCGCGTTGATGAAGCCTTGCACGCCGGCGATCGGCTCCGCCGGCCCCTCGAAGCCCTTCTCGGCGAGCAGCGCCGACCACAGGCCGTTGCGCGCGGCATTGCCGACGCTGAGGCTCTTGGCCGGCCAACCGAGACACTCGCACAGGCCGCCGGACTGCGTGGACGCATTGCCGAGCGCCCAGACCACGCGCTGCTGGTCGAGGCCGATGAGCTTGCCGGCGCCGGTGGCGGCGCCGAACACGCCGCAGGTCGAGGTGATGTGCCAGCCCTTGGCGTAGTGGCCGGGCGAAATGACGCGGCCGATCCGGCACTGCACCTCGAAGCCGAGAATGAAGGCGAGGAGGAGCTCGGGCCCGGTCACGCGCCGCAGCTCGGCGAGCGCGAATAGCGCCGGCGCCACCGGCGAGGTCGGGTGAATCACGGTCGGCAGATGCGTGTCGCAGAAATCGAAGACATTGGCGCCGGCGGCATTGAGAAAGGCCGCGCTCAACGCATCGATACGTTCGCGGCGGCCGATGACGGTCGCCTGCCGGCGATCGGAAAACTCCGCGAGCGACGTCAGCGCGATCTCGACCGGATCGGTGCGGCAGCCCGCCAGCGCCACGGCAAAGAAATTGAGCAGCGCGCGCTTGGCCTCGTGGCGGACCGGCTGCGGAATATCGTTCCAACCGGTTTCGACCACGAAGCGGGCGAGGTTCTGCGTGACGCCGGGTCTATGCAGCATGAGTTGGCCCTCGATTGTTTTTGCCGACGCAACTGTACCCCGACCCTTTTTCGGCCGAAAAGGGCGCCGGAGGATAGTGTTTTCTGCACGCGGAGCCCGAGGCGGGTGAGGGCATGTCGCACGAGCGTTCCGCCATTTGCCGAATATCTTGCGGCAATTGGCAGAACGAATTATCTTGGGAAAGACGGACAATTCGAGGGAGAGGCATCGATGGCGCAAATGTAGCCCGGAAGGCGCGGGCAAATCCGCAAACAGCCGACGAAAGGCCCGTGAACCGCTCGCGAGGCCGGAGCGAATCCGCAACACTGACGAAAGGCCTGTGAACAATGTCTGCAGCACCGAGCCCGACCTGGCGGCAACTGCTCGCGCGCGAGCAGCCCCTGCTCCTGCCCGTTCGCGCATGACGCCTTGTCGGCGCGGCTGATCGAGCGCGCGGGCTTCGCGGCCTACGGCATCGGCGGCTTTGCGCTGATCGGCGCCCGCCACGGCCTGCCCGACGTCGGCCTTGCCGGCTTCGGCGAGATCAGCGCGGGCGTGCGCGACATCATCGCGGCGAGCCGGCTCCCGGTGCTGGTCGATTGCGACGACGGCTACGGCGACGCCAAGAACGTCGCGCGCACGGTGCAGGGCTACGAGGCGATGGGCGTGGCGGCGATCTTCATGGAGGACCAGGTCGCGCCGAAACGATGCGGTCACATGAGCGGCAAGCGCGTCATCGAGGCGGCCGCCATGGCGGCCAAGATCCGCGCCGCCGCCGCGGCGCGGCGCAACCCCGACACCTTCATCATCGCGCGCACCGACGCGCGCGCGGTGCATGGCCTCGACGACGCGCTGCGCCGCGCCGAGCTCTACCTGCGGGCGGGCGCCGACGGCCTGTTCATCGAGGCGCCGCAGAGCGTCGAGGAGCTGGCGCGGGTCGGTCGCGCCTTCGCGGGCGTGCCGCAGCTCGCCAACATGGTGGAGGGCGGCGGCCACACGCCGATCCTGCCGCCGGCCGAGCTGTTCCGGTTGGGCTTCGCCATGGTGGCCTATCCGACCACGCTGATCTTCGGTGTCGCGCGCACGATCGAGACGGCACTGGCCGATCTCAAGGCCGGCAGGCCGGCGAGCAAATCCGCCGGCGTCGATTTCGATACGTTCAAGGACATCGTCGGATTGGCGCACTGGGCCGAGGTCGAGCAGCACGCGAGCCCGGCACGAAGCCTCGTCCGCTGGCGAAACGACCAAGAAGGCGCGCGCCGCGGGGACGTGAGCCTGGCACAGCGGACTGGCATCATCAAGCATACTCATCTCGCTCGTACTTTCAGTCAATTCGTCCTATCGTAAGATATATCTTGCAAAGCGCTGTCTTAATGATCTATCTAAAGATATATCTTTCAACCGAGGAGAACCGACATGTTCGGCATGAGACATTTTCAATCCCGCTGCGAGGAAC
Organism: uncultured Alphaproteobacteria bacterium; assembly: GCA_963708765.1. Lineage (GTDB taxonomy): Bacteria > Pseudomonadota > Alphaproteobacteria > Rhizobiales > Xanthobacteraceae > VAZQ01. Next base: position 97,754 of record CAVPTV010000009.1, on the reverse strand, counting down.
GCTGGGCCGCCGGGCGCGGTGGGCGCCATCGTCACGGCGGCCATGGCTGGGGCGGCCGGCACGGCATCGGCGGCGGCGACATGATGCGCGCCGGCCGCATGCTGGCGCAGGGCGATCTGCGCCTGATCGCGCTCGCGCTGATCGCCGAGCAGCCGCGCCACGGCTACGAGATCATCAAGGTGCTCGAGGACAAGACCGAGGGCTGGTATTCGCCGAGCCCCGGCATCGTCTATCCGACCCTCACCTATCTCGAGGAGGCCGGCTACGTCACCGCGCAGACCGAGGGCGCCAAGAAGCTCTACACCATCACCGAGGAAGGCCGCGCGCATCTCGCCGACAACCGCGACTTCGTCGAGGCGGTGCTCGATCGGTTCGCCGCCGTCGGACGCAAGATCGCGCGCATGCGCCGCCGCTCCGCCGAGGACGACGACGACGGCCGCCGCGGGGCGAACCTGCCGCCGCTGGTCAAGGCGGCGCTCGACAATCTGCGCGAGGTCGCGATCAAGCAGCTCGAAGGCGACGCCGAGGCGGAAGCGAAGATCGTCGAGATCCTCGCCCGCGCGGCCGGCGACCTGCGGCGCAACTAGCAACCAGCTGCGTCGTTTGCGCCGAGTTGGCGCCGTTGTCGGACGCGCCCGGATGACCTAGCCTCGCCGGCGGGTGCGACACTGCGGCCGCGGAGGCGTCGATGTCATCCACAACGATAACATTCCGTGCCGGCCTGGCCGCGCTCGCCACCGCCATCGGCGTGACCCTCGCGACCGCGCCGGCACCGGCCGCCGATTTCTACGCCGGCAAGAGCATCGATCTCCTGATCGGGGCGCCGCCCGCCGGCGGCTACGACATCTATGCGCGCGTCGTCGGCCGGCACCTCGGCCGCCACATCCCGGGCCAGCCGACGATCGTGCCGAAGAACATGCCGGGCGCCGGCAGCGCCCGCGCCGCCGGCTTCCTCAGCACGGTGGCGGCGAAGGACGGCACCGCCATCGCGGCCATCATGCCGGGCGCGGTCATGGGCCCGCTGCTCGACGAAAAGGCCGAGGCGCTGTTCGATCCGACCAAGGTGCTCTATCTCGGCACCGCCAACAACGGCACCCGCGTTTGCGTGACCTTGAAGGGCTCGAAGGTCAAATCCTTCGACGACGTGCTCGCCCGGAAGGCCGTGTTCGGCGGCGTCTCGGCCAACGATTCCACCTTCGAATACGGCCACCTGCACCGGAAAACCGCCGGCGCCCAATACGACGTCGTGCAGGGCTACCGGGGCACGGCCGACCTCGCGCTGGCGATGGAGCGCGGCGAGGTCGACGGCGTGTGCGGCTGGGACTGGTCGAGCTTCAAGTCGCAGAAGCCCGATTGGCTGCGCGACGACAAGGCGAACGTGATCCTGCAAGTCGGGCTCGAGCCGCATGCGGAGCTCACCCGCATGGGCGTTCCGTCGGTGTTCAAATATGTGAAGCGCGACGAGGACCGCAAAGTCGTCGAGCTGGTGATCAGCCAGCAGGTGTTCCAGCGCTCCTACATCGCGCCGCCCGGCATCCCGGCGGAGCAGCTCGCCACGTTGCGCTCCGCCTTCGACGCGACCATGCGCGACCAGCAGTTCCTCGACGAGGCCGAGAAGCTGCGCATCGAGATCTCAGCCCTGCCCGGCGACAAGGTGCAGGAGCTGGTGCAGAAGCTGCACGGCACGCCGAAGGACATCGTCGAGCGGGCGCGGCAGGCGATCAGACCGTAGCGCGGCATCGCCATCCACGCCCGCCGCTGAGCAGAGCATCCGATCCGCCCATGCCGTCGAAGCCGACCTGGAAGCAATTGCTGGAGCGCGAGCAGCCGCTGCTGCTGCCCTGTGCGCATGACGCGCTCTCGGCGCGGCTGATCGAGCGCGCCGGGTTTGCGGCCTATTCGATCGGCGGCTTTCCGCTGGTCGGCGCGCGCCATGCCCTGCCCGACATCGGGCTGGTGGGCTTCGGCGAGATGAGCGCCGGCATCCGCGACATCATGGCGGCGACCGGGCTGCCGGTCCTGGTCGACGGCGACGACGGCTATGGCGACGTCAAGAACGTCGCCCATACGGTCGCGGGCTACGAGGCGATGGGGGTCGCGGCGATCTTCATCGAGGACCAGCGCGCGCCCAAGCGCTGCGGCCACATGGCCGGCAAGGACGTGATCGACGCGGCCGTGATGGCCGCGAAGCTGCGCGCGGCCGCGGCGGCGCGGCGCAATCCCGACACCTTCCTGATCGCCCGCACCGACGCACGCGCGGTGCACGGGCTCGACGAGGCGCTGCGCCGTGCCGAGCTTTATCTCGAGGCCGGCGCCGACGGCGTGTTCGTGGAAGCGCCGCAGAGCATCGACGAGCTCGCGCGCATCGGCCGCGCGTTCAACGGCGTGCCGCAGATGGCCAACATGCTGGAGGGCGGCCGCACCCCGATGCTGGCGCCGGACGAGCTCTTCCGTCTCGGCTTCGCGATGGTGGCCTATCCGACCTCGCTGATCTTTCGCGTCGCGCGCACCATCGAGCGGGCGCTCGCGGACCTCAAGGCCGGCACCCTCGCGATCGAGAACGAAGGCGTCGACTTCGAGACCTTCAAGGACATCACCGGCTTTGGACGCTGGGCCGACATCGAGCAACGCTCGGACGCAACGAAAGAATCGAAATAGCGGAGGAATGCCATGCGAACAAGCTGGCGCACGATTGCAATCGCTTTCGCCGCGATGCTCGCCGCAGCCGCCCCGGCGAGCAGCCAGGACAGCAAACAAGGCGACAAGCCGGAGCTCGCCAAGGTGCGGCTTGCGGTCGGCGGCAAGCCCGCGCTGTTCTACCTGCCGCTCACGGTCACGGAGCGGCTGGGCTATTTCCGTGAGCAGGGCGTCGAGGTCGAGATTTCCGATTTTCCGGGCGGCGCGCGGGCGCTGCAGGCGCTGCTCGGCGGCAGCGCCGACGTGGTGACCGGCAGCTTCGACCACACCATCCAGATGCAGGGCAAGAACCAGGCGATCGTCGCCACCATCCAGCTCGGCCAGTTCCCGGGCTACGTGCTGGCGGTGCTGCAGGCGAAAGCGCAACGCTATCAGGGGCCAAAAGACCTCAAAGGCATGAAGATCGGCATCACGGCGCCCGGATCGGGCACCCATATGATGGCGCAGCATGTCATGGTGAAGAATGGCCTGCGGCACCGACGACGCGTCGTTCATCGGCGTCGGCGCCAGCGCCAGCGCGGTGGCGGCGGTCCAGCGCGGCGAGATCGACGCTCTGGTCAATGTCGATCCGGTGATCAGCCTGCTGGAGAGCCAAGGCCTGATCAAGGTCATCGCCGACACGCGCACATCGCAGGGCTCGCGCGAGGTGTTCGGCGGCCCCTATCCGGCGGCCGTGCTGTACGCGCAGCGGGCCTTCGTCGAGAAGAACCCGCGCACCACGCAGGCGCTGGTGAATGCCCTGCTGGGCGGCCTCAAGTGGATTGCGGGCCATTCGGCGCAGGAGATCGCGGCCTTGATGCCGGACGAATACGCGCTCGGCAACAAGGCGCTCTACCTGCAGGCGATCACAAAGAGCCTGCCGATGTATTCGCGCGACGGCCGCTTCAGCCGGGAAGGCGCCGAGACCGCCTATGCGGTGCTCAAGGCGTTCGATGCCGAGGTCGCCAATGCCAAGATCGACGTGGCGGCGACCTACACGGATGCGTTTGTCGAAAAGGCGCAGGGCAAGTAGCTGCGACGCGCGGATCACTCGATCTTCAGATTGAGCTGCCTGACCAGCGCGCCCCATTTCGTTTCCTCGCGGTCGATCTCGGCCGCATAGTCTTCGGGTGTGCCCGGCAGCGGCTCGGCGCCCTCGGAGGCGAGCCGCGCGCGCAGGTCATCGGCCGCGAGCGCGGCCTGCAGCTCCTTGCTCAGCCGATCGACGATGGCGCGCGGCGTGCCGGCCGGCGCCACCAGCCCATAACGAATGGCAGCTGAAAATCCGGGCAGCCCGGATTCCGAGATGGTCGGCACGTCGGGCAAGAGCTTCGAGCGCTCGGGGTTCGTCACCGCGAGCGCGCGCAGCGTGTCGCCGCGCACGTGCCCGAGCACCGGCAGGATCGAGAGGAACATCATCGACACATGACCGCCCACCAGGTCTCCCATCGCCGGCCCGTTGCCCTTGTAGGGAATGCGCGTGATGTCGATCTCGGCGGTCTTGGCGAACAGCTCGGTGGTGATGTGGCCGACCGTGCCGGGCACGAACGCGTAGTCGATCTTGCGCGGATTGGCCTTGGCGAACGCGATCAGCTCGGCGACCGAACGCACCGGCAGCGAGGGATGCACGACCAGCACGCTCGACAGCTGGCCGATCAACCCGATCGGAGCGAAATCCTTGCGCGGGTCGTATCCGACATTGGGATAGAGGCTCGGATTGATGGCGAGCGTGCCCGTATAGGCGAGCAGGATCGTGTAGCCGTCGGGCGCCGCCTTCGCGGCCGCTCGCGTCGCCACGGTGCCGCCGGCGCCGCCGCGATTGTCGACCACCACTTGCTGGCCGAGCGTCTTGCTCATGCGTTCCGCGACCGCGCGCGCGAGCGCGTCGTTGCCGCCGCCGGGCGGGAAACGGAACCACGAGCGTGACCGGCCGGGTCGGATAGGACTGCGCCGCCGCGCCGGTCGCGGCGCCTGCGAGCAGCGCCGCAACGAGCAACGCGGCCAGACGGCTTGCGACTGCGGGCATCGTCGCTACGGATCAATCGACCTTCAGATTGAGCTTCTTGATCAGCGTGCCCCACTTGCGCTCTTCGCTGTCGATGTCCTTGGCGTATTCGTCGGGCGTCGAGGTCAGGGGTCGCCGCCTTCGGTCTGGATGCGCTGCTTGACCGCATCGGTGTTCACCAGCGCGCGCAGCTCCTTGTTGAGGCGGTCGATGATCGGCCGCGGCGTGCCGGCGGGCGCCAGCAGCCCGTAATGCAGCACCGCCTCGAAGCCCGGCAGACCGGACTCGCTGGAAGTGGGAACGTCCGGCAGCAGGCTGAAGCGGGCCGGGCTGAGCATGGCGATCGCGCGCAGCGTGCCGGCCTGCAGATTGCCGAGCGCCGGCGGCAAGCACGCCGAACGCGACCGGCACATGGTTGCCGAGCAGATCGTTCATGAGCTGACCGGTGCCCTTGTACGGGACGATGGTCGCCTCGATGCCGGTGATCGACTTGAACAGCTCGGCCGAAAGGTAGCTGCCGGTGCCGATCGCCGACGTTCCGATGTTGAACTTGCTCCCTTCCTTCTTGGCGATCGCGATGACCTCGGTCACCGTCTTGGCCGGGAACGAGGGATGCGCGAGCAGCGCGACCGGCATCGACGCGATCAGCCCGATCGGCGCAAAATCCTTGCGCGGGTCGAAGCCGGCATTGGCGTAGAGCGACGGATTGATCGAGATCGAGCCGGTATGGCCGAGGAACAGCGTGTAGCCGTCGGGCGGGCTCTTGATGAAGGCGCGGGTTCCGACCAGCCCGGAGCCGCCGGCGCGGTTGTCGACCACGACCTGCTGGCCGAGCGCCGCCGGACAGCTTGTCGGCGACGATGCGCGCCAGCGCGTTGACGCCGCCGCCGGGCGGATAAGGAACCACGAGGGTGATGGTCCGGGTCGGGTAATCCCTGGTCGCGTCTTGGGCGCTTGCGGTCGCGCCAACGCCAAATAGGGCCGCGGCGATGGCCGCGACCATCAACAGCCTGCGCAACGTCTCCTCCTCGACATGTCTTGATCGGCGACGAAACGACCTCTCTCGATCCGCGGTGGCCGCGGTCGAGGCGCGCCTTCTTGGTTACTCTACTACGTTATGCGCGTCAGTGGACGAGGGTGTCCTGCCGCAGCCGCGTCATTTCGTCCTTCACTAGCAACTTGCGACGCTTCAACTCCACGATCTTCAGGTCGTCGATCGACGGATGGGCGCGCGCGTCGTTAATTTCGTCTTCCAGCGCACGGTGCCGTCTTCTGCAATTCCGCAAGATGCGCTTCCATGGACATGTGTGATGGTCTCCTCGTCAGATTGATGCCTGACAGACGTAAGTTTACACCAACTGGAGCGCAAGTCGACGCCGTTTCGATTGTGCGACGCAGCAATCCCCGCTTTGCGTTACCAATCCAGAGCCTCGGGATACATGCTGCGAGGCTTGAATTAGGGCGGCCAACAAGGGATAATTTCCCAAGCTCGGCGCCCCGGGCGACACAGGTGCGGAGCGGCCTTCGAACCAGCGGTGGCGATGACCAAAGAGGAAGAACGCGAGTTGCGGGAGCAATGGGCGCGCCTCCAGCAGGAGCACCGCGACCTCGATGCCGCGATCACGGCGCTGCAGCACGCGCACGGCTCCGACATGCTGCAGGTCCAGCGGCTCAAGAAGCGCAAGCTCTACCTGCGCGACCGCATCTCCTTCATCGAGGACCAGCTCACCCCGGACATCATTGCGTGAGCGCGCACGATGCGACTACTCCGGCTGAATTCCCGCGTCGCGGATCACCTTGGTCCAGCGCTCGGTCTCTTCCTTCTTCAGCTTGGCCATGTCGGCGGGCGTGCCGCCCGCGGCGATGAGGTTGAGCTCCTTGAAGCGGGCCTTGGTCTCCGGTTCGTTGATGATCTCGTTGATGGTGCGGTTGAGCTTGGCGATGATCGGAGCCGGCGTCTTGGGCGGCGCGCTGATCGCGTTCCAGGTGTCCGAGATGAAGTTCGGCACGCCGACCTCGATCATGGTCGGGATGTTGGGCAAAAGCTCGAGCCGCTTGTCGGTCGCGACCGCGAGGATCCGCGCCTTGCCGCCCTCGTGCAGCTTGTAGGCGGCGGAGAGCTCCATGAAGATCAAGTCGACGTGGCCGGCGACGAGATCGTTGAGCGCCGGCCCGGTGCCGCGGTACGGCACGTGCACGATCTTGGCTGCCGGTCAGCGTGTTGAACAGCTCGGCGGTGAGGTGCGAGGTGGTGCCGACGCCCTGCGAGGCATAGTTCACCTTGCCCGGGTTGGCCTTCACGTAGGCCATGAATTCCTGCGCGGTCTTGGCCGGGAACTCCTGCCGCACCAGCAGCGTGTTGGGGAACTTCGACATGACCGCGACCGGCTCCAACGCGACCGGATCGAAGTTGAGCTTCTTGTAGAGCGCGATGTTGCTGGTGATCGGCGCCGGCTGCGTCGCCAGCAAGCGTGTAGCCGTCGGGCTCGGACGGTGTAGGCCGCCTCGGCGCCGATATTGCCGCCGCCGCCGCCGCGATTCTCGATCACGAACGGCTGTCCCAGCCGTTGCTGCAGCCTGGCCGCGAACAGCCTGGTCACCGTATCGACGCCGCCGCCGGCCGGCACGCTGACGATGATCTTCACCGAACGGCTGGGATAGTCGGCCGCGGGATCCTGCTGCGCCGGCGCCGGCGACATCGCCGAGCAGCGAAACCGCAGCCGCGACCAGGACGAGATACCTCGACATCGACGTCTCCTTGCGCGCCACGCAGACAAATGCGTTGCGTCCGAGGGGCTCCGTTCGGGGGCGAATGTGGCACATTGCGCTGGCGGCGGTAAATGCGACCGATCGATCAGGTGTCAGTGATCGGTATCAGCACTGAACGTCTGATCGCCGACTAGCTGGCTCGCCTGACGGCTGGCTTCCTGCGCCGCCTTGCGCTCGTACATGGCGCGGTCGGCGCGCTCGAGCACGTCGGCCGGCTTGTCGAGCGGGAGCAGCAATGCGGCGCCCGCCGAGGCGCCGACCGAGAGCGTCGCGCCCGCGTGGGTCGCGGTGGTGCGGGCGATCGCGGCCTCGATGGTGAGCGCCTTCTTGCGCGCATCCGCCTCGCCGATGTTCCACAGCAGCACGGCGAACTCGTCGCCGCCGAGCCGCGCCACCAGGTCGGAGGCGCGCACGTGGCGGTTGAGCACCATCGCCACCGCCTTGAGCACCGCGTCGCCGGCGGCATGGCCGTGGCGGTCGTTGATCGACTTGAACCCGTCGAGATCGAGATAGAGCAGCGCGGCGCTCGGCCCGTAGCGCTTCACGTAGGCGAGCGAGCGCTTGAGCTCGCGCTCGAAGCCGCGCCGGTTGAGGACGTCGGTGAGCGGATCGACGTCGGCGCGCGCCTCGAGCGCCGCCATCTGGGTGCGCGCCGCCGCGAGCTCGCGCTCGAGCCGCTCGACCTCGGCGGCAAGGCGCATGGCGGTCGAACGCGGCGGCCGCGGCGTGGCTTCGTGCAGCTTGACCCTTGGGCCGCGGCAAGCGCTGCGCCGGAGGCTCGACCGGCGGCGGGACGCGGCGGCCGCCGGCCGGCGCACGCGGACGCGCGGGCGCGGTGCTCGATTTTGCTTGCCGGCCGTGCCGGGTCTCGCCTTTCGGCATTCCGTCCCTCGCGAATCAGCGCGCGCGAAAGGATAGCGGCCGTCCCCGGCGGGTCAATTTCGGCAAGCGAGCGGCAGGCCAAATCCCCTCGCTTTTCTCGCTCCGGACGCAGTAGCATTCGCCGCTGACGCGCACCGGCACCGAATGAACTGGTGCCGAACCGCACGAGGGTGAGGACATGCAACGGACCGCGACGCTTGGCTTGTGTCTTGGTTTGGCGCTCAGCGCCGTTGGCAGCGCCAGCGCGCAGGTCGGCAGTGCCGAGGACTATCCGCAGCGCACCGTGACCTTCCTCTGCCCGTTCCCGGCCGGCGGCGGGACCGACATCCTCACCCGCATGCTGGCGCAGGAGCTGCAGGACAAGCTCAAGCGGACATTCATCGTCGAGAACCGTCCGGGCGCCGGCACGATCGTCGCGGCGCAGGCGGCCGCGCGCGCGGCGCCCGACGGCTACACCATCTTCCTCGCGCCGGTGACGACGCTCGCGCTCGGTCCGAACATCTACAAGTCGCTGCCCTACGACACGGTGAAGGATTTCGCGCCGATCGGCCTGGTCGGCTCGTCGCAGTTCGCGCTCATCGCCAATCCCACGCTCGGCGCCAACACGCTTCCCGAGCTGATCGCGCTGATCAAGCGCAAGGACGGCCAGCTGAGCTTCGCGAGCTCGGGCGCGTCGACGCCGCATCACCTGTTCATGGAGATGTTCCTCAAGATGATCGGCGGCAAGGCGCAGCATGTGCCCTATCGCGGCAGCGTGCGCGGCGCTCACCGACGTCATCTCGGGCCAGATCCCGTTCATGATCGTCGACCTCGCGGTCGCCATCCCGGCGATCAAGGACGGCAAGGTGAAGGCCTTCGGGGTCACGTCGGCGCAGCGGGTCAAGGCGATGCCCGATCTGCCGACCATCGCGGAGGCGGGCGTGCCGGGCTACGGCGCCGCCGGCTGGTTCTCGGTGGTGGCGCCGGCCGGCAACGCCGCGGCCGATCGTCGACAAGCTCAACCGCGTGCTGATGGACTTCATCAAGCGGCCGGACACCCAGGACAAGATGAACGCGCTCGCGATCACGCCGCTGACCAGCACGCCCGGACGAGCTCGCCCGCCTGATCCCGGCCGAGATCAAGAAATGGGCGCAGGTCGTGAAGGACGCCGGGATCGCGCCGGAGTAGGTCGGGTCGAGCCTTCGCGAGACCCAACGCTTTCGAGCGAGATGTTGAGTCTCGCAGAACTCGACCCAGCCTACGGGTCCCCGGCTCACGCCCGCGCGTGGCGGGCGAAGCGCGCCCGCAGCGCCGCCGACCAGCGCAGGCGCCACTCGCGCAGGTTCTCGATCGCCATCAGCGCGGCCGGCGTCACGATCAGCGTGAGCACGGTCGCGAAGCCGAGCCCGAACACGATCGCGGTCGAGAGGTTGATCCACCACTGCGTCGCCGGCGCGCCGACCGTGATCTCGCGCGAGAGGAACTCGATGTTCATGCCGAACGCGATCGGCAGCACGCCGAGGATCGCGGTCACCGCGGTGAGCACGACCGGGCGCGCGCGCTCGCGGCAGGTCTCCAGGATGGCCTCGTAGGCCGCCACGCCCTCGCGCCGCAACCGGTCATAGGTGTCGATCAGCACGATGTTGTTGTTCACGATCACGCCGGCATTGGCGATCACGCCGATGCCGGTCATCACCACCCCGAACGGCTGCCCCATGATCAGGAGCCCGAGCAGCACGCCGAAGGTCGACATCACCACCGCCGTGAGCACCAGGCCGACCGAGGTGAGCTTGTTGAACTGCGCCAGCAGGATCGCGAAGATCAAGAAGATCGCGGTGCCGAACGCCTTCATCAGGAAGGCGCCGGCCTTCTCGCGCTCCTCGTCCTCGCCCTTGAGCTTGAAGGTGACGCCCGGGCCGAGATCGGCCTTGGCGAGCTCGCGCGGCGATCGTCCTGCTGCACCTTGGCGGTCTGCACGCCCTCGGCGATGTTGGCCGAGACCGTCATCACCCGGTTGCCGTTGACGCGGTTGATGTAGCCGACGCGCGGCGCCGGGACGCGGTGCACGAAGTTGCCGATCGGCACGTGGCCGGCCTGGGTCTGCACCCGCAAGTCGTCGATCTGGTCGAGGCTGCGCCGGTCGGGCGGGAAGCGCACCAGGATGTCGACCGACTTGTCGCTGTCGACCGGCCGGTACTCGGTCGCCTTGAGGCCGTTGGTGACGAGCTGGACCGCGCTGCCGACGGTGTTGACGCCGGCGCCGTATTTGGCGGCCTCCGCCTTGTCGACCTCGATCTTCCAGTCGATGCCGGGCAGCGGCTGGCCGTCGTCGAGATCGCGGATGTCGCTCGCGCGCCGCCAGGATCGCGGTGACCTTGTTGGCGGCGGCCGGCAGCGCGGCCGGATCGAGCGCGGCGAGCTGCACCTGGATCGGCTTGCCGGTCGGCGGGCCGGCGCGCGGCGCCGTCACCTCGACCAGGATGCCGGGGATGTCGGCGGTCTTGGCGCGGATCGCGTCCATGATCTCGTGCGCCGGCGGCGCGCGTGCGCCAATCGGCGAACTCGAACTGGATGACGCCGATCGTGTCCTCGGTGAGCTCGCTCATGCCGCGCGGCTGCTCGCCGACGCGGGTGTAGACGGTCTTGAGGCCGTCGAACGCGAGCACGTGCTTCTCGACCTCGGCCAGCAGGCGGTTCTTCTCGTCGAGCGCGAGATTGCCGCGGCCGTGCACGATCACCTGGCCGTAGTCGGGCTCGACCTTGGGGAAGAACTCGACGCCGCGGCCGAACTTGCCGTAGGCGACCTGCACGGCGACCAGCAGGAACGCCGCCAGCGCCAGCGTCGTGCCGGGATGGCGCAGCGCGAGCCGCACGGTGCGCATATAGGGGCCGCGATCCTGCATGGCGTTCCTTGGCACGCGGCTCGTGCGGCGCGGCCTTGCCGAGCAGCGCGCCGAGCGTCGGCGTGAAGAACAGCGCGACCGCGAGCGAGGCGGACAGCGTCGCGATCAGCGTGATCGGCAGATATTTCATGAACTGCCCGACCACGCCCGGCCAGAACAGCAGCGGCGAGAACGCGGCGATGCGGGTCGCGGTGGCGGCGATCACCGGACCCGACATGCGCTTGGCGGCGAGCGAATAGGCCTCCCGCGGCGGCATGCCTTCGGCCATGCGGCGCTCGGCGAATTCCGACACGATGATGGCGTCGTCGACCAGCATGCCGACCGCGAGGATGAGCGAGAACAGCACCACGATGTTGACCGTCAGGCCGGCGAGCTGCAGCCCGAGCACGCCGGCGAGGAACGACGCCGGGATCGCGATGCCGATGAACAGCGAGGCGCGGAAGCCGAGCGCGAACAGGATCACGACGGCGACCAGCAGCACGCCGGTCGCGACCGAGTTCTGCAGGTCGCCGAGCATCTGCCGGATGACCTTCGACTTGTCCTGCGTGAAGGTGACGTGGACCGCTTCCGGCCAGGTCTTCTGCAGCTGCGCCGACGACGTATTTCACCGCGTCGACGGTCTCGATCAGGTTGGCGCCGGTGCGCTTCGACACCTCGATGGTCATCGCCGGGCGCCCGTTGACCCGCGTCACCGAGGTGGCGTCCTTGAAGGTCGGCTTGATCTGCGCGATGTCGGCCAGCGTCACCGACGCGGTCTGCGAGGCGATCACCGGGACCTTGAGGATGTCCTGCGGCTTCTCGAACAGCGAGGGCACCTTGACGGCGAAGCGGCCGGTCTGGCCCTCGAGCGCGCCGGCGGCGATCAGCGTGTTGAAGGACTGCGTGAGCTGGCCGAGCTGCTCGAGCGAGAGGCCGTAGCTCTTCATCAGGGTCGGATCGATGATGATCTCGACCGCCTCGTCGCGGGCGCCGCGCAGCTCGGCCGACAGCACGCCCGGCGCCTGCTCGATCGCGTTCTTGGCGGCGCGCGCGATGCGCAACAGCGTGCGCTCGGGCACGTCGCCGGAGAGCCCGACCACCAGCACCGGATAGAGCGAGAGGTTGACCTCGAGCACCTGCGGCTCGTCGACGTCGCGCGGCAGATCGTGCTTGGCGCTGATCGACCTTGGCGCGCACGTCGGCGAGCGCGGACTTGGCAGTCGAAGCCGGCCTCGAACTCGAGCAGCACGAAGCCGCCGCCCTCGAACGCGGTCGAGCGCATCTCCTTGACGTTGCCGACCGACTTGAGCTGGGTCTCGACCGGCCGCAGCAGCAGCCGCTCGGCATCCTCCGGGCTGATGCCGCGCTGCGAGAGCTGGACGTAGATGATCGGGATCTTGACGTCCGGCTCCGCCTCCTTCGGGATCGTCACATAGGAGACCAGCCCCGCGCACAGCAGGAAGATCAGCGTCGCGATCGTCAGCCGCGAGTGATTGATGGCGTAGTCGATGAAGCTTGGACATGCGATCGATCTCGACGTCTGCTCGTTCCACGGCGCTACTCGTCGCGGTGGCGGTGAGCTCCGCCGCCGTCACCGGCTCGACCTTCTGGCCTTCGCGCACGAAATCCTGGCCCTGCACGATCACGCGCGCGCCGTCGGGGATGCCGCCGACCCACATGTAGGTCTGCTCGTCCTCGACCACGCTGACGGCGACGAAGCCGACGATGTCGTCGTCGCCGACGGTGCGCACGCCGATGTCGCCGGCCGACGAGAAGGTCAGCGCCGAGCGCGGGATGCGCGTCGCCGGCACCGGCGCGAGCGGCATCGACACCTCGGCGGTGATGCCGTCCGGGAATCTGCGCGTCGGCGTTCGGCAATTCGATCTCGACCCGATAGGTGCGGGTGGTCTGGCTCGCGGTCTTGGCCACGAAGCGGATCTTCCCGCTGCGCGCGTCTCGCCGGTCACCAGCCGCACCTCGGCCGGATCGCCGACCTTGATGCCGGCGAGCTTGCGCTCGGCCACCTCGACCACCGCCAGCATCGGATCGAGCGCCACGATGGTGCGCGATCTCGCGGCCGGCCATCGAGAACGCCGCCTGCCCGACCTCGACCGCGACGTCGTGCACGACGCCCGACCACGGCGCGCGCACGACGCCGCGGTCGCGCTCGGCCTTGGCGCCTGCCAGCGCGGCTTCCGCGACCTTGAGCTGCGCTTCGAGATTGACCAGCTGCAGCTTCGGCATGGTGCCGTTCACGATCAGCTGGCGCTTGGCGTCGAGCTCGGTGCGCCGCTGCGTCACCACCGCGTTGCGCCTGCGCGACCTGCGCCTCGCGCGCTTCGTCGGAGAGCACCGCGATGATGTCGCCCTTCTTGCACCCATGAGCCACGGCGCACGCGCAGCTCGGTCAGGACGCCGCCGGTGCGCGCCGTGACCACGACCCGCTTGTCGGCCTCGGTGCGGCCGGAGAGGACGAGCTTGCGGCTGTGCGGCAAGCACGCGCGTGTCCGCTGACCGCGACGCGGAACAGCTTCTTGGCCTCGCCGTCGCCGCCGGCGCGAACGGCGGCGCGGCTTTCCGCGCTCTCGTGCGGCAGGAAATGGCCGGACGCGATCCAGAGCGCGGCAGCGGCCACCAGGCCGACGGCGGTGATGCGGCTCGCTTTCATCGGGAGCTCTCCTCGTTCGCGGGCAGCCGCGCCTTGGCGGCGGCGCCGCGCATGTTGGTGTCGACGGCGCCCTTGCTCTCGCCGTCGGCGACGCTTTTGGGACGGCCGCGCAGCATGTGGCGCGTGATGTCCATGAAGATCGGCAGCACGGCGCTCGGATCGAAATCGGGCTCGAGCGCGCGCCGCCACCACACGCCGTCGGCGATGATCATCAGCATGGTGACGACGCCGTCGAAATCGACGTCGCCCGGGAATGTCGCCGCGCTCGGCCGCGGCGCGCATCAGGTCCACCAGCCACTTCTTCACGTCGGCATCGAAGGACGCGGAGATGCGGGCGATCTCCGGATTGCGGCGGGCTTCCGCCATCACCTCGGTGCACAGCAGCACCTGCTCGTTCGGCCGCACCGCGAAGTGGTGGTGCGCCATGCCTTCGAGCACGGCGAAGAAGCCGTGCGAGAGGTCGGCGCTGGCGAACTGCTGCGCGACCTCGGCGCGGTCACGCTCGGCGATGCCGGCGATCAGCGCCTCCTTCGACGGGAAATAGCGGTAGAGATTGCCCGGGCTCATGCCGGCCTCGGCGCAGATGTCCTGCATCGAGGCGCCATGGAAGCCCGAGCGCACGAAGCAGCGCTGGGCGGCCGCGAGGATTTCGGCCCGGCGGTCGGATTGGAGCTGGGCGTTGGCGCGGCGCATGACGGAGGTTCCCCCACCCCACGATATTGCAACGCGGCATTACGAGAATGAACGTTCGCTCTGATAATTGGCAAAACTGAGGCGAGCGCCGTCGACAGAGCGCGCCATGCGCAAATTCTCCGGCGCGTCTACGTCTGCGATTGATGTCTGCAATTGATCCCACGATCCGGCATTCGCGGATCGTCTCGACACAGCCCCGCCGGGACATCACCCGGCGGGGCTGTCACATTTGTGGGCTTCCGATGGACTTTTCGGGGCCTTTCTGCTACAGGCGCGCGCTCAAAGGCGGTATTCCGGCGACGAGCCCGTTTGCCGCCCGACATTCAACCCGATCGATGGATTGGAGAGAGGAACGACGCGTGCAGGTTCTCGTCCGTGACAACAATGTCGACCAAGCCCTCAAGGCGCTCAAGAAGAAGATGCAGCGCGAGGGCATTTTCCGCGAGATGAAGCTCCGCGGCCATTACGAGAAGCCCTCCGAGAAGAAGGCGCGGGAGAAGGCGGAAGCGGTCCGCCGCGCGCGCAAGCTCGCCCGCAAGCGCATGCAGCGCGAGGGCCTGTTGCCGATGAAGCCGAAGCCGACCACCGGCGGTCCCGGCGGTCCGGCGCGCGGTCCTCGCCGCCCGAGCTTCTGAGCTTCACATTCGTCCAGGTTGGCAGCGCGGGCGGGGCGACCCCGGCCCGCGTCGTCGTCTCATATTGCGCCGGCGCTCGATTGACTGCCGATCGTCTTGCGTTCTCAATTGCTCATTCCAGCGAGGCGAGAGACCTCGAGACATTGGGGAGGCGACGCGATGAAACGCAGCACCGATCGGATCCTCACCACCCATGTCGGCAGCCTGATCCGGCCGGCGGCGCTGCGCGAATTCCTCGCCGCCAAGGAGGCCGGCCAGCCGTTCGACGCGGACGCCTACGCCAGGTGCCTGAAGGATTGCGTCGCCGAGGTGGTGCGGCAGCAGGCCGATATCGGCATCGACGTGGTCAGCGACGGCGAGTTCGGCAAGGCGATCAGCTGGGCGCAATACGCGCTGTTCCGCCTCGGCGGCTTCGAGCGCCGCCCGTTCAAGGCCAGCGGCAATCCGTTCACCCGCGGCGCCGACCGCACGCGCTTTGCGGAGTTCTACGCCGACCTCGATTCCCGCGACAAGGTCGAGACCGTGATGGATTCGGTCGCGGTCGCGCCGATCACCTATACGGGGCAGGCCGAGCTCACGCAGGACATCGACAATCTCAAGGCCGCCTTGCGCAGCGAGAAGGTGGCAGAGGCGTTCCTGCCGGTCGCGGCGCCGGCGAGCGTGATCCCCGATCGCAAGAACGAGCACTACGCCAGCGACGAGGACCTGCAGCAGGCGATCGGCGAGGCGATGCGCACCGAGTACAAGATGATCATCGACGCGGGCTTCCTGGTGCAGCTCGACGATGCGCGCGCCGCGGTCAGCTACGACCGCACGGTGCCGCCCAAGAGCCTCAAGGAATACCGCGCCTGGCTCGCCAAGCAGGTCGAGATCACCAACCACGCCATCGCGGGCCTGCCGCGCGAAAAAATCCGCTACCACGTCTGCTGGGGCAGCTGGCCGGGGCCGCACGCCTCCGACGTGCCGTTCAAGGACATCGCCGACCTCGTCCTCAAGGTGCGCGCCGGCGCCTATTCGATCGAGCTCGCCAATCCGCGGCACGAGCACGAATGGCGGCTGTGGGAGCATCTCAAGCTGCCCAAGGACACGGTGCTGATCCCGGGCGTGATCAGCCACGCCACCAACATCGTCGAGCATCCCGAGCTGGTGGCCGAGCGGATCGTGCGCTTGGCGCGACTGGTCGGACGCGAGAACGTGATCGCCAGCACCGATTGCGGCTTCGCGCAGGTCACCTATTTCGCGCGCGTGCATCCGCAGATCATGTGGGCGAAGCTCGAGGCGCTGGTCGAGGGCGCGCGCCTCGCCAGCAAGGAGCTGTGGCGACGCGCCGCGAAGCGTCCGGCGCGCGAAGCGCGCAGTGCCGAAGCGCCGCCCGCCGCGAAGCGGCCGGCCAAGCGACGCGCCGCAAGGCGCGTAGGGTGGGCAAAGGCGCTCAAGCGACTCAGCGCTCGCCATCGATCGCTGCAAGCGCCGTGCCCACGCGTCGATGCGTCGCACGAGCGGAGACGACGCATCTGCATGGCCCCGCTGCACGGCGAGCTCTCGCGTGCGTCGTCCCACCCTACAGCCTGAGCGATTTTGGCACGAACGAACCCAACTGGCATTTCGCCAACGAATTCAAAGGGCGAAAGCCCACGATCATGATTCACTTTTCAAACAGCCAACAGACAACGCTACGCCGCCCGGACTTCGATTTTCGGGCGCCGGGCGTCGCCCTTTCCCTTTTTCCTTCTCCCTTGCACGCAAGGGAAATGGAGCGCCGGGAGGCGCCGGGGTGCTTGCGAGGCACCCCTGGCGAACCTTGCGAGGGTCCGCCGCGCGCCGTTGCGATCCGGCGCGCGCACCCCAGTGACGTAGGGGTGCGGCGCCTCCCGGCGCTCCACCTGCGGCGCCTCGGCCGGGGCCACGTTCTCCCCGCGCCGGCAGCGCCGCTTCGCCTCGGACGCTCGACGGAGCGGCCTCGGCGAATCTTCTGTTCATGATATGTTCTATCTCGGAATGACGTCAAGCTAGGGATCGAAAGCCATGCCCTTGAAAGATTGCACGAGTTGTCGCCTAGTTGTCCGCCAGACAGCGATCCTTCACAGCCTTAGATGTCCAATGGCATAGCCGTCTGAGATTGACGGAGTTGTCGCGAGTGTCGAAGTGGGTTCGATTATCCGAACACCCGCTGGCTCAAGCTTGGTCCAGCCAGTTTCGAACGAGTTATGATCGCGCCCGCGCTTCGCAACTGCTGAACCAACTGAAATTGATTTCGGGCCGTCAATTTGAGACCGCAATTGAGCAAACTCTCACAACTCTCCAACAGCGTCTTAATAGCACTATCGCTGTCTATCCAATTGCTCCACCGCTTCCCGATGAAATCGTGGGATATGATCCTTTTATTGGCGGTATCCCAAAGACGCATGACGATCCAATCACGCCGGTCCGCCGCCGACGGCACTATGGAAGTGAAGATCGCGTAGGTCACCTACTGGCCAAACTACAGGACCGACACAGAGAGAGAAGTTCTGTTTCGCGTATCGAATGCTCTCCGACAATGATACAGCTCACCACTCAAGGAATTCGACATATCGTACTTGTAGATGACGTTTGTAGCAGCGGGCAACGCATTAAGAGCTACTGGAAATCTATGCCACGGCGCATCAAGAGCTTGCTTTCGTACAAGAAACTTGAGCTATGGATCGTTTTATTTGCGATCACGCCGACCGGACGAATTTCGATACAGAATGCGCTTCCGAATTTTCCTGCTGACAGCCATTTGATCACTGCGATGCCTGAAGCAGACCTCAGGGAATTACCCCCTGAGCTCCTAGATTTGTGCGACGAGTATGCCACGATTTTGGAGATGGACGAGATGAGTGTCGGTTATCAGGGAAGTGCATGTCCCATCGTTTTTGAGCATGGTTGTCCGAACGGGGTGCCTGCGATTCTTTGGGCCAATCGCCACGCCTGGAGGGGCCTATTCCCTAACCGCTCGATTCCAGACGCAATACGTCCGTTTTTTGATGGTAACGGAGGAGATCGAATTGTGGAGGCGTTATGGCGAGCCAAACAACGCCGAATGGCTCTGTCGGTTCTCGACGCGCTAGATCGGCGAGTCGCCATGGAGCCGGACGATTGGTTGTTGATGTCATTGCTAGCGCTGCGGATGACGGGAATGGCTGAATCGACAATTGCCAAGCGGGCATTGATATCTCGCACGCGCTGCAAGTTTCTGCTTGCTCGCGCTGACGAAATGGGCCTCTACGATGCCGCCGCGCGGCAGGTCACTATCCTGGGGAAGGAATGTATTGATCGCTTTCGGGCGAGTTGCGGGAAGGGAAGATCCGCATCTGGCATTGCCCGCGACCCGTTGACCTATTATCCTATGCAATGTGAAGGGAAGGTCCGGTCGCCTGGCTAAACCTCTGGGCTAAATCTGGAGGTACCCATGCGTCACAGCGATGTGGCTGCATGAACGGGGCTCGGAGTCCGCAGTCCTGGGAGTAGCGCACTTGTGCGTCAGCTGATCAATCAACCTGCCTTAACGTTTCGATTCTCACTAGCAGGTCGATTGTTCACCCCCGAAGATGGGGGTTGAAGCAGGCGATGGGGCCAACCCTTCACACCTACCTGAGCGATCTTCGAAAAGCAGGGGCGCCTGCTGATTATCTCGACGCAATCGAACGCAACGCGCTGCCCCTATCCAATGCGGGCCTTCCGATAATTTTGAGCCTTGGGCAATTGGCGCACGCAAGCGGCGTTTCCCATGAGTATCTGTTGCGGGTCGTACGACGAACGACCGATCCGTACAGAGTTTTTGTAATCCGAAAACGTAGAGGAGGCCGGCGCTTTATCTGCGTGCCCGAGCCAATGCTGCTGCAGGTCCAACGTTGGATCCATGACCAAATTCTCTGCGCTGCCACCACGATTAGCGCGGCGATATCTCGGAATGCCACCGCCTATATCCCTGGGTGCAGTCATATCCAGAATGCAAATCAACATGTCGGAGCCAGTTAGTTGGTGAAGTTGGATATAACAAATTTCTTTGAGTCAATTTCAGAGCGTCAAGTGTATCACTGCTTTCGTCGGCTAGGTTACCGAGCATTGGTCGCCTTTTATCTGGCACGGCTGTGCACTCGCGAGCTTCCTTTTGATTGCCAAAAATCAACCCGATGGACGAATGAAAACGACCGCAAATTTTTGAGCCGGCGACAAGTTGGTCATTTGCCTCAAGGCGCACCTACAAGTCCAATGCTTGCAAATCTCGCATGTTCTTCTCTCGATTCCGAGATTGCAAAGGCTGTCCGGCGGCGCCGGCTGACGTATACTCGATATGCGGACGACATAACACTCTCTGGTCGATTTAGGAATTGGAATGATGCTGCCAAGTTATCACGGCGCATTCAACGAATTGTCAGCGACCGCGGATTTTCAATCAATTCGCAAAAAACTCATATCGCAACAAATGGAGCTCGGAAGATCGTGACTGGGCTCTCAGTAGAGGGCAACAAGACAAGGCTACTACGTTCATACAAAGACGAGATACGCAAAGAATTATATTTCATGGGTAAGTTCGGCTTGATTGGGCATTGCAGGCGCATCAGGCAAAAGAATCCGTTCTCCTACCTACTTCGCATAGTCGGAAAGATCGAATATGTCACCTTGGTAGAACCACAATTGGGAATTCGACTGAAAGATCGGTTCATAGAGTTATTTCCTGAATTCCTTCGGTTGAGAGCGCTGGTATTCAATCAATCGATTGGTAGCAAACTTTAGCCTATGAAACAGCCGAGCAGATTTTCCTTATTAGCTGAGTTGATAGTTTTTTGACGGCGACCGCTTTTCGGTGATAATTGGCAGGGTCAATCCAAACTCCCGCCATGCCGTGTTGAGCCTTGTGCCGAACACTAGCTTTTCGAGGTTACGAAACCGCTGAATGATGTTTGTCAAGTTCGCTTTGGCATCGCTGAATCGACGCTTTCATAATCGCGCAAACGTCGCGTTGGAATTTTTCCTTTGACAAGCTTGGTCCGCTCGGCCGCGCGTGCGCTGTCAGCCGGGGGGCGGGGCGCAGCGACCTGGAGCATGTCGTCGTAAAGAGGTCAAGAGATTTGGTACTCGCATACATGATCCGAGATTTCCCGGGTCGAGCGCGAGTACGACCGAAGGGGCGAATGACCAACACCCATTTGCCCTTCCCGTCACTCTCGCGACATGCCGTGCCGGCGCATCGATGCGGCAGGAGCGCTGCCGCATTGCGGCTCAGGACGTTGAGCCCCGCCGCAATCGGGGGTAATCTCTCCCCACACCGCGCGGCCGCGCATCGTGAGACGTGGCCTGCAGTCGGGCCCTCATGAGTGCCGCGCGCCTGCTCACCACAGGGAGAGCACATCATGCGGCAGGGTGGCGCCGAAGCACGCCGCGGAGGCGCCAATGGCGCCTAATGCTCACTGCTCAAGCAAGCTTGCCCGCTGCGTCCACAGCAGATGCTGAAAGGTTCCCGCTTCGCCGCGGTTATCGCCTCCGAGGGCATGGCCGCAACGCGCGGTATACGCGCAGGAATATGCGAAAGAGGCAGCGCAGAGCCGCCGCTCCGCCGCGGAAAACCGCTGGTGTCGCGCCTCCTCATAGTCGACGATGAAACGCGCGCCTCCTCGAGGGGTTGGCGCCTGGCGACGGTCGCTGCGTGACCAATCCGCGCAAAGCCCATGCGCGACGGTCCCCAGCTGCGCAGGCTCGAGCTGACAGCACAAGCTGTCCCAATCGAACGCGGCGACGAGCTTGTCCCCGACGAACCGGCCTGCTCTTGCCGCCAATCACCATGGCCGATGACCTGCCGGTCGGCGGGGTCCATCCGTTCACGCGCGCGCATCGCGATCTCGTCGATCCATTCGGCGGCAGCCAATCAAATTAGCTTGACATGTCCTTGCGCAAGACGTGCAAACTGACCTTACGAAATCCCCGCGACGTCCGGCGGCACGAAGGCGCGAACCGGCGGCAGCGGCCCGGTCCAGCGCTCGATCTCGACCATCTTGGTGCCGGAGCTCGGGCCCTGGCTCAGCCGCGACGTGCCGCGGTCGTGCGTGAGCATATTGGCATTGCCATGCGCGCAGACCGCGCCGTCCTCCGCGCCGACCGGATCGTACCAGGCGCCGCACGAGAGCCTCGGCACGCCGGGCGACACCGTAGTCCGATCACGCACCGCGCCGGCGAGGCAGGCGCCGCGCGACATTGTAGACGCGCACCACATCGCCGTCGGAATTCCGCGCTCGCCGGCGTCGTGCGGATTGATGGCGACCGCCTCGCGATCGGCCACCTTGCCGCGGGCGCTGACAGGCCCCGCGTCCATCTGGCTGTGCAGGCGATAGCGCGGCTGGCTGGAGATGAGATGCAGCGGATAGGTCTTCGCCGTCTCCCCGCCCAGCCATTCCGTCGGCTCGATCCAGGTCGGATGCGGCGGACAATTGTCGTAGCCGAAGCCGGCGATCTTCTCGGAGTACAGCTCGATGCGGCCCGACGGCGTGCCGAGCTTGTGTTCTCGGGATCGGCGCGGAAGTCGGCGAACAGCACGTATTCTTCGGCGCGCTGCGGGATTTCCAGATATCCGTCCGCCCAGAAGCGGTCGAAGTCCGGAATGGCGGCCTGGTTGGTGCGGATGCTGTCACGCCAGCGATCGTAGATGTGGCGCAGCCAGCCCATCTCGTCGCGGCCTTGCGTGTATTCGCTCTCGCAGCCGAGCCGGCGCGCCAGCGCGCTGAAAATCGCGTAGTCGTTGCGCGCCTCGCCGACCGGCTCGATCGCCTGCTGCATGGCGATGACGAAACGGTCGCGCGGCGCGCCGCCGAAATCGTTGCGCTCGAGCGACGTGGTCGCCGGCAGCACGATGTCGGCATGGCGCGCGGTCGCCGTCCACCACGGCTCGTGCACGATGATGGTTTCCGGCCGCCGAAATCCGGCGCGCAGCTTGTTGGTGTCCTGATGATGGTGGAACGGGTTGCCGCCCGCCCAATAGACCAGCCTGATGTCGGGGTAGGTGCTCTTGCGTCCGTTGAAATCGTAGCTCTTGCCCGGATGCAAGCAGACACTCGGAGATGCGCGCCGCCGGAATGGCGCGGCCGAGCGGATTGGCCAGGATCTCCATTGTCGGGGCGAGGAACGCGAGCGGCGGCTCGGCGATGCCGGTCGGCGGAGCCGTAGCCGAAGCCGAAAGCCGCCGCCCGGCAGCCCGATCTGGCCGAGGCATGATGCCAGCAGAATGACCCCCCAGAACGGCTGCTCGCCGTGATCGGCGCGCTGCAGCGACCACGACGCGGTAGATCATCGTGCGGTTCGCCGCCATGCGGCGGGCGAGCGCGCGGATGGTGTCGGCCGGAACGCCGGTGATGGCCGCCGCCCAGTCGGCATCCTTCGGCTGGCCGTCGGTCTCACCCATGACGTAGGCGCGCACGCGCTCGAAGCCGATGCAATAGCGCGCGAGGAATGCCTGTATCGTGCAGGCCGTTCGGTGACCAGCGTATGGACCAGCGCGAGCAGCATCGCGGTATCGGTGCCCGGGCGGATCGTTGATCCATTCCGGCGCGTGCCAGCTTGCGGCCCGTCCTCGCGGTTCGGGCTGATCATTGACGACCTCGACGCCGTGTCGCGCACGAGCTCGGCCAGCCGATCGCCGTTGTAATGGCCGCCGCAGCCCGCCCTTGGTCACCTGCATGTTCTTCGGATTGCAGCCGCCGAACAGCACCATCAGCTTGGCGTGGCGCGCGATCGACGACCACGAGGTCAGCGGCCCGGTGACCGGCTGCGCGCTGCCGAGAACGTGCGGCAGAAACGTCAACGCAGTGCCGAAGCTGTAATTGGAGGTCTGGTCGACGAAGCCGCCGAACGTCGACATGAAACGGCGCACTTGCGCGCGCGCTTCATGGAAAATTCCGGCCGAGCCCCAGCCCTGCGAGCCGCGCCATGATGGCGTCGTGGCCGTGATCGCGCTTGACGCGCGCAAGCTCGCCGGCGACCAGATCGAGCGCACGCTCCCACGGCACCGGCACGAACGGCTCGCGGCCGCGGCCCTCGCCATGCCCGCGGCCGTGCTTCAGCCAGCCTTCGCGCACCATCGGCTGCGCGATGCGGGTCCGCGAATGCACCGCCGCCGGCACCGCCTCGATCATGGGCGAGGGATCGGGGTCGTGCTCGAACGGCCGCACGCCGACGACGCGGCCGTCCTCGACCTCGGCGAGAAAAGCGCCCCAATGGGAATGGTTGCGAACGAGCTTGGTCATGGCTCGGGGTCGGCCTCACAGCGCGGCGGGTGCCGGCATGATCGTGCCGCACTTCTTGCAGGTCCGGAATTCTTCCGAGTCGTAGAAATTGCGGTAGGCCTGCGTCACCGGATCTGCGCGGTAGTCGTCGACGACGTAGGTCTCCTCGTGTAGAAAGTGATCGCAGCTCGGGCAGAACCAAAGAAATCGGTCGATGTCGCCGGGGACCCGTGCGCGCTCGATCACCAGCTGAAAGGCATCCGGTGCAAACCGCGGCGAATGTGGAACCAGCGGAGGTTGGAACAGGCACGACCCCTCGGGAACGAAAGCGATCTTCTCGACCCCCTCCTCCGTTCGATAGTGGAGGTTGAGATCGCCGCGCAGCGAATACTGGATCTCGTAGCTCGGGTTCACGTGGAACTCGCTGCGATATTCGCGACCGCGCGCGATGAACGCCATGGAGTTGGCCGTCAGCCACAGCTGCTGCGTTCGCTTGCCCGTCTCGGTGAGCTGCCGCATGACGCCCTCGAGATCGACATTCGGCATCTGGAGAGATGGAATGGTGAACAACATGACGACGCTCCTCTGATCCCGTCATCAAATCAGCGCTAGCAAGATACACAAAAAGAGACCGCTCGCACTGTCAAGAAATTAGATAGTCGATGCGTCGACGCAAACCGAAGACGAAATCTCCTCCGATGACGACAGTGAGTGAGCAGGCGGATCGAGACACGAGGCAGCCACCGCCGCCGCCGCCGGGGCTGCGCGAGCGGATCCACGGGTGGCTGCGGCGCGCCGATGCGCTCGACCCGACGTTCCCGCTCACGACCGCGCAGGTCCTGCACGAAGAGGCCAAGGCCATTCATGGCGTCGATCCGCGGAGCCTGCACGGCGAGCCGCTCTACCGGTTTCTCAACCGGCTCGACCAGTCGGCCTTGTGCCTTTCGGGCGGCGGCATCCGAAGCGCTGCATTCGCCCTCGGCGTGATCCAGGCGCTCGCCGCGCATCCGCGTACGCAGAACGGCGACCCGGTCGATGCGGCGGAAGATTTGCTCCTGGCGAAGTTCCATTATCTGTCGACCGTCTCCGGCGGCGGCTATGTCGGGTCCTGGCTGTCGGCCTGGCGCGCGCGCGTGCCGTTCGAGACGCTGTGGCGGAACCTGATCGGGCGGCCGGACGGGCCCGACAGCGAGCCTCCGACGATCGCGTGGCTGCGCTCCTACAGCAACTATCTCACGCCCCAGCTAGGCCTCCTGTCGGCCGACACCTGGGCGATCGTCGCCGTCTATGTGCGCAATCTTCTGGTCAACTGGGTGGTGATCCTTCCGGTCCTGTGCGCCAGCATTCTCGCCCTGAAATTCGCGGTGGTGGCGCTGACGGGACTTTCCAGGATCAACTTCACAGTGCAGCCACGCTTCCTGATCGTTGCAACCGGAGTGTTGTTTCTCCTTGTCTCTCTGAGTTACACGACGCGCAACCGGCCTTCCCGCCGGGGCGAGGGCGCTGAGCCACCGACTGCACGCGGCGACGATGCCGATCAGACGTTCCTGCGCGGCAGCCTGATCTGGACGCTAGCTGGCGGCCGTGGCGTTCACGCAGTATCTCGGGGTCGTCGATGCGGGTCCGTCCCGCCCTGCCGCCGTCGATGGCGCGCGTGGTCGGGGTTGGTGCTCTCATCGCTGCCGCGACCTACGCGGCGGGCTGGATCATCGGCCGGCCGCGCAACCGCGACGTGCTCGATTTCCTCATCTGGACGCTGTCGGGCGTGGTGTTCGGGGCGCTGGTCGCGGTCGGCTTTTATCTCTACGTGCACATCCCGTCGACCTCCGAGATCACGGAAGACTCGATCGTCGTCGCCATCGCCAACAACCCGATCGTCTATCTGATCGTGGGCGTGCCCTGGATACTGGCGGCGCAATGGGTCGCCGACATGGTGTTCGTCGCCCTCTCCAGCTATCGGCAGGAGTTCAACGCGGATCAGGAATGGCTCGGCCGCGCCGCCGGCTGGCTCCTGCTCACCGCCGTCGGCTGGATCCTCGGGATGCTGGTGACGTTCGCGGGCTTCCTCACCGCGATCAATTCCAAATCGGCGCTGAATTTCTATTCGATCATGACCTACTGGATCGTGCCGGCGACCGGTCTGGCGGCGCTGGTGATCGCGCTGGTCGGCACCAGCAGCCTCTCGCGCTTCAATTTCGGAATCAAGGGCACGATATCGCTGATCGTGGACACGGCGATCACGATCGCGGCTCCGCTGTTCGTCGGCGCGCTGATCTTTGCGCTCTCCACCGCGCTCGACCTGCTCCTCCTCGGCCGCCACCTGTTCGATCCGCAATTCCAGGTCATGATCCGTGACCTCGCCTCGGCACCGCCGAAATTCGCACAGCTGGCTCGCGACCCTCAAGTCGATTTTCCTGGGCTGCCTGGGCTCGCTGGTCCTCGCCGTGTTCGTGTCACGCTGCGTCAACATCAACCGCTTCTCGCTGCATGCCCTCTATCGCAACCGGCTCATCCGCGCGTTCCTCGGCGCCTCGCGCAAGCGCAAGCCGACCCGTTCACCGGCTTCGACGGAGGCGACGATCCGCTGATGCACGAGCTGTGGCCGAAGCCGGACAAGGCCGACGGCGCAAGACGCGAGGCCGGCGGCTGGCGGCCGTTTCACATCATCAACCTCACGCTCAACATCGTGTCCTCCAACCGCCTCGCCTGGCAGGAGCGCAAGGCCGCTCCCTTCACGGTGAGCGCGCTGCATTGCGGCACCAGCAGCCGGCCTACTCCACCGCCAAGGAATCCGGAAATACCGCGAGCGGCGCGACGGCGCCTATCGGCCGAGCACCAAGTACGGCAGTCCGCAGGGCATCTCGCTCGGCACCGCAATGGCGATCTCGGGCGCGGCGGCGAATCCGAACATGGGCTACCACTCCTCGCCGTCGGTCGCGTTCCTGATGACCATGTTCAACGTGCGGCTCGGATGGTGGCTCGGCAATCCGGGGCCGGAGGGCGCGCGCACCTACAGCCACTCGGGGCCCGCCGTCGCCATCCTGCCGCTGGTGCAGGAGACGCTCGGGCTCACCACCGACGACCGGCAATATGTTCATGTTTCGGATGGGGGGCATTTCGAAAATCTCGGCCTCTACGAAATGGTGCGGCGGCGGTGCCGCTTCATCGTCATCAGCGATGCGGGACGCGATCCCGCCTTCGCGTTCGAGGACCTCGGCAATGCCGTGCGCAAGATCTTGATCGACCTCGGCGTGCCGCATCCGCTTCCACAAGCTGGAGGCGCTCAAGTGCCGGCCTCGCGGACGGCAGCGACATCGGCATGGACTGCGACTATCACGCGATCGCGGAGATCGACTATCAGAACGCCGACAGCAGCACCGATGTCGCCAACGGCCTGATCCTCTACGTCAAGGCCGGCTACCACGGCACCGAGGGCGCCGACATCAAGAGCTATGCCATGGCCAATCTCGACTTCCCGCACCAGAGCACGATGAACCAGTGGTTCAGCGAGTTGCAGTTCGAAAGCTATCGCTCGCTCGGCTTCCGGATCATGGACGGCATCCTGACCCGCGCCTCGTCGGCGACCCGGCCTATGCGAAGGCGCCGGGCCTGGAGACGCTGCTGGCGGCGCTGAAGGCAGGGCCGGTCGCGCCCGGCCAGAACCTGGTCGAGACGCCGCCGCCCGAGGACGGCCGACCGAGCGAGCAGAGCCTGTCGCATTGAGGTCTCGCGAACGGCAGACAAACAAAAACCGCGGGAGGACATCCGACATGTGGCGGCTCACGCAAGCCTTCCTGATCGCGCTGGTCGCCACCGGCGCCGCGGCGCAGGCGCAGACCTATCCGGCGGCGCGCCCGATCAAGCTCGTCGTGCCGTTCCCGGCCGGCGGCCCGATCGACGCGCTCGCCCGCACGATGGCGGATCCGTTGGGTGGCGCGCTCGGACAAAAGATCATCGTCGAGAATGTCGCCGGCGCCGGCGGCACCTTGGCGGCCGCGCAAGTGGCCAAGGCCGAGCCCGACGGCCATACGTTGATGCTGCATCATGTCGGGATGGCGACGACGGCGTTCCTCTACAAGAAGCTTCCGTATGACGCCAGAGCGCAATTCGCTCCGATCGGGCTGGTGACCGAGCTGCCGACCATCCTGGTCGGGCGCCCGGACCTTCCGGCCAAATCCGCCGCCGAGGCAATCGCGTATCTGAAAAGCAACGCCGACAAGGTCAGCCTGGGCCATGCCGGCATTGGATCGGCCACGCATCTGTGCACGTTGCTGCTGACCAAGGCGCTCGACGTCGCGCCGACGTCGATCCCGTACAAAGGCACCGCGCAGGCGCTGGTCGACCTGATGGCTGGGCGGATCGACGTCATGTGCGATGGGCCGACGCCTGCGACCAAGAGCAACGTGGAGCTGGGCAGGATCAAGGGGCTGCTCGCGTTGACGCGCGAGCGGCTTGCCGCCCTGCCCCACGTGCCGACCGTGCACGAGCTCGGTCTGAAGGATTTCGAGTTCTACAATTCGCACAGCCTGTATGCTCCTGCAGGAACGCCGCCCGACGTCATCGTCAGGCTGTCCGAAGCCCTGAAGGTCACGCTGCGCGACCCGAAGGTGGTCGAGCGCTTCAACAGCCTGGGCGCGGAACCGGCGAGCGCGGAACGCGCGACGCCGCAGGCCGCGCGCGCGAAGCTGGAGGCGGAATTCGAGCGTTGGGGGCCGCTCATCATCGCGGCCGGCGTATCGGCGGAGTAGCGATCGCATCGAATTCCGCCGCTGCGGTGCCCTCGCAGGCGGTTCCGACCACGTTGAGCCCGGTCGCAATCGGGCGTAATCTCTCCCCACACCACGCGGCCGCGCATCGTGAGACGACGGCCTGCAGTCGGGCCCTCATGAGTGCCGCGCGCCTGCTCACCGCAGGGAGAGCACATCATGACCATCGCCCCGACACTGCAGAAGCATCTCGACCGCAACGTCACCTACGACGTGATCACGCATGACCCCACGATGTCGTCGACACGCACCGCCCAGGCCTGCCACGTCTCGGGCAACTGTCTGGCGAAGGCGATCGTGCTGCGCCACGACGGCGGCTATGTGCTGGCCGTGCTGCCGGCGTCGCACCACATCCGCCTCCCGGATCTGCAGCGGCAGATCGGCGACGACGTCGCCTTGGCCGACGAAACCGAGATCAAGCGGCTGTTCCCGGACTGCGCGCTCGGCGCGGTTCCCCCGGTCGGCGAGTGCTACGAGCTGGACGTCATCGTCGACGACAGCATCCAGCAGCCGCCCGACGTGTATCTCGAGGGCGGCGATCACACGTCGCTGGTCCATATGAACCAGGCGCAATTCACCGAATTGATGGCGCAGGCCCGGCACGGGCGGTTCAGCGTGCACGATTGAGCGGCGGCGCGCCGTCGTCGCCGTCACGCTCGCACGGCCACGTCAGCAGAACGGACGGGCGCTCGGGGTCCCGCCAGGCCCACCGAGCGAGCTGCTGGCGTTCGTTCCGGCGCCAGGCGTGGCGCCAGGATTGGACGAACGACTTTCGCCCGCAAGATCCCAACGACCGACCGAGCCGGTCGTCGAGTCCGATCCACCGGTGCCCGGCGGCGAGTACCTGATGTAGCGCACCTGGCCGGTCGATCGATCGATGCAGCCGATGTCGGCTCTTGGACCCGCTCCCGCACCGGCAGCCCCCGGTGGGGGACCGGAAGGTGACTGCGCACCCGCGACAACGACGCCTGCCGCAAGCAGCGCGGCGACGAGCGCCAGTCTCTGAGTCCCGATCGACATGTGTGTTCTCTCTTTCCTTCGGCCACGCTCGTCGCCCGCGCAGCGCTGGTCATCCGTCCTGGTGGAGAAATTCCCGGGCCGCCTTCAGCGCCCCGATGGCGTCGAGGCCCTCGTGGCCAGCGCCCTGGAAGCGCACGAACCGTTTGGGTGAATTGATCAGCGCATAGAGCCGCTCCCCCAGCGCGAACGGCACGACATTGTCGCGGTCGCCATGCAGCACCAGCACCGGCGCCGTCACCTTGCCGATGCGCAGATCCGAGCGGAACTGGTCCTTCATCAGCAGGCGCACCGGGACGAACCAGTAGACGCCGGCGCCGACGTCGGCGGCCGAGGTGAACGGCGACTTCGAGCACGACGCGCGCGACCGGCTTTTCGGCGGCAATGGCCACCGCCACGCCGGTGCCGAGCGATTCGCCCCACACCGCGATGCGCTCGGCCGGATAACGCGCGGCAGCGAAGGCGTAGGCCGCCGTCCGCATCCGCGAGCAGGCCGGTCTCGGTCGGCCGCCCGCTCGAGCCGCTATAGCCGCGATAGCTCAGCGCGAGGAGGCCGGTGCCGTCGGCGGTGAGCGCGCGGAAGCGCTCGACCCGGTGGCGCAGCGCGCCGCCGTTGCCGTGAAAATAGAGGACGACCGGCTTGTCATCCCCGCGCGGCGGGACGTGCCAGGCGATCACCCGCTCGCCATCGGTGGTATCGAGCGCGACCTCCTCGGCCGCGGAAGGCCCGCCGCCGCCGGCGCCGTGCGAAAGCTCTCGGGCAAATACTGCAATGTCCGCTGCGTGACATAGAGCAGCGCGACCAGCCCGCCATAGCCGACGAGCGCGACCGTCAGGAACCATTTCAGCGTGGACATGACGTTTGATACCACGGCTTTCTTTACAAGAAATCATCAACGCTTGGCGGCTAGCTTCCCAGCGTTTGACGCGTTTTGTAAGGCAAGATGGGTCGCTGCCCGGATCTAATCCCATGGCGCCAAGTACAAGGCTGTCATTGCCGGGCTTGACCCGCAATCCATCCCTCCAAGATACGTTCTTGCGAAGACGATGGATGCCATCGGGCTTGCCCGACTTCCGCGCCATCAGTGCCGCAAGTCGGGTAGACCCGACGTTCGGTGTCAAGCTCGGGCATGACGAGCCTCGTAAGTCGCCTTCTTACGGCGACTATCGGATCAGCCCAGGCTTCGCCGGAAAACGCTATGTTGCAGCGGCGCACGGTGCGCCTGATTCGGGCAACCAGATGGACAGCGCGCAGACACGCCGGGTCGTCGCCGCGGGCATGATCGGCAACGTGCTGGAATGGTACGATTTCGCGATCTACGGCTATTTCGCGGCATCGATCGGCCGGCACTTCTTTCCGCATGAGGACCCGGTCGCCCAGCTGCTGGCGGCGTTCGGGGTGTTCGCGGTCGGCTACCTGATGCGGCCGGTCGGCGGCGCCTCGATCGGCCATATCGGCGACCGTTTCGGGCGGCGCGCGGCGCTCACCTTCTCGGTCGCCGCCATGGCGGTCCCGACCTTCCTGATCGGCCTGTTGCCGGGCTACGCCACGCTCGGGCTGCTGGCGCCGGTCGCGCTCATCTTTCTGCGCATGGTGCAGGGGCTTTCGGTCGGCGGCGAGTACACCAGCTCGATGGTGTTCCTGGTCGAGCGCGCACCCGAAGGCCGCCGCGGCCTGATGGGCGCGCTGACGTCGTGCGGAGCCTGCGCCGGCATCCTGCTCGGCTCGGCCGTGGGCGCGGGCTTTGCGGCCAGCATGTCGACCGCCGCGCTCGACGCCTGGGGCTGGCGCATCCCGTTCCTGCTCGGCGCCGTGGTGGGGATCGCCGGCTACTTCCTGCGCCGGCACGTGGCCGAAACGGTGCCGGCCGAGCGCCGCGAGCGGGCCCCGATCGTCGAGACGCTGCACGACCACTGGCGCCTCATTCCTCGCTTCACCGGCCTGTCGGTGTTCAACGCGGTCGCCTTCTACATCAGCTTCGTCTACCTGGTGAGCTGGCTGCAGATGGCCGACGGCATTGCGCCCGCGCACGCGCTCGAGATCAACTCGATCAGCATGACGGTGCTGCTGGTGGTCATGGTGGCGACCGGCCTGCTGACCGACCGCATCGGCCGCAAGCCGGTGCTCCTGCTCGCGACCGCGCTCGGCTTCGTCGGCGCGGTGCCGCTGTTCTGGCTGTTGCACCATCCGTCGCTGTGGATGGCGCAGCTCGGACAGCTCGGCCTCGTGCTGATGGTCGGGCTCTTTTGCGGCACGCAGCCGAGCATCATGGTGGAGGCGGCGCCGCCGCAGGTGCGCTGCACGGCGGTGGCGCTCGGCTACAACATCTGCCTCGGGGTGATCGGCGGCCTCACCCCGCTGGCGGCGACCTGGCTGGTCGAGCGCACCGGCGACGAGATCGCGCCGGCGTTCCTGATCATGGCGGCGGCGGCCGTGAGCTTCCTGTCGGTGCTGCAGTTTCGCGAGACCTATCGCGCGCCGTTCGTCGGCGCGAGCGCGGCGGCTGCGGCGCGGCGTGACGGCGCCACGACCGGGGCGACCACGAGGGTCGCCCCTACCAACACGGGCAGCGCCGCGACATTGGGCGACCTGGTCGGGGATGCGGTAGGGGCGCCCCTTGTGGGCGCCCGCGACGCTTTCCGCCGGGTGATCCGCTTATTCGTAAATGAAGCGCAGCGCTTCCTCGGTTGCGCCGTGCGCCTCGAGGTCGTTGTGGCCAGCCCTGGGGAATCGCACCATGCGCTTGGGCTCGCGCGCCAGCGCGAACAGCCGCTCGCCGAAACGGATGGCGATCGTCCAGTCGCGCTCGCCATGCAGCACCAGCAGCGGCGCCGTCACCCTGCCGATGCGCTCATCCGAGCGGAACTGGTCCTTCATCAGCGTCCGCACCGGCACGATCGGCAGGTACGACGCGGCGACATCGGCCGTCGACGTATACGGCGCTTCGAGGACGAGCTTGCCGATCGCGCCGCTCGGCCGCGATCGCGACCGCCGGGCCGCTGCCGAGCGACGTGCCCCAGACCACGATGCGTTCCGGCGCGTAGCGCGCCGCGGCGAGCTCGTAGGCGGCGGCAGCGTCGAGCAGCACGCCGTGCTCGCTCGGCAGCCCGGTCGAGCCGCCATAGCCCCGATAGGAGAGCGCAACGAGTCCGGTTCCGTCCGCGATCAGCGTGCGAAACCGCGGAGCACGCCTGGCGAGAACGTCGCCGGCGCCATGGAAGAGGAGGATGACCGAGCGGCCCGGTTGCGGCGGGACGTGCCAGGCGATGACCTGCTCGCCGTCGGCCGTGGCGAGAACGACCTCCTCGGCCGCCGGCAAGCCGGCCGCGACCGGCGCCGTGTGCGCCGTGCGGCGCGGGAAATAGAGCAGGTCTCGCTGGATGACGTAAAGCAGCGCCACCGCTCCGGCATAGCCGAGGAGCGCGATGCCGAGCCATTTCAGGACCGTTCGTGGCTGCAGACGCACCAGCGTCCCGGTCAGTTGCGTCAATCTCCACGTCATTCCGGGCCCGAGCGTAGCGAGGGAGCCTACGGCGCGCCCGGAATGACTGCGGATGGCCATAGCAACGGAAACCGCTTCGGTGGTCCCTGTCGCCCGCAGGCCGCCCCCTCCACCGCTCAGCCGGCGAGGAACGCGCGCACCGCCTTCGCCACCGCCTCGGGCTGCTCGAGGTGCGGCAGGTGTCCGGCCTGGTCGATCAGCTCGACCCGCGCGCCGGCAATCCGCCCGGCGAACTCCTGCGCATAGGCCGGCGCGATGATGCGGTCGGCCTTGCCCCAGACGATCAAGGTCGGCGCCGCGATGCGGTGAGCGCGATTCTTGAAGCCACGATCGGCGATCGGCCAGACGAACTTGCCGGAGCAGGCCTGCGCCCAGATCGAATTGCGCGAGCGTGTCGACGCGCTCGGCCGGATCGCTCGGCACCTCGAAGAAGCGCTGCGCCGCCTCGCCCTCGGGATCGGCGAACAGCGAGGGCCGGCGCGCCTTGTCGCTGAGGATCATCCAGTTCTTGACCGGAAGGTCGTCCCGCCACAGCCCGACCGGGTCGATCAGCACCAGCCGGCCGACCGACCTCGGCGCCGCCGCCGCGAACTCGGCGGCGACCAGGGCGCCGAAGGAATGGCCGACCAGCGCCGGCGCGGCGAGCTCCAGCTGGTCGAGCAGCTCGCCGTGATAGACGCATCAGGTCGAGCCAGCCCTCGAGCGCGTGCACCGCCTCGGGATCGCCGCGGCTGGTGCCCGGATGCTTGCGGCGCATAGACGGTGTTGCCGCCGGCGAGGCGGGCGACGAACGCGCGGTCGGGACCGAGCCCCCACGGCCCGTGCAGATAGACGAGCGGCGGACCGCTGCCGGCGATCTCGACCTCGGTCTCGATCCGGTCCTGCCAGAGCCGGAGCCTGCGCACCTCGGGGGCGGCCATGTCTGCTCTCCGCCGCGCTCAGGATGCAGCGGACATGGCGGCGGCGACCGGGCGCTTGGCCCGCAGGCGCTCGGGCCACCAGCGGTCCTCGTACTTGTCGTCCCACAGGCCGGCGAGATGCGGCAGCACCTCGCGCGCGAACAGATCGATGTTGTTCTTGCACAGCTCGGTCGGCATCGAGCCGAAATGCAGGAGCGCGAGCAGGTGGCCGATGCGCAACCGCTTGACGCCGTCGAGGAGCTGCTCGCGCACGGTCTTCGGGCTGCCGACGACGACGAAGCCGCGATCGAAGAAATCCTTGGCCTTGAGCTCGCGCAGCTTGATGGCGGCGCGCGGATTGCTCTGCAGCGCCTGCACCATGCGCGCCGTAATCGAGGCAGCCCGGGATCGCCTGATAATAGGACGGCGTATAGAGCAGCTTGTGGAAGAAATACTCGGCGTGCTCGGCGTAGAGGTCCTCCGCCTCGGCATCGGTCTCGGCGACGCCGATGAGCTGCAGGAAGCTGTACCGGTAGGGGTTGTCGTCGCGGCCCTTGCTGGCGACCAGCTCCCAATAGCGGTCGCTCACCTGCTCGGCGTTCTTGGCGCCGTAATAGCTCAGATGGCAGAAGCAATGATCCAGCCCGACGACATATTCGGCGGTCGAGGAGATGCCGGCGCCGGGGATCCAGATCGGCGGATGCGGCTGCTGGATCGGCCGCGGCCAGAGATTGACCATGCCGAGCTGATAGTGCTTGCCGTTCCAGGCGAAGACCTCCTTCGCCGACCAGGCCTTGGTGACCAGCGCCAGCGCCTCGCGGAAGCGCTCGCGCTGCTCGACCGGGACGACGCCGTTCGAGATCGTGGCGTCGGACGGCAGCCCGGTGGGGAAGCCGGCCACCAGCCGCCCGCCGCTGATGCAGTCGAGCATCGCGTATTCCTCGGCGATGCGCGTCGGCGGCGTGGTGGACGGCAGCGTCGAGCCGAGCTGGATGATCGCGATGTCCTGGCCGTTGGTCTGCTTCGCCAGCACCGCGCCCATGATGCTCGGGAT
The DNA here is from genome assembly GCA_963708765.1 of uncultured Alphaproteobacteria bacterium. GTDB lineage: Bacteria > Pseudomonadota > Alphaproteobacteria > Rhizobiales > Xanthobacteraceae > VAZQ01. The sequence goes on along the minus strand of CAVPTV010000009.1, from coordinate 63,088 downwards.
TCGCCATGAAGCCATAGACGTTCTGGTGATGCTGGTTGGTGCAGAGCCCGTGCAGGCCGGCCTTCGCGGCATAGAGCATCTCGTCCAGGGTCGCGTTGTAGTACTGGCCGACCTTGTCGGAATCGGCGACGTCGAACCAGACCGGATCGATAAAGGCCGAGTTGTAGCGCTGCTCGAAATCCGCCGGGCAGGTCCCGATAGGGCATCAGGTGGAACATGCAGACCTTCACGGCGGCACCTCGTCTTCCGGCAATGTTGCGCGGGATGCTACGCTGAGGTCGGCGGCGACTCAATGCAGTCTGCGGATGGCAGGCTTGCGCCTTGCAACTGCGCATGCGCGCAGCGCTGGTATTCGCCCGCACCGATGAGGTTTGCGGTGGCAACGCGGGCGGCAGGATTGTGCGCGACCTACAACGCCTTGACGATCTCTTCGGTCATCTTCTTGGCGTCGCCGAACAGCATCATGGTGTTGTCGCGGTAGAACAGCGTGTTGTCGATGCCGGCATAGCCCGACGACAGCGAGCGCTTGAGAACATCACGGTGCCGGCCTTCCACACTTCGAGCACCGGCATGCCGAAGATCGGCGACTGCGGGTCTTCCTTGGCGGCCGGATTGGTGACGTCGTTGGCGCCGATCACGAAGGCGACGTCGGCCTGGGCGAATTCCGAATTGATGTCGTCGAGCTCGAACACCTCGTCGTAGGGGACGTTGGCCTCGGCCAGCAGCACGTTCATGTGGCCGGGCATGCGGCCGGCGACCGGATGGATGGCGTATTTCACCTCGACGCCTTCCTTCTTGAGCCGGTCCGCCATCTCCCGCAGCGCGTGCTGCGCCTGCGCCACCGCCATGCCGTAGCCCGGCACGATGATGACCTTGCCGGCATTCTTCAGCATGAAGGCGGCGTCCTCGGCCGAGCCCTGCTTCACCGGCCGCTGCTCCTTGCCGGCGGCCGGACCCGCGACCTCGCCGCCGAAGCCGCCGAGGATGACCGAGATGAAGGAGCGGTTCATCCCCTTGCACATGATGTAGGAGAGGATCGCGCCCGAGGAGCCGACCAGCGCGCCGGTGATGATCAGCGCCGAATTGCCGAGCGTGAAGCCGATGCCGGCCGCCGCCCAGCCGGAATAGGAATTGAGCATCGAGATCACGACCGGCATGTCGGCGCCGCCGATCGGGATGATGATGAGCACGCCGAAGGCGAAGGCCGTGAACGCCAGCAGCCAGAACGCGACATGGCTCTCGCTGCGCGCGAACCAGACGATCAGCAGCACGATGGCGACCGCGAGCGCGATGTTGATGACGTGGCGCCCCGGCAGCAGGATCGACGCGCCCGCTCATGCGACCGGAGAGCTTGAGGAAGGCGATCACCGAGCCGGTGAAGGTCACCGCGCCGATGGCGACGCCGAGCGACATCTCGACCAGGCTGGCGCCGTGGATGCGGCCGGCCGTGCCGATGCCGAAGGCCGCCGGCGCATAGAGCGCGGCCGCCGCCACCAGCACCGCCGCCATGCCGACCAGCGAGTGGAAGGCGGCGACCAGCTCGCGGCATCGCGGTCATCGGCACCCGCCGCGCGATCACCGCGCCGGTGCCGCCGCCGATGCGCGAAGCCGGCGACGACCAGCGCCCAGGCGCCGAGGCTCGTCGGCGGATGCCAGGCGAGCGTGGTGACGATCGCGATCGCCATGCCGATCATGCCGAACAGGTTGCCCTGGCGGCTGGTCTCCGGGCTCGACAATCCGCGCAGCGCCAGGATGAACAGGACCCCGGCGACGAGATAGAGCAGCGCGACGAGATTGGCGTCCATCGGCTAGCGCCTCACTTCTTCTTTTTCTGGTACATGCCGAGCATGCGCTGCGTCACCAGGAAGCCGCCGAAGATATTGACCGAGGCGAACACGAGCGCGACGAAGCCGAGCGCGCGCGCCCAGATCGGGCCGGAATCGTTGCCGACCAGCGCGACGCCGACGGCGAGCAGCGCGCCGACCACGATCACCGACGAGATCGCGTTGGTCACCGACATCAGCGGCGTGTGCAGCGCCGGCGTCACCGACCACACCACGTAGTAGCCCACGAAGATCGCCAGCACGAAGATCGAGAACCGGAACACGAACGGATCGACCGCGCCGCCGGTCGCCGCCTGCATGGCGCCGCCCGACGCCGCCGCGATGATGTCGAGCTGGGCCAGCATGACGTCGTTGGGCGGGCTCGGAAGACCGGCTGGTGGCACGATGATCGTCATGTCTGACTCCTCCGGCCGCCTACCTCCGCTGTCATGCCCGCTAAAGCGGGCATCCAGTAATCACCGCACGGCGAGCTGGGCACGGGCCGTGCCAGGCCGACGGCCGGTGTTTACTGGGTCGCCCGGTCAAGCCGGGCGATGACACCGAGTGGGTGGGCGATGACACCGATGGTTGGAGCGATGTCGCGTCGGCATCTCAAGCCGCGCTCTTGGGCGCGAAGCTCGGGTGGATCACGGCGCCGTCGCGGGTGAGCGCCGTCGCCTTGACGATCTCGTCGTCCCATTTGACCGCCAGCGCCTTGCTGCTCTTGTCGACGAGAATCTCGAGGAAGGCATAGAGGTTCTTGGCATAGAGGCTCGAGGCCGAGGCGGCGATCCGGCCCGGCACGTTGAGGTGGCCGACGATCTTGACGCCGTTCACGGCCGCGACCTCGCCGCCCTTGGCGCCTTCGACATTGCCGCCGCGCTCGACCGCGAGATCGACGATCACCGAGCCCGGCCGCATCGAGGCGACCATGTCCTTGGAGATCAGCCGCGGCGCCGGCCGGCCCGGGGATGAGCGCGGTGGTGACGACGATGTCCTGCTTCTTGATGTGGTCGGCCACCAGCGCCGCCTGCTTGGCCTGGTACTCCTTCGACATCTCCTTGGCGTAGCCGGCCGCCGTCTCGGCCTGCTTGAACTCCTCGTCCTCGACCGCGATGAACTTGGCGCCGAGGCTTTCCACCTGCTCCTTGGCGGCCGGGCGCACGTCGGTCGCGGTCACGATGGCGCCGAGGCGGCGCGCGGTCGCGATCGCCTGCAGGCCGGCGACGCCCGCCCCCATGACGAACACCCGCGCCGCCGGGATGGTGCCGGCCGCCGTCATCATCATCGGCAGCGCGCGGCCGTATTCGGCGGCGCCGTCGATCACCGCGCGGTAGCCGGCGAGATTGGCCTGGCTCGAGAGCACGTCCATGGTCTGCGCGCGGGTGATGCGCGGCATCAGCTCCATCGCGAAGGCGGTGACGCCGGCATCCGCCATCGCCTTGAGGGCGGCATCCTGCCCGTACGGATCCATGACGGCGATGACCAGCGCGCCCTTCTTGTAGCCGGCGAGCTCGGACGCCGCCGGACGGCGCACCTTGAGCACCACGTCGGCCTCCTTCACCGCGTCCGGCGCCACGGTGGCGCCGGCGGCGGAGAAATCGGCGTCGGGGACGCCCGACTTGGTGCCGGCGCCCGGCTCGACCGCGACGTCGGCGCCCAGCGCTTTCATCTTCTTGACGGTATCCGGCGTCGCGGCGACCCGGTCCTCGGCCGGGTCGATCTCACGCGCTACGGCAATGCGCATTCACCGTCTCCGTCTTGCGGGCGACCGACCGCCATCCTGCTCAACCGCCGGACGTGAGCGCGAGCGCGATGAGCGAGACCACCACCATGATCCCGCTCGGCAGCCTTGCTCCGCTCAGCAGGCCGTGGATGGCCAAGAGGGTGGCGACGATGAAGATGCCGAACGACACCAGCCAGTGACCGGTGAGGGCGCCGACCGCCAGCCCGATGAGGATGTTGACGATATGACAGCAGCCGACGAAGACCAGATGCACGAAGCGGTCGTACATCGCCTCGTGCTCGGGAAGATCGTTGCCCTCGGCGGTCGCGTATTCGGCCTGCCCGTGGTCGGCCATCGTGTCCTCCAATCGGTTCACGGCAGATGCGGATTGTGCCCTGCAAGACTTGCGCCGGGGCTTAGCGCAATTGCTTTATCAGGGCAACGGCCGGGCATTGAGGCCGCTGACGATGGCCAACCGGGCCGAAACACCCTAAATAGGCGCCTCCAAAATGCGCCGAGGGCCGCTGAACCGGATGCCCGCCTCTGGAGACCAACTCGCGTCCCCCGGCGCAGGCTAAAGTGCGTGCGCCGGACACTCGCCCTGAACCGGGCTCGTCGGCGCACGGCCGCCGGAAGAGGTAACTCACGTCAATCCGACCGAATCAGCTAGATACCCAATCAGCTGATTGTATTCGAGAAGATCCGAACGATGCGTCCGTACCCGCATGACATGCTCCGCCTGAGCCGCCGCGCGCTGATCGTCGGCGGCGTCGCAACCCTGTTCGGGCTGCCGGCGCTGGCCCAGGAGCCCGGCGCCGGCCGGGTCGAGACGGTGCACGGCGATGTGGTCGCCGAAGCGCAGTCGGTCCGGCGGCCGCTCGCGCCCGCCTCCGAGATCTTCGTCGGCGACACGGTGATCACCGCCGAGCAGTCCCACGTCGGCATGCGGCTCGGCACCGCCACGGCCGTGAATCTGGGTGCCGAGACGCAGCTCCGCATCGACCGGCTGGTGGGCAACGCCGGCGGCACCTTGGAGCTCGCGGCCGGCGCGGCGCTGATCGACCGGCAAGAGGCCGATCGCAAGGATATCCTGCAGCTGCGATCGCCGTTCGGACTGATCGCCGCCCGAGGCACGAAGTTCTTCGCCGGTTCCAGCTACGGCGTGTTCGGCGTGTTCGTGCTGCGCGGCGAGGTCACGGTCACCGCCGCCGGCCAGACCGTGGTGCTGCGCACCGAGCAAGGTTCCGATATCCGCAAGCCCGGCCACCATCCGTCGGCGCCGCGCCGGTGGAGCTCCGACCGGGTCGCCGCCGCGCTGGCCTCGGTCAGCCACGCCTAGCAGGCTGCTGAAATTTGCGCTTTTCGGAACTGTATCGGCGTTTCCAAAGGTCCGCGACAGTGCCTGTGGTGTATCATTGATGGCTTTCGAAGTTCCGGATGCCCGATCGACGGGGTCATGCTGTGGCCTCGATGAGCTTTGGCAGGCGAATGAGGTTGTAACTGGCCATTGTGAGGGTGAATTTGAAACCGAGCTTTTTGACGCCCCGCAGCATGGGCCGTGCGAGCCCGCCGATGGTCTTGCCCCAACCGAACGGCTCCTCAATGCACTTTCTCTTTTGCTGGCTCACCGCATAGCCGGTGTGCCGCGTGGTGCGGGTGTCAATGGCGGAACGCCGGCCGCTGATGTTCTGTGCGATGTGCGGCGTCACGTTAAGCGCGCGCATATCAGTGACGAACGCCGCCGCGTCGTAAGCTTTGTCGGCGCCCAGGGTGATGCGACGAGCCCCGGGCGAATGGCGCACGATCATCTCCTCGGCCGCCTGGCGCTCGGCGGTACCGGTCGCCTTCGTCAAGGTCGCCGCGACGATGAGCCCGCTGCGGTTTTCCATCAGCGCGTGGCCCATGAAGCTGAGCTTGGCTTCCTTGCCGCGTCCCTTGCGATAGAGCTGCGCCTCGGGATCCGTGCTTGAGGAATGCGTGGCGTTGCTGCGCTTCTCGCCATGAAAATCGCGCTCGCCATTGCGGCCGCAGCCGGGCGGATCGCTCGAGCCGTCCTTCGCCTTGAAGCTCTTCATCGAGGCCCAGGCCGCAATCTGGGTGCCGTCGACCGAGAAATGCTCATCCGACAACAGCCCGCGCAGCCGCTGGTGATCCATGAGCTCGGCCAGGAACTTCCGCGCTACGTCCGCCTCGAGCAACCGATCGCGGTTCTTCGTGAACACCGTCGGCACCCACACCGGCTCGTCAACCCCAAGCCCGACGAACCAGCGGTAGAGCAAGTTGTAGTCGAGCTGCTCCATCAGCTGCCGCTCCGAGCGGATGGTATAGAACGCCTGCAGCAGAAGCGCGCGCAGCAACCGCTCGGGCGGGATCGAAGGCCGACCGCTGTCCGCGTAAGCCTTGGAAAAATCGCTATCGAGCGCTGCCAAAACCTCGTTCACCACAGCACGGACCAAGCGCAGCGGGTGCTTCGCAGGAACCCGCTTCTCAAGGTCCACATAGGAAAACAGCTCACCTGTCCGCTCATCTGTGCCACGCATCCGTGCCTCCCGCCTCGCGGGCACCACGAATCATATTCGCAACCCCTTGTCAGGTGGCTTTTTCAGCAGCCTGCTACCATCTGTCGTCATTCCGGGGCCGCGCGCCAAGAGGCGCGCCCCGGAATGACAGCGGTGAGAGCGGCGACACTTGACCCGTAGGCGCCCTACTCCAGTCCCACCTTGGCGAGCGCCTCGCTCTGGCGCGCCGACACCCGGTCGATCGAGAACTCCCCGATCGCCTCGTTGAACAGCTTGTGGAAATTGAGCTCGGCGCCGAGGTGCAGGAACACGGCGCCGAGCCCGATCGCCGCCCGGTCCATGAACACGAACTCGCGCGGCACCGTGACCGGGCCGCGCTGCTTGAGCGCCTGATGCACCTGAAAGGCCTCGCGGCGACCGTATTCCGCGGGCTTCACCCCGTTCGCCAGGGTGCGGACCCGGTCGTCCAGCAACGGCCCATAGATGAACCGCGCCCAGATATTGAGCACATCGATCAGCTCGCGCGTGATGTTCTTGAAGCCCCAGGTCTCGTAGGCGTGCACGACGAGGTCGTCGTCGCCGTTGCGCAGGCCGTTGTAGAGGTCGACGACCCCGCCGACGAACTTCGGCGGGAAGATGCGGATGCAGCCGTAGTCGAGCAGATTGATGCCGGCGGGCTTGCGCGCCTTGCCGCGCCCCTCCTCGAAGACGCTGTAGTTGCCGAGATGCGGATCGCCGTGGATCACGCCGAAACGGCTGAACGAGAACCACCACGCGGTGAACATGGCGGTGGCGATCCGGTTGCGGGTGGCGAGATCGTCGTTCTTGTGCTCGAGCAGGCGGCGCCCTTCGAGCCACTCGAGCGTCAGCAGGCGCCCGGTCGAGAGCTCGGGCCACACCCGCGGCACCCGGACCTGCTCGATGCCGTCGAGCATCGTGCGATAGAGCATGACGTGCCTGGCCTCGCGCCGGTAGTCGAGCTCCTCGCGAATGCGCGCGCCGATCTCCTTGGCGATCTCGGTGGTGTCGATCACCGGGTCCATGCGCCGGTGGATGGCGAAGATCAGCTGCAGCTGCCGCAGGTCGGCTTCGACGGCCGACTGCATGTCGGGGTATTGCAGCTTGCAGGCGAGCTCGGAATCGTCGTGCGCGCGGGCGCGATGCACCTGGCCGAGCGAGGCGGCCGCCGCCGGATGATGCTCGAAGCTCTTGAATTTCGACTGCCAGTCGGGCCCGAGCTCGGCGCCCATGCGCCGCTTGACGAAGGCCCAGCCCATGGGCGGCGCCTCGCTCTGCAGCTTCATCAGCTCGGCGGCGTATTCGGGCGGCAGCGCGTCCGGAATGGTGGCCATGAGCTGGGCCACCTTCATGATCGGCCCCTTGAGGCCGCCGAGCGCGGCCGCCAACTCGATGGCGTTCTTGCCGCGATCGAGCGTGATCCCGAACAGTCGCGCGCCGGCAATGCGGGCGGCGACCCCGCCCATATTGGCGCCGACGCGCGCATAGCGGGCGGCGCGGGCGGAGAAGCGGTTGGCTTCGCGGTCGGTCATCGATGCACTGTATCAGCAAGATAGGACGCCCGGCCGCCAATTCCAGCGCCGACTGCGGACAATGCGACAAGGGAACACGAAGAAGGAGCGCGCGGCCGCTCCACGACCGCGCCCTCATCCCGGGAGCAAGCCGGCTCCCGGTCGCAATCGGCTGATTGCCGGCGAGGTCGCCCCCGCCGTCAGGCCCATTTCAGCAGGTCTTTAGCAGCTTTCACAAGCGGGTCGTCGAGGACCGTAGCCTGCCACTGCGCCGGCTTCGGGCGCATTCCGACGTGATCGCTGCCCGAGAACAGCTCGTTGACCGCGTGAAAGCCGAGCGCGCGGTACACCTCGAATTGCTCCTCGGTGAACAGTTGATCCGCCGTGGTCTCGTGCGGATATTCCGGAAAGCGGCGCTTGTACTCGACGATGTAGTCGTTCTCGTCGCCGGTGATCGACGATTTCACGTACAGCAGGATGCCCTTCTGGTTTTGCGGATAGGTGATTTCGCCGACCGCACAATGCGGACCATGGGGCGCGGCGTGCGGCGGCAGACCGCCGCTCTTCGCGATCACCTGCGCCGCCTGGCGCGTCCCATCGCGAATCTCGGCCCAGGGCAGGCTGATCAGGACTCCGAGATCGATGCGGGCATAGCGCTGCAAGGCGACGAGCGAGCCGAACGACATGTCCGAATCCGCCTCGGCGTCGACCGCGATGATCAGGCGGCAGCGGCGCCGGAGCAACTCGTAGATACCGAGATTCTCGATGTGCCCGCCGTCGGTGAGATAGACGATCTCGGAGTCTTCCCGCATCAAGCCGAACAGCTCCTGCAGGAAGTAGAGCTGCTCGAACACCGACGCAAACATGGATCGAGGCTTGCCGTCCTGCACGAGTCGCCTCGGATTCGCCACCCAGTATCCCAATCGAACGTTCAGAATGGCGAGCGTGGGCGTCAGCGGTTTGATGCTGTTCGCACCCATGTTCGACGAAGCGGCCGCCCCCGACACGGCCATGGCGGTTGCCAGGTCGAATTCGTCGACCTCTACTTCGAATTCCTTTGTACGCACGAATTTTGTGGCGCTGCTGCCGGTGAACCTGGGACTGAAGATGAAGAATTCCGCATTCCGGCCGCGCCGGTTGGCGTATTTCGATCCCTGAATGTTCAAGGCGGTATTGATGAGATGATAGGGCGTGTAGGCGCAGGAGATTTGGCTCAGCTTGAAGCGGTCGAGCGGAGCGAGCTCGAAATTTTCGTATTTCATCAGCTCATCCGCCACCGGAACATTGAGCGGCGCAGATATGTGCGTCCCCGAGCGCGACCCCGCAGGCCGTCCCTCGATGGTGACGGGATCGAACAGGAATGCCTTGCTCAAGCGGTCGCGATACAGGCGGTGGAGCGAGTTGGCATTGGGGCTGAGGAACAGCGAAGCCAAGAACAGAATGAAGGACAACACCAGATAGAACCAAGCGATCGGCGCGACCTCGCCCCACGGCAAGGGTTTGAACGCGCTCTGAGCGAACGTGGTGAGCCACTGAGGCGCGTGGTAGATCGCCGCAGCGTTGCCCCCGGGACGACCCAGGTCCTTGATCCCCAGGAAGCACAGGTACAAATAAACCAGCAAAAGAAGGAACGGGATCGCGGCGCCCGCCACATAGACCGCCGCCTTGCCGGCTACGCGCTTTGCGACGGCGGTCAACGTGGGCTTTTCAGCGCCCTCCTTCAACACGCGGCTGATGGGCTTGCTCAGGAATGCGACCGCGGCCGAGAATGGCGCCAACACCACGGCCAAGCCCTTCAGCCATCCGACGAAGCCCGCAAAAAATTTCCCGTGCTCGGGCGAGCTGAAAATGCCGTCCAGGATGAACGGCTGCAACTCCATAAAGGCAAGAAGCAGCAGCACAACGAGGACGAACCCGCACACCGTGGTCCAGCGCGAGCCGATCTCGGCGGCCCACCCGCTGATCTCCTGCGAGCGCCAGAGGCCCCATAGGAGCAACAGCGACAAAAATGCCGCCGAAGCCGAGACGGAACCGAAGAAATGGTTTTCGCCGAGCCTAGCCGTGTCCCATTTGAAGAAAATTGTAATAGCGGCAGCAAGCAGCAACCACGGCAGAATAAGGAGAGCATTGGCCAGCAGCCCGCGGAGATAGATCGCCACGTTGTAGAAGAGGTTGAGCTTTCCGGGCGGGAACAGATAGTTGGAATGATTGCGGATATGTTGAACCGGATACGGCTCATCCTGGCTGAGGTGGCTCGGGAAAGGAAACTCGCCTTTTGAACGCGTCATCGCCGCGGACAGCGAGGCGCCGATGTAGCCGCCGCCGGAAACCGTCGACAGGTAATCGATGTTCTTCAGAACGCCGGACTTGTCGAGCGCCTGCAGCGCCCCGAGACAGAAGGACGCCGAGCGAATGCCGCCACCGGACAATGCAAGGCCGACGACATTCGAACTCGCGGTCGGCCGCATGATCGGCTCGCCGTCCGTCTCGCTCTCGACCTCGAGCTTCGCAAGATTGGACCGGCAGAGCTCAAGGCGACGCTCGTTGATAGCCTGGATCTCTTCCTCGAAAACCTGGTGGAAGCGATAGGTTCCGCTGACCGCCATGACAGCCCTCCGGGTGCGCCCGAAAGGTTACTCCGTCCGGTTCGACGCCACAACTATAAAGTGCGTTACCAGACGAGCGCCCGCGTGTCTGCGCGGGCACGGAGGCCGCGCGCCCTTCAGGCCTTCGGCCAATTGTCGCGGATCCAGCGCGCGAGACTGTCCTCGCTGACCTCGCCGGCGGCGAGCGACATCATCATCGCGGTCGCGTGCGACTGATCGGGTGCAAACCGCACGCCGTTCTTGCGCAGGAACTACGACCATGCTCAGGAACGCGATCCGCTTGTTGCCGATCAGCAAAAGCATGGTTCTTGGCGAGGCCGAACGCATAAGCGGCTGCGAGCTCGGCTAGACCGGCTTGCTCGTAGCGCCACTTGTTGACCGGACGTTCGAGTGCCGACTCGCAGCATGCCTCGGTCACGCAGGCCCGGTGCGCCGCCGAAGCGACGCAGCTGACGGCTGTGCATCGCGATGACCTGGTCATAGGTCACCCACACGGGCTCTTTGGCTTCGCTCATTTGGCAAGTCGATCATTTGGCGAGCGCGGCGAGCGTGTCCTTGTACTCGTCCATGACCTCGTCGGCCATTTCCATGGTCTTCTCGAAATCGGGGTCATACGGCAGCACTTGAAAGCCGCCGCCAGCCAACTCGACGACGTGCAACTGCTGACCCCGCTTGAGATCGAGCCGCTGCATCAATTCGCGCGGCAGAATGAGCCCATCGGAATTTCCGATTCGCTTGATCTCGATCTTCACGGCGATCACTCCAAATCATCGCTTCTGCGGAGTTGTACATCTCGTATAACGCCGTTATACGAGATGTACCAACATCGCAAATTATCAATAAGTAACGGAGGCTTATGATCTCTAGTCCAGCCGCTCCAGCTCCCCGATCATGCGCTCGATGACGCCCAGCCCCTCCTGCCAGAAGGCGGGATCGCGGGCATCGAGGCCGAACGGGGCGAGCAGCTCGGAATGGTGCTTGGTGCCGCCGGCCGCCAGCATCTGCAGGTAGCGCTCGGCAAAGCCCTCGGCCGCCCGCTCGTAGACCGCATAGAGCGAGTTCACCAGGCAATCGCCGAACGCATAGGCGTAGACGTAGAACGGCGAGTGCACGAAGTGCGGGATATAGGCCCAGAAGGTCTCGTAGCCGGGCTTGAGCTCGATTGCCGGCCCCAAGGCCGCGTGCTGCACGTCGAGCCAGAGCGCGCACAGCTTGTCGGCGGTGACCTCGCCGTTGCGACGCTCGGTGTGGACGCTGCGCTCGAACTCATAGAAGGCGACCTGCCGCACCACCGTGTTGATCATGTCCTCGACCTTGGCGGCGAGCATGGCCTTGCGCTGCTTCTTGTCGACACCGGCGAGCAGCTTCTTGAAGGTGAGCATCTCGCCGAACACGCTGGCGGTCTCGGCCAAGGTGAGCGGCGTCGGCGCCATCAGCGCGCCGTTCGGCGCCGCCAGCACCTGGTGCACGCCGTGGCCGAGCTCGTGCGCGAGCGTCATCACGTCGCGCGGCTTGCCCTGGTAGTTGAGCAGCACATAGGGGTGCGCCGACGGCACGGTCGGATGCGCGAAGGCGCCGGGCGCCTTGCCGGGACGCACCGGCGCGTCGATCCAGTTGTTCTTGAAGAACCGCTCGGCGATCGCCGCCATGTCGGGCGAGAACGCCCCATAGGCGGTGAGCACGGTCGACTGCGCCTCGCCCCAGCCGATGGTGCGGGTCGGCACCTTCGGCAACGGCGCGTTGCGGTCCCAGTGCGGCAGCCGCTTCTTGCCGAACCAGCGCGCCTTGAGCGCGTAATAGCGGTGCGACAGCCGCGGATAGGCCGCGCGCACGGCCGCGACCAGCGCGTCGACCACCTCGGGCTCGACCCGGTTCGACAGGTGCCGCGCGTCCGCCACGTCGGCGAAGCCGCGCCAGCGGTCGGAGATTTCCTTGTCCTTGGCGAGGATATTGGTGATCAGCGCGAAGGTGCGCAGGTTCTCCTTGAAGGTCTTGGCGAGCGCCTGCGAGGCGGCCTTGCGGGTGCTCGCGCTCGGATCCTGCATGAGATTGAGCGTCGGCTCGATCGCCAGCGACTTGCGTGCCGACCTTGAAGCGCAGGCTCGCGATGGTCTCGTCGAACAGCCGGTTCCAGGCCGAATAGGCGGTCACCGACTTCTCGTGGAAGAGCTGCTCGATGCGGTCCTCGAGCTGATAGGGCTTGTCCTTGCGGATGTCCTCGAGCCAGGGCCGATAGTGGCCGAGCGCCGGATCGCTCATCGCGGCGTCGAGCTTGGCATCGTCGATGCCGGTTGAGCTCGAGCACGAAGAACAGCAGATGCGTGGAGGCGGCGGTGATGCGCTCCTGCACGTCGGCGTAGAACTTCGCGCGCGCCGGATCGACCGTGTCGCCGGCGTGGATGAGGCCCGCAAAGGAAACCAGCCGGCCGAGCAGGTCGTCGAGCTTCTCGTAAGCCTTCACCGCCTCGGCGAGCGCGCGGCCGGCGTCGGCACGCGTCGGCGAGCGCCGCGAGCTTGCCCTTGTAGGCTTGCTCGAACGCGACGCGACTCGGCATCGGCGCGATCGAGATCGCGCTTCACGTGCGGATCGTCGATCCCCGCATAGAGATCGGCCAGGTTCCATTCCGGCAGCGCGCCGAGGCGTGCTGTCGAGCGCGCGGGGCGGGACGCGGGCGGGCGGGATTTGGCGGGGGCGGGCGGGGGCGCGTTTTGCTGGTGCGGGCATTGGTCCTGACGGGTGGTGCGTGAAATTGAGACGGTAGCTGCGCCGTGTGACGAAGCAATGGTCGACCATAGCATCGGGCGTGATCGATATCGCGGGGCAAAGTGTCCGATCAAGCCACCATCATGCTGAGGTCGATGCCTACGATTGTAGCCAATATCAAATCGCTGTTGCGACCCCATGGTGAGACATCCTTTGCTCAAAAGCGACCTTTGACGCCGTTCTCGTCCACCTTTGCGCGGTCCCGACCGTTGATCTCGCGTCCGCAATGCGCACGGGGAGCAACCAACGAAACGCGCAGGAGAGACGCCATGGCAATCGACTCAAATATCAGCGGTGGGGACCGTTCGTCGCGCATGTTCGAACCGATGGTCGGTTCCGATGCGCTGTTCTTGGATCCGTCTACCGGCAGAGCGTCCGACAGCGGCTCATCCAATTCCGCGGCCGCGGCGGAGGCTGCATCCGCGCGCGACCCGACCGAGTGGCCGCCTCAACGGTGCCGCGACGAGCCGGGACCCAACGTCGGCGACAGCCCGGTGACGGTACCGGCAACGGCGGCCCGGCGCAGGCGGGGCCCGACGGCGGCGGAGCGGATCGGGACGCCTACCGACGGTCAGTGGCTCCGGCGGCGGCGATGGCGGCGGCGGCTACGCGGTAGCGGTGGCGGCGCGCGTGGTGACGGCGGTGGTGCTGGCGGCGCGGGTGGTGGCGGCAGCCGGCGACGCGCTCAGGTGGCGGCGGCGGCACGCGGCTGGTCGGTGGCGCTGACTCGGCGGCGGCGGCCTGCGTGAACGGCGGATTGGTCGGCGGTGTGCTCAACACCGTCGGTGATACGGTCGGCGGCGATGCTCGGCGACCGCTCGGTGATGACTGGTCGGCGGCGTGCTCGACACCGTCGGCGATACGCGTCGGCTCCCTCGGCGGCGGTCTCGTCTCCGACGCTGTCCAGACCGTCGGTGCGATCGGCAGCGGCGGCACCGTCGACGGCATCCTCAATGCGGCCGGTGCCGGCAGCGGCGGGCTCATCGACGGCGCACTCGATACGGTCGCCGGCAACGGCACGGTCGGCGGCGTCGTGAGCCCGCTCGGCGACGACCTGGTCACCGGCACCGTCGGCGGCGCCGGGCTCTTGGCAGACACGCCGGTCGCAGGGCTGCAGGGCGATGGCGGCGCTCATCAGCGGCAATATCATGCGCGGCGACGATTCGTCGTCGTCGAGCCTGATCGAGGCCGGTGCCGGAACCGATCAATCGCAAGGGCTGATCAATCTGGACGCCGCCAGCGACCGCGACACGTCGGAGTCGAACCACATCATCAATACCGACGTCGGTCCGCAAACGTCGGGCAACGGGGTCAGCGCCGACCTGGCTCGGTGCCGAGCCGCGATTCGTCCGGCGCATTGGTCGACGGCGACGTCGGCCAGCACCAAGGACCGTCGCTGGTCGATGCCAATGTCGGCACCAATGCGGATTCGTTCCAGTTCCCGTCGCTCGACGGCACCGGGCTCGATTCGCTGGTGGGCGAGGTCGGCGGCATCGGTGACATCGGGGGCATCCCCGGCGATGGCGGGACGGACCTGTTGCCGGTGTCCGCGGGCGTTGACGGCAACGTCCTGGCCGACGTCGATCTGACCGGCGACGTCGGCGCCGGCGACAACAACATCGATCGACGGCACCCACGTCATGCTCAACACGCCGATCCAAGGGCAAGGGGCCATTCTGTAGCCCCAGGGTGCATCCGTGGTGAACGACAACGCGGGAGGGACGGGAGCCACTCGGCTCCCGTCCTCTCGTTGGCTCCGATCCTTTCGCTGGCCCCCATCCTCCGATTGGGTCTCGCCCCCTCGATGGGCCCCCTCCTCTCGTGCGCTTGCGCTCTCCTTCTCCACCGCCTGGCAGCGCCTGCTGACGGTCCGCACGGTCTGGCCCGACGCCGCGATGCCGCGCGGCGAGCTGCGGGCGGCCGTCGCCGCCTACCGCGATGCCCTCATCGGCATCGCGGTGGCGAGCGGCCTGATCAATCTGCTCATGCTGACCGGGCCGATCTTCATGCTGCAGGTCTACGACCGCGTGCTGCCGAGCCGCAGCGTGCCGACGCTGCTCGGCCTCGCGTTGCTCGCGCTCGTGCTGTTCGGCTTCCAGGGGCTGCTCGACATGCTGCGCGGACGCATCCTGGTGCGGATCGGGCGCGGGCTCGATCAACGATTGTCGCCGCGCGTGTTCGACATCGTCACGCGGCTGCCGCTGCGCAGCCGCCCCGCCGGCGACGGCCTGCAATCCATGCGCGACCTCGACAACGTGCGCTCGTTCATGTCGAGCGCCGGGCTGACGGCTTTTTTCGATCTGCCCTGGATGCCGCTCTACGTCGCGGTCTGCTTCCTGTTCCATCCCTGGATGGGCTTCACCGTGCTGATCGGCGCGGTGGTGATCTGCTCGCTGGCGCTGCTGACGGAAGCCGTGACCCGCGGCCCGAGCCAGGCGCTCGGTCGCGCTCGCGGCGTCGCGCCGCGCGCTCGCCGAAGCGGCGCGGCGCAACGCCGCCCTGCTGCAGGCGCTCGGCATGCGCCGCCGCATCGGCCGGCTCTGGGCCAAGGCGAACGACGACTATCTGCAGAAGCAGCAGACCGCCTACGACATCGTCGGAGAGCTCGGCGGCCTTTCCCGCGTCCTTCGCATCATCATGCAATCCGCCGTGCTCGGGGTCGGCGCCTATCTGGTGATCAGCCAGGAGGCGACCGCCGGCGTGATGCTGGCCGCCACCATCCTGTCGGCGCGCGCGCTGGCGCCGGTCGAGCTCGCGATCGCGAACTGGAAACCGTTCGTCACCGCGCGGCAAAGCTGGCGGCCGGCTGTCGGAGGCCCTCGCCGCGCTGCCGCCCGAGCCGGACGAGATGTCGCTGCCCGATCCGGCGCGCAATCTGCGGGTGACCGCCATCACGCTGGTGCCGCCCGGCATGGGCGCGGCCGCGCTGCACGAGGTCAGCTTCACGCTCGGCGCCGGCAGCGCGCTCGGCGTGATCGGTCCGAGCGGATCGGGCAAGACCTCGCTGGCGCGCGCGCTGGTCGGGGTGTGGAAGCCGGTGCGCGGCGCCATCCGCCTCGACGGCGCGACGCTCGATCAATGGAGCCCGGATGTGCTCGGGCGCTTCATCGGCTACCTGCCGCAGGAGGTCGAGCTGTTCGACGGCACGGTCGCCGAGAACATCGCCCGCTTCGAGCCGGAGGCCGATCCGACCGAGCTGATCGCGGCCGCGACCGCGGCCGGCGTGCACGACGTGATCCTGCGGCTGCCGCAAGGCTACAAGACCCAGGTCGGCGAAGGCGGCGCCGCGCTGTCGGGCGGACAGCGCCAGCGCATCGCGCTCGCGCGCGCGCTCTACGGCGATCCGTTCCTGGTGGTGCTCGACGAGCCGAACTCGAACCTCGACGCGCTCGGCGAGGAGGCGCTCACCCGGGCGATCCGCGCGGTGCGCGCGCGCGGCGGCATCGCGGTGGTGATCGCGCACCGGCCGAGCGCGGTGGCGGCGGTCGATCAGCTGCTGGTGCTGAACGAGGGCCGCGTGCAGGCGTTCGGGGCGCGCGACGAAATCCTGCAGCGGCTCAGGCCGCCGGCGCCGGCGCAGCCGCCGGCACCGGTTGCCGCTGAAGCGCAGGTGGCGCGCCGCAGGAGGTCGCGATGACCGGCTCGAACGAGAGCGGGACACGCAGCTCGATCCGCGCCCATCTCCTGGCGATCGCGGCCGCGACCGTCGTGCTGGTCGGCGGCATCGGCGTGATGGGCGCGTCGACCGAGCTCGCGGGCGCCATCATCGCGTCCGGCACGCTGGTGGTCGAATCGAACGTCAAGAAGGTCCAGCATCCGACCGGCGGCATCGTCGGCGAGCTGCTGGTGCGCGACGGCGCGCGCGTCAAGGCCGGCGACCTGCTGGTCCGGCTCGACGAGACCGCCGCCCAGGCCAATGTGGCGATGGTGAGCAAGAGCCTCGCCGAGCTGTGGGCGCGCCGCGCCCGGCTCGAGGCCGAGCGCGACGGCATCGACGAGGTCGAGTTTCCCGCCGATCTGCATGGCGGCCGCGCAGGACCCCGAGATCGCGCCGCGTCGTCACCGGCGAGCGCCGGCTGTTCGAGCTGCGCCGCGAAGCGCAGCAAGGGCAGAAGGCGCAGCTGCGCGAACGCATCGCCCAGTACGAGGAGGAGGTCCGCGGCTTCACCGACCAGGCCGCCGCCAAGAGGAAGGAGATCGAATTCATCCAGAAGGAGCTCGAAGGCGTGCGCGACCTCTGGCAAAAGAACCTGATCCCGATCACCCGCGTCACCGCGCTCGAGCGCGACGGCGCGCGGCTCGAAGGCGAGCGCGCGCAGCTCGTCGCCACCATCGCGCAGACCAAGGGCAAGATCTCCGAGATCGAGCTGCAGATCATCCAGATCGATCAGAACGCGCGCAGCGAGGTGGCGAAGGAGCTCGCCGACATCCGCGCCAAGATCGCCGAGCTGGTCGAGCGCCGGATCACCGCGATCGACCAGCTGCAGCGCATCGACATCCGCGCGCCGCAGTCGGGCGTCGTGCACCAGCTCGCGGTCCACACCAAGGGCGGCGTGGTGGCGGCCGGCGAGCAGATCATGCTGATCGTGCCGGAGGCGGACGACCTGATCGTCGAGGCGCGCGTCGCCCCGCACAACATCGATCAGGTCAAGCTCGACCGGCCGGCGACCTTGCGCTTCCCGGGCTTCAACCAGCGCACCACGCCCGAGCTGCTCGGCCGGGTGAGCCGCATCGCCGCCGACGTGATCGACGATGCGCGCACCAATCAGCCCTACTATCTCGTCCGCATCACCATCGCGGAGGGCGAGATCGAGCGGCTCAACGGCTTGAAGCTGGTGCCCGGCATGCCGGTCGAGGCGTTCATCCGCACCGATGAGCGCACCATGCTGTCCTATCTGCTCAAGCCGCTGACCGATCAGGCGCGGCGGGCGTTTCGGGAGCAGTAGGGCAGCGGCAACGAGCGTGATGGGTTTCGCGGAGCCTGTCATCGGGCGGCTCTTTGCCCCGACCCGTTGGCTCAACCCATCCAACGAAGGAGCGCTCGCGCGACAGCGTTAGCATCCGCTTAAGCGTCGTC
The DNA here is from genome assembly GCA_963708765.1 of uncultured Alphaproteobacteria bacterium. Taxonomy (GTDB): domain Bacteria; phylum Pseudomonadota; class Alphaproteobacteria; order Rhizobiales; family Xanthobacteraceae; genus VAZQ01. The sequence goes on along the minus strand of CAVPTV010000009.1, from coordinate 45,044 downwards.
TTTAACACCCCCTTAAGCCTGTTCGGCCACAGTGCCCCAATTCGGCACACGGCATTGTGAGCGTCCCCGGTTCGCGTCTCGAGGGTTGCGTGATGAGTGAGCGTATTCTGATCGTCGACGACGATCCCGTGCAGCGCCGCCTCCTCGACAACATGGTGCGCAAGTTCGGCTACGAGCCGCTCGTGGTCGAGGGCGGCGACGCCGCCGCGCGCCTGCTCACCGGCCCGGACGGCGCCGGCATCGACGCGGTGGTGCTCGATCTGGTGATGCCCGATCTCGACGGTCTCGGCGTGCTCGCCCGGATGCGCGAGGCCGGCCTCGCCATCCCGGTGATCGTGCAGACCGCGCACGGCGGCATCGACAACGTCGTCTCGGCCATGCGCGCGGGCGCCACCGATTTCGTGGTCAAGCCGGTCGGCGTCGAGCGCCTGGCGGTGTCGCTGCGCAACGCGCTCGCCGTCGGCGCGCTCGAAGGCGAGCTTGCCCGCATCAAGCGCAGCCGCTCCGGCACGCTCGGCTTCAAGGACATCATCACCCGCAGCGCGCGCATGCAGGCGGTGCTGCGCACCGCCGAGAAGGCCGCCACCTCGGCGATCCCGGTGCTGATCGAGGGCCAGTCCGGCGTCGGCAAGGAGCTGATCGCGCGCGCCATCCACGGCTCCGGCGAGCGGCGCGCCAAGCCGTTCGTCGCGGTCAATTGCGGCGCCATCCCGGACAATCTGGTGGAATCGATCCTGTTCGGGCACGAGAAGGGCGCGTTCACCGGCGCCACCGACCGCCATACCGGCAAGTTCGTCGAGGCGCACGGCGGCACGCTGTTTCTCGACGAGGTCGGCGAGCTGCCGCCGGCGGCGCAGGTCAAGCTCCTGCGCGCGATCCAGGAGGGCGAGGTCGAGCCGGTCGGCGCGCGCAAGCCGGTCAAGGTCGACGTGCGGCTGATCTCGGCGACCAACCGCGACCTGATCGCCGACGTGAAGGCGGGACGCTTTCGCGAGGACCTGTTCTACCGGCTGCACGTGTTTCCGATCGCCGTGCCGGCGCTGGCCGAGCGGCCGGAGGACATCCCCGAGCTGACGCGGCATTTTCTCGTTCGCTTCGCGGCCGAGGAGGGCAAGCGCATGTCGCGCGTCAGCGGCGAGGCGATGGCGCTGCTCGCCAGGCATCGCTGGCCCGGCAACGTGCGCCAGCTCGAGAATGCGGTGTTCCGCGCGGTGGTGCTGGCCGAGAGCGACGAGGTCGGGATCGCCGAATTCCCGCAGATCGCCGCCCAGGTTGGCGGCCAGTCGGCGCCCAAGTCGGCGCTCACGTCGGCGGTCATCTGCAAGTGCCGCTCACGGCGTCACCCGATCTCGCGACCGAGGCCGAGGCCGCGCCGATCGCGCCGCTCATGCTCGAGCCGGTTGCGGCCGGACATCCGGCCGCCGCGCCTGCCGCGGCGCCCGCGGCGGCGCTCGCGCTGCTCGACGCGCCAGGGCGAGGTGCGCGCGCTCGACGAGATCGAAGCCGAGGTGATTCGCTTTGCGATCGCGCACTATCGCGGGCAAATGTCGGAAGTCGCGCGGCGGTTGCAGATCGGGCGCTCGACCCTCTATCGCAAGCTCGACACGCTGGGAGTTGTGGCTGATACCGCCGAGACCGAGAGTCCCAGCGTTGCATCCGGGTAACATCCTGTCGAAAACCGACTGGAATAATTAGCAACACGTTGTAGCCGGGTGACAGCGCGCCAAAATTAGCCTGAATTCGACCTGGATTATGGCTGCAGCTGTTGCCTCGGTCCGCGAATTGCGTTGAGGTCGGGTGGTCAGGGCGCAGGGGGATTCTAACGTCGGGGCCGGGAGTTAACCAACGGTTCCGCTAGAAGTCGGGGGAGCATGACCATGAGCGGCCTTCGTTACGATCGGATCTTGGCGAGCACGGCTTTGGCCCTGATCCTGGCGGCGCCGATCGCCGCCGACGCAGCACCACGCAGCTCCGCGGCGCAAATGGCCGCCGTCCCCGCCACCACGGCCGCGACCGCGCCGGCCGCGGAAACGATCGCCGCGACCCCGACCGCGCCCGATGCGCTCCCGCCGGAGATCACGATCCCGGCTCCGTCCGCACAGCCCGCCGCCGCGCCGGCGCAACCCGCGGCCGCGCAACCTGCGACCGAGAAAACCGAGCAGACCGCGACCGAGACAACCGTGGCGCCCGACCCGATGGCGGCGCTCGATCCCGCCGACCGGCCGATCGCCGAAAAGATGCGCGACCTGCTCGCCGGCAAGACCGACAGGATCTTCACCAGCAAGAAAGAGCGCAGCGCGGTCGACACGTTCTACCAGAACCGCAATTTCGCGCCGCTGTGGCTCGACAAGGGCATCGAGAGTGCCCGCGCCAAGGCGGTGATCGCCCGCATCAAGGCGGCCGACGTCGAGGGCCTCGAGATCAGCGATTACAAGGTTCCGAGCTTCGCGAGCCTGAGCGGGCCGGACGCGCTCGCCGAAGCCGAGCTCAAGCTCACGCAGACGGTTCTCACCTATGCGCGCCACCTGCAGGCCGGGCGCTTCCCCTATAACCGCGTCAGCAACAACAATATCGAGCTGCCGCAGATGCCGCCCGACATGGCGGCGGTGCTGACCAAGATCGCCGACGCCGGCGACGCCGGCAAGGCGCTCGACGAGTTCAGCCCGCCGCACGAGCCCTACAAGGCGCTGCGCAAGGCGCTGGCCGAGCTGCGCGGCAAGAGCGGCAGCGGCGGCGAGCAGATCGCCGACGGGGCGCTGCTCAAGCCCAATCCGAAAGCCCCGATGGAAGACGCGCGCGTGCCGCAGCTGCGCCACCGGCTCGGGCTCGAGGGTGACGCGGCGGACCACAAATACGACGGCAAGCTCGTCGAGGCGGTGAAGAAATTCCAGAAGAGCGTCGACCTGCCGGCGACCGGCAATCTCGATGCCAAGACCATCAAGGAGCTCAACGGGCCGGCGCGCAGCCAGCAGATCGACCTGGTGATCGCCAACATGGAGCGCTGGCGCTGGTATGCGCGCGATCTCGGCAAGGCCTATTCGATGGTCAACCAGCCGGACTTCTCGCTGAAGGTGGTCAAGGACGGCGCCACGATCTGGACCACGCGGGTCGTGATCGGCAAGCCGAGCATGGCGACGCCGCTGCTCAGCGAGACGATGAAATACATCACCATCAATCCGACCTGGAACGTGCCGCCCTCGATCGTGCACAACGAATACCTGCCGGCGCTGGCGCAGGATCCGACGGTGCTGTCGCGCATGGGCCTCAAGGTGGTCAACAACCGCGACGGCAGCGTGCACATCTATCAGCCGCCCGGCGAGGCCAACGCGCTCGGCCGCATCCGCTTCAACTTCCCCAACCGCTTCCTGGTCTACCAGCACGACACGCCGGACAAGGCACTGTTCGCGCATGATGTGCGCGCCTACAGCCACGGCTGCATGCGCGTGCAGGATCCGGCCAAGTATGCCGAGGTCCTGTTCAACATCGCGCGCCCGACCGAGAACTGGACGGCCGACAGGATCAAGAAGATGTTCGGCACCGCCGAGCAGGACATCCAGTTGCAGCCGACCCCGATCTGGGTCCACCTGACCTATCAGAGCGCGTTCGTCGACGACGCCGGCAAGCTGCAGATCCGCCGCGACGTCTACAATGTCGACAGCCGCACGATCGCGGCGATCAAGAGCGAGCGCGCGGTGGTCGAGCCGCCGCAGGAGCGGCCGAAGGAAATCGCGAGCTCGGGCACGCGCCGCGCCATGCAGCCGCCGCGCACGGTGTCGTTCTTCGAGCAGCTGTTCGGCGGCGGGCAGCAGCCCTATCAGGGCAACCGGCCGACGCCGCCGCGCCGCATCACGCGCTGATCGCAACGGCGGAGAGACGTAGGTTGGGTCGAGCTCTTCACGAGACCCAACCTCTCGACGCGGCACGAAGCGTTCGGTCCGCAGCGCATCGAGCTGCGCAGATCGCGCAAGCGCTGCTCGACCCAACCTCAATTCCGCAATTCGTCATCGCACCTCGGCTAACAGCCCGCACGCGTTAAGAGATTCTTTGTGGTGTGAATAACTCCGGCAAGTTTTCGCCATAGTCGCCTGTCACGCTTCCTGCATCGGGGGGGACGGGCGCGCTAACTCAGCTTCCGCTAACTTGGCGTTAACCCATCCCTAATTAACAATGCGTTAGCCATGTTCGCTGCGGCGCCAGCCGTGGCGAAGAATGGAGTCTGTCGTCCGCGGCGCTCGCCGTGGACGGGGGAGCTAGCGCATCTAAATTGGGTTGGGGCACGTGCCGATCAAAAGCGCACGCACGAAATTTTTGTCTCTGCGTCCAGCCAGCGCTGGATACTGCTGCAGCATCGCTGCGCTCCTGATCTTTCTCGGCTCCGAAAGCCTGCAGAACGCCAGTCGCGGACGGCGAGACCCGCACGATCTCGTTCCACCACATCCACACCAAAGAGAACCTCACCGTCACCTACAAGCGCAATGGGCGCTATGACGAGGAGGGCCTCAAGCAAATCAATCACCTGATGCGCGACTGGCGCGAGGACGAGCCGATCAAGATGAACCCGCATCTGATCGATCTGCTGTGGGAGGTTCACCGCGAGGTCGGCGCCAGCGAGCCGATCCGGGTGATCTGCGGCTATCGCTCGCCCGACACCAATGACAAGCTGCGCCGGCGCTCGAGCGGGGTGGCCAAGACCAGCCAGCACATGCGCGGCAACGCGATCGACTTCAGCATCCCGGGCGTGCCGCTCGAGGACGTGCGCGCCGCCGGCTTGCGGTCGCAGCGCGGCGGCGTCGGCTTCTACCCCTCATCGGGCTTCGTCCATATGGATACCGGCAGCGTGCGCCACTGGCCGCGCATGCCGGAGGAGCAGCTCGAGCGCGTGATCGCGAAGGGCCCGCTCAACAGCCGCCTCGCCTCCGACAACAGCTCCGGCCAGAACAGTCGCGGTGGCGCAAGCCGCTCCGAGCCGCAAGCCGGCTTTCCTCGCCAAGCTGTTCGGCGGCGGCGAAGAGGACCACGCCGAGACCGTTGCGGCGACCAAGCCGGTTGCGGTCGCCGCGTCCGAGAAGCCCGCCGCGAAGCCGCTTGCCAAGCCGCGAGAAGCCGGCCGAGAAGCTCGCCGCAGTGCCGGTGCCGCAAGCGCGACCCGCGCCGGTCAAGAGCGAGAGCTTCCAGCTGGCGTCGGCCACCACCAAGCCGGCTGCCCAGCCCGCGACCTTCCAGGTCGCATCGGCGACCTCCAAGACCGTGGCGGTCGTCGTCACGCCCGACACCACCGAAGTCGCGGCCGCGCCCGCGAAGCCGCCGGTCGCAACGCCCGCCACCTACCAGGTCGCGTCCGCGACCTCGCAGCCGGTGCGACCCGCGCAGGCCGCGAGCCTGGTGGCGCGCGCCAACGCGACCGCAAACGACATCATCAACGATCGCGGCTTCTGGCAGGGACTGCCGAGCGCGGAGCCGGTCGAGGCGCCGCAGACCGGCGCCGCGCGCACGGCCGCCGCACCGCGTCGCCCGGCCGGCACCGCGGTCGCGAGCGCCGAGCCGAAGACGACCGCCAGCGTGGCGTCGGCAAGTCTCGCGCCCTGGCCGCTGGCGCAGCGGGCCAGCGAAGCTCCGGCACCCGACGCTCCGGCGCCCGCCAATGCGCTCGCCTATGCGGCGCAGCCCACGCCGATCGCCCATGCGCGTCCGGCCCCGCCGATGGGTTCGGGCAACGCCCGGCCCGCCGCCGGCCAGACCGTCGCGGTCAAGCGCAGTGACGATCGTCCTTCGGTGGCCGAACCGGCGCCGCAGCAGCGCAATGGCGTGCAAGTCGTGCGGCCGGGCGACCGCTTCAACGATCCGTGGATGCGCGCCATGATCGTGAGCCCGAGCGCGCAAGGCTTCATGCGGACGACGCTGTACGGCGTCCAGGACTATCGCAGTCTCGGGCCATTCTTTCAGAAGCCGGCGTCATCGGTCATGATGACGTTCTCGCAAGACCCGCATCTCGGCATGAGCACCGAAAAATTCGCCGGCAGCGCGGTGGGCTTCGTTTCTACGGTCACGTTCAAGGCGCGGACGGCGGCGCTGCGCTAGCTTTCCAATCGACGGGGGTCGGTAGGGGCGTGTCTCTGCAAGTCGGGTTTTTCCCGACTTGCAGAGCATCCTTTTCCGGCTCGTACGGCCGTCTGTCCGTCACAGCATTCCGAGCGCATGCAGATAGGTCTCGAGGATCGCCTCGTGCTCCTTGCGCTCGTCGGCGTCCTGCTTGCGCATCCGCACGATCGTGCGCAGCGCCTTGACGTCGAAGCCGTTGCGCCTTGGCCTCGGCATAGACATCGCGGATATCGTCGGAGATGGTCTTCTTCTCTTCCTCGAGCCGCTCGACGCGTTCGACGAAGGCCTTCAGGTGATCCTTCGCAAAACGGGTGGCGGCGGGCTCTTCCTTGACAGCGGCGGCAGTGGCCATGTCTCTCCTCCTCCGGTGACGCAACGAGTGGCGTGCACAGGTTTCGGAAGCGGGGGCCGTCAGGTCAAGGCGATCGGCCAGTCATCCCCAGAGTACACAGGCGGACGAAAATTAATGCTTGTGGGCGGCCTTCTCGAAGGCGGCTTGCTGGTCCTTGGAGGCCTCTTGCTGGTGCTTCGCCTTCCATTGCTCGTACGGCATGCCGTAGATCGCCTCGCGGCTCTCGTCCTTGCTCATCGGCACGCCCTTGGCATCGGCCGCATCCTTCATCCAGTTGGAGAGGCAATTGCGGCAGAAGCCGGCGAGATTCATCAGGTCGATGTTCTGCACGTCGGCACGCGCGCGCAGATGCTCCAGCAGGCGCCGGAACGCGGCGGCTTCGAGCTCGGTGCGGGTCTTGTCGTCAAGCGCCGAGTTTTCATGGGTCATGGCGCGTCCTTTCGCTCTCATCGGCGGGTCGCTGGGCGTCTGTCGGACCCGGTCCGCCCAAAGTAGTGATCCGAGGCGCGAGCTTTCCAGCGCGGGTTGCGATCAACGATGCGAGGCTGACTATGTGACCCAATTCACACCACCGCGGCAGCCGTTGAACTATCCTTCGCAGGCAACATCCCGTCACATGCGACACCGACGATCTCCGCCCTGCCCGCTCCGCCTCGATCGTCCCACCGCATCCGAGCTCGACCGTTGATCGCATCGCCCCGCGCCTTTCTCGAAGGCCTGTTCCGCACGGCGGTCGACGCCGCGCATCCGGCGACCTGCCTGCCGCCGCACCTGCCGGACCCGCCACGCTCCGGACGGCTCATCATCCTCGCGGCCGGCAAGGCCGGCGCGTCGATGGCCGAGGTGGCCGAGCGTCACTATCTCGACGAGCGCGGCGTGGCGGAAAACCGCATCGCCGGTCTTGCGGTCACGCGCCGCGGCTACGGGCGTCCGACGCGGACGGTGCGCGTCATCGAGGCCGGGCATCCGGTGCCCGACGCCGCCGGTCTCGCCGCCACCTTCGAGACGCTGGCGCTCGCCGACACCGCCGGCCCCGACGATCTGGTGCTGGCGCTGATCTCGGGCGGCGCGTCGGCGAACTGGATCGCGCCCGCCGCCGGCTTGACGCTCGGCCAGAAGCAGGCGGTGACGCGGGCGCTGCTCGCCTCCGGCGCCGTCGATCGGCGAGATGAACGTCGTGCGCAAGCATCTCTCCCGCATCAAAGGCGGACGGCTCGCCGAGCGCGCGCATCCGGCGCGCCTGATCGCGGTCGCCATCTCGGACGTGCCGGGCGACGATCCGAGCGTGATCGGCTCCGGCCCGACCGTGCCCGATCCCACCACCCTGGCGGACGCCCGCGCCATCGTGGCGCGCTATCGGCTCGAGCTGCCGGACGTCGTGACCCGCGCGCTCGCCGACGGCGCGAACGAGACCCCGAAGCCCGGCGATCGCGGTCTTCGCCAGCACCTCTTACGCGCTGGCGATGCGGCCGGCCGACGTCTTCGGCGCCGTCGAGGACGCGGCGCGGGCGGCCGGATACGAGCCGATCCTGCTCGGCACCGCAGGTCGAAGGCGAGGCGCGCGACGTCGCCGCCGCCCACGCGCGCCTGGCGCGCGACCTCAAGGCGCAGGGCCGCCGCGCCGTGATCCTGTCGGGCGGCGAGCTGACCGTCACGCTGCGCGGCAAGGGTCGCGGCGGCCCCAACCAGGAATACGCGCTCGCCCTGGCGGTGGCGCTGGCCGGGACCCCGGGGGTGGCGGCGCTGGCCGGCGACACCGACGGCACCGACGGCGGCGGCGGCCGTCCCGACGACCCGGCCGGGGCCTTCATCGACGATACCACGGTCGCCCGTGCCCGCCGCCTCGGCCTCGATCCGGCCGTCTTTCTTGACGACAACAATTCGACCGAATTCTTTGAAAGGATTGGCGACCTCCTGACGCCGGGGCCGACCAACACCAACGTGAACGACTTCCGGGCCATCCTCGTTGACAGCCCGTAAGGGTTCACGCGATATCCGGTGTGTTCGGGCCCTCCGAGTTGGGACGCGGGCGCGATGATGAGCGACGGATTTACGACAGCGGGCGTTTGCCGGCCCTCCCTCCTGCCACGCGGGGCTCGAGCGCGTGCATTGGTGTGCGGCCCATTGCTTGCGATTTCGATCATGCTGATCTCCGAGCCGGCCGCGGCCGATTTCCGCCTCTGCAACAACACCAGCGGCCGGGTCGGGATCGCGGTCGGCTACAAGGAGAACGAAGGCTGGACCACCGAGGGCTGGTGGAACCTGGCCGCCCGCAGCTGCGAAACCGTGCTGCGCGGCTCGCTGGTCGCCCGCTTCTACTACATCTACGCGCTCGACTACGATCGCGGCGGCGAATGGTCGGGCCAGGCCTTCATGTGCACGCGCGACAAGGAGTTCACCATCCGCGGCACCGACGATTGCCTGGCGCGCGGCTACGACCGCACCGGCTTCTTCGAGGTCGACACCGGCGACCAGCCGTCGTGGACGGTCCAGCTCACCGAATCGGCCGACCAGGTGCCGATGCAGCCCCTGCAATCGCGCGTGCCGATGCTCCAGACACGCCACCTGCCGCGGGTCGGCCCGGCACGCCCGCGCCTCCCTCGCGAAGCAAGAACTGATGCGACGTCTGCGTCGGACCAAGATCGTCGCCACGCTCGGCCCTGCCTCCTCCGACCGAACCATGATCGCGAGCCTGTTTCGGGCCGGCGCCGACGTGTTCCGCATCAACATGAGCCACACCACGCACGACCGCATGCGCGAGCTGGTGGCGTCGATCCGCGCGGTCGAAGCCGAGCACGGCCGCCCGATCGGAATCCTGGTCGACCTGCAGGGACCGAAGCTGCGGGTCGGCAGCTTCGCGAACGGCCCGGTCATGCTGATCGCCGGCGAGACCTTCGTGCTCGACTCCAATCCGGCGCCCGGCGACGCCGACGCGCGTTGCACCTGCCGCACCCGGAAATCTTCGCCGCCGTCGAGCCCGGGCACACGCTGCTGCTCGACGACGGCAAGCTGCGGCTCACCGTCGTCGAGACCGACAAGAGCCGCATCGTCACCCGCGTCGAGGTCGGCGGCAAGCTGTCGGACCGCAAGGGCGTGAGCCTGCCGGACACCACCATCCCGACCTCGGCGCTGGCGCCCAAGGACCGCTCCGATCTCGAAGCCGCGCTCGAGACCGGCATCGACTGGGTGGCGCTCTCGTTCGTGCAGCGGCCGGAAGACATCGCCGAGGCCAAGAAGATCACGCGCGGCCGCGCCGCCGTGATGGCGAAGATCGAGAAGCCGCAGGCGGTGACCCGGCTCGACGACATCATGGATCTCACCGACGCCCTGATGGTGGCGCGCGGCGACCTCGGCGTCGAGATGCCGCTGGAAAAGGTGCCGGGGGTGCAGAAGCAGATGACGCGCACGTCGCGGCGCGCCGGCAAGCCGGTCGTGGTCGCGACCCAGATGCTCGAGTCGATGATCTCGAGCCCGGTTCCCACCCGCGCCGAGGTCTCCGACGTCGCCACCGCGATCTTCGAAGGCGCCGACGCCGTGATGCTGTCGGCGGAATCGGCCGCCGGGCAATATCCCGCCGAGGCGGTCGCCACCATGAACCGCATCGCCGAGGAAGTGGAGAGCGACCCGCTCTACTCGACCATCATCGACGCCCAGCGCGCCGAGCCGGAGGCGACCGGCGCCGACGCGATCGCCGCCGCCGCGCGCCAGATCGCCGAGACGCTCGAGCTCTCCGCCATCATCTGCTGGACCAGCTCGGGCTCGACCGCATTGCGGGTCGCGCGCGAGCGGCCGAAATCGCCGATCGTGGCGATCTCGCCCAATCTCTCGACCGGCCGGCGGCTGGCGCTGGTCTGGGGCGTGCACTCGATCGTGGCGGAGGACGCGCACGACCTCGACGACATGGTGGGGCGCGCCTGCCGGCTCGCCTTCAAGGACGGCTTCGCCAAGGCCGGCCAGCGCGTCATCGTGGTCGCCGGCGTGCCGCTCGGGCACGCCGGGCGCCACCAACATGCTGCGGATCGCGTTCGTGGGCGCGGAGGCGGCGAGGGAGTGAGCGGGTATCAGATCTCGCGGCCGTCGATCTTGTCGCTGAGCTTCTTGACCAGATCGGGAATGCGCTCGAGATGCGGGTGGACCGCGAGCGCGCGGCGGAACGCATCGAGCGCGCGCTTGTCGTCGCCGAACTCCTGCAGGATGATGCCGAGCCCGGCGAGCGCGCCGAAGTGGCGCGGCTCGCGCGCCAGCACCTCGCGGATATCCCCGATCGCGCGGCCGAAATCCTTTTTCATGTAGTAGAGCGTGGCGCGCCGGTTCCAGGCCTCGATGAAATCGGGCTTGATCTCGATGACGGCGTTGAGCAGCTTGATCGCAAGATCGACGTCCTTGCCGTCGACCGCGGTCTTGACCCGGCCCATCAGCAGATTGGCGGTGTCGCTGCCGGAGGCGAGCCAGATCGCCCAGATGCGGTTCTCGATGTATTTCGCGCTCTCGTCGTCGGGCGCGATCTTGAGCGCCTCGAACAGCCGGTCGAGATTTTGCGTCTTATCGCCGCGCTGCGCCTCGGCAGATTGCTCGGCGGCTCGATCAGGCGGCCGGACTGCGCGGCGACCGGTTGCGCGCAAGCTACGGCCGAGACCAATGCCGCGCCCAGGACTGCCGCGCCCACGACGGAGATGCGGAATCGCTTGCTCATGGGAGCAAATCTAATGCTCCACGGCGGCACAATAAAGACGATATTTGGTCAGCGGCCGCGCTCGGCCGGAAGAGCTGGCATGCTCAGCCGGGCACGTTCAACCTTGGCGGGCCTTGAACCGGCGCTGGGTCTTGTTGATGACGTAGACCCGGCCCTTGCGGCGGACCAGCCGGTTGTTGCGGTGCCGGGAGCGCAGCGATTTCAGCGAGTTGCGGACTTTCATTTTCTTAACTCTTGCTCGGCGGCACGGCCGCGCTGTTGGCCAAGTGCTTGAAGGTTGTGTTTCAAAGTTGCGCGGAAACTACGGATGCGGCCGCCTGCCGTCAATCAATTGCGCGGGCGGCCTGCGGGTTTTTTGCCGAGGCCCGAGTGCAGCATCTAAATATTTGATTGGTAATGACAGTTTTTCTCTCGATCAGGGCTTGAGCGTGGCGAGAAACTTCTCGACCGGGGGCTGCCAGAGCGCGCGCGCGTCGGCGGCACGGAAAATCCGGTGCCCGTCCGTGCCGAAGGCCGGGAGCGAAACGTATTCGGCGCGGCCGCCGGCGCCCACATAGGCGTCGAACATCGCCCGGCTCAGATCGGGGCCGAAGAAGCGATCGTTGGTCGAATAGAGCCAGACGCTCGGAATGCGCGCGGTCGCGCCATAGCGACCGGCCGCCGCGACCAATCGTTCGGCCGTGCAATTGCCGGCGGCCGGATTGCCGCCGCGTCCGCCCGCCAAATTGACCACGGCGAGGACGCCGCGCGGATTTCGGCTGGCGGTCGCGATCGATCCCCAGCCGCCCGCCGACCAGCCGATCAGCAGAATGCGATCGCGCGCGAGGTCGGATGCGATCGCGGAAGAAATCCATGACCGACTGGATATCGTCGGCGGTCGCCAAACCGGCGCGGTAGTAGTCGGGATTGCGGCACGATCCGTAGCCCTCGACCCAGGGACCTCCGGTCTCACCGTAGCCGCGCCGCAGCGGCAGCGCGACCGCGTAGCCGCGCGCCAGCAACCAGTTCGAGGCGCTCGGGAAGGTCGGCAGCTCCATCGCGCGCCGCTCCGCGGCATCGACCGGCGAGCCGTGATTGACGATGGCGAGCGGGAACGGTCCCTTGCCGGCAGGCCGGAACACGCGCACGCGCATCACCGCCGCGCTCGCGGTCGCGACCTCCACGATCTCCTGGGCGGCGGTCTCGACCGTCACCGCCGGCGCCGCAAGCGCCGGCACTGAGACCGGCGCCAGCAGCAATACGGAAATCAGGACGGCGAGGCGCCGACGACGAATTTCTGCTCGACAGTGGGATGCGTGTGGCATTCGGACTACGGCGTCACAAGACCAGGCGATGAAGAGCGCCCGGCGGATCGCGACGGCAAAGGACATGATGGAGATCAATATTCAAGCGTATGGGTCTCGCCGAGCCGTCCGCGCCTGCGCTTCAGGAATGCGGCCGCCGGATCCGGCTGGGCGAGCGTGGCCAACGCCAGGATGCCGAGTTCGCTCGGCGAAGCCGCGCCGCTCTCGCGTTTTGCGGCCTCGATCAAGGCAAGCGGCGCGCGGAAGCTGACGTGCTCGGTCTTATCGCCGTCCAGTAGTCCTGCCCGACGCGCATCCTCCAAGGCAACCGCCGCTCCGACCACGACCGGCCGATCGCTCGCTCGGCCTGGGCTTAGCCTTCCTTGCCCGAGCAACTGTGCTCGCCGCCATCTCGGCCTCCATTCGACGCGGTGCGCAAGATATGCCTTCATGTCATACAAATCGATCGGACATAGAGCATGTGCGGGAAGCGGCGCAGGCACTCACAAACGAGCGTCTTGCACCGCCATTCTCCAGGCAGTCGGAGCAATCGATCGCTCATCGGCGAAATGGTGGGCGCGACAGGGATCGAACCTGTGACCCCTTGGATGTCGACCAAGTGCTCTACCGCTGAGCTACGCGCCCGGGCCAGTCCCGTGAGGATCGGGTTCCTCATATCGGCTCCGCCCGATCGAGGCAAGCGGCCGCCAGGCACGACATTTGCGCCGCAGCCGCAGGACGAGGGCCACAAAGGCTCTCTGCCGAGCGGGGCCCCCGCCTGTTCCACTGGATATTCCGTCGCTGTCATGGGAGCGTCACTGCCCGCCCCTAACACCGTGACCGGACCAATCCGCCCAGCCACAACGATTGAAGTTGCAGCCATGGCATCATTCCCGCAGACGCGCGCACAAGCCTTCGAAGCCTCCGAGGACATCGGACGCAACACCAGCGACAACCCCACCATCGGCGACGTCATCGCGGCGCGCTACAACCGGCGCGACCTGCTCAAGGGCGCGCTCGGCGTGGCGGCGATCGCCGCGACCGTGAGCCCGCTGGCGATCGCCGCCGCCGACCGGGCGCAGGCGCAGAACGGCACCCGCTTCCGCTTCAAGGAAATCGCCGCCGGCGTCGACGAGAAGCATTACGTCGCCGACGGCCACGATGCCGACGTCCTGATCCGCTGGGGCGACCCGGTGCTGCCCGGGGCGCCGGCCTTCGATCCGATGAAGCAGACCGCGGCCGGGCAGAAGCTGCAGTTCGGCTACAACAACGACTATCTCGGCTATCTGCCGATGCCGGGCGCCGCCAATCCGTCGCATCACGGCCTGCTGGTCGTGAACCTCGAATACACCAACGAGGAGCTGATGTTCCCGGGTATCGGCGCCGACCAGATGACCAAGGAGCAGAACTTCGCCAAGATCACCAAGGAGCTCGTGGACATCGAGATGGCCGCCCACGGCGGGGCGGTGATCGAGATCAAGCGGGACAATGGCAAGTGGCAGGTGGTCGCCGGCTCGAAATACGCCCGCCGCATCGACCCCGACACGCGCGATGGACATCACCGGCCCGGCCGCCGGTCATGACCGGCTGAAGACCAAGGCCGATCCGACCGGCCGCCGCGTGCTCGGCATGATCAACAACTGCGCCGGCGGCCTCACGCCCTGGGGGACGTGGCTCAGCTGCGAGGAGAACTTTCACGGCTACTTCTGGGGCAAGGTCGCCGACGACCACCCGGAGGCGAAGAACTACAAGCGCTACGGCGTCGCCGGCAACTGGTACGCCTGGGGCAAGTGGCACGATCGCTTCGACGTGACCAAGGAGCCGAACGAGGCCAACCGCTTCGGCTGGATCGTGGAGATCGATCCGTTCGACCCGGCCTCGACGCCGAAGAAGCGCACGGCGCTCGGCCGCATGAAGCACGAGGGCGCGGCCGGCATCATCAACCGGGACGGCCGCTACGTCGTCTATACGGGCGACGACGAGCGCTTCGACTACGTCTACAAGTTCGTCACGCGCGGCACGGTCGACCGCAACAATCGCGCCGCCAACCGCGACCTGCTCGACGACGGCACGCTCTATGTCGCGCAAGTACAACGCCGACGGCACCGGCGAATGGCTGCCGCTCGTGCACGGCCAAGGCCCGCTGACGGCGGCCAACGGCTTCAACAGCCAGGCCGACGTGCTGATCGAGACCCGCCGTGCCGGCGATCTCCTGGGCGCCACCAAGATGGACCGGCCGGAAGACGTCGAGGCGAACCCGAAGACCAACAAGGTCTACGTCATCCTGACCAACAACGAGCGCCGCAAGGAGAACGAGGTCGACGCCGCCAATCCGCGCGCCAACAACCGGTTCGGTCACATCATCGAGATGATGCCGCAGAACGGCGACCACGCGGCCACCAAGTTCACCTGGGAGATCCTGGTCAAGTGCGGCGATCCCGCGGTGGCGGCGGTCGGCGCCACCTTCTCGTCGGCCACCACCAAGGACGGCTGGTTCGGCATGCCGGACAACTGCGCCATCGACGGCGAAGGCCGCCTGTGGATTGCGACCGACGGCAATTCCGACCGCGACACCGGCCGCGCCGACGGGCTGTGGGGGCTCGAGACCGAAGGCGAGGCCCGCGCCACCTCGAAGCTGTTCTTCCGCTGTCCGGCCGGCGCCGAGCTGTGCGGTCCGATCTTCACGCCCGACGACGAGACGCTGTTCGTCGCCGTCCAGCATCCCGGCGACGACGGTCCGAAGTGGAAGGCGTTCGGCCGTCCCTCGAGCTTCGAGGATCCCTCGACGCGCTGGCCCGACTTCCAGCCCGGGATGCCGCCGCGACCGGCGGTGCTCGCCATCACCAAGCGTGGCGGCGGCAAGATCGGCACCTGACCGTCGTTCGGAAACCCAAGACCGAGCTGCTAGCTTCGGATCGGCGGGGAACCGCGCGACCATTTCTCCATGCGCGGCTCGATCTTGATCGACCAGAGGTCGTGGTCGTCGACGTCCTTGAGCGTCACGGTCATCACCTCGGTCGCGCCGTCGATGGCGACGTGGCCGAAGAACTGCAGGCCGAAGCAGGGCGCCAGGTCCTCGTCCTGCTCGCTTGCTGCAGCCCTTCTCGAACACCGCGCGCGGGCCGAAGGTGTTGTCGAGCTTGCCGCGGCGCGCTAGGTGCCGGCGTGCAGCGGCCCGGAGATGAATTCCCAGAACGGCTCGAAGTCCTGGAACACGGCCCGGTTCGGGATCGTAATAATTGCGCGGCGGTGTAGTGCATGTCGGCGGTGAGCCACACCGTGTTGCGGATGCCGGCGTGCTTGATGAAGGCGAGGAGGTCGGCGATCTCGATCTCGCGGCCGCGCGGCGGACCATCGCCTTGCGCGACCGCGTCGCCGCTGACCACGCCGATCGGCAGGTCGGCGGCGATCACCTTCCAGGTCGCCTGCGAGCGCATCAATTCGCGCTTGAGCCAGGCTGCCTGCGTCGGCCCGAGGATATGGCCGGCGTCGTCGGGCGCCTCGCCGTCGCCGATCGGCGTGCGGTAGGAGCGCATGTCGAGCAGGAACACGTCGAGCAGCGGACCGTAGGGGATCTTGCGATAGATCCGGCCGGCTTCCGCCTGCGTCTGGCGCATCGGCATGAATTCGTGGAAGGCGCGGCAGCCGCGCGCGGCGAGTTGCAGCATGCTCTTGTCGGCGTAGCCGCCCCAGCCGAGCGGCACGCCCGGGCACCAGTCGTTGGTGACCTCGTGATCGTCCCATTGGGCGAACATCGGGACCTCCGCATTGAACGCGCAGCAGATTGCGATCGAGCAGGTTGTATTTGTAGTTGCCGCGAAAATCCGCGAGCGTCTGGGCGACCTTGGACTTCTCCTCGGTGACGAGGTTGCTTCCAGATCTCGCCCGTTCGGCAGCTTGCAGCTGCGGCGGCAATCGGACAGTCGGCATAGATGTGGTCGCCCGAATGGATGAAGAAATCCGGCCGGCTTTTCGCCATGGTCGCGTAGGTGCGCATGCCGCCGCGCGCTTCGTCGATGCCCCAGCCGCCGCCGGCGGTGTCGCCCGACCACACGAACGACACCGATCGCCGTTCGCTCGGCGCGGTGCGAAAGCGCCCGACCTGCGGCTCGCCGAGAATCGTCGGCGACGAGTGGTCCTGGAAGCGGATGCGATAGAAGATGTCCTGCCCGGCCGGCAGGCCTTCGATCAGCGCCTTGGCGGTGAAGTCGGTCTCCGGCAGCGCGTCGACGTAGACCGCGCTGCGAATGGTCTTGAAGCTGTCGGTGGTCGCGACCTCGACCAGCATGCGCGCCGGCCGGTCGGCGCGCGCCCAGACGATGCCGGAATCGACCGACACGTCGCCCGACTGGATGCCGTGCGTGATGATCGGCCGATCGGCTCGCGCGGCTGAGAGAGGGCTTGGCGATGCCGCCCAGCACGGTGACCGCCGCGCGTCGCGCCAGCAGTCGACAGGAACCGGCGACGCGTCAGCGACGCGCCGTTGCGCATGGTGACGGCCATTGGGCCTCCGCCGTCGAATCACGCGGCGGACCATGCGTGCGTTGTCTGACAGCGACTCAACACTTGTGCGACGGCTATGTGAATCGAAGAGTCGAGTTCTTCACGAGACCCAACACTTCGAGCACGCTGTGAGATGTTGGGTCTCGGCGAAGACGCTCGACGCCTACCTACGCCGCCAGCATCTTCTGCACCTCGTTGACGAGGTCGCGCAGGTGGACCGGCTTGGAGAGGACCTTGGCGTTCTTGGGCGCGGCCGAATCGGAATTGAGCGCCACCGCCGCGAAGCCGGTGATGAACATGATCTTGATGTCGGGATCGAGCTCGGACGCGCGGCGGGCGAGCTCGATGCCGTCCATCTCCGGCATGACGATGTCGGTGAGCAGGAGCTCGAACGGCTCCTCGCGCAGCCGCTGATAGGCGGAAAGCCCGTTGTCGTAGGAGATCACGTCGTAGCCGGCGTTCTGCAGCGCCTTGACCAGAAAGCGCCGCATGTCGGTATCATCTTCGGCAAGGAGAATCTTCGCCATCTTCCAGCCCGCTGAGGCTGGCGAGCCACCGCCGCCGCCCCGTTTGTCCCTACGATCCCATAAGCCGGATGCCGGGTAAAGAACGGGTGAACCCGACCCGCAGTAACCCTGGCATCCGCCCAATGACCCATGGACAATAGCGCGTTTCCCGGGATAGTGATGCCCTAAAGGCGAGGCTGGGGTGCCCTTTCCTGCCAGGTCACAGCAAGGCCGATCACCTGTCATGCGCGAACTCAAAGACGAGCTCGACCCTCCCTTCGAGATCATCGAGCCGGCCGAATGGCGTGGGCCGGTGGTATTCAACTCGCCCCACAGCGGCAGCATCTATCCGCGCGCGTTCCTGACCGCGTCGCGGCTCGACACCGCGACGCTGCGCCGCTCGGAGGATTCGTTCGTCGACGAGCTCGCGCTCGGCGTCGTGCGCCGCGGCTATCCGCTGATGCGGGCGCACTTCCCGCGCTGCTATGTCGACGTCAACCGCGAGCCCTACGAGCTCGATCCGCGCATGTTCGAGGGTCGCCTGCCCTCGTTCGCCAATACCCGGTCGATGCGGGTGGCGGGCGGGCTCGGCACGGTCGCGCGGGTGGTGGGCGACGCGCAGGAAATCTACGGCCAGCGCATTCCGGTCGACGACGCCATCCGGCGGATCGAGGGCCTCTACAAGCCCTATCACCGGGCGCTGCGCCGGCTGTTCACGCGCGTTCACCGCGATTTCGGGGCGGCGGTGCTGATCGACTGCCATTCCATGCCGTCGACCGCCGGCTCCAAGGACGAGCGGCCGCGCGCCGACGTGGTGCTGGGCGACCGCTACGGCACGAGCTGCGTCACGGCGGTGGCCGAAACGATCGAGTCGACCCTGCGCGGCCAGGGCTATTCGGTGAGCCGCAACAAGCCCTATGCGGGCGGCTTCATCACCGAGCACTACGGCAATCCGGCCGCCGGGCTGCATGCGATCCAGCTCGAGATCAATCGGGCGCTCTACATGGACGAGCGGCGCTTCGAGCGCTCGCCGTCGTTTGCCGGCCTGGCGGCCGACCTGGAAACGCTGGCCGAGCGTCTCGGCGCGCTTCCGATCGAGGAGCTGCGGCCCTATCGGGCCGCCGCCGAGTAAGCCGACGCGCGCTATCGATCCGTCCAAGAAAAAGGGCCGCTTGCGCGAGCAAGCGGCCCAAGTCTAGGGAGGAAACGCCCAAGGAGGGCGGCGGTAACGCGAGGCGCTACCGCACCGCAACAAGATACACCGCGGTGCACAAAAAGCAAGGGTAAAGTAAGTGATAATGACCTATTTCTCTATGCGATCGGCGCAGGGCTGCCCTTCGCCGGAGCCCGGCAGCGGGGTCGCGCGCGCCGAAATAAACCAAGCAAGCCAATAGGATAAAGCCAGCCTGCAGGCCGAAGACCAGGCGGTAGGCGTCGAGCGCGTAGGCGCCGTCCGGGGCTGTGGGAAAAAGCTCGATCACGAATCCGCTGATGATCTGCACCAGGAACGTGCCCCCCATCGACGCCATGTTGAGGACGGTGAGGCCGCGGCCGACCAGATGCAGCGGAAACAGCGCCTTGCCGTGCGCGATCAGCACCGGCCCGAAGGCGCACAGGAACCCGAAGGCCGCGAACCACGCGACCAGCGCGGCCGGCGCGCAGCGTCCCGACCACCGCGAGGTAGGCCAGCGCCGCCGCCGTCGCGCCGGCGCCCAGCAGCACCGGCAGCTTGTAGCCGCCCGCAAGGCGGTCCATCGGACCCCAGAGCAGCGAGCCGACGATCTGCGCCAGCACCGGAATCAGCAGGAAGCTGCCGCGCTCCTCGAGACTGTAGCCGTAGACGTGGGTGAGGTAGGGCCCGCCCCACAGCCCGACGATCAACGCGAACGACGAATAGACCACCAGGTTCATGACGAACAGGCGCCCGATCGACGGCGTGCGGATCACCGTCGAGGATGCCGGACAGGCTCTCGCGCCAGCGTCTCGCGCCGGCCGTGCGGCGCGGCTGCGCCGTCGTCCTTGACGACGACCGCCAGCACGATCGCGATCAGGCAGGTGATCGCCGCCACCAGCAGGAAGCTGCCGCGCCAGCCGATGGCCACGGTCGAGAAGGCGAGCGGCGCCGTCGCGATCAGCGTGCCGATGGTGCCGAGCCCGACCTGCAGGCCGGCCAGCGTCGCGAACCGGTCCGGCGGAAATCGCCGCGCATAGACCGCGAGCGACGCCATCAGGGAGGCCGACGCGCCGAGCCCCAGCAATGCGCGCGCCAGGATGAGCCCGCCCGGCGATGTCGCCGACGCGAACAGGATCGCGCCGACGACGGTGATGCCGGCGCAGACCACGAGGCAGAGGCGCGGGCCGAACCGGTCGAGCGCCATGCCGAGCGGAATCTGAACGGCCGCGAACGCGAAGAAGAATGCGCTCGACAACGTGCCGATCTCGGCCGGCGACAGGCCGAGCTCGGCCGCCAGGTTGGGCGCGATGACGCCGACCGAATTGCGCAGGAACTGGCTGACGATGTAGATCGAGATCAGCGTGCCGACGAGCACGACGATGGCGGCGGCCGCCATGCCGGGCGGCGAAGCGCTGCGACTTGGGATGCTCATGGACCCGGCCTTGCGACCGACCGAGCACTGGCCGGCGGCACCGCTACGGTCGCACGGCGCCGCCGGACGCCGACAAGCCGAGCACGGCGGTTGCCCGCCATGCGGGTCTTCGATAGGTCGTTGTAGGCGACATCGGGGGGAGGCGCAGGGGCATGACGGCGATCGATTTCTCGGCCTTCGTGAACGAGCTTGCGACCGTCTCCGGCGAGACGATCCTGCCGTTCTTCCGCACCGCGCTCAGCATCGAGGACAAGGGCCGGCCCGGCAGCTTCGACCCGGTGACCGCGGCCGATCATGCGGCCGAAACGGTGATGCGCGCGCTCATCCGCCGCACCTTTCCGGACCACGGCATCATCGGCGAGGAATTCGGCGGGGAGCGCGCCGACGCCGAATATGTCTGGGTGCTCGACCCGATCGACGGCACCAAGTCCTTCATCTCCGGCATGCCGGCCTGGGGCACGCTGATCGCCTTGCTGCGGTCGGGCGAGCCGGTGTTCGGCATGATGAATCAGCCGTTCACCCGCGAGCGCTTCAGCGGCGACGGCGGCGCGGCGCACTACCGCGGCCCGGCCGGCGAGCGCGCCTTGCGGGTGCGCGCCTGCGCCGCGCTTGTCGGAGGCGGTCCTGTTCACGACCAGCCCGCGGCTGATGAACGGCGGCGACCGCGACGACCTTCGGCCGGGTCGAGGACGCGGTGCGGCTCTCGCGCTACGGCGGCGATTGCTACGCCTACTGCATGCTGGCGGCGGGCCACGTCGATCTCGTGATCGAAACCGAGCTCAAGCCCTATGACGTGCTGCCGCTCGTTCCGATCATCATCGGCGCCGGCGGCGTCATCACCACCTGGGAGGGCGGCACGCCCAATGCCGGCGGCCGCATCATCGCGGCCGGCGACAAGCGCGTGCACGCGGCCGCGCTGGAGATGCTCAAGGGGTGACGCGGCCGCCGCCGGGAATCTGACCGTCCGAACCGCGCCGGATCATGGCCCGATCGGCGGAGTGCCCCGCCGCTCGATGCCGATGCTTTGACTGTAGGTGCGGGCGTTGGCCTCCCAGTTGAAGCTGCGATGGGTGGCGCCCGCCATGGCGTCGCGCAGAATGACCTGCATCGGATGATTGTTGTAGATCCAACGCGATCCGCTGAGCGCGCAGAGGCGCTCGATCGCCTGCATCGACAACCGCACCATGTAGGAGGACATCAGGCGGTTGTCGGCGACCTCCTGCTCGCCGATGACGTGGCCGGCCGCGAGCGCCGCGACGCTCGCGCGCAGGTGGGCTTCGAAGATGAGATTGGCGGTTTTCACCTCGGCGGCGCTTTCGGCCACCTTCTGCTGCACCACCTCGAATTCATCCGGAACGGCGCCGGCATTGAGCCGGCTGCGCAACATCTCGGTCGTGACATCGAGGGCGCGATCGGCCAAGCCGACGATCACCGGCGTGATGGAGAACGTCGTCAAGTAGCGCCGGGGCGCGCGGCAGAGCGAATATTGCGGATGGACGCGGCTGCCGGGCGCGGTGCCGGCGAGCACGTCGTCGTGCGAGACCGAGCGGTGGGCCGGGACATGGACGCCGGCAACCTTCACGCTCTTGCTGCCGGTTCCCGCCAGGCCGAAGACGTGCCAATCGTCGATCAGCTCGACCTCGGAGCGGCGGATGAAGAAGTTGCGGAGCTCGCGGCCGCCCATCCCGTTGTCGCAGGCTGCCGTCAGAAAAACCCAGACCGCATGGTCCGACCCGCTCAGGAAATGCCACTGTCCGGTCAGCCGATAGCCATCGCCGTCCCGCTCGGCAGTGCCGGTCGGGATGAGCGACGCGCACGCCAGAGCCTGCGGGTCCTCTCCCCATATCTCGACCTGGGCCTCCTCCGGGAACGTGGCGATCACCCAGAACAGCTCCTCGATGACGGCGTAGACCCAGGCGCTGGAGGCGCAGCCGCGGGCCAGCTCCTTGGTGATCCTGGCGAACACCGCGAAGTCGAGCTCCAGGCCGCCGAAGCGGGCCGGCTGCAAGACGCGGAAAAGCCCGGCGCGACGGAAGTCCTCGATCGTCTCGTCCGGCACCCTGCGGTTCTGCGTCGTTTCCGTCGACCTCGCCAGCAAGCTGGGGACCAAAGCCCGCGCGCGCTCCACCACGTCGATTTCGACCCTTCGATCGGCGCCGACCAAGACCGGACCACGCGTGCTCATGTGATTCCCTTCACGAATTGCGGCGCCCGGCGAGGCGCGGATCAAGATTGCGATCGTCCAAGCGCGATGACAAGGGCGGGCGGCGCCGATAAACTCCCGCCAATTGCCGGTTTTGGAACGCGACCTGACCCCCGCGGGAGGCGACCATGACGACGACCATCAGACGCGTGAAGATCAGCTTCCTGGCGGCCGCGCTCTTGGCCGCGACCGCGCTGGGCACGAGCACCGTCGACGCACGTTCGATCAAATGGGCGCGCTCGGGCGACGCGCTGACGCTCGACCCCCATGCGCAGAACGAGGGCCCGACCACCAACCTCAATCGCCAGATCTACGAGCCGCTGGTCGAGCGCGATCGCACCGGCAAGCTCGCGCCCGCGCTCGCGCTCTCCTGGCGCATCACCGAGGATCCGTCGGTGTGGGAGTTCAAGCTGCGCCCGGGCGTCAAGTTCCACAACGGCAACGCGTTCGACGCCGACGACGTCATCTTCACGTTCGAGCGCGCGCGCCAACCGACCTCGGATTTCAAGGGCTATATCACGTCGGTCGAATCGGTCGCCAAGGTCGACGCGCACACGGTGCGGATCAAGACCAAGGGGCCCAATCCGATCCTGGTCGATAACCTGACCTATCTGCTGATGATGGACAAGGAGTGGTCGGAAGCGAACAACGCCGGCAAGCCGCAGGACTTCAAGAACAAGGAAGAGAACTTCGCGGTTCGCAACGCCAACGGCACCGGCCCGTTCGCGCTGGTCGCGCGCGAGCCCGACGTGAAGACCGTGTTCAAGCGTAACGACGCCTATTGGGGCCGCGGCGAGGTCCCGCTCGAGATCACCGAGCTGGTGCTCAACCCGATCAAGGCCGATGCAACGCGGGTCGCCGCGCTGCTCTCGGGCGAAGTCGATTTCGTCCAGGACGTTCCGGTGCAGGATATCGAACGCCTCAAGAGCTCGCCGAACCTCAGCGTCACGACCGGTCCGGAGAACCGCACCATCTTCTTCGGCTTGGATGTCGGCTCGCCGCAGCTTCGATCATCCGACGTCAAGGGCAAGAACCCGTTCGCCGAGCTGCGGGTGCGCCAGGCCATCAACATGGCGATCAACCGCGAGGCGATCCAGCGCGTGGTCATGCGCGCGCAGTCGGTGCCGGCCGGCGCGATCGTGCCTCCGTTCGTCAATGGCTACAGCAAGGCGCTCGATGCGTTGCCGCGCGTCGACGTGGCGAAGGCCAAGGCGCTGCTGGCCGAGGCCGGCTATCCGAACGGATTCTCGATCAGTCTGCACTGCCCGAACGACCGCTACCTGAACGACGAGGCGATCTGTCAGGCCGCCGTCGGCATGCTCGGTCAGATCGGCATCAAGGTGAACCTGGTCTCGCAATCGAAGTCGCTGCACTTCCCGGTCATCCAGAAGGCGGAGGCCGACTTCTACCTGCTCGGCTGGGGCGTTCCGCCTTACGACTCGGAGTACATCTTCAACTATCTCTATCATACCCGCACCGACAAGTTCGGCGGCTGGAATGCGACGCGCTATTCCAATCCCGAGATCGACAAGCTGATCGAGGGCTTGTCCGCCGAAACCGATCTCGCCAAGCGCAACGCCGCAATCGCCAAGATCTGGCAGCAGGTCGCCGCCGACCAGATCTACGTCGCGATCCATCATCAAGTGCTCGCCCACGCGATGAAGAACTTCGTGGATATCCCGGTGCACCCGGACAACCAGGTGTTCTTCAAGCTCGTCAAGTTCCGCAAGTCCTGATCGGGACCGCGCATGTCGGAGGCTGGCGGGCCTCCGATAGCGGTCATATCGGCATGATCGCGTATCTCCTGCGCAGCCTCGCCCAAGCCGTCGTGGTGATGCTGGCAGTGGCGCTCATCGCGTTTGCGATGTTCCGGTTCGTCGGCGACCCGGTCGCCAGCATGGTGGGCCAGGAAGCATCGGTCGCCGAGCGCAGCGAGCTCGCCGAGCGGCTCGGCCTCAACGATCCGGTGCCGGTCCAGTTCGGCCGCTTCGTGCTCGGCATCGCGCGCGGCGACTTCGGCATGTCGTACCGGCAGGGCCGCCCGGTCGCCGATCTGATCGCCGAACGGCTGCCGGCGACCGTCGAGCTCGCGGTGCTGTCGTCGCTGCTGGCGCTGACATTGGGGATCGCGCTCGGCGTCTACACGGCGATCAATCGCCGCGGCGTGCTGGCGAATGCCGTGATGTCGCTGTCGCTCCTCGGCGTGAGCCTGCCGACCTTCCTGATCGGGATCGGCCTGATCTATCTGTTCGCGGTCGAGCTGCGCTGGCTGCCGTCGTTCGGGCGCGGCGAGGTCGTGCATTTCGGCTGGTGGTCGACCGGGCTCTTGACCGACTCGGGGCGGAAGTCGCTGATCATGCCGGCGCTGACCTTGGGCTTCTACCAGCTCACCCTGATCATGCGCCTGGTGCGCGCCGAGATGCTCGAGGCGCTGCGCACCGACTACGTGAAGTTCGCGCGGGCGCGCGGCATCCCCGAGCGCACCATCCGCTTCCGCCACGCGCTGCGCAACACCATGATCCCGGTCACCACCATCGCCGGGCTGCAGCTCGGCTCGGTGATCGCCTTCGCGATCGTCACCGAAAGCGTGTTCCAATGGCCGGGGCTCGGCGCGCTGTTCGTCCAGGCGGTGCAATTCGTCGACATCCCGGTCATGGCCGCCTACCTGATGTTCGTCGCGCTCGTGTTCGTGATCGTGAACCTGACCGTCGATCTCCTCTACTTCGTCCTCGATCCGCGCCTGCGCGAGTCCGCGCCGGCGGCCGCGAGGTGACGATGGACGCGCCGCTCTCCCCACGCCTGCCGGCACGGCTCAACCGATACTGGGATTCCGACATCGCCTGGAGCTATCGCCATTCGCCGGTCGCGATCGCGGCCAGCCTCGTGGCCCTGACGCTGGTGCTGGGCGCGGTGTTCGCACCGTGGCTCGCGCCCCACAATCCGTTCGATGCCGCGACCCTCGACCTCATGGAGGGCTTCACGCCGCCCGGTGAGCCGAGCCCGGTGAGCGGGCGGGTGTTCGTGCTCGGCACCGACAGCCAAGGCCGCGACATTCTGTCCGCCATCCTGTACGGCGCGCGGGTCTCGCTGCTCGTCGGCTTCGCGTCGGTGCTGTTCTCGGTCGTGCTCGGGGTCACGCTCGGGCTCGTCTCCGGCTATCTCGGCGGGCGAACCGATGCGGTGATCATGCGCATCGCCGACGTGCAACTGTCGTTCCCGGCGATCCTGATCGCGCTCCTGGTGTTCGGCGTCGCCCGCGGCCTGATCGCGCCGGCGCACCACGAGAACGCGGCGATCGCGGTCCTCATCGTCGCCATCGGCCTGTCGCACTGGGCGCAATACGCGCGGACCGTGCGCGGCTCGACCCTGGTCGAGAAGAGCAAGGACTACGTGCTCGCCGCGCGCGTGATGGGCCGATCCTCGTTCGCCATCATGCGCAGCCACCTGCTGCCGAACGTGATCGGACCGGTGCTGGTCATCGCCACCATCAATCTCGCGCTCGCCGTCATCGAGGAGGCGACGCTCTCCTTCCTCGGCGTCGGGGTGCCGCCGACGCAACCGTCGCTCGGCACGCTGATCCGCGTCGGCCAGCAATTCCTGTTCTCGGGCGAATGGTGGATTCTGTTCTTTCCCGCGCTTACGCTGGTGCTGCTGGCGCTGTCGATCAACCTGCTCGGCGACTGGCTGCGCGACGCGCTCAATCCCAGGCTGCGATGACCGATCCCGTGCTCAGCGTGCGCGATCTCGCGGTCGAATTCCCGACCCGCCGCGGCACGCTCACGGCGGTCGACCGGGTCTCGTTCGATATCGCGCCCGGCGAGGTGCTGGGCGTGGTCGGCGAATCCGGCGCCGGCAAATCCGTCACCGGTGCCGCCATCATCGGACTGATCGAGCCGCCCGGCCGCATCGCCGGCGGCGAGGTGCGCCTGCGCGGCGAGCGGATCGACCACCTGCCGGCCGAAGCCATGCGCCGGATCCGCGGCAAGCGCATCGGCATGGTGTTCCAGGATTCGCTCACCAGCCTCAATCCGCTCTACCGCATCGGCGATCAGCTGGTCGAAACCATCACCACCCATGCGGACATGTCGGCGGCCGCCGCGCGGCGCGCATGCGCTGGCGCTGTTGTCGGAGGTCGGCATCCCGGCGCCGGACACGCGGATCGACAACTATCCGCACCAGTTCTCCGGCGGCATGCGCCAGCGGGTCGTGCTCGCGCTGGCGCTGGCGCCGGAGCCCGAGCTGATCATCGCGGACGAGCCGACCACCGCGCTCGACGTCTCGGTGCAGGCGCAGATCATCGCGCTGATCCGGCGGCTCGCCCGGCAGCGCGGCACGGCCGTCATGCTGATCACCCACGACATGGGCGTGATCGCCGAAACCGCCGACCGCGTCGCCGTCATGTATGCCGGGCGGATCGTCGAGATCGGGCCGGTGCGCGACGTCGTCAAGGCGCCGCTGCATCCGTACACCGAGGGTCTGATGGGCTCGATCCCGACGCTCGACGGCAATATCGAGCGGCTGGTGCAGATTCCGGGCACGATGCCGCGGCTCGGCGCGATCCCGACGGGCTGCGCATTCCATCCGCGCTGCCCGCGCGCGTTCGCGCCGTGCGCGACGGATACGGCCGGAGCTCGCACCGGAGGCCCGCTCGCAGATCGCGTGCTGGCTCTACCGCGACGTGCCGGCCGCCACCGAGGCGGCGCCATGACCGCCGCGCCGCTGGTCGAGGTCGAGAACGTCGGCCGCATCTTCGACGTCTCGAAGCCGTGGCTCAATCGGCTGACCGAAGGCCTGCCGCGCCAGCTGCTGCCGGCGGTGGCGAACGTGAGCTTCACCATCGCCCGGCGCGAAACCTTCGCGCTGGTCGGCGAATCCGGCTCCGGCAAATCGACGATCGCCAAGATGATCGTCGGCCTGGTGGCGCCGACCACCGGCAGTGTCGTCATCGACGGCGTATCGATGACCGATCCGAAGCAGGAGACCGGACGCCGGCAGCTGCGCCGCCGCATCCAGATGGTGTTCCAGGACCCCTATGCCAGCCTCAATCCGCGCTGGCGCGCGCGCGATATCGTCGCCGAGCCGCTCCGCGCCTTCGCCGCTGGCATCCGAGCGCGCCGGACATCGGCGCCAAGGTCGACGAGCTGCTCGCGGCTGGTCGGCCTCGATCCGGCCGACGGCGCCAAGTACCCGCACGAATTTTCCGGCGGCCAGCGCCAGCGGATCGCGATCGCGCGCGCGCTGGCGCGCAAGGCCGGACTTCATCGTTTGCGACGAGCCGACCTCGGCGCTCGACGTGTCGGTGCAGGCGCAGATCCTCAACCTGATGCGGGATCTGCAGGACCGGTTCGGCCTCACCTACCTGTTCATCAGCCACAATCTCGCGGTGGTGCGCCACATGGCGAACCGCATCGGCGTGCTGTATCTCGGGCGCCTGGTCGAGGTGGCGGCCGCCAAGGAGCTTGTTCCGCGCGCCCGCGGCACCCCTATACGCGCATGCTGCTCGACGCGGTGCCCGACCTCGACCCGAGCGGGCGAGCGCGCAAGCCGATCGAGGGCGAGGTCCCCAATCCGATCGATCCGCCGCCCGGCTGCGCTTTCCATCCGCGCTGCCGCTACGCCACGGCGCGCTGCCGCACCGAGCAGCCGCAGCTGATCGCGGCGGGCACCGCCATGGTGGCGTGTCACGCGGTCGCCGAAGGCCGGACCTAGGAATGTGAGAAAGGTCTCCTCGGCCCGAGCCCGAGCAGCTCCGCGCCGCCTCGACCACCTTGCATGCGAGCTCGGCGGTTCTCACTCGGCCTGGATCTTCGCACTCAGGATGATCTCCCGGTAGCGCTCGATCTCCTGCTTGATGAACTCCAGAAATTGCGCGGGCGTCTGCAACACCGCGCCGATGCCCTGGTCGGTGAAACGGGTTCTGATATCGGTCCGCTCGAGAAACTTGATCGTTTCGGCGTGCAATCGACGCGTGGCCTCTGGCGGTATGCCTGCGGGCGCGACCAGACCGAACCACTCGTAGATCTCCAGGCCTTCTACGCCGGCCTCGGCCATCGTCGGCACGTCGGGCAGGATCGGCGAGCGAGCATTCCCGGTGATGGCCAGCGCGCGAAATTTACCGGCCTGGACGAGCGGAAGCGTCGACGTGAAGGCGTTGAACATCATCTGGATCTGCCCGCCAACGAGATCGTTCATCGCCGGTCCGCCGCCGCGGTAGGGAACGTGCACAAGGTCCGAGCGGGTCTTCAGCTTCAGAAGCTCGCCGGCAATCTGGTTTCCCATTCCGTTGCCGGATGAGCCGAAGTGAATCTTTCCCGGATTGGCATGGGCGTACGCCACCAATTCCTGCACCGTCCTGGCCGGAACCGAAGGGTGCACCACGAGCAGCAGGCTGACCCGGCCGACGAGAGTCAGCGGCTGGATGTCCTGGATCGGATCGAAGGAAAGGTTCTTCGCAAGGGTCGCATTCGAGGCGTGCGGACTCGCGATCAGACCAACGGTATGGCCGTCCGGCGCCGACCGGATCAGCGCTTCGGTCCCAATCAACGTGCCGGCACCGCCGCGATTTTCAACCACGGCCGGCTGGCCGAGCGTTTCCGAGAAATGCTGCGCCACGAGCCGGCCGAGCAGGTCGGCGGTTCCTCCCGGCGGAAACGGGACAATCAGCCGCATGGCGCGGGCCGGCGCCCACTCTTGGGCGCGCGCCGCTCGGCTGCCGAGCGTCACGGGTGCGAGTGCGCTCGCTGCCAGCAGCGCACCGAACGATCTGCGCGACAATGTGCGGTGCGTGCGATCTCGAGGGGGATGCAGACCTTCGGATCGCGCTCCTTTTTTCATCACTTTCCTCCTGTTCGTATTCTTGCGCCGACGGATCCTGAGCGCGGCCAACGTCGCGGCCTTGTCGGTTGACATCAGATCGGCGACGCCTTGCGGTCGCCGTCCGATGCGCGCCGTGCGACCGCATGTTAGCGACGCCCGCGACCCTTAGAAACACCGCTTTCCTCACGGGAGTGTTTCAAGCGGTGCAACCCCGACCAATCTCGATTGCATGCGCCCGCCACAACTCGGTATTTGCGGGGCGCCATGTTTTCTCTAGTCTTCCCCCGGCACACGACGAGCAGTCTTGTGCCGGCGTTGGCGGGGCGGCATCGATGCGGGATTTTCACCTCGAGTTGAGCGACCTTTCGTTCGTCGGCAAGGATCTCAGCCGCCCGGAAAGCGTGGTCGCAACGGCTGCGGGCGACGTGTTCACCAGCGATACCCGCGGCGGGGTGACCCACATCCGGCCGGACGGGTCGCAGACGCTGATCGGGGGGCCTCACCTCCCGGCACAGGGCTTGCACCCCAACGGCATCGCACTGATGAAGGACGGATCGTTCCTGCTCGCGAACTCCGGCACCGGCGAGGCGGGCGGCGTGTGGCGGCTGCATCGGAACGGGCAGGTCGAGCCGTTCCTGCTCGAAGTCGACGGCGTGACGCTTGCCGCGCACGAATTTCGTCTGGCTCGACGATGCGGATCGCATCTGGGTCTGCGTCAGCACCGTGCACCGGCCCAACTCCGAATACAGCAAGGATCGGGCGGACGGCTTCATCGCGATGGTCGACCACCGTGGCGCGCGCATCGCCGGCACAGGTATCGTTTGGACCAACGAATGCCGTATCGATCCCTCCGGCAAGTATCTGTACTTCAACGAGACGTTTGCTTCGCGGGTGTCTCGATTTCGCCTCGCGGCGGACGGCACGCTGTCGGGCAAGGAGGTCGTCGCCGAGCTCGGTCCCGGAAACTTCCCGGATGGCCTGACCTTCGACGAGCAAGGCGGCGCGTGGATCACCTGCATCGTTTCGAACCGGCTCATCCGCATCGACGCGGACGGCTCGCTCAACATCGTGATCGAAGACTACGAGCCGGATCATCTGGCGCGAGCGATCGCCGCGATCGAAAACGGCACGCTGACCCGCCCCATGGTTCATGAGAATCACCACCGCACGTTGGGCAATATTTCGAGCCTTGCGTTTGGCGGGGCGGATCGGAGGACGGCCTATATGGGGTCCATCCTCGGCAAGAGCCTGGTTTCGTTCCGCTCGCCGATCGCCGGCGCACGGCCGGCGCATTGGGACGTTCACTGACACGTCGTTCGATTGGACATCTGGCATCCTTTAGTGGTCGCATTTTCTGCGGAAAACCGGCGTCCACTTTTCCGGAAAATGCTCCAACACCCGCAGGAGGGGACACATGGATTTGCGAAGCCGCATCGGCGTCGATCTCGGGCAGCGCAATCGAATCGAGGACGGCCTCCAGGCCGCCGTGCGCAATGACATTCGATACCTCGACCTGAAGATCGACGTCGCGCCGAACGCGATCGAGACGCTGACGGATGAGCGCGTGGCGTCCATTCGCCAGACCTGCGAGCGGCATGGCATCCACATCGGCATCCATACGCTGTCCGCCGTCAACGTCGCGGAAGTCGCGCCGCATGTCCGCGAAGGCGTCGACCGTTATCTCCATGGCCACATGGACGCCTGCAAGCGGCTGGGCGGCGAGTGGATGGTCGTTCACGCCGGCTATCATTTCACGTCGGACTTCGAGATGCGACGCGAGGCGAGCCTCGAGCGATTGAAGCGCATGTGCGAGCATGCGGAAAGGATCGGGCTCACATTGCTGCTCGAGAACATGAACTGGGAGCCCGACGACGCGGAAGTGCACTATCTCGGACACAATCTCGATGAGTGCCGCTACTATTTCGACAAGCTGACGTCCCCTCGGCTGCGCTGGGCCTTCACCGTCAATCACGCGCATCTCGTGCCGGAAGGAATCGAAGGATTCCTGACTGGATTGGATCTGTCGCGCTGCGACGAGGTCAGGCTGGCGGATTGCTTCGGCGACAAGGAAGTGCACCTCAAGCCGGGCGAGGGAAACATCGACTTCGCGATGGTTTTTCGGCGCCTGCGCGAAATGAATTTCAACGGTCACTTCATGAATGCCTTCGGCACGCTCGAAGACATGATCGAGGGGCGGGAGTACCTGGCGAAATGCGCGGCGCCCGGGCCTACTCCGCCGCCTGGCGCGCGGTGAGCGCCTCCTCGGGCGTGGCCTTCTCCATCTGGAAGATCGACTCGATCGACGAATAGTCCTTGTAGCCGAGCCGCGAGATCGGCCGGATCTTGAGGACGTCGACCAGGCCCTCGGGGCTGATGACGTCGTCGTCGATGTGGACGGCGATCACCTCGCCGAACACGACCCGATGCGACGAGCCCGCACGCCGGCCGGGCAGCTCCACGGTCTTGTAGTAGCGGCACTCGAAGTGGACCGGTGCGCCGCCCACCCGCGGCGGGCGCACCAGGCGCGACGGCAGCGGCACGAGCCCGGCGGCAGCCATCTCGTCGACGCCGCGCTCGACGATCAGCGCCGACTTGGTGACCTGCTCGCGCTGCGCCCAGGTGGCGAGGTTGTAGACGAACTCGCCGGTCTCCTCGGCATTGACCACGGTGTCCTTGACGCCCTTGTCCTTGACGTTGCCGCCGGCCGAGAACACCAGATAGGGCGGATCGTAGCTCAGGATGTTGAAGAAGCTGAACGGCGCAAGATTGACCACCCCGGCCCGGCTGAGGGTCGAAATCCAGCCGATCGGCCGCGGCACGACGCAGCCCTTGAGCGGATCGTAGGGCAGCCCGTGGTCGTTCTTGGCGATCTCGTAATACATGGCGCTTCCTCTTTCGTTCGTAGGATTCGGCGACGGCCCGGCTGCTGACTTCAGCCAGAATGCCGACTGGATGCACATTACTCAAGGCGTATGCCGAGCTGCCTGAGCAGCACCGGCCAGAGCGCAAACTCGGCAGTTACGGCTTGCTTGAATTCCTCGGCAGGCTGCACGCCGTAGACGCCCGAGGCGGTCAGGTGGTCCTGCACGACCTGCGAGCGGATCACCTTCAGGAACATCTCCTCGAGCTGCTGACGCTTCTCGGCCGGAACCGCGGCGGCCACGAACAACCCATACCAATTGGAGATCGTGAGATCCTTGAAGCCGAGCTCGACCGTCGTCGGAATCTCGGGCAGCTGCTCGGCGCGCTCGGCATCGAACGTCGCCAAGGCGCGGATGCGTCCGGCTTGCACGTGCGGCAGCACGCCGGCCACCGAGGTCACCATGAAATCGATATTGCCGGCGATGAGATCGGTGAACGCCGGATTGAGCCCGCGATAGGGGATGTGCACGGCCGTGATGCCGGCCGCATTGTTGAGCATCTCACCCGCGATATTGAGCGCGGTGCCGGGTCCGGTCGATCCGTAGCTCAATTTGCCGCCGGACTTGCCGAACGCGATCATTTCCGAGAGCGAGCGTGCCGGCAGGTCGCGCCGAACGACCAGGACGAACTTGACCGCGCCGATCCGCGCGATCGGCTCGAAAGCTTGCGCGGCTTCACGCGCGCTGCCCCGCAGCGTCGGGTTGATGACGTGCGAGCTGGTGTGCAGGAGAACGGTCTTTCCGTCCGGTGGCGCCTTCGCGGCCGCGGTGACGCCGATGTCGCCACCGGCGCCGCCGCGATTGTCGACGATCGCCGCGGCATCCGGGAGGTTGTTGGCAATCACGCGGGCGATCTGATCGACGGCGCCGCCGGCCGTGAACGGCACGATGATGCGCATCTTGTCGTCGGACGCGAACATCTGGGCGCTGGCCGGCGCAGCGAGCGCCGCGCCGACCAGCGCGATCGTCAGGATTTTGACCAGATGCATAAATTGCAGCTCCGCGACAAGACAACCGGACGCCCGATGGGCGGTCTTCACCGCCGCACTGGCCTATCGAGTGGACGCGTTTTCTGCGGCGAACCGGAAGCCCACCCCGGATCAAGTCCGCGGCAGGCTTTCGCCGGAAAACGCTCTCGTCGCCGATTTGAATGAGCAGGGGCGGCATCGTCAACAGTGCATTGCGTCGGCTTGGATTCTGACGCCTTATTCCGGCGAGCGATCGAAGCGATTGAGAGGACACGCCATGGCGAAGAAGGCTACCGCGAAGGCCGCAACCAAGAAGCTCGGCCCCTGGAACAACGTGCTGGTCGAGGTCGCGGACGGCATCGCCTGGGTGACGCTCAACCGGCCCGAGAAGCGCAACGCCATGAACCCGCCGCTCAACAACGAGATGGTCGAGGTGCTCGACGCGGTCGAGCTGGAGCCCTCCGCCGGCGTGCTGGTGCTCACCGGCGCCGGCGATTCGTTCTCGGCCGGCATGGATCTGCGGGAATACTTCCGCGCGACCGACCCGCTGCCCTACGTGGAGCAGCTGCACGTCCGCCGCTCGGCCTGGCAGTGGCAATGGAAGATGCTGATGCACTACTCGAAGCCGACCATCGCGATGGTGAACGGCTGGTGCTTCGGCGGCGCCTTCACGCCCCTGGTCGCCTGCGATCTCGCGATCGCGGCCGAGGAGGCGCAGTTCGGCGTGTCCGAGATCAACTGGGGCATCATCCCGGGCGGCAACGTCACCCGCGCGCTGGCCGCGACCATGAACCTGCGCGACGCCATGTACTACGTGATGACCGGCCGCACCTTCGACGGCCGCAAGGCGGCGCAGATGGGCGTGGTCAACGAGGCGGTGCCGCTCGCGCAAGCTGCGCGCGCACACCAAGGCGCTGGCCATCGAGCTGTTGGGCAAGAACCCAACGGTGCTGCGCGCCGGCAAGACCGCGGTGCGGCACGTGCAGGACATGGCGTGGGAGCTGTCCGACGAGTACCTGCAGGCGAAGCAAGGCCAGCTGCGCTTCCTCGATGCGGAAGCGGGCCGCGCCAAGGGTCTGACGCAATTCCTCGACGAGAAGAGCTTCCGGCCTGGGCTGGGCGGATACCGTCGCGATGACTGAGGCGGCGGCCGCGCGGCCGGCCCGGTCGGCAATCGAGCGCCTGCTGCGGCCGCGCTCGGTCGCCGTGGTGGGCGCGTCGGTGACGCCCGGAGCGCTGTCGGCCGCGGTGCTCGGCAATCTCGATCGCTTCGGCTTTGCGGGCGACATCCATCTGGTCAACGCCAACCGCAAGGAGATCAACGGGAAGCCCTGCTTGGCCTCCACCGCCGACTTGCCGCCCGGCGTCGATTGCGCGGTGCTGGCGATCCCGCGCGCCGGCATTCTCGAGGCGGTCAAGGGCTGCGCGGCGCGCGGCGTCGGCGCCGTCATCATCTTCTCGGCGGGGTTCGCCGAGGCGGGAGCCGACGGCCACGCATTGCAAGAGCAGATCGCGCGCATCGCCCGCGACCACGGCATGGCGGTCGAGGGGCCGAACTGCCTCGGCTTCATCAACAACGTCGACGGCATTGCGCTGACCTTCGGAACCACCTCCCCCGAGCCGCTCGACGGCCGCCGCGGCGTCGGCATCGTGTCGCAGAGCGGCGCCATGGCGACCGTGCTGCACGCCGCCTTGCGGCCGCGCGGCATCGCGGTCTCGCACGCGATCTCGACCGGCAACGAGGCGGTCAACGGCATCGAGGATTTCATCGACTACCTGCTCGAGCAGGACGCGACCAAGGTCATCACCATGATCGCCGACCAGATCCGCGACCCGCGGCGATTCCTCGCCTTGGCGGAACGCGCGCGCGCAGCCGGCAAGCCGATCGTGCTGCTGCATCCCGGCCGCAGCGCCGCCGCGCGCGCCTCCGCGCAGACCCACACCGGCGCCATGACCGGCGACTACGACGTGATGCGCGCGCTGGTGGCGCATGCCGGCGTCGCGCTGGTCGATACGCTCGAGGAATTGCTCGACGTGAGCGAGCTGATGATCCGCTGGCCGGTACCGCCGCGCAGCGGCGCCGCCGTCATCTCGGATTCCGGCGTGTTCAAGGCGATGGCGCTCGACTTCTGCGAGACCGTCGGCCTCGACCTGCCGGCGCCCTCGCCCGCCGCCGCGGCCGTGCTCGGCGCGCTGGCGCCGGGCCTCGTTCTCCCGACCAACCCGCTCGACACCACCGCGCAGCCGCTGGTCGATCCGCAGCTTTATCGCAAGGCGATGCGCCCGATGCTCGACGACGACCGCTATGGCAGCCTGGTGCTCGCCATCATCATGAGCAGTCCGGGAGTGAACCGGCGCAAGGTGCAGCCGATCATCGACGCGCTGCGGGAATGGAAGCCCGCCAAGCCGGTGATGTTCGCGATGCTGGGCGAGGATGCCGAGGTGGCGCCCGAGCTGATTGCCGAGTTCCGCGAGCTCGGCGTGCCGTATTTCCGTTCGCCCGAGCGCGCCTTGCGCGCGCTCGCGCGACTGACCCAGTTTGCCGCGCGCCAGCCGGCGTCTTCCGGCCGCACGATCGAGCGTGCCAGCGCCCGGCTGCCCGCGGGCGTGATCCCCGAGCATGCGGCCAAAGCTCTGCTCAAGGCGGCGGGAATTCCGGTCCCGAACGGCGCGCTGGTGACGCGATCTCGACGGCGCGCGGCGGGCAGCGGCGAGCATCGGCTATCCGGTGGCGTTGAAGGCGCAGTCGGCCGCGCTCTCGCACAAGAGCGACGCGGGCGGCGTGGTGCTCGGGCTCAACGACGAGCAGGCGCTGGCGCAGGGCTGGACGAAGCTCCACGCCGACATCGCCAGGGCGCGGCCCGGGCTCACGCTCGACGGCGTGCTGGTCGAAGCGATGGCGCGGCCGGGCCTGGAGCTGATCCTGGGCGCGCGCGGCGATCCGGATTGGGGGCCGGTGCTGGTGATCGGCCTCGGCGGCGTGCTGGCCGAAGCGCTCAACGACGTGCGCGTGCTGCCGGCGGACCTCGAGCCCGCCGCCATCGTCGAGGAACTGTTGCGGCTCAAGGGCGCCAGGCTGCTCGCGCGCTTCCGCGGCGCGCCCGCGCGCGATGTGACGGCCGCCGCCGACATCGCCTCGAAGCTCGGCGCGTTCATGCTGGCGCACCCGGAGATCGCCGAGATCGACATCAACCCGGTGGTGGTCTACGCGCAGGGTGAAGGCGCGGTTGCGCTCGATGCGCTGATCGTGACGCGGCCGATAGCGCAGCGGCGCGCCCGCCCTCACTGTTGCGGTATCTGCGCGTCGGCCACGACCTTCTTCCATTTGGCGATCTGGCCGGCGATCATCGTGCGCATCTCCTCGGGCGAGCTGGCGCGCACGTCCATTCCGATCTTCCTCAGCCGCTCCTGCACCGGCGCATCGGCGAGCGCGGCGCGCATCCCGGCATTGAGCCGCTGCACGACCGGTTGCGGCGTGCCTTTGGGCGCCGCCAGCCCGAGCCAGGTCTGCACGTCGTATCCCGGCACGGTCGCGGCGACCGGGGTGACGTCCGGGAGGCTCCACCACTTGGCCGCGCTGGTCACGCCGAGGGCGTGAACGGTTCCCGCCCGCAGCTGCGGCTCGATCACGGTGATCGTATCGACGCTGACGGAGATCTGCCCGCCGAGCAGGTCCTGCATCGGCGCGCCGCCACCCCGGTACGGCACATGCGTCATCTGGATGCCGGCCATGGCGCAGAGCAGCTCGCCCGCGAGATGCTGGGTCGATCCGACGCCGACCGATGAGAACGTGAGCTTTCCGGGCGAGGCCTTCGCGGCCGCGATCAGGTCGGCGATCGACTTGATCGGATTGTCATTGCGCACCGCGATCATGAACGCCTGGTAGCCATAGACCGACACCATCTGGAAGTCGTCGACCGGCTCGAACGGCAGCGACTTGTAGATCGCCGCGGAGACGGCGTGGCCGCCGGTGAGCGTGATCAGCGTGTAGCCGTCGGGTGGCGACTTGGCGAGGCGGGCCGAGGCGGTGTTGCCGCCGGCGCCGGGCCGCGGCTCGACCACGACCGGCTGGCCCAGGCGCGACGCGAGCGCCTCGGCGACGATGCGGGAGACCACGTCGCCATTGCCGCCGGCAGCAAAGCCGTGCGTCAGCAGCACCGGGCGCACCGGGTAGGTCTCTTGCGCCTGCACAGTCTGGCCGGTGAATGCACAACAGAGCGCGACGAGCAGACCCCGCCACGTCAAGTTCCCGGTCAATCGCATCGCGTTGTTCCTCGAACTGAAGATTTGATACGGTACCGCCGGACCGCAGCCCGTCAAGCAAACGGAGGACGGATGCTCAAGCTGTATCACTATTGGAGCTCGGTGTGCTCGCAGAAGGCACGCACGTGCCTGGCAGAGAAGGGGCTCGAATGGCAGAGCCACCACGTCGACCTCTTCAAGTTCGAGAACTACGAGCCCTGGTACACCAAGCTCAATCCCAAGGCGGTCGTGCCCACCCTCGATCATGACCGGCACATCCTGATCGAATCGAACGTCATCCTCGAATATCTCGACGATACCTTTCCGGACGTCCCGCTGCGGCCCGCCGACCCGTACGCGCGCGCGCAGATGCGGCTGTGGGTCTACAATTCGGAGGAGTTGGCGCACTGGAACGTGAACACGTGCTCGCACAATCTGCGCCACGCCAAACGGCTGGCACAGAAGGGCATCTCGCACGAGGACATGCTCAAGGCCGCCGACCAATGCCCGAATCCGATGATCGGACTGCGGCTGCGCCGGCGGCTCGAAGTCGGGGTCTCGGAAGCCGAGGAGAACGAGGCCTACGCGAAGCTCGACTATCTGCTCGACCAGATGGAGCGAAAGCTCGGCGATGGCCCCTGGCTCGCCGGCGCGTCCTATTCGCTCGCCGACATCGCCATGGCGCCGATGATCAACCGCATCGAGGTGCTGGCACGGCCGGAGATGATCTCGGCGGCGCGCCGGCCCAGGGTCGCCGACTGGTGGCAGCGCATGCAGGCGCGCCCGGCGTTTCAGCAGGCGTTCTCGTTTGCCAATCCGGATACGAAC
Source organism: uncultured Alphaproteobacteria bacterium (assembly GCA_963708765.1). Taxonomy (GTDB): domain Bacteria; phylum Pseudomonadota; class Alphaproteobacteria; order Rhizobiales; family Xanthobacteraceae; genus VAZQ01. Next base: position 7,024 of record CAVPTV010000009.1, on the reverse strand, counting down.
GATCCGGTGAAGCGGTAAGGGCCTTTCACGCCGTCGCTGGATTTCTGTTCGTCGTTGTTGCTACGTTCTCGCCGTCGAGCCGACAAGAGCTCGCAAATCACGACACGGGAGGGAACGATGCCGCGACCATTCCACGGCATGGCCATCGCCGCGACGTTGGCGGTTCAATTGTGTGCGCTCGCATCGAGCGGCGCCGTCGCACAAGATTATCCGACCCGGCAGATTCACTTCCTGCAGGGCTTTGCGCCCGGCGGCAACGCGGATGCGATTGCGCGCGTCCTGGGGGACGAGCTGTCGAAGGCGGTGGGCCAGCCGGTGATCATCGAGGCGCGACCGGGCGCCGGCGGCAATCTCGCGTCCGATGCGACCGCCAAGGCGGCGCCGGACGGCCATACGCTCGTGCTCCTGACCACCGCGCACGTCATCTCGGCGGCGCTCTACAAGTCGCTGCCGTTCGACCCGATCAATGATTTCGCGTTCATCACCACCGTGTCCGAGCTCCCGCATTTCATCGTGGTCAACGCCAAGTCGCCGCACCGGACCATCGCCGAGCTCGTGGCGGCCGCCAGGGCCAAGCCCGGCGGCGTCAACTTCGGCACCGCCGGCATCGGCACCGGGCAGCATCTCTCGAGCGAATTGTTGAATACCTCGATCGGCGCCAAGATGGTGCATGTGCCCTATCGGGGCGACTCGGCGGCGGTCACCGGGCTGCTCGCGGGCGACGTCGATTTCATCATGGCGCCGCTGCCCGCCGTCATGGGCAATATCCAGGCCGGCACGTTCCGGGCGCTGGCATCGACCGCCGGCAAGCCCTGGCCGGTCTTGCCGGACGTGCCGCCGATCGCCTCGGTGGTCCCGGAATTCGGCGAGGTGCTGCCCTGGATCGGCGTGGCGACCACGCGCGGCGTGCCGAAGCCGATCGTCGAGAGACTCAATAGAGAATTGCGGCGGGTCATCGCCTCGCCGCAGGTCGAGAAGCGGCTGCGTGATTTCGGCGGCGAGCCGGCCTCGTCCACGCCCGAGCAGATCACCGAGAAGGTGAAGACCGAGATCGCGCGCTGGAGCCGGGTGATCGCGGCCGCGGGGATTCCGCGGCAATAGAGCGAGCGCATCCTGATTTGGTTGAATCGGGATGCGCTCCAGCTCCTTGGTTTGCGCATCCCGTGTGCTCGCGTTGCTATTGCGCCTTGATTCCCGCGTCGCGGATCAACTTGCCGAGGCGCTCGATATCGGAGGCGAGCAGCTTGGCAAAATCCTCGGGCGTGCTGGTCGTCATCTCGACCGCTTGGGCCGCGACCTTCTCCACCACGTCCGGCGACTTGGCTGCCCTGATCAGCTCCGTGTTCAGCTTGCGCACGATCGCAGGCGGCGTGCCGGCCGGAGCCACGATGCCCTGCCAGATTTCAAGCTCGACCCCGGCATAGCCGGCCTCGGCCATGGTGGGCACGTCCGGCAGCGTGGGACTCCGCTTGCTCGCGGTCCAACCCAGGACGCGGAGCTTGCCGGCCTGCACCTGGCCGATCGCCGACACATACGAGCTGAACAGGAGATCGACGCTGCCGGCGACAAGGTCCTGAACCGCGGGCCCGGCGCCGCGGTAGGGCACGTGCACGAACGGCGCGCCCGAGTGCAGCCGCAGCATCTCGCCAAGGATGTGGCCGCCCGAGCCGACGCCCTGGGAGGCATAGTTCAAGCCGCCAGGCTTGGTCTTGGCGAGCTCCACCAGCTCCTTGACGGTGCGGGCCGGCGATCCGGACGGCACCACCAGCACGCTCGGAAACGAGAACAGCGGCGTGATCGGCTGGAAATCCGCGGCCGGGTCGAAGCGGATGTCGGCGGTCAGCGCCGGCATGATCGCGAACAGCCCGTTGTTGGCGAGGAACAGCGTGTAGCCGTCGGGCGCCATCTGCTTGCTCGCAATCGCCGCCGGCACGCCGCCACCGCCACCGCGGTTGTCGATCACCACGTTGGCCTTCAGATTGTCCGCGAACTTGGCCGCCACCAGCCGCGTCACCACATCGGATGAGCCGCCCGGCGGGAAGGGGACGATGATGGTGATCGGCCGCGACGGATATTGGTCGGTCTGCGCAGCCGCTGATGGCACCACAGCCACGAGTGCGAGCAGCGCCCAGATCGACCGCGTCATGGTCAGCATGATTCCCTCCCGTCTTTCGCACGGCTCATGCCCCGCCGAGCAATTGCTTCACTCCGTCAGGCTGGCGGACATGCCGAGAGGTCCGAGTTCGGGCCAACAGGAGACATTCGGCTCGTGGCAAGAAAAGACACGCGCGGAGGAGTAGCTCGCAGCGCAGTGGCTAATCGGTGGAGTTCGTCTGTCTCAGCACTCTACCGGCCGACCTTCAGTGGTGTAATATTCAGACCTCAATCGGAAAGGTCGTGGGGCTCAACTCCGTCGGGCGCGCTCCATCTGCGGGTTGTGCAGGTAAGAACATGCGGAACCGCCTAAATTGGCTGAAGCACTCTGCCTTGAGCTACGCAGTTGCCGCTCTCGCTGTCACCGCAGCAGTCATCGCCAATCTGCTGCTGGAGACCTACCTGCAAGCTTTCCCGACCTTGTTTTTGTTTCTTTGCGCCATCATTTTCGCCGCATGGTTTGGCGGCGTCGGCCCGGGCTTGGCCGCGACGGTGATGTCGATCTTGGCCTTTGACTACTTTTTTCTAGCTCCGATCTATTCTCTCAATTTGATGTTTCGGGATTTTCCGCGCATTGCCTTGTTCGCGATGGCGTCCCTCTTTGTCGTTGGACTGATGGCTACGCAAAGAAATACTGCGGAGTCTCTTCGTCGGTCGCGCGCTGATTTGGAAGACAAGGTGCGGGATCTCGAGAAGCTTAACGCCGCGCTGCAAATCGAAGGCGCCGAACGGCAGCGCGCGGAACAGAAATCGCGCAGGATCGAACGCGAGCTTCAGGCCACGATCGACACGATCCCGGTGCTGGTCGCAAGCTTTGAGCCCGACGGCTCGCTCGACTTCGTCAATCGACCGTGGCGCGACTACACCGGCATATCTCAGGAGAAAGCAAAGGCCATGACCTGGGCGAGCTCGGCCCATCCTGACGACCTCGAAGCAGGCGAAATCGAATGGCGCGCCTGCCTCGCAAGCGGCAGGGCGTTCCAGATGGACCGGCGCCTTCGGCGCGCCGATGGCGAGTACCGCTGGCATATGACGCGCCGCGTGCCGCTGCGCAACGACGAGGGAAATATCGTCAAATGGTACGGAATCGCCTTCGACATCGAGGATCAAAAACGAGCTGAAAACGCGCTGCGGGAGAGCGAGGCCCGCTTGGCTGAAGCCGAACGAGAGCTTCGGCTCACAATCGACCGGATACCGACGCTAGCCTGGCACACCCGGCCCGATGGTTTTGCCGAGTACCTCAATAAGCGCTGGCTCGACTATACCGGCCTGTCGTTGGATCGAGCACTGGGCTGGGAATGGCAAATCGCGATACATCCAGAAGACCTCCCCAGACTGCTCGATAGTTGGCGCGAGATACTGGAGGCGGGCAAGCCCGCCGAAGTCGAGGCGCGCATGCGGCGCTTCGACGGAGAGTACCGCTGGTTTCTGTTTCGCCCAGAGCCGTTACGCGACGAATTCGGAAACATTGTCAGATGGTACGGTACGAATACCGACATCGAGGATCGAAAGCGGGCCGAAGACGCACTGCGACAAAGCGAGGCCTATCTGGCGGAGGCGCAGCGCATCGCCCATGTCGGCTACTGGGACCATGACCTCGCCACCAACCTGATCACTTGGTCAGATGAAACCTTCCGCATCTGTGGACTCTTGCCGGGGGATAACCCAATGACCTTTGCGCGAGTTGCGGAGTTGATTCACCCGGAAGATCGACAGAGGATCGTTGCGGCAGCGGCTGAGGCGGTGGGTGCCGGTCCGCCCTACAATGTAGAGTACCGGCTGGTCCGGCCCAACGGCGAGGTGCGCATCGTCCACAGTCGAGGCGATGTGACGAGGGATGAGTTGGGCCGAGCTCGCCGCAGGTTCGGCATCGTCCAGGACATCACCGAGCGCAAGCTGGCAGAGGCGGCGCTGCGTGAGCGGGCTCAACTCCTCGACCTCACGCACGACACGATCTTCGTACGCAGCATGAATGACGTGATATCGTTCTGGAACCGCGGCGCCGAGCAACTGTACGGTTGGAACAAGGAGGAGGCGCTCGGCCAGATCTCTCACCAACTCTTGCGGACGATTTTTCCCGCGCCACTTGAAGAGATCACGTCAGAGTTGCTCAGCACGGGCCGCTGGGAGGGGGAGCTCGTCCATACGAAGCGAGACGGAACGCAGGTCACTGTGGCGAGCCGGTGGTCCCTGCGGCAGGACGAGCGCGGACGGCCAGTCGGAATCCTGGAAACCAATAATGACATCACCGAGCGAAAGCGGGCGGAATATCTGACCGGACAGGTGTTCGAGAGGTCACCCGATCGCATGGCCATCGTCGGACGAGATTACCGGTATCAACGGGTGAACCCAGCCTTCGCGCGGAGATGGGGTATGCCGGCAGAGGCGATCGTCGGGATGCACGTAGCCGACCTCATAGGAATTGAAAGGCTTCGAGCAGACTGAACAAGGCGTATCTCGACCGGTGCTTCGCGGGAGAGGAAGCCCATTACGCAGATTGGTTCGCCCTTTCTCACGGCCGCCGCTACCTGGCGGTTACCCACTCGCCTCTGCGGCCGTCCTCGGAGCAGGTGGAGGCCGCGCTCGTGATCATCCGCGACCTCACCGAGCATATGCTCGCCTTGGATGCCCTGCGTGAGACGCAGATGGAGCTCGCCCATGTCAATCGGGTCGCGACCATGGGACAGCTGACGGCCTCGATCGCCCATGAAGTCAACCAGCCGATCGCAGCGGCCGTCACCAACGCGAGTGCCGGATTACGCTGGCTTGCAGCCCAACCGCCTGACCTCAAGGAGATACGGGAAGCATTCGAGGGCATCGTAAGAGCCGGCAAGCAAGCCGGCGAAGTCATCAGTCGCATTCGCGGCCTCATCAAGAAAGTCCCCGCGCAGAGAGCTGCCTTGGATGTCAACGAGGCAATTCTTGAAACGATCGCCTTGACCCGCAGCGAAATGCGGCAGCATGACATCGTGCTGAAGACCGAACTCGCGAATGATCTGCCACGCATTTCCGGAGATCGAATCCAACTGCAACAGGTGATGCTGAACTTGATCATGAACGCCATCGAAGCCATGAGCGAGACCAGTGAAGGACCGCGCGAATTGCTGATCCGCTCGGAAATCGACTTGCCGGACGGCGTAATGGTCATCGTCCGAGATTGGGGCCCAGGATTGAAACCCGAGAGCCTGAACCACCTTTTTGATCCGTTTTACTCGACCAAACCGGCTGGCATGGGCATGGGGCTGTCAATCTGCCGTTCGATCACCGAAGCGCACGGCGGACGATTGTGGGCAACCGCGAACACCCCCCGGGGCGCGGTTTTTCAGTTCACCCTGCGTCAGAACGATGAGTCCTAAATCATTGCCTTAGCTAATTTCCCGTCTTCTCGCACGGCTGATGCCGCCGAGCGTTTGCAGGCCCAGTCATCAGTCGGCCTTGATGCCGACTGTCCGGACCACCTTGGTCCACTTCTCGGCTTCAGCGGCGATAAATCTTCCGAAATCAGCGGGCGAGCCCGCAAGCGGCGCCGCACCCAAACCGGCGAGCCGCGCTTTCATGTTGGGGTCGGCAAGCGCAAGGTTTATCTCCTTGTTCAGCTTGTCGATGATTTCGGGCGGTGTGTTCTTCGGTGCGGCGACTCCGAACCAATTGCTGGCCTCGAAGCCCGGCAGGAACTCGCTGACGGTCGGCACCTCCGGCAAAATCTGCGAGCGCACGGGTGTGGTCACAGCCAACGCGCGTAGTTTGCCGGCCCTGACATGCTCGATCGACGACGGCGTGTCGGCGAACATCATCTGCACCTGCCCGGCGATCAGATCGGTCAATGCCGGAGCATTGCCTCGATAAGGCACGTGAACCATCTTGACGCCGGCCAACATGTTGAACAACTCGCCGCACAAATGAATCGTCGCCCCGATGCCGGGCGACGCAAAATTGATCTGGCCCGGTCTGACCTTGGTGTAGGCAATGAACTCGGGAACCGTATGGACCGGGATTGCCGGATTGACCTCCATGACAAGGGGCCCATTGCTGATGCCTGCGACCGGCGTGGTGTCCCGGATGAAACTGAAATTGAGCTTGTCGTAAAGCGCGTCGGAGACCGCGTTTCCCGGAACCACCAGCAGGAGCGTATGACCGTCGGCGGGCGCACGTGTGACCGCCTCGGTGCCGATATTGCCCGAAGCCCCCGGCCGGTTCTCGATGATGAACGGCTGGCCGAGGCGATCCGACAGCCACTGACCAATCAGGCGCGCGAGGAGATCGGACGGGCCGCCGGGGGGAAAGCCAACGATGATGCGCACCGGTCGCGACGGATAGGCTTGCGCCCTCGCGATCTGGGACACCGCCGGTAGTGCGGCAGCGCCCACGGCCAGATGCAGGAACTGTCGGCGGGGAAGTTTCATGGCGTTCCCTCCAGAAATGCAGTGGGACGATGATCCGCGGACAAGCGATGCGCCCATCGCTGACCGCACTGAGCTCGACGTTGGAATGCCCGCCGGCCGATGGCATAAGCGCCGCCTGAAATAAGCGGGATTCGGCATGTCCCGCCGACGGCTCTGCGTCCAGGCTACATCATATCCGCGGAAGGGGGCCACGGCAGCTTTTGGCACATCGCGGAAGTGTCGCAGAGCGCCGCGCATTTCCGGTTTGGGGGAGTAGAGCTGACATCGCGCGCGCCTGACGCCACCGCCGTCATGACCCGAAGGCGACCTGTCCCGGCCTTCGTCAAGTTCAAGGGCCATGCGTCCTATTTGACCTGCTGATTGCGGACTCGCGACGCCAGCGCAATAGTCCATTTCGCTGGCGCCGATTGCAGAAGGCGCAAGGTCCGCAGAGGCTTCGTCCGGCACCGGCCTATTTCAGATCGAGC
>CAVPTV010000008.1:0-70296 GCA_963708765.1 uncultured Alphaproteobacteria bacterium | reverse complement strand
GGCTGGCAGGTTCGGTGAACACGGTTCTGTGGAGCTCGGACATCGCTATTCGATCGTGCTATCCTGACTTGATCGGAGAGCATTTCGCATGAGACGCCGCGATTTCATCGCTCTTGCCGGCGGCGCAGCTGCATGGCCGTTCGGCGCGCGTGCTCAGCAGCCCGACCCGATGCGGCGCGTGAGCCTGCTCCTGGGGATCGCCGAAAATGATCCGGAAGCACGATCGCGCGTCAAGGCATTCCAACAGGGCTTGCGTGACCTGGGATGGCTGGATGGGCGCAATGTTCGAATCGACTATCGGTTTTGCTGCCAGTGATCCGGACCGCATCAAGCAGTACGTGGCGGAGCTGGTTCAGGCTGGCGCCGGACGTGATCGTAGGAAACAGCACGCCGGTGATTGCCGCTCTGCAGCAGGCGACGAGCACCATTCCGATCGTATTCGCGGTCGTCAATGATCCGGTCGGTCAGGGCTTCATTTCGAGCTTGGCGCGTCCCGGCGGCAACATCACCGGGTTCACGTTTGTCGAGTTCGCGATGATCGGGAAATGGAGCGGGATGCTGAAAGACGTATCGCCCGATCTGTCCCGGGTCGCATTGATGTTCAATCCGGACACTGCGCCATACTATGAAGCCTATCTGCGTTCGTTCGAACGCATGCCGTGGTCCATCCCAGTCGCCGTGAGCGCGGCTCCTGTTCGTAACGCGGCCGAGATCGAGGAGGTCATCGCCAAGCTCGGACGCGAGCCAGGCAGCGGATTGATCGCTCCGCCAGACCCGTTCATCATCGCTCAGCGTGACGCGATTCTGAGATCGGCGAAAAAGCACCGAGTCCCCGCGGTCTATGCCTATCGGCAGTTCGTGTCTGAAGGCGGCCTGATGTCGTATGGGCCGGACACGGCCGATATTTTTCGGCGTGCAGGTTCGTATGTCGACCGCATCCTGCGGGGCGAAAAGGCCGCAGACCTGCCGGCGCAATCGCCAGTCAAGTTCGAGCTGGTCGTCAATCTGATGACCGCAAAGGCGATCGGCCTCGCGGTGCCGCCGACCCTGCTCGCGACCGCCGACGACGTGATCGAATGAGCCGGCGGGATTTCATCACGCTTCTCGGCGCCGCGGCGGTCGCGTGGCCGCTTGCGGCGCGCACGCAGCAGCCGGCCGCCAAGGTCATCGGCTTTCTCGGCCGCAACCTGTAGACTGCGCTCGCCGCTCCCTCTTGCCGGGCGATAAGCGATGCTGTTCGTGATCCACGCCACCGACAAGAAAGATGGGATGCCGACTCGGGCCAAATTCTATCGCGCGCACAGAACCCACCTCGACCATGCGACCGCAGAGGGGGTCCATGTCCTGACGGCAGGACCGCTGGTGGCCGACGACGGCGAGACGCCGATCGGCAGCCTGTTCATCGTCGAGGCCGAGGATCGCGCCACCGTCGAGGCCTTCTGCCGCGTCGATCCGTACCGCGTCGACGGCGTGTGGGAAACAGTCGAAATCCACGCCTTCATCAGCCGGCGCGGATGGGCTGCACCCGATTCAAAGGGCGTGTGACGGCTGCCGGCGCGTTTGCGACCAAGCGACGCCTGCTGTTCCGATTGTCCTCGCTATCTGGTGACCGCCGGCACGGCCGTTGAGTGCCACAAGCGGCCCAGAGGCGACGTCCGTGTCGAGTCCGCACCACCCCGAACTGCCGACATTGGCGGGCACGCGCAGGCCGCGGACCGGACGGAACCGGCGCGGGATGGCGCGGGTTATAGGCTCGAGCACCATTCTCCACCGAATCGGAGGCAGTCATGGCCAGATGCGAAACCTGCGGAAACGACTACGACAAGGCGTTTCAAGTGAGCATGAACGGCACGACCCACACCTTCGACAGCTTCGAGTGCGCGATCCATGCGCTGGCTCCGACCTGCGACAATTGCGGCGTTCATATCGTCGGTCACGGGCTCGAGAAGGAAGGCACGTTCTTCTGCTGCGAGCATTGCGCCGAGGTCAAAGGCGTGCTCGGCCTGCGCGACCGAGTTGGAGCAGGCGGCGTGATCGAAATGGGTTCCAGCGCGTAAGCGAACGCCTCTCAAGGCTCCGCGGTGCGGATGCCGGCCGGGCCGGCATTGACCTTGATCGAGCCTGCCGGCTTGAGCTCCTTGCCGTCGAAGCTGAACGCCAGGATCTCCTTCTCGACCATGCATTGGACCAGCAGGATGCGGTTGCCCTTGCTCCAGGCCAGCCCCTGGCACCAGTGGCCGACCTTGGCCTCGGTCAGCGGCGCCAGCTCCTTGCCCTTGACGCTGAGCACCTTCACCAGGCCGTGGTCGTTGAAGAACGGCGAAGCCTTGGGCTTGTTGGAGCCGTTCATCACGCTCACCGCCGCATAGGCGCCGTCGGGCGACAGCGTGATGCCTTCCGGCGTCTGGCCGACCGTGAGCGTATGGACGACCCGCGCCGGCTTGGCCTCGAGGTCGATCAGGCTCACGGTATCGGCGTCGCCGCTGCCGGTCCCGATATTCGCCACCACCGCGACCTTGCCGTTGGGGTGGATATCGAGGCCGTAGGGGCGCAGACCCGCCGAGATGTCGCGCTTGCTGTACTCGACCTTGCTGCCGTCGATCGACAGCACGGAAATCTTGTGGTCGCCGTCGCGGGTCACCAGCGCGGTCTTGCCGTCCGGCGCAAACGCGACATGGCTCGGCCCCGACTTGTCGTTGCCGAGATCGACCTTGGCGACCGGCGTGAGCGCGTTGCCGGCGATGGAGAACACCGACACCGTTCCTTCCGCGCGGTTGGCGACGAGCGCGAGCGTGCCGGCGCGATTGATCGAGACGCCGGCCGCTCCCCTGCCGGCCTGCAGCTGGGCCAGCACCTTGGGGGGCGAGGCTTTGAGATCGATCACCGTGAGCCTGTCGTCGGGCACGAGCTTCTTCGGATCGTTGGGATCGAGCTTGGTGGCCGAGGTCACCAGCGCAAAGCTCTCGTCGCGCGCGATCGCCACGCTCGACGGCGGACCGACCACGCTGGCCGGCGCGGCGACCTCGCCGACCGCCTTCGGCGGCGTCGCGTTGAGATCGATGACGGTGACGGAATCCGGCGCCGGATTGGCCGGCACCACATTGACGCCGTCGACCAGCACGGCCTTGCCGTCATTGGCGGAGAGCGCGAGCTGGGCGCCCGCGCCGGACGACAGGGACAACAGCGCGGCGAGCGCGCACGCGCTCACCATCGGCAGATGACGATGCATGACGATCCTCCCGTGCTCGGATGTTCGTGGTGCGCGCACGCGCCGAGCCCGCGTGGGCTTTGCGACCATTATACCCGAATTCAGCCGATCGGTTCATGCGATTGTCGTTCCCGCTTTTCGCGGGGACGACAGCGTAGGTGGCGCCGCTTGCGCCCGATCAGAGGCCGGCGACGGCGGGCAGCGGCCGCGCCTTGGCGGTGCGCTCGGCCTTGAGCAGGTCGGCCAGCAGGAACGCGAGATCGATCGACTGCTCGGCGTTGAGCCGCGGATCGCAGACCGTGTGGTAGCGGTCCTTGAAATCGGCGTCGGTGATCATGCGCGCGCCGCCGGTGCACTCGGCGACGTTCTGCCCGGTCATCTCCAGATGCACGCCGCCGCCGTGGGTGCCCTCGGCGCGGTGGACCGCGAAGAAGGTCTTGACCTCGGACAGGATGCGCTCGAACGGGCGGGTCTTGTAGCCGGTCTCCGACGTGATGGTGTTGCCGTGCATGGGATCGCACGACCACAGCACCACCCTGCCCTCGCGCTCGACCGCGCGGATCATCGCCGGCAGCTGGTCGCCGACCTTGTCGACGCCGAGCCGGCAGATCAGCGTGATGCGGCCCGGCTCGTTCTCCGGGTTGAGGATGTCGAGCAGCCGGATCAGCTCGTCGTTCTTGGACGAGGGGCCGCACTTGATGCCGAGCGGATTCATGATGCCGCGGCAGAACTCGACATGGGCATGGTCGGGCTGGCGGGTGCGGTCGCCGATCCACAGCATGTGGGCGGAGGTGCAGCACCAGGTGCCCGGCCGCGTCGAAGTCCTCGCGCGTCATCGCCTGCTCGTAGCCGAGCAGCAGCGCCTCGTGGCTGGTGTAGAAATCCGTGCTCTTGAGCTCGGGATGGCTCTCGAGGTCGAGGCCGCAGGCCTGCATGAAGCCGAGCGCCTCGGAGATGCGGTCGGCGAGCTCCTCGTAGTGGTGCGACTGCGGCGAGTCCTTGACGAAGCCGAGCGTCCACTGCCGCACATTGGCGAGGTTGGCGTAGCCGCCGTGCACGAAGGCGCGCAGCAGATTGAGCGTCGCGGCCGAATGGCGGAAGGCCTCGATCAGCCGCGCCGGATCGGGCCGGCGCGCGGCTTCGCTGAACTCGACGCCGTTGATGATGTCGCCGCGGTAGCTCGGCAGCTCCTTGCCGTCCTTCTTCTCCATCGGCGAGGAACGCGGCTTGGCGAACTGGCCGGCGATGCGGCCGACCTTCACCACCGGCAAGGCCGCCGCGTAGGTGAGCACCACCGACATCTGCAGGAACACGCGCAGGAAGTCGCGGATGTTGTTGGCGCTGACGTTGTTGGCGCTGGGCTCGGAGAAGCTCTCGGCGCAGTCGCCGCCCTGCAGCAGGAAACCCTCGCCCAAGGCGACGCGGCCGAGCGACTTCTTGAGGTTGCGGGCTTCACCTGCAAAAACCAGCGGCGGGAAGGACGCGAGCTGGCTCTCGACCGCTTCGAGCGCCGCCTTGTCCGGATATTCGGGAACCTGCAGGACCGGCTTCCTGCGCCAACTCTCACGCGTCCAACGCTCGGGCATGAGCAGCCCTCCATACGCTAACCCGCGGTGCGGGCGACCATTTCCTGTGTCAGGCCTTATACACGAGCGCGGGCGCCGATTGCCAGCCGGATGTCCGCCTCGGGCGCCCTCGCCCGGCCCGCAGGACGCCGCCCCCGGCCGTCGAGCGCTCCCGTTGCTGACAAGAAGGGCGGGCGTGCTATATGGCGGCAACTCGCGACGCGAAGGCTCTCGATAGGGAAATCCGGGGCAAAATGAAGAAACGCCGGGAATTGTGGCTGGGCGCGTTGACGGCGGTCATCGCGGTCGTGATCTGCCTCTTGATCGCCGAGGTGGTGCTGCGGTTCCTGCCGGTCTCCTCCGGAATGCGCACGGTCGAGGTGACCGCGCAGAACCCGGTCTTTCACTTCACGCCCAACCGCGACTTCGTGTTCTCGCGCGACTGGGACATGGCGGAGGCCAACCGCGGCCATGTGAACAATGCGGGCTTCGTCAACGATCAGGATTATCACCAGGACGACAAGCTGCCGCTGCTCGCCGTGGTCGGAGATTCCATGATCGAGGCGTCGATGCTGCCTTATCGGGAGACCGTGCATGCGCGGCTCGCCGGCGCCCATGCCGGCAAGCTGCGGGTATACAGCTTTGCCGCCGCCGGCGCGCCGCTCAGCCAATACCTGATCTGGGCCCGCCATGCGGTCCGCGAATACGGAGCGCAGCGCGCTCTTGATCAGCGTGATCAGCAACGATTTCGACGAGAGCCATTCCGCGTACAAGACCGAACCCGGCTTCTGGCATTACGTTCCCGAGGCCAATGGAGAGCTGCGGCTTCGCCTGTTCGAGTACCGCCCGGGGCTGTTGCGGAACGCGGCGGTGGCGAGCGCGCTCGGGCGATATCTCATCTTCAACATGCAGGTCGGCCAGCACTGGCTGGACCTCAAATCGAAGTTGTTCGGCGGCCCCGCCATGGCGGCGCCCGGCGACGGCCGCCAGCGGCAGCACCGCCGACGAAAAGCGAGTGCGCGACTCGATCGCGGCGGTCGATGCCTTCTTCCGAGATCTGCCCGAATATACCGGCCTGCCGCCGTCCCGGATTCTGTTCACCGTGGAAGGGTTTCGCTATGCCGACCTGGCGGCGGTTTCGGCCGGAAGCTATCTGGATCGCGTGCGGCGAGCCTTGCTGGAAAAGGCCGCTGCACTCGGCTATGACGCCATCGATCTCGATCCGCCCTTCTTCGAGCATTATCGCCGCACCGGCGAACGGGTCGAGTTGCCGCGCGACGGGCATTGGACCGGCATCTACCATGGCGTGACGTTCGATGCCGTGATGGCGTCGCCCTTCATGGCGCGAGTGGTTTCCGAGCATCCCGCGGCCGTTTCGGAGCGCAGGTGAAGGCGTGAGCGATGAAGGCTAAGACGGCGTCGAGCAGATCGTTTGGCCTCCTGATCGCGGCGGTGCTGGCGCTGGTCGGCGGCCTCAACGCCTGGGCCGGGCGCAGCGGGGTCGTCATTTGGCTCATGGCGGCGGGCGTTTTCCTCGCGCTCGCGCTCGCGATGCCGCGCCTGCTGCTTCCGCTCAAGCGGCTCTGGCTCAAGCTCGGCCACGTCCTTCATGTCATCGTCAGTCCGATCATGCTGGGGCTGCTCTACGTGCTCTCGATCGTGTCGGTCGGACTGCTGGCGCGCCTGTTCGGCAAGGACCTCCTGTCCTTGAAACGGGACGCGGCGGCGACGTCCTACTGGATCAGGCGCGATCCTCCCGGGCCGAGCCCCGGCTCGCTGACGAAGCAGTTCTGATGTTGGTCCGCGACGATGGCGCAGCCGAGTAGCGAAAGGCCGCTGACGGTGCAGCAATCACCGACCGGAGAGGTGGAGCGCGCCGGCGTCGTGGACGTGCGCGGCAAGCTCGCGGGCGCCGAGCCCGGCAACCTCGATGCCATTCTCGCGCTGATGCGCTGTCCGATCGACGGCGAGGCGCTCATTTGGGATCGCGCCGCGAGCGAATTGCGCGACGCCAACCATGTCTATCCGATCGAGGACGCAATCCCGCTGTTGCTCGCGCCGCGCGTTGCGCCCGGCGGACCCGAGAACGACGTGACCGCCGTCGTCAAAGACTTCCATGAGGCCAGCCCCGTTCCCCCGCTACGATGGGATCGATACCCGCGAGAGCCTGCGACAGCAAGGTGCGCGCGAGCGTCACCGCCCGGCTGCTGGACGATCAGATTTCCGAGAGCGCCAGGATCCTCGAGGTCGGCTGCGGCACCGGCCAATTGACCAATGCTCTCGCCATGGCGTGGGCCCGAACCGTGGTCGGTTGCGATATCTGTCGCAATTCGCTCAAGCTGGCGGTCGGATTTCGCGATCGGTTCGCGGTCGACAATGCGCATTTCGTGCAGATGAACCTGTTCGATCCGTTCTTTCGCAAGCACAGCTTCGACGTGGTCATCGCCGATGGCGTTCTCCACCACACCGCCGACGCCGCCGCGGCCTTTCGCGCGATCCAGGAGCTGGTGAAGCCGGGCGGCCACGCCGTCATCGGGCTCTACAACTGGCTCGGACGGCTGCCGACCTTGTGGCTGCGGTCGCTCGTCCATGCGTTCGGCGATTTCGCCGCGCTCCTGGACGGCAGGCTGCGGCGCGAGCGCGATCTCGGCCGCCGCCAGGCGTGGTTCATGGAGCAATACCGGCATCCGCACGAGACCAGGCATTCGATCGACGAGGTGATGGATTGGTTCGAGCGCGCCGGGTTCGATTTCGTGTCCTGCATCCCGCCGATCGGCGACCGCGAGTTCACCGAAGACGACATGCTGTTCGAGCCGCAGCCGAAGGGAACCTACCTCGATCGGCTCTCGACCGAGCTCGAGATGCTGCTGAGCGGCGGCGCCGAGGGCGGCGGTTCCTACGTCATGATCGGACGCAAGCGCGGGTAACGATGACATGCGGATCCTCGGACTCTCCGCCTTCTATCACGACAGCGCAGCCGCGCTGGTCGAGGACGGCCAGGTCACGGCGGCGGCGCAGGAAGAGCGCTTCACGCGCAAGAAATTCGACGCCGGATTTCCGCAGCACGCGCTGCAGTATTGCCTCGGCGAAGCGGGCATGCGCGCTGCGCGAGGTGGACCATGTGGTGTTCTACGACAAGCCGTTCCTGAAATTCGAGCGCCTGCTCGAGACCTATCTCGCCTATACGCCGCGCGGGTTTTCCTCGTTCATCAAGGCGATGCCGGTCTGGCTCGGCGAAAAGCTGTTCCAGAAGAAGATGCTGATCGAAGCGCTGCAAGCCATCGATCCCGCATTCGACGGCGATCGGCTGTTGTTTGCCGAGCACCATCATTCCCATGCCGCCAGCGCGTTCTATCCCTCCCCGTTCGACGACGCGCTGGTGCTGACGGTCGACGGCGTCGGCGAGTGGTGCACCACCATGGTGGGCGTGGGGCACGGCAACACGATCGACATGCTCAAGGAGATCCATTTCCCGCACAGCCTCGGGCTCCTGTACTCGGCCTTCACCTACTATCTCGGGTTCCGGGTCAATTCCGGCGAGTACAAGCTGATGGGGCTGGCGCCCTACGGCGAGCCGCATTTGCGCGACCTCATCCTGGACAACCTGATCGACTTGAAAGCGGACGGATCGTTCAAGCTCGACATGTCGTATTTCAACTATTGCACCGGCCTGACCATGACGAACGAAAAGTTCGATCGGTTGTTCGGGATGCCGCCGCGCCCGGAAAGCGCTCCGCTGACGCAGAAGCACATGGACATCGCGGCGTCGATCCAGGCGGTGCTGGAGGAGGCGATGCTGCGCCTGACCGGCAGCCTGGCGGCCGAGCACGGCCAGCGCAATCTCTGTCTGGCCGGCGGCGTCGCGCTCAATTGCGTCGCCAACGGCAAGATCCTGCGCGCCGGCAAGTTCGATCGCATCTGGGTGCAGCCGGCCGCCGGCGATGCCGGCGGCGCGATCGGCGCGGCGCTGGTCGGCTATCATCACTTCAAGGGCGCGCAACGCCGCCTCAACGGATCGCCGCGCGCCGACGCCATGTCGGGCTCCTATCTCGGCCCATCCTATTCGGAGGCCGAGATCAGGGCGCGGCTGACCGCCGAAGGCGCCCGGTTCGAGGTGGTCGACGACGAGGCCGTGCTGCTCGACCGTACCGCCCGGGCGCTCGCCGACGCCCGCGCGGTGGGATGGTTTCAAGGCCGCATGGAATTCGGGCCGCGTGCGCTCGGCAATCGCTCGATCCTCGCCGACCCGCGCAATCCCGAAATGCAGAAGACGCTCAACCTCAAGGTCAAATACCGCGAGAGCTTCCGTCCGTTCGCCCCGTCGGTGCTGGCCGAGGACGTGCAGGACTGGTTCGAGCTCGACCAGCCGAGCCCCTACATGCTGCTGGTGGCCGACGTCGCCAAGCGCCACCGCATCGAGACCAACGGGGCCGAGCGGACGCTCGCTGGGATCGACAAGCTCAAGGCGCTGCGTTCAGCCGTGCCGGCGGTGACGCACGTCGACTATTCGGCACGGGTGCAGACCGTGCACCGCGAAACCAATCCGCGGTTCCACGGACTGCTGCGCGCCTTCAAGCAGCAGACCGGCTGCCCCGTGCTGGTCAACACCAGCTTCAACGTGCGCGGCGAGCCGATCGCCTGCACGCCCGAAGACGCGTTCCGCTGCCTGATGGGGACCGAGATCGAGATGCTCGTCATCGGCAACTGCATCCTGCAGAAGGAATGGCAGAATCCCAATCTGGTGCTGAACTATCGCGATGCCTTCGATCCCGACTGATGGTGGCGCGGCGGCTATTGCCGGGCCGGGCCGGCTGCGGCATAAGGGGCGTTCTGCGAGGGTGCGGCTTCGACCGCGCGTCATGCGCGGCGCGCCGAAGCCGCGTGAGCCGCACGACTTGTAAGCCCGCGAGATGAGGACGTGATGTCGTTTCTGGCCGAGCTGTTCGCCTTCATGCGGGAGCGCAAGAAATACTGGCTCGTCCCGGTCGTGATCATGATGGTCATTTTCAGCGGGCTCGTGCTGCTGACCAAGGGCAGCGTGGTGGCGCCCTTCATCTACACGATATTCTGAGGTGGTGGCGCGCGAAGCCCGCGGGCGTGAATTGATTGGTCGCCGCGGCGACCTTGCACCAACGGCACGAATGTTTGACCCGTCATCCTGAGGCGCGCCGCGCTCTTCGCGCGAGCCTCGAAGGGCGACGGCCCGGCCTTGCCGCTTGCTGCGCGGCGCGGCGACCGGCGCGGGCCGTGCATCCTTCGAGGCCCGCGCAAGAGCGCGGGCGCCTCAGGATGACGGGTCAAACATTCGTACCGTTGATATAGGCAAAGCCTACTCCGCCGCCTCGCGCACGTGGCTCAGCGCCTTCTCACGCATGGTGACGAGCTCTTCCGCGGCGGTGGGGTGCACCGCCATCACGTGCGTCGAACTCGGCCTTGGTCGCCTTCATCTTCACGGCGATGCCGACCAGCTGGATCATCTCGCCGGCGTCGGGGCCGACGATGTGGCAGCCGACCACGCGGTCGGTCTCGCCGTCGACCACGAGCTTGAAGAAGGCGCGGGTGTCGCGGCCGGCGAGCGTCATCTTCATCGGGCGGAACGTGCTCTTGTAGACGTCGACCTTGGCGAGCTTCGCGCAGGCCTGCGCCTCGGTCAGCCCGATCACGCCCACCTCGGGCTCGGAGAAGACCGCCGTCGGCACGTCGACATGGTCGACCGGCGTCGGCTTGCCGCCGAACACCGTGTCGGCGAAGGCATGGCCCTCGCGGATCGCGACCGGCGTCAGGTTCACCCGATTGGTGACGTCGCCGACCGCATGGATGCTGGGCACCGAGGTCTGCGAGAACTGGTCGACCGCGATGCCGCCGTTGGTTGCGAGCCGCACGCCGGCGCTCTCGAGCCCGAGGCCCGACAACGTTCGGCCGCCGCCCGGTCGCGAACATCACGCGATCGACCGTGAACGATTCACGGTCGGACAGCTCGACGCAGAAGCCGTGCTCGACCTTCTCGACACCGGTGACGGTCTGCCGGGTGATGATCTTGATGCCGCGCCGCTCCATCTCCGAGCGCAGATGCTCGCGCACGTCGTCGTCGAAACCGCGCAGAATGTTCTCCCCGCGATAGACCAGCGTCACCTGCGAGCCGAGCCCGTTGAAAATACCGGCGAACTCGACCGCGATATAGCCGCCGCCCTGGATGAGAATGCGCTTCGGCAGCTCTTCGAGGTGGAACGCCTCGTTCGAGGAGATGACGTGATCGAGGCCCGCGATATCGGCGCCCGCATAGGGCGCGCCGCCGGTGGCGAGCAGGATATTCTTGGCGCGGAGCTTTTCGCCGCTGCCGACCAGGCGCACCGTTTGCGCGTCCTCGAGCACCGCGCGGCCCTTCACGAGCGTGACCTTGGCGCGCTCCAGCGTGGTCGCGTAGGCGGCCTCGAGCCGGGCGATCTCCCGATCCTTGTTGGCGATCAGCGTTTTCCAATCGAAGGTCGGCGCCGGCACGGTCCAGCCGAAGCCGGCGGCGTCCTCGAACTCGTCGGCGAAGCGCGCGGCGTAGACCAGGAGCTTCTTCGGGACGCAACCGCGGATCACGCAGGTGCCGCCGACGCGGTACTCCTCGGCCACCATGACGCGGGCGCCGTAACCGGCCGCGATGCGCGCAGCGCGCACGCCGCCCGAGCCGCCTCCTATGACGAACAGATCGACATCGTGATCAGGCATCGTCATCAGTAATCATAATCATGATCGGCAATCGAATCGAACTTTCTGATTACTGACCGACTCTGTCAATCAGAGATCGTGTCCCTTCTTCTTCATCTCGGCGCGCATCCTGGAGATGACCTCCTCCGAGAGCTTGTCGCCCCAGGTCTGCACCTCCTTCATGGACTGGTCGAGGATTTGCGGCTCCTGCTGGATCAGCTTCTTGCCGAGCGGCGTCTTGTAGAAGGTCGAGCGCGTCCTTGAGCTCCTGCTCGCTGAACCGTGCGGCATAGACGCGAGCCGAGATATCCCGCAGCTCCTGGAGCTTGCGCGGCGTATTCGGCGTGCAGCTTGGCGGTGACCTCGGTCAATTCCTTGCTCAGCATCGGATTGGTGCGCAGCAGCACGATCTTGGCCTGCTCGACGACGCCGCGCAGCACCGGATCATACATGCCGGTCGCGCCCTTGAGCGCGATCAGCTCCTTCGCCATCGAGACCGCCGCGGCCGAGGGCTGTTGCGCCTGCGCCGATCCGGCCAACACGATCAGACCGAGCGCGAGCATGGCGGACCGAACGGTCACGGCGGTTCTCTGAGCGAACATCGAAGCACTCCTCTTCCCACGTCTTCAGGTGATCCCGGTTCAACCCCGCTCGACGACACGCACGCCGCCGGAGCCGGCCAGCACGGCCGCCTGCGCGAGACCGACAAACAGGCCGTGCTCGACCACTCCGACGATGGCGTCGAGCCGATCCGCGAGCGCCTTCGGATCCGAAATCCGCTCGAGCGCGGCATCGAGTATCCAGTGCCCGCCATCCGTGACAAAAGCGTGGCCGTCCTTGGCCCGGCGCAGCAGCGCCGGACCGGCGCAGCCGGCGGCCAGCGGCCGCTGCCTCGACCGCCCGCCGGGTCGCGGCCAATCCGAACGGCACCACCTCGACCGGCAGCGGGAAGCGGCCGAGCGCGGACACCCATTTCGAATTCATCGGCGATGACGACCATGCGCGCGGAGGCCGAGGCGACGATCTTTTCCCGCAGCAGCGCGCCGCCGCCGCCCTTGATCAAGCTCAGATCGGGCCCGATCTCGTCGGCGCCGTCGACGGTCAAATCGAGCTGCGGCGTCTCGTCGAGGCTGGTGAGCGGCACGCCCAGCCGCTCGGCGTCGCTGCGCGTCGCTTCCGACGTCGGCACCCCGACGACGTCGAGACCGGCACGCACGCGTTCGGCCAGGAGCTCGACGAAATGCCGCGCGGTCGAGCCGGTGCCGAGCCCGATCCGCATGCCGGGGCGGACGAATTCGAGCGCGCGCGCCGCGGCCGCACGTTTTTGGGCTTCGATCTCCATGGCCGCGAACCGGCTCCCATTTCGCCGGAACACGCTCTATCGCCGATCCGCACAGCGCATAGGCAGCAAATTGCCGCCCGGCGCGAGCTCGCAGCCTTGCCATCCCGCCCGCCGGCGGGTAGCGATCGCAGGTCATGGTCCCCGCCGTCGTTTTCGATCTCGACGGGACGCTGGTCGACAGCGCGCCCGACCTGGTCGCCACCCTCAACACCATCTTTGCTCGCGAAGGCCTGCCGCCGGTCGCCTACGAGGCCGCGCGCAACATGGTGGGCGGCGGCGCGCGGCTGATGATCGAGCGCGGCCTCGAGGCCGAGGGGCGCACGCTCCCCGCGGCCGAGGTCGACCGCCTCTGCCGCGACTTCATCGAGCATTATGCGGCGCATATCGCCGACCGCTCGCGGCCGTTCCCCGGGGTCGAGACCGCGCTCGACGAGATCGCCGGCCCAGCGGTTGCACCCTGATCGTATGCACCAACAAGCTGGAATGGCTGTCGGTCCGGCTGCTCGACGCGCTCGGCCTCTCGAAACGCTTCGCGGTCATTTGCGGCTCCGACACGTTCGGGTTGAAAAAGCCGAATCCCGGAGCTGTTACGCCGGACGCTCGAACGGGCGGCCGGTCAGCCGGACCGCGCCGTCATGGTCGGGGATTCCGCGAACGACGTCGACATGGCCCGCGCTGCCGGTATTCCGGTAATCGCCGTCGACTTCGGTTATACCGAGATCCCGGTGCGCGAATTGAACGCCGATCTGGTCATAAGCGGCTTCCGAGACCTGCCGAAGGCGGTTTTCGGCTTGCTCAAGACGAGCGACCAGGTATCGGCGCAAGGAACTTAGTCCGCATCTTAACCCTGTCGGCAACAACCTTAATAATCGGCATTTTACCTTATCGGCGCCACACTTAGGGAGCCATTTGGGCATGCGCCATGCGCCGCGGGGAAGCGGCCGGTGGGGTTTCACGGGTCCCGGTCACGCTCGTATGGTTGCGCCCTGGGGATAGGCGGCCGGTTTGGCCGCCCAATTGGTGGGATCTGACCATGAGCCGAGTCATTGCCTTGGTGGCATGTGGCTTCACCCTCGCCGCGTGCTCCGCCTCCTTGCCGAGCATGGACTTCTTCAAATCGTCGCCGGCGACCGAAACCTTGCGGATCGAGTCCGAGCCGCCGGGCGCCGATGCGAGGACCTCGCAAGGCCAGACCTGCCGCACGCCGTGCGAGCTGACCGTGCAAGGTGGCGGCGAAATGTCGGTCACCGTCGCACTCGGCGGTTACCAGCCGCAGACGGTGTCGCTGCGACCGGACCAGGCCGATAGCACGAAGCTGTCGCCCAATCCGCTCTACGTGGAGCTTGCGGCGATGGCTCCGCCAACGCCGGCGAAGAAGAGGAAGCGGGTGGCCGGCAAGAAGAAGCCGACCACGGTGGCCGCGCAGCCAGCCGGACAGCCTGCGCCCGCCACTACGGCGACTGCGGCATTTCCGCCTCCGCCCCCGGCAGCCCCGGAAGCCGGCATCGGCGGCGCAATATCCCTGGCCGACGCGCTAGCACCGCGGGACCAGAGGTCAGTCGACGTCATCAGCGGCGGTCGCGCCGTTCGAGCGGCCGTGCGCCCGAGTCATGACCGATTCCGGGCGCTGGACGGTCTGGCCGATATCCGTCAGAATTCCCATATGTAACGGTGGCGGAAAGACCGCTGTGCCCGGGAGAGTACGCACTTGGATGCGATGACGCATGCGCCCATGTCCGCCTTCGAGCTCGAAGGGCATCGACCGGCCGGCAGCCTGATCGATCCGTTCGGGCGCGCGATCTCGTATCTGCGCGTGTCGGTGACCGACCGCTGCGACTTCCGTTGCGTCTATTGCATGGCGGAGAACATGTCGTTCCTGCCGAAGGCCGATCTCCTGACGCTCGAGGAGCTCGACCGGCTGTGCAGCGCCTTCATCGCCAAGGGGGTGCGCAAGCTGCGGCTGACCGGCGGCGAGCCGCTGGTCCGGCGCGGGATCATGACCCTGGTGGCGTCGCTGTCGCGGCATCTCGCGAGCGGCGCGCTCGACGAGCTCACGCTCACCACCAACGGCTCGCAGCTGCCGAAATACGCCCACGAATTGGCCGGTCACGGCGTCAAGCGCATCAATGTCTCGCTCGACACGCTCGACCCCGACAAGTTCCGCGCCATCACGCGCTGGGGCGAGCTCGACAAGGTGCTGGCCGGCATCGACGCCGCGCAGGCGGCCGGGCTCAAGGTCAAGATCAATGCGGTGGCGCTCAAGGGCGTGAACGAGGACGAGATCTCCGTCGCTCGTCGATTGGGCGCACGGCCGCGGCATGGATCTCACGCTGATCGAAGTGATGCCGCTCGGCGACGTCGGCGAGGGCCGGCTCGACCAGTACCTGCCGCTCTCGATGGTGCGGGCGCGATTGGCCGAGCGCTACACGCTCGACGAGATCGACTACCGCACCGGCGGTCCGGCCCGCTACGTCAAGGTCGCCGAGACCGGCGGCCGGCTCGGCTTCATCACGCCGCTCACGCATAATTTCTGCGAATCGTGCAACCGCGTGCGGGTGACCTGCACCGGCACCCTCTATATGTGCCTCGGCCAGGAGGACGCCGCCGATCTGCGCACGCCGCTGCGCGCCTCCGAAGGCAATCGATCTGCTCGACGCGGCGATCGTGGAAGCGATCTCGCGCAAGCCCAAGGGACACGATTTCGTCATCGACCGGCGCCACCAGCGGCCGGCGCTGTCACGTCACATGAACGTGACCGGGGGCTAGGTCACGTTACGCGGCCGCCGCCGCGATCAGGCGGCGCACTTCCTCCATCTTCAATTTCTGCGGCTCGAAGCAGACGCCGAGGCTGTCCTGCGCGACGCGGACGACCTTGCCGGCGACCGGGTGCAGCCCGTGCAGCGTCAGAACGAGCCTGGTTCCGACCGTGAGCTCGCCGACGTTCTCGATGCGCGCGCCGCCTTCGCTGATGTCGAAGACCCGGACATCGAACTGACGGCCATCCGCCTCGACGCCAGCGTGCGCGTCGATGTCGTAGCGCGGATATTCGCGCAGATCCGCGCGCAGCGCCTTGCGCACGATGTCGGGAATTTCCCGCCGCAACACCGCCGACGTGCGCTGCATGTCCATGGCGACATCGGCGACCTCGGACGCGCTCGCGGTGGAGCCGACGACCATCCGGGCGATCTCGGCCATGCGTCCCGGCCACGTCGGAGACCGCGGCATTGGTGGTGCGCGCATTGGCGGAAAATCCCTGCATGGCGGCGCGCTGCGCTTCCATGGCGGCGGCGATCGAATCGGTCACCGCCGAGAGCTGGTCGATCGCCTCCGCCACGTCCGCCAGCGATCCGACCACCTGCCGGGTCCGCGACTGGATCTCCGCGATCTTGCCGCCGATCTGCTCGGTCGATCGCGCGGTCTCGGTGGCCAGCGATTTCACCTCCGAGGCAACGACCGCGAAGCCGCGGCCGGCCGCGCCCGCCCTCGCCGCCTCGATGGTCGCATTGAGCGCCAGCAGATTGGTCTGGTCGGCGATCGAATTGATGACGCCGACGATCTCGCCGATGTGGTCGGCCGCCGTGGCCAGGGCGTTGATGATCTCGCGCGAATTGTCGGCGCGCTGCACCGCTTCGCGGCTGGCGATCGATCCGCGCCCGACCTGCTGGTCGATCGCCGTGATGGCGGCGATGATCTGCTCGGAGAATTTGGTGTTGTCATGGTTGATGGCGCGCGAGCTTTCCGCGGCGCGCGCGGTCTCTTCCGACGCCGCGCGAACCGTCTCGAGCGCGCTACGCATGTCGTCGGCCTTCGCCCGCAGCCCGACCGATCCGTCCAGGATCGAGCGCATGCCGATCTCGGTCGCGCTCTCGAGCTCGCTCGCCATGTTCGACAGGTTGGTGCGGCGGGCGGTGCGGCGCTTGCGACCGACATCGATCAGCACCAGATCGCGCCGCTGCTGCTCGCGCAGCACATCGGCCAGGCGGTCGATGCCGGCCATCAGGCGGTCGATCTCGCTGCGCCGGTCGCCGCTCGGCTGCGGCGCCGAGCCGAGCTCGGCGCGCACGATGGCGTCGACGGTCTCGCCCGCCTGCGCCATCGGCTCCGACAGCGAGCGCGCCGCCAGGCCGGCGGCCGCGACCGCCAGCGCGATGGCCGCGAGGGCGAGCATCGGCGCTCCGAGCGCGGCCAGCGCGCCGTTGTCCGGCCATGGCAGATAGGCGCCCAGCCATCGAGCGGCAAAATAGACGAGGAGCGGCAGGACGGCAGCCGCGATCACTCGCTCGGCAATCGTCAACCGATGCATTCGCCCGTCCTTGCTCCCCTCGCCCCAACGGCCGCGCAAGGCCGGCCGGTTCAGCCCGAGCCGAACCCGAGACGGGGCCTCTTTCCTACGCCAAGCATGGTTAAAGGCAGGTTTAGGTTACGTTAACCATTCCTTGCGCCGCCGGCCGGCGTGGGCCGCTCCAGCCGCGTGCGCCCATTGGCGGCGGCTGCCCACCCCGCCAATTCCCTCATCCCGGCCAAACTTCCAATTGACGTGCCAGCGGGGGTCGGGGAAGGTTCCTGCAATTGGCGGGTTTTGCCGCCATCGACAAGCCCGGGCCATAACCGGGCGGCTGGGGACCCATCCCAGGGGGACGGACGTGGCGGTACTGCTCAAGCTGGGCCGTGCGATCGCGGCGCTACTGCTCAAGCTGAGCCGTGCGATCGACTTCGTGAACGACCGCTTCGGCGAGATCGCCAACTGGTGCGTGCTCATCGCCTGCCTGATCAGCGCCGGCAACGCCGCCAGCCGCTACATGTTCAGCGCAAGCTCCAATGCCTGGCTCGAAGTGCAGTGGTACCTGTTCGCCGCCATGGTCCTGCTCGGCGGCCCCTACACGCTCAAGGTCAACGAGCATGTCCGCGTCGACCTGGTCTACTCGGCGGTGTCCGAGCGGACGCGCATGTGGATCGACATTCTCGGCTGCCTGCTTTTTCTCATGCCGATCTGCGTCATCCTGGTCTACTTCACCTGGCCTTGGTTCGCCGAGTCCT
Organism: uncultured Alphaproteobacteria bacterium; assembly: GCA_963708765.1. GTDB lineage: Bacteria > Pseudomonadota > Alphaproteobacteria > Rhizobiales > Xanthobacteraceae > VAZQ01. The sequence goes on along the minus strand of CAVPTV010000008.1, from coordinate 52,448 downwards.
GGCGGATCGGTGAAACCTCGTCGAATGCCGGCGGCCTGATCCGCTGGCCGGTGAAGCTCCTGCTGCCGGTCGGCTTCGCGCTGATGGCATTGCAGGGCGTGTCCGAGCTCATCAAGCGCATCGAGGCGCTCATCCATCATCATCAGCTGCAGTTCGAGTACGAGAAGCCGCTGCAATGATCCACTTCGTCAGGGACAACATGGCGCCCCTGATGTTCGGGGGCATGATCCTGTTCATGCTGATCGGCTATCCGGCGGCGTTCTCGCTCGCCGCGGTCGGCCTGTTCTTCGGCTTCATCGGCATCGAGCTCGGTCTCATCCGTCCCGATTTTCTCGGCAACCTCACCTACCAACTGTTCGGCATCATCTCGAACGACCTGCTGCTGGCGATCCCGTTCTTCACCTTCATGGGCGCGATCCTCGAGCGCTGCGGGCTGGCCGAGGATCTGCTCGATTCGATCGGGCAACTGTTCGGTCCGGTGCGCGGCGGCTGTCCTATGCGGTGATCTTCGTCGGCGCCATCCTGGGCGCGATCACCGGCACGGTGGCGGCCTCGGTCATCGCCATGGGCGTGATCGCGATGCCGGCGATGATGCGCAACGGCTATGCGACGCGACACACGATGGGCGTGATCGCGGCGTCGGGCACCATCACCCAGCTCATTCCGCCGTCGCTCGTGCTGGTCGTGCTGGCCGATCAGCTCGGCCGCTCGGTCGGCGACATGTATGCGGGCGCCATCGGTCCGAGCCTCATCCAGATCGCCCTGTTCTGCATCTGGGTGCTGATCGTGAGCATTTTCTGGCCGCAGGATGTCCCGGCGCTGCCGCCGGAAGCGCGCACGCTCAAGGGCTGGGCGCTCTGGAAAAAGTGCCTGCGCGGCATCATCCCGTCGCTCGGACTGATCTTCCTGGTGCTCGGCACGATCTTCCTGGGGCTCGCCACGCCGACCGAGGCCGGCGCCATGGGCGCGGTCGGCGCGCTCGCGCTGGCGGCCTTCAACCGCACGCTGACCTGGCCGCTGGTCTATCAAGGCATGTCGATCACCATGCGCATCACCGCCATGGTGGTCTACATCCTGATCGGCGCGCGCATCTTCAGCCTGGTGTTCCAGGGCGTCGGCGGCAAGGAATGGATCGAGCACCTGCTGACCTCGCTGCCGGGCGGGCAGGTCGGCTTCCTGATCTTCGTCAACGTCTTCGTCTTCGTGATCGCGTTCTTCCTCGATTTCTTCGAGATCGCGTTCATCATCATTCCGCTGCTGGCGCCGGTCGCCGACAAGCTCGGCATCGACCTCATCTGGTTCGGCGTGCTGATCTGCGCCAACATCCAGACCAGCTTCATGCATCCGCCGTTCGGCTTTGCGCTGTTCTATCTGCGCGGCATTGCGCCGCCGTCGGTGAAGAGCAGCGACATCTATTGGGGCGCGATCCCCTGGGTGGTGCTGCAGGTCATCCTGGTCGTCATCGTGATCTTCTGGCCGGGCTCGGTGACCTATTGGCTCGCGCGCGGCACCGGCGTCGATCCGTCCAAGATCCAGATCGACATCCAGCAGCCCGACCTGCCGCCGCCGCTCGATTTCGGCGAGCCGCCGAAGCGGTAGGTGGTCGAATGCTCCGCGCGACCGAGCGCCCTGGCGCGACTCGCAATGCAGCGGTCGCGCAAGCGATCAGACGCGTGCTCAACCCGCGTGCGGTTGCGCACGAGGTAGCTGTCGAAGGTCAGCTCGGCGACCTGCCACCACAGATACTGGTCGTTGCGGAACGCCATGCAACGCGTCCAAAACCTTCTTGAAGTCGGCATTGGTCTTCGACGTCTCCGCATAGAGCTCGAGCGCCGCCTTGAGCGAGGCGTCCATGATCGGCTGCGAGAACGGCCGCAGCTGCGCGCCGGCCGCCACCAGCCGCTTGAGCGCCGCCGGATTGCCGGCGTCGTATTTCGCCTGCATCCATTCGTTCGCCATCGACGAAGCGGTCTTGACGATCGACTTATAGGCCGGCGGAAGCGAATTCCACTTCTCGAGGTTGATGAAGTTGTGGAGCATCGGCCCGCCTTCCCACCAGCCCGGATAGTAGTAGTACTGCGCGACCTTCTGGAAGCCGAGCTTCTCGTCGTCATAGGGGCCGACCCACTCGCAGGCGTCGAGCGTGCCCTTCTCCAGCGCCGCATAGATGTCGCCGCCGGCGATCTGCTGCGGCACCACGCCGAGCTTGGAGACGATCCGGCCGGCAAATCCGCCGATCCGCATCTTGAGGCCGTTGAGGTCGGACGAGCTCTTTGATCTCCTTGCGGAACCAGCCGCCCATCTGGGCGCCGGTATTGCCGGCCGGAATCCCGTAGATGTTGAACTTCTTGTAGAAGTCGTTCATCAGCTCCATGCCGCCGCCGAAATACATCCAGGCGGTCTGCATGCGGCTGTTGAGCCCGAACGGCAACGCGGTGCCGAACGCGAAGGTCGGGTCCTTGCCGAAGTAATAGTAGGACGCCGTCTGGCACATCTCGACGGTGCCGCTCTGCACGGCATCGGCCGCCTGCAGCCCCGGCACGATCTCGCCGGCGGCGAAGACCTGGATCTGGAACTTGTTGTCGGTCGCCTCCGCGACGGCCTTGGCGAAGGCTTCGGCGGCGCCATAGAGCGTATCGAGCGACTTCGGAAAGCTCGAGGTCAGGCGCCACTTGATCTCGGGCATCGACTGCGCGATCGCGGGCTTGGCGACCGCGGTCGCGGCGGCGGCCACGCCCGCCGCCTGCAGGAATTGACGACGCTTCATGGGTTTCCTCCCTGGCAGTGCCAGGCTGCCGTCAGGATCGCGTCCGGGTACGGATCATGAAGGAGTCGTAGGTGAACTCCGAAACCTGCCACCATAAATATCCGTCATTGCGGAACGCCTCCATCGATTCCAGCACCTTCTTGTAATCGGCGTTGGTCGCCGACGTCTCGGCGTTGACCTCGTTCGATGCCTTCAGGCAGGCTTCCATGACCGGCTGCGGGAACGGACGCAGCTGCGCGCCGGCCGCGACCAGACGTTTCAACGCCGCCGGATTGCGGGCGTCGTATCGCGCCTGGTGTTCTCAACGTTGGCGTAGGCCGCGGCTGCCGCGACGATCGCCTGATAGTTCTTGGGCAGCTCGTTCCATTTTGCCTGATTGAACATGAAGTGCAGGGCGGTGCCGCCTTCCCACCAACCGGGGTAGTAGTAGAACGGCGCGACCTTGTGGAAGCCGAGCTTCTCGTCGTCGTAGGGGCCGACCCACTCGGCCGCATCGATGGTGCCTTTCTCCAGCGCCGGATAGATCTCGCCGCCGGCGATCTGCTGCGGCACCACGCCGAGCTTTTGCAGCGTCTTGCCGGCCCAGCCGCCCATGCGGAACTTGAGGCCCTTGAGATCATCGACGGTCTTGATCTCCTTGCGGAACCAGCCCCCCATCTGCGCGCCGGTATTGCCGCCGACCAGGCAGTGAGCGTTGTACTTCTTGGCAAATTCGTTCATCAGCTTGAGGCCGTCGCCGTCGTAGAACCAGGCATTCTGCAGGCGGCTGTTGAGGCCGAACGGGGCGGCGCAAAACAGCGCCCAGGTCGGGTCCTTGCCGATATTGTAATACGTGGCGGTATGGCAGACCTCGACGGTGGAGTTTTGCACGGCGTCGAGAACCTGCAATGCAGGCACGATCTCACCCGCGGCGAAGACCTGAATTTGAAACTTGTTGTCGGTCGCCTCGGCAACGTACTTGGAGCAGCGTTTCGCCAGCGCCATAAAGCGTGTCGAGCGACTTCGGCCAGCTTGCCGTCAGTCTCCATTTGATCGTCGGCGTCGATTGCGCGATGGCCGGCGCGGCGACGGCCGATGCAGCCATGCCGACCCCTGCAGCCTTGAGAAATTCGCGGCGCTTCATGGGTGTTCCTCCGTGTGGTGGGACCCGGTATCGCAGGATTTTCCCGCCGTCCAGGCCCGTTCTGGGGTGACTCCGATAATGGCGGGACCGACGGTCCACGCTCTCGCGCCTAGATTGTCCCCCGCGCTTTCCCGGCGCAAGGGGGAAGACCGCAGACACCGGCTTCGAAAATGCCGCCCGTCAGAGCGGCTTCACTTCGCCGGAAAAACGCCTTAGCGGGCGACGTCGACGTAAAGCTCCATCTTCGGATGGATGCCGCAGAACACCAGGAACGAGCCGGCATCCGGGAAGGCGATCTCGACGGTCTCGCCCGGCTCCTGGGCACCGGAATCGAAGTCGAGCACCGGCGGGTCGTAGATCCGGACATTGTGCGTGCGGGTGTCGTTGTTGACGATCCACAATCGCGCGCCGCGCGGCAGCGCGATGTGGCCGGGGTGGAAGGTCTTGTCGTCCTGCGACACCGTGCTCACGCGCTCCGCCGGCGTCGTCGGCCCACCCACTAGCGGCACGATCCTGTTGGGCAAGGCCGGATCATCCTCGCTCGTCAGCGTTGCCAGGAACGCGATGAGATCGGCGCGCTCGGCGTCGGTCAGCGCGAGCTTGCGCGTGAGGTCCTTCGAGAGCGTCGGGCGCTCGACGATCCCGCTCTCGTAATGCCGCACCACGTCCGCGAGCGTCGCGAGCGAGCCGTCGTGCATGTAGGGAGCGGAGCGGCCGAGCTCGCGCAGCCCCGGTGTCTTGAAAGCGTGCTCCGCGACCGTCAAGCCGCAGCACGGCGCCGCGGCCGCGATCCTCGCCCGGCAGGCCGATGTCGTGGAAGGCGTAATCGGTGAAGGCGAAGCCGCTGTGGCATTTGACGCAGCCGGCCTTGCCGGTGAACAGGCGAAAGCCCGCGATCTCGTTGCCGGCGAGCGCCTGCGCCTCGCCGGCGACCCAGCGATCGAAGCGGGTCGGCGGCGACACGAAGGTCCGCTCGTAGGTCGCGAGCGCCTTGGCGAGATTGACGGCATCCACTCCTGGATTCTCGGGGAAGGCCGCCGCGAAGGCGCGTGCCATGCCGGGATCGGCGGCGAGCCGCGTGACGACGGACGCGAGCGGCTGCGCCATCTCGTCCGGCGACTCGATCGGCCCCGCGACCTGCTCCTCGAGGCTGCGGGCGCGGCCGTCCCAGAACACCGGCGCCGACCAGGCCAGATTCCACAAGGTCGGCGTGTGGCGCTTGAGCGGACGGCCGGGCACGCCGCGCCCCTGCACCCTGCCGTCCGCAAAGCCTTTGCCGCGCTCGTGGCAGCTGGCGCAGCTCAGGCTCGCGTCGACGGAGAGGCGCTTGTCGTGGAACAGCGCCTCGCCGAGCGCGCGTTTTGGTTCCGAGAACGGATTGTCGGCCGGAAACGGTATCGCCGTCGGGCCGGCGAAATGACGCTTTCAGCGCCGCAAGGTCGTCGCCAGCGGCGGCGGCCGCGCTGGCGGTCGCGCCCGGAGCCATCCCGTTGCATGCATGAACAGCGCCGCGAGCACACCGACCGTTCCGCCGGCGACAAACGCCGCCACGGCGAGGCGGGCCGTCTTGCCGCGCCGTCATCGCCTCACATCAGCCTGCCGGCGGCAAGCTCGATGCGTGACACGTCGCCGAGCAGCGCGCCGTGATCCTTGATCGGTGCTCGCGGCGGCAGGGGCGAGGGAAACGCCTTCTTCAATTCGGCAAAGGCGGTCCGCACGGCGCGCAGCGCAGCGGCGTCCTTCTTCTCGAGATCCGGGGCGACGCTGTCGATCATGCGCTCGGCCTGGAAGATGAAGCCGCGCGCGTCCTGGTACTCGACCGGCTTGGCGATCCGGCCTTTGACGATCGCCGCCTGGTACTCGCTGGCTGCCACCTTGATCGACTCGAGCGCGGCGGCGACCACGAAGGCGGCCCAGTCGGTTTCCTTTTGCTTCATCGCGGCGTCGGCGGCGGCAAGCGCTTCGTTGACCGACTTGAGCGCCTTGGCATAGTCGTTGCCGCCCTGCTTGGCCTTGACCGCGTCAGCCAGCGCCTTGAGCGCGTTCTCGAACGGCGGCACCTTGTATTCGGCAAGCTGGTCCTTGATGTCGGCGTAGATCTCCTCGCCGGGATGGAGGAAATGCGGAAGCGCCGCGTTCCATTGCTGCTGCTTGACCAATTCGTCGCCGACCAGGAGATGGCCGCGCAGGAGCGCGATCCGGACCGCAAATGCAAGCGCCGGCGGCAGCGTGGCCACGCCCTTTTCGCCGCCTTCCTCGCCGCTCTCGTCGGCCTTCGGCGCGTGATCGCCATGCTGGGCGACGACAAAGCCGCCAGAGGACGTGCGCGGAATGGCGGTGTCGGTGACGACATCGGTCAGGGCGCGGAGGTCCGCAACGTCGTTGCCGGCCAGCGGCCCGGCGGCGCCGGGTGCGCTCGCGCCGACGACCACGAACGCACCGACGCCGAGCCAGATCTTGCGGTTCTTGCGTTTGGTCTTCATGTCGAAATCCGTTGTTGGTCGCGCAATGCGCGGCATAGATATAGCCCGCGGCATGACAGCGTCCAGTCACGTCGTAGTTTTGAACGGTTCCAAGACATGCAGATCGTGATCGGCAACGTCCTGTCGGCCGAGGAGGTCGAGATCGCGCGTCGCGACGCTCGAGCGCGCGCGCTTCGTCGACGGCCGCGCGACCGCGGGCTTTGCCGCGCGAACGGTGAAGAACAACCGGCAGGCCGAGGGCTCCGACCGCTCGCTCGAGACGATCCGCAAGCTCATCGCCGAACGCATCCTCGGCAACGAGGTGTTTCGCCTGGCGGTGCGGCCGAAGGCGCTCTCGCCGCTGCTGTTCTCGCGCTACGAGAAAGGGATGCACTACGGCAGCCATGTCGACGATGCGCTGATGGACGGCATGCGCACCGACGTCTCGTTCACGCTGTTTCTCTCCGATCCGAAGAGCTATGGCGGCGGCGAGCTGACGATCGAAAGCACGTCGGGCGAAGACGCCTTCAAGCTCGATGCCGGCTCGCTCGTCGCCTATCCGGCGACCTCGCTCCACCACGTCGCCGACGTCACGCGCGGCGCGCGGCTTGCCGCGGTCGGCTGGGCGCGCAGCTTCGTTCGCGATCAGGCGCGGCGCGAGCTGCTGTTCGACCTCGACACCGCGCGCCGGCAGATGTTCGCGCGCGACGGCAAGTCGGCCGAGTACGACCTCGTCTCGAAATCGCTCGCCAATCTGCTGCGCATGTGGGTGGAGGATTGAGACTGCCGGCAACGGCAACTTCAGATGCCGGTCAAGCCTCGATCACGATCTTCGGCGCCGCGCGGCCGGCCGCCGCGCCCTTGAGCTGATCGCGCACGCGCGCCGCGATGTCGCGATAGATCTTGGCGTGCGGACCGTCGGGCTCGGTCGCGACCACCGGCAGGCCGGCGTCGGATTTCTCGCGGATCGTCATGTGCAGCGGCACCTCGCCGAGGAACGGCACGCCGAGCCGCTCGGCCTCGTGGCGGGCGCCGCCGTGGCCGAAAATGTCGGAGCGCGTGCCGCATTCCGGGCAAAGGAAATAGCTCATGTTCTCGACGATGCCGAGCACCGGCACGTTGACGCGCTTGAACATGGAAATGCCGCGCCGCGCGTCGATCAGCGCCAGGTCCTGCGGCGTCGACACGATGACGGCGCCCTTGAGCGGCACCTGCTGCGCCATGGTGAGCTGGGCATCGCCGGTGCCGGGCGGCATGTCGACCACCATCACGTCGAGCGTGCCCCACTCGACCTCGCGCAGCATCTGGGTGAGCGCCGAGATCACCATCGGCCCGCGCCAGATCATCGGGGTCTCCTCGTCGATCAGGAAGCCGATCGACATCACGGTGAGCCCGTAGCGGGTGATCGGCTTGAGCCGCGTGCCGCCGAGCGTCTGCGGCCGCTCCTTGATGGCGAGCAGCTTCGGCAGCGACGGCCCGTAGATGTCGGCGTCGAGGATGCCGACCTTGAGGCCGAGCGCGGCGAGCCCGAGCGCCAGATTGACCGCCGTGGTCGATTTGCCGACGCCGCCCTTGCCGGACGCAACCGCGATGATCGCCTCGACACCGGGAACGCCCTGCGCCGAGTCACCGCGCGGCGCGCCACGCCCGGCCGGATGGCCCGGCCCTGCCGGCGCGGCCCCTTGCGGCGGACGGGCGCCTGCCGCACCCGCCTTGCGCTCGGCGGTGAGCGCGACCAACGCCGATTGCACGCCCGACAGCGCACGCACGGCCTCCTCGGCGCGCTTGCGCACCGGCTCCCAGGCCTTGACCTCCGCGGCGTCGACGCGTGATCGAGAAGAACACCTTGCCGTCGCTCGCCACCACGTCCGAGAGCGTGCCGGTCCTGGGCAGCGGGGTCCCCTGCGGGGATGCCACGCCTTCGAGCGCCGCGAGCACCTGGTCTCTGGTCACCGCCATCGCATCGCTCCGCGCCGTTGCGTCGGTCGCCACCATACGGGCCGACGCGGAACCGGTCAACGTCGAGTCATGACGGTTGACGCGGCGGCCGCGCCGTCGCAATCACTCGCCATATAGGCGTTCGGCGCGGGCGCCGGCAGTGCATTCAGGAGGAAAATGATGGCAAAGGTGGCTTTCCTCGGGCTCGGCGTCATGGGCTATCCCATGGCGGGGCACCTCAAGAACAAGGGCGGGCACGAGGTCACGGTCTACAACCGCACCGCCGCCAAGGCCGAGAAATGGGTCGCCCAGCACGGGGGCCGGTCGCGCGCCGACGCCGAAGGCGGCGGCCGAGGGCCAGGACTTCGTCATGTGCTGCGTCGGCAACGACAACGACCTGCGCGAGGTCACGCTCGGAGCGAACGGCGCCTTCCATGGCGTGAAGAAGGGCGCGGTGTTCGTCGATCACACCACCGCCTCGGCCGAGATCGCCCGCGAGCTGCACGCCGAGGCGAAGAAGCGCGGCTTCGACTTCGTCGACGCGCCGGTCTCCGGCGGCCAGGCCGGCGCCGAGAACGGCGTGCTCACGGTGATGTGCGGCGGCGATGCCGAGCCCTATGCGCGCGCCGAGAAGGTGATCGCCGCCTATGCGCGCATGTGCAAGCTGATCGGCGCGCCCGGCGCCGGCCAGCTCACCAAGATGGTCAACCAGATCTGCATCGCCGGCCTGGTGCAGGGGCTCGCCGAGGGCATCCACTTCGCCAAGAAGGCCGGGCTCGACATCGACACGGTGATCGAGACCATCTCCAAGGGCGCGGCGCAGTCCTGGCAGATGGAGAACCGCTACAAGACCATGGCGGCCGGCAAGTTCGACTTCGGCTTCGCGGTCGACTGGATGCGCAAGGATTTGTCGATCTGCATCGGCGAGGCGCGCAAGAACGGCGCCAGCCTGCCGGTCACCGCGCTGGTCGACCAGTTCTACGCGGAAGTGCAGAAGATGGGCGGCAAGCGCTGGGACACGTCGAGCCTGATCGCGCGGCTGGAGCGGTGAAGCGCCAACGCCGACGCTCTAAATCTCGATCACCAGCCCGTCCTCGGCCACCAGCACGCCGCCGGCGCGAGCCTCGTCTTGCCGGGCGAGCATGCTCGGATTCATGTGGGTGATCATGATCTGCCGGGCGCGCAAATCCGGCAGCCGCGCTTGCAGAATTTCCCAGGTGAGATGGCCGCTCAGGCGACCGGAATAGCCGTAGCACTCGACCATGAAGAGATCGGCGCCGTCGGCGACCGCGACCAGCGCCTCGACCCACTCGGTGTCGCCCGAATAGGCGAACAGCTTCTTGCCGTCGGAGAGCCGCAGCGCGGTCGAGGGCGCGCCCGAGAAATGCACGACCTCGGTGGTCGTCACCGAATGGCCCAGCACATCGGTCGGCCGGCCGACCTCGATCTCCAGCACCTTCCAGGGAAAGCGCCATTTGTTGCCGGTCGAGCGCGGAAAGAACACTTCGAGCAGCGCATCGAGCCGGGCGCGCGTGCCGGGCGGACCCGCGATCAGGAGCGGCCGCTCGCGCCGGCCCAGGAACTGGCCATCGAGGAACAGGAACGGAAGCCCGCCGAAATGATCGCCGTGCAGATGCGAAAGAACGATGCCGTCGATGCCATTGGGATCGAGACCGTGCGCCTTGAGCGCGACCAGCGCGGAGGCGCCGAAATCGACGACCAGCACGCCCTTGGCGGTTTCGAGATGGAAACAGGTATTGAAGCGGCCGCCGGAGCCGAATGCATCGCCCGATCCGACGACGGTGAGACGCATGGTCAGGCCGACGCGCTCGGCCGCGCCGACACGTCGGCGTGCCAGCGCTTGAGATTCTCAAGTCCGTCGGGCACCGACAGCTTGGCGGGCTTCATGAAGTCGACGGCGACCAGGCCGGTGATGTCGGCGACCGAAAACTTGTCGCCGGCGACGAACGGCCGCTCGCCGAGCTCGCGGTCGAGCAAGGTGATGAATTCCATGATCCGCGGCTTGTTGGCCTCGGCCCAGGCCGGCACCTGCGGCACCTCCATCTCCTTCATCGCCGGATGCGCGTTGCGAAAGACGTGGGAGACCGGAAACAGGAAATGGAGCTCGAGCCGCCGATTCCACATCTCGATGCGCGCGATCTCGAGCGCCCCGCGCCCGAACAGCGGCGGCTCGGGCTGGAGCTCCTCGAAATAGCGGCAGATCGCGATCGATTCGGTGAGCACCGTGCCGTCGTCGAGCACGAGCGCCGGCACCCTTTGCAGCGGGTTGACCGCCGCATAGTCCGCCGACTTGTGCTGCATGGCGCCGAGATCGACCTGCTCGATCGGCAGCGTGATGCCTTTTTCGGCCAGAAAGATGCGCGTCCGCCGCGGATTGGGCGCCCGGCCGCCGTCATAGAGCTTCATGTCCTCTCTCCCCTCCCCGGCGCGTCGTGATGGTCCATAAGCAAATGCGCAGGGTCGGTAGCGTGTGCCTCCGTCCCCCCGCAACCCATCACGCGACTTGCCTCCTGGTCAAGTCGCCAACGGAGCCGGCGAACGTTAGGCGTTAGTTGGGCATTCGCCGCCATAGAAATCTATCGTTAACCACTTCATTTAGGACGCCCTTAAGCGTGCCCTTAAGGAATTTGCGCGAGTTTGCGCGAATTGCGGGGGCCAAAGCACCTAGACAACATGAGCGTTTCGAGCGACCAGCGCGATTCCGCACCGTCGGCCGATGAATCGTCGGCCAAGCGCCGGCGCGCGGCCGCTCACTACGTGCGCGCGGCGCGCGACCGCCTGACCTCCACCACCGGCACCCGCCCGGCCTTCGACTACGAGCTGCTGCGCCTGTTCGCGCAGAACCGGCTGTCCGCCTCGCTGGTGATCCTGCTGCTCGTCGGCACCGTCGGCTTCCTGTCGAGCCTGTGGAGCGGGCCGGTCAAGGCCGGCATCTGGACCAGCGCGGTGCTGGTGATCCACGCCATCATCATCACCAAGTGCCGCCAGTTCCTGGCCGAGCCGCCGAGCAGCATCAACATCCGCGCCTGGCGGCTGCGCTTCATCGTGCTCGACCTGTTCTTCGGGCTCGCCTGGATATTCATCCTCATCCATCCGGTCGGGGCCGATGCGGGCTCGGGCACCTTCATGCTGTTCGTCATGCTCCTGGTGGTGGCGGTGTCGAGCATGCTGGCATCGAGCGTGCCGGTCGCGGTGCTCGCCGCGACGGTGCCGGTGTCGGCGGCGGTCGCGCTCGACTTCGCGCTGCGCGGCAATCTCAACGACTATATCCTCGCCATCCTGGCGGTGACCGCGCAGGGCTATTTCCTGCTGCTCGCGCACCGGCTCTATTCGACCACGCTCGCCACGCTCGAGGCGCGCGCCGAGAAGGACGCGCTGATCGGCGAGCTCGAAACCGCGAAGGCGATCTCCGACGAAGCGCGCCGCCGCGCCGAAGCCGCCAACATCTCGAAGTCGCGTTTCCTCGCCCAGATGAGCCACGAGCTGCGCACGCCGCTCAACGCCATCCTCGGCTTCTCCGAGGTCATGCACAGCGAGATTTTCGGCCCGCACAACGTGCCGGCCTACAAGGAGTATTCCGGCGACATCCACAATTCCGGGGTGCACCTGCTCGGCCTGATCAACGAGATTCTCGACCTCTCGCGCATCGAGGCCGGCCGCTACGAGCTCAACGAGGAGCCGGTCTCGCTGGTGCACGTGGTCGGCGAATGCAGCCACCTGCTGCAGATGCGCGCGCGCAGCCGCAACATCACCATCCACGAGGTGTTCGAGAGCGACATGCCGCGGCTGTGGGCGGACGAGCGGGCGGTGCGTCAGATCTGCCTCAACCTCCTGGGCAACGCCATCAAGTTCACGCCGCAAGGCGGCGAGATCTGGCTCAAGGTCGGATGGACCGCCTCGGGCGGGCAATATATCAGCGTCAAGGACAGCGGCCCCGGCATTCCCGAGGAGGAAATACCGATCGTGCTCGCCTCGTTCGGGCAGGGATCGAATTCCATCAAGTCGGCCGAACAGGGTGCCGGCCTCGGGCTGCCGATCGCGAAAAGCCTGGTCGACCTGCATGGCGGCACCTTCACGCTCAAATCGAAGCTGCGCATCGGCACCGAGGTGGTCGTCACCTTCCCGCCGGAGCGGGTGATGGCGGCGATGGCGCCGCTGGCCGAGCCGGCGCCGTCGATCGCGGCCCAGCAGCCCAGACACGAGTCGACCGACGCCCCGCGCGGCACCAAGGTCAGCGCATTGCGGCGGCTGCTTGGGGATCGGGACGTAAACTTCGGCCGCGCGGACGACCTCGGCGATTGCCTTCGGCGCGGCGATCCTTATCTTGCGCGCCGCACCCACACCGCCACGACGAGCCATGGCCGAGATCGAAACCCCCTGCAACAAGGTCTGCGCGGTCGACCCGGTTTCGGCGCTTTGCGTCGGCTGCGGGCGGACCGTTGCCGAAATCGCAGGCTGGATCGGATTCACCGCCGACGACCGCGCACACGTCATGGCGGAGCTGCCGCAGCGCCTGGCCAAGCTGCAGCGGGACCAGACGAGCGGCGCCGATGCCGGTTGAGGGACGATAACGTGCGCCGTCTGCTGTGGCTTCTGCTGGCGATCCTCACGGCGGTGCTGTTCGTGCTGGTGGTACGGCAGGACGCAACCATCGCCAGCCTCAGCCAGTACGATTTTTCCTCGCTCGCCACCAAGCTGGTGGCGCTGGTCTTCGTCGCCATGCTGGTGCTGGCGCTGTTCCGCCAACGTTTCTCGCACGCGCTCGAATCGGCGCTGATCTGGGTGGTGGTCGCGCTCCTGCTGCTGATCGGATACACCTACCGCTTCGAGCTGCGCGACGTCGCCGAACGGGTGCTCGCCGAGCTCGTCCCGGGTCGCGCCGCGACCCGCGGGCGGACGGTCGAGGTCGCGCGCGGGCCGGGCGGCAGCTTCTTCGTCACGGTGCATGATCAACGAGGCGCGCGTGTCGACGGTGCTCGACACCGGCGCGTCCGCCGTCGTGCTCACCCAGGAGGCCGCCAAGGCCGCCGGCCTGCCGCTCGAAGTGCTGACCTATTCGGTCAGCGTCGAAACCGCCAACGGCCGCGCCCGCGCCGCGCCGGTCACGCTCGACCGGCTGTCGGTCGGCGGCATCACCGAACGCGCAGTGCCGGCGCTGATCGCGCAGCCGGGTCAGCTGCGCACAAATCTTCTCGGCATGAGCTTCCTCAACCGGCTCCAGAGCTGGGAGGTGCGCGGCGACAAGCTCGTCCTGCGCGGGCATCCGTGAATGGTCGACCACCCTGTGGCCGTAGCGCACGCCGTCAGGCGGCGATCTTCCGCCAGATCTGCTCGGTCAGCACCAGGTCGGCGAGCCCCTCTTTTCCGCTGGTGAGCGGTTGCGCCCGACCGGTGAGCGCGTCGACGAAACCTTCGGCCTGGCGGGCGAAGCACCAGCCGGCTCCGGTGCTCACCGGTTCGGCCGTCAACGCCGCGCTCCGCGTCATCGACGACCACCTGGGCCACGCGCTCGACCGCCATCGGCGAGGGAAGCGTCACCGCGATCCGACCGCGCTCGAACAGAAACTCGGCACCCTCGAGCCAGCGCCCGGCGGTCGTCTTGGCGATCTCCAGCGCAATCGGCACGGTCCCGGCCTGCAGCGTCGCCACGACGCTGCCTTCACTTGGACAATGCGCATCGAGCACGGCGAGACCGTCGGGAAAGAAGAAGCGCGCCAAGTTGACGTCATGGCCCGCCACATTGAGGAACCAGGCATAGCCGCCGCGCAACCGCTCGGGCAGCCAATCCGGAAAAAGCGGCCAGGTCGCAAACCGCAATGTCCTGCTCTCCTGCGGCCGCACATGCGCCGGCGGTGACACGCCGTAGGCATTCGAATAGTCGTAGAAGCGCGCGAGCAACATGCGGCCCAGCCGGCCGTCGCGGACGGTCTCATCGAGCAGCGTCTTGGCGGCTTGCACGCCGGGATCGTAACGCTTCATGAAGCCGACGGCGTAGATCAGCCCGCGCGCCGTTGCCGCGTCGACCAGACGCCGTGCCTGCTCGACCGTATGCGCCATCGGCTTTTCGGTCATCACGTGCTTGCCGGCCTCCAGCGCGGCAAGCGTCAGCGGACCCGTTGCCGGCCGTGGCGCGCTGATCACGACGGCTTCGATGCTCGCGTCGTCCAACAGCGCGCCATGGTCCGCAACGATGCGATCGGACCCGAGCTGCTTTCCCAAAGCCGCGACCAACGAGGGCCGCGATTCGGCTACGCGCAGGACCTCGCAACGTGGGTCGGCCAGGTAGAACGGCAGATGCGCAACCTGGCTCATCATGCCGCCGCCGATCAAACCGATCCTGATGGGTTTCGCTGTCATGAATGAAGACGACGAGTGCCGCGGCTGTCTGGCGCGAAGATCGACGACCGTAGCACGGAATTGGTCAATGCGCCGTGTCGCGAGGCTGCAGGGTAGGCGCGATCATCCGACCAGGCTCACGACGAAGCGCACGCAGACGATGGCCAGAAAGCAGCCGAACGCGATCTCGAGCTTGCGCTTGGAGAGCGCGTGCGCGAGCCGCGCGCCGTAGGGCGCGGTGAAGCTGGAGACCGGCGCCATCAGCGCAAAGCCGATGAGCGACACGAAGCCGATCGAGAACGGCGGCATCAGCGCCTGCTGCGGCAGGCCCGCGAGCAGGTAGCCGATCGTGCCCACGACCGTGATCGGCACGCCGAGCGCCGCCGAGGTCGCGACCGCGCTGTGGATCGGCTTGCCGTGGAGCGTCAGGATCATGTTGGCGATCGAGCCGCCGCTGATGCCCATCAGCGAGGCGGCGAGCCCGACGAAGAAGCCATAGGCGCTCATGCCGGCGCGGCCCGGCAGATCGTCGGCGAGCCGCCAGCTGTCGCGGCCGACCAGCAGCTTGAAGGCGATCACGCTCCCGACCAGCACGAAGGCGAGCTTGAGCACCGCGGCCGACGCAAAGCCGGCGAGGGCGGAGCCGACCACGACGCCGAGCACGGCCGGCACCGCCCATTGCCGCACCACGTCCATCATCACCGCGCCCTTGTCGCGATGGATGCGGAAGGAGAGCACGTTGGTCGGCACGATGATGGCGATCGAGGTTCCGACGCAGAGCTGGAAGCGCACCTCATCGGGCACGCCGAGCACCCGGAACACCTCGTAGAGCACGGGAACGATGAGCGCGCCGCCGCCGATGCCGAACAGCCCGGCGAGGACGCCGGTGACCACGCCGGCGGCGACGATCAGGGCCGCGAGCAGCAACAGCTCGCTCACCGGAACGCCGAGCACCATCTTCTGCTCCGGCGGCGCGCCTCAGCCGGCCACAGGGGGCGCCGTCCCTTCGACCTGGACCCGATATCCGGAGCGGACGTTCGGCCAATAGTCCCAGATCGCCTTGTGGTGCGCGCAGCGATTGTCCCAGAACGCGATCGAATGCGCCCGCCACCGGAACCGGAACACCCATTCGTCGCGCCCGCAATGGTCGTAGAGGAATTTCAGAATGCGGTCGCCCTCCGCGCGCGGAAGCTCGTTGATATGCGAGGTGAAGTCCGTGTTGACGTAGATCAGCTTCTTGCCGCTGACCGGATGGCGCACGATCACCGGATGCACCGAGATCGGCGTTCCGGGTCCGAACACGCGGGTGCCGTCGTGGGTCGCCGTCAGCCCTTCGAGGTAGGTCTTCATGCGCGGCGACAGCGCGTCATAGGCGGCATACATGCTGGCGAACATCGTGTCGCCGCCGCCGTCCGGCGGGATGGTGTGGTTGTAGAGCATGCTGCCGAGCGGAGGGACCGCCGCGCACGACTGGTCGCTGTGCCAGTTCTCGCCGGAAATCTTCTTCGAGGTCTCGTCGTAGTGGAATTTCCGCACGAACGGATTGTCGGTCGTCTTGCTGATGGTGTTGACCCCGACATGGCGGCCCAGCGAACCGAAATGGCTGGCGACCCTGATCTGATCGTCGAAGCTGATCCGCTGATCGCGGAAGAAGATCACCAGGTGCTGCGTGAAAGCCTGATGCAGCTCCGCGACTTGTTGATTGGACAGCGGCTTGGTCAGGTCGATGTCGCCGATCTCGGCCCCGATATGCGGCGAGCACGGCGTGACGCTGATCGCTTGATAGGTCATGTTGGCTCCATGGCATTGCGTTTGCATCGGCATCGGGCATGTCAGTCGGCGCGCGCGCCGGAGCGCTGCACCGCCACGGTCCAATTGGCGATGTCCTTGACCATGAATGCGCCGAGCGCCTCCGGCGTCGAGGAGGCCACGTCGGTTCCCATGGTCTTGAGCTGCTCGAGATAGGCCGGGTCGCGCGCGATGCGCAACGTCTCCGCGTTCAAGCGCGCGACGATCGCGCGCGGCGTGCCGGCGGGCACGAACAGGCCGGTCCACGAGCTCACCTCGAAGCCCGGCAGGCCCGCTTCGGCCAGGGTCGGCAGCTCCGGGGCGTTCGAGGATCGCGCCGGCGTGGTCACTCCGAGCGCGCGCAACGCTCCGCTGCGCACCGACGGCAGGGCGTTGGGGATGGTCTCGATCATCATCGACACGCGCCCGGACAGGAGATCCGGCAGGGCGGCGCCGCCGCCCTTGTAGGGCACGTGCAGGATGTCGATGTTCGCCGCGACTTTCAGCAGTTCGGCGGCCAGATGCGACGCCGAGCCGACGCCCGCCGACGCAAAGGTGAGCTCGCCGGGCTTGCGGCGTGCGTAGTCGATCAGCTCGCGCAGGTTGGTCGCCGGAATGGAGGGATGGACGATCAGCACGTTCGGCAACTGGTGCAGCATGCCGACCGGTGCGAGATCGTTCACCGGATCGTATTTGAGGTTCTTGTAGAGCGCCGGCCCGATGGCGAGCGTGCCATTGGTGCCGAACAGCGCGGTGTAACCGTCGGCGTCGGCGCGCGCCACCGATTGGGCGCCGATGTGGCCGCCGGCGCCGGCGCGGTTCTCCACGACGACCGTTCGCCCGAGACCTTCCGACATCGCCTTGGCGACCGAGCGAGCGAGCACATCCGAGGAGCCGCCGGCGCGCGAACGTCACGATCAGCCGGATCGGACCGCTCGGATAGTCCTGCGCGGCCGCGCCGGACGCCGACGCACACGCGGCACACGCCGCCCATAACAGCGTCCGAAATTTGCGGATCATGTGGCTTTCCCGTCCATGTATCTTGCCGCGGATGCTAGTGCGCAGGCTATTCGCGCGCAAGCGAGCGGGCAGATAACCGCGCGGCTCGCGTGATCGGCAACGGCGCGGAGAAGGATCGTGAGCTACTCAATTCGGGCCCCGCCATGCGCCGTCTGCTTATTGGTGGAGCATGATCTTTTCCGATAACGGGTGCCGCTTTTCGGGATCATGCTCTAGGCTCGATCGGCACCAGCCAACCTTCGTTCAAGCTGAACTCGAGCGGCGCTCGGGATGCGCCCGCAAGCGCGCCAGCGCCTTGTCGCAGCACGGCGATTTCGCGTTCCCAGCCCGCGCCGAACACCGCCGGATCATAGAGCCGCGCGCATGCGGCGAGATGCGCCGCGAACGTCCTCGCAACGCGCCGATCGTAGTGCTCGATCAGGGCACGCGGGTCGCCGCCGTCCCGGCTGGTCACGATGATCGCAGCCGCGAGCAGCCCGCTGCGCAGCGCCTGAGCGGTGCCGTCGCCGCAGACGGGATCGAGCGACATGGCCGCATTGCCGATGGCGAGCCAGCGCGAGCCGCCGAGTGGCCGCCGCAGCGCCGGCGCGGTAGCATGCACGTGGACGTCGCCAGCGCAACCGTCGACGAGCTGCAAGACATGGCGCGTCGACGCGAG
The DNA here is from genome assembly GCA_963708765.1 of uncultured Alphaproteobacteria bacterium. Classification (GTDB taxonomy): domain Bacteria; phylum Pseudomonadota; class Alphaproteobacteria; order Rhizobiales; family Xanthobacteraceae; genus VAZQ01. Next base: position 34,335 of record CAVPTV010000008.1, on the reverse strand, counting down.
GATGACCGCAAGGGCGGCGGCTGGATCGCCGCTCGGCGCCTGCGGCAGCGACGCTTGCACGATTGCACGGCGATCGGCGATCGGCGCAAGAAAGACCCAGCCGTGCGCATTGCCTTCCATCCAGCAGGTGGCGGGGTCGGCGCGGCGCGCCAAGTCGACCTCGGCGCACAACATGACGCGCCGGCCAAAGCGCTGGACCTGCGTCTGCGAGGGCGCCGCGCCGGCGTCGCTGTAGAGCGACCAATCCCCGTCCCCCCGCATCGATTGCGCAGCATCCGCGCCGCCGTCGATGGGATCATGCGAGTCGAGCCCCCCTCCGGCGAGGTCCAACAACCGCCGGCGCAGCATCGCACCGGGCAGCGAGAGCGCCGGCTCGACGACGGTGCGGGCGGGCTCGCTCCCCCACTGCACCACCCGCCGCCGCAGTTGGTGGGCGTGATCGAACCAGGCCGACCCGCCGCTCAGGTCGACCAGGAGCTCCACGGCCGCCTCGTTGAGAACGAGCGGGAGCGATATCCGATTATCGGCGTTTGGCGAGAGGCTGAGCCGCAACGCCGCGCCGGCGCAACGCCAGCACCGCCGCGCACGAGGCAGGCCCGCCGCCGGCAACGATGACGCGCGTGCCCATCGCTGCGGCCCGTCAGGAAGGCGGATCCTTGGGCGGATCGCGCATCAGGAGTGCGTCGACGTTGGATAGATGCTCCGCCAGACGCGGCCGGTGCGCGGCGGCCAGCCTTTGTGCCTTCGGGTCACCACTCATCGACATCGACTTCAGCGTGCCGTCGAGCTTGTCGTAGGCAGCGTCGAGTTCGAGCCACTGCCGCGGCGTGTCGCACGCCCGCTGCGGCCGGCGCGGAGGCCAAGTTGGCCGCCGCAGCCAGCTGGCTCGCCGGTTGCGCCGCGGATCCGGCTGCGGGGAGCGTGAACCGCGGCAGGAAGCCCTGCGCGGAAACCTCGAGGGCTGCCTCGTGGAGGCTTCGCATCATCCGTACCGCGCCGTGGACGAGTTGCGCCTGCCTCGCCCAGTCCGTGACCACATCCCTGGAAACGCTCAGCTCGATCGTGTGCAGCAAGCCCTGATAATAGGCATCGCAAAGATCGAGATAATGAGTCTGCAGCTCATCGGGCTGGTCCGCGCTCAGCCTGCCGCAGGTAGTCCTTTTCCTCGATGCCCGCCAGAGTCTCCTTGACCAGGGTGAACCGGGCCCAGTGCCCATGTCCCTCGTCGATGATCCCTTTGATGATCGAGGTCGCGACGTCGACGAATGCTCCGGGATAGTCCTTCCTGTGCGACACGAGGTGCTCGAGCACGTACACGTACATCCCGTCGAGCCCCTCGTTGACGACCTTGCTCGGGGCTTCGACGTCGATGAACCATTGCAGCGTCTCGCGAGAGAGCGGCTCGAGGGCAAACGGCCGATCGAGATGGCTGGCTGTTCGGATCGAGACGCCGACGCTGGTTGGTCGCGGGATCCGGGGTCTCGCCGATGATCTCGGCGCGCCCGACGCACGACGGCGCCCCGAGGAGATTGAGCACCAGATTGGCCCACATGAAGTGCCGCATCTCGTCGACCGCGATCTGGACCAGTTGATTGGCGGCCGCCGCGATGCGGTTTTGCTTTTCGTCGCTCGCATGCAACGCAACCTCGGGAGGGCGCCTCGTGTACGGCGCCGCCCGGGGCGGCTCCGGCGGTATGGCGAGCGAATAATAGGCATAAAGATATTCGACCGACCAACGCGTGCTCGACCGTTGCGAGGTAGGAAAGCTCGCGCAGGACGTCATCGCGCGTCATGGCGTCTGCCAGGCCCGAGTGCTTCGGCAGCGGCGACGAGACGCCGTCGGGATTTTCCCGGTCGTCGAGAACCACCGGAAGATTTCGCCACCACCCGTTCACCAGGTTCGTGTAGTCGAGCTCGAGCGCGCGACGCAGAACCGGCTTGCCGTCCACCGACACCGGCTTGCCGTTCACCGCCTTCATGTAATAGTCGACGTCCTGCGGCGGGGGCCCGTTGCCGCGGTCCGCCACTCGGCGGATGAAATTCACGTCGGCGAACTCGCTGGGGCTCGCCGCCGTCATCGTAAAGAACGTCGACGATGTCCGGCTTGTTGGAGGACCAATAGAAGCAATAGCAATCGCGGAAATCGTACATCCACGGCGCACACATGGTCTTGGTTATGTCGCCGGGCGAATAGGCTGCGGGCTCGATCACGCCGTCGGCATCCAGATAGCGCGCGCGCTGATCGACCAACACCAGCGTTCCGTCCGGATTGCGCACGACCTTGCAAGGCGCGGGCGCGGCCTTCACGGCTTCGTAGGCCGCCGTCAGCTGATCCTGCAGCGCCTGGGTCAGGGCTCCCGACAAGGGCGGGGTCGGACCAAGAACGATCCCCACCGTTCCGGGAAGCAGGTCGTGGACGCGGCGCCAGACTTCGATGCCGCTCTGCCCCTGGAAGCTGACCATCGATGGTTCGGATACTTGAACGAGATGCCGGCCGAGCAGCCCCCATAGATAGAGCGGAGGATCGGTCGGCAGGTGCTCGGGCTCGAGGCCGGCGTCGCGCTGCGCCGGGGTCGGCTCCGCTGCGAGCAGTCGCGCGCCTTCGGCGCGGTGATAGTAGAAGACCAATCCGGGGAAGAAACGCTGGTCGAGATTGCGCTGGTCGAACTCGAGGCCCGGATAGCAATTGTCGACGCCGGACTCCGGCCGGCTGTTGGCAGGATTTCCCGGCACGATGTAGGCCGCGCGCGCGGTGAGATTGCGCGGGAAGATCTTGTGCGGCGGCGCCGGCGGCGGATTCTTCAGACTCTTCGAGGGATTTGTAGAAGTCGGTTAGGCGATCTGATTCTGACATCGCGCGCTCCAGCAGTATCGTTCAGACCAGGGCGAGCGGGTCGGCCGCCATGGGTCGCTTGTCCCGCCGGAACGGCAAGCCGCCGGGAAAGAGCGCCGATAGCTCCGCATAGGCGCCGAGGCAGAACTCGAGCCAACCGCGAATGTAGTCGCAGCCCGGTCGCCCGCGCTTGGCCACCTCGTGGTAACAACCGCCACCGCACAGGTAGCGCGCCCAGCAGGCTCGGCACGGCTCCATCCGATCGACGTGGCTCGCCTGCAGGTGCTTGGCGCGCGCCTCCCGGTCGGAGCCGGTCGCCACGTCGCCCATGGCAAAAGCCTCCTCGTCGACCAGCCGATGGCAGGCGAACAGCCTGCCCTCGGCGCCGGCGCTGAGATAGGCCGCGCCGGCACCGCAAGGATACGGCCGGTGGGAGCCGCGGTGAATCTGCTCCATCGCGGTCAGGAAATTGCTGAACGGGAACGCGCGGCCGCGCCTGATCTCGCTCAGCGCCTTGCGGCCGCAAGCGAGCATCTCCCGCAGCAGGAACGCAAAGCCGTCGGCGTCGAGGGATTGCCCGCGCGCGCGGCGACACCGCCAGGGCGGCGAATCCGACGTCATCGAAGCCGAGCCCGATCAGATGCTCGAGCACGGGCAGCAGCGCGCCGGTGTTGCGCGTGACGGTGACCCGGGCGCTGAGCTGACGGGGACGGCCGTGCCGCTCGAGCACATCGAGCCCGCGCACCACGCGTTCGTAGCTTCCGCTCCCGTTGCGCATCGTCCGCTGCAAGTCGTTGACGATCGCCGGGCCGTCGAGGCTGACCTGGACGGCGAACGGATAGGCCGCGAACAGCCGCGCATCAGCGGGCATGAGCAGGGTCGCGTTGGTGGTGATCGAGAAGCGGATGCGGTGGCCGGCGGTCGCCCCGCGCTCGGTCGCATAAGGCACGATCGCGTGAACGAGATCGCGATTGAGCAACGGCTCGCCGCCCATGAAGCCGAGCAGGAGGTCGGCGCCGGGCTGCGCCTCTGCGATCAGGCGATCGACCGCCTGTCGCGCGATATCGGGCGCCATCATTCGCGCCTTGCCGCCGAATCGTCCCTCGTCGGCGTAGCAATAGCTGCACGCCATGTTGCAGGCCTGCGCGACATTGAGCGAGATCGCGCTCAGCGGCGGAGCCGGCGACGGGCGTTCGTCTATAAAGCTGCGCGTCGGTCGGCCGTCGAGGCCGAGCAGGTCCCATAGCTCGTCCGCGCCGAGCGAGTCGACGAGGGCCGACAACTTCCGTCGCAGCGGCTCGTCGATGTCGTAGAATCCGACTTCCGTCGGCGAGGAAACAGGTGACTGCCCAGCGCGCTCTCGAACAGCCGCAGGTCGGCGCGCGCCGGACGCGCAGGCGCGCTCATCGCTCGCCGTCCAGCTCGACGGCGGCAGACGCCCATCGCATCAGGAACTGGTACTGCCGCCAGGTCAGCGACAACGGGCCGCCGTGCCCGCCGCGCATCACCGCCGGCATGCGACGGTCGAAGAACGGATTGACGTCGAACGGCTCGCGGACATATTGCGGCAGCGCCGATGCGCTTCGCTTGAGCACTGCCAGAAGATGGAGCCGGCGGTGGTTCTGCCGCGCCATGTCGCTGAGCGGAAGCGGGCGCTCCTTGACCGGTTCGACATGCGGGAAGGCAATGAATTCGTTCGGCCGGAACGGGATGCCGAGATTGACGGCGATCTGGGGGTTGAGCTGGACGTTGACGCGGTTGTTGAAGGCGTCGATGTTGATCAATGAGGCGGTTTCATAGATCCGCAGCATCATTTCCTTGAGCTCGTGGTCGCACAGCAACTCGTTGCCGTCGTAGTAATCGTCGGAATATACGTCGGCGCGGTCCACACGATCCTTGAGCCCATCGGCGAGCGAGACGACATGGCGGCGGTCGGGGGCGTAGTCCGGAGGACCGACAACGATCCGGGCGCATGCCGCGAGCTTCCTGCCATTCGACCAGGCGCCGTCCGCCAGCCGGCATGAAATGATCCCGTCGCAGACGTCGTCCAGCGCGCCATAGCTCACGGTCGTATCCTCGTCCTTCGCGTATTGGCCGCCGGGCGAGCCGCGGGGATCGTCGGGCGCCGGCTTCCATCTGCACCAGGGCAAGTCCTTGTTGAGGAAGAGGTACTGGTCTGCGATGTCCACGCCCTGCCACCGCGTCTTCAGGTCGGTCGGGCCGTAAATCAGACCCTTGGCGGGCGTAAAGCGAAGACGAAGCCCCGGAAACTTCTGGTTCGGCCGGGTCAGCCGGACGAAGCCGAGCGACACGAATTTTCCCGCCGGGATGAGCGGATTGGGTGCGCCGGCCGGTGCAGTCCCGCGCAGCTCGGCCGGCCTCACGTCGTCGCCCTTGAGCGTGACACTCGCCTCGACGCGGGTGCCCGGATCGAGGCACATCTCGAACGCCTTGAGGTTGGCGACATTCACCTCCCAGGTGAGGTCCCTGGGAGCAAGGTTGTGCGCGGCCAGTAGGGCGTCGGTGACCGGCCCCTCCTGGCTGACGCCCTTGGCGTCGGTCCAAACCGCATGAAGCTCGAAGAACGGGCAGACCGGGCGGAAATGCTCCCATCCTCGCGCCTGTCCTTGAACCTGATCACGTCCGGCGTGTAGTCGGAAACCGTCCCGTCGTCGGCAACGCGCAATGTCTGTCCCGGCTCGATCGTGGTCTTTCCGGTGCCGTGCGGCGTGTTGTCGTCTTCCCCCCAATAGAAGCATTCGAGCGGCGTGTCGGAGGTGCCGAGCCGCCCAAAGGCGAGCGGCGGATAGAAGAACAGCCGTTCGATCGTCATTGATTTAGCCGTCGGATCAACAAGTTGCGCTCAGCCACCCGGTTTCATCCTGACCGCCCCAGTCGGTTGAGCAAGGCGTTGGCCTCCTGCAAATCCGGAGCGTCGAAACCTTGCACGAACGAGCCGAGCACGGGCGCAAGGAGCTCGCGCGCCTCATCGCGCCGGCCCCGGTCGCCCCAGAGCCTTGCGCAACTCCTGGCCGCGCGCAACTCCCACAGCCTTGCGCCCTGGTCCCTCGCCAACGCGAGCGCTTGCTGGAAGCACTGTTGCGCGCCGTCCTCATCGGCGAGCGCAAGCAGGAGCTGGCCCTTCGATCGAATGATCTCTGCCTCGCACCACCGCTCATTGGTCCGCTCAACCGTGTCCGCGGCTTCCTCCAGATGGTCGAGCCCTTCATGCGCTCGCCCGGCCGCGGCGCAGACTTCCGCTAGCAGCATCAGGAAGAATGGTATCATCCAGCGCGTGTCCGTCGCGCGAAAATTTGCGAGACCATCGCGCATCCGTACGGCTCCCTCCGCCGCCGCCCCGCCAGCGGCCAACGCGTAGCCGCTGTAGAGCTTTCCCAGGCTGAGATAGTAGGGAAAGCGCTGCTCCGTCGCAACGCTCGTCAGCACCTCGGCTTGCCCTGCCAGCACCGCCGTGTCTCGGGCGAGACACTGAACCCGCCACGTGATCCCCAGCGTCGCCGCCCACGCAAGCGGACGAGCCAGCCGCAGCGCTTCGCCCAAGGCCTCGCGGACGCTTGCCAGCGCCTCCTCTCGGCGCCCGGACAGCACCTGGCTCATGCCAAGATAGGCAAGCGTGGAAGCGCGAAGAATGGCGGGAGAGATATAAGAGGTATGGGAGAGCGAATGACGGAGGCTCGAATCGTCGAGTGCGATCGACCGTTCGAGATGACCGCACGCAATCATCGGCTTGCCGAGATGCAGCTCGGAGACCCCGACACAACGAAGCGCTACCATCTCGGCGGCGGAGTCTTTCTGCTCCCTCGCGAGCCGCAGAAACTCCGCGGCGATCTCGGCGGCGGCATCCATTTGCGCCCGCAGCAGGCAGTTGGTGAACTGCCCGTAGAGAACGGCGGAGAGATGCGGCGTCTCGCCGAGCTTGCTCCACAGCTCGCGAGCTCTGGCGTAGGCTTGGCCGGTTTCGCGTGCCGCCTGGCCTTTGGTCGCGATCAGCGCCTCGCCGAGGATTGCCAGAAGCTCGATTTGCAGACGCCAGCGCTTGTGGTCGTCGGGCAGGGCATCGAGGATGTCGAGGCCCTTGTTGACCTGGGCGATCGCTTCCACCATCGCCGAATTCGCCGCGGAGCGCCGCCCGGCTCTGCCGAAGTAATCGGCCGCCTGTTCGCTGAGGCCGGCGGCAGAGAAGTGATGCGCCAGAATCTCCGGCCGCACGTCCGCGGTCTCCGGGAAGCTCGCCTCGAGGACCGCGGCGATCCGCGCATGCAGCGCCTGGCGTCGGCCGCGCAGCAGGGTGCCATACACGGCATCCTGGATCAGCGAATGCTTGAACACGTAGGTGGAGTTGGGCGGCACCCCGCGGCATAACACGAGCTCCGACTCGACCAGCCGGTTCAAGGCGTCGCGCAGCTCGTGCTCCCGCATTCGAGCCACCGCGGCCACCAGCTCGTAGGAAAATTCGCGGCCGATGGCGGCGCTGATCTGTGCGAGTTCCCGAGACGGCGCGAGATGATCGATCCGCGCCATCAGCGACTCGTGAAGCGTCGCCGGGATCGCCTGGGACGGCAAGGCGCCGCTCAGCGCTGCGCGGGCTGCTGCCGCGCAAGCGAACGAGCGGATAGGAGCGCGGCTCGCGTGATCGGCGACCGCGCGAGGCGCCGTGAGCATCACGCCGCGGCGGTCTGCGCCAATTGCGCGCCCATGTCCGGAATGAGGGCGAGCGCCGCGCGGAAGGTCGCGACGCCGGCGCCCGGCTTCACCGCCTCGGTTGCCAGGTGCCGGCGAAAGGCGCGCGCGCCGGGCACGGCGCGGAACAGGCCGAGGACGTGCCGGGTGATGGCGTGGAGCCGCGCGCCGCGAGCTAGCTCGCGCTCGATATAGGGAACCAGCGCTTCGGCTGCCGCCTTCGGCGAAGCGAAAGGCGAAGGCTCCCCGAACAGCAGCGGATCGACCGCCAGCAGACGCCACGGCTCCTGATAGGCGGCGCGTCCCATCATCACGCCGTCGACATGGCCGAGATGCGCCGCCGCCTGATCGAGATCGACGATGCCGCCGTTGAGAACGACATGGAGGCCGCGATGCGCGGCCTTGAGCCGATAGACGCGGTCGTAGTCGAGCGGCGGGACGTCGCGGTTCTCGCGCGGCGAAAGGCCGTCGAGCCAGGCCTTGCGCGCGTGCACGATCAGCGCGTCGACGCCGGCCTGCGCGACCGCGCCGGTGAGCGTATCGAGCGCCTCCTCCGGGTCCTGGTCGTCGATGCCGATGCGGCATTTCACGGTGACCGGCAGCTTCACGTTCGCCTTCATGGCAGCGACGCAATCGCCGACCAGCGCCGGCTCCGCCATCAGGCAGGCGCCGAAGCGGCCTTCCTGCACGCGATCGGAAGGACAGCCGACATTGAGATTGACCTCGTCGTAACCGAGGTCGGCGGCGATGCGCGCGCATTCGGCGAGCTTGTCCGGATCGGAGCCGCCGAGCTGCAGCGCCACCGGGTGCTCGGCCGGGTCGTAGCCCAGGAGCCGCGCCCGGTCGCCGTGCAGCACCGCGCCGGTGGTGATCATCTCGGTATAGATCAGCGCGCGGCGCGTGAGCAGGCGATGGAAGAACCGGCAGTGCCGGTCGGTCCATTCCATCATCGGGGCGATGCTGAAACGACGGTCGTTGGCGATCATGGCCAGACAATGCATGTTGTCGAGCATGTTATCTATCCAAAATCGGCGGAACTTGCACCTGCTCCGGCTCGCCGTTGGTTACATCGATATGTGAGAATTCGTGATAATTTCGACAACCCTGACGCCGCAAGTGCACCGGTCTGTCGGCGCAAAACAGGAACGACCCATCATGCCCAAGCTGCGCGTCCACAGCTTCGCGATATCCCTCGATGGCTACGGCGCTGGCCCCAACCAGAACCTCGATAACCCGCTTGGCGCCGGCGGCATCGCGTTGCACGAATGGGTCTTCGCCACCCGGACGTTTCGGCAGATGTTCGGAAGAGACGGCGGCACGACGGGCATCGATGACGACTTCGCGGCGCGCGGCTTCACCAACATCGGAGCGTGGATCATGGGTCGAAACATGTTCGGACCGGTCCGAGGACCCTGGCCCGATGACACCTGGAAGGGGTGGTGGGGCGACAACCCGCCGTACCACACCCCCGTCTTCGTGCTCACCAACCACGTCCGGACATCGATCGCCATGACCGGCGGCACCACCTTCCACTTCGTCACCGATGGCATCCACGCTGCATTAAGACGCGCCGCCGAGGCCGCGAATGGTCAAGACGTCCGGCTCGGCGGCGGAGTCGCTACGATTCGGCAATACCTCCGCGCGGGACTCGTCGACGAGATGCACATTGCCATTTCGCCGGTCCTGCTCGGGTCCGGGGAACACGTTCTCGCCGCTATCGACGCACCCAAGCTCGGCTATCAATGCGCCGAGCACGTTCCTACGGCGAACGCCACGCACGTCGTGCTCACAAAACGCAAGTAATCACCGCCCCTCATCTCGGCGACATCCAAACCTCCACAAGGAAGGCTCGATCGGCTCAGAATCCCTTCGGCAATTCCTTTGCCCACTTCGCCCTGATGCGGTCGTCGAGCGCCTTGCTCGAACGGGCGATGATCGGAAACGTCTTCTTGCGCCGGAACGGAATGCAGGCGTCGATCATCACGCGGGAATTGCGGCGGTCGTGCTCGGTGTCGTAGCACATCGGATCGAGCGCCGAGCTCCAGCCGCCGTGAATGATGTCGACCTGGTCGCGCGGATCGCAGCGCGTGCACATCGCCCAGACCACGTCGTTGAAGTTGGTCGGATCGATGTCATCGTCGACCACGATGGTCCAGCGGTTGTTGTAAGCGCCGGCATGGCAGTGGGAGGCCACCATGCCGGCCTGCTTGGAATGACCGCCGTAGAGCGTCTTGATCGAGACCACGAGCAGGAAGCGGCTGCCGCCGGCTTCATGCGTCCATACCCCCTGCACGCCCGGGATGCCCGCCGCTTCGAGCTGGTTCCACACCGCGCCACAGCGATAGGTGCCGAAATAGAAGGTGTTGTCGTTGGGCGGCACCCCCGGAATCGCGCCCATCAGGATCGGATCGTCGCGGTGCATCAAGGTGTCGATGCGGATCGCAGGCTCGAGATCGCTGCCGCTGGCGTAATAGCCGGTCCATTCGCCCAGCGGCCCCTCCTTGATCCGGTCGCCCGGATGGATGAGACCCTCGAACGCGATCTCGGAATTCGCCGGCACCGGCAGGCCGGTCTTCGGCATGTTGATGACCTCGATCGGCTCGCCCAGGATGCCGCCGGCGGCCTCCAGCTCGTTCTTGCCATAGGGAATCTCGATCCCGCCCAGCATGACCAGTGCCGGATGCATGCCGGCGATCACGGCGACGGGGCAAGGCTGCCCACGCTCGTGGTATTTGCGCATGATGATCAGGCCGTGCTTGCCCGGCGACATCATCACCGACGCCACGTTCGGCTCATGCGACTGCACACGATAGGTGCCGTAATTGACCCAGCCGGAATCGGGGTCCTTCATCACGACCAGGCAGGCGGTGCCGATATAGGGACCCCCGTCTTCCTCATGCCAGACCGGTGTGGGGATCCTCTGGATATCGACGTCCTTGCCTTCGAGCACGTTATCCAGCAGCGGCCCGCCGTTGACGGCCTTGGTCGGCTTGGACGGCGCGTTCCTGAAATAGCTGCGCCACCACTGGACCTGCTCCATCTCCGAGCCCTGCGGCGGCAGGCCGAGCGCCAGGTTGGTGCGCGGAATCGAGGTCAGGATGTTGGCGATGACGCGGTAACCCTTGGGAAATCCGGGCACCTCGTCGAACATCACCGCCGGATTGCCCATCCGGCGCATATAGATATCGACGATGCCGCCGATCTCCTCCTTGGGCTCTGCTCCCTTGATGACCTTCAATTCGCCGGCCGCCTCGACGCCGCCGATCCAGTCCCGCAAATCCTTGTTGGCCATCAGTTGGTCCTTCCTCTCGCGAAGGTGATTGTTCGAGCCGCGGTCACGTCATTCATCCGCGAGCGGCCTGCCCTGCTTGGCCCGCAGCGCGCGATACACCGCCTCCGGGGTCAGCGGCATCTCCATCAGCCGCACACCGACGGCATCGTCGATGGCATTGGCGATCGCCGGCGACGGGCAGAACGTTGCCACCTCGCCGATGCCCTTGGCCCCGAACGGCCCGTTCGACTGGTGATGGTCGATATAGACGTTCTCCATCACGTTCGGCACGTCGTTGAAACCCGGGATCTTGTAGTCGGCGAGCGAAGCGTTGGTCACCTGGCCGCCGTCCATGTGCATCTTCTCGAACATCGTGAAGCCGATGTGCATCAGCGCCGAGCCGGAGATCTGCGTCTCGACCGCCTTCGGATTGATCGCCTTGCCGCAATCCACCACGTTGACGAGCCTGGTGATCTTCACGTGGCCGGTCTCGGTGTCGACCTCGACTTCGGCGCCGGCTCCCGAGATCAGCCAGAACGGCGTGACGTTCGGGCTCTGCCCCGTACCCGGCGCAGGCGACACATAGTCCGGCTTGTAGATACCGGTCCCGATGACGTTGCCGGCCTGCATGCCGTATCGCTTCTGGAACAGCTCGGCGATCGGGAGGTTGGCGCCTTCCGGCTCGCCGGCCTCGCGGGCCAGAGCTTTCAACTTCTCGCGGGCGTCTTCCGCCGCCCTGCGCACCGCGTGGCCCATGTGGAACATCGATCGCGAGCCGAGCGTGCCCATGTCATAGGGCGTCGCGTCGGTGTCGCGCGGGATGACCCGCACTGCCTCGGCCGGTACGTCGAGCACCTCGCCGACGATCTGCGCCATCGCAGTGTCGGACCCCTGGCCCATGTCGACAGTGCCGCAGAGCAGCGTCACCGAGCCGTCGGCCGAGACGTTGACGATCGCGACCGACGTGGTGGGAGACGTCACCGCCTTGATGGCGATGGCGAAGCCGCGGCCGCGTCGCACCACGCCCGACCCCTTGTCGAACGGCGCCGACCAGTTCATCCGCTCGAGCACCTTGTCCATCACTTTCTCGAGCGGCGCGTCCTCGAGCACCTGGCCGGTCGCGTGCGCGCGCCCCTCGTGCAGCAAGTTCTTGCGGCGGAACTCCACCGGATCGATGTTCAGCTGCGCGGGCCATCATGTCCATGTGCCCCTCGTACGCCCACACGAGTTGCGGCACTCCGAACCCGCGCAACGCGCCCGCCGGGGTTACGTTGGTGTAGAGCGCGTACGAATCGACCCAAACGTTGTCGATGTCGTAAGGGCCGGTCGCGGTCAGGCCCGCCTTTTGCGTGACCCGGGGACCGATGTCGGCATAGGCGCCGCCATTCCAGAACACCTCGCACTTGCGCGCGACGATCCTGCCGTCCTTGTCGACGCCGCTCTTGATGCGGAACGTGCACGGATGGCGCGTGATCTGGTAGAACATCTCGTCGAAGGTCAGCGCCACCTTCACCGGTCTGCGCGCGATCATCGAAAGCGCCAGCGCCAGGGCCTCGAGCTTGATGTACAGCTTGGAGCCGTAGCCGGAGCCCAGATACGGCACCTTGATCCGGACCTTGTTTTCCGGCCAGCCCAGCAGGCGGGCCATCTCGATCCGCACGAACGAGGGTCCCTGCGAGGAATTGTAGAAGGTGACGTGGTTGTCCTTGTAGTCGCAGATGCAGGCGAACGGCTCGAACGACAGGTGCAGCACCTTCTGCGTCTTGAACTCGTGCTCGAACTTGTGCTCGGCGGCGGCATACGCCGTGTCGAAGTCGCCGCGCCGCAGCCGATAGTCCAACGCCGTATTGGTGTTCTTGGCGTCCTTGAGGTGCTTGAGGTCGGCGAAGGCGCCGGCCGGCTTGAGCCGGTCGTGCACATGGATGTCGCTGGTCAACGCCTCGACCTCGTCGTAGATCGCCGGCAGCTCCTCGTATTCGGCGGTGATGAGCTGTGCCGCCTGCTCGGCGATGTGCGGATCGGCGGCGATCACGACCGCCACCGGCTCGCCGACGAAGCGCACCTTCTGGTGCGCCAGGATCGGCTGATCATGGAACGCCGGACCGTAATACGGATCGGGCAGTACCTTCATCACGTCGTCGATGGTGACGACATGCAGCACGCCTGGCACCTTCTTCGCCGCGCTGGTGTCGATCGACCTGATCAGGCCGTGCGCCACCGTGCTGCGGAAGATCTTGGCGTGCAGCATGCCCGGCAGCCGCATGGTGTGTGTGTACTCGGCGCGGCCGGTGACCTTGTCGCGGCCTTCGAGGCGAGGCACCGACCGGCCGACCTGCGAACCGACCTTGGCGCTACCGGGGTTGAGAGTCGTCGCCATCAGCGCGCTCCACTGCCGTCGCGTGCTGCGCGGACCGCGCGCTCGAGATAGACACTCATTGCTTTGCTCTTCGTTTACGATCGGTCCGATGCCGCGCTGAAACGACAGGGCAGCTTGACATCCGCGGCAATACCGCGAACTGTCTCCTCTACGATCATATTTGCGCAATTGGAAGGCAGCGAGCCCTCACGGATGCGTCCGCGGCTCCGATCGAGGGGCTTGGCGCACGACCAAGCTCCGACTGCACACGGCGTGGAGAACAAGCGACGAATCCCTCACGATTGGGGCCAGCGATCGGCTCTTTTCAGGCTCGGCCCGCGGATTCGATCGGCATCCGACGGGGCGCCGACCGCAACGGAAGCTCAATATTTCCCTCGCACCCAGACCGCGGCTATACAATGCGCGCCATGCGGATGGAGGCGAGGAAGCAAGGATGAGCAAGAAAATCGCAGTGCTCGGCACCGGCGCCAACGGCAGCTGCGCCGCAGCCGATCTCACCAAGGCCGGTTGCGACGTCGTCCTCATCGATCAATGGCCGGAGCACGTCGAGGCGATGCGCGCGAACGGGCTGCGCGTCAACATGCCCGACCGCGAGCTGCACGTGCCGGTGCGCGCCTATCACCTGTGCGACGTGTGCGCGCTGAACCAGACGTTCGACGTCGTGCTGCTGGCGATGAAAGCCTACGACGCGCGCTGGGCCAGCGAATTCATCAAGCCGTACCTCGCGCCCGACGGGCTGCTCGTCGGCCTGCAGAACGCCATGACCGCCGAGCTGATCGCCGAAGTGGTGGGGCCGTCGCGCACCATCGGCTGCGTGGTCGAGCTGTCGTCGGAACTGTTCACGCCCGGTGTCGTGCAGCGCAATACACCGCCGGAGAAGACCTGGTTCGGGCTCGGCAGCCTCGATCCGTCCATGGACGGACGGGTGGCCGAGATCGAAGAGCTCCTGCGCAACGTCGGAAAGGTCTCGATCACCCCCAACGTCCTCGCCGCCAAGTGGATGAAGCTCGTCGTCAACACGATGTGCCTCGGGCCATTCGCCATCGTCGGGCTGAGCATGGCTGATGCGGTCAGGCTGCCGGGCATGCGCGAGCTGTTCCTGCGCATCGGTCAGGAGGCGCTCGACGTCGGCCAGGACCTGGGCTACGGCATCGAGCCGATTTTCGGGCTCAAGCCCGAAGACATCCGCGGCGCCAATCGGCCGCTGGAAAAGCTGTTCGACAAGCTGGCGAGCGACATCGGCGGCCGCAGCCCTCGCAACTGCGTCCTGCAGGACATCCACAAGGGGCGCTACAGCGAGGTCGACCTGATCAACGGCCTGGTGGTCGAGGAGAGCAAGCGGCTCGGCAAGATCGGCGCCGGCCAATGCCATGGTGGTCGAGCTCACGCGCCAGATTCACGCCGGCGTTCTCAAGCCCGATCCATCCAACATGGCGCTGGCCCACGAAATGCTCGCCAGCGCCCCGCCGGCATGACGAAGATTGGCCGCGAGCGCGGCGCGCGGCCAATGAGGCCAGCGCGGTTTCACCCGCCTCCACCTGCCTTGATGCCGGCTCGCTTGATGATGTCGCGGAACATCGGCACTTCGCGGACCAGGCGCGCCATGTGTTGCGCGCCGGTTTTCGCCTGCACGAGGAATCCAGAGTTCACGATTTTTTCCCGCAGCTCCGGGTTGGCGAGCGCGTCGAGCGTCGCCTTTTCGACGCTCTTGAGGATCTGCGGCGGCGTGCTCACCGGAGCCATCAGCGCGACGCAGGTCTCGAAGTTGAAATCCTTGTAGCCGGCTTCCTCTGCGGTCGGAACGTCGGGAAGATCGTGCCAGCGCCGGTCGCCGAGGATCGCCAGGCCCCTGAGCCTGCCCTCCTTGATGAGGGCATGCACCGGCGCGAGCGACGAGGAGCAGAGCTCCACATTGCCGCCGAGAATCCCCAACACCGCTTGGCCGCCGCCGGGATAGATGACGATGGCGACCTTATCGAGGCCTTCGCGGAATTTCAGCAGCTCGGCGCCCAGATGCAGCGTCGATCCGATCGGCGGCGATCCGATATTGAATTTGCCTTGGTCTTTGCGGGCCAACGCAACCATGTCCTGCATGGTTCTGACGCCGAGGTCGGGCCTCACCACGAACATGCTGGGCGAGCTCGCGAGCTCGGCGACCGGGACGAGGTCCTTGAACGGATCATAGGGCGGCGGGTCGCGCAGGCTCGCATTGATCGCGTAGCCGCTGGTCACCACGCCGAACGTGTAGCCGTCCGGCTCCGCACGGATCAGGGTGGCGGTACCGATGTTGCCGCTGCCGCCCGGTCGGTTCTCGATGAGGAACCTGCCGCCCAGAGCCTCCTGCAGCGCCGGCGCAATAAACCGTGCCGTAAGATCGGACGGCCCACCGGGTGAGTTGGGAACCACGATGCGCACCGGTCGGTCGGCGGGCCAGGCGGCCATGGCGCGATCGATCCTGCCGATGAACGGCGAAGCGATGACGCCCGCTGCGAGCGTCCCGGCCCTCTCAAGAAGCCGACGTCGGTCCACGCGAACGGGCGCGCGACGCTGAATGGTCATTTGCTTCCTCCTCGCACCGCTCGTTCTGTCGTTGCGGGCGCGCCGCCCGCGACGCTCAAGAAGCGATGTGCTCTATTTTCATTGGTTTGCGCGCTCAACTTGGGGCCATCTCAAAGGGTAGCCGTCGCCACGTTCCGCCTCAACGGATACCCGGGCGGCCCGTCCCATTTTCCGACTCCCTAGGGGTTGGGACGGCGAGACAGAGCAGTCATGTTATTGTTTCTACTTGCCTTTTGCCGTCCCAGCGGGTCGCCGGAAGTGTCCCCGCTCGGGCTTGCGCCGGCTGATGTTCCATCACCGCACGGCGGCCGGTGTTGCAACGCCTTGGCGATCAGAGCACGGGTCGCCTGCACGCCCTCGCGCGCCACCTCGAACGGTGACCGCGCCCACAGCTCGGGATTGGGCGCCTCGTAGCTCAGGTGACCGGTGTACCGCTTTTCAAAGAGAAGCTGCAGCACCTCGATCCAGCGCACGATCCCCTGTCCCGGCGGCAGCCGGTCGGTCGGCCGCTTGACCCCGGCAGTGACCGGCGCCGGCGGCGCATCGCTGAATTGGAATGCCGCAATATCCTCCGGGCTGACATCCGCGAAACTGCGTCCTCCGGCGCCACTGCGCTCGAGATGGTAGGCGTCGAGCAGCATGCCGACGTTCTTGCGCGCGGCGCCGTGCACCACCTCGCGCAGGGTCGCGATGCTGTTGATCACGTCGTGCTGCGAATTGAACTCGATCGCGAGCGTGAGGCCGAGCTCTCCCACCATGTCCCCGCCCCGCTTGAGATTCTCGATCGCATCGCTTTTCGGGCCGGCAAACGGACCGGGGGCGCACATGATCTGGGGACATTCGAGCGCCGCCGCATTTTCGCAGGTCTGGCGGAGCACGTCGAACAGGCGCTTGCTCTCGTCGCCGGTCGCGAACAGCCAGCCGTATTCGCAGCCGAGCGTGCAGACCGGGATCTCTGCCGCGCGAACGAGGTCGAGCACCTCGCCGTTCGACATGCCCTTGTCGTAGCAGCGCTTGAAGTCGATGCGGCGCAATTCGACCGCATCGAACCCGCCATCGCGGGCGGCGGCGAGCGCGACATCGAGCGGCGTCGTATCCACCGTCCAGGTGTGCAACGCCAGACGTCCGAAGGGTGCGGTCATGCAAGTCCTCGTTGTTTCGCGAGTAAGCGCGCTAATCGAGCTTGATGTTCGCCGCGCGCGCCACCTTGGTCCATTTCTCGATTTCAGATTTGATGAAATCGCCGAACGCTTCCGGCGTGCTCACCGCCGGCTCCATGCCGGCGGCGGTCAGGCTCTTGACCATCTCCGGGTTGGACAGCGTCTTGCGCATGGCCTCGCTCAGCGCGGCCACGATCGGCCGCGGCGTGCCGGCCGGGGCAGCCAAACCATACCAGGCGGTGACGTCGTAGCCCGCCAGCGTTTCTCCGATCGTGGGAACGTCGGGATAATCGGGATGCCGCTTCCCGCTCGTCACCGCGATCGCACGCACCTTGCCGGACGTGATCGCAGCCTGGGCGGAGGGAGTTGCCGGCATCATCCACGACACCACGCCGGTCATGACCGCGGTGACGCCCGCCGGACTGCCGCGGAAGGGTACGTGCAGCATGTCGAGACCGCCCGCCATCATCATGAAGAGCTCGGTCGCGAGATGCTGCGAGCTGCCTGGACCGGGCGTCGCGAAGGCAAGCTTGCCGGGATTGGCTTTGGCGTAGTCGATCAGGTCCTTGAGCGTCCTGATCGGCAGCTCGGCATGGACGATCAGGACGTTCGAGGTTCCGCCGGCCATGCCGATCGGCACGAAATCGCCGATCGGATCATAGGGCAGCCGCTTGTAGAGGCCGGGATTGACGCCATGGGTCGAGATGTTGGCGAGGAACAGCGTGTAGCCGTCCGGCGGAGCTTTCGCCGCCGCCTCGGCGCCGAGCACGCCGCCCGCGCCGGAGCGGTTGTCGACGATGATCTGTTGCCCGATCTCGGCCGCCATTCTGGCGGCAAGCAGGCGCGCGATCACGTCGGTCGCGCTGCCGGCCGCCTGCGGGACCAGGATCCTGATCACCTGCTTCTTCGGAAATTCCTGGGCTCTCGCCGGTCCGGCCGCTGCAGCGAACGCCGCCGTGAGTGCAAGCGCTCTGCGCCTCGTGATCGTCATGATAGGGTCTTCTCAAGGCTGCTCGGAAAACTTCAGGCGGCGCATCTCTTACGCGGAAAATCCAGCCACTTCCACCCGGCGGACCGGGCAGCCATGTGCCGCGGTCCGCTCGCCATTGCTGCGTCTTCGCACGGGCATCGGTTCGTGTGTAGAATGGATGACGCAGTTTTCAGAAGGGGCAAGACATGATGAGGGCTCTATCGTTCGCGCTCGCAGCCGGCGGCTCGCTATGCGTCCTGTCGGCGGCCAATGCCCAGGAATCGATCCGTGTCGGCTGGACCATCCCGGCCGAGGAGGCCAAGTATTGGATGATGCGTCGGCCGGAGCAGTTCCCCGACCTCGGCAAGGCCTACAAGGTCGAATGGACCCAGTTCCAGGGCACCTCGCCGATGGTGCAGGCGATGGTGGCCGGCGCGCTCGACTGCTCGACGCAGGGCGTGCTGTCGCTTGCCCAAGGGGTCGTGCAGGCCAACCTGCAAGCCTACATCGTGGCCCAGCACGTCGGCGAGCGGCCCGGCAGCTTCTCGGTCTACTGGGCCGTGAAGGAGGACTCGCCGATCAAATCGATCGCCGACCTCAAGGGTCGCAGCGTCGGCATCAACGTGTTCGGCTCGGGCATCTACGGCCCGATGGCGCTGCTGTTGAAGCGCAACGGCGTCGACCCGGAGAAGGACATCAAGCTCGTCGAAACCGGATTTCCCGCCTCGGAGGACGCCATCCGCTCCGGGCCGCGTCGACGTCGGCGTGCTCAACCAGCCCTTTGCCGCGCGGGCGGAAGCCAAGGGCGGCCTGCGCAAGCTGTTTTCGCTTTCCGACCAGCTGCAGAACATCGTGCACATCTTCGAGGTCTGCCGGAAGGACTTCGTCGACAAGAATCCGGAGCTGGCGAAGCGCTACGTCCGCGACCTGACGCTCGGCATGAGGAAGGCGGTGGCGAACCGCGACGAGACGCTGAAGGTCGACTCGGAAGTGATGAAGGCGCCGGTCGCGGTGCTCGACACCTTTCTGCTGAAGGCCAACGATTTCGCCCGTGAGCCGGGAGCCAAGCCGAATTTCGAGGGCATCCAGGCGATGCTGGACATCTACGCCGACACCGGGATGATCTCGAGAAAGGTCGACGCTTCCCAGTTCAAGCACCCGACGATCGTGGCACCGATCGAGTGAGGCAGTTGGCGGCTGGCATCATCGAGATCGAGCGGTTGTCGAAAGAGTTCGATACCGCGCATCGCGGCCGGCACCTCGCGCTCACGGACATCACGATCACGGTCGCCGACGGGCAATTCGTCTCGATCGTCGGGCCGTCGGGCTGCGGCAAGTCTACGCTGCTTTACGTCGTGGGCGGATTTGTGCTTCCGACCTCCGGCTTGGTGCGGGTCATGGGCAAGCCGGTTTCCGGCCCGGGGCCGGACCGCGGGCCGGTGTTCCAGGAATTCGCGCTGTTTCCCTGGAAGACCGTGCTCGGCAACGTGATCTACGGCTTGGTCCAACAGGGCGTGGCAAAACGGGAGGCGCAAGAACGCGCGCGCGCCTTGATCGAGCTCGTGCACCTGAAGGGCTACGAGCACTTCTATCCCAAGGAGCTGTCGGGCGGGATGAAGCAACGGGTCGCGATCGCGCGCACGCTCGCTTACCGGCCGAGCATCCTGCTCATGGACGAGCCGTTCGGCGCGCTCGATGCGCATACGCGCACGCGATTGCAGAACGAGCTCCTGGAAATCTGGGAGCGCGACCGCAAGACCGTGATGTTCGTGACCCACAGCGTCGACGAAGCGGTGTTCCTGTCCGACCGCGTGTTCGTGATGACGCGCTCGCCGGGCCGGATCAAGAGCGTCGTCGACATCGAGCTGCCGCGGCCGCGTCGTCGCGTCGAGCTGCTGGTGGACCGCCGCTACCAGGACTATGTGGTCTCGATCGAGCGTCAGATGGATGACCCGGCCGAAGACGGACGCGTGTGATGGCCAAAGCGCACGATCGATCTCGTCCGGCCGCTCGGCTGCGAGGCATAGAGGTATTTGGCGCGATCCCCGGCGTGCCGGCGCTGCTGGCCTGCCTCGGACTGCTGCTGGCGTGGCACTTGACGGCGAAGCTCGTCGCCCTCGACAGCCTGCCGTCGCCGTGGGCTGCATTGCAGGAAGTGCCGGCGATTCTCGGCGACCGCGAGGCGGTGCTGAACATCCTCGACTCGCTGCGCCGGATGGCCATCGGCTTCCTGCTGGCGGTGCTGGTCGCGGTCCCGATCGGATTGATGATGGGCCGCAGCCGCGTCGTCGCAGCCTTCATCAACCCGCTCATGATGGTGATCTATCCGGTCCCCAAGGCGGCGCTGATGCCCATCATCATGCTTTGGATCGGCGTCGGCGAAGCCGCCAAGATCCTGGTGATCTTCCTCGGCGTAACGCTGCCCGTCATCTACCACAGCTACCAGGGCGCCCGCGCGGTCGAGGAGAAGATGCTGTGGTCGGCGGCCGCCATGGGCATGGGATCGCGCGCCCGGCTGTTTCGCGTCGTGCTGCCCGCGGCGCTGCCGGAGATCATGGTCGGCGTCCGAACCGGCCTGGTGCTGGCGCTGATCACGATGGTGACGAGCGAAATGATCGCGCGCCAGAGCGGCGTCGGCAGCATCCTGTTCAACGCCCTCGACATGGCGCAGTACCAGACGGTCTACGGCATGATCCTGGTCATCGGCATCCTCGGCTTCCTGCTCGATGCCGCGTTCGAGAAGCTGCGCGGCAGGCTGGTCGCCTGGGCCGAGCCGGCGCTTCCGATCATCGCAGGCTCGACATGACCGCGCTGCGCTCCAACATGGCGAGCTTCGCGGTCGGTGTCGTGCCGATCGCGCTGCTGATCGGGCTCTGGTCCGCGCTTGCGACCTTCGAATTCGCCCCGCCGTCGCTGTTGCCGGCGCCGCAGACGGTTTTCCTGCGACTGTTCCGACTGCTCGGCGACCCGCAATTCCTGTCCCATTGCGCGGTGACCTTGTTCCGCCTGTTCGCCGGCTTTCTGATCGCAGCCGTGCTCGGAATTGCCTTCGGGATTGCGGCCGCCGGGTATCGACCGGTTGCGGCCGCGCTCACGCCGCTCATCCGGGTGCTGGCGCCGGTGCCGAAGATCGCGCTCTATCCCGCCTTCGTGCTGACCTTGGGGTTCGAGCATTCCTCGAAAATAGCGCTCGTGGTCGCGGACGCCCTGTTCCCGATCCTGCTGGCGACCTATCAAGGAGCCATGGCGGTCGAGCCGAAGCTCGTCTGGTCGGCGCGCGCCGCCGGCGTGTCGCAGACGCGCTGCCTGTTCACCGTGGTCTTGCGGGCGGCGCTGCCGTCGATCATGACCGGCTGCCGCATCGGACTGGTGATCTCGTGTATCGTGGTCTTCCTGGCGGAGATGATCACGTCGACCGACGGGCTCGGACACGTCCTGGTGCGCGCGGCGCGCAACTTCCAGACCGTCGACATGTTCGTTCCGATCATCGCGATCTCGCTGCTCGGGCTCACCCTCAACGCGGGGTTCAATGCGTTGCGCGCGCGGCTGTTGATCGGCTATCCGGAGGAGTCCTGAATGCTGGCCGACCGGATCGAAGGCAAGTGGATCGACGCCTTCTGCGAGATTTTCGAGAAATGCGCGGTGAAGCGCGACGACACCGCGGCGATCCTGTCGGAGACGCAATCGCGCGCCCTCAACGTGCAGCTCGCGGAGCTTGCGCTGTTGCGGCTCGGCGCGCGGCCGTTCCATCTCGTGGTGCCGACCCCGCGCAACCGGCACCCGGTTCCGGTGCGCTCGACCGGAGCGAGCGAGGCGATCGGGCGGCTCGCGCCCGTCGTCTCGGCGCTCGGCCAGGCCGGCTTCGTCGTCGACTGCACGCTCGAAGGCCTGATGCATGCGCCCGAGACGCCCGACATCCTCAAGGCCGGCGCCCGCATCCTGGTCATCTCGAACGAGCATCCGGAGGCGCTCGAGCGCATGCGGCCCGATCCGGCGCTCGAGACGCGGGTGCGGGCGGCGGCGAAAATGCTGCGCGCCGCCAAGCGCATGGCGGTCGCCTCGGCGGCCGGCACCAAGCTCGACATCGACATGGCGGGAGCGACGACGGTCGGCGTCTGGGGCTGGACCGACCGGCCCGGCACCCTGGCGCACTGGCCGGGCGGCATCGTGGTGAGCTTCCCCAAGGCCGGCACCGTGAACGGCACGCTCGTGCTCGATCGCGGTGACGTCAACCTCACCTTCAAGCGCTACCTGCAGGAACCCATTCGCCTCACGCTCGAGCAGGACTATGTCACGCGCATCGAAGGCGAAGGCGCCGATGCCGAGATGATGCGGACCTATCTGGCCGCCTGGGGCGACCGCGAGGCCTACGCGGTCTCGCACGTCGGATTCGGCATGAACCCGAAGGCGCGCTACGAGGCGCTCGCCATGTACGACCAGCGCGACACCAACGGCACCGAGATCCGCGCGGTCGCCGGCAACTTCCTGTTCTCGACCGGCGCCAACGAGTTCGCCGGCCGCTACACCGCCGGGCATTTCGACATTCCGGTGATGCGGACGACCATCACGGTCGACAACACCGTCGTGGTGCGTGACGGTGTGCTGCAGGACGTGTTCGGCTGAGCATGCGTTACTCCGGCAGCACCGGCGCGCGCGTGAGGCCGAGAAAGCCGAGCATGGCGACAAACGCCTTCAGCCGATCCGCGCGATAGGCCTCGATGTCGAGCTTCTCGTAATCGAGGAAGCCCTTGCGGGTGGTCAATCCGATATGACCCTCGCGCATGTTGCGCTCGACGATCTCCGGCGCCGCATAGCGGGGATTGCCGAGCGCCTCCGTGAGATAGCGGCTCGCGTAATAGAGGATGTCGCCGCCGCCCCAATCGATGAACTCCAGCATTCCGAGCACCGCGAAGCGGAAGCCGAAGCCGTACTTGATCGCCTTGTCGATGTCGGCGGCGCTGGCGACGCCTTCCTCGACCATGCGCGCCGCCTCGTTCATCGCCAGCGCCTGGATGCGCGGCACGATGTAGCCGGGCCGCGCCGCGCAGACGACCGGCACCTTGCCGATCCCCTCCAGCATCGATTTGAGGCGAGCAACCACCTCGGCATCGGTCGTCGCCGCCGGCGAAAGCTCGACCAGCGGCACCAGATAAGCCGGATTGAGCCAATGCGCGTTGAGGAAGCGCTGCGGGCCGACGACGGCGCTCGCCAGGTCGTCGGCCAGGATGGTGGACGTGGTCGAGGCGATGATCGGCTGCGATCCCGCGAGCGCGGACGCCCGCGCCAGCACCTCGCGCTTGAGGTCTAGAACCTCAGGCACGCCCTCGAAGACGACCGCCGCAGCCGGCAGCGCGCTGCCGGCCTCGGCTTCGGGAACGACCGAGACGCGCCCGGCGATCGTATCCACCCATTTCTCCTCGAACAGCCCCAGTCGAGCGAGGCTCGCCAAGGTCTGGCGGACCTCGCTCTGCGCTTGCGCCGCGAGCCGGTGGAAATCTGCTTGCGCCCGCGGCTTGAAATCGATCACCACGACGTCGTGGCCGGCATAGGCGAACACGACCGCGATGCCGCGACCCATGCGGCCGGCGCCGAGACAGGCGATCCGCTCGCGCGCGCTCATGCAAAGCCCAAGCTCATGCAAAGCCCCCTTGCAGCAGGTCCTGCAGCGCGCGCCGGTCGAGCTCGCCCAGTCCCATGCCGGCGAGCGTCCGGCCGGTCTGCATGAAGTCCGTTCCACAGATCGCCGAGCCGATGCTCAGGAATGCCTGCGCCAGCGGCATGGCGACGCCGGCGAGCGCGGCCACCGACAGCAGGAAGGACAGCCCGATGCGCGTATCCTCCAGCATGTAGCGGTGCTGCGTCAGCACGATATGCTCGCGCCAGTCGCCGGAATCGGTCAGGCGGTCGTGCGAGCCGCGGCCATACATCCATTCCTCGCCGGTCTTGGCGTAATGGTCGGCGAGCGGAAAGTGCGGCGCGCCGTAGCCGAGCGCCTCGCGCAGCGCGATGCGCTCGCCGTCGAGCGCATCGGTGACGCGCCGGATCGCCGCTTGCGTGCCCTCCTTGTGAATGTCCCAGCGCTCGAAATGCTGCAGCGGGCCGGCATTCATGATGATGAGCGGCGGATGGATGATGGGGCCTGCGTTCATCAGCGCGGCCGAGAGCGCATCACCGCAATCCTCGATCACGCCGGGGAAAGCGGACCGCAGCACGCTCAAGGCATGGTCCTTGCGGACAAGCGGGAAGACGCCGGTCGGCAGCCGCTTGGCACGCACCGTGATCGCCGACTCGAACGGCCCGTGCTTGCGCGTGAGCCATGGCAAGGTGCCGGTCTCCGCGTACGCGACCTCGGCGCGATGTCCGATATCGTGCGCGGCCTTGGCGAACAGGAGCGAGCCGAAGGTCCCCGGCGGCAGGAACACGACCTGGCCGTCCGCGAGATGAGGCGCGAGCAACTTGGCAATATCGGCCTGCGCGGTCGCCGGGGTCGGGCTCAGGATCAGCTCGGCGCCGCGCACGGCCTCGCCGATATCGTCGGTGATGAGCGCGGGCTTCACCTCGCGCCGGCCGGAAAAATCCTTGATGAGAATCGTCCCCCCGGCGGCGCGGTGCGCGGCGACCGCCGACCGGTCGCGCCGCCACAAGCGGGTCTCGTGTCCGGCGGCGGTGAAATCGCCGGCCGCGGCGAATGACCCGTTCCCGCCTCCCAGCACCGCGATCCGCATCAGCGCGCACTCGCTTTTTCTTGCGCCTTTTCTTGCGCCTTTTCTTGCGCTCCTTGCCTGAGCAGGAAATGCTGCACCTTGCCGAGCGCGTTGCGCGGCAGCGCATCCACGAACACCACCTCGCGCGGCACCTTGAAGCGCGCAAGCTGCGTGCCGACATGGCGCGTAATGTCGTCCGCGCTCGCCGTCGAGCCGGAGCGGCGCACCACATAGGCGACCGGGACCTCCTGCCATTTCGCATCGGCCCGCCCGATCACGGCGGCTTCGAGCGACCGCCGGGTGCTCGTGCAGGACGCGCTCGACCTCGGCCGGATAGATGTTCTCGCCGCCGGAGATGATCATGTTCTTCTTGCGGTCATGGATGGTGAAATAGCCATCGAGATCGCGCGTGCCGATGTCGCCGGTAAAGTACCAGCCGTCGCGCAGCGCCTCGCTGGTGGCCGCTTCGTTGCCCCAATATTCGAAGAACACATTGGGGCCGCGCACGACGACCTCACCGGCGACGCCGTGCGGCAGCTCGCGGCCGTCCTGGTCGACCACGCGCGCCTCGCAGCACAGGCCGGGGAGCCCGGTCGAATTGCCGCGCGAAAGATCCCCGCCGACGCGGGTGTAGACCGCGATCGGGCACGTCTCGGTCGAACCATAGACCTGCAAGACCGGCACGCCGCGCCCGGTCAACGCATCGATCAGGGCTTGCGGGACCTGGGTCGAGCCGGTCGTCACCGCGCGCAGGCTCGAGAGATCGGCGCCGCCCCAGCGCGGGTGCTCGATCAACGCCTGAATGGTCGCGGGCACCAGCACCACCAGGGTCGGGCGATCCATGCCCAAGGCTTCGAGCGTGGCATCCGGGGCAAAGCGCGCATGCAGCGTCACGGTGGCGCCGGCCTGCAGCGCCGGCGTGGTCTGGATATTCAGCCCGCCGACGTGGAACAGCGGCAACACGGTCAGCACATGATCGTCGGCGGTGAGATCATGCATGTGCTGGCTCATCACCGCGTTCCAAAGGAGCGCCTCTTGCCGCAGCACCGCCCCCTTCGGCCGGCCGGTGGTGCCGGAGGTGTAGACGAGGAGGAGCGGGCACGAGGCATCGATGTGCGGGTTGCGGTCGTCGCCGCGGCCCTGCGCCAGCAAATGCTCGAATGTGCCGGCCACCTCTCCCTCGTCGAGGCGGATGATGCGGATATCGGGCTGCGCCTGCCGCAGCGGCGGCACGACGGCGGCGAACGCGTCCTGCACGAACAGCGCCTTCACCGATGCGTCCATGAGGATGAACAGCTGCTCGGGAACGGCGAGCCGCCAGTTGAGCGGCACCAGCAGCGCACCGAGGCGCGCACAAGCGTAGAGCAGCACGAGATAATCGGGCTGATTGGCGGAGAGGATCGCGAGGCGGTCGCCGCGGCCGACGCCGAGCTCCGATTTGAGCGCGCGGGCCGCGGCCGCGATGCGCTGCCAGAGCGCCGCGTAGGTCAACGACCGGCCGCCATAGCGCAGCGCCACCTTGTCCGGCGTGAACGCCGCGTTGCGCGCGATCAGGTCGGACAAATCCATGGGCGGCGCTACTCGTCCTTCTCGCCCGGCTGGTAGAGCGCCTCGCGGCCGATGCGATCGACGCAGATTTCAGCCGTCCATGGCAGCATGAGCGAGCCGCAGCGGCTGTCGCGATAGATCCGCTCGAGCGCGAGCGACTTGAGCATGGCCTGCCCGCCGCAGGTGCGCAGCGCCTTGGTGGCGATGGCGTTGGCGTTTTCCATCACCGTGTGCTGGGCCGCGTAGGCGCGCAGAACCTGCTCCTTGGTCGGATTGGGTCGCGCCTCGCTGATCGCCTGAAACCAGAGCGCCTTGGTCTGCTCCAGCTGGATGTGCATCTCGGCGACCGCGATCTGCTTGGTCGGATACATCCGTCGCTTGACCGGCGGCGTTCCCGGCATCTCGCCGCGCAGATAGGCGACCGTGAAATCGTAGGCCGCTTGCGCGAGGCCCATATAGGTGGGCGAGAGCGTGAGAAACATATGCGGCCAGCGCGTCGCGGCCTGGAAATAGACGCCGTGCGGCATCAGCATTTCCGGCTCGGGCACGAACACGTCCTTGAGCAGGAGCGTGCGCGAGACGGTCCCGCGCATCCCGAGCGGGTCCCAGTCGCCGACCACCGAAACGCCGTTCGGCGTCGGCCGGAACCGCGAGATAGAGCGTGTTGCGCCGGCTGGCCGCTTCGCTCTCGGCGCGCTCGGTGCACAAGATCCCGTAGTAGTCGGCCGCGCCGGACAGCGAGGCGAAGATCTTCTTGCCGTTGACCACGAAGCCGCCGTCGACCGGCCGCGCCTCGGTGCCGAACGCCACCACGCCGGCGGCGGCCGCGCCACCCTCCGAGAACGGCTGCGCATAGATCGCGCCGCGATCGAGGATGCGCCGATAATGGGTACGGCGGCGGGCGTTGTGCGCCGCGCGCTCGGCCGGAGCCATCGGCAAGTCGTCGGCCAGCGCGCCCGACCACAGCGTCGAGCACACATGCATGTTCCAGGAGAGCGCGGTCGCCCCGCAAAAGCGGCCGAGCTCCGCGGCGGCCAGGCAATAGGTCTGGAAATCGGCGCCGAGACCGCCCTCCTCCTTCGGGATGCAGATCGCGAGCAGGCCTTCCGGATGCATGTCGCGGAAGTTCTCGATCGGGAAAGTGGCCTCACGATCGTGTTTCTCCGCGCGCGGCGCCAGCACGCGGCGGCCGAATGTCCGCGCCCGAGCGATCAGCTCGGCCTGGGCATCGCTCAAGCGGAACGCTTCCGGCGCAAAGATCGGGGCGTCGCGATCGTGTAGGTCGAGCGGCGCGGTCATCGGGTCGCCTCGGCCGAGGCTATGCGGTCGACGATTTCGGTGGCGAGTTGCGACATGGGTCTTGCCGGCGAATAGCGAATTGCTCGGGTCAGGGGTCCACTTGATCCCTATCTTTCGGCGACTTTCAAGCCCTCGGCGGCGGCAACGTCCATGAACGACGAGACCGTCGGCGGTACTCCCGGCCGCGGCTGTCATGCTATAGTCGCTCGACGCCAAGAAATCTCGGAGAGTGGCAGCATGCAACAGATCTACAACCGCGCGGCCGAGGACCTGGGCAACGCGGTCCACCTCGAGCACGTCAACGTCAACATCCCCGACCAGCGTCTCGCGGCGCTATTCTACGTTGCGGGTCTGGGGCTTACGCGCGATCCATATCTGATGGTGTCCGACGACAACATGTGGGTGAACGTCGGCCGCAGCCAATTTCACCTGCCGTCGGGCTCGGCGCGACGCCTGCGCGGCCGCACCGGGATCGTGATCTCGGGCCGGCAGGCGTTGCTGGATCGGCTCGCGTCCGTGCGCAAGAAGCTCGAAGGAACGCAATTCAACTTCGCGGAGCACAACGACTATGTCGAGGCGGTCTGCCCGTGGGGCAACCAGATCCGCTGCCACGAGCCCGATGCGGCACGCTTCGGCCGCATCACGCTGGGCATCCCCTATGTCGAGCTCGACGTGCCGCCCGGGACCGCGAAAGGCATCGCGGGGTTCTATGCGCAAATGATCGAAGCGCCGGCCGAGCTCCTTGAGGACGGAACGGTCGCGCGCGTCACGGTCGGACAGAACCAATATTTGCTTTTCCGCGAGACCGACCGGCCGCTGCCGGAGTTCGACGAGCATCACATCCAGATCTATGTGGCGAACTTTTCCGGCCCGTACCGTCGGTTGATGGCGAAGAACCTGGTCACGACCGAGGACAACAGATATCAGTATCGCTTCCGCGACATCGTCGATCTCGAGTCCGGCCGTCACCTGTTCGCGATCGAGCACGAGGTGCGCAGCATGACGCATCCGAACTTCCTGCGGCCGTTGATCAACCGCAACCCCGCTCAGACCGCCCGCACCTACTCGGCGGGCCACGATCAGTGGATCTGGTCGATGCCGCCGGAGCGCATGGAGGATCGGCCGTAGCGCGCGATCGGCATCGCTGCCGCACGAAGGGACCACATGATGGACCCGACCGGGACCAACCGATCCGCGCGCCAAGGTCATCGACGCCAAGATTTTCTGGCGCGACCTTGGGCGAGCGCGCGACCGGTGCGACGATCGTCACCGCGCAAGGCGCGGACGGCCCGGCCGGCTTCCTCGGCTTGTCGGCGACGCATGTCTGCGCCGACCCGCCCACCATGCTGGTCTCGATCGACAGCAAGACGTCGGCGCTCGCCGCCGTGCTGCACGGACGCCACTTCGCGATCAACTATCTCGGCCGCGACGCGCAAACGATCGCCGACATGTTCGGCGGCAAGACCGGCATCAAAGGCTCCGCCCGCTTCGAACCCGGCCGCTGGGGCACGCTGAGCACGGGCGCACCGGTCTTCAACGACGCCATCGGCGTGCTCGATTGCGCGCTGGAGAAGACCATCGACCACTTCGCCACCACCGTCGCCATCGGCCGCGTGGTCGACGTCATCGCGCGCGGCAGCGGTGATCCGCTGATCTATTTTCGCGGCGGTTTCTTGAGCGGCTGAGTTCTGACAGAGAGATCGAGACTGCAGGATCGCGCAAGACCGGACCAATCAGGGCAATCCACGCATAGTCGTTTCCGCGTAGATGGCTAGATTGATGCTCGCCCGGTTATCCTCCTCTCGCCCCCTCCCCGAGCCGGGCTCGCTGCGGCCGGTCCTGCCCCTGGGGCCGGCCGCAATCGCCGCAATCCGCCGCAAGGCGCCGCCGCAAGTTCGAGCACACCCCTTCTGCATCGCGTGACTACTTGCAGAGTGGAGATCCAGCGATCAAGAGGAGTTCGACATGAAGACGCTCGTTCGCAGCATGCTCGCGACATCAGCGGTTGCCGCCGCTCTCATCGCGGCTCAGCCGGTCTATGCGCAGCCCAATCACGGCGACAGCCACCAAAGTGGGCCGCACGCCACCAGGGACCCGAAGGATGTGGTCGTGCGCGGCAAGGTGATGGGCCGCGATCCGGATCCTTTCATTCGAGGCCAGATCGAGCGCGGCTACGGGTTGATGGGCTCACAGGACTGATCGTCGCCACCGACAACGCAGGCCCAGCCGCGCAGCCGGGCCTGCGTCGAGTCGCGCATGGCCTCAGCCGAGGAACGCCGTAAGCGCCTGATTGAATTGCCCCGGCTGCTCCAAGGGAGCCATGTGGCCGGCGCCCTCGATCTTGCGGAGCGTGGCGCCCGGGATGGTGTCGGCCAGCAGCCGCGAGGCGTTGCGGCACACGTAGTCGTGGTGGCCGAGCATCACGAGCGTCGGCACCTTGATCGAGCGCAACGTGCTCTTCATCCGGAACAGCGAATTGCGCTTGCCGAGCACCTCCGACAGCGTATGACGCAGGCCGACCAGCGGCGTCCTGCGGATCAGGCCGCCCATGTGACAACGATAGCGTGGCCCGCGATTGCTGTAGGCCTTGAAGAACTCGCTGCGCAGCATGTCCGGGATCAGCTCGTCCCATTGCGTGCGTTGCGCAAAGTCGACCCAGCGGCGCGCAAGCCATTGCGTGCGCCAGGCATCGTCGGCGCCGGCTCCGACGTCGGCCAGGATGAGGTGCGACAGCCGCTCGGGTCTTCGGGCTGCGAACGCCAGCGCCGGACCGCCTCCGAGCGAGAACCCGAGCAGCGCCACCTTGTCGAGCTTCAAGGCGTCGATCAGCCGCTCCAGATCGTGCAACAGATGGCCGGCCGAGTAGCGTGCCGGGTCCTCCGGCGCATCGCTGAAGCCGTGGCCGCGCAGGTCGTAAGTGATCACCGTGTACCGGCTGGACAGCGCTCGCCGCTGGTGAAACCACATGCGTTGCCCGCAGGCGAGACCGTGCAGCAGCAGCACGGGCTTTCCGCGCCCGACGATACGATAGGCAACATCGATGTCGCCGATGCGGATGCGGGATGACAATGCGGCGGTGTCCATGAACGGATGGGTCCTTGTATCACCCGTCCAAAATCCGCGTCTATGTCGAAGACAGACGGGACGAGCGGCCTCCCGGTAATCCTACGAGCCGCCGCCTCGGGCTCGACTACTCGGGCTGCAGCGCCGGGACGCGGCGGGGCACAACAAGCTTCGAGACGAGGACCTGGACGACTTCGTCGCGCTGGTTGCGCGTTTCGCTGCGCACTCTCACCATTCCGCGATTCGGGCGCGATCGCGATGGCGTCACCTCCTCGATTTCGCTCACCACGTGCAGGACGTCACCTGGGCGCGTCGGCTTCGGCCAACTGACCTCGCCTCCGGATCCGATGATCCCGCCGGCGATCGGCAAGCCGGACTCGACCAGGAGCCGCATGGTGATCGCGGCCGTGTGCCAGCCGCTCGCCGCCAAGCCGGCGAACAGCGTTTCCTTGGCGGCGTCGTCATCGAGATGAAAGGGCTGCGGGTCGAATTGCGCGGCAAACGCCTTGATCTGCGCCGCGTCGACGACGTGCGTGCCGCTGGTGAAACGCTGTCCGACGCTGAGCTCCTCGAGATGAAGGCGCTGGGCGCCGCCGAGGCCGTCCGTTCCCGTCATGAGCTTCCCTCTGCCCGTCAACTCGACTCGACCGTATGCCGGCAACGACCCGATATGCAGGCCCCGCGCCTCGCATAGCAGCCTTGCGGTCGAACTCAAGCCAGTTACTTGCATCATGATAGTCACTGGCCTACACTTGGTCAATGCAGCGCAAGAGCTTTGGCAACATGCCGTGTCCGATCGCCCGCAGCCTGGAGCGGGTGGGCGAGTGGTGGAGCATGCTCATCCTGCGCGACGCGCTGCATGGGATGACGCGCTTCGACGAGTTCCAGAAGAGTCTCGGCATCGCGCCCAACATGCTCACGCGGCGGCTCGATGCCCTGGTCGAGGCCGGACTGCTGGAGCGCCGCCGCTACAGCGAAAGGCCGCCGCGCGACGAATACGTGCTGACCGCGCGCGGGCGCGATTTCCGCCCGGTCCTCATCGCGCTGATGGCCTGGGGCAACAGGCACTTCGCGCCTGAGGGCGCGAGCGTGCATCTCATCGACACCAAGACCGGCGCGGCCGTGGAGCCGATCCTCGTCGATCGGGCCACCGGGCGGCCGATCAAGCAACCCGAATACGCACTCGCGCCCGGTCCCGCCGCCGGCGAGCGCACGCGACGACGGTACGCGTCGGCCGGCCGCAGGGCCGCATCGCAGGAGCAGGATCCAGCGCCGGTGCCGCCCGAACGCGGCGCGCGAACCAGGACTACGAGATGAGCGTCGTCGCAATAGGCAAAGCCATGAACCTCGATCCTGGCGGCGCGGCCGTCGCCAAAGCGCCGGCCGTCGAGCTCAACCCGCGCACCCGCGTGCTGCTGCAAGGCCCGATCGTGCCGACCTTGTTGCGGATGGCGTGGCCCAATGTCCTCGTCATGCTGGCGCAGGCCGCGACCGGACTGATCGAGACCTGGTTCGTGTCGCGGCTCGGCACCGATGCGCTGGCCGGCATGGCGCTGGTCTTTCCGGGCGTGATGCTGATGCAGATGATCTCCGCCGGCGCCATGGGCGGCGGCATCTCGTCCGCGATCGCGCGGGCGCTCGGCGCCGGCCGGCGGGACGAAGCCGACGCGCTGGTGCTGCACGCAGTCGTCATCAATGTCGTGCTCGGCGGCTTGTTCTCCATCGTCATGCTCGTGTTCGGGCGGCCGATCTACCGCGCGCTCGGGGGCGAAGGCGGCGAGCTCGAGGCGGCGCTGAGCTACTCGAACGTGGTGTTCGCCGGCATCGTGCTGCTCTGGCTGCTCAACGGCCTGGCCAGCGTCATCCGCGGCACCGGCAACATGCTGGTGCCGGCCGCGGTGATCTGCGCCGGCGTGGTCGTTCTGGTGCCGTTGTCGCCAATGCTGATCTTCGGGATCGGCCCGTTCCCGGCGCTCGGCATTGCCGGCGGCGGCGTGGCGATCCTCCTGTTCTACGCGGCCGGCACCGCGGTGCTCGCTTGGTACATCCTGTCCGGACGCAATCTCGCTCGCTTGCGGCTGTCGCGTCTGCGCTGGCGCTTGTTCCGGGACATCCTGGGCGTGGGCGCCTTCGCTGCGATCACCTCGTTGCAGACGAACGTGATCATCGCGCTTGCCACCGCATTGGTCGCGACCGCCGCCGGAGCCTGGCGCCGCGGCCGGCTACGGCACCGGCGCGCGGCTGGAATATCTGCTGATACCGATCGTCTTCGGCCTCGGCGCGCCGCTGGTGGCGCTGGTGGGCACCAATATCGGCGCCGGCCAACGGCAACGGGCGCTGCGCATCGCCCTGGTCGGCGGCGCGATCGCTTTCACCGTCACCGAGACGATCGGCATCGCCGCAGCCGTTTGGCCGCACGTGTGGATCACGCTGTTCAGCACCGATCCCAGCGTGGTCGAGGCGGGAATCGTCTCCTTGCGCATCGTGGGGCCGACCTATGGGTTCTTCGGCATGGGGCTTGCGCTCTATTTCGCATCGCAGGGCGCGGGCCGACTGTTCTGGCCGCTGTCGGCCGGATTCATCCGCCTGGCCATCGTGGTCGTAGGCGGCTGGGTGGCGCTGCGCGTGACCGGCTCGTTGCACTGGCTGTTCGCCGCGCTTGCGCTCGGCCTGGTCGGTCTATGGAGTGACCGTGCTCGCGGCGGTCGCCTCCGGCGCCTGGTTCCGGGACGCTGCCCGCGGCTAAGTGCGGCTCTTGGGACAAGTCTAATTGGCCGTGATGTTGCGTTGCCGGATCAGCTCTCGCCAGATCGCGGTCTCGCGACGGATGCGCTCGGCAAACACGTCGGGCGTCTCGATCTTGACGTTGAGGCCCTGCGCCTCGAGCTTCTGCTGCAGGGCCGGCGACTTGAGGATGTCGCTCGTGACCGCGAAGATCGCCTCGAGCACCGGCCTGGGGGTCGCGCGCGGCGCCAGCAGCCCGTACCAGGAGGTGACGTCGATGCCCGGCACGCCCGCCTCCGCGAGCGTCGGGACGTCCGGCGTCAACGGGTTGCGCTCGGCCGTGGTCATGGCGAGCGGCACCACCCTGCCCTCCTTGATGACCGGCAGGACGACGGGAAGATTGCTGACCAGGAGATCGATGTGCCCGCCCAGCAGGTCGGTCAGCGCCGGCTGGGTGCCGCGATACGGGACGTGGGTGATCTCGACGCCGGTCTTCTGCTTGAACAGCTCCACCGCCAAATGAAGTTGGCTGCCCACGCCGGGCGAGCCATCGAGATATTCGCCTGCTTGCTCTTGGCGATCAGCTCCGGGATCGTCCTGACGCCGAGTTGCGGTGAGGCGACGAGCAGATTGGGCGCGGTGCCGAGGATGGTGATCGGCGCGAAATCGCGCTCGACGTCGAATGTCAGGTTGGACATCAGCGTCGGATTGATGGTGAAATTGCCGGCCGGGATCACCAGCAACGTGGTGCCGTCCGGCGCCGCCCGTCGCACCGCGTCGATCCCGATATTGCCGGCGCCGCCGGTGCGATTTCCACGCCGGCAGGGTGCCCGGAGCGCGCCTGATATTCCTGCGCCAGCAGACGGCCGAGCGTATCGACCGGGCCGCCGGGCGCGAGCGGCAAGATCAACGTCAGCGGCCGCTTCGGGAAATCCGCCGGCACGCCGGCTGGGCCGCCGCGGAGCGCGGGCAGCGAGCGCCGCCGTGATGGCGGCCAATGCAGTGCGACGGGTGATCGATGATGCCTGCGGCATGGAGCTCCTCTCGTTCGGATATTGGCCGCGTGAACGGCCTCAATGCCGCGGCGATTGACCCGCGAGCGTGATACGAATTTGCGACCTTGCGC